>NZ_JAOWIC010000012.1:0-248 GCF_030332305.1 Citrobacter sp. Ct235
ATCACCATCAGCACCCTCGCGGCGGACGATATCCTCAACGCCACTGAAGCACAGGCGGACCTGGTCATTACCGGGACCACTACGGCGCCGGCCGGTCAGACCGTCACCGTAACCATTAACGGCAACGATTACACGGCGCTGGTACAGGCGAACGGCAGCTGGAGCGTCACCGTTCCGGCCGCAGAAGCCGGTGCCCTGACCACCGGCAGTGTTACCGCCACGGTCTCTGACGCGGCCGGCAACACCGG
>NZ_JAOWIC010000013.1:0-220 GCF_030332305.1 Citrobacter sp. Ct235
GTTCGACTTGCATGTGTTAGGCCTGCCGCCAGCGTTCAATCTGAGCCATGATCAAACTCTTCAATTTAAGTTTGATGCTCGTAGAATTAAACTTCGTAATGAATTACGTGTTCACTCTTTGAGACTTGGTATTCATTTATTGTCCGAAGACATTAAGAATCCATGTCACTTTGAGTGCCCACACAGATTGTCTGATAAATTGTTAAAGAGCAGTGCCGCT
>NZ_JAOWIC010000014.1:0-233 GCF_030332305.1 Citrobacter sp. Ct235
TTTGGAGCGGGAAACGAGACTCGAACTCGCGACCCCGACCTTGGCAAGGTCGTGCTCTACCAACTGAGCTATTCCCGCATAATCTTTGTCTTTCGAACCGCTACGGCGTTGGCCGCCTTGTCGCAATTCGAAATCCTGCGATTAGGTGTGTCTGTGCTAAACAAGCACTTTCAAATTTTGGAGCGGGAAACGAGACTCGAACTCGCGACCCCGACCTTGGCAAGGTCGTGCTC
>NZ_JAOWIC010000015.1:0-203 GCF_030332305.1 Citrobacter sp. Ct235
CGGTGGATGCCCTGGCAGTCAGAGGCGATGAAGGACGTGCTAATCTGCGAAAAGCGTCGGTAAGGTGATATGAACCGTTACAGCCGGCGATGTCCGAATGGGGAAACCCAGTGTGTTTCGACACACTATCATGTCATGAATACATAGTGGCATGAGGCGAACCGGGGGAACTGAAACATCTAAGTACCCCGAGGAAAAGAAAT
>NZ_JAOWIC010000016.1:0-202 GCF_030332305.1 Citrobacter sp. Ct235
AAGCACAGGCGGACCTGGTCATTACCGGGACCACCACCGCACCGGCCGGTCAGACCGTCACCGTGACCATTAACGGCAACAGCTACACCGCACTGGTACAGGCGAACGGCAGCTGGAGCGTCACCGTTCCGGCCGCGGCAGCCGGTGCCCTGACCACCGGCACGGTTACCGCCACGGTCTCTGATGCGGCCGGCAACACCGG
>NZ_JAOWIC010000017.1:0-434 GCF_030332305.1 Citrobacter sp. Ct235
TTAGTGCTTAACTGCCTGATGGCGCTGCGCTTATCAGGCCTACTTATCCCCCGTAGGCCGGATAAGGCGTTTTCGCCGCCATCCGGCAGTGGAGTGTCTATCTGTACTGTTTTATTTACCTTAATGCCTGATGACACTGCGCTTATCAGGCCTACTTATCCCCTGTAGGCCGGATAAGGCGAAGCCGCTCTCCGGCAGTGGAGTGTCTACCTGTACTGTTTTATTTACCTTAATGCCTGATGACGCTGCGCTTATCAGGCCTACATAATCCCCTGTAGGCCGGATAAGGCGAAGCCGCCATCCGGCAGTGGAGTGTCTACCTGTACTGTTTTATTTACCTTAATGGCCTGATGACGCTGCGCTTATCAGGCCTACTTATCCCCCGTAGGCCGGATAAGGCGTTTTCGCCGCCCTCCGGCAGTGGAGTGTCTACC
>NZ_JAOWIC010000018.1:0-230 GCF_030332305.1 Citrobacter sp. Ct235
ACCGCATCACCCGCCGCCGCGCCGCTGGCGGAGCCGCTGACGATCTGGGTCTGGCCGTGCTCGGTACGGTTGATGATGTCGTCGGCTGCCACGGTGCTGATGGTCACCACCGGTGACGTGGTGTCGACCGTCAGGACATGGCTCGCCGAGCCGGTGTTGCCGGCCGCATCAGAGACCGTGGCGGTAACCGTGCCGGTGGTCAGGGCACCGGCTGCCGCGGCCGGAACGGT
>NZ_JAOWIC010000019.1:0-292 GCF_030332305.1 Citrobacter sp. Ct235
GAGCACGACCTTGCCAAGGTCGGGGTCGCGAGTTCGAGTCTCGTTTCCCGCTCCAAAATTTGAAAGTGCTTGTTTAGCACGGACCACCCAAGCGCAGGATTTCGAATTGCGACAAGGCGGCAAGAAAACGAATCCTTAAGAACTTACCAGAGTAAGTGACTAAGGTGAGTGAAAGCAGCCAACGCCGTAGCGGTTCGAAAGACAAAGATTAAGCGGGAATAGCTCAGTTGGTAGAGCACGACCTTGCCAAGGTCGGGGTCGCGAGTTCGAGTCTCGTTTCCCGCTCCAAATT
>NZ_JAOWIC010000020.1:0-321 GCF_030332305.1 Citrobacter sp. Ct235
TTCTCCACCAGGGTAACGCATGGCGTCCGTCATCGACGTCAGCAGATGGCAGACTTTTCCTTTGCGCGTCACTGTCAGCAGGCGGGCTGTCATCTCACTGCCCAGACCCGGCCACTTTTTTCGTGCCTGGGGACTGGTTTTCAGCATTACCAGATGGTCGCCTTTACCCAGTTTTCTGACTTCTTCATACTGCGTCCCCTTTCTGAGCGGGATCATCCAGTGGCGGTGCTCTCCCGCCTGGCTCCAGGCATTTAACAGCCCCAGTGAGTAATAACCTTTATCCATTAACGTCAGGGTGTTATCGCCGGTCTGCTCTATAAG
>NZ_JAOWIC010000021.1:0-220 GCF_030332305.1 Citrobacter sp. Ct235
CTGCCAGGGCATCCACCGTGTACGCTTAGTCGCTTAACCTCACAACCCGAAGATGTTTCGTAAAACACCGTCAGTGTTGCAAAAATTTGAGAGACTCGAACACACCGTTTACCTGTTCTTATTTACGGAGAACAGACAAAGTGTGTCGTTTCAATTTTCAGCTTGATCCAGATTTTTAAAGAGCAAAACTTCGCAGTGAACCTTTTCAGGTACACTCTGA
>NZ_JAOWIC010000022.1:0-246 GCF_030332305.1 Citrobacter sp. Ct235
TTGCCGTTCACGGTCACGGTGACCGCATCACCCGCCGCCGCGCCGCTGGCGGAGCCGCTGACGATCTGGGTCTGGCCGTGTTCGGCACGGTTGATGATATCGTCGGACGCCACGGTGCTGATGGTCACCACCGGTGACGTGGTATCAACCGTCAGGGCATGGCTCACCGAGCCGGTGTTGCCGGCCGCGTCAGAGACCGTGGCGGTAACACTGCCGGTGGTCAGGGCACCGGCTTCTGCGGCCGGA
>NZ_JAOWIC010000023.1:0-200 GCF_030332305.1 Citrobacter sp. Ct235
GCGGGGGTGATTAGCTCAGCTGGGAGAGCACCTCCCTTACAAGGAGGGGGTCGGCGGTTCGATCCCGTCATCACCCACCAACTACTTTATGTAGTCTCCGCCGTGTAGATAAGAAATTGAGAAGTGGGTGATTAGCTCAGCTGGGAGAGCACCTCCCTTACAAGGAGGGGGTCGGCGGTTCGATCCCGTCATCACCCACC
>NZ_JAOWIC010000024.1:0-1370 GCF_030332305.1 Citrobacter sp. Ct235
ACAAATGCCCTGCTTCCAGGAAAAGCCTCTAAGCATCAGGTAACATCAAATCGTACCCCAAACCGACACAGGTGGTCAGGTAGAGAATACCAAGGCGCTTGAGAGAACTCGGGTGAAGGAACTAGGCAAAATGGTGCCGTAACTTCGGGAGAAGGCACGCTGATATGTAGGTGAAGTGATTTACTCATGGAGCTGAAATCAGTCGAAGATACCAGCTGGCTGCAACTGTTTATTAAAAACACAGCACTGTGCAAACACGAAAGTGGACGTATACGGTGTGACGCCTGCCCGGTGCCGGAAGGTTAATTGATGGGGTTATCCGTAAGGAGAAGCTCTTGATCGAAGCCCCGGTAAACGGCGGCCGTAACTATAACGGTCCTAAGGTAGCGAAATTCCTTGTCGGGTAAGTTCCGACCTGCACGAATGGCGTAATGATGGCCAGGCTGTCTCCACCCGAGACTCAGTGAAATTGAACTCGCTGTGAAGATGCAGTGTACCCGCGGCAAGACGGAAAGACCCCGTGAACCTTTACTATAGCTTGACACTGAACACTGGTCCTTGATGTGTAGGATAGGTGGGAGGCTTTGAAGTGTGGACGCCAGTCTGCATGGAGCCAACCTTGAAATACCACCCTTTAATGGCTGGTGTTCTAACGTGGGCCCGTAATCCGGGTTGCGGACAGTGTCTGGTGGGTAGTTTGACTGGGGCGGTCTCCTCCTAAAGAGTAACGGAGGAGCACGAAGGTTAGCTAATCCTGGTCGGACATCAGGAGGTTAGTGCAAAGGCATAAGCTAGCTTGACTGCGAGCGTGACGGCGCGAGCAGGTGCGAAAGCAGGTCTTAGTGATCCGGTGGTTCTGAATGGAAGGGCCATCGCTCAACGGATAAAAGGTACTCCGGGGATAACAGGCTGATACCGCCCAAGAGTTCATATCGACGGCGGTGTTTGGCACCTCGATGTCGGCTCATCACATCCTGGGGCTGAAGTAGGTCCCAAGGGTATGGCTGTTCGCCATTTAAAGTGGTACGCGAGCTGGGTTTAGAACGTCGTGAGACAGTTCGGTCCCTATCTGCCGTGGGCGCTGGAGAATTGAGGGGGGCTGCTCCTAGTACGAGAGGACCGGAGTGGACGCATCACTGGTGTTCGGGTTGTCATGCCAATGGCACTGCCCGGTAGCTAAATGCGGAAAAGATAAGTGCTGAAAGCATCTAAGCACGAAACTTGCCCCGAGATGAGTTCTCCCTGACTCTTAAAGAGTCCTGAAGGAACGTTGAAGACGACGACGTTGATAGGCCGGGTGTGTAAGCGCAGCGATGCGTTGAGCTAACCGGTACTAATGAACCGTGAGGCTTAACCTTACAACGCCGAAG
>NZ_JAOWIC010000025.1:0-466 GCF_030332305.1 Citrobacter sp. Ct235
TAGGGGAACCTGCGGTTGGATCACCTCCTTACCTTAAAGAACCTGCCTTTGTAGTGTCCACACAGATTGTCTGATGAAAATTAGCAGTAAAAAATCTCTGCAGGCTTGTAGCTCAGGTGGTTAGAGCGCACCCCTGATAAGGGTGAGGTCGGTGGTTCAAGTCCACTCAGGCCTACCAAATTCCTTCTGATACTGCGTTGCGGCAACGCTCACATACTGATGTATGCTTCGCGTTACCACGCCTTGTCTCAGAACGAATTAAGGTTGATGAGATTAACTACGATGGGGCTATAGCTCAGCTGGGAGAGCGCCTGCTTTGCACGCAGGAGGTCTGCGGTTCGATCCCGCATAGCTCCACCATATTTACTGCAAAACCCAAGAAAACTTCAGAGTGTACCTGAAAAGGTTCACTGCGAAGTTTTGCTCTTTAAAAATCTGGATCAAGCTGAAAATTGAAACGACACAC
>NZ_JAOWIC010000026.1:0-1287 GCF_030332305.1 Citrobacter sp. Ct235
CAAACCTTCATTTGGGAGGAACTGCTAACTACGTCGATTTGGGTAATGGGTATCGGTTAGTCTGGGTTAAAGGTAATGCTCCCGGAGGGGCTCTAGCAGCAACCGCTGCTGTGGCGGTTTCATTAACATTTCCCCAGGCATTTGGGTCGACACCGGTTATCTACTGGCCTGCTGTATCTACCCCATCCGGGGTTACAGCAGGTGCGGGGGTAATCTCCACTTGTGCAGACCTTACTGCAACAGGTATGTCCATTAACCTCTACAACGCGTCAAATGCAAACAAGCAAATTACGTCTGTAATTGGTTTTGCTATAGGGAAAATGTGATGACAATTTTTTATTCTGCAATAACGCGTGGTTTTTATCGCACTGGTGATAATTTGCCTAAAGATGCCGTTGAAGTGTCTCAGGAAAGATTTGAAGAGTTGATATCACGGCAGGAACAAGGTTTTATCATTGCTCCTGACTCCACTGGATACCCTGTTGCTATTGAGAACACCGTTGATCCTATTGAGGCAGCAGCAGCGCGGAAATCACAATTGCGTATTATGGCTGATGATGAAATATCATGGCGGCAAGATGCTGTTGATGCAGGGATCGCAACAGATGAGGAAACCGCCGCACTGGCTGAATGGAAGAAATTCCGGGTCTTGCTGATGCGTGTTGATACAGCAAAACCCGAATGGCCTACACCTCCGGTAAGAGTGTAATTTCAGGGGGTGTCGGTTCCGGTTCTACATCCAACCAAATCGGCATCCCATCACTGCTGGCACCACGAATCTTTCCGGTTGGCGGATTCCTCATAAATTCAGCAGCAATTTCATCATTAATGGGGGTTGCGTCTGATAAGTCCCATCCAGCAACAATGTAGTTTTTTTTCAACACAGCTGGAAAGAACGCATTATTTTTAACTGACCATAAATATTTCATTATTATTTCCCAATTGCTCGCCAGTATAACCACTCACCAGTATTGGTCTTTGAGTTGATAACCGTCACTGATGACAGCGTCAACGTATCTTTATTAAATCCCCATGCGGACACATTACTTGTACTAGTGGATTGCGTTGTTTCTGTAAGGCAAAGATTTTCGACTTTATGGAGAAATGGTATGGGAAATAATAGCGTCTGTGTGACATTACTATCCTGTAGCAAGGTTCCCCACTGCTCAATATAACCATCTGGGGTACGCCTCCAGCCGTCGCCGCTGGCCCATTCTGACATGTCCGGTATCTGATTTTCCCCTGTACCAACATCTCGTTTTGCTGCCGTTCCCAAACCAAGGTTTG
>NZ_JAOWIC010000027.1:0-265 GCF_030332305.1 Citrobacter sp. Ct235
AAGCACAGGCGGACCTGGTCATTACCGGGACCACCACCGCACCGGCCGGTCAGACCGTCACCGTGACCATTAACGGCAACGATTACACGGCGCTGGTACAGGCGAACGGCAGCTGGAGCGTCACCGTCCCGACCGCAGAAGCCGGTGCCCTGACCACCGGCAGTGTTACCGCCACGGTCTCTGACGCGGCCGGCAACACCGGTTCGGCGAGCCATGCCCTGACGGTCGACACCACGTCACCGGTGGTGACCATCAGCACCGTGGC
>NZ_JAOWIC010000028.1:0-183343 GCF_030332305.1 Citrobacter sp. Ct235
GGATTTTTCTCTTCAATCTCACTGGCGTTTTTCTGTGAAGTGATTCACATCCGCCGTGTCGATGGAGGCGCATTATAGGGGGTCGACTCAGGAAGACAAGCGGAAAAATGCAGATTTATTTCAACCGCTCACCTTTTGACCATAATGCTTATTTTTGCTGCTTTTTGATCGCCGATGGCAGGTCAGCAAGGCTATTTAATACCCAATCGGCGGCATTTTCTGCTTCCGGGGTGATCGGCTTGCCGGTACGAACTAACACTTTTGTCCCGACGCCTGCCGCGGCAGCCGCCTGCATATCTTCTAATTTGTCGCCCACCATATAAGACGCTGCCATATCAATGTGCAGGAAATCGCGGGCCGAGATCAGCATCCCCGGATGCGGTTTACGGCAATCACAGACCTGGCGGTACTCTTCCACGCTGCCCTGCGGATGGTGCGGACAGTAATAGATACCGTCGAGGTCGACATCGCGATCGGCCAGCGACCAGTCCATCCACTCTGTTAATGTCTCAAACTGCGCTTCGGTAAATTTGCCGCGCGCAATCCCTGACTGGTTGGTGACAACCACCAGCGCATAGCCCAGGGTTTTAAGCTCGCGCATGGCATCAATAACACCGTCGATAAATTCGAACTCGTCGATTTCATGTACGTAGCCGTGATCGACATTAATTGTACCGTCACGGTCGAGAAAAATTGCGGGTACGGACTTTGCCACCTTTTATAGCTCCTGAATAAGGCATGTAGCGCTAGTATCGCATGTTTCGGCAGGCAAGAAAGTGCTCATCGTAGAAACCCTGATTGATTTAGACGTCTGGATGCCTTAACATCCATTTTGTTGACGGCTTTTGACCGCATCAGACAGACGAAAATGCCACGGTAACTTCATTACGATAATAAATAATCAATGATTAAACTTTCGAGTATCACCAAAGTGTTCCATCAGGGGACTCACACCATTCAGGCGTTGAACAACGTTAGCCTGCATGTCCCTGCCGGACAAATTTATGGCGTTATCGGTGCCTCAGGAGCCGGTAAAAGCACACTGATCCGCTGCGTAAACCTGCTGGAGCGCCCGACGGAAGGGAGCGTTCAGGTCGGTGGACAAGAGCTGACCACGCTATCTGAATCTGAGCTAACCAAAGCGCGTCGCCAGATTGGCATGATTTTCCAGCACTTTAACCTGCTGTCCTCCCGTACCGTTTTTGGTAACGTCGCTCTGCCACTTGAACTCGACAACACGCCGAAAGAAGAGGTTAAGCGTCGCGTGACAGAACTGCTCGATCTCGTGGGACTGGGTGATAAGCACGACAGCTACCCTGCAAACCTGTCCGGTGGTCAGAAGCAGCGTGTCGCCATCGCCCGTGCGCTGGCAAGCCAGCCCAAAGTGCTGCTGTGCGACGAAGCCACCAGCGCGCTGGATCCTGCCACCACTCGCTCCATCCTCGAACTGCTGAAAGACATTAACCGTCGCCTTGGCCTGACCATTCTGCTGATTACGCACGAGATGGACGTGGTTAAGCGGATCTGCGACTGCGTGGCCGTTATCAGTAATGGTGAACTCATTGAGCAAGATACCGTCAGCGAAGTGTTTTCACACCCGAAAACGCCTCTGGCGCAAAAGTTTATTCAGTCAACGCTGCACCTGGATATTCCGGAAGATTATCTGGCGCGCCTCAAGGCGGAATCGACAGCCGACAGCGTCCCGATGCTACGCATGGAATTTACCGGTCAGTCGGTTGATGCTCCGCTGCTTTCCGAAACGGCGCGCCGCTTTAACGTGAATAACAACATTATCAGCGCGCAGATGGATTACGCCGGCGGCGTGAAGTTCGGCATCATGCTGACTGAAATGCACGGCACACAAGAAGAAACGCAGGCCGCAATTGCCTGGCTGCAAGAACACCATGTAAAAGTAGAGGTACTGGGTTATGTCTGAGCCGATGATGTGGCTGCTGGTTCGTGGCGTCTGGGAAACGCTGGCGATGACCTTCGTATCGGGTTTCTTTGGTTTTGTGATCGGTCTGCCAGTTGGCGTACTGCTATACGTGACGCGCCCCGGACAAATCATTGAGAACGCGAAGCTCTACCGCACCCTGTCTGCGGTTGTGAACATCTTCCGTTCGATTCCGTTCATTATTCTGCTGGTATGGATGATTCCGTTCACTCGCGTAATTGTCGGAACGTCAATCGGTTTGCAGGCCGCGATTGTCCCACTCACCGTCGGTGCTGCGCCATTTATCGCGCGTATGGTGGAAAACGCCCTGCTCGAAATCCCGACGGGGCTGATTGAAGCCTCGCGCGCAATGGGCGCAACGCCGCTGCAAATTGTACGCAAAGTGCTGCTGCCGGAAGCCCTACCAGGGCTGGTGAACGCGGCGACCATTACGCTGATTACACTGGTCGGCTATTCCGCTATGGGGGGTGCCGTGGGTGCCGGCGGTCTTGGACAGATAGGCTATCAGTACGGCTACATTGGATACAATGCTACTGTTATGAATACGGTACTGGTATTACTCGTTGTTCTGGTTTATTTAATTCAGTTCGCGGGCGATCGCATCGTCCGGACTGTGACGCACAAGTAACGTTCTACAAAACACAAATATCACATTAAGGAAATAAGCATGGCGTTCAAATTCAAAACCATTGCGGCAGTAGGCGCCCTGATTGGTTCACTGGCACTCGTGGGTTGCGGTCAGGATGAAAAAGATCCAAACCACATCAAAGTCGGCGTGATTGTCGGTGCGGAACAACAGGTTGCTGAAGTCGCACAAAAAGTCGCAAAAGAAAAATACGGTCTGGACGTTGAGCTGGTGACCTTCAATGACTACGTTCTGCCGAACGAAGCGCTGAGCAAAGGCGATATCGATGCCAACGCCTTCCAGCACAAACCGTATCTGGATCAGCAGATCAAAGATCGCGGGTACAAACTGGTTGCCGCAGGTAATACCTTCGTTTATCCGATTGCTGGCTACTCCAAAAAAATCAAATCCCTGGATGAACTTCAGGATGGCGCACAGGTAGCGGTTCCGAACGATCCGACCAACCTGGGCCGTTCCCTGCTGCTGCTGCAGAAAGTGGGCTTGATCAAACTGAAAGATGGCGTAGGCCTGCTGCCGACTTCACTGGATATCGTCGGAAATCCGAAAAATCTGAAAATCGTCGAACTGGAAGCCCCGCAACTGCCGCGTTCTCTTGATGATGCGCAGATTGCCCTGGCGGTGATCAACACAACCTATGCCAGCCAGATCAACCTGACGCCGGCAAAAGACGGAATCTTTGTTGAAGATAAAGATTCCCCGTACGTTAACCTGATCGTGACCCGTGAAGATAACAAAGACGCGGAGAACGTGAAGAAATTCGTCCAGGCTTATCAGTCTGACGAAGTTTACGAAGCCGCAAACAAAGTCTTCAACGGTGGCGCTGTTAAGGGCTGGTAATTTTTAGGCGCTTTTCACAATCTGTAATATCATTCAGGACGGGCGTTAGCCCGTCTTGTCATTTATGCAAGCTCCTGATTCAATATGTGACAGTTAGATCATTCATTGAGGAAATATTATGCGTGCTTTACCGATCTGTTTATTGGCACTCATGCTGAGCGGCTGTTCTATGCTAAGCAGATCCCCTGTTGAACCCGTTCAAAGCACCGCAACCCCGCCTAAAGCGGAGCCGGAAAAACCGAAAGCGCCGCGCGCGGTCCCCGTCAGAATTTACACCAATGCGGAAGATCTGGTCGGCAAGCCGTTCCGCGATCTCGGCGAAGTAACCGGTGAATCCTGTCAGGCCTCTAATCAGGACTCTCCGCCGAACATCCCGACGGCACGTAAACGCATGCAGATTAATGCGTCGAAAATGAAAGCCAATGCCGTTTTACTGCATAGCTGTGAAGTCACCAGCGGGACACCCGGCTGCTATCGTCAGGCCGTCTGTATTGGTTCTGCGCTCAACATCTCGGCTAAATGAGTCATTTTCAGTTTGAGCAAATCGGTGTCATTCGCTCGCCCTACAAAGAGAAGTTCGCCGTTCCCCGCCAGCCAGGGCTGGTAAAAAGCGTCAACGGCGAACTGCACCTGCTGTCGCCCTATAATCAGGCCGATGCGGTACGCGGTCTTGAAGCATTCAGCCACTTATGGGTGATCTTTGTTTTCCATCAGACGATGGAAGGGGGATGGCGCCCAACCGTGCGCCCGCCTCGTCTTGGCGGTAACGCGCGTATGGGCGTATTCGCCACGCGCTCAACGTTTCGCCCCAATCCCGTCGGCATGTCGCTGGTCGAACTGAAAGGCATTGTCTGTCAGAAAGATCAGGTTATTCTGCAACTGGGTAGTCTGGATCTGGTCGACGGTACGCCGGTCATCGACATCAAGCCTTATCTGCCGTTCGCGGAATCTTTGCCGGATGCAACCGCCAGCTACGCACAACAGGCACCTCAGGCCGAAATGGCGGTGAGTTTTACCGACGAGATTGAACAACAGTTTCCTGCACTGGAAAAGCATTACCCCCTGCTGAAAACGTTTATTCGCGATGTGCTGGCGCAGGACCCGCGTCCAGCCTATCGGAAAGGGGAAGAGACAGGCAAAACCTACGCCGTCTGGCTGCACGATTTCAACGTGCGCTGGCGCGTAACCGAGACGGGTTTCGAAGTCTTTGCGCTAGAACCCCGCTAATTTCACGCCCTTCTCTTTTGACATCCCTTTCTCGCTGGTAAACTGAGTTACTTTTTTTGTGTCAGGCTCGCATTGAGCCTGTTCGATCGTTCAACTGGAACCGTAACAACATGCGTACTAGCCAATACCTGCTCTCCACTCTGAAGGAGACACCTGCCGACGCCGAGGTTATCAGCCATCAGCTGATGCTGCGCGCCGGGATGATCCGCAAGCTGGCCTCCGGGTTATACACCTGGCTGCCGACCGGCGTGCGCGTCCTGAAAAAAGTCGAGAACATCGTGCGTGAAGAGATGAACAACGCCGGTGCCATCGAGGTGTCTATGCCAGTCGTTCAGCCTGCTGACCTGTGGCAAGAGAGTGGCCGTTGGGAACAGTACGGTCCGGAGCTGCTGCGTTTTGTTGACCGTGGCGAGCGTCCGTTCGTACTCGGCCCAACGCACGAAGAAGTGATCACCGACCTGATTCGTAATGAGCTCAGCTCTTACAAACAGTTGCCGCTGAACTTCTACCAGATTCAGACGAAATTCCGTGACGAAGTGCGTCCGCGTTTCGGCGTGATGCGCTCCCGTGAATTCCTGATGAAAGATGCCTACTCTTTCCATACTTCTCAGGAATCGCTGCAGGAAACCTACGACACGATGTACGCGGCTTATAGCAAGATCTTCAGCCGTATGGGGCTGGATTTCCGCGCGGTGCAGGCTGACACCGGTTCTATCGGCGGCAGCGCCTCGCACGAATTCCAGGTACTGGCGCAGAGCGGTGAAGACGATGTGATCTTCTCTGACTCCTCTGACTACGCGGCCAACATTGAATTTGCTGAAGCCGTTGCGCCGAAAGAACCACGCGCTGCGGCAACGCAGGAGATGACGCTGGTTGATACGCCGAATGCGAAAACCATCGCCGAGCTGGTTGAACAGTTTAATCTGCCTGTCGAAAAAACCGTTAAAACTCTGCTGGTAAAAGCCGTGGAAGACAGCAAGTCTCCGCTGGTCGCGCTGCTGGTTCGTGGCGATCATGAGCTGAACGAAGTCAAAGCGGAAAAACTGCCGCAGGTTGCCAGCCCGCTGACGTTCGCCACCGAAGAAGAGATCCGCGCACTGGTGAAAGCCGGTCCGGGTTCCCTGGGTCCGGTGAACATGCCGGTGCCGGTGATTATCGACCGTACCGTGGCTGTAATGAGTGATTTCGCGGCGGGCGCTAACGTGGATGGTAAACACTACTTCGGTATCAACTGGGATCGCGATGTCGCAACCCCAGAAATTGCTGATATCCGTAATGTTGTCGCCGGCGATCCGAGCCCGGATGGTAAAGGCACGCTGCTTATCAAGCGCGGTATCGAAGTCGGTCATATCTTCCAACTGGGCACCAAATATTCGGAAGCGATGAAAGCCTCCGTTCAGGGTGAAGATGGCCGCAATCAGATCCTGACCATGGGCTGCTACGGTATCGGGGTTACACGTGTGGTGGCGGCGGCCATTGAACAGAACTACGACGATCGCGGCATCGTCTGGCCTGACGCCATCGCCCCATTCCAGGTCGCGATTCTGCCGATGAACATGCACAAGTCCTATCGCGTGCAGGAACTGGCTGAAAAACTGTATGCCGAGCTGCGTGCGCAAGGCATTGAAGTGCTAATGGACGACCGTAAAGAGCGTCCTGGCGTGATGTTCGCGGATATGGAACTGATCGGTATTCCGCACACTATCGTGCTGGGCGACCGTAACCTCGACAACGACGATATTGAATACAAATACCGCCGCAATGGCGAGAAACAGCTGATTAAAACCGGCGACATCGTCAACTATCTGGTTAAACAGATTAAAGGCTGATGTCATAAGAGGCTCTGATTTTCAGGGCCTCTTTTTTACATGGATTGTATAAAATGGCTAAACCAACGGCGTATTACCGCCTGTTCCTCCCTTGCCTTCTTTTGCTTTCGGCCTGCACCGTTGACGTCAGCCCACCGAATAAATCCGCCACCGCCATTGATGCGCAATCTAAAAAATGGGCGGTTAAATTCCAGCGCCAAAGCTCATTCACGAATAAAGCACTGGTCGAAATTACTGATACCGAACTTAAGCCAGGCGATCTCCTGTTCTCCTCCAGCCTTGGGGTCACCTCATTAGGCATCCGCGCGTTCAGTAACGCTTCCGTAAGCCACGTTGCCGTCTATCTGGGAAATAATGAAGTGGCAGAAGCCACCGGGGCTGGCGTGCAAATCGTTTCACTCGAACAGGCGATGAAGCATAGTGATAAGCTTTTTGCCCTGAGAGTTCCTGAACTGACCCCGCAACAGGCCGCGGAGATCAAAACCTTCGCCTATAAAATCAAGAACAGCGGCTACAACTATCGCGGTATCGTGGAATTCATTCCGTTTATGATGACCCGCCAGATGTGTTCGCTTAACCCCTTCTCCGAAGATTTCCGGCAGCAGTGCGTCAGCGGACTGGCGAAAGCGCAGCTGAGCGATCCCCGAGCGGGAGAGAAAACGGCGTGGTTTTGTTCCGAATTCGTAACCGATGCGTTTGCTAAAGCGGGACATCCGCTAACTCTGGCGCAGTCGGGCTGGATAAGCCCTGCCGACCTGATGCACATGCGGGAAGGCGACCTTGCCGCGTTTAAGCCAGAAACGCAGCTTCGCTATGTCGGTCATTTGAAGTTAGGGATTTATATCAAGACGGGACGTTTTGTAG
The DNA here is from genome assembly GCF_030332305.1 of Citrobacter sp. Ct235. NCBI lineage: Bacteria > Pseudomonadati > Pseudomonadota > Gammaproteobacteria > Enterobacterales > Enterobacteriaceae > Citrobacter > Citrobacter sp. Ct235. The sequence continues at coordinate 7,358 of NZ_JAOWIC010000028.1, forward strand.
GACTGACGCGCTAAGCTGCAGACGCCATAGCATCACCGCAGGTAAGACGATAGCGGTCCGGTGACCGGACCGCTATCTTTCAGTCTGCCACTCAGTCGGTGCAGCCCTTACCCGGGATAAATTTAATCTCTTTATCCGCCATCAGCGTTTTCACAGGCTCATGGGTATCCGGATTCACCTCCAGCGTGAAGTGCCCTTCGACAGACAACAGCACCGGTTTTTCACTGGTGCCACGCGCCGCAAGATAACCGCGTTCCAGCTCGGCGTTACTGGCAACGGATACCCGCTTTCCTGTCGCGCAGTCGGTGAAGGTTGCGGCATCCGCCATATAGAAATACATGCCACGCATCGCCATCGGCGTCACTGGCAAGCTCGATTTCACAGGCGCAAGCGTATAGTTAAACTGAGACTCGATAGGGTTACCCTCCCGATCCAGCATCTCCAGCGCTTCTCCTTTCGCACGATAGTAGGATTTCTCGCCCTGACTGTCGGTCAGCACCAGTTTATCGGCCGTACGCGCCCAGGTGCCGTAGGAGGCAAAAGAAGACGGCTCTTCACGTACGCCCTGATAGCGTTCGTTCATTACCCATGTGCCATCTTTCTCCAGAAACAGAGACGTCTCAATTCCCTCGCAGTCAGCACAAGGTAGAATGCCTCGCCAGCTTTGCTGCATCGGTTTTAATTCTGCAACCTGAGTCGGCTGGATAACGTCAACGTCTGAACGGTTATTACAACCAATCAATGCGAAGAGCGTAAACGCCGCCATCGCTGAAAGTAGTGTTTTTTTCACCCTGACTCCCTATCCATTTTTATTCCTGCCCGTCAGTCATCGCGACGGACTTTCCCGCGAAGGGCTTTTACTGAGGATTTCTGCGCCTTCGAATTTAATCTTCGTTCTTTCGATGCCCGCGTTGGTCGGGTTGCGCGTCGGCTTTTTTGTTCTGCGGTGAGTTCTTTTATGACCGCCACTAGCCTGGCAAGCGCCGCTTCCCGGTTGAGTTCCTGGTTGCGGTATTCCTGCGCCTTAATAATCATCACGCCATCGGCCGTAATCAGGTGATGGCTGGCGGCCAGCAGACGTTCCTTATAATACTCTGGCAGGCTGGAGGCCCGAATGTCAAAACGCAAATGTATCGCCGTTGAGGTCTTATTGACGTGCTGTCCCCCTGCGCCCTGGGCTCGAATGGCGGTGATCTCCAGCTCATCGTCAGGGATTGAGACAGTTCGCGAAATGACGATCATGCCGGCTGATGCCACGACGTCAGATGAATTTCCAGATTATTCTGAGAATCAGACAACCAGATAGCACCATCCTGAATCGTCGCCTGTAGCGTCATGGTACGGTTCGCAAAGGCGCTGAGCTGGGCCAGTTGTTCATCATCCAGATACCAGACCGTGAGATTCGAAAACTGCGCGCATTTACTCTGGTTTTGCTGCCACCAGATCTGCGCTGCCCGACTGTTATAGGCAAACAGCGCCACGTCGGCGGCCTGCGTGCACGCCTTCTTAATACGCCTTTCATCCGGCAATCCCAGCTCGACCCACAGGTCGATACCCATATGATCGTTACGCAACCATGCTTCCGGCTCATCCTCCGCGCTTAAGCCACGCGTAAACTGGAGACGCTCATCCGCATACTTAATCCACGCCAGCAGACGCAGCATCATGCGCTCCTGGGTTTCAGAGGGGTGACGCGCCAGCGTCAACGCCGCATCAAGAAACTGGTTACGGTCAAGGTCCGCCACGTTAACAACGGCTTTATAAATTGTCGCTTTAAGCGCCATGGAAAAACTCCTTTCGAATCAGGCGATCATTGTAGCGAAAATGAAGCCAAAAGGCTGTCAGAGGATCATCTATCAAGGCGCTGATATTGCGCGAATGGCTGTGGTATAGTCACCTTGCTAAACAGAGTTTATCTTCGTAGGCTTAGACTTGCATCCACGGTTAAGTCAGAATGCTGACAGGAGGGCATGTGGAAAAATATTGTGAGTTAATACGCAAGCGGTATGCGGAAATCGCCAGCGGAGACTTAGGGTATATCCCGGATGCGCTGGGTTGCGTATTGAAGGTGCTTAATGAAATAGCGGCAGACAGTGCCCTTTCAGAGTCGGTCAGGGAAAAGGCGGCCTATGCTGCGGCGAACTTACTGGTGAGCGATTATGTCAATGAATGATACATACCAACCCATCAACTGTGATGACTACGACAACCTCGAGCTCGCCTGCCAGCATCATTTATTACTGACGCTGGAACTGAAAGATGGTGAAGTTTTGCAGGCGAAAGCCAACGATCTGGTTTCGCGGAAAAACGTGGAATATCTGATCACCGATGTTGCGGGTGAAACGCGCGAGCTTCGTCTCGATAAAATTGTCAGCTTCAGCCATCCGGAAATCGGTACCGTGGTGGTTAGCGAATCCTGAATATGTGCTGCCGGATGGCGGTGCAAGCACCTTATCCGGCCTACGCGCCATGCGATACGTAGGCCTGATAAGCGCAGCGTCATCAGGCATTTCAGATGCTCTTATCCCACACCAATTTCGCCCCTGATTCCCCCTCTGTAAGCCCCTCACGCGTGACAAATACCCCAGCGGCCGCAATCAGCGTTTCACCGTAAAACAGCAACGGCGTGGTATCTCGTCGCCAGGAAGGCACATTCAGCTCCTGCCAGATTTTCTTTAACTTACGCCCACCGTTGCGGCCAACAATATGCAGCATTCCGGATGCTTTAAAACGGATGCTGACGCACTCATCCTCGCGGGGCATGCGCAATTCCCCCCCCGGTTGTAGCCTGAGATAGCCCAGACCGGCAGGCAGCGTGAGCGGCATCTGCCAGCAAGGCCAGGGCAGTATGGTCTCACTCTGCCCGACAGCAGATTTAATCCACCACAGTTGCCCCTGATAACGTCGCACCTCATAGTCGCCGAAACGCAGACACGGTGAAGCATCTTCACGCGCCAGCGCCACCTCCTGCCAGAGACGGTCAAGTCCATCGCGTGAAGGCATTGGCGCATTTTGCGCAGCCAGCCAGCGGCGAAGCAGCGCTGCACGCCGGACACGGCTCATTGCCTTGAGCGGCGTAAGCGCCAGCGTTCCGTTTGCCGTGGTGCAACCAGACAGTTCATCGGCAAGCAGTTCATCCAGCAGACTCTCCTGCTCGGCGCACAGCGCGGCGCTGCGCGCTGTGGCATCAGCGAAATGCGGCCAGCGCTGTTGCAGAAGCGGCAGAACCTGCAAACGCAGGAAGTTGCGATCGTAGGCGTCATCCTGATTGCTTTCATCTTCAATCCAGCGAAGCTGATATTGCCTTGCCCATTGCTCCAGCGCCGCACGAGTTTGCGTCAGCAGCGGACGGATGAGTTGCGTGCCGGCAAACGCAGAAATCTCCGCCATCGCAGACAGCCCCGCCGGGCCGCTGCCGCGTTTGAGCGCCAGTAAAAAAGTTTCACACTGATCGTCAAGATGCTGGGCGGTCGCCAGCACTTCACCGGGCAACAATGCGTCGGCAAACGCCTGATACCGCGCCTGTCGGGCATGAGCTTCAATCCCCAGTCCCGCGTCCGCCAGCGTTACCCGCTCCACCACCAGCGGTACCTGCCATTGCGCACAGACGGCTTCGCAATGCGCTACCCACGCATCGGCGTGAGCGCTTAGCCCGTGATGGATGTGAATTGCGCGAAGTGAGAGCGTCGGTTGCTGCGCCCGCCATTGCACCAGTTGGTGCAGGAGCACGGTAGAGTCCAGACCGCCGCTAAAAGCGACCAGTATCTGTCGGGAGGTGAAAAGCGAAGTGTTCAGCGTGAGTGTTGTCATAGCGGTTATTTACAGTGACGTTGCCCGGCACGTTACCGGGCAATCGCCGCAATAACAAGTCTTACTGCTCATACAGTTCGAGCGGCAGGCCATCCGGGTCTTTAAAAAAGGTGAAGCGCTTGTTGGTGAAGGGATCGATGCGGATGGCTTCGCAACTGACGTGATTTTCCTCCAGATGCGCAACCGCGTTATCCAGGTCATCCACGCTGAACGCCAGATGGCGCAATCCGCAGGCTTCCGGGCGACCTGGACGCGCGGGCGGGAAAGGAAATGAAAAAAGCTCAATCACATATTGTCCGTTTAGCGCCAGATCACCCTTCCACGAGTCTCGTTCTTCACGATAGGCTTCGCTCATCAGCGTAAACCCCAGAATATCGCAATAGAAGGACTTACTCGCGGCATAGTCTGTCGCAATAATCGCAATATGGTGAACCTGTTTTAATCCCAGCATAGTGTCTTCATCTCCTTTATTTATCATCAGCACGTTACCCGCCAGAGGGCGCTGAAGGCAAGCTGTCATGCTGTTTTTAAGACTCGTACGTGGTATACGCCATCGTCATCCTGCTTCGCCCCGTGAATATCCGTTTCAAAGCCCGGATAGTGGTGGCCGACGGAACAGAGCATCAACAGGAAATCGAGCACTGCGCGACTCTGCCCGGTGATCATTTCTCCCGGCATCAGCAGCGGAACGCCAGGGGGATACGGCAGGATCATATTCGCTGACACGCGTCCCACCAGCTGATCGAGAGTCACCGTTTCGACTTCGCCTTTGATCTGCCGTTGCCAGGCCTGATGCGGCGTCATGATCATTTCCGGCAGAGTATCAAACGCTCGCAACATCAGTCCGGAAAGATCGTGCTGGCGAATGAGCTTATGGATCCCTTGCGCCAGATCCTGGATACGCATGTGACGATAAAAATCAGGATCTTCCGCATACAGATCCGGCAGCATATTCTTCACACGCAAATTGAGATCGTAAGAGCGTTTAAATTCGGTCAGGCCACGCAACAGCCCCATCGCCCGGGTTTTATCAATCCCGATACTAAAGAGAAACAGCAGGTTGTACGGGCCGGTTTTCTCCACCACCACGCCGCGCTCATCGAGGAATTTTGCCACCAGCGCGGCGGGGATCCCCTCGTCACTCATCTTCCCCTGCTCATCCATACCGGGAGTCAGGATAGTCACTTTTACCGGGTCGAGGAACATATGGTCGTCGTCGGCATCGGTAAATCCGTGCCAGTCTTCACCTGGCGCAACCGGCCAGCACGCCGCTTCATCAACCTCTTCTGGCTGCCAGATATCAAAGAACCAACCGTCAGACTCTTCACGCAATCGCTGTACCTCTTTGCGAAAATGCAGCGCACGCTCTACCGAGCGGTTGATTAACCGCCTACCCGAATTTCCACGCAGCATCGCCGCCGCCGTCTCAATGGAGGCAACAATGGGATAGCTCGGTGAGGTAGAGGTGTGCATCATAAAGGCTTCGTTGAAGGTCTCTTCGTCATATTCCCCTTTAATATGGATAAGCGACGCCTGCGACAACGCCGCCAGCATTTTGTGAGTGGATTGTGTCTCAAAAATCACCTTGCCAGGCACTCGCTCACCGCTCATCCCGCTTTTCCCCTGATAAATGGGATGGAAGTGGGTATACGGCACCCAGGCAGAATCGAAGTGGATAGAGGGAACATCCAGCGTCTGTTTGATCCAGTTGGTGTTATACAGCAGTCCGTCATAGGTTGAGTTGGTTATCACCGCATGAACCGGCCACTGTGCCTGGGTCGTGGCGGCAACTTTGCTCGCAATACTCTCGTGCGTAAACTCGCGCTTAGGAATGCCGCCCAGAATGCCGAGCGCGTTACGCGTCGGTTTCAGCCAGATTGGGACCACGTCGCTCATCATCAACAAATGCGCCAGCGACTTATGGCAGTTGCGGTCAATCAGCAGCGTACTGCCGGTCGGCGCGGCGTACATCCCCACAATTTTGTTTGAGGTAGAGGTGCCGTTGGTCACCATGTAACTCTGCTCTGCACCGAAGGTTCTGGCAATGTACTCTTCGGCCTCCAGATGCGGTCCGGTGTGGTCGAGTAACGAACCCAGCTCAGTGACCGATATCGACACATCTGCTTTTAGGGTATTGCCGCCGAAAAAGTCATAGAACAGGCAGCCAACCGGGCTTTTTTGATAGGCCGTTCCAGCCATGTGCCCCGGCGTACAGAAGGTGTACTTCCCCTCTTTCACGTAAGTGAACAGCGCCCTGGTGAAGGGCGGCGTGATATTGTCGAGGTACTCGTTGGTGTACTGGCGAATGCGCGTCGCAATATCTTCCGCCTGCCCCAGCGCATACTCAAAAAACCATAACGCCATGCGCATATCGTGAACGCTGACGTCCATGGTTGAATGCGTGTTGATAAACGCATACAGCGGTAAATACTCATTAAGCTGGTTAATCTCGCTGCACAGATCGAGACTGTACTCATCCCAGTCAAAAATTACCCCGCAGATGCGCGGGTTGTGTTCGATAAATTTCAGCAGGTCGACGCTGTTCTGTGGCCAGATTATCTGAAATCCCTGTGATTGCAGCGCACGCTCAAGCTCCTTGATGGGCTCATCTTTATAAAAAACCCCGTGCGGCCCCATGATGGCGATGATGTTCATGCGTTCCTCCTGGAAAAACCTACGCTAATCATAGCGGGTTCAAACCACAGGTAAAAAAAAGGGCCACAATTTGTGGCCCTTTTCGGAATGGTCAACGTTTATGCGTAACCGTAGCTCATCAGACGCTGATAGCGACGGTTTTTCAAATCTTCGGTGCTCAGTACATCGAGATCGGCAAGATCGGCCAGCAGTTGCGCTTTCAGCGAAGCCGCCATCACTTCCGGGTTGCGGTGCGCACCGCCCAGTGGTTCAGGGATGATGGAATCAATCAGCTTCAGCTCTTTCAGACGCGGCGCGACGATACCCATTGCTTCAGCGGCCAACGGCGCTTTGTCCGCGCTTTTCCACAGAATGGACGCACAGCCTTCCGGGGAGATCACGGAATAGGTGCTGTATTGCAGCATATTCACTTTGTCACCCACGCCGATTGCCAGCGCGCCACCGGATCCCCCTTCACCGATCACGGTGCAGATAACCGGAACGCTCAGACGTGACATTTCACGCAGGTTTCGTGCAATAGCTTCAGACTGACCGCGCTCTTCCGCACCGACGCCTGGATAAGCACCCGGCGTGTCGATAAAGGTAATGATCGGCATGTGGAAACGCTCGGCCATTTCCATCAGACGCAGCGCTTTACGATAGCCTTCCGGTGCCGGCATACCAAAGTTACGACGGATTTTTTCCTTGGTCTCGCGGCCTTTCTGATGACCAATGATCATCACCGGACGACCATCCAGACGCGCGATGCCGCCGACGATAGCTTTATCGTCGGCATAGGCGCGATCGCCCGCCAGTTCGTCAAATTCATCAAACGCCAGGCGAACATAATCCAGGGTGTAAGGACGCTGCGGATGGCGTGCCAGTTGGGCAACCTGCCATGCGCCAAGATCGGCGAAGATTTTGCGCGTCAGCTCTACGCTCTTTTCACGCAGGCGATGCACTTCTTCATCGATATTAATATCCAGTTTCTCGTCCTGACGGCTCACCGCAGTCAGAGAATCGATTTTTGCTTCCAGCTCTGCAATCGGCTGTTCAAAATCAAGGAAATTCAGACTCATAGTATTCCTGTATTAGTCAAACTCCAGTTCCACCTGCTCCGAACCAATGAGGCCACGGAGATCGTTTAGCAAACGATCGCTCGGAGAGACACGCCACGTTGCGCCAAAACGCAACCGCGCACGTGCATCCGCCCTCTGATAGTAGAGATGTACTGGAATTGTCCCCGAGCGGTGGGGTTCCAGAGACTGACGGAGTCGGTTTAAAAGCTGGTCATCAATTTGCCTGTCCGTCAGCGAGATAGCAAGCCCGCGAGCATATTTTTCCCGGGCTTCGTCAATATCCATCACTTCGCGGGCGGTCATTTTAAGCCCCCCGCTGAAGTCATCAAAGCTGACCTGTCCGCTGACGATAAGTATGCGGTCTTTTTCCAGCAATTGCTGGTATTTATCCAGGGCGTCGGTAAATAACATCACCTCCAGACGTCCGGAACGGTCATCCAGCGTACAGATGCCGATACGATTGCCGCGCTTGGTGACCATAACCCTTGCGGCAATGACGAGCCCCGCAGCCGTGGTCACTTTACCACGTTCTGTCGGATGCATGTCTTTCAGCCGGTAGCCTCCGACATAGCGCTCAATTTCTTTCAAATACTGATTGATAGGGTGACCCGTCAGGTACAGCCCCAACGTTTCACGTTCCCCATCTAACACCACCTGTTCCGGCCACGGTTGGCAGCTGGCGTAGGACTGTTCAATTTGCTCCGGCTCTTCCGCCAGCACACCGAACATATCCGCCTGGCCAATCGCTTCCGCTTTCGCGTGCTGGTCGGCGGCTTTCAGCGCATCGCCCAGCGAGTTCATCAGTGCGGCACGATGCGGCCCCAGCCTGTCAAACGCCCCGGACATGATCAGTTTTTCCAGCACCCGACGGTTGAGCTTTTTGGTATCGGTGCGCGCGCAAAGATCGAACAACTCGCGGAAATAGCCGCCGTTGTTACGCGCCTCAATGATCGCCTCGATCGGACCTTCACCCACGCCTTTGATCGCGCCGATACCGTAAACAATCTCGCCGTCGTCGTTGACGTGGAAGTGATACAGCCCGGAGTTGATATCGGGCGGCAGGATCTTCAGCCCCATGCGCCAGCATTCGTCCACCAGTCCAACCACCTTCTCGGTGTTGTCCATATCAGCGGTCATGACCGCCGCCATAAACTCGGCAGGATAGTGTGCTTTCAGCCACAGCGTCTGGTAAGAGACCAGCGCGTAGGCAGCAGAGTGCGATTTGTTAAATCCGTACCCGGCGAATTTCTCCACCAGGTCGAAGATTTTCATTGCCAGTTCGCCGTCAACGCCGTTCTTTTTCGCCCCTTCTTCGAAGGTGCCGCGCTGCTTGGCCATCTCTTCCGGCTTTTTCTTACCCATCGCACGACGCAGCATGTCCGCGCCGCCAAGGGTATAGCCAGAGAGCACCTGAGCAATCTGCATGACCTGTTCCTGATACAGGATGATGCCGTAGGTCGGCTCCAGTACCGGCTTCAGGCTTTCGTGTTGCCACTGCACATCCGGATAGGAAATCTCTTCACGCCCGTGCTTACGGTCGATGAAGTTATCCACCATCCCGGACTGCAACGGCCCCGGACGGAACAAGGCCACCAGGGCTATCATATCTTCGAAGCAGTCAGGCTGCAGACGCTTAATCAGGTCTTTCATGCCGCGGGATTCAAGCTGGAAGACCGCCGTAGTTTCCGAGCGTTGCAGCATATCGAAACTTTTCTTGTCGTCCAGCGGGATAGCGGCAATATCCAGCGGCGGCTCGCCGTGCTTCTCGCGGCGGGCGTTGATCATCTCCAGCGCCCAGTTGATGATGGTGAGCGTACGCAGGCCGAGGAAGTCGAACTTCACGAGGCCGGCATATTCCACATCGTTTTTATCAAACTGGGTAACCGGATGCAGCCCCTGTTCATCACAGTACAGCGGCGCAAAATCGGTGATTTTCGTCGGTGCGATAACCACCCCACCGGCATGTTTACCGGCGTTACGGGTCACGCCTTCCAGCTTACGCGCCATGTCGATCAGCGCTTTAACTTCTTCATCTGCCTCGTAAATTTCTGGCAGTTGCGGTTCGGCTTCGAAGGCTTTCGCCAGCGTCATCCCAGGATCAGGCGGTACCAGCTTCGAAATCCTGTCGACAAAACCGTACGGGTGGCCCAGTACACGGCCCACGTCGCGAATAACCGCTTTCGCCGCCATCGTACCGAAGGTAATTATCTGCGATACCGCATCACGACCGTACATGTCCGCAACGTGTTCAATCACCTGGTCGCGTTTCTCCATACAGAAGTCAACGTCGAAGTCAGGCATGGAGACACGTTCCGGGTTAAGGAAACGTTCGAACAGCAGGTCAAATTCCAGCGGATCGAGGTCGGTGATTTTCAGCGCATAGGCCACCAGCGATCCCGCACCGGAACCACGGCCCGGGCCTACCGGCACGCCGTTGTCTTTCGACCACTGGATAAACTCCATCACGATGAGGAAGTAGCCAGGGAACCCCATCTGGTTGATCACCTGTAGCTCAATGTCCAGGCGTTCATCGTACGGCGGACGTTTCTCTTTCCGCTCGGCTTCATCCGGGAACAAGAATTCCAGACGCTCTTCCAGACCCTCTTTCGATTTCTGTACCAGGAAATCTTCCGTGGTCATATCGCCAGTCGGGAACTGCGGCAGGAAGTATTCGCCCAGACGCACCGTTACGTTGCAGCGTTTGGCAATTTCGACGGTGTTTTCCAGCGCTTCCGGAATGTCGGAGAAGAGCTCGCACATCTCCTCTTCCGAGCGCATATACTGCTGCGCCGAATAGTTGCGCGGACGCTTGGGATCGTCGAGCGTAAAGCCATCGTGAATGGCGACGCGGATTTCATGCGCGTCAAAGTCTTCACTGTTGATAAAGCGCACGTCGTTGGTGGCCACCACCGGCAACCCCCGCGATTCCGCCAACTTAACGGCCGCATGCAGATAGGTCTCTTCATCCGGTCGACCGGTACGGATCAGCTCAAGGAAGTAACAGTCCGGGAAGTGCTCTTCGTAGAAAGCGACACACTCTTCCACCAGCGCGCTATTGCCGCGCAGCAGGCTACGCCCGACGTCGCCCATCCGGCCGCCGGAGAGCAGGATCAACCCTTCTTTCAGCTCGATCAGCCAGTCGCGGTCGATGATCGGCCCCGCCGCACCATAACCGCGCTGATAGGCTTTGGAGATCAGCAGGGTGAGATTTTGATAACCGGTGTTATTCGCGGCGAGTACCGTCAGATGCGTGAGTTCATCGCCCATCTGCTCACTCTGAACATGGAAGTCAGCGCCAACAATGGGTTTAATCCCTGCGCCATGACCCGCTCCGTAGAACTTCACCAGACCACAGAGGTTCGTAAAATCGGTGATCGCCAGTGCAGGCATGCCTAACGCGGCCGCCTTTTTCACCAGCGGCCCGGTTTTCGCCAGCCCATCGATCATGGAATAGTCGCTGTGCACCCGCAGGTGGACGAAACGAGGTTCAGACATCTTCAGATTCCTTCAACACAAGAATCAGGACGCGAGTCCCAGTGCGCGTTTAACGGGAGCAAAACTACGTCGGTGATGCTCCGTTGCGCCATGTTCAGCCAGTTTTTCCAGATGGAAAGCGGTTGGATACCCTTTGTGTTGGGCAAAACCATATTGCGGGAAAACGATATCCAGCTCGGCCATTTCGGCGTCACGCGTGACTTTTGCAAGAATAGACGCGGCGCTGATTTCCGCCACCCGACTGTCGCCCTTCACCACCGCCAGGGATGGCACAGGCAATGCCGGACAGCGATTGCCATCGATCAGCACATATTCCGGCGCAATGTGTAACCCCGCCACCGCTCGCTGCATAGCCAGCATAGTGGCGTGGAGAATATTCAGCTCATCGATTTCGTGTGGTTCTGCACGACCGAGGCTCCAGCTCAACGCTTTTTCTTTGATTTCGTCATACAGCGCCAGACGGCGCTTTTCAGATAATTTTTTGGAATCGTTAAGACCCACAATCGGGCGCGCCGGGTCGAGGATCACGGCAGCAGTGACGACCGCGCCGACCAATGGACCGCGTCCGACTTCATCCACACCCGCCACTAACTGCGTGTGCGGATAAACAAATTCGATCATTGTACTAACTCCAGGACCGCATCCGCCGCCTGCTCATCGGCGTTACAGCGGATCTGCTGATGCAGTTCGCGAAAAGTATCATGCATCGCATGGCTGGTTTTACCGTTGGCCAACAAGGGGAGGAGCGCCTCAGCCAGCTTTTGCGGCTCACACTCTTCCTGCAATAGCTCTTTCACCAGTTCCCTTCCCGCCAGCAGGTTTGGCAGCGAGACATAATCAGTCTTCACCAGCCGCTTCGCCAGCCAGAACGTAAAGGGCTTCATGCGATATCCCACTACCATCGGGCATTTCGCCAGCATGCACTCAAGCGCGGCGGTGCCCGATGCCAGCAATGCTGCATCACTGGCGACCATCGCTTCGCGTCCCATCCCATCCAGCAGGTGAACATGAAGATCGGGTGCAACCTCAGCCTTGATGCGTTCAAACTGTTCGCGGCGTTTGGCATTGACCAATGGCACCACGACTTCAAGGTCAGGGTATGTCTGTCGCAACAGTTGTGCTGTTTTTAAAAAATCGGCACTCAACATTTCGACTTCTGCACCACGGCTACCAGGCAATAACGCCAGGCAGTGGGCATCATGGGAAATACCCAGCACATCCCGCGCCGCGTTTTTATCCGGGTCCAGCGGCATGGCATCCGCCATCGTGTGACCGATAAAACGGCACGGTACATTAAACTTGTCGTAAAACGCTTTTTCGAAAGGCAGAAAAGCCAGAACCATGTTGGTGGATCTGCCTATTTTGAAAACGCGTTTCTGTCGCCACGCCCAGACGGACGGACTGACGTAATGAATCGTTTTGATGCCCTGTTTTTTCAAATTCCCTTCGAGAGTGATATTGAAATCGGGTGCATCGATACCGACGAAAACATCGGGCTGCAACTCGGTGAATCGACGGGTCAGATCGGCGCGGATATGCAGCAGACGACGCAGGCGTCCAAGCACTTCCACAATGCCCATCACCGCCAGTTCTTCCATTTCATACCAGGCTTCACAGCCTTCAGCCTGCATGCGCGGGCCGGCGACGCCGACAAAACGCGCATCAGGTACGCGCGCTTTCAGCGCCCGGATTAAGCCAGCACCAAGAATATCGCCGGAGGTTTCTCCGGCGACCAGGGCAATCGTTAAGGAGCGCTGTTCAGCCATTAACGAATCAGTCCGCGCGTTGAGCGGGCAAAGAAATCGCTGAACGCCTGAACTTCCGGATACTGCTTCGCCAGTTCAGCGATTTCCGGTTTCACTTCTTCCAGGGTTTTGCCGCTACGGTACAACGCTTTGTAAGCATTGCGGATAGCGGTAATCGCTTCGCGGGTAAATCCGCGACGCTTCAACCCTTCGATGTTGACGCCAAACGGCGTCGCGTGGTTGCCCTGAGCAATAACGTACGGCGGAACGTCCTGAGCAACGCCAGAACAGCCACCGACCATCACGTGTGCACCAATAATGCAGAACTGATGCACTGCGGTCATGCCACCGATGATGACGTAATCATCCAGCGAAACGTGACCCGCAAGCGTGGCGTTATTTGCCAGAATACAGCGATCCCCTATTGTGCAATCGTGTGCCACATGGGCATTAATCATCAGTAAGTTATCGCTGCCCACCTTCGTCAATCCACCGCCCTGTACTGTACCACGATGAATGGTAACGCTTTCACGAATGCGGTTACGATCGCCAATTTCCACACGGGTCGGTTCACCCGCATATTTCAGATCCTGGTTCACTTCACCGATGGAGGCGAACTGATATATCTCGTTATCGCGGCCAATTTTAGTATGACCATTCACGACAACGTGAGACTTCAGTACGGTACCTTCACCAATTTCAACATGGGGTCCAACGAGGCAAAAAGGACCAATGTGAACGTTAGCGCCGAGTGAGGCGCCTTCTTCCACAATGGCGGTTGGATGAATAAAGGCGGATTTATCAATCACGTATCAGGCCTCCCGGCTACGAGCGCACATCATCGTTGCTTCGCAAACTACTTTACCGTCAACCAGCGCAACCCCTTTAAAGCGGGTCAGGCCACGGCGCGTTTTCTCGAAAGTGACTTCCATGATCATCTGATCGCCTGGCACGACGGGACGCTTAAAGCGTGCTTCATCGATACCCGCGAAATAGTAGAGTTCTCCTGGCTCCAGTTTCCCTACGCTTTTAAACGCAAGAATACCCGTAGCCTGTGCCATTGCTTCCAGAATCAGCACGCCTGGGAAAATAGGTTTACCCGGGAAATGGCCCTGGAAAAACGGCTCGTTAACGGAGACATTTTTCACTGCGCGCAGAAAACGACCTTCTTCAAAGTCCAGCACGCGGTCAACCAGTAAAAACGGAAAACGGTGCGGCAGAAGTTCTAAAATCTCTTCAATATGCAGAGTATGAGTGTTAGTAGTCAAAATACTCTTCCTGTCCAAATATACTAAAAGCCAATAATAACACGGCCTGCCGCAATCGTATGAATGCCGACAGGCCGTAAAGTATGTGTGACCGGGTGAGAGTTTAGTCTTGTTGATTAACCTTGCGCTCAATGGCTTTGAGGCGCTTGCTCATATCATCAATATTCATCACCAGTGTGGCTGTCTTACGCCATACTTTGTTAGGTTGCAGCGGAATGCCTGAGGAATAGACGCCAGGTTCAGTGATGGGACGCATCACCATCCCCATGCCCGTCACGGTAACCTTGTCGCATATTTCCATATGCCCGTTGATTACGCTGGCACCGCCGATCATGCAGTAACGGCCAATCTTCAGGCTGCCCGCCATGATGACGCCCCCGGCAACCGCCGTATTGTCGCCAATCACAACGTTATGTGCAATCTGACACTGGTTATCAATGATAACCCCATTGCCGATCACCGTATCATCCAGTGCACCGCGGTCGATGGTAGTACAAGCGCCGATCTCCACACGATCGCCAATAATGACGCGACCTAACTGCGGGATCTTCACCCAATTGCCACGATCGTTGGCATAGCCAAAACCGTCAGCACCAATGACCGTACTGGACTGGATCAGGCAATTCTCACCGATCTGAATGTCGTGGTAAACCGATACATTCGCCCACAGGCGCGAACCGGCCCCAATTTTCGTATTTTTTCCGACGAAGCAGCCCGCGCCGATAACCACGTTATCGCCAAGCTCCACGCCAGATTCAATCACCGCATTTGCGCCAATTGAAACATTACTACCCAGCGTTGCCGTCGCATCAACCACTGCACTCGGTGCAATGTTCTGTGCCGGCTGCGGCGTGGTATCTAAAATTTGCGCCATTCGCGCGTACGTCAGGTAGGGATTCTTCACTACCAGCGCAGCACTCTTAGCAAAAGGAAGATCGTCCTGCGTCATGACAACGGCAGACGCCTGGCATAAGGCCAGGTGCTCACGGTATTTCGGATTCACCATGAACGTGATGTGACCCGTTTGCGCAGATTGCATGGACGCAACGCCGGTGATGACGAGATCGCCATCACCGTGTAATTCTGCATCCAACTGCTCTGCTAAATCAGCCAGTCGAATTGAAGGCATTACTTATTTAACCTGTTTCAGTACGTCAGCAGTGATGTCTTTTACGTCGCTGCTGTTGTAAGCAACGGTGTTCGCGTCAACGACCAGATCGATGCTCTGGCTGCTGGCAACAGATTTCACAGCAGTCTGGATACGGGTAACCAGTTTGCCACGTTCTTCGTTGGAACGACGTGCACGATCCTGCTCAAAAGCCTGCGCTTTCTGAGAGAAGGTCTGGCGCTGAGCCATCACGTCTTTTTCCAGCTTAGTACGATCGCTCCCCGCTTTCATGGACTGCAGACGCTGCATTTTAGATTGCAGATCGGATTCCATACGCTGCAGTTCGCTCGCGCGGCCTTTAAACTCATTTTCCAACGTGTTGGAAACACCGGTCTTCTGCGCAACCTGCTGGAACAGGCTACCCATGTTGACGATTGCAATTTTGTCAGCAGCCTGTGCAGACGTAACCATTGCTAAACCGAGACCTGCCGCTAATAACCACTTTTTCACAATAAACTCCTTACCATCCCATTTGCACCCGAAGGTACAGTTCTTTGCGTGGCCAGGCGATCCCATGCAAGATCGCCTAAAGTCATCGCTACACTACCATTACATTCCTTTGCGAAGAACAATTACCAGGTTTTACCAATGTTAAACTGGAACTGCTCTTTTTTGTCTCCATCGTAATCCTTAAACGGCTGGGCGTAGGAGAAGACCAACGGCCCCAATGGGGACATCCATTGTAATGCGATACCAGCAGACATACGGATATTGCTCGGATCACTGTAGTCTGGATAACCGGCATATGCACTTGAATCCCAGTTAGTATCCCAGACAGTACCCATATCCCAGAAGAACGAGGTACGCACCGAGTTGGCGTATTTATCGCTGATGAACGGTGTTGGGGTAATGAATTCCAGGCTGGCGACAGCCATGGCGTTACCGCCCACTGCATCATCCGATTTACACGGCGCTGACTGAGTGCTCTCACATTCGTTATTGTAGTCGCTATCGCCATCATGACGACTGCTGGATGGGAAATAGACTGCTTTCGGACCAATGGTGTTGGACTGGAAGCCACGCACGGTGCTGGAGCCACCGGCATAGAAGTTCTCATAGAACGGCATCTCTTTACCGCCGATTCCATCCCCGTAGCCCCAACGGGTACGACCGAGGACCACCCACTTGTGATCGTCGTCGATCGGTACGTAGGTCGCGGTATCCAGCGTCGCTTTGTAGAACTCGTTATCAGAGCCAGGAATGGTCACCTTACCGTTCAGGTTGACGCGGGTCCCTTCCGTCGGGAAGAAGCCACGGTCAAGCTTGTTATACGTCCAACCATAGTTGAAGGTGAAGTCGTTGGCACTGTAAGAGTTACGGTCATTCGAGTTATCCGGGTATTCACCCACGGAGTTCAAATAACGCCACATCGCGACCTGCGGCTGCATGTTGGACAGGGAGTTATGCACATACCCTAAGCCAGCACGCAACGTGTTGTATTCGTTGACCGGGAAGCCCAGCGTGACGTCTGTACCATAACTTTTGTTGGTATAGTCAGACAGATCCGCATCGTTCGCATCGAAGTCGTTATAGAAGATACGACCGCCCAGGCTCACACCATCAACGGTGAAGTACGGGTTGGTAACGGAGAGTTCGCTGTAGGTCTGGTAATCGTTCTTGGTACCGTTAATCCCCACCGCGTAACCCGTACCCAGCCAGTTATCCTGCTGAACACCCGCCTGGAAGCTTACGCCGCTTTCCGTACCGTAACCGACACCGAAGTTGAAGCTACCGGTGTTACGCTCTTTCACCTTATAGACCACATCAACCTGGTCCGGGCTGCCCGGAACACGCTGCGTGTCGGTGTCGACCGTTTCAAAGTAACCCAGACGGTTCAGACGCTCTTTACCCTGATCAACCATATCGCTGCCCAGCCATGCCCCTTCCATCTGACGCATTTCGCGACGCAGGACGGCATCTTTGGACGTATCGTTACCTTCAAAACGGATCTTACGCACGTAGAAACGGTTACCCGCATCGACGTTTACGCGCAGTTTAACGGTTTTGTCAGCGTCGTTGATTTCAGGCTGTGACTGAACGCGCGGATAAGCATAGCCATAGCGACCCAGAAGCTTTTTAATATCATCTTCCATTTTGGTCACTTTGGTGCCGTTATAGAGTTCGCCCGGCTCAATTTTCGTCAGGCTTTCTATCTCCGCTGAGTGCCCCGCCAGGTTCCCCGTTACCTGAACGCCAGAAAGCTTATACTGCTCGCCTTCCGTGATGTTCACGGTAATGTAGATCCCTTTCTTATCCGGGGTCAGGCTGACCTGCGTTGAATCGATGTTGAAACGTGCGTAACCGCGATCCAGATAGTAGCTGCGCAGGGTTTCAAGGTCACCCGCCAGTTTCTGCTTCTGGTATTTGCGATCGCCAACGACGTTCCACCACGGGACTTCATCACGCAACTGGAAGTGAGAGATCAGTTCATCCGTGCTGAAGGCATGGTTACCGACGATGTTGATCTGCTGGATCTTCGCCGATACCCCTTCCTGGAACACCAGTTTAAGGTCAACACGGTTGCGCGGCAGTGGTGTGACAACCGCTTTCACACTGGCACTGTATTTACCGACGCTATAGTAGAAGTCTTCCAGACCTTTCTCGATATCGGCAATGGTGGTGCGATCCAGAGATTCGCCAACACGCACGCCAGATGCCTCGAGGTTTTGCTTCAGCATGTCATCTTTCACCGATTTGTTACCGGAGAAGGTGATGCTGGCAATAGTCGGACGTTCTTTTACCTGAACCAGAAGCGTATCGCCATCGCGAAGGACACGAACATCCTCAAAGTTGCCAGTGGCAAACAGTGCGCGAATGGTATTACTGATATCTTCATCATTAACCGTGTCGCCTGTGCGCACCGGCATACTGAGGAGGGCCGCACCAACGGCGACACGCTGCAGGCCTTCGAAATGAATGTCCTTCACTACGAACCCTTCAGCACCGTATACGGTCGCGCTGCTAAACAGCAGCGACGCTATGAGCAACTTTTTCATCGCCATCGTTATTATGCGTTCTTCCTAACTAACTCTCTTACAACCGAGAGAAATCATTGAAAAGTGCAAGCCCCATTAACAGCACCAGCAATATCGAGCCAATGCGATAACTAAAGTCTTGAACCCGCTCGGATACCGGTCCGCCCTTAAGCTTTTCAATCGCCAGGAACAGCAGATGCCCCCCGTCAAGAACGGGCAACGGAAACAGGTTGATTATCCCTAAGTTCACGCTAATCAGCGCAAGGAACATCAGATAATAAATCACCCCGAACTCCGCTGACATCCCAGCCCCCTGAGCGATAGAAATCGGCCCACTGAGGTTGTTCAGTTTCACATCACCGGTTATCAATTTTCCCAGCATACTGACCGTCAGCTTCATCAACTGCCACGTTTTATCCGTGGCCTGTGCAATGGCGCTGAACGGCCCATACTGGCGTACTGTCTTGTACTCATCCGGCAGAGGAATGATTTTCGGCACAACGCCGGCAAAACCTTCTGCCTTCCCATTACCCGATTTCGAATCCGGAATTAATGTTAAAGACAAGGCACTCCCCTGTCTTTCAATCTCCAGCGCTAACGGCTGACCTGGATTATCGCGCACCAGGGTCACGAACGTCATCCATTGCGTTAGCGGTTGACCATCGACTTTAACGATCCTGTCGCCTGCTTGCAAACCCGCCTTACTTGCGGCGGACTGCGGCTGGACTTCTGACAGCACCGGTTCAATTTGCGGTCCGCGCGGTCGAATCCCTAAAGAAGATACAGGATCTTCCTTATCAGGCTCAAATGCCCACTGCCGCAAATCCAGCGTTTTTTCCTGTCGCTGGTTGCTGCCGAAAGGCGCCACGCTGATTGTCGTCTGTTCATCGCCAATTTTTGCGACCAACTGTAAACGCACTGCATCCCAATCAGGGGTTTCGATGCCATCAACGGCTTTAAGTTCCGTGCCTGGAATAATTTGCGCCTGGGCGGCAATCGAATTGGGCGTTATTTCACCAACAACCGGACGAACACCGGGGACGCCGATGATAAACACCAGCCAGTAAGCAAAGATGGCAAAGAGGAAATTGGCAACCGGACCGGCTGCAATGATTGCTGCGCGCTGGCCAACGGTTTTATTGTTGAAAGCGTGGTGACGCAGCTCCGGGATCACCGGTTCCGCGCGCTCATCCAGCATTTTGACATAGCCGCCCAGAGGGATCAGGGCGATGACATATTCGGTCCCAGACCGATCGGTACGGCGCCAGAGCGCTTTACCAAATCCAATGGAAAAGCGCTCAACACGGACACCGCAGCGCCGGGCAACCCAGAAATGACCAAATTCATGCACGGTGATCAGCACACCCAGTGCGACAATGAATGCAGCCAGATTCCAGAGAATACTCAGCATAAAACCTTCCGTTAAAGCGTTTTGAATACCAGTAACAACAGGCAAGCAAAGACCGGCACTGCCGCCGTCAGGCTATCAATACGGTCCAGAATACCACCGTGTCCTGGAATCAAATGACCGCTGTCTTTAATTCCCGCTTCACGCTTAAACATGCTCTCAGTCAGATCGCCCAGCACGGAGGCCAGCGCGGCGACAATAGAACAGATTAATAAGGTGACAGGCGCAACATCCAGATTCGCCCACATGCCGTAACCCCAGGAGATGACAGCTGCCGTGGCAAGGCCACCAAAAAAGCCCTGCCAGGTTTTCCCCGGCGACACTTTTGGTGCCAGTTTATGCTTGCCAAACAGTTTGCCAAACATATACGCCCCGGAGTCCGCTCCCCAGACCAGGATCATGACATAGAGTAGCCATATTGCGCCACTGTAATGATTCTCGTCGTAGTGCCAGGCACGCAGCGCCAGCATTCCCCAAAAGAAGGGAACGATCGTCAGCACGCCAAAAATTATGCGTAATGTCTTCGAATTGCGCCAGAGAGTCGCCGAGCCAGGATAAAAAAACACCAGCACTAACGCAACAATCCACCAGCCCAACGACGCCCACAGCGAGGCCTCGACCCACGGCTGATGAATATTATGATGATATTCCGGCAGCAGAAACAGCATCAGTGCGAGCAACAGCCCGCACAGCACCGCCAGCCAGACGCGTTGCGTGCGCGTGGCAAAACCGCTTAACTGTCCCCATTCCCACGCGGCCAGCATACAAACAACCAGCGTCACAATGGCGAACCCCACCGGCGGCAACAGAAACAGCGCCGCGATGACCACGGGTATTAAAACGAAAGCAGAAATCAGGCGATACTTCAGCAAAAGCGACCCCCATCAGGCTTTATCATCACCGGGCTCGGTGCCGCCGAAACGACGCTCTCGATTAGCAAAGGCATGCAGCGCACCTTCAAAGTCTTGTTCATCGAAATCGGGCCAGAGAACATCTGTAAAGTAAAGTTCGGCATAGGCGATTTGCCAAAGCAAAAAGTTACTTATTCGATGCTCTCCCCCAGTCCTAATTACTAAATCCACCGGAGCCAGCTCATGCATACAGATTTGTTGATTGAGCATGTCTTCATCAATCTGCTCAGGCCGCAGTAAACCTTCCTGCACCTGTTCTGCCAGCTGTCTGACTCCCTGGACAATATCCCAACGTCCGCCGTAATTCGCCGCAATATTCAGCGTCAACCCGGTATTCTGGGCGGTAATCGCTTCAGACTTACGAATACGTTCTTGCAAACGCGCGTTAAATCGACTGGTGTCGCCAATAATGCGCAGGCGGACGTTATGGCGATGCAGGCTTTTAACTTCACTATCAAGCGCCCACACAAATAACTCCATTAACGCACTCACTTCCTGCGCCGGTCGGTTCCAGTTTTCACTACTAAAGGCATACAGCGTTAACGCATCAATACCATTGTTGGCAGCAAAAGAGACGGCCCGGCGGACGGATTTCGCTCCGGCCTTATGCCCAAATGCGCGAATCTTCCCTTGCTTTTTCGCCCAGCGACCATTGCCATCCATAATGATCGCGACATGACGACAGCCATGTGCAGGCAAATTTTCGCTTACTGGTTGAGTTGCAGACAACATAACGCGTTTATAGTCCCTGAAAGGATTTAGCGGTACTCAGGAATACTGAAGCCTTTACACAAAAAAGCCGTGTCAAACCACGGCTTACCTGACCCAAAAAAGCCAAATACCTGCGATCAGGTGGCGCAGACTATATCACTGAAGCACAACGCTAACAAATAGCACGATCTCCTGTAGAAGGATTATCCTAAGCTTGCGAGTCGCATCACTTGTTTTCTGGCGACTTCTCGCGCAATCGCATCCACCCTCAGTACGTCATCAACGCTCTGGGGTTCCTCCAGATCCATCTGCTCCAGCACAGCTAAATTGAGATCGGCGATATCGGTAAAGCGTATTTCTTCAGCAAGAAATGCAGCAACGACAACTTCATTGGCTGCATTCAGCGCGGTTGTGGCAGCTTGCCCCTGCTCAAACGCCTCCATCGCCAGCTTCAGGCATGGGTAACGTTGGTAATCCGGCGCGCTGAACGTCAACGCGCTGAGTTTGCAGAAGTCGAGCGGCTTCACGCCGGAGGTTACGCGATTCGGCCAGGCCATCGTATGAGCGATAGGCGTGCGCATGTCCGGCTCACCCAATTGCGCCAGAACGCTGCCGTCCTGATAACGCACCATCGAGTGAATCACCGACTGCGGGTGAATCAGCACTTCCATCTGGCGTGCACTGGCGTTAAACAACCAACGCGCTTCAATGTATTCCAGACCTTTATTCATCATAGTGGCTGAGTCGACGGAGATCTTACGTCCCATCGACCAGTTCGGATGACGGCATGCCTGATCGGGCGTCATCGACACCAGCTCATGCAGCGGCGTTTCCCGGAACGGGCCACCAGACCCGGTAAGCAAAACGGACATCACGCCATTCTGCTCCAGGTCAGCGTATCCCAGATTGTGTTGAATGGGTTGGGGCATACTCTGAAAAATAGCGTTATGTTCGCTGTCTACCGGCAAAAGTTGGGCTTTACTGCGCTTCACGGCATCCATGAACAGGCGTCCACAGGTCACCAGAGATTCTTTGTTTGCCAGCAGAATGGTCTTTCCCGCACGAATAGCGGCAAGTGTTGGCAGAAGGCCCGCAGCGCCCACGATGGCAGCCATCACCTGATCAACCTCATCAAGCGCCGCCATATCACAGGCCGCCTGTTGTCCGCTCAGGACTTCCGTCTGGCTACCGTGCTGTTTCAGCGTGGCATTGAGGAGGCGCGCGCTGGCGTCATCATCCATCACGGCATAGCGCGGGGAAAATTCCAGGCACTGCTCCACCATACGACTGACATTTTTACCTGCCACCAGCGCGATAACACGGAAGTGCTCAGGATTATGGCGCACCACGTCCAGCGTGCTGCAGCCGATAGAGCCGGTCGAGCCCAGAATGGTTAATTGCTTCATCAAACATCCAGCAAAATGATACCTGTCATCCTTCACGTTGCAGGTGTGTTAGCTTTCCTGCGACGCAAATTATCCAGGGTATGGACAGATTAAAAAGCAAAACGCCGCCAGCCGATCCTAAACGATCTTCTGAGCGGCGTTTTGAGCGTACAGGAGAATCAGAACTGCATCAGTTCTGCTTCTTTATCTGCCAGCGCCGCATCCACTTTCTTGATAGCGGCGTCAGTCATTTTCTGTACGTCGTCCTGAGAGCGGCGATCGTCATCTTCGCTGATCTCTTTGTCTTTCAGCAGCGCTTTCACTTTGTCGTTTGCGTCACGGCGGACGTTACGTACGGCAACACGCGCCTGTTCAGCTTCACCACGAACGATTTTCGTCAGATCTTTACGACGTTCTTCCGTCAGCGGAGGCAGTGGAACGCGAATATCGCTGCCCGCAGAGCTCGGGTTCAGACCGAGGTCAGAAGCCATAATCGCTTTCTCAACGGCCGGGCTCAGGGAGCGATCAAACACGTTGATTTTCAGGGTACGGGAATCTTCTACCGTTACGCTTGCCAGCTGACGCAGCGGCGTAGGCGTGCCGTAATATTCCACGACAATGCCATCCAGCAGGCTGGGAGAAGCACGACCCGTGCGTATTTTGCTGATTTGGTTTTTGAACGCTTCTACGCATTTTTCCATGCGTACTTCAGCATCTTTTCTGATATCGCTAATCACGTTACGAATCCTTGAAAACTTGTCTCAGTCAGACCAGACAGGACACCTGCAGAGGTGTGCTTAGTATAGCCCTGATTAAAATATTGCGGGTAAGCCCGCGATATTAACGCGGAATCTTACCTCTATTTAGCCGTTACGGGAATTATTCCGTAATTAATGTGCCTTCTTTTTCACCCATGACTACGCGACGCAGTGCGCCAGGCTTGTTCATGTTAAAGACACGAATCGGCAACTTATGGTCACGCGCCAGCGTGAACGCGGCCAGATCCATTACTTTCAGTTCTTTATCCAGCACTTCGTTGTAAGTCAGTTGCTCGTACATGGTAGCAGAAGGATCTTTCGCCGGATCGGCAGTAAAGACGCCATCAACTTTCGTCGCTTTCAGAACCACGTCAGCTTCGATTTCAATGCCACGCAGGCAGGCCGCAGAGTCAGTGGTGAAGAAAGGATTCCCCGTACCCGCAGAAAGGATAACCACGCGGTTATTGCGCAGCAGGCTGATAGCCTCTGCCCAGCTATAGTTGTCACATACGCCATTAAGTGGGATGGCGGACATCAGGCGGGCGTTCACATAGGCGCGGTGAAGCGCATCGCGCATTGCCAGGCCGTTCATCACGGTGGCCAGCATGCCCATGTGGTCGCCCACAACGCGGTTCATACCCGCTTTCGCCAGACCAGCACCACGGAACAAGTTACCGCCACCAATCACCACACCAACCTGAATACCCAGTTCAACCAGTTCTTTGATTTCCTGAGCCATACGATCCAGTATGCTTGCGTCAATACCGAAGCCTTCCGAACCCTGCAGAGCTTCGCCACTTAACTTAAGCAGAATGCGTTTATAGACGGGTTTTGCATTGGTAGCCATGTTTCTTTCCTGAGACTGTCGACGATTAAAAATGGGGGTTAATTCTGGCGACAAATGATATGCCGCTACTCAGTACAACGAAATAAGAGCCATACTGATTTTTGCGTGATGGGTGACAAAAAGAAGCCGCCCTCAGGCGGCTCCTTTTCGACAATTAAGACTGCTTGGACATCGCAGCAACTTCTGCTGCAAAGTCAGTCTCAACTTTCTCGATGCCTTCGCCCACTTCAAAGCGGATGAAGCCAGTCACGTCAGCGTTGTGCTCTTTCAGCAACTGACCAACAGACTTGCTCGGCTCCATAACGAAAGGCTGACCCGTCAGAGAAACTTCGCCGGTGAATTTCTTCATGCGGCCTTCAACCATTTTCTCTGCGATTTCTTTCGGCTTACCAGACTGCATCGCGATGTCCAACTGGACCTGGTATTCTTTTTCTACCACTTCAGCAGACACGTCTTCCGGCTTAACGAATTCAGGCTTGCTTGCAGCAACGTGCATCGCCAGCTGTTTAACCAGCTCTTCGTCAGCGCCTTTAGCCGCAACCAGAACACCGATACGCGCACCGTGCTGATAGCTACCCAGAACGTCGCCTTCCAGAGAAGCGATACGACGGATGTTGATGTTCTCACCGATTTTCGCAACCAGCGCAACGCGCTCTTCTTCGAACTGCGCTTTCAGCACTTCAACGTCAGTAATTTTGCCTGCCACAGCAGCGTCCAGGACTTTGTCAGCAAATGCCTGGAAACCACCATCTTTAGCAACGAAGTCAGTCTGGCAGTTAACTTCCAGAATGAAAGCGATGTTGCCATCGATTTTGGTTTTGATTACGCCGTCAGCAGCAACGTTGCCTGCTTTTTTCGCTGCTTTGATAGCACCGGACTTACGCATGTTTTCGATTGCCAGCTCGATGTCGCCATTAGCTTCAGTCAGTGCTTTTTTGCAATCCATCATGCCTGCGCCAGTACGCTCACGCAGCTCTTTTACCAGGGATGCGGTAATTTCAGCCATTCTAAAATCCTCGGAAGATTTGATCTGCCCGGCGTCAAACCGCACAGATTTAAAAGTGAAAAAGGGGCCTAAAGGGCCCCTAACCAAACGTGATACTACCTGGTTTATAAGGGGGCTCGAACGAGCGTGCCTTATTATTCAGCTTCTACGAAGCTTTCTTCCGCCTGGGAAGCCAGATCCTGAGAACGGCCTTCACGAACGGTTGCAGCGACAGCGCCCAGGTACAGGCTAACAGCACGGATGGCGTCGTCGTTACCCGGGATAACGAAGTCAACACCGTCCGGATCAGAGTTGGTATCAACGATAGCAAATACCGGAATACCCAGGTTGTTTGCTTCTTTGATAGCAATGTGCTCGTGGTCAGCATCGATAACGAACAGAGCGTCCGGCAGACCGCCCATGTCTTTGATACCGCCCAGGCTGTTTTCCAGTTTCTCAAGCTCACGAGTACGCATCAGCGCTTCTTTCTTGGTCAGCTTTTCGAAAGTACCGTCCTGAGACTGAGTTTCCAGGTCTTTCAGACGTTTGATGGACTGACGAACGGTTTTCCAGTTAGTCAGCATACCGCCCAGCCAGCGATGGTTCACGAAGAACTGGTCGCAGCTGTTAGCAGCGTCTTTCACCGCTTCGCTTGCAGCGCGTTTAGTACCAACGAAAAGGATTTTACCTTTACGAGAAGCAATCTTGTTCAGTTCAGCCAGAGCGTCGTTGAACATCGGTACAGTTTTCTCAAGGTTGATGATGTGAACTTTGTTACGCGCACCGAAGATGAACGGCTTCATTTTCGGGTTCCAGTAACGGGTCTGGTGACCGAAGTGAACACCAGCCTTGAGCATGTCGCGCATGGAAACAGTTGCCATGATTAAAACCTCTATAGATAAAAGTTGGGGTTATGCCTCCACGTATCCCATATTACCGACCCCAAAGGGCACCCCGGAATATGTGCCGATACGTGTGTGTTGTTACACAAAGTGAGATTTGTCGCTTCCGTCTATTCTGTGTATACGAAATGAGATCGGAAGTCCGGCGCGCTTTATACCACAAATACGCCACAGACACCAATAATTGTTGGCGGTCTGTGCTGAATTGAACGATGCCAGCAGCGGCCCCGACAGGGGCGGAGTCACTAAGCAGCCAACGCACTTGTGGCACGAAAGGCGAAGTTCAGAATGATTCTCAATTTGGCAGGGTATACCCCTGGCTGATACCATTGGCAGCACTTACACAATTATTGTCGAAATAACCGACACTGATGGACAGAATTCATGGCTATCTCAATCAAGACCCCTGAAGAAATCGAAAAAATGCGCGTCGCGGGCCGTCTGGCCGCGGAAGTGCTGGAGATGATCGAACCGTATATCAAACCGGGCGTCAGCACGGGTGAACTGGATCGTATCTGTAATGACTATATCGTCAACGAGCAGCACGCGATCTCCGCCTGTCTCGGCTATCACGGTTATCCGAAATCCGTCTGCATCTCTATTAATGAAGTGGTGTGTCACGGCATTCCGGATGATGCCAAGCATCTGAAAGACGGCGATATCGTCAACATCGACGTGACCGTCATCAAAGATGAGTACCACGGTGACACCTCCAAAATGTTTATCGTCGGCAAACCGACCATTCTGGGCGAGCGTCTGTGCCGCGTCACGCAGGAAAGCCTGTATCTGGCGCTGCGAATGGTAAAACCGGGTATCCGTCTGCGCACCCTCGGCGCGGCAATCCAGAAATATGCGGAAGGCGAAGGTTTCTCCGTGGTACGTGAATACTGCGGACACGGTATTGGCCGCGGCTTCCACGAAGAGCCGCAGGTGCTGCACTATGATGCGGACGACGGCGGCGTGGTACTGCAGCCGGGCATGACCTTTACCATCGAACCGATGCTGAACGCCGGTGATTACCGCATCCGTACCATGAAAGACGGCTGGACGGTCAAAACCAAAGACAGAAGCTTGTCTGCGCAATACGAGCATACTATTGTGGTAACCGAAAACGGCTGTGAAATTTTGACGTTACGCAAGGATGACACCATCCCGGCGGTACTCACGCACGACGTATAACTTTTTTGCCTGATGGCGCTCTCGATTATCAGGCCTACAAATGGCACTATTCCGTAGGCCGGATAAGGCGCTTTCGCCGTATCCGGCTTTTTTAATGGGTGGCGCATGATGAATACACTTCCTGAACAGCACGCGAATACCGCACTCCCCACCCTCCCCGGTCAGCCGCAGAATCCGGGTACCTGGTCTCGCGACGAACTCACCGTCTCCGGAGTCAAAACGCGCATCGACACCTTCCAGCAGTGGTTGGGGGATGCCTTCGACAGTGGGATATCCGCCGAACAATTGATTGAAGCCCGTACCGAATTTATCGACCAGTTGCTGCAACGCCTGTGGATCGACGCCGGTTTTGGACAGATTGCCGACCTGGCGCTGGTCGCCGTTGGCGGATACGGGCGCGGTGAGCTGCATCCGCTTTCCGACATCGACCTGCTCATCCTGAGCCGTAAAAAATTACCGGACGAACAGGCGCAAAAGGTCGGCGAACTGCTGACGCTGCTATGGGACGTCAAACTGGAGGTCGGGCACAGCGTGCGTACGCTGGAAGAGTGCCTGCTGGAAGGGTTATCGGACCTGACTGTTGCCACCAACCTGATTGAAACCCGTTTGTTGATTGGCGACGTGGCCCTTTTTCTGGAGCTGCAAAAGCATATCTTTAGCGAAGGCTTCTGGCCGTCCGATAAGTTTTACGCCGCCAAAGTGGAAGAGCAGCATCAGCGCCACCAGCGCTATCACGGTACCAGCTATAATCTCGAACCCGATATCAAAAGCAGTCCCGGCGGCCTGCGCGATATCCATACGCTGCAGTGGGTCGCTCGTCGCCATTTTGGCGCCACCTCGCTCGACGAGATGGTGGGCTTCGGCTTTTTGACCCAGGCAGAGCGCGCTGAGCTGAACGAATGCCTGCACATTCTGTGGCGTATTCGTTTTGCTCTGCATTTAGTGGTCAGTCGTTACGATAACCGTCTGCTGTTCGATCGCCAGTTGAGCGTCGCTCAACGCCTGAACTACAGCGGCGAAGGTAACGAACCGGTCGAGCAGATGATGAAGGATTATTTCCGCGTCACCCGCCGCGTTACTGAACTCAACCAGATGCTGCTGCAACTGTTTGACGAAGCGATCCTCGCGCTGTCCGCCGACGAGAAACCGCGTCCTATTGATGACGATTTTCAACTGCGCGGCACGCTAATCGATCTGCGTCAGGACGATCTGTTCATCCGTGAACCGGAAGCGATCCTGCGGATGTTCTACACCATGGTACGCAACAGTGCGATCACCGGGATCTACTCCACCACTCTGCGCCATCTGCGCCATGCGCGCCGCCATCTGAATCAGCCGCTGTGCTATATCCCGGAGGCGCGGTCGCTGTTTCTCAGTATGCTGCGTCACCCTGGCGCGGTCAGCCGCGGTCTGCTCCCAATGCACCGCCATAGCGTGCTGTGGGCCTACATGCCGCAGTGGTCACGTATTGTCGGGCAGATGCAGTTTGACCTGTTCCACGCCTACACGGTGGACGAGCACACGATTCGCGTGATGCTGAAGCTGGAAAGTTTTGCTAAAGAAGAGACCCGCCAGCGTCACCCGCTGTGCGTGGATCTCTGGCCGCGTCTGCGTCAACCCGAGCTGATTTTTATCGCCGCGCTGTTCCATGATATTGCCAAGGGGCGTGGCGGCGACCACTCGGTGCTGGGTGCGCAAGACGTGCTCAAATTCGCTGAACTGCATGGTCTGAACTCGCGCGAAACGCAGCTGATTGCCTGGCTGGTTCGCCAGCATCTGCTGATGTCGGTGACCGCTCAGCGCCGCGATATTCAGGATCCCGAAGTCATTAAGCAGTTCGCCGAAGAAGTGCAGACGGAACACCGCCTGCGCTTCCTGGTCTGCCTGACGGTAGCGGATATTTGCGCCACCAACGAAACGCTGTGGAACAGCTGGAAGCAAAGCCTGCTACGTGAACTGTACTTCGCCACGGAAAAACAGCTGCGTCGGGGGATGCAAAACACGCCGGACATGCGCGAGCGCGTGCGTCATCATCAGTTGCAGGCGCTGGCTTTGCTGCGGATGGATAACATTGATGAAGAGGCGCTGTACCATATCTGGTCGCGCTGTCGCGCCAACTACTTCGTGCGCCACAGCCCAAATCAGCTGGCCTGGCATGCGCGTCATCTATTGCAGCACAACCTCAGCGAGCCGTTAATTCTGCTCAGCCCGCAGGCGACGCGCGGCGGGACGGAAATATTCATCTGGAGTCCGGACAGACCGTATCTGTTTGCCGCCGTCTGCGCCGAGCTGGACCGACGTAATCTGAGCGTCCACGATGCGCAGATTTTTACGACCCGCGACGGAATGGCGATGGATACCTTTATCGTACTGGAACCGGACGGCAGTCCATTGTCGTCAGACCGGCATGAAGCCATCCGCTTTGGACTGGAACAGGCAATCACCCAGCACAGCTGGCAGCCGCCGCAGCCGCGTCGACAGCCGGCAAAATTGCGCCATTTTACCGTCGATACCGAGGTCACGTTCCTGCCGACACACACCGACCGCAAATCGTTCCTCGAGCTTATCGCGCTCGATCAGCCCGGGCTGCTGGCGCGGGTCGGGCAAATTTTTGCCGATCTCGGAATTTCGCTTCATGGCGCCCGAATTACAACCATTGGCGAGCGAGTAGAAGATTTATTCATAATCGCCACAGCGGACCGGCGTGCGCTTAATAATGAGCTTCAGCAGGAAGTGCATCAACGGTTGACAGAGGCCCTCAATCCAAACGATAAAGGGTAGTGTGTTTATTTATAGGGAAAGAGTTTAACAATGCAGCAGTTACAGAACGTTATTGAGACCGCTTTTGAGCGCCGTGCCGACATTACTCCGGCCAATGTGGATACCGTGACCCGTGAAGCGGTGAATCAGGTGATTTCTCTGCTGGATTCCGGCGTACTGCGCGTGGCAGAAAAGGTAGACGGTCAGTGGGTGACTCACCAGTGGTTGAAGAAAGCGGTTCTGCTCTCTTTCCGTATCAACGATAACCAGGTGATCGACGGCGCGGAAAGCCGCTACTTCGATAAAGTGCCGATGAAATTCGCGAACTACGACGACGCGCGCTTTCAGAAAGAAGGCTTCCGTGTGGTTCCGCCTGCCGCAGTGCGTCAGGGTGCATTTATCGCCCGTAACACCGTGCTGATGCCGTCTTATGTCAACATCGGCGCTTATGTTGATGAAGGCACGATGGTCGATACCTGGGCAACCGTCGGTTCCTGCGCGCAGATCGGCAAAAACGTTCACCTGTCCGGCGGCGTCGGCATCGGTGGCGTACTGGAACCGCTGCAGGCGAACCCGACCATTATCGAAGACAACTGCTTCATCGGCGCGCGTTCTGAAGTGGTAGAAGGCGTGATCGTGGAAGAAGGCTCCGTGATTTCAATGGGCGTTTATATTGGTCAGAGCACCCGTATTTACGACCGTGAAACTGGCGAAGTTCATTATGGCCGCGTTCCGGCGGGCTCGGTTGTCGTTTCCGGCAACCTGCCGTCGAAAGATGGCAAGTACAGCCTGTACTGTGCGGTGATTGTAAAAAAAGTCGACGCCAAAACGCGCGGCAAGGTCGGCATCAACGAGTTGTTGCGCACCATCGACTAACGGTGATTTGAAAAAGCGGGCTTAGCCCGCTTTTTTTACATCTGCGAGTGGCAGAAACAGGGCTTTTCGTTAATTATTCAATAGTTATAGTGAGCTTAAGGGTACCGCTATGTATGACAATCTGAAAAGTCTGGGCATTACTAATCCTGAAGAAATCGATCGTTACAGCCTGCGGCAAGAAGCCAACAACGATATCCTGAAAATCTATTTCCAGAAGGATAAAGGTGAATTCTTTGCCAAAAGCGTGAAGTTTAAATACCCCCGCCAACGCAAAACCGTGGTCGCCGATGGGGTGGGTCAGGGATACAAAGAGGTGCAGGAGATCAGTCCTAACCTGCGCTACGTGATTGACGAACTCGATCAAATTTGCCAGCGCGATCGCACTGAAGTGGATCTGAAACGCAAGATCCTTGATGACTTACGTCATCTGGAAAGCGTGGTGGCGAATAAAATCACCGAGATTGAAGCCGATCTGGAAAAACTGACGCGTAAATAAGCCGTTTGTTGCCGGATGGCGGCGTCATACGCCTTATCCGGCCTACAGGTGCATCCTCATACACCTTATCCAGCCTACAGATTCATCCTCGTAGGCCTGATAAGCGTAGCGCCATCAGGCAATTCATCAACGCTGCTCATCCAGTTTGTTGCCGGATGGCGGCGTTATACGCCTTATCCGGCCTACAGGTGCATCCTCGTAGGCCTGATAAGCGTAGCGCCATCAGGCAATTCATCAACGCTGCTCATCCAGTTGCAACGCTACGTACAGCAGCAACCGGTCGTCAAAGTTCCCTAAATCCAGACCGGTCAATTCTGAGATGCGATTCAGTCGATACTCCAGTGTGTTACGGTGAATAAACAGCGCCTTCGAGGTGGCCAGCGGCTGCACGTTGTGACGAAACCATGCCGCCAGAGTGCGGCGCAACAGACCGTTATTGTCCATCGCCTTCAGTCGTACCAGCGGACGCGCCAGCTCATTGGCCTGCCAGCCGCCGCGCAGACTGTCGAGCAGCACCGGCAGCATCAAATCCTGATAAAAATAGCTACGACTTTCCGGCATTCGCTGTTTGCCGACCATCATCGTCGTGCGCGCGGTACGGTACGAACGCGCGATACTGCCAGGCCCGGTAAAGTAATTGCCCAGCGAAACGCGAAAGCGTAACTGCCCGTTCTCTTTCATGCGCGCAATAAGCTGCTCAACGCGCTTGCGGTGATCTTCCGCATCCCAGCGGCCAAACGAATTCAGCGCCGGTTTTAACACCACCATCTCAGTCAGCGAAACAATCGCAATCAGGTTATTACGCTCCGGGGTGGTCAGTGCATTCTGTAACTGCTGCAGCTCCGCCATGGCGCTGTCCACGCCGAGTTGCCCGCTGTCCACTTCCACCACCGCCACTACGCGCGGCTGGTTGAGATCAATGCCTAAACGTTGCGCCCATTCGGTCAACGCCGGCGTGTTCTCTTCTGCCTGAATCAGGTTCATCACCAGCTCTTCACGCAGGCGACTGTCCTGCGCGAGCAGGTGCATCAGGCGCGATTGTTCCAGCATCATCTCCGCCGTCATGCACACCAGTTCGCCATACTTGCGCAGATGCTCAGGCTCGCCGGTCAGGCCTATCACGCCCACGATCTCGCCTTCCAGACGCAGCGGCAGGTTGATCCCCTGACGGACGCCGTGCAGATGGCGCGCGACAGCGTCATCAATATCCACCACACGGCCCTGAGAGAGGACTAACAGTGCGCCTTCGTGCAATTCACCAATACGCTCGCGATCGCCGCTGCCGATGATCCGCCCACGGGCATCCATTACGTTGATATTGGTATCAATGATGCGCATCGTGCGTGCCACGATATCCTGCGCCATTTTGGTATCAAGATGCCAGCCAGCCATAAACCCCTCCTGTGAGCAGAGCTCCAGCATAAAGAAGATAAGGAACGCTGACATTGTGCGAATGCACAAAGCAAAGGGAAGAAGTATGGAGTTGTGGGAAGTATCACAAAAAGAAACCCCTTCCTGTGAAAGGAAGGGGTTCAGAGGGAATTACTGCATCAACAGGTAGATATTGCTGTCGCCACGCTGAATGTTCAGCGCCAGGACAGACGGTTTGCTGTCGAGGATTTTACGCAGTTCAGCGATGTTTTTCACCGGCTGCTGGTTAGCGCCAACAATCACATCCCCTTTCTTCAGGCCAATCTGCGCCGCCGGGGTGTTCGCTTTCACGTTGTTCACCACGACGCCTTTATCCTGACCTTTGTTGCTCATTTCAGCCCCTTCAATGCCACTGAAGATGGAGCTGGAATCAACCTGAGTCTGGCTGCTCTGCTGCAGTTCCAGATTAACGGTAACCGGCTTACCGTCACGCAGCAGGCCGAGAGCAATTTTGCTGCCCACCGGCATGGTGCCAACCTGCGCACGCAGTGCGGCGAAGCTGCTGATCGGTTTACCATTCAGAGAGGTGATCACATCCCCGGCTTTAATTCCGGCCTTCGAGGCAGACGAGTTCGGCATTACCTGGCTGACAAACGCGCCGCGCTGAGCGTCGACTTTCATCGCTTTCGCCAGTTCAGAGCTCAGTTCGGTACCCATGATCCCCAGCTCACCGCGTTTCACCTGGCCGAATTCCACCATCTGAGAGGTCAGGTTTTTCACCATATTACTTGGGATCGCAAAACCGATACCGATGTTGCCGCCATCCGGCGCGAGGATCGCCGTGTTAATGCCGATCAGCTCGCCGTTCAGGTTAACCAACGCACCGCCGGAGTTACCCCGGTTGATCGCCGCATCGGTCTGGATGAAGTTTTCATAGTTTTGCGCATTCAGGCCGCTACGACCCAGCGCTGAGACAATACCGGAAGTCACCGTCTCGCCCAGACCAAACGGGTTACCGATGGCGACGGTGTAATCCCCCACGCGCAGTGCGTCGGAGTCAGCCAGTTTAATCGCCGTCAGGTTTTTCGGGTCCTGAATCTGGATCAGCGCGATATCAGAACGCGGGTCTTTGCCGACGATCTTAGCGTCGAATTTACGGCCATCGCTCAGTTGAACCTTAATCACCGTGGCGTTATCCACCACGTGGTTGTTGGTGACGACATAGCCTTTCGCAGCATCAATGATGACACCAGAACCCAGCGCCATGAACTTCTGCTGCTGGCCGCCACCGTTACCGCCCTGCGTACCGCCACCCTGACAGAATGGCGAGCTCTGGAACGGTGAACCGTCCTGGCAGAACGGGGAATCATCACCAAAGAACTGCTGGAAATTACGCGGCATACGCGGCGTATTGACGGTTGTACTACCTTCCACGTTAATGCTGACCACCGATGGCATCACTTTTTCGAGCATCGGTGCCAGACTTGGCATCTGCTGTGCGGTCGTGGCTGATGCAGTTTCAGCTGCCGTTGCAGAAAGCGGGGATAACGCCAAACCTAAACTCAGAGCCAGTGCACTCATTGCTAATGTGGTTTTTTTCATGTGTCTCAATCTCGATTAACAGATAACGCAAAATTGCTGTGTACGTCAGATTCATTTTATAGCGCTAAGTTCCGGACAGAAGTTTATGGAAAAGGTAAAAATTTATTGTCCGTCTTTACAAAACTCAGCTTATTGTTCAACCGCCATCAGGCGACGATATTCATCCCAGGCATAGAGGTCGGTCATGCCGCTGATATAATCCTGGATCAGCCGGCAACGGTAATAATATTCCAGCACAGGATACTCAGGTGAATCTGACGTTAATTTACCCACGGCCTCCACGTAGGCCAGTCGGTGACGCGTTGACAGTTTCTGAAATAAGCGCGATTCGATAGGAAAACGCTGCAGGCGCTCTTTTTCCACTAATTCACTGAAATCCGCAAGCGGCAGGCTTAATAAAGGACGGTAGATATCGAGTAAGCCACTGATCACCCGGTAACCCTGTAATTCGAGTTGCTCCACATCAGGATGGCTAAACACATGTTTCATCGCAACATTTTTATAGATCTTCAGCAACCGGCTAAAACTGCTGCCGTCTTCCAGCAACGCCTGATTAAACCTTCCGTCGAAGATCTCCGCCAGGTTATCAATGAAACGCTGCGCGGCGTAGGGCACCAGTTTATTAAGCGTATTTACCCGCAAATACATGAAAAACTGATCTTCAGTACTGCGACTCAGATAATTTGCGCGTGATTTGTCCCAGGCATTTTCGACAACCTGTGCAAAGAGCGAACCTTTCTCATGCTGTCCCCAGGCTTCATGTAAATGATGATAGAGTTGCTCAACGCTGAAGATTCTTTTCTCTACTGCATCTTCCAGATCGGCTACACAATAAGAGATATCGTCGGCGGCTTCCATTATCCAGGTTAACGGAAAGCGACTGTAAAGGGCGAGATCCAGTTCTTTACGTAACCTCTCAATATACGGTTCTTCAGAAAGGTAATAGCCCGGTTTTTTCATTAAATAGTTGTGCGTCGCGGGTGTGTCTCCCCGCCACCATGCCGGGCGAGTATATTTTAAGATCCCGCCAACCTGGGCCCATGTCAGGTTCATCCGCATCAACGTGTGTACCAACCGAATTCCCTGCGCATTCCCTTCGAAATGACACAGATCCTGGCGTACTTTACGACGGATATCATTCAGCAACTCCTCGCCTTCACGCAGACGCAACGTCGCCACAATGCAACGATCTTCCGTTAAGGGTTGGCTTTCCGCATCCGCCGGATGTAAGCGCTGGCGAAACCAGTCATTGATCGCCGCCTCGCCAAAATGGCCAAACGGCGGGTTGCCAATGTCATGCATCAGGCAGGACATTTCGACGATGCTCTCAAACGGTCCCGTCAACTCATCCAGGCCGTATTGTTCCAGCAATTTCTGTTCTTTGAGGCGGCTTAAGACCTCTTTGGCGATATAGCGCCCCACCTGCTGAACTTCCATCGAATGGGTAAGACGCGTACGCACGGCGGCATTACGCTCGAGGGGGAACACCTGGGTTTTTTGCTGCAAGCGACGGATCGCCGGAGAATTAATGATGCGCCCACGGTCGCTTTCAAAAATGCGTAGAATCTCATGCTCGGTTTTTACCCCTTGCGGTGAACGAAAACGACGGTGCCAGTTTATTTTTTTCCGGAAATCAATCTGTGACATGTCCTCTCCCGCGTGAGAATGCACTTCGCCTTAAGCGCATGATAGACTATGCCTTTAAATCTCACCTGGCGCGAGTAAATCTATGAAAATCGGCATCATTGGTGCAATGGAAGAAGAGGTTACGCTGCTGCGTGACAAAATCGAAAACCGTCAAACTCTCACCCTGGGCGGTTGCGAAATTTACACCGGTCAGTTAAACGGAACCGACGTTGCGCTGCTGAAATCCGGTATTGGTAAAGTGGCGGCGGCGCTGGGCGCAACGCTGCTGCTGGAACGCTGCAAGCCGGACGTCATTATTAACACCGGTTCCGCAGGCGGCCTCGCACCGACCCTGAAAGTGGGCGATATTGTGGTCTCTGACGAAGCGCGCTATCACGACGCTGACGTCACCGCATTTGGTTATGAGTTCGGTCAACTGCCGGGCTGCCCGGCCGGCTTTAAAGCCGATGAAAAACTGATCGCCGCAGCGGAGTCCTGCATTGCGCAACTGAACCTGAACGCGGTGCGTGGTCTGATCGTCAGCGGCGATGCCTTTATCAACGGTTCCGTGGGTTTGGCCAAAATCCAGCATAACTTCCCGCAGGCAATTGCCGTTGAAATGGAAGCCACTGCGATTGCCCACGTTTGCCATAACTTCAAGGTGCCGTTTGTCGTGGTCCGCGCGATCTCTGACGTCGCCGATCAGCAGTCCCATCTCAGCTTTGATGAATTCCTGGCCGTTGCCGCGAAACAATCCACGCTGTTGGTCGAATCGCTGGTACAGAAACTGGCGCATGGCTAAATCCCTCTCCAGGGCGCTTGTCGCCCTGCTGTTAGCCCTTCCGGTGTGGCTGCATGCCGCACCTCGCGTGATCTCACTCTCTCCAGCCAATACGGAGCTCGCCTTTGCCGCCGGGATCACGCCCGTTGGCGTCAGCAGCTATTCTGACTATCCGCCGCAGGCGCAACGCATTGAACAGGTCTCGACCTGGCAAGGCATGAATCTGGAACGGATTGTGGCGCTAAAGCCGGATCTGGTCCTCGCCTGGCGCGGCGGCAATGCCGAACGGCAGGTGAATCAACTCACCTCGCTGGGCATCAAGGTCATGTGGATCGATGCCGTCACTATTGAGCAGATTGCCGATACGTTGCGGAAACTGGCCGCCTTTA
The DNA here is from genome assembly GCF_030332305.1 of Citrobacter sp. Ct235. Classification (NCBI taxonomy): domain Bacteria; kingdom Pseudomonadati; phylum Pseudomonadota; class Gammaproteobacteria; order Enterobacterales; family Enterobacteriaceae; genus Citrobacter; species Citrobacter sp. Ct235. The sequence continues at coordinate 44,519 of NZ_JAOWIC010000028.1, forward strand.
GCCCGCATCCCGAAATAGCAACGCGCGCCGCGCAAACCTTGCTGGACGACTATTCGCAGCTAAAATCTCAGTATGCAGGCAAAGCGAAAAAACGCGTGTTTTTGCAGTTTGGCATCAATCCTCCCTTTACCAGCGGAAAAGGGTCAATTCAAAACGAGGTTATTGAGCTCTGCGGCGGAGAAAACATCTTTGCCGGTAGCCGGGTTCCCTGGCCGCAGGTCAGTCGCGAACAGGTGCTGGCGCGCGCGCCGCAGGCGATCGTTGTCGCCGGAGATGCGGGGGAAATTCTCAAAATTAAACAATACTGGGGTGATCAGCTACAAATTCCGGTCATTCCCCTCACCAGTGACTGGTTTGAACGCGCAAGCCCGCGTATTATCCTCGCCGCAAAACAACTCTGTAATGCGCTTTCACAGATGAATTAGCGTCTGCCCCCACCAGGTTTGTTGTGAGGTTTTGAGAATGCTCGTCTATTGGCTGGATATTGTAGGTACCGCGGTATTTGCCATCTCTGGCGTGTTACTGGCCGGAAAACTGCGTATGGACCCGTTTGGCGTGCTGGTTTTGGGCGTGGTTACCGCCGTGGGTGGCGGGACAATCCGCGATATGGCATTAGATAACGGGCCCGTTTTCTGGGTCAAAGATCCTACCGATCTGGTGGTAGCGATGGTCACGAGCATGCTGACAATCCTGTTGGTGCGTCAGCCCAGACGCTTACCCAAATGGATGCTGCCGGTGCTGGACGCCGTCGGCCTGGCGGTCTTTGTGGGTATCGGCGTCAACAAAGCATTTATTGCGGGAACCGGCCCCCTGGTGGCTATCTGTATGGGCGTCATTACCGGCGTGGGCGGCGGTATCATTCGCGATGTGCTGGCGCGGGAAATCCCGATGATCCTGCGTACGGAAATCTACGCGACGGCCTGTATCATCGGCGGGATCGTCCATGCCACCGCGCATTACACCTTCGCGATGCCGTTAGAAGCCGCCAGTATGTTGGGGATGGTTGTCACGCTGGTGATTCGCCTCGCGGCGATCCGCTGGCATCTGAAGCTGCCGACGTTTGCGTTAGATGAGAATGGTCGTTGACTTGATGTTGCCCGATGGCGCTGCGCTTATCGGGCCTACAACAGAACAACACCGTAGGCCGGATAAGGCATTTATGCCGTCATCCGGCATGACAGACAGCACTCAGATGCTGAAGGAAGAACCACACCCGCAGGTGCTTTTCGCATTCGGGTTGGTGACTACGAAGCGGGAACCTTCCAGACCTTCGGTGTAGTCAACGGAACCGCCGACCAGATACTGCAGGCTCATTGGGTCAACCACCAGGCCAACACCCTGTTTCTCGATGGTCATATCGCCTTCGTTGATCTGATCATCAAAGGTAAAACCATACTGGAAACCGCTGCATCCCCCTCCGGTAATATACACACGCAGTTTCAGGTTCGGGTTTTCTTCGTCAGCGATCAGGCTTTTTACTTTATTGGCTGCTGCTTCAGTAAATTGCAGTGGCAGCGCTACGTCATCACTCATATTTTTGCTCCAAACGACATCGGCAATTGGGCAAATTCTGACCCAATATTAACGCCATTATCTAATACCCTGGTATTTCATTCAAGTATTCTCGCCCGCGGTGGTCGTCTGACTTTTTGCCGCCTGCTCTGCTTCCTGCTTCGCCAGCGTGCGGGCAAGAATAGTGGAGTATAGCGGTTTTCCGCCCAGGAATTGTGCCAATAGTGTTGCGCCAAGACAGGTAATAATCATTGGCAAAATGAGCTGATAGTTATCGGTCATCTCCAGCACCAGCACAATCCCGGTCAACGGCGCGCGCACCGAAGCCGCCAGCAGTGCGCCCATTCCGGCGATGGCGAACGTCCCGGCCTCAAGGTGATAATGCGGAAAACCGGCGGCGGCTGCCATGCCAAATGCCGTCCCCAACAGCGTACCCAACGCCAGCATCGGCGCAAAAATGCCGCCCGGCGCGCCAGAAGAGAAACAGAGCAAGGTGGTGATCACCCGCGCGATAAAGATAAACAGCAGCAGCCCGACGCTAAAATTGCCCGCCGCCGCAATCGGGATAAGGTTAAAACCGCCACCCGCCGCCGCGGGTTCAATCAGTCCCAGAATGCCGCACAGACCGCCAATCGCCCCGCCCATGAGCACCCATTTGGTCATATTACCGTGATGAAAACGCTGGAACATATCCTGGGTACCCAGCACCAGCTTATTGAAAACTGGCCCCACGCAGCCGAAAATCATCCCGAGGATCAGGTACAGCCACAGCGTATTGACCGGCGCGTTGGACAGTTTCCCCACCTCGATAATCGGCGATTCACCATTGAAGATGCGAAAAACAATGCTCGACATGATCACACCGGTGAAGACGGCTTTGATCGAGATAAGGTTGTAGCGAAACTGTGGGCGCATCTCCTCAATGATAAACAGAATGCCCGCCAGCGGCGCATTGAAGGCGGCGGAAAGCCCCGCAGCCGCCCCGGTCGCCAACAGGGTATGGCGTGCTTCGGCGCTGCGCATACGGAAGATATCCAGCACCATACGACCTATATTCCCGCCAATTTGTACCGTCGGCCCTTCGCGACCCAGCACCATTCCCGCGCCCAGCGTGCCCATCCCGCCGATAAACTTGACCGGCAGCACGCGCCACCAGCGAACGGGGCGCAACTCTTCCAGTGCCCCTTCAATCTCCGGGATCCCCGAACCACCGGCTTCTGGCGCAAATTTACGCACCAGAAAATAGCCGACCATCGCCAGTAATGCGGAGAGAATAAACGCCAGCGGCCAGAGCAGAAGCGGATGATCGGCCGCATTCACCAGCGCACCGATACGCAGGTTTTGCACCCCGCTCACCGCTTTTTCGAACGCCACGCCCACCAGGCCGGTGAGCGTCCCCACCACTGCCGCCATCATTAAGATCGCCAGCGGCGTTTTATCGCGCTCCAACAGTCGACGGATTTGGTCCCTGCGCCGTAAGCGCACAATTTGCTGTGCTTCAAAAGAGGGAGTTTCTGTCTTCATCAGATGATCATTAATTGGTAATACAAATGCAGAGGCGGCATTGTACTCGCCTCTTCCCCGAAAATCCCCTGCAAATCGTACTGTTTCAAATGCGCAAAACTTTCATAACCTTCTCTGAATAACTAGAATAGCGACCATTCACATTTTCTACGAATCAGGAACCCATCCATGAGTAAGTCTGAAAACCTCTACAGCGCAGCACGCGAGCTAATTCCCGGCGGCGTTAACTCCCCTGTTCGCGCCTTTACTGGCGTGGGTGGTACTCCGCTGTTTATCGAAAAAGCTGACGGGGCCTATTTGTACGATGTCGATGGTAAAGCCTATATCGATTACGTCGGCTCCTGGGGCCCCATGGTGCTGGGACACAACCATCCGGCAATCCGCAACGCGGTAATCGAGGCGGCAGAGCGGGGCTTAAGCTTCGGCGCGCCAACCGAGATGGAAGTCAAAATGGCGGAACGGGTGACCGAACTGGTGCCGACGATGGATATGGTGCGAATGGTCAACTCCGGTACCGAAGCGACCATGAGCGCTATTCGTCTGGCGCGCGGCTTCACCGGCCGCGATAAGATCATCAAATTTGAAGGCTGCTACCACGGCCACGCGGACTGTCTGCTGGTGAAAGCCGGCTCCGGCGCGCTGACGCTGGGCCAACCGAACTCTCCGGGCGTACCGGCAGATTTCGCGAAGCACACCCTGACCTGTACCTATAACGATCTCAATTCCGTGCGTGCCGCGTTCGAGCAGTTCCCGCAGGAGATCGCCTGTATCATCGTAGAGCCGGTGGCGGGCAACATGAACTGCATCCCGCCGCTGCCGGAATTCCTGCCCGGTCTGCGCGCGCTGTGCGATGAGTTCGGCGCGCTGCTGATTATCGACGAAGTGATGACCGGCTTCCGCGTCGCCCTGGCAGGCGCGCAGGACTACTACAACGTGGTACCGGATCTGACCTGTCTGGGCAAAATCATCGGCGGCGGTATGCCTGTGGGCGCGTTTGGCGGTCGTCGTGACGTGATGGACGCGCTGGCGCCCACTGGCCCGGTCTATCAGGCGGGCACCCTCTCCGGCAACCCGATTGCGATGGCGGCAGGTTTTGCCTGTCTGACTGAAGTGGCGCAGCCGGGCATTCATGAAACGCTGGATGACCTGACGACGCGCCTGGCGGAAGGTCTGCTGGAAGCGGCACAAGAAACCGCAATCCCGCTGGTCGTTAACCACGTTGGCGGCATGTTCGGGATTTTCTTCACCGACGCGAAAACCGTCACCTGCTATCAGGACGTGATGGCCTGCGACGTGGAGCGCTTTAAGCGCTTCTTCCACATGATGCTGGACGAGGGAATTTACCTTGCGCCATCCGCGTTTGAAGCGGGATTTATGTCCGTGGCGCACAGCATGGAAGACATCAATAACACCATCGACGCCGCGCGTCGGGTGTTTGCGAAGCTGTAACAGAGTACGTTTTAAACCGTAGGCCGGGTAAGGCGAAGCCGCCACCCGGCTTTTTATTGCCGGATGGCGACGCGAAGCGTCTTATCCGGCCTACACGAAAAATAACCGAATCAACGACTCTGCTTACGTAACAGATAAATAAAGTATGGCGCACCGATAAACGTCGACAGTATCCCTGCCGGGATCTGGTACGGAAACAGCACCATCCGCCCGCACCAGTCGGCGAAGATCAGCAATAATCCCCCCGCCAGCGCCGACATCACAATATGCGGCATCGTTCGACGAAAACCCAACATCCGCGCGATATGCGGCGCCATCAGTCCGACAAAGCTCAGCGGGCCAATCGTCATTGTGGCGGTGGCTGTCAGACTGGCCGCCAGCAACAGCAGAGCCACCCGCGACGGCGTCAACGCGATACCGACTGCGCGGGCGGTATCGCCGCCCAGCGGTAAAATCGTCAACCAACGACGACAGAGCGGCGTGATGGCCAGCAGGATCACCATCACAATCCCGGTGTGCAGCACCTGCTCGCCCGACGCGTTATAGGTCGAACCGGAGATCCAGGTCAATACCCCTGCCATGCGCGGATCGCCGCTCGCCTGCAGCATCATCAGCAGCATGGTAAACGCGGTACTGAGCGCCATCCCGGCCAGCAGCATACGGTGGGGTGAGAACCCTCCCCGTCCGGCGGCGATCATAATGATCAACAGCGTGGCGGCAGCGCCGAGACTCCCGGCGGGCAGCAGCCAGCCAAACGCATTGCCCGGCACCAGAAACAGCATCAGTACAACACCAAATGCCGCGCCGGAACTGATCCCCAGCACCTCAGGACTCGCCATCGGGTTACCGGTCAGCCGTTGAATAATGCACCCCGCAACGGCCAGCATCACTCCGGCGATCATTGCCGCCAGGATGCGCGGCCAGCGCCAGGGCATCAGTTCTTCCAACTGCACGCCGCTAGCCCAACTCCAGCCCTGCGCGTCACGACCCAACGACAGCGCGGCATACACCCCAATCAACAACAGCAGGCCGCCGATCAGCGCATAGCCCAGCACATGCTGACGTTCTGTCGCCACCCGATCGCTGACGTTCATGTCCGGCGCGCTCATGCTTCGCAGGCGCGGCAATAGCCACAGCAGCAGCGGTGCGCCGATCAGCGCCGTCACGGAACCGGTGGACACTTCCATCCATACCCGGGTCAGCCAGAGAATGATCTGATCGGAAAGCCAGAGAATCAGCGCCCCGATCAGCGGAGCCAGCATCAGACGAGCCAGCAGACGACGCGCGCCCAGCATTTTCGCCAGCAACGGTGCAAACAGGCCGATAAAACCGATAATCCCCACCGCATTGACCAGCAGCGCGCTGAGCACAATCGCCAGCGTCAGCGCCGCCAGACGCGCCAGCGACAGCGCCAGCCCTAAATTACGCGCAACGCCGTCGTCCAGCCCCATCAGGGTCAGCGGACGCAGCAACAACAGGGTGAGCATCACGCCGCCCAGCAGTTGCGGCCACAGACGCTGCACGCCGCCCCAGTCGGTTTGCGTCAGCGTTCCGGTACTCCACAGGAACATGCTTTGCAACTGATCGTGGTGGAAGATAACCAACAGCTGATTGATTGCCCCACAGTACAAACTGACCACCAGACCGGCGAGGATCAGCGTCACGGGAGAAAGACGTTTGCCCCAGGCGACGCCAAACACCAGCGCCCCGACAATACAGGCTCCCGCCAGAGCAGCGAACTGCGCGGCCAGTACGCCCGGGATCGCCCATAACGTCGTGACCGTCATCCCCAACTGTGCGCCTGTCGCCACGCCCAGCGTGGTCGGCTCCGCCAGCGGGTTACGCAGCACCTGCTGAAAGAGCACGCCAACCAGCCCCAGCCCGGCCCCCACCAGCAGGGAAATCACCAGGCGGGGAAGAAGGCTGTAGTGGAAAATCATCTGCTCGATGATGTCGATATTGGGTGACCATAGCGCCTGTTGCCACTGAGCGCGGGGCAGCGCAATAGAGAAATTCGTCCAGGTTAAGCCCAGCGCTGCAACAAACAGCAGCACCAGCAATAACGCCGGGAAGCGTGCAATACGTTTGCTCACGCTTTGCCCCCCAGCGCAGTATCCAGAATGCGCACAAAGTTCATGGTCGACAATGTGGCACCATAGAACCACACGGGCGGTACGCGCTGGAAACGCCCTTCGCGCACAAACGGCATTGCCTGCCAGAGCGGTGTCGCCATCAGTGCCGCCATCTCTTTGTTATTGCCATGATCAAAGCAGAGCACATCGGCATCTTTGTAGGCCGCAAGACGATCGATCCCCACTGCCGTACTGCCCCAGAAGTTGGTTTCCCCCTGCCAGGCGTTGCGAATACCGTACTCATCCAGCACGTCCTGGAACAGGCAGTTCGGGCCAAAGACCAGCATATGACGGGGGTCAAGCAGGGTGACCAACAGCAGCGGACGCTCGCCGCGCTGCGCAAAGCGCGGTTTCCGGCTGGCAATAAACTGATCATATTCCGCCAGATGCCGCTCGGCTGCCGGTTCCAGATTCAGCATCTGCGCCATCTCGATCAAAGACCGGCGGGCCACCGTTAAGGGCTGTTTGCCATCGCTGAAGTTGAAGCCGCGTCCGGGGGCTATCCGCGCCAGCGTCTCGGGGGAAGGACCATACCCTGTCGACCAGAACATATACGAGGGTTTCATTTCGGTCAGCAGTTCAAGATTCGGCTCGGTGCGTAAGCCGACATCAATCACCGACGCCGGCAGTGGGGGGTCATTCACCCACAGGCGATAATTGGGAATGTCCGCCACGCCGTAAGGCGTCACGCCAAGCGCCAGCAACAGCTCAACCGGCAGCCACTCCAGCGCCACAATGCGATGCGGATCGACCGAGGCCGCGCGCGCCGGTTTCATCTGCCAGAGCAGCGGGGAAAGTGCCATCGCCGTTAATAAACGACGACGCGTTATGTGGGGTAAGCCGCTCATCAATACACAAAACTCACAGGTGCAGCGCCTGCCGGATGCGGCAGGATCCCCATCGGGATGCCATAAATCCGCTCCAGGGTTTCGCTACGCATCAGGTCGGCAGGCGTTCCCTGGGCAATCATTTCGCCACCGCGCAGCGCGACTAAATAGTCGCAGTAGCGGGCAGCCATGTTGATATCATGCAGCACGGCGATCACCGTCAGGCCACGCTCCAGGCTGAGGCGATGCACCAGCGCCAGCACATCAACCTGATGGGCAATATCCAGCGCCGAGGTGGGTTCATCCAGCAGCAGACAGCGGCTGTCCTGCGCCACCAGCATCGCAATCCACGCGCGCTGACGTTCACCGCCGGAAAGGCTGTCAACCAGACGATGCGCCAGCGGCTTCAACCCCACCAGCGCGATCGCTTCTTCCACTTTTTCTCTGTCCGCGACGCCAAAACGACCCAGCGCCCCGTGCCACGGATAGCGACCAATCGCCACCAGTTCACGTACGGTCATCCCTTCCGCCTGCGGCAACTGCTGCGGCAAATACGCCACCTTACGGGCAAACGCTTTGCTGTTCCAGCTGTTCAGCGGCTGGGCGTCCAGCAGGATATCTCCTTCTGACGGCGGCTGATGGCGACCCAGCATTTTTAACAACGTGGATTTACCTGAACCGTTGTGGCCGATAAGGCCAGTCACTTTACCGACGGGAAAGGTTAACGACAGAGGATGCAGAAGCGTGCGACCAGGCACGCGAAAGGAGACATCACGCAGTGCAAACGTGGTATCGGGATGATGGGTCTGTTCCTGCATAGCGGCCAACTTGTAAAGCGGGCACGCCATGCGTGCCCAAAGAAAAATTAGAAGCGGAAAGTTGCGGTAGCAACGACCTGACGTTCCGCGCCCCAGAAGCAGCCATAAGTGTTAAAGCAGCTGGCGACGTATTCGCGGTCAAACAGGTTGTTGACGTGCAGTGCGACGTTAGAACCCGCCATACCAAGGCGTGCCAGGTCGTACCGAACCAGCGCATCCACCAGGGCGTAGCTGCCGACTTTAAAGGAGTTCGCCGGATCGCCATAGCTGGAGCTGGTATAGCGAACGCCGGTGCCCAAAGTCAGGCCGGAGAGCGGGCCGTCAAACATCGTGTAATCGCCCCACAGCGACGCCATGTGTTTTGGCACCTGCGGCGGGGTGTTGCCCTTGTAGTTGGTGTCGGTGGTGTATTCCGCATCCGTATAGGTGTAGGAACCGACCACGTTAACGCTGGCAGACAGCGCCGCTTTCGCTTCAACTTCAACGCCGCGTGAACGAATTTCACCGCCTTCGACCGAGAAGAAGGAACCGTTAGGATCCGCCATCAGGTTGTTGGTTTTGGTCAACTGGTAGACCGCACCGGTGATCACGATCGGACGATCGTTCGGGACATATTTCACGCCCGCTTCGTACTGCTTGCCTTTGGACGGTGCGAAGATACTGCCATTCGCGCCCACAGTAGAAGCCGGTTCGAACGATTCGCTGTAGCTGAAGTACGGTGTAACACCGTTATCAAACAGGTAGTTCACGCCGCCACGCCAGGTGAACTCGTTATCATTACGTGAATGCTGGGTATTCTCTTCACGATCCAGAGAATCCTGCTGCGCCCAGTCGTAACGTCCGCCCAGAGTCACCAGTACTTTATCCCACTGCATCTGATCCTGGGCGTACAGGCCGGTCTGCTTCTGCTTGTTCAGAACGCGGTAAGCGGCACCAGGCCCAGGGTGTGAGCCAAAATCGAAGTCGCTGCGGTCAAGGTTGTAGATATCAGATGGCGCAACCGACCCCGCCCAGCCAAACCAGGAGTCGATGTCGTTACGCATGCGCATAAAGTCAACGCCGGTTAGCAGGGTGTGATCCACTGAGCCGGTCGCAAACTTGCTTTGCAGTTGGGTATCCACAGAGAAGTTCTGCAGTTTTTCGTTATCATCCACGTACTGACGGGTCAGCGTATGGCCCCACTGCGACTGCGGCACGCTGGCGCAAGGACTGGTGCTCGGATTGCTCGAATAGAGCGGATCGGAGCACATGCCGTAACCGTAGACGCTGTTCTGCGACACTTTGTTTTCCGCGTAACGCAGGTTCTGACGCACGGTAAAGGTATCGTTGAATTCGTGGTCGAAGCTGTAACCAACCATCTTCTCATTACGTGAGTAGGTATTGTTGTTCGCGCCTTCGTTGAAGTCGGTCGACAGACGTTTACCGTTCGGCAGCGTGCTGACGGTCCCCTCCTTCGGCAACCAACCGTAGTAACCAGTCTCAGGTTCGTTCTGGAAGTAGGACAGGAACGTGAAGTTGGTCTTGTCATCCGGACGCCAGCTAAAGGACGGCGCGATAGCATAACGCTGTTCTTCCGCACCCTGCTGCTGCGCATTCGCTGAGCGAGCCAGACCGGTTAAGCGATAAGAGTACACACCGTCATCATCCAGTGCATCGCTGAAGTCAAAACCGGTCTGGAACAGGCTGTCAGTGCCCATTTTAAACTGAACTTCTTTCAGCGGCTCGGTGGTTGGACGCTTGCTGACCATATTCAACAAACCGCCCGGGTTGCTCTTACCATACAGAACGGAAACCGGCCCACGCATCACTTCCGCGCGTTCCAGCATATAGGGGTCAATCACCGCATCGTTGTAGAAGTTCCCCTGCATCTTCAAGCCATTCAGATAGTTATTCTGACTTTGGCCGTCGGCAGCGAAACCGCGAATGATCAGGTAGTCATAGGTGTTAGACGCACCACGGGTACCCACGGCAACGCCTGGGGTATAGCTGAGCGCCTCTTTTACGGATTTCGGCTGATGCAACGCCATCTCTTCAGCAGTCACCACAGAAATAGACTGGGGAACTTTTTGAATAGGGGTATCCGTTTTGGTTGCGGTGGCAGACTGGCGTGCCGCGATCGTCGCCGCCGGGCCCCACGCACTTTCCTGCGGAGCAGGTGCAGCGGTTACGGTGATAGTGTCTTCTTTTTTCGGTTCAACCGCCGCCTGTGCATAGACAGACATGCCGCTAACCGCTGTGGCTACTACAACTGCGACTTTACGCAGCGAGTGTTTTGGCTGAGCAGTTTTTTGACGCGCCATTGGTATATCTCTGATGAAAAGTGAATGATAACGTAAACGAGAATTATTATTATGCCGGCAGAATAATATTCGAAACGCGGGCGCGATAGCAAGCGATACGCGTCCCCACCAAAACTAAGGGGTTAAGAAATATCCAGATGAAAAGAAAGGGTTAAGAAAGTGGCGTGAAATGTTTTGTAGGGGAATTGCCGGATGGCGGCAAAAACGCCTTATCCGGCCTACAAGCCCAATGCCGTATTGATCCTGTAAACCGGATAAACGAAGTGCCATCCGGCACGACGGTTAGTTACTGCCGAACATGTCTTTAATCCAACCCGCCACGCCGTCGCCGTCTTTCTTCTCTTCCTTCGGCGGCTGTTGCTGCTGTTGCTGCGGTTGAGAAGATTGATCGAACGGGTTCCCGGTCGGCTGCTGCTGCATTTCACCCTGCTGGCAGAGCGAATCTGGGTCTGATGTCCAGACCGGCAGCGTGCGCATGCCGCCGCTGCAGACAAAGTTGCCGTCATAGTCGACGCCCATCTCCGCAATATCCTCCGGCGGCGTCAGCGTCAGCGGCGTCGGCGTCTGGTTTGCCAGATAACGCTGATAAATCGACATCGCCCCGCTCGCACCGTACAGCTTCGTTGGCTGGTTGTTATCGCGACCCACCCAAGTGATGGTCACCTGGCTGCCGTCAATACCGGCAAACCAGGTATCGACGTTGTTGTTCGTGGTCCCGGTTTTACCCGCCAGATGCAGATTCGGATACTTCGCGCCAAGCTGACGACCGGTGCCGCGCTGCACAACCTGCTGCATCGTCCACAGCGTCATGTAGGCAGCCTGAGCCGGAACGGCGCGTTCCGCCTGCGGGAAGCTCTGGTACAGCACGGTGCCATCTTCGGCAATAACCGAACGCAGCGCGGAAAGCGGCGCACGGTTACCGCCGCTGGCGATCGTCTGGAACGCCTGCGCCACTTCGATTGGCGTCAGGTTCAGCGCCCCCAGCAGCATGGCCGGAACCGGATGCAACTGCTCTTTTGGCACGCCCAGCTTCAGCCAGGTATCGGTGACGGCTGGCAGACCCAGTGCCATCCCCAGATTGACCGTCGGTACGTTCATGGAGCGTGTCAGCGCATCCACTAACATGACTTTGCCACTTTCGCTGTAACGACGATCGTCGTTCTGCGGGGACCACACCTGACCGTTTGGCTGGCGCAGCGCAATTGGCGCATCGGCAATCCAGGTGTTCAGGCGATAGATTTTCGGCTGACTCAGCGCGGTCAGATAGGTCGCCGGTTTGGCCAGAGAACCAATCGAACGACGCGCCTGCATCGCGCGGTTATAGCCAGCAAACTGCGGTTCAGCGCCACCGACCATGGCGCGGACTTCGCCACTGAAGCGGTCCACCACCACAATCGCGGTTTCCAGATCGCTCAGCTTGCGCTGTTTTTTCAGTTCCGGAATCCCGTCAACCGCCGCTTTCTCGGCAGCATCCTGGGCAACAGAGTCAAAGGTGGTGAAGATCTTCACGCCGGAGAGATCTTTCACTTTATCGCCCAGCTTCGCCTGCAACTCCTGACGCACCATCTGCATAAACGCGGGCTGTGGTGAGATCACCCCGCCGCGCGGCTGCACGCCTAACGGACGCGCGCTCAGCATGTCGTACAGTTCCTGATCGATCACCTGCTGTTGCTGCAGCAGACGCAGCACCAGGTTACGACGTTCAAGCGCCAGTTTCGGGTTACGCCACGGGTTGTAGATTGACGCCCCTTTCACCATCCCCACCAGCAGCGCCTGCTGGTCCAGGCTCAGCTCTTCCACCGGGCGGCCAAAGTAGTACAGGCTCGCCAGCGGGAAGCCACGAATTTCGTTATCGCCGCTCTGACCGAGATACACCTCGTTCATATACAGCTCAAGAATGCGATCTTTGCTGTAGCGCGCATCCATCAGCAGCGCCATGTAGGCTTCGTTGGCCTTACGCCAGTACGAACGCTCGCTGGAGAGGAACAGGTTTTTCACCAGCTGTTGGGTCAGGGTACTTGCCCCCTGCACCGTGCGTCCGGCGGTCAGGTTTGCGAGCACCGCGCGGCCGATAGAGTACAAACTCACCCCGTCATGCTCATAGAAATGACGGTCTTCGGTCGCCAGCAGCGTATCCACCAGCAGATCCGGGAAACCGCTGCGCGGAACAAACAGACGCTGTTCGCCGTTTGGCGACGAGAGCATGGTGATCAAGCGCGGATCGAGACGGAAGAAACCGAACTGGCGGTTGTTATCCATGTTGACGATCGTGTCCAGACGGCCGCTATCGAACGTCAGACGCGCGCGCACCTGACCCTCTTTGCTGTCCGGAAAATCAAACGGACGGCGGATCATCTCAATGCTGTTGGCCTGCACGGTAAACTCGCCAGGACGCGTCATCTTGCTGACCTGACGATACTGAGTGGCTTCCAGCAATTTGACCATTTCGTTTTTGCTGACCGACATTTCCGGCTCAAGGTTGACCATCCGGCCATACACCGCCGCCGGCAACTGCCAGACTTTGCCATCGATCCGGCTACGGATTTTTTGATCCAGATAGACACCATAGATGGCAAGCAGTACCGCAAATACAATCGCTATTTTCAGCAGCAGCCACATCCAGCCGCGCTTGCCACGAGGCTTACGCCCTTTGCCTTTACCCTTACGCGGCATCGGTTCTTCATCCTCATAGTCATCATCATAATCGTCGTCGTACTCATCATCTCTGAGTTGGCGACGGCTCACCTTTTGTTTCACCGGACGCGTAGGTTTCCCTTTGCGTCCAATTGGCTCGCGGTCATTCCCGGCCATGCTTTTTCTCCGCTACATTCAGGCGCAAGGGCCTGATTCTCTGTTCTTCCGTCAGAAGACAGAAGAAGAAATCTCTCAATTTTACGGCTCTTTTGTCGGACAGGGCGTAAATGCCCTCTCCGGCTTACGAATACTTTTTGGTCCGCCGCGTCGGTGCCGTGTTCGCCGGATCGTCCGGCCAGACATGTTTGGGATAGCGCCCTTTCATCTCTTTTTGCACGTCGCGATACGACCCCTGCCAGAACGCAGCCAAATCCTGGGTTATCTGCAACGGTCGCTGCGCGGGGGACAAGAGCTCCAGAACCAGCGGCACGCGGCCCTCGGCGATGGTCGGCGTACGGGCCTCGCCAAACATCTCCTGCATTCTGACCGCCAGCGCCGGCGGATTATCGTCGTGATAACGAATGGCTATCCGGCTTCCCGTCGGCACAGTGTAATGTGTGGGTAACGAACTCACCAGACGAAGCTGTAGGGAATAATCCAGTAACCCGCTCAATGCCTGGTGAACATCCAGCGATTTCAGGCCGCGCAGCGAATGAACGCCGCTCATATGCGGCAGCAGCCAGTTCTCCAGCGTGGCCAGTAATGTCCTGTCGTCCACCGCAGGCCAGTCATACTCCGGCAGCCATTTCGCCGCACAGTGCAGGCGTAACCGCAGTTGTTCTGCCGCAGGCGTCCAGTTGAGCACGCTCAGGCCTTTATCGCGGATGCCGTTAAGCATCGCCAGATGCAGTTCTTCTTCGGACGGTTTTGCCAACGGCTGGACTTTGACCGTCAACTCCCCGACTCGCAGTCTGCGCCAGGCTTTCAGCGTCCCTTGCGCCTCATCCCACTCGACAGTATCAGACTGCTGTAACAACTCAGGACAACGCTGGATAAGCGCGTCGATATCGAGCGGCAGCGCCAGCAGGATCCGCGCATCCGGCGACGCGCTGCCCTGTAATAACAGAGGCGCGATCAGCCATTCGTGCCGCCCCAGCGCATCATCAGCGTCCAGCGCCGCCCCCATACCATTCGCCAGTTGATAACGCCCGTCCTGGCTGCGTCGACGCGCAATGCGGTCGGCAAAGGCCTGAGCCAGCAACGGGGCGATGCGTGACACATCCGCTTCGCCGTTGCGAACATTCAGACGTTTGAGAAGCTGCTGACTACGCTGTTGCCAGGCAGGATGATGGCGGGAAAACGCCACGCCGAGATTGGTATTGCCCATCCGCGGTGGCTCCTCAAGAACCGCCGCCAGCTTTGCCGCCGTGGCCGCATCGTCGGGTGTGGAAGCACTGACTAACATCGCGGCCAGCCGCGGATCGTTACCCAACGCCGCCATTTTTTGCCCCGTCACACTGAGCTGCTCGCCGTCCAACGCCCCCAGCAGGTACAGTAATCGTTTCGCTGCCTGTAAATTGACTGCGGGCGGGAGATCCAGCCAGGTGAGTTGCGCGGGATCGCGACATCCCCACTGCAACAGTTCCATCAGCAAACCAGAGAGATCGCTGTGCAAAATTTCAGGTTCCCCTTGCGCTGCTGCGCGTTCCGCCTGCTCTTTGGCAATCAGATGCAGACAGATACCCGGCTCCAGACGTCCTGCCCGCCCGGCGCGCTGGGTCATGGAAGCATGACTGATGCGCTGGGTGATAAGCCGGGTCAACCCGGTGCGCGCGTCAAACCGCGCCACCCGCTCCTGCGCGCAGTCAACCACCAGGCGAATCCCCTCAATGGTCAGACTGGTCTCCGCAATGTTGGTCGCCAGCACAACTTTACGCATGCCTTGCGGAGCAGGCAAAATCGCTTTGCGCTGATCGCTAAGCGACAGTGCGCCATAGAGCGGACACAGCAGTACATCGCTACCGACTCGCGTACTCAATTGCTCCTGTACGCGCAGGATCTCCCCGACGCCGGGTAAAAACAGCAGCAGCGAGCCGGGCGCTTTGCGCAGCAGTTCGGCACAGGCGACCGCCACGGCTTCGTCGAAACGCAACTGCGATGCCAGCGGCTGATAACGGCGCTCAACGGGAAAGGCACGCCCTTCGGAAACGATCGCCGGCGCATCCGGCAGGCACTGTTGCAGGCGATCGTTATCCAGCGTGGCGGACATGATCAACAGCCTGAGGTCGTCGCGCAGCCCTTGCTGTACGTCCAGCAGCAGCGCCAGCGCAAGATCCGCCTGCAAACTGCGTTCATGAAATTCGTCGAGGATCACCAGTCCCACACCGCTGAGCTCCGGATCGCGCTGGATCATTCGCGTCAGTACCCCTTCGGTGACCACCTCAAGCCGCGTTGCAGGCCCAACGCAGGATTGCGCCCGCATCCGGTAGCCAACCGTCTCACCGGGCTTTTCATCGAGCAGTTCCGCAAGCCTTTGTGCCACGTTACGCGCCGCCAGACGACGCGGCTCCAGCAGGATAATCCGCCCTTCGATACCCTTATGCGCCAGAAACTGTAGCGGCAACCAGGTTGACTTACCGGCTCCCGTCGGCGCGCTCAGCAGTACCTGTGGCGCAGAATCCAGGGCAGTAAGCAATTCAGGCAGTACAGCAGCAACAGGTAACGACGTCACAAATGGCTCCAGAGGGTTAACATTCTTCGCGCCGCATTGTAGCATCGCGTTAATTCATAACCGAGTACCTAAGATGTCTGAGCCGAAACGGCTGTTTTTTGCCATCGAACTGCCCGCCACGGTACGTGAGCAACTTATCTCGTGGCGGGCGGCTAATTTCCTCCCGGAGGCGGGGCGCCCCGTCGCGGCCGAGAACCTGCATTTAACGCTGGCGTTTTTAGGCGATGTGAGCGCTGACAAACAACAGGCGCTGATTGCCCTTGCCGGTCGCATTCGTCAGCCCGGGTTTACGCTCAGTCTGGATGATGCCGGACAGTGGTTACGCTCTCGCGTAGTCTGGCTGGGGACACGTCAGTCCCCGCGCGGGCTGTTGCAACTGGCAAATATTCTGCGGGCCCAGGCGGCGCGCAGCGGGTGTTATCAAAGTCCGCAGCCGTTTCATCCACACGTGACGCTACTGCGCGACGCCAGTCACGCCGTGGCGATCCCGCCGCCTGGCTTTTGCTGGTCATTTCCGGTGACGGAATTTGCCCTGTATGCCTCCTCTTTTTCCCGAGGACGCACGCGTTATGCCAAACTTCAGCGCTGGACGCTCACCGAATAATCAAGGACATGCGCGATGCAATTTACACCCCCTCTCCAGCGCGCGACGCTGGTTCAGCGATATAAACGCTTTTTAGCCGATGTGATCACACCTGACGGGACTGAACTCACGCTACACTGCCCCAATACCGGGGCGATGACGGGGTGTGCAACGCCCGGTGATACGGTCTGGTATTCGACGTCGGAGAATATCAAACGCAAATATCCGCACACCTGGGAATTAACCCAAACCCAGACGGGCGCATTAATTTGTGTTAATACGCTATGGGCTAACAGACTGACGAAAGAGGCCATTGAACAGGGACGAGTTTCAGAACTTTCAGGTTATTCCACGCTGAAAAGCGAAGTAAGATACGGCGCCGAACGGAGCCGCATTGATTTTATGTTACAGGCAGATTCACGGCCTGACTGCTATATTGAAGTGAAATCGGTAACGTTAGCGGAAAAGGATTTTGGTTATTTTCCCGATGCCATCACTGAACGAGGTCAGAAACATCTTCGGGAACTGATGAGCGTAGCAGCTGAGGGCAAACGCGCAGTGATTTTCTTTGCCGTCCTGCACTCCGCCATTACACGGTTTTCACCCGCGCGCCATATTGACGCGAAATATGCGCAACTATTGTTCGAAGCACAGCGTAAGGGGGTAGAAATTCTGGTTTATAAAGCGGAACTTTCTGCCGATAGTATGACTCTGATAGAGCCATTAACTGTCACTTTATAGTGTTGTAAACAATTGGTTATTTAGTATTCTGGTCGCGTGCGCAAATACGCTTTTCCTCACAGGGTTGTCAAGTGTTACGTTTAGTTAATTGCTATCCGGAAAAGCATCTGCTATTTATAGCGACCTGATTTTTCCCCCGAACATGGGGATCGATAGTGCGTGTTAAGGAGAAGCAACATGCAAGAAGGGCAAAACCGTAAAACATCGTCCCTGAGTATTCTCGCCATCGCTGGGGTGGAGCCGTACCAGGAGAAACCGGGCGAAGAGTATATGAACGAAGCCCAGCTGTCGCACTTCAGGCGTATTCTTGAAGCATGGCGTAATCAACTTAGGGATGAAGTCGATCGCACCGTTACTCATATGCAGGATGAAGCTGCCAACTTCCCGGACCCGGTAGACCGTGCCGCACAGGAAGAAGAGTTCAGCCTCGAACTGCGTAACCGTGACCGTGAGCGCAAACTGATCAAAAAGATCGAGAAAACGCTGAAGAAGGTTGAAGACGAAGATTTCGGCTACTGCGAATCCTGCGGTGTAGAAATTGGTATTCGTCGCCTGGAAGCGCGTCCAACAGCCGATCTGTGCATCGACTGCAAAACGCTGGCTGAAATTCGCGAAAAACAAATGGCTGGCTAAGGCCTGGCGTTTGAAACGTTTACAACAGGCGGGGCTTTCCCCGCCTGTTCATTTTTACGCAAAGATGACTGACTCACACTACATTGGCCGATTCGCCCCGTCACCTTCTGGTGAACTGCACTTTGGCTCCCTCATTGCTGCACTGGGCAGTTACTTACAGGCTCGCGCCCGTCAGGGAATATGGCGAGTACGTATAGAAGATATTGATCCTCCTCGTGAAGTTCCCGGTGCCGCAGACACGATTCTGCGTCAACTGGAACATTACGGCCTGCACTGGGATGGCGACATTTTATGGCAGTCACAGCGCCATGACGCCTACCGCGACGCGCTCGCCTGGTTATACGACCAGGGGCTGAGCTACTACTGCACCTGTACCCGCGCGCGCGTCCAGAGCATTGGCGGAATTTATGATGGTCACTGCCGCGAGTTGCATAACGGACCGGCGCAAGCGGCGGTTCGTATCAAACAGCAGCATCCCGTCACCCGTTTTTACGATCGACTTCGCGGTGACATTCAGGCTGACGAACGTCTGGCGAGAGAGGATTTTATTATCCATCGTCGTGATGGACTGTTCGCCTATAACCTGGCGGTGGTGGTGGACGATCACTTTCAGGGTGTCAGCGAAATCGTGCGCGGCGCCGATTTGATAGAACCGACGGTACGACAAATCTCGCTGTACCAGCAGTTCGGCTGGACGCCTCCGGACTATATTCATCTGCCGCTGGCGCTCAATGAACAAGGCGCTAAACTGTCCAAACAGAATCATGCCCCTGCCTTGCCGCAAGGCGATCCGCGTCCCGTTCTCATGGACGCGCTGCGCTTTCTTGGCCAACAAAGTGATGTGCCGTGGCAGGAGATGCGCGTCGACGAGATCCTGGCATCCGCCGTGGCAAACTGGACGCTTTCGACGGTACCTGAATCGGCGATTGTAAATCCGGCATTCTCAAATACGTCGTGCTGAGCTATGATTAGCCGCTATTTTTACACAGCAAATGATTTGAACTGAATTCTGAATATTGTTTGACACTACCGAGGTGCACTATTTTTACCCGAGTCGCTAATTTTTGCCGCAAGGTGCTAAGCCGCGAAGAGAGCGAGGCCGAAATTGCCGTCGCCCGTCCGCGTATGACGGTCATCCCGCGCGAGCAGCACGCTATTTCACGCAAAGATATCAGTGAAAATGCCCTGAAGGTAATGTACAGGCTGAATAAAGCGGGATACGAAGCCTGGCTGGTTGGCGGAGGCGTCCGCGACCTTCTGCTCGGCAAAAAACCGAAAGATTTTGACGTCACGACCAATGCGACGCCAGACCAGGTGCGCAAACTGTTCCGTAACTGCCGCCTTGTAGGCCGCCGTTTCCGTCTGGCGCACGTCATGTTTGGCCCGGAAATTATTGAAGTCGCCACCTTTCGTGGTCATCACGAAGGCAGCGAAAGCGACCGTACCACGTCCCAACGCGGACAAAACGGTATGCTGCTGCGCGACAACATTTTCGGCTCCATCGAAGAAGACGCCCAGCGCCGTGACTTCACCATTAACAGCCTTTATTACAGCGTCGCTGATTTTACCGTTCGCGACTATGTCGGCGGTATGCAGGATCTGGAAGATGGTGTGATTCGCCTGATCGGCAATCCGGAAACCCGCTACCGCGAAGATCCGGTGCGGATGCTTCGCGCCGTGCGTTTCGCAGCGAAGCTCGACATGAAGATTAGCCCGGAAACGGCAGAGCCGATCCCGCGCCTGGCCACGCTGCTCAACGATATCCCGCCCGCGCGCCTGTTCGAAGAGGCGTTGAAGCTATTGCAGGCGGGCTACGGCTATGAAACCTATAAAAAACTGCGCGAATACAGCCTGTTCCAGCCACTGTTCCCGACCATCACTCGTTATTTCACCGAGAATGGCGACAGCGCAATGGAACGCATCATCGCGCAGGTGCTGAAAAATACCGATAACCGCATCCATAACGACATGCGCGTTAACCCGGCTTTCCTGTTTGCCGCGATGTTCTGGTATCCGCTGCTGGAAATGGCGCAGAAAATCGCCCAGGAAAGCGGTCTGGCTTACTATGACGCGTTCGCGCTGGCAATGAATGAAGTGCTGGATGAGGCTTGCCGTTCGCTGGCGATCCCGAAACGTCTTACCTCGCTGACGCGCGATATCTGGCAGTTGCAACTGCGGATGTCCCGTCGCCAGGGTAAGCGCGCGTGGAAGCTGATGGAACATCCGAAATTCCGCGCCGCGTATGATTTACTCGCCCTGCGTGCCGAAGTGGAAAACAATGCCGAACTGCAGCGTCTGGCGCAGTGGTGGGGCGAATTCCAGGTTTCTGCACCACCAGAGCAAAAAGGCATGCTGAACGAGCTGGATGAAGATCCGTCACCGCGCCGTCGCCACCGTCGTCCGCGCAAGCGCGCGCCGCGTCGTGAAGGGACGGCATGACCCTCGTTTATATCGCGCTGGGCAGCAATCTGGCCTCTCCTCTGGAGCAGGTCAATGCTGCCGTCAACGCGATACGTGAGCTCCCTGAAAGTCGGGTCATTGCCGTCTCTTCCTTTTACCGAACTCCGCCGCTGGGTCCGCAGGATCAGCCCGATTACCTGAACGCCGCCGTGGCGCTGGAAACGACGCTTGAGCCAGAAACATTGCTCGATCACACCCAGCGCATTGAACTTCAGCAAGGCCGGGTACGTAAAGCCGAACGCTGGGGACCACGCACGTTAGATCTGGACATCATGTTGTTTGGCGATCGCATCATCAACAGCGAGCGGTTAACCGTGCCGCACTACGACATGAAAAACCGTGGTTTTATGCTCTGGCCGCTGTTTGAAATCGCCCCTGACCTGCACTTCCCTGACGGCATCTCACTGCAACAGGTACTCACTCACCTCGGCGCAGAAAAACCCGCTCGCTGGTAATCACGCGCGTCTTTCCTCACGTTTGTTCTTTTCACACCTGGCTGCTGCTTAAATCAATTGCCCCACTGAATGTGACTGTTAAAATGCCGGTAAATATGACGTTCACCATCAGGAAATGTTATGAAACCGACCACCATCTCACTGTTGCAGAAGTGCAAACAAGAGAAAAAACGCTTCGCCACCATTACTGCCTATGACTACAGCTTCGCCAGACTGTTTGCCGACGAAGGGATCAATGTGATGCTGGTCGGAGATTCCCTGGGGATGACGGTGCAAGGGCATGACTCCACCCTGCCGGTTACCGTTGAAGATATCGCTTACCACACGCGTGCGGTGCGTCGCGGCGCGCCGAATTGCCTGCTGCTCGCCGATCTGCCGTTTATGGCTTACGCGACGCCGGAACAGGCCTTTGAAAATTCGGCCATCGTCATGCGCGCGGGCGCGAACATGGTCAAGATTGAAGGCGGCGCCTGGCTGGTAGATACCGTGAAAATGCTCACCGAGCGCGCGGTACCCGTCTGCGGACACTTAGGGTTGACGCCACAGTCGGTCAATATCTTTGGTGGCTATAAAATTCAGGGCCGTGGCGATGCCGGACAGATTTTGCTGGACGATGCCCTGGCGCTGGAAGCCGCAGGTGCGCAACTCATTGTGCTGGAATGCGTCCCGGTTGAGTTGGCCAGGCGCGTGACTGACGCGCTTTCCATTCCGGTCATCGGCATCGGTGCCGGTAACGTCACCGACGGACAAATCTTAGTGATGCACGACGCCTTTGGCATCACCGGCGGCCATATTCCGAAATTTGCCAAAAATTTCCTTACGGAAGCAGGCGACATGCGCGCCGCGGTACGGCAGTATATTGCCGAGGTGGAGTCCGGCGTCTATCCGGGCGAAGAACACAGTTTCCATTAAGGAGTCTTGTTGTGCTGATTATTGAAACCCTGCCACTGCTGCGTCAGCATATCCGCAGAGCCCGTCAGGAAGGTAAGCGCATTGCGCTGGTGCCAACGATGGGCAACCTGCATGATGGTCACATGAAGCTGGTTGATGAAGCCAAAGCCCGTGCGGACATCGTGGTAGTGAGTATTTTCGTTAACCCGATGCAGTTTGACCGTCCGGACGATCTGGTGCGCTACCCGCGCACGCTGCAGGAAGACTGCGAAAAACTGAACAAGCGTAAAGTGGATTTCGTCTTTGCCCCCGCGCCAGACCAAATCTATCCCCAGGGCACCGACGGGCAGACGTACGTCGATGTCCCCGGCCTCTCGACGATGCTGGAAGGTGCTAGCCGCCCGGGTCATTTCCGTGGTGTTTCAACCATCGTCAGCAAGTTGTTCAATCTGGTACAGCCAGACGTCGCCTGCTTTGGCGAGAAGGACTTCCAGCAACTGGCGCTGATCCGCAAAATGGTTGCCGATATGGGCTACGACATCGACATCGTCGGTGTACCGATTATTCGCGCCAAAGACGGTTTAGCCCTGAGTTCGCGTAACGGTTATCTGACGGCTGAACAACGTAAAATCGCCCCCGGTTTGTACAAAGTGATGAGCCGCATCGGTGAAAAGCTGCAGGCCGGCGAGCGTGAACTGGAAGAGATTATTGCCATCGCTGAACAGGAATTGACGGAAAAAGGCTTCCGCCCCGATGATATTCAGATCCGTGATGCTGACACGCTGCTTGAACTGACCGAAAGCAGCCAGCGTGCCGTGATTCTGGTTGCCGCGTGGCTCGGTCAGGCACGGTTAATCGACAATCAGACGGTTGCATTAACCCAGTAGACAGGGGTTAAAAATCAGGCAATACTGCCTGAGAAAATTCTCAAAGCAGGTTTCGACCTGCTTCGTTAACAACTGAACACACTCGGAATGACTCAGGCGCTCCCAATACAGAGGCGGCCTGAATGATGAAGAGTCTTTAAGGTAGACGTTATGATTCGCACAATGCTGCAGGGCAAACTCCACCGCGTGAAAGTGACTCAGGCGGACCTGCACTATGAAGGTTCCTGCGCCATCGATCAGGATTTTCTGGATGCCGCCGGGATCCTCGAAAATGAAGCCATTGATATCTGGAACGTGAGCAACGGCAAGCGTTTCTCCACCTATGCCATTGCCGCCGAACGCGGTTCCAGAATCATCTCCGTCAATGGCGCGGCGGCACACTGTGCCAGCGTGGGCGATATTGTGATCATCGCCAGCTTCGTCACCATGTCTGACGAAGAAGCTCGCCGCTGGCAGCCGAAGGTCGCTTACTTCGAAGGCGACAACGAAATGAAACGCGCCGCGAAAGCGATTCCGGTTCAGGTTGCGTAAGCGAACTACCCCTGCGGCTGATTGCTGATCAGCCGCGACATGGTTTCCAGTGAGTCCGTCCTTAAGATGTATAACCGTTTGAGTAAGAACGGATTATCCCCCGGTTTTACCTTCCCTTTCACCGTGGTCACCGCCAGGTGAAATCCAGCCTCTTCTGCCGCTTTCACTGCCGTCGCGTTATAACTGCCAAACGGATAGGAGAGATAGAGCACGTGCGGATTAAACGGGGCCAGCGCGCGCCGGGAGCGTTCAAAATCATACAGAATATTATGATGGCTGCGGCTGAGCAGGATTGGGCGACGATTGCCATCGACCCGATGCAAAAAGTGCGTATGGGACTGAAAATCAAACACATCGCGGATGCCGTTGAGTTCTGAAATACTCATAAACTGCAGCGATTTGGGATCCCATTTTTGCGGACGAACTTTAATTCTCGACGAGATAATAAAGGCCGTGGCCTTCATCCCATACTGCTTCAGTACCGGATAAGCATAGCGGCTCACCGACTTCAGGCCGTCATCAAAGGTAATCACCACCGCCCGCGCTGGCAGGTTCAATTTATTGCGCACATAACCTTCCAGTTGAGTCATCGTCAGCGTGCTGTAACCGCGATCGCGCAGCCAGGTCATCTGGTTGCTGAAGGCGCGGACTGACGTGGTGGTGGAGGTATGACGAAAGCGCGTGTTCTCTTCATCGCGCAGAATATGGTGATAGGTCAGCACCGGTAGCCCGCGATCTTCCTGGGCGTCGAGCGCGCTTATCCAGGCCAGGCGGTCACCAATGCGGATCTGATACCAGGTTTGATTCAGCCTGTCTTTAAGCTTACTGATAATGGGATAACGCAGATTATCCGCCAGTACGCCAAACGGCGCGCTGCCAACGTTCGGCGCATTATAGACGGGGGTGGCTTGCCAGGTGATCAGATTCTGGTTGCTGAGCGGTTTGTTGAGATCGCCGAGGCTGTCCTCAACGCGCTGTTTACCCTGCACCGGTTCCAGATGCCCCTTGTCGATAAACCCGGTGCCGAAGCCAAATTTGAATTCGTAATAGTCAGCAGCGACCGGAATGACAGAAATAATCTGTCCGGCGCGAATATTTCCCACGGTCACCATGTCATCACCAATTTGCGCCCAAATAGCCGCATCTTCCGTGGTTTGCATATAGCGAGCAGGCAACGCCGCACTGACTACTGTAGAGAGTGACAGCAGCAGCAGGAACAGATATTTCATCATTAACGATAACCGGGGCAAGAAACAACGCAACGATTGTACCAATTCATCTCATTAATAAGAATGATTAATACTCATACAAATCGTGCAGCAGAACAAAGGGGGGATTTTTCTGTTGCTGATGCCAAAGGCTGGTAACTTCTGGCCCACCGAGGGCAACAATCTGGTCGCGAAACGCCGGACTACTCATTGAGTCTCGTGATGAAATCATGTTCCCCAGCAGCGTCTCATTAATGCCGGAGATCACTTCACATTGCGGATGTTTATGGCTCATCAATGACGCCACGCGATACGGCGCCGCACCGGGGAGATCGGTCAGAAAGATGACGCCATCACCGGAATCTGTGGCATGCAGGGCGTCACACATCATCCGACTCAGCATGTTCGCGCTCAACCCACGCCAAAAATTCACCGCCCGGCATTGCGCCAGCGGGCCGTGTTTTTTTTCCAGAAGGCTCAGGAGTTCCTCAGCCTTATCGTCATGACAGGTAATGACCCAACCTAGCATTTCTCACCTCATTAGCAGGCAAGTAGTTTATCAGTGTAACAAATGGAGAATGATGACAATGGTCAAAAATCGCCCTCTCCTCACGCGGAGGAGAGGATAAAAACGCTCAGCTACGCAACCCGCGTCCGCGCTGGATTAAGGACCAGCACAGCAGATAGAACGCCACAATAAAGACAACCAGCACGCCAAACGTGGTCACCAGCGGCACGTCGTGAATGCCGAGGAAGCCGTAGCGGAAGCCGCTTATCATGTAGACGATCGGGTTTAACTGCGATAAGCCCTGCCAGAACGGCGGCAGCAGCGTCAGAGAATAGAACACCCCGCCAAGATAGGTCAGCGGCGTCAGCACAAAGGTCGGAATCAGGCTGATATCGTCAAAAGTTTTCGCGAACACGGCATTCAACAGGCCCGCCAGCGAAAACAGAATCGCCGTCAGAACCAGCGTCAACGCAACAAACAGCCACGAATGCACCTGGAACGGAACAAAGAACAGCGAAATGGCCGTCACCAGAATCCCGACACACAGTCCGCGCGCTACGCCACCGCCGACAAAACCGGCGATGATCACGTGCGTGGGCACCGGCGCAACCAGCAGTTCTTCGATGTTGCGCTGGAACTTGGCGCTAAAGAACGACGACGCGACGTTAGCATAAGCATTGGTGATCACCGCCATCATGATCAGACCCGGCACGATGAACTGCATGTAGCTGAAACCGTGCATCTCGCCAATGCGGGAGCCAATCAGGTTACCGAAGATAATAAAATAGAGCGTCATGGTGATGACGGGCGGCACCAGCGTCTGGATCCAGATCCGCATAAAGCGGTTGATCTCTTTCGCCCAGATGCTTTTAAGCGCGACCCAGTAAAGCTGCATCATGTGCGATCTCCTTGTTTTTCATGAACCAGTGACACAAACAGCTCTTCAAGGCGGTTCGCTTTGTTACGCATACTCAGTACCTGAATGCCCTGCGCGCTAAGCTGGCTGAACACGCTATTAATTCCTTGCTCACGCAGCACTTCGACTTCCAGCGTTGAGGTATCCACCAGCCGATACTGATAGCCCTCCAGCTTCGGCAGCGGACTTTTCGCCGCCAGATCGAGAATAAAGGTTTCAGATTTGAGCTTAGAGAGCAGATTTTTCATCGAGGTGTTTTCGACCAGCTCGCCGTGCTGAATAATCCCGATGTTGCGGCAGAGCATTTCCGCCTCTTCCAGGTAGTGAGTCGTCAGAATGATCGTGGTGCCTTTGTCGTTTAAATCCTTCAAAAAGCCCCACATTGAGCGACGAAGTTCGATATCAACGCCTGCTGTCGGCTCATCGAGAATCAGCAGCTTCGGCTCGTGCATCAGCGCACGAGCAATCATCAGACGTCGCTTCATCCCACCGGATAACATCCGTGCACGTTCGTTGCGCTTTTCCCACAGATCGAGCTGTTTTAAATACTTTTCGCTGCGCTCGATCGCTTCTTTTCGCTCCACGCCGTAGTAGCCCGCCTGATTGACCACGATCTGCTGCACGGTCTCAAACGGGTTGAAGTTAAATTCCTGCGGCACCAGTCCCAACTGACGTTTGGCGTTAACGACATCTTTTTCGAGATCGTAGCCAAAGACGCTGACGCGCCCGGAAGATTTGTTCACCAGCGAACTGATAATACCGATAGTGGTCGACTTTCCTGCCCCGTTCGGTCCCAGAAGCGCGTAAAAATCACCCGCCTCGACCTGTAAATCTATCCCGCGCAACGCCTGAACGCCGCCAGGATAAGTTTTTTTAAGTTGTTGAAGTTCCAGTGCAATGGTCATAAATTTTTACTTACCTTACGTTCTTACACTTTATATGTGGTTTAAATAATCCCGGAGTTGCCCTATATTAGCCCAACGCACTTATTTGGTTACAGGTCGTTAACCTCCATGAAAGACATAGATACACTCATCAGCAACAATGCACTATGGTCAAAAATGCTGGTGGAAGAGGATTCCGGATTTTTTGAGAAACTGGCGCAAGCGCAGAAACCACGCTTTCTATGGATTGGATGTTCCGACAGTCGCGTTCCCGCAGAACGTTTAACCGGTCTTGAACCGGGCGAATTATTTGTCCACCGTAATGTGGCCAACCTGGTCATCCACACAGACCTCAACTGCCTCTCCGTTGTTCAGTATGCCGTTGATGTCCTCGAAGTTGAACACATTATTATCTGTGGTCACTACGGGTGTGGCGGCGTACAGGCGGCGGTCGATAACCCGGAACTGGGCCTCATCGACAACTGGCTGCTGCATATCCGTGATATCTGGTTCAAACATAGCTCATTGCTTGGCGATATGCCGCAAGAGCGTCGTATGGATACGCTGTGTGAGCTGAACGTGATGGAACAGGTGTACAACCTGGGCCACTCCACCATCATGCAGTCAGCCTGGAAACGGGGTCAGAAAGTGACCATCCATGGCTGGGCATACGGTATTCACGATGGTCTGCTGCGCGATCTGGAAGTGACCGCGACCAGTCGTGCCACCCTGGAGCAGCGCTATCGCCAGGGCGTTTCTAACCTCAGCCAGAAACACGTCAACCACAAATAAAAATCCCCGGTCATGCACCGGGGACGTATCCAGTCAATGCCGGGATTTTCCCGGCTTTTTTACGCTTACTCGTCCAGCAGCACCACTTTGCCGACATACGGCAGATGGCGATAGCGCTGAGCGTAGTCGATACCGTAGCCCACCACGAACTCATCCGGGATGGAGAAACCGATGAACTCGACCGGGACGTTCACTTCACGGCGGGAGGGTTTATCCAGCAGGGTGCAAATCGCCAGAGATTTCGGTTCACGCAGGCTCAGAATTTCACGCACTTTCGACAGCGTGTTGCCGGAGTCGATAATGTCTTCCACAATCAGCACGTCTTTGCCACGAATGTCTTCATCGAGATCTTTGAGGATCTTGACGTCTCGGGTGGTGGACATGCCGCTACCGTAGCTGGAGGCGGTCATAAAATCGACTTCATGAGATACCTGCACTTCACGGCACAGATCCGCCATAAACATAAATGAGCCACGCAGCAGACCAACCAGCACCATGTCACTGCCGCTGTCTTTGTAACGTTCAGTAATCTGACGACCCAGTTCGGCAATCCGCGCTTTGATCTCCGCTTCGGGGATCATTACTTCTACAGTATGTTTCATAACTCTAACCATATGATTTAAAAACAAATCACTCAATGCCTGCTTCTACCGGAACAGCATCGAAGTGCAAGGCATGCAGTATACCAGTAAAAGTATTTATTCGCGGCATCTCTTAATAAAGCTCATTTTGTGATGACGATCACACTTGTTAAATCCTATAATTAATTGCTACTAAAAAATTAACAAATTGAGATGGTGTATTTTTATGGCAGATAACAACGCACGTTCACCGCGACTCCTCGTGGTGTTAACGGCCCTCTTTGCAGCGCTTAGCGGGTTGTATCTCCTGATCGGCGGAGGCTGGCTGGTCGCCATTGGCGGCTCCTGGTACTATCCGATCGCCGGTCTTGTCATGCTGGGTGTCGCCGTTATGCTCTGGCGCAGTCAGCGTTCCGCACTGTGGCTCTACGCCGCCCTGCTCCTCGCAACCCTGCTCTGGGGCGTCTGGGAAGTCGGCTTCGACTTTTGGGCACTCACGCCGCGCAGTGACATCCTGGTCTTCTTCGGCATCTGGCTGATTTTACCGTTTGTCTGGCATCGCCTGATTGTTCCTTCCCGTGGTGCCGTAGCGGCACTGGTGGTGGCCCTGCTGATTAGCGGAGGGATCCTGACCTGGGCGGGCTTCCATGACCCACAGGAAATCAACGGCACCCTGAGCGCAGACGCCACTCCGGCCGACGCTATCTCCACTATCTCCGACAACGACTGGCCGGCGTATGGTCGTAATCAGGAAGGTCAACGCTTCTCGCCGCTCAAGCAGATCAACGCCGACAATGTCCACAACCTGAAAGAGGCGTGGGTGTTCCGCACCGGTGACCTGAAGCAGCCTAACGATCCTGGTGAGATAACCAATGAAGTCACGCCGATTAAAGTCGGCGATACGCTGTATCTCTGTACCGCCCACCAGCGTCTGTTCGCGCTTGATGCGGCCACCGGGAAAGAGAAGTGGCATTTCGATCCGCAACTGAATACCAACACCAGCTTCCAGCACGTTACCTGCCGTGGCGTGTCGTATCATGAAGCGAAAGCCGATAATGCCTCACCAGAAGTCATTGCCGACTGTCCGCGCCGCATCATCCTGCCGGTGAACGATGGTCGTCTGTTTGCGGTGAATGCGGAAACCGGCAAGCTGTGCGAAACCTTTGCCAACAAAGGTATTCTGAATCTGCAAACCAATATGCCGGACACGACGCCGGGGCTGTATGAGCCAACGTCACCGCCCATCATCACCGATAAAACCATCGTGATTGCCGGTTCGGTTACCGATAACTTCTCCACGCGCGAAACCTCGGGTGTGATCCGCGGTTTTGACGTCAATAACGGCACGCTGCTGTGGGCCTTCGATCCCGGTGCGAAAGACCCGAATGCCATCCCGTCCGACGAACACACGTTTACCTTTAACTCGCCCAACTCCTGGGCCCCGGCGGCTTATGACGCGAAGCTGGATCTGGTCTATCTGCCGATGGGCGTGACCACACCGGATATCTGGGGCGGTAACCGCACGCCGGAACAGGAACGCTATGCCAGTTCGATTGTGGCGCTGAACGCCACCACCGGTAAGCTTGCCTGGAGCTATCAGACCGTACACCACGACCTGTGGGATATGGACATGCCGTCTCAGCCGACGCTGGCGGATATCACCGTCAAAGGTGAGAAAATCCCGGTCATCTACGCGCCAGCCAAAACCGGTAACATCTTTGTTCTCGATCGCCGTAACGGCGAGCTGGTCGTTCCGGCCCCTGAAAAACCGGTTCCGCAGGGTGCCGCGAAAGGGGATTACGTCAGCAAAACGCAGCCGTTCTCTGAACTGAGTTTCCGCCCGAAAAAAGATCTGACCGGGGCGGATATGTGGGGTGCCACCATGTTCGACCAACTGGTGTGCCGCGTGATGTTCCACCAGATGCGCTATGAGGGCATCTTCACCCCGCCGTCTGAACAGGGCACACTGGTGTTCCCGGGCAACCTCGGGATGTTCGAATGGGGCGGTATTTCGGTCGATCCCAACCGTCAGGTGGCGATAGCTAACCCGATGGCGCTGCCGTTCGTTTCTAAGCTGATCCCACGTGGTCCGGGTAATCCGATGGAACCGCCGAAAGATGCGCAAGGCACGGGTAGCGAATCCGGTATTCAGCCACAGTACGGCGTGCCGTTTGGCGTCACGCTGAACCCGTTCCTGTCGCCGTTTGGTCTGCCGTGTAAGCAACCGGCCTGGGGGTATATCTCCGCGCTAGATCTGAAAACCAACGACGTGGTCTGGAAAAAACGCATTGGTACGCCGCAGGACAGCATGCCGTTCCCGATGCCGGTTCCGGTACCGTTCAATATGGGTATGCCGATGCTGGGCGGTCCTATCTCCACGGCAGGCAATGTGTTGTTCATCGCCGCCACGGCGGATAACTACCTGCGCGCTTACAACATGAGCAACGGTGAGAAACTGTGGCAGGGACGTCTGCCAGCCGGTGGACAAGCCACGCCGATGACCTATGAGGTGAACGGCAAACAGTATGTCGTGATTTCGGCCGGAGGCCACGGCTCGTTTGGTACGAAGATGGGCGACTATATCGTGGCTTACGCGCTGCCTGACGACGCGAAGTAACGCAGTCTATTTTGTAGCAGAGACAGCGTGGAGACCCCACGCTGTCTTTTTTATGTTAGCGATTATCAAACGTATCATTCACACCGTCATTTTCACCCGCCGCAGAGACAACAACGTCATCAAAGCGCAAATGATTGACCGCCACAATGCGCCCAAACTCTTTCGCCTCGATCCGGCAATGGCTAAACCGAATGTCTTCCATCGGTTTCTCCGCAAAGGCCACCAGATCAAACGCGCGCGCCGGTAAGCGATAATCCGCCGCCAGCGTGGCATCGACATGGCTGATACGGATATTACGCACTTTGGTCATCTGTAAATTTTCCGGGATCTGCCTCGCCACCGCCTGCCAGGCTTCGGGCAACTCAGCAATATTGTCGAACCGTTTGCGGTTATAGGCGTTGTGCCAGTCCATAATCCAGGAGAAAGGAAATTGCACATTACGCATCCGCAGGTTTTCCACGACCACATCTTCAACAAACCCTCCCCGCTCCTTCGACGACTTCATGCGCAGCCCGCAGTCAGAGTTTTCGAAGGTAATATCGTGCACGTAGACGTTACGTATACCGCCGCTGACTTCACTGCCCAGCGTCACGCCATAGCCCGAGCGAATCACACAGTGGTCAATTTCAATGTGTTCGGCGATCCGCCCCACCCGATACCCATCCCCATCGCGACCCGACTTGATCACGATGCAATCGTCGCCGCATGACACATCACACTGCGTGACGTGGACGTGGCTTGAGGAGTCAATGTCAATGCCGTCCGTGCTTGGCCCGTGGTTATCACGAATGGTGACCCCGCTGACGATTACGTTATCTGCATAGGTTATCTGTAAATTCCAGAACCCGGCACGCTCAAAGGTTAAATCGGTAATCGAGACATGCTCTGCTTTGTAAATCAGGCAGGCGCGCGGTCGCTTAATGAGATAGTCCGCAATCCAGCGCAGCCCTTTGTTATCATAATCAACCCGCAGACCGCTCGCTTTATCCGGGCCGTAGTAGAGATCCCACCAGTGGGCGCCCTGACCATCGATCCTGCCATGTCCTGAAATAGCGATGTTGTTCACCTCAATGGCATTCACGATCGCCGCAGGCCACATCATCTCAACGCCTGCCACACGCGTCGGGATCTCCGGATAGTCGGCAATATCAGTCGACCCCAGTAGCGTCGCTCCCTGCGCGAAATGGAGTCGGCTGCCTTCCTTCAGAAATAACGAACCGACCAGGTAAGTTCCCGGAGAAATCACAACGGGAACCCCCTGTGCCGCCCCGCTATCGATGGCGCTTTGCAGCGCCCGGGTGTCTTTGACGAGACCATCGCCCCTTGCCCCAAAATCTTTGACATCAAGTTGTACGGACATGAATTCAATCCTTCTCTCTCATGGCGTGATGGGCTAATGCCACTGAATTTATTCAGCGTCGCTTCCCTTTCCCGCATTTATCCACAATTTAACGAATAGAGATATATCAAATAACGGCAGGAATCACCATTTACGAGGGTAACAATGTCTTATGCAGGTGAATGATAAATATGATGAATAATAAGAAAGAAGGGGGGATTATCAGAAGCGAATATTCAGGAAAAACAAAACGCCCGCAATAATCGCGGGCGCTTGTTGATATTCAGCAATAATGATCAGTCAAACTTCAGCGACATTAGCGACGCTTTTGCAACATCCTGATACTGATCAACTAAATCCTTCGTCATATTAAAGGCGACCTGGACGGCTTTATTGTCTTCGCTGGTAATCAGCATCAGATTCAGAATTTCACTGTCTGCGGCCTGGGAGCGGAAAGTCAGTAACCATGCTTTATGCCCGTCAACCGTAACCGATTCTGCCTCCGGTTTGTAGTTGGCTAACATTTTCAGCAACGCATCTTTCATCATATCCACCTGTGCGGCTGGCAGCGCGCTGCGGCCAGCAGTCACACCCAGAGAGACTTTACCTCTTTCATCGCCATAAATGATCTGCGGACGATTCTCGGACGGATACTTAATTTTCGCCATTTCAGCCGACATTGGCGTTAGCGTTTGCGGAATTTCAATGCTTAACTTCAGCTCAGGAAAGTTTTTACGCTCCATGTCCATTCCAGCATGGGCTGAAATCGCCACTAACATTGCAAAAGATGCTGCCACCATTTTACGGAAAATATCCATTTTTCACCTCAGAGTTCACGATTAGTTTGCGCAAGTATATCCGGTGACATCTGTAAAGATAACGACCAAAATCTATTTTCAGAGATTACAGATGAGAATGGTATTATTCCTATCTCTATTGGAGAGCGATATCCGAAAAAAACAGAATCGCCCTCCGTACCGCTTATACCGTAAAGCCTAACATCATTCCGGTATCTTCATGCTCCAGCAGGTGACAATGCGCCATATAGGCGTGTTCTTTCGGCGCAGCGTGTTCAAATTTTACTAACACCTCGCTAATGCCGCCTTCCACCCGAACGGTATCTTTCCAGCCCGTACGATGTGCTGCTGGTGTCTGACCATTCTCAGACAAAATACGGAACTGCGTGCCGTGAATATGGAACGGATGCAGCATCATATCGCCCACGCCAGAAATCACCCAGCGTTCAACCGTTCCTCTGCTCGCCGCAAACATCGGTTTGTTCATATCAAAAGCGATATCGTTAATCTTATTGGCATTGTGGAAATCAAATTGACCGCCGTGATTCATATGCCCCATGTCACCGTGCTGCATGTTGCCCATATGTCCCTGCATCTGCCCGTGCGCCATCCCGCTCATCGCCTGGTCGCCGTACTTTTTCATCAGCGACTGCATTCCCATCATGTCGAGCATCGGGTCCATCGACAGTTGCAGATTACGCACCGTCAGCCCGTCAACGGAAGGCAACGCGGGCATTACGCTGAGAGTATCCGGCAATGTACCAGAGGCGTTTACGGCAATCGGCTGAATACGCATGACCGGATGCGGCTTATCAAACGGCGCAATCGCCATCCCCATCTGACTAACCGGCAGAGTCAACAGATCAAACGGTTTACCGTCGCTGACGTCCACCAACACTTCAAAACGCTCGCCCATCAGCACGGGCAGTTCGTTGACTTTTACCGGTTCCGCCAGCAATCCACCGTCACTGGCGATGACGTACAATGGACGTTGATCGCTGGCAGCAAAATTGAGTGAACGGGCGTTACAGCCGTTGAGCAAACGCAGACGCAGCCAGCCACGCGGCGCAGCATGTTGAGGATAAAGGGCTCCGTTGGTCAGCAGCGTATCGCCAAACCAGCCTACGGCAGCCGCCATCACATCAAGCTGATAATCAATCTGCCCGGCAGCATTAAACCGTTTGTCCTGCACGATGACCGGTACATCGTCGATCCCCCACTGCTTCGGGAGCAGCAACTTGTGAATCTCTTCATCTTCAATCAGAACCAGACCCGCTAAGCCCATTGCCACCTGACGCCCGGTTTTCCCATGTTGATGGGGGTGAAACCAGCAGGTCGCCGCCCGTTGTTGCGGCGTAAACGTGACGGTACGCTTCCCGCCCGCCGGGATAATCCCCTGCGGCCCGCCATCCACCTCGCCCGGCACTTCCAGTCCATGCCAGTGCAGCGTGGTCTCTTCATTAAGCTGGTTATGGATATCCACCGTTACCGCCTTGCCTTTTTGCAGCTTCAGCGCGGGCCCGAGCAGATTGCCGTTATAGCCCCAGGTGGTTGCCGTTTTTCCAAAGAAGGTCGACTGGCCAGTCTTCGCCATCAGCGAGATATGGTTACGCGCGTCGGCGGTAAGCAGTTCGGGAATGGGTAGCGCGGGGCGTTCGGCGGCAAAGACGGCGCGGCTCCAGAGCGGTAAGGCTGACGACAGCCCCAGTGCCACAGAATATTTTAAGAAATCACGACGTTGCATAATTATTTCCTTATTTTGCTGCAGGCGAAATAAAGCTAATCTCTGAGCATAGACCCTCCCCTTACGGCAAGGTCAAGCCAGGAATATGACTTAATACATAATAAAAGTCGTCGCTTCGCCTCCAGTATGCTAACGTTTACTTTCCGTAATGCAGTGGTAGAAGCAATGAAGACGTTTTTCAGAACCGTGTTGTTCGGCAGCCTGATGGCCGTATGCGCAAATAGCTATGCGCTTAGTGAATCTGAAGCCGAAGATATGGCCGATTTGACGGCCGTTTTTGTCTTTCTGAAAAATGACTGCGGCTACCAGAATTTACCCAACGGGCAGATTCGTCGCGCACTGGTCTTTTTTGCTCAGCAAAACCAGTGGGACCTCAGCAACTACGACACCTTCGATATGAAAGCCCTTGGCGAAGACAGCTATCGCGATTTAAGCGGCATCGGTATTCCTGTTGCCAAAAAATGCAAAGCGCTGGCGCGCGATTCCCTGAGCCTGCTGGCTTACGTCAAATAACCTCCCGTCCATATTGCTGAAATAATGACCGTGCATCAACGGTCATTGTTAGCTATGATGTTGCGCCCTTTTTTTACGGGTGTTAACAAAGGAGGCATCACCCCATGGCCGAAAAAAAACAGTGGCACGAAACGCTACACGACCAGTTTGGGCAGTACTTTGCCGTCGATAATATTCTCTATCACGAGAAGACCGATCATCAGGATCTCATCATTTTTGAAAACGCCGCCTTTGGTCGCGTGATGGCGCTGGACGGCGTGGTGCAGACCACAGAGCGCGATGAGTTTATCTATCATGAAATGATGACTCACGTTCCGTTGATGGCTCACGGTCATGCAAAACACGTGCTGATTATTGGCGGCGGTGACGGTGCGATGCTGCGTGAAGTCACCCGGCACAAAAACATCGAAACCATCACGATGGTGGAAATCGATGCGGGCGTCGTCTCGTTCTGCCGCCAGTATTTACCCAACCACAATGCCGGCAGCTATGACGATCCGCGCTTTACGCTGGTGATCGACGACGGCGTGAATTTCGTCAACCAGACACAGAACACGTTTGATGTGATCATCTCCGACTGCACCGATCCGATCGGCCCCGGCGAGAGTCTGTTCACCTCGGCATTCTACGAAGGCTGCAAGCGTAGCCTGAATCCGGGTGGGATCTTTGTCGCTCAGAACGGCGTCTGCTTCCTGCAACAGGATGAGGCCCTCGACAGCCACCGCAAGCTCAGCCATTACTTTGCCGATGTCGGCTTCTACCAGGCGGCGATCCCAACCTACTACGGCGGCATAATGACCTTCGCGTGGGCGACGGATAATGAAGCGCTGCGCCATCTGTCGACCGAAATCATTCAGGCGCGTTTTCACTCGTCCGGCCTGAAGTGTCGCTATTACAACCCGGCAATCCACACGGCGGCGTTTGCCTTACCTCAGTATCTGCAAGATGCGCTGGCGACAGCGTCGTCCTAAGGAGAAGATAAGAAATTGAAAAAACTGAAACTGCATGGTTTTAACAATCTGACCAAAAGTCTGAGTTTTTGTATTTACGATATCTGCTATGCCAAAACCGCCGAAGAGCGCGACGGATACATCGCCTATATCGACGAACTCTACAACGCCAACCGCCTGACCGAAATTCTGTCAGAAACCTGCTCCATCATCGGCGCCAATATCCTGAACATCGCCCGTCAGGATTACGAACCTCAGGGTGCCAGCGTCACTATTCTGGTGAGCGAAGAACCTGTCGATCCACGACTTATTGATACAACCGAGCATCCAGGCCCATTGCCGGAAGCGGTGGTCGCCCATCTCGATAAGAGCCATATCTGTGTGCATACCTATCCGGAGAGCCACCCGGAAGGCGGATTATGCACCTTCCGGGCCGACATTGAGGTCTCAACCTGCGGCGTGATTTCCCCGCTGAAGGCGCTGAATTACCTGATCCACCAGCTTGAATCCGACATCGTGACCATCGATTACCGCGTGCGCGGCTTTACCCGTGATATCAACGGGATGAAGCACTTTATCGATCATGAGATTAACTCCATCCAGAACTTTATGTCCGAAGATATGAAGTCGCTGTATGACATGGTGGATGTGAACGTGTATCAGGAAAATATCTTCCATACCAAAATGCTGCTCAAAGAGTTCGATCTTAAGCACTACATGTTCCACACCCGGCCGGAAGAGTTAACTGAGGCAGAGCGTAAAGAGATTACCGCTGCGCTATGGAAAGAGATGCGTGAGATTTACTACGCGCGCAATATTCCGGGCGTTTAAGAAAACCATCAGGAGCGCGTCGGCGCTCCTGAACTTGAAATAATAGAATCAGCCGGTCTCTGAAAAGAGGCTGTCATTGGCTCAATAGACGGTGTAACACAGCCGCCAGTGCCGACGGATTTTCCCAGGACATTGAATGTCCGGCTTCTGGCACGATGGCGACAGACATCCCCTATCGCTGACATACTGAAAGTCACTGTAAGGAAACATAATGCGTACGCGTCCATCATCACGACTTATTATTCTCTCTTCCGAGAACAGGGTTCTGCTTTTTCGTTTTCATCATGAAGATGATGCGCTGAGCGGACGTACCTACTGGGCAACACCGGGTGGCGGCGTTGAGGAAATGGAAACGTTTGAACACGCCGCATTACGGGAGCTGCGTGAAGAAACAGGGTTGATAAGAGGATCCGCTGGGCCGCAAATTGCCTCCCAAACCTTCACCATGATGTTACCTAACGGAGAGACCGTACTGGCAGATGAACGTTTCTTCATTATCCGTGTAGAAAGTCAGGAGACCGATGACTCCGGATGGAGTGGCAATGAACAAAAAGTGATTCGCGGGCAGCACTGGTGGTCGATAGAGGAGCTCAGGGAAACAAAAGAGACCGTATTTCCTCGCGAGTTAATCATCGAGGTGCTTGAGAAGCATTAGCTCAAACTTGATCTGACGGTTTTCACTGGCAGCACACAATCAAATCTGACAGTCTGCTGTGAGCGAGGAGCGGACATTGCTAGTAGCATTCTGTGTCTATCAACGGGTAGCAGATCAAAAATGACTCTGAGGTGTCTGTTAAACCCGTGGCGATTCAAGCCTCTATCTCACCAAAATTGTCACGCTTTACCTCTTTTATAGAAATATGGCTAATACCCATCGTGTTACTCCCTAGCTCATTAATAAATAAACATTATAGGTCCGCAGAAGTCATGGGATGGCCGGTGTTTCATACACCGAAACCTCAATCCTGTTAAGGTCAGGGCTGTTAATACCTTTTAAGGCATGATGGACACGCTCGCGGATAATCCTGCCACTAACTCAATGCCCGCAGGCAAGGTATCTAACTGGATGCGCACCGGTACGCGTTGAGCCAGCCGCACCCAGCTAAAGGTGGGATTAACATCCGGTAGCCCAAGTCCACCCATCTCGTCGTTGCTGTCACCGATCCCACGTCCGATACTCTCCACATGCCCCGTGATCAGTGGATCAAATCCCATCAGCACAATCTGCGCGGTATTTCCGACACGGATATGACGCAGTTTGGTCTCTTCAAAGTAGCCCACCACCCAGAAACTGTGCGCATCGACAATGGCGACTTTTGTCTCTCCCGCAGTGGCATAGTCACCGGGGCGAAGACGGAGATGCGTGACATAGCCATCCACCGGTGAGCGTACGGTGGCATGTGCTAAATTAAGCTGCGCCAGTTCCAGCGCGATCAGTGCCCCCTGATAATTGGCCGCCGCGATGCTTGCCGCACTGCCTGTTTGCTGGATGTCCTCACTGGAAATCACCCCTTTGATCAGTGCACGTCGCCTGGCCGCATCCTGGCGCATCAGCATCTCATGACGTTTTGCCTCAACGTCAGCCTGTGCACTCAGCACAGCCAGCTTCAGCCAGTGCGGATCGATGGCATAGAGAACATCGCCACGATTAACCCACTGGTTATCGCGGACCGCCACGCGGCTCACTGGCCCGGAAACATCCGGCGCAATCTGCACCACATCGGCACGAACCCGCCCGTCGCGCGTCCAGGGTGTCTGCGCATACTGTTTCCAGAAAATAAACGCCACGAGCGTCGCCACCACTACAGCACTTAACGTCAGCACATAGCGACCCAGCAAAGAGAGTAAAGATTTCATGCGAATAACCCCAGAGTGGTCAGGCCCTGCAAAAGCAGGAAAAAACTAATGATAAAGGTTGAAAAATCAATCAACGGGCGAAAGGGCAAACGGCGGTAAAGCCTGCTGAAAGAGAAAAACGGTACGAGTGACAGCGTACAGATCAGCGCGATGAGCGCAGTCATCAGCAGACCGGGGATAAAAACCCCCCCGATATTGATGTCATTTATCATTGGCGGGTTCCTCGTCCTGCGTCCGTAACGCGCAGTGCAGATCAACCAGTTTGTCGACTAACTGACGCGATGGTTCATCAGTTGCGGGCAAGCAGAGATCGGTTATCGCAGCGATGCGCTCGCGTAAGGCTTCTGTCTCCGTTGAGCGGGTAAGGTCATAAAGGATGGTGTTGATCTCACAACAGCCTGAGGACGCATCGCAGCGGCGCAGGTGCATCACACCGAGGCCAACACGCATAAAGTGCATCAGATGAGCAAGTGCCCGAGCGGATGACGGCCCGCTACGCGGCAAGCGCGGCAACAGCAGGGCGGCCCGGTCAATCATCAGATTGGTCCAGTGCGTTTCATTGCCTTTAAACACGCCGTTCACGCTACGGCGGATATCACGCTGGCAAAGTTTCAGCAGTCGGTTTATCGCCGCGTCGGCTTGCACGGTTTGCAGCAGGCTCATGCTAATGACCGCAAAACCGGTCGCGAAAAATAGCGCGATGGCGGTGTTAGCGGCATCGGCGAAGTTGCCGCTGTAGTGCGCACCCAGCTCGCACAACACAGGCAGCGTTAACGTTATTCCCATCGCCATAAAAGTGGTGGGGGGTCGCGCCTGGAGTGACCCGGCAAGCAGGTAGACCGGAGCAAGCACGGCAACCAGTACGGGAAAATCGCTGAGCTGGGGAAGCAGGGCAAAACTATAGATAAGACTGATTAATACGCCCCAGATGGAGCCGATAATGTATTTCACAATATGGGGTGCTGGCGTGTCGAAACTGCCAAACAATGTGCAACAGACCCCAAGAATGGAGACCGCCGTGCCGCCATCTGGCCAGGCCGAGTAAATCCATAGCAGACAGCCGCTGAGGATGATGACAAACGCGCCCAGTGCCGTGCGGGCAGCACTCAGGGGATCGCGATGGAAAACATACCCTTTCGCTGTGTTATCTTCCGTTCGTGTAGGTGCGGGTTTGGCGTGGTAGATAGCCTCCGAAAGTCGCTCACACTGGTGAATGAGGCTAATCAACTCCGCTATGTAGCCTAAGAAATTCACCCGAAGCGCGTCCTCAAAAGTCAACGACTGTACCGCACGCTCCTGTGCCAACCGGGCGCTGCGTTTTTGTAGCGCATCCGCCGTATTCTTGCGTTTCCCGCTATCGCCGCAGGTCAGCCAGGCCTGAACATCATCCAGCAGTATCTGCATGTCGGCGGGCATATCCGCGATCATCTGCAAGCGATCGCGTAATTCACCGTTCACGATGACTAATCGCGCCAGCCTGTCATGGAGTGCTTTCCTGGCCTGGCGGGCCGGAACCGAAAGGGCAAAATCATACGGGATGTGGTGGCTGATGCCCTGCAGGAATTGCAATGCCAGCGCGAGGTGCAAGGGGTTTGATACCGCATCAGACTTGCCCGCCAGGGTATCGGCAACACGCTGTCGCGCCGCGTGCAGCGTCTGCGTTAATTTGCTGTTGAACAGGCCTGATATCCGACTGGGCAGAATGTACCGGTGAATCAGTGCGGCGCAGACGATGCCGATCATTATCTCCTGCACCCGGATGATGGCGATGTTAAACACCGAGCCTGGGTCGGAAACGGCGGGAAAGCCAATCAGGCTCGCGGTGTAACCGGCCAGCACAAAGGCATAGGCACGGGGTGTGCGTTCAAGTAGGGATAACCCGAGGCAGAACGTGATCCAGCCTGTCAGCATCACGCTGCACAACACGGGCATATTCACAAATGTGGGCACGATCAGCACCGTTGCCCCAGCGCCAGCCACGGTGCCGGCCAGGCGATAGAGACTCCTGCTCAGTGAGGCCCCGACCGACGTTTGCGAAACGATATAGACGGTGATGATGGCCCAGGAGGGGCGTTCAAGGCCAATCGACAGGGCGATGTAATACGCGAGCATGGCTGCGGCAAAACTCCTGACGGAATAGAGCAGGGCGTGGGCATCGCTCAGTAGCATGGGAGTGATGATGCGGCCTGACCAGCGGCGTATCGCGTGCCAAAAAGGGATGTGATGGGGGATGATTTTATTCATGCCGGGAATTATTCCCGGTTTGCGCACGTCACTAAATACTCTATTCTGTCAAAAAATACCTAAATGTTGCCAATAACATGACATCCCGACTTGCCAATACGTTGTTTGATCCCGACAGCACGCCGAGCCCGGTAGTCGCACGTCATATTGATTTCGTGGATTACGCAGCAGAAGTGCCGGTTCATACGCACCGTAAAGGGCAGTTGATTATTGCCCTGTACGGGGCGGTAATTTGTCGTGCGGAAAATGATATCTGGATAGTGCCACCCGATTGCGCGGTGTGGATCCCAGGCGGAGTTCCTCATAGCGCCAAAGCGACCTGGAATGCGCACCTTAACTACTTGTTTATTGAACCCGGAGCAGTCGCGCTGCCGGAAAAATGCTGCACGCTGGCAATTTCACCGCTGATTAAAGAGTTAATTGATCGCTTAACAAATGAAGGCGTTGATTACGCACCGCAGAGCCATGTTGGCAGGTTGACCAGAGTGACGCTCGATGAACTCGTGACCATGCCGCAGCAGAAATTGAGCCTGCCGGTTTCTGCGAACCCTAAAATTCGCGCGATGGCCGATGCGCTGGTCAGCAATCCGGAAGATCGGAGCACATTCAAAGTCTGGGCAAAGCGACTGGCGCTCAGCGAACGTTCATTAGCGCGCTTAATGCTGCGTGAAACCGGTCTGACCTTCGGTCGCTGGCGTCAGCAACTGCATTTGATTATTGCCCTTCGGGAACTGGCAAGCGGAGTATCGGTACAAAACGTGGCGGCAAACCTGGGGTATGAGTCGGTTAACGCGTTTATTACCATGTTCAGAAAAACGATGGGCAGCACGCCAGCGCACTATTTTGCTGTTCGCAGAACGGCGGATTCATAGTCTGATACAGTGTGAGTCACTTGATTTACGTGTGGGCAAGCCTACTGTTTTGCCGACGTGGTCGCCAGAATCACCGATAACAAGGGTGTTGATCTCATCCTTGATTTTATCGGTGCGCCATATTTTGAACGAAACGTGAACGCACTTAATTTTGGTGGCCGCCTGGTGCAGATTGGCATTATGGGAGGCATTGAAAACGCGAAGATCCCGCTGGACCGGGTGTTGTACCGCCATCTGCAGATTATCGGTACGGTAATGAAATCATGTTCGCAAGAAGTGAAGCATGAGATGTCCCGTCGCTTTGAAGAGTGCTGGTTAACCCGTTTCGGTAAAGATGGGCTGAACCCGGTTATTGACAGCGTATTCCCGCTGGTCGACGCCTGTAAAGCTCGCCAGCGTATGGAAGACGGTCTGAACACAGGAAAAATTGTGTTGACGATGTAGATGACGCAAACGAAAGGGCTATTTTTCCTGCCTTTTCGTCGCAACCCCCCTTCGCTATCAGGCATGAACAGCCCGCGCAATATACTCAGGGCTGTTCGATGTCAGAGGATGAATCAAGTACCGCCATAAAAAACATCGCTAGTGGTTAAAAGTGATATCAGAGTATTGCTGTTACATTGTTTGTCAAAGCTAAGTTCAGATGTCCGTGGTGGGGCTAATTTGAAATGTCTGCTTCCGGCACAGAGCCGCCTGTCAGATTAGGTTTAGATCTGTGCCATAGTGGTGCCAGGTCAAATCTGAGCTAATACACTTAAGAAGCACGGACACGACGAACATCATTGCGTGCCCTTATCCAAATAGACCTCAACGGGGACTATTCATTCCCCCATTGATTGAGGAATTCCGCGATCTCATCAATGCGTTGCGCATCAATGCCGGCTTCGCTGGCCATCTCTTGCTGCGCGTCTTCGCTGATCTCTTCGTTATTCATCAAACGCGTAATCAGTAACTGAAAATAGTGCGCCAGGGGTTCACGTTCTGAATCCTCTACGGGTTTCGCACACTCCGTCGAATACTCATCCACAATGTCATAATATTTCAGCGGTATTTCATTACCCATCACTCATCTCCTGGGGTTATCCCAACGTCGGTTACAGTGTTACTCAGGCTGTACCAGCATCAGGGCGACGGATTGCGCCTTCAGTTCGGCCTGCACGGCTTGCGGTAAATTAACATCGGTCACAACATCGGTAAAGCGACTGAGCGGAGCAACATTAAACAAGGAATGCGCACCATATTTGCTGCTGTCGGCGAGTAACACCTTACGTTGGGCGTTGGCGATAATTTCCTGCTTCAGCCCCGCTTTGTCCTCTGTCGGCGTGGTCACGCCCTTTTCCATACTCCAGGTATTACAGCTCATAAAGGCGATATCGGGGTAGACGCTACGCAGCATTTTGCGGCCAAACTCGCCAATGCAGGACTGACTGCTATCATCAATCCGCCCGCCGACAATCGTGACCTCTATCTGGCGAAACTCGGATAAAAACAGGGCGATATGCAGATCAACGGTGATCACTCTGAGAGGAAGATGGGTTAAACATTTTGCCAGCTCCAGCATGGTGGTGCCAGCATCGAGCACCACGGCATCGCCCGCGTGTACCATCGAAGCAGCATAACGCGCAATCGCCCTTTTTTCAGCGGGCGATCGCAGTTGCTTCTCGTTAGTCGTCGGTTGTGCAGGTTCAAAGCGCCGTAACGCAACACCGCCGTGGCTGCGGCTGATCACACCTTGTTCATCCAGTTTGATCAGATCGCGTCGTATCGTTGCCGGAGATGCATCAACGGCATCCACCAGTTGCTCCACGGTAACCAGCGTATGATTTTTCAAATACGCCACAATCTTATCCAGACGGTGTTGTCCTTTCATAACAGGAAATTACGCCAGTTGCATTGCCAGTTTAATCGATACGGCCATGCTCTCAGATTTTGCTTTTCCCGTCCAGGCGATATCAAATGCCGTTCCGTGATCGGCAGAGGTGCGGATAAACGGCAAACCCGCCGTGATATTGACGCCATCATAAAAACCCAGCAGCTTCAGCGGGATATGGCCCTGGTCGTGGTACATCGCCACCACCATGTCATATTGACCTTCATACGCCTGTAAAAACACCGTATCCGGCGGGCATGGGCCATAAACCGCCATCCCCTTCGCCTTCATGCGCTCAATCGCCGGTCCGACAATGCGAATCTCCTCATCGCCAAACAATCCGTTCTCACCGGCATGCGGGTTCACCCCTGCCACCGCAATTCGTGGATGCGCATACCCTACGCGCTTGAGGAAGGTATCAGCGATGCCAATCACGGTCTCCACACGCTGACCGTTCAGGGTATCGAGGAACTTACGCAGGGCGATGTGGGTGGAAACATGAATGACTTTCAGCTTATCGGTATAAAGCACCATCGCGTAATCGCGGCTTTCCGTCAGCGTCGCCAGCAGTTCGGTGTGTCCCGGGAAATTGTGTCCACCAAGATGCAGCGCTTCTTTGTTCAACGGTGCGGTGGCGATGGCGTGGACGTCGCCTTTCATCGCCAGTTCCGTCGCCCGTTTTACGCAGCGATAGGCCAGATCGCCCGCCTGCGCCTGTACTTTGCCCGGCTCCAGCGCCTCCGGTTGCGCCAGCGGTTCATCAATCACATGAATGATGCCAGGCGCGAATCGGGCATCCGCAACCTGCGTAATGGCGCGGAACGTCACGCCTTCAGC
The DNA here is from genome assembly GCF_030332305.1 of Citrobacter sp. Ct235. NCBI lineage: Bacteria > Pseudomonadati > Pseudomonadota > Gammaproteobacteria > Enterobacterales > Enterobacteriaceae > Citrobacter > Citrobacter sp. Ct235. The sequence continues at coordinate 88,987 of NZ_JAOWIC010000028.1, forward strand.
CAGACCATTGGCCTGCAGCCGCTTCAGAGTTTGCAGGCATCCCACCACCACCAGCGGCGCGCCGTTAAGTTCATCTTCGCTGAGCGCTTTAACAATAATTTCCGGACCGATCCCCGCGGGGTCGCCCATCGTAATCGCAATTGTTTTAGTTACCACTGTACATCTCCTCAATAAAATAAAGCGCATCACAAAGGGTACTGTCGGAGCCGAATCCGCCCGCTTTGGTGATCACCGGCAGATCGTCAATCTCGCTGTTCACAAACGTTCCGCACGGAATACAGGGGGCCACCTCGCGTTGAATGCGATAGCCTTCCGCCCCCAGCGCACTGGCAACAGCGGTCGCGATATCCCCCCCGGTCAGGAACAGACCGCCAATGCGCGCCTGCTCAATAATGTGCAACGTGATTGTCCCAAGACGCTGGCTCAACCGTTCGCCAAGCGCCTGACGACGCATCCCCACGCTGGCACACAGCGTGTCGATCATCTGCCGGTCTTGCGCACACCGGCTGGTACGTAAAATCGTATGGTGCTGGCGGCTCAACAGCGTGCAGGCCTGCTCCACGACGGACGCTATTTCCTGTTCGAAATGGGCAGAGGCCAACCGTGAAACATCGATATCGACAACCTTCGCCCTGTCCTGACACAGCGCTTTGTCTACCTGACGCCGCGTGGCTTCACTCATCGAACCCGCGACGACCAGCACCGGAAGCTCCTGCTTTTCCTGCATGAACATTCTGACGGGTAGGGCATTGGCAAGCCCGGCGGCACCGACCAGTAACGGCAGTACCTCCTGCTCGCAGATGGCATGCGCAATCAGCGACAAATCGCGGTCATCAACCGCATCCACCACCACCATGCACTCACCTTCTGCCGCGTAAGCGACTAACCGCGCGCTCAGTCGTCCCTGTCGGACATCGTCGAGTGACACTTCATGCACCGGAATGTCACTTTGCAGCGTGACCAGTTCCGCAATGCGCGAAGAGATAATCGGCGTTTTGGGATCGCTGGCAAATTCAGTCTCCAGTAGCGGTGTTCCATTGACCAGGCACAGTCCGTCACGCGTCGTGCGCCCTGCGGCGGGGATTGCTGCGGCAATCACGGCCAGTTTCCGGTTGGCGGCGCGCATCGCCGCAGTCACCTCGGCCCCCACGTTGCCACGAAACGTAGAATCGATTTTTTTATACACCAGCGGCGTGGCGGCCCCTTCACACCAGGGGACTAACGCCTGTTGAACCGCCTGCGCGGCTTGCGCCGCCGGGATTGCCCGGCTCTCTGTGTTGATAACCAGCACATCGGCACGCCGTGAAGGCTTCTGTGCCGGGGTGAGCATCACCTCCGTACGTGCGCCTTTTTTTGCCAGTTGCACGCCGGTATCGTTAGAGCCCGTAAAATCATCGGCGATAACGATCATTTTCATGCTTTATTCTCCTGAGCAACCTGACGTGCCTGCTTTTTGGCCACCCAAGAGGTGAGGATCGGGGTCAGGATCGCAGTGGTAATCACGGAGGCGGCAATCAGCGGCGCGGCAGCGGCGGCGACTTCCGCCAGTGAAGGATCGGCCTGGGCAATCGCCAGTGGCGTCGCGACGGCGTTACCGGCGGTACTGGAGGCTGCCGCTCCGGCAATCCCGCTTCCTCCCACCAGACGGTCTGCGCGGATGTTAAAGAAACCGCCAATGAACGTGGTCAGTACACCAAGCAGAATGCCCGCCAGACCGCCCTGCAACAGCATTTCGAGGTTGATGCCGGCGCCGAGCGCAAAGGCAAAAAACGGAATCAATAGCGGTCCGCCTTTGGTCAGGAAGTCACGCATGTTGTGATCGAGATTACCGAGGATCATGCCGACCACCAGGGGAACCAGTACCGCCACCAGTGCCATAATTGGAATGTTGGCCATCCCTGCGGCACCCAGCGCGATCATCGTAAAGAACGGACCGTCATTAAGAGACAGAATAGAGATTGCGCCGACATCACGTTCGTTGCCGAACTCACCGACTAACGCCGCGTACAGCCCCCCGTTCGAGTTGCTCATGGCGGCAATAATGGCCAGGCCGCTTAAGCCAAAGATCCCTTCCGCTCCGAACAGGTGTTCAACCCCCAGGCCGATCGCGATGGCCACCAGCAATTTGGTCAGGGTGATCGTGCCCCCTTGCAGCAAAGCCTGAGGTGCTGCTTTTACGCTGATCCCTGCGCCCATACACAGCAGGAATGCGCCGATCAATGGCGCAGCGCCGTTTTTAAACAGCGCGGTGGTAAAGCCGCCGATTTCCAGCGCCTGCGGGGCAAAGGTATTAATAATGGCACCGATAACCAATGGCACGACCATCATGCCGCCGGGTATGCGTTCTATTGCCTTTTTGATGTTCATGGTCTTCCCGCCTGTTGTTATGTTGTGATTAAAAAAAATCATAACGATTATATTTAATCATTTTCAGATCACAAACGCGCCAGATCACAGTTTTAAAATGATTAATAAAAATCAAACAATCATTTTTCTGCAAAAAAAAGCCGGACGCAGACGCCCGGCTTCATTGATGATTGAAATAACTCAGGATTGACGCAGAAATTCCCGGTATGCGTTTACCACCTGAAGAAAATCCTCAACGCCACACAGCGACAGGCTCTCTTCATCGTAGTAACTCATCCCCTCTTCCATTTCGTCGCCGGTAAACTCCAGCTGATTGGCGCGGATCATCACCTCTTCGCCATCCATCCAGAGCGTATATTCGTGCCCCGCCCGTTGCCAGGAACGTTCGCTGCCTTTCACCGCGTGTGCCGCCTGTTCCACTTCGTCCAGCAGGGCCAGGTTTTCTTTCACTTCTTCATTAAACCAGTGCCCGACCACTTCGTGACCCATGGACATGCGCACCTTGACCACTCCGGTAACATCGCGCAGAAATTCGTAATCCATAATGTAATCCTCTGCTCCCGGCAATGCGCCATTACCGCATTGCGCCTTGTTTTAATTATCGCAGCCTGGGCGCAGAAAAAAAGCGGATCGCGTATAAGGAATGGAAATAAAAATGCCCGGAGAAGCGCGCTTCACCGGGCATTGATGCGTTTTTACGCGAAATGCGTTAGCGCATTACACCGCTGTCTGGAAAATCACACCGTCTGCTTTCTCAGTGTACTGAGAAAGCTGGTCGAAGTTCAGATAACGATAGGTGTCGACTGCCGTTTTATCGACCTGCGCCACATAGGTCTGGTACTCTTCCGGCGTCGGCAGTTTGCCGATCAGTGCCGCAACCGCCGCCAGCTCCGCAGACGCCAGATAGACGTTCGCACCGGTCCCTAAACGGTTCGGGAAGTTACGCGTGGAAGTGGATACCACCGTCGCCCCGTCTGCCACACGCGCCTGGTTACCCATGCACAGTGAACAGCCCGGGATTTCAATACGCGCACCGCTCTTACCAAAGACGCTGTAGTAGCCTTCTTCCGTCAGCTGTGCTGCATCCATACGGGTTGGCGGTGCCACCCACAGACGCGTCGGCAATTGACCTTTGTGCGCATCCAGCAGCTTACCGGCCGCACGGAAGTGACCGATGTTGGTCATACAGGAACCGATGAACACTTCGTCGATTTTATCGCCCTGAACATCAGAGAGCAGACGCGCGTCATCCGGATCGTTTGGCGCGCACAGGATAGGCTCTTTGATATCGGCCAGATCGATGTCGATTACTGCGGCATATTCAGCATCCGCATCGCCTTCCAGCAGTTCAGGTTCCGCCAGCCATTTTTCCATGCCCTGCACACGACGTTCCAGCGTACGACGGTCGCCGTAGCCTTCCGCGATCATCCACTTCAGCAGAACAATGTTGGAGGTCAGGTATTCAACGATCGGCTCTTTGTTCAGCTTGATGGTACATCCTGCTGCAGAACGTTCGGCGGAAGCATCGGTCAGCTCAAACGCCTGCTCGACTTTCAGATCCGGCAGACCTTCGATTTCGAGAATACGGCCAGAGAAGATGTTCTTCTTGCCTTTCTTCTCGACGGTCAGCAGACCCTGTTTGATCGCGTACAGCGGAATAGCGTGTACCAGATCGCGCAGGGTGATCCCCGGCTGCATTTTGCCTTTAAAGCGCACCAGTACCGATTCCGGCATGTCCAGCGGCATCACGCCGGTCGCAGCAGCAAACGCGACCAGGCCTGAGCCTGCCGGGAAGGAAATCCCGATCGGGAAGCGGGTGTGGGAGTCACCACCGGTACCGACGGTATCCGGCAGCAGCATACGGTTCAGCCAGGAGTGGATCACGCCATCGCCCGGACGCAGCGACACACCGCCACGGTTCATAATGAAGTCCGGCAGCGTGTGGTGCGTGGTGACGTCAACCGGCTTCGGATAAGCCGCAGTGTGACAGAAAGACTGCATCACCAGGTCAGAAGAGAAGCCCAGGCACGCCAGATCCTTCAGTTCGTCACGGGTCATTGGGCCGGTGGTATCCTGGGAACCCACGGAGGTCATCTTCGGTTCGCAGTATGCACCCGGACGGATACCGGCTACGCCGCACGCACGGCCGACCATTTTCTGTGCCAGCGAGTAACCACGGTTGCTTTCCGCCACATCTTTCGCCTGACGGAACACGTCGCTGTGCGGCAGGCCCAGCGCTTCACGCGCTTTGGTGGTCAGACCGCGACCGATGATCAGCGGAATACGACCGCCCGCGCGCACTTCATCTACCAGCACGTCGGTTTTCAGTTCAAAGCTCGCCAGCAGTTCGCCGGTTTCATGGTTACGCACTTCACCTTTGAACGGGTAAACGTCAATCACATCACCCATATTCAGGTTGCTGACGTCAACTTCGATTGGCAGCGCGCCCGCATCTTCCATGGTGTTGAAGAAGATAGGTGCGATTTTACCGCCGAGGCACAGACCGCCGCCGCGTTTGTTCGGCACGTGCGGAATGTCATCGCCCATAAACCACAACACGGAGTTGGTGGCAGATTTACGCGAAGAACCGGTACCGACAACGTCACCGACGTAAGCCAACGGATAGCCTTTACTTGCCAGGGCTTCGATCTGTTTGATCGGACCCACTACGCCAGGCTGATCCGGCTCAATGCCTTCACGGGCGTTTTTCAACATTGCTAACGCGTGAAGTGGAATATCCGGACGAGACCAGGCATCCGGCGCCGGAGACAGGTCATCGGTGTTGGTTTCACCGGTCACTTTGAAGACGGTGACGGTCATTTTTTCAGCCAGCGGCGGACGGCTCAGGAACCATTCGGCATCAGCCCAGGAATGCATCACCTGCTTCGCAAATTCGTTACCCGCTTTGGCTTTTTCTTCTACGTCATAGAAGTTATCGAACATCAGCAGAGTATGGGAGAGCGCTTTGGCGGCAATCGGCGCCAGTTTTGCATCGTCCAGGGCGTCGATCAGCGGATGGATGTTGTAACCACCCTGCATGGTGCCGAGCAGTTCAATCGCTTTTTCAGGCGTAATCAGTGGGGAAGTTGTTTCGCCTTTAGCGATGGCTGCGAGGAAACCCGCTTTGACATAGGCGGCTTCATCGACGCCTGGGGGAACACGGTTGATCAACAGGTCTAACAGGAATTCTTCTTCGCCCGCAGGCGGTGCTTTCAGCAGCTCGACGAGCGCGGCCATTTGGGTTGCATCTAAGGGTTTGGGCACAATCCCCTCGGCGGCACGTTCTGCTACGTGCTTACGGTATTCTTCTAGCACGACGGTTCTCCTCGCTCTCATTGTCATAGTGCGGCGCTTTATCGATGGGCGATTCTCTTCACGCTCCTGTGAGACAGCAGTTTGTAGGGTAAATGCCCGGTACCGCAATGGGCAGAATAACAGGATTTTAGTGAGGTGTTAATCTGTTTACAAAAAAGCAACATAAAAAAGTGGCTGAATCGTTAAGGATGGTCTAATGCCCTTTTCGATTTCAGAAGCGGGGAATTAATCGCTGTTACGAATCGTCACACTATTTCGCATTCTTATAATCACTCTGCTGTACCGATCCCAAGATTAGTCAAAAATTAAACTATCGTCTCTTTATACTCACGCAACACTGCACCTGCGGGTGGCAGCACTTCGACCATTGCGATTTCAAGGCAAATCGGGAGTAAGAATATGACGTTGCCCTTTAAACCCCACGTGCTTGCGCTGATCTGTAGCGCCGGGCTACTTGCTGCTTCAGGCATGCTGTATGTCAAAAGCCGCACACCGGAAGCCCCGACGCCCGTCGCGGTGCAACCGCCCGCGCCAGCCGAAGCCCCTCCGGCTCCGGTTGCAAAAGCGAGCTTTACCACGGCGCAAATCGATCAATGGGTTGCGCCGATTGCCCTCTATCCGGACCCGCTACTTTCTCAGGTTCTGATGGCGGCGACCTATCCGGCTAACGTCGTTCAGGCGGTGCAATGGTCGCGTGATAATCCAACACAACAGGGCGATGCCGCCATTCAGGCGGTTGCAAACCAGCCATGGGATCCCAGCGTGAAGTCGTTGGTTGCCTTTCCGCAACTCATGACGCTGATGGGGGAAAATCCGGAGTGGGTACAAAACCTCGGTGATGCGTTTCTGGCGCAACCGCAGGATGTCATGGATTCAGTTCAGCGCCTGCGCTTACTGGCCCAGCAAACCGGCTCGCTGAAATCCACCCCGCAGCAGACGGTAACCAGCACGCCGAAAAAGAGCGTGACTCCAGCGCCCTCAGCCACCGCCTCCACGACGCAATCCAGCGCCGTTTCTACGGCACCGGCCTCCACGGTGATTAAAATTGAACCTGCCGATCCGCAGGTGGTGTACGTCCCCAGCTATAACCCTTCCACGGTTTATGGTACCTGGCCCAACACCGCGTATCCGCCGGTGTATCTCCCCCCTACGCCAGGCGAACAGTTTGCCGGGAGTTTTGTTAAGGGATTCGGCTACAGCCTTGGCGTTGCCACCACCTATGCACTGTTCAGCAATATCGACTGGGATGACGATGATCATCACCACGATGACGATCACCATCATGACGACGATCGTCATGGCGGTAATGGCTATCAGCACAATGGCGATAACATCAATATCAACGTTAATAACTTCAACCGCATCTCCGGGCAGAATCTGAAAACGCAGAACATGACCTGGCAGCACAACCCGGCCTATCGCGGCGGAGTGCCGTATCAAAACGCCTCAACGGCGCAGCGTTTCCATCCGACCAACGTCAGCGGCGGTCTCAGCGCCACACAGCAACCTGCCGCGACGGCTTCCCGCGACAGCCAGCGTCAGGCGGCGATGGCGCAACTGCAACAGCGTCATCCGGATGCGTCTAAAGCGCTGCCTCAGCAACCCACTGCGACAACGCGCGATGCCCAGCGTAAAGCGGCCTCTCAACAGTTGAATCAGGTTGCCCAGCGCAATAATTATCGCGGCTATGACGACAACAACACACGTCGTCAGAGTGCGCAGCAGACATTGAAACAATCGACCACACCAGCACAACAACAGCATCGCGACGATCTCAGGGCCAAAGCGCAGCAACACCCGGTCTCACAACAGCAGCGTGATACGGTACGTCAGCACGTCGGGTCCTCGTCACCACAGCAGCGTCAGCAGGTATTCCAGCAAAACCGGGCAAATGCCCTTAGCGGCAATGACAGTCGGTCGCCGACCTGGCAGTCGCAGCAGCAGCGCGGTCAGGAAAGTCGTCGTCTGAGTAATGTCAGCCATGGGCAACCTGCCCCCGCGCGCGATCGCGCTTCTGAACACCATCAATTTCGCCATCGCTAACGGGAGCCCATAATGAAAAAAATACTGTTAAGCACCCTGCTGCTCTCGTTGCCATTAATGAGCTACGCCCAGCAGATGTTTGCCACGCCAGACGAAGCTGCTAACGCCTTTTCCCGTGCGATTACCGGGAATAACGACGCACAACTGACCGCTCTGTTAGGTGATGACTGGCGACAATTTTTACCCCCGGAAGGTGCGGATCCGGAAGCCGTCGCGCGCTTTAACCGCGACTGGAAGGTCAGCCATCAGATTGTGCAGCAAGGTAACGTGGCCCATCTGAACGTCGGTCAGGAGAACTGGCAGTTGCCCATCCCCATCGTGAAGGCAAGCAAGGGCTGGCATTTTGATATGTCTGCCGCGCAGGATGAGATCCTCACGCGAACGGTAGGTCGCAATGAACTCTCGGCGATTCAGGCCATGCGTGCCTATGTCGATGCCCAGTACGACTACTGGCAGCGCAAACAGGCTTTCGCCACCCGGATTATCAGCCATAACGGTCAACAGGATGGTTTGTACTGGCCCGTAAAACCCGGCGAAACGCCAAGCCCGTTAGGACCGGCCTTCAGCCCTGACTCGCCTGGTGAAGGGTATCACGGCTACTATTTTCGCATTATTGCCAGCGACAACGAGAAAGGGTTCGCGCTGCTCGCCTGGCCCGTCAGCTGGGGCGAAACAGGCGTGATGAGCTTTATGGTAAGCCAGGATGACCGCGTGTATCAGACGGATTTGGGGGAAGATAGTGGGCTAAAAGCCATCGCCATAGAAAAATTTACGCCACACGATCCCTGGAAACCGGTGGAGTGACAGGCATAAAAAAAGCGGCATTTACGCCGCTTTTTTGTCGCCGGAAGGCTGAAGATTACTTCTTCTTCTTCGCTTTCGCGTTCGGCAGGTCAGTGATGCTACCTTCGAACACTTCTGCCGCCAGACCAACAGACTCGTGCAGAGTCGGGTGCGCATGGATGGTCAGCGCGATATCTTCTGCATCACAACCCATTTCAATCGCCAGACCAATTTCACCCAGCAGCTCGCCGCCGTTGGTGCCGACAATCGCACCACCGATCACACGGTGAGTTTCTTTGTCGAAAATCAGTTTGGTCATACCGTCTGCGCAGTCGGAAGCGATAGCACGGCCAGAAGCAGCCCACGGGAAGGTGGCTGTTTCATAGCTGATGCCTTTCTCTTTCGCTTCTTTCTCCGTCAGACCTACCCACGCCACTTCTGGTTCAGTGTAAGCAATGGATGGGATCACTTTCGGATCGAAGTAGTGTTTCATGCCGGCGATAACTTCAGCGGCAACGTGACCTTCGTGAACACCTTTGTGCGCCAGCATTGGCTGACCGACGATATCGCCGATAGCAAAGATGTGCGGCACGTTGGTGCGCAACTGTTTGTCAACGCGGATGAAGCCACGGTCGTCCACTTCCACGCCAGCTTTGCCCGCGTCGAGGTTTTTACCGTTCGGTACACGACCGATGGCGACCAGCACCGCGTCATAACGCTGTGCTTCAGCCGGGGCTTTTTTGCCTTCCATGGAAACGTAAATACCGTCTTTTTTCGCTTCAACGGCAGTCACTTTGGTTTCCAGCATCAGGTTGAATTTCTTACCGATACGTTTGGTGAAGACTTTAACGATGTCTTTGTCAGCCGCCGGGATAACCTGGTCGAACATTTCAACCACGTCAATCTCTGAACCCAGCGCATGGTACACGGTCCCCATTTCCAGACCGATGATACCGCCACCCATGACCAGCAGACGCTTCGGTACGGATTTCAGTTCCAGGGCGTCGGTGGAGTCCCATACACGCGGATCTTCATGCGGAATGAACGGCAACTGGATCGGACGGGAACCCGCCGCGATGATCGCGTTGTCGAAGTTGATCACGGTTTTGCCGTTGTCACCTTCAACTTCCAGGGTGTTCGCCCCGGTGAATTTACCCAGACCGGTAACCACTTTCACTTTACGGCCTTTCGCCATACCCGCCAGACCACCGGTCAGCTGAGTGATTACTTTTTCTTTCCAGGTACGAATTTTGTCGATATCGGTTTTCGGCTCGCCGAAGACAATACCGTGTTCAGCCAGCGCTTTGGCTTCTTCGATAACTTTCGCAACGTGCAGCAGTGCTTTAGAAGGGATACAGCCGACGTTCAGACAAACACCACCGAGGGTGCTGTAACGTTCTACGATTACGGTTTCCAGACCTAAATCAGCGCAACGGAAGGCTGCAGAGTAACCTGCGGGGCCTGCCCCAAGTACCACGACCTGAGTTTTGATTTCAGTACTCATCATGACCTCTTAATTTATTTCCGGCGATCCCTGGTCTTGTCGCCCATCGTCCACCGGGTCGTTCTATCCGTCCGTATTTTACAAAATTGTTAACAATTTTGAAACAACAAAACGGCAACGATTTATCTTTAGCACTAATAACCCCAAAACCATCATGAGATTACCAGAAAAAAGCCGGCCGTCGGGCCGGCTTTTTGGCTTACATCACCAGGCGGCGAATGTCAGACAGCATATTGTTGATGATGGTAATGAAACGCGCACCATCCGCACCGTCAATCACACGGTGGTCGAAGGACAGAGAGATAGGCATCATCAGACGCGGTACAAACTCTTTACCGTTCCACACCGGCTCCATCGCTGACTTGGACACACCGAGGATAGCCACTTCCGGCGCGTTCACAATCGGTGCGAAGTGGGTGGTACCCAGGCCGCCGATGCTGGAGATGGTGAAGCAACCGCCCTGCATTTCGCCCGCGGTCAGCTTACCGTCACGCGCTTTCTTAGAGATAACCGTCAGTTCGCGAGACAACTCGGTAATGCTCTTCTTGTTCACGTCTTTAAAGACCGGAACCACCAGACCATTTGGCGTATCAACCGCCACACCGATGTTGATGTATTTCTTCAGCGTCAGACGCTGACCGTCTTCCGACAGCGAACTGTTAAAGCGAGGCATCTGCTCAAGCGCCGCAGCAACCGCTTTCATGATGAAGACCACCGGGGTGAATTTCACATCCAGTTTGCGCTTCTCAGCTTCCGCGTTCTGCTGTTTACGGAACGCTTCCAGATCGGTGATATCGGTTTTGTCGAAGTGCGTAACGTGCGGGATCATCACCCAGTTACGGCTCAGGTTAGCACCCGAGATTTTCTGGATGCGGCCCAGTTCCACTTCTTCGATTTCACCAAACTTGCTGAAGTCGACCTTCGGCCACGGCAGCATGCCCGGAATACCGCCACCTGCTGCGGCTGCCGGAGCGGCTTCCGCACGCTTGATAGCGTCTTTCACGTAGGTCTGAACGTCTTCGCGCAGGATGCGACCTTTACGGCCTGAACCCTTCACTTTCGCCAGGTTCACACCGAACTCGCGCGCCAGACGGCGAATCAGCGGGGTCGCATGAACGTAAGCGTCGTTCTCAGCAAACTCAGATTTGCCTTCGGCAATCGCCGCCGGAGCAGGCGCGGCTGCTTGTGCAGGTGCAACGGCCGCAGCCGGAGCAGCAGCTTGCGCAGGAGCGGCAGCCGGTGCTGCGCCTTCCACTTCGAAGACCATAATCAGAGAACCGGTTTTTACTTTATCGCCGGTGCTGATTTTGATTTCTTTTACGGTACCTGCGAACGGTGCCGGGACTTCCATTGACGCTTTGTCGCCTTCAACGGTGATCAGTGACTGCTCAGCAGCCACTTTATCGCCCACTTTCACCATCACTTCGGTGACTTCAACTTCGTCGCCGCCGATATCCGGTACGTTAACGTCTTTCGCGCCAGAGGCAGCAGGTGCCGCCGCCGCTGCCGGAGCAGCCGCCTGCGCGGGAGCCGCAGCAGGTGCAGCGCCCGCCACTTCGAAGACCATAATCAGCGAGCCGGTGGACACTTTGTCGCCGGTGTTGATTTTGATCTCTTTCACGGTGCCCGCGAACGGTGCCGGCACTTCCATCGACGCTTTGTCGCCTTCAACGGTGATGAGGGACTGTTCAGCCGCAACGGTGTCGCCCACTTTCACCATGATTTCAGTGACTTCAACTTCGTCGCCGCCAATATCCGGTACGTGTACTTCTTTCGCTGCCGCAGCAGCCGGTGCCGCTGCCGGAGCCGCTTCTTTCTTCTCTTCTGCCGGAGCAGGTGCAGCGGCTGCTGCACCGTCAGCGGAATCGAATATCATGATAAGTGCGCCGGTCTCGGTTTTGTCGCCAACAGAGACTTTGATCTCTTTAACAACGCCAGCCTGCGGAGACGGAACTTCCATAGAGGCTTTATCGCCTTCTACGGTGATCAGCGACTGTTCTGCTTCAACCTTGTCGCCCACTTTGACCAGGATCTCGGTGATTTCAACTTCATCTGCCCCGATGTCCGGTACTTTGATTTCGATAGCCATTATTCTTTTACCTCTTACGCCAGACGCGGGTTAACTTTTTCTGCATCGATATTGAATTTGGTAATTGCATCCGCAACCACTTTCTTATCGATTTCGCCACGTTTAGCCAGTTCGCCCAGTGCCGCTACAACCACGTAGGAAGCATCCACTTCGAAGTGGTGACGCAGGTTTTCACGGCTGTCAGAGCGACCGAAACCGTCGGTACCCAGTACGCGATAATCATCAGCCGGTACATAAGTACGAACCTGTTCGGCAAACAGTTTCATATAGTCAGTTGAGGCTACAGCCGGCGCGTCGTTCATCACCTGAGCGATGTACGGAACGCGCGGCGTTTCCAGCGGGTGCAGCATGTTCCAGCGTTCACAATCCTGACCGTCACGGGCCAGTTCAGTGAAGGAGGTGACGCTGTACACGTCAGAGCCCACGCCGTAGTCTTTCGCCAGGATCTGTGCCGCTTCACGAACGTGACGCAGGATAGAACCGGAGCCCAGCAGCTGAACTTTACCTTTGCTACCTTCCAGGGTTTCGAGTTTGTAGATACCTTTACGGATACCTTCCTCAGCACCTTCCGGCATGGCTGGCATGTGGTAGTTTTCGTTCAGCGTGGTGATGTAGTAGTAAACGTTCTCTTGTTTCTCACCGTACATACGCTCCAGACCATCGTGCATGATGACCGCAACTTCGTACGCGTAAGACGGATCGTAAGAGATACAGTTCGGGATAGTCAGAGACTGAATATGGCTGTGACCATCTTCGTGCTGCAAACCTTCGCCGTTCAGCGTTGTACGACCGGACGTCCCGCCAATCAGGAAGCCACGCGCCTGCTGGTCACCTGCTGCCCAGCACAGGTCGCCGATACGCTGGAACCCGAACATGGAGTAGTAGATGTAGAACGGAATCATCGGCAGGTTGTTGGTGCTGTAAGAAGTCGCCGCAGCCAGCCAGGAAGACCCTGCACCCAGCTCGTTGATCCCTTCCTGCAGAATCTGACCTTTCTCGTCTTCTTTGTAGTATGCAACCTGCTCACGGTCCTGCGGGGTGTACTGCTGACCGTTCGGGCTGTAAATACCGATCTGACGGAACAGACCTTCCATACCGAAAGTACGCGCTTCGTCGGCGATGATCGGAACCAGTCTGTCTTTGATCGATTTGTTCTTCAGCATCACGTTCAGGGCACGAACGAAAGCGATAGTGGTGGAGATTTCTTTGTTCTGCTCTTCCAGCAGCGCGCCGAAGTCTTCCAGGGTCGGCAGTTCCAGCTTCTCAGTGAAGTTCGGCTGGCGGCTCGGCAGGTAGCCGTGCAGCGCCTGGCGACGTTCGTGCAGATACTTGTGTTCTTCAGAACCTTCCGGGAAGGTAATGTAGGACAGTTTTTCAACCTGCTCGTCAGTGACAGGAACATTGAAACGGTCGCGGATATGACGCACGCCGTCCATGTTCATTTTCTTCACCTGGTGCGCGATGTTTTTACCTTCGGCAGTGTCACCCATGCCATAACCTTTGATGGTATGAGCCAGGATTACCGTTGCTTTGCCTTTGGTTTCTTGCGCTTTTTTCAGTGCCGCGTAAACTTTCTTCGGATCGTGACCACCACGGTTCAGCGCCCAGATCTGCTCATCAGTCCAGTCTGCAACCAGTGCTGCGGTTTCCGGGTATTTACCGAAGAAGTGCTCACGAACGTACGCGCCATCTTTGGATTTGAAGGTCTGGTAGTCGCCGTCAACGGTTTCGTTCATCAGTTGGATCAGTTTACCGCTGGTATCTTTACGCAGCAGCTCATCCCAACGACCGCCCCACATCACTTTAATTACGTTCCAGCCAGCGCCCTCGAAGATGCCTTCCAGTTCGTTAACGATTTTGCCGTTACCGGTGACCGGGCCATCCAGACGCTGCAGGTTACAGTTGATGACGAAGACCAGGTTGTCCAGTTTTTCACGGGTCGCGATGGTGATCGCCCCTTTGGATTCCGGTTCGTCCATTTCACCGTCGCCCAGGAAAGCGTAAACGGTCTGTTTGGAGGTGTCTTTCAGGCCACGGTGTTCCAGATATTTCAGGAATTTAGCCTGATAGATAGCACCGATTGGGCCCAGCCCCATAGAAACGGTCGGGAACTGCCAGAATTCCGGCATCAGTTTCGGGTGCGGGTAGGAAGACAGGCCATTGCCATGAACTTCCTGACGGAAATTGTCCATCTGCTCTTCAGTCAGACGACCTTCCAGGAAAGCACGGGCGTAAATGCCTGGGGAGATATGACCCTGGAAGTAAACCAGGTCGCCGCCATCCTGCTCATTGCGGGCGCGGAAGAAATGGTTGAAGCAAACATCGTACACCGTCGCAGAAGACTGGAAGGATGCCATGTGGCCGCCCAGCTCGAGGTCTTTTTTAGACGCACGCAGCACGGTCATGATGGCGTTCCAACGGATAGCAGAACGAATTCGACGCTCCAGCTCCAGATTGCCCGGGTATTCCGGCTCATCTTCAACGGCAATAGTGTTGATGTAATTGCTTGCCCCAGTACCTGCCGCTACTTTCACGCCGCCTTTGCGGGCTTCAGAAAGAAGCTGGTCAATCAGATACTGAGCGCGCTCAACACCTTCTTCACGGATGACCGATTCGATCGCCTGTAGCCAGTCGCGAGTTTCGATCGGATCCACGTCATTTGGGAAACGTTCTGACATGGGGGTATTCCTTATCTATCTAATACGTTGAGTTATCTGGAACCTGTCCCATTGAACTCTCGCCAGAGAACTCAATAAGACAGGTTCTGCGTTTAGTTGCCGCGCTTTAGAATAGCGCTTGATTTACAACATCTTCTGGCTAACGAGCCACCAGAAAAATCACTAATTCTTTCGCTGCTCCAGACGACGTAAGGCGCGTTCACGACGGCTCTCCTCACGACTTCGGTCGAGCAGAATTTCTTCGATAAACGCCAGGTGGCGATGTGATGCTTCACGCGCCTCTTCTGGCTTACCGGCAATAATCGCTTCGAAAATACGGGTGCGGTGACCACTCACCAGCGGAAGCATCTCGCGACGCGAATAGAGCAACTCGAAGTTCTGACGAACGTTCTGGGCCAGCATGGGTTCCATACACCTTAGCAGATGGAGTAAAACCACATTGTGTGCCGCTTCGGTGACAGCAATTTGATACTGGAGGACCGCATCGGACTCAGCATCGCGGTCACCTGACTCTTGCGCCAGTTCAATGGCATGGTGCAGTTCACGAATGCGTGTTTTGTCTTCATCGGTACTGCGCAGCGCTGCGTAGTATGCAGCAATGCCTTCCAGCGCATGGCGCGTCTCAAGCAGGTCAAACTGGGATTCAGGATGGTCGGAGAGCAGTTCTACCAGTGGATCGCTAAAGCTCTGCCACAGGCTACTCTGAACAAAAGTGCCGCCGCCCTGGCGACGAAGCAGCAATCCCTTCGCTTCGAGACGTTGAATCGCCTCACGCAAGGAGGGACGGGAGACGTCGAACTGTTTCGCCAGTTCGCGTTCCGGTGGGAGTTTTTCGCCTGGGCGCAGTGTACCCTCGAGGATCAAAAACTCCAGCTGTTGCTCAATCACATCGGATAATTTTGGTTGGCGGATTTTGCTGTAGGCCATGATGTCCTGTCTTAAGCCATTTGCCCGAAGTCAATTGGTCTTACCAATTTCATATCTGTGACGCTAAAGTAACAAAGTATTCACCTTATGTCCATACAGGTTTTGATTGAAATCAGTAAACCAGGCACATTTTAACAACATCACAGAAATAACGTTTCAAACATGTAACTATGCACAAATGTTAAATTTACCACCCTCGAGGTAGTTTTAACCTTATTGAAACGAAGAAAAATCCTGGTTGAACCGATTCAGATGTATTTTTATGCACAAATTAATCATAAATAGTCATTTTACAGCTAACGGAAGTGTTATCAGGAGGTAAGAGGAGGGACACACAACTGCTCTCTTTTTATTCAACTCGTCATCATCCATTCACAAAGCAGGTGCATTCCCTGCCGCATACCATTATTCTGTTCCGGACAAAAGAGTTTCGGCGACATTTTAAAAATCATTGCTGTAAACATAATAATACAACAGACGGAATTGCAAACTTACACACGCATCACTGCGTAGTACAAATAATAATTACTCAAATAGTTCGGGTCGTCTTCGGCGGCAGCCTGAAATCTGAAGAGTAAACCACACACGAGGTTTCATGATGGACAGTCAGCAGCACGGCGAGCAGCTAAAGCGCGGCCTTAAGAACCGCCATATCCAGCTTATCGCGCTGGGCGGCGCGATAGGAACAGGCTTGTTCCTGGGAAGCGCCTCCGTTATCCAGTCCGCAGGCCCCGGTATTATTCTGGGTTATGCGATAGCGGGTTTTATTGCCTTCCTTATTATGCGTCAGTTGGGTGAGATGGTGGTTGAGGAGCCAGTTGCCGGTTCGTTCAGTCACTTTGCCTACAAGTACTGGGGGAGTTTTGCAGGCTTTGCGTCGGGCTGGAACTATTGGGTGCTGTACGTGCTGGTCGCGATGGCGGAACTGACCGCCGTCGGTAAGTACATTCAGTTCTGGTGGCCGGAGATCCCCACCTGGGTTTCGGCAGCCGTCTTCTTTATCGCTATCAACGCCATCAACCTGACCAACGTAAAAGTGTTTGGTGAGATGGAGTTCTGGTTTGCCATTATTAAAGTCATCGCCGTGGTGGCGATGATCATCTTCGGTGGCTGGCTGCTGTTCAGCGGCAATGGCGGCCCGCAGGCGACCGTACGTAACCTGTGGGAACAGGGCGGTTTCCTGCCTCACGGCATGACCGGGCTGGTGATGATGATGGCAATTATCATGTTCTCTTTCGGTGGGCTTGAGCTGGTCGGTATCACCGCCGCCGAAGCCGATAACCCGGAGCAGAGCATCCCCAAAGCCACCAACCAGGTTATCTACCGTATTCTGATCTTCTATGTGGGTTCACTGGCCGTTCTGCTTTCCCTGCTGCCGTGGACGCGCGTCACTGCCGACACCAGCCCGTTTGTCCTGATCTTCCACGAGCTCGGCGATACCTTTGTGGCAAACGCGCTGAACGTTGTGGTTCTGACCGCCGCCCTTTCTGTCTATAACAGTTGCGTTTACTGTAACAGCCGCATGCTGTTTGGTCTGGCGCAACAGGGTAACGCCCCAAAAATCCTGCTCACTATCGACAAACGCGGCGTGCCGGTGAATACCATCATCGTCTCGGCGCTGGTGACAGCACTGTGCGTGTTGATCAACTACATGGCACCGGAATCCGCCTTCGGTCTGCTGATGGCGCTGGTGGTCTCCGCACTGGTGATCAACTGGGCGATGATCAGTCTTGCACACATCAAGTTCCGCCGCGCCAAGCAGCAACAGGGAGTGAAGACTCGCTTCCCGGCGCTGTTCTACCCGTTGGGTAACTGGGTCTGCCTGCTCTTCATGGCGGCCGTACTGGTGATTATGCTGATAACGCCGGGTATGGCGATTTCGGTCTACCTGATCCCGGTATGGCTGGTTGTTTTAGGTATCGGTTACCTGTGCAAACAGAAAACCGCAAAGACAGCGAAAGCACATTAATCCCTCGGACCCTCACCCGTCCTGGGTGAGGGTTGTTACCTGCCTCACACTTTTCCTCCTGTAGCCATTTCGTCCATGTTCGCGGCGCTATCCTGCAACGCAAATAATCGATAGCAGACGAATAATTATTTCCATCACCTTGATGGAGAGACATCGCAATGGATACAGGTAAACTGTCGGTAAGAGAAAAGATTGGTTATGGCATGGGCGATGCCGGATGCAACATCATCTTTGGCGCTATCATGTTGTTTGTTAACTATTTTTACACAGATATTTTTGGTCTCGCCCCGGCGCTGGTAGGGGTGTTATTACTGTCAGTACGCGTTATCGATGCCGTTACCGATCCCATTATGGGCGCCATTGCCGACCGGACCCAAAGCAAATATGGCCGTTTTCGTCCGTGGCTACTGTGGATTGCCTTCCCCTACGCGCTGTTCAGCATTCTGATGTTCACCACCCCGGAGTGGACTTATAACAGCAAGGTTATCTATGCGTTTGTCACTTACTTCCTGTTATCGATTACCTATACGGCAATCAATATTCCTTACTGCTCGCTGGGCGGCGTGATCACCAACGACCCGAAAGAGCGCGTGGCCTGTCAGTCTTACCGCTTTGTGCTGGTCGGCATCGCGACGTTGCTGTTGTCGCTCACCCTGCTGCCCATGGTTGACTGGTTTGGCGGTGATAACAAAGCGAAGGGATATCAACTGGCGATGACCGTGCTGGCCATTATCGGCATGTGCATGTTCCTGTTTTGTTTTGCCACCGTTCGCGAGCGCGTGCGCCCTGCCGTTCCCACTCACGACGACATGAAGAATGACTTCAAAGACGTGTGGAAAAACGACCAGTGGGTACGCATTCTGCTGCTGACGCTGTGCAACGTCTGCCCGGGCTTCATACGCATGGCGGCAACCATGTACTACGTCACCTGGGTAATGGGGCAAAGCACCCACTTCGCCACGCTTTTTATCAGCCTCGGCGTTGTCGGCATGATGATCGGCAGCGTGCTGGCAAAAGTGCTGACCGACCGCTGGTGCAAACTGAAGGTGTTCTTCTGGACCAATATCGCGCTGGCCCTTTTCTCCTGCGCGTTTTACTTCTTCGATCCCAAAGCCACGATGCTGATTGTGGCGCTCTACTTCCTGCTCAATATTCTGCATCAGATCCCGTCGCCGCTGCACTGGTCGCTGATGGCGGATGTTGACGACTACGGCGAATGGAAAACGGGCAAACGTATTACCGGTATCAGCTTCTCCGGCAACCTGTTCTTCCTGAAGCTCGGTCTGGCAATTGCCGGCGCGATGGTCGGCTTTCTGCTCTCATGGTACGGCTACGATGCAGGGGCGAAAGCGCAAAGCGATTCCGCCATCAACGGCATCGTGCTGCTCTTTACCGTAATTCCGGGTATCGGATACCTGATTACCGCCGGCGTAGTGCGTCTGCTGAAAGTTGACCGGGAACTGATGAAACAGATTCAGAACGATCTGGAAAAACGCCGCGCCAACTACCGCGAACTCAATGATTATCAGGAACTGAACGCCACTGAAACCGTAAGGAAAGCCTGATGCAAAACTGGCCCAACCCGTTTATTGAACAACGCGCCGATCCGTTTATCCTGCGTGACGGCAGCGACTACTATTTTATTGCCTCCGTGCCGGAATATGACCGGCTGGAAATCCGCCGGGCGGATTCACTGGAAGGATTGCGCACGGCGACGCCCGTTGTCGTCTGGCGCAAACCCGAACACGGTCCAATGAGCGAACTTATCTGGGCACCGGAAATACATCACCTCGACGGCAGATGGGTCATCTACTTTGCCGCCGCCCATACACAGGCGCTCGACAAACTGGGCATGTTTCAGCACCGGATGTACGCGCTGGAGTGCACGCATACCGATCCGCTCACCGGTAACTGGGTCGAAAAAGGTCAGGTGAAAACGCCGTTTGATACCTTTGCACTCGATGCCACAACGTTTCGCCATCAGGGAAAGCAATGGTATCTGTGGGCGCAAAAATCGCCAGACATCACCGGGAATTCCAACATTTATCTGGCGGAGCTGGAAAATCCCTGGACGATTAAAGGCCAGCCAGTGATGCTCAGCAAGCCGGAGTACGACTGGGAGTGTCGGGGTTTTTGGGTCAATGAAGGGCCAGCGGTGTTAAGCCACGGTGACAGGCTGTTCATCAGCTACTCCGCCAGCGCCACGGACGAAAACTACTGCATGGGACTGTTATGGATTGATATTCACGCCGATCCGCAGAATCCGGCAAACTGGCACAAATTGCCGCATCCGGTATTTACCACCAGCAAGGAAAATCGTCAGTATGGGCCCGGGCACAACAGCTTTACCCAAACGCCGGAGGGCGACGACGTGCTGGTGTATCACGCGCGCAACTACACCGAAATTGAAGGCGATCCGCTCTACGATCCTAATCGCCATACCCGTCTGAAGCGAATTCGTTGGGATGAAAACGGGATGCCGGACTTCGGCATCCCGCCTGCCGATACGCTTTGAGAGATTGCCCGGTAACCTGTTGCTTACCGGGCGTCCTGATTCGTTAAATCAACGTGCCATAAATGGTCAGCACGGCAATCACCACCACTAAGGCAAACGACGTTTTCTTCGCCATAGAAACCGCCGCTTTCGGCGTCTCAATCTTATCGGTATGCGGCTCGCGTGCCAGCGAGAACTGCGCCAGGCGCGTTAACACCTGATACTGCGAGGTATGCAAATCCGCCAGCGAGGCAAACCACGCGGGCAGCGCTTTTTCGCCATGCCCGATCAGGGCGTACACCACGCCCGCCAGACGTACCGGGATCCAGTCCAGAACATGAAGAATGCCATCAATGCCGGACTGTAAACGCTCATGTGGTGTCTGATAGCGCGCCAGCCAGGACTGCCACGAGCGCAGAAAGGCGTAGCCCACCAGCAGAACCGGCCCCCACGGACCGCCGACGATCAGCCAGAACAACGGCGCGATATAAAAACGGAAGTTAATCCACAGTAGCGCGTTTTGCAGCTCACGCAAAAACTCACGCTCATTGCAATCCGGCGGGACGCCATGAATCATCGTCAGTTCGCTGGCCATCGCCGTTCTGGCATGCACATCATCACGCGCCGCCGCATTAAGATAGGCATGATAGTGCATCCGCACTTTACCCGCGCCAATACACAACAGCCCGATCAGAATCCACGCCACGATCGTCGGCACATTAAACAACAAACCTTCCAGCGCGCGCAGTAACAGGAACGTGACCACCATCGCGATCGTCATCATCCCCAGCGTACGCGCCACCGAGAAGCGTTTAACCCGACGGAAAAAAGCTTCTAACCGGTGATCCAACTGCCAGTGTTCGCCCAGCTTAAACAGGCGCTCGACGAGCAGCACCAGTAATGTCGTAAATAGCGTCATGTCATCTCCTTATCTGACGAGGCGGTGATCAGGGCGCGAAACCTTGCCCAGTCAAAAGCCGGACTGGGATCGGTCTTACGCTCAGGCGCAATATCGCAGTGCCCGGTTATGTTGTCGGCAACGGCCGGGAAAACCTTTATCAACGCACGCGTGACGGCTGCCAGTTGTTGGTACTGAGCATCGGTGTAGGCCAGCGTGTCGGTCCCTTCCAGCTCAATGCCAATCGAAAAATCATTGCAGCGTTCACGCCCATGATAGCTCGACACACCGGCATGCCACGCGCGCTTATCGAAAGGAACATACTGAACGATTTCGCCATCGCGGCGAATCAGACAATGGGCGGAAACGCGCAGATGCGCAATTTCGGCAAAAAAAGGGTGGGCGTTGGGATCAATCGTTCCGGTGAATAGTGCGTCAATCCACGGACCGCCAAACTCGCCGGGCGGCAGGCTGATATTATGCACCACCAGCAAAGAAGGGACTTCATCATCCGGGCGGCAATCGTAATGCGGAGAAGGAACGCGTCGCGCTTCTGCCAGCCAGCCCTTGTCTAACAACATGCTGAATCTCCTTTTGAGTGGTGCTTATAGCCGCATCAGAGTAGCATGTTTCTACCTTATGATTCGTTAGCAATTTGGAGTTTTCTCATGCCGCCTCGCCGCTATAACCCCGACTACCGACGTGACGCGCTGTTGGAACGTATTAACCTGGATATCCCAAACGTTGTCGCCCAGGCGCTGCGTGAAGATTTAGGCGGTGAAGTGGATGCCAGCAACGATATTACGGCTCAACTGTTACCGGAGAACGCCCGTTCTCATGCCACCGTCATCACCCGTGAAGACGGCGTTTTTTGTGGCAAACGCTGGGTCGAAGAGGTCTTTATTCAACTGGCTGGCGACGATGTCAGCATCAACTGGCATGTGGATGACGGCGACAGCATCAACGCAAATCAACCGCTGTTTGAGCTTGATGGTCCTTCCCGCGTGTTGCTGACCGGCGAGCGCACCGCGCTGAACTTCGTGCAGACCCTGTCAGGTGTCGCCAGCGAAGTGCGTAAGTACGTTGATATCCTGGCGGGCACAAAGACCCAACTACTGGACACACGTAAAACCCTGCCGGGACTGCGTACCGCGCTAAAATATGCCGTGCTATGCGGCGGCGGCGCGAATCATCGTCTGGGTCTTTCCGATGCGTTCCTGATCAAAGAGAACCATATTATTGCTTCCGGCTCAGTGCGTCAGGCGGTAGAGAAAGCCTTCTGGCTGCATCCGGATGTTCCTGTGGAAGTCGAAGTGGAAAATCTGGATGAACTGGACGACGCGCTGAAAGCCGGAGCCGACATCATCATGCTGGACAACTTTGAAACGGCGCAGATGCGTGAAGCAGTCAAACGGACCAACGGCCAGGCGCGACTGGAAGTTTCTGGCAACGTGACGGACAAAACGCTGCGTGAATTTGCCGAAACCGGCGTCGACTTTATCTCCGTGGGCGCTCTCACCAAGCACCTCCGGGCGCTCGACCTGTCCATGCGCTTCGCTAACGCTTAATCATTATACGGCCCGATCGCGTACTGCTTATCGGGCCTGTTTGCCCCTTCCCGTGACTAAAATTCTCGTCGTGCCTCGCAACAACAATGCTGACGACTGCAAACCGATAACATTTCTCTGAACCCTCCTTCCTGATTCATTTTTTGCCGCTCGCCCGCCGCACCCGCGTTTGCCACAGTGACGTCCACTCACTCAAGGAGCGAACAATGGATAAACAACGCGGATTTACCCTTATTGAACTGATGGTCGTGATCGGCATTATCGCTATCCTCAGCGCCATCGGCATTCCGGCCTATCAAAACTATCTGCGCAAAGCGGCGCTGACCGACATGCTGCAAACTTTTGTCCCCTACCGCACCGCCGTCGAACTCTGCGCCCTGGAGCATGGCGGTACGGACACCTGCGACGCAGGAATCAACGGTATTCCCTCGGCAACGACGACACGCTATGTCTCGGAAATGAGCATTGAGAATGGGGTGGTTTCTCTTACCGGCCAGGAAAGCCTGAACGGACTTAGCGTCATCATGACGCCAGGGTGGGACAAAGCAGAGGGCATTACGGGCTGGACGCGTAGCTGCAACATCCAGAATGACGGCACATTAAAACAGGCCTGCGAAGACGTCTTTCGCTTTGATAGCCACTAAGGAAGCGCAATGAACACGACGCAACTCAGCGCGCTATGTCAGCGCTACCAGGGAATATTACTGAATGCGAATAACGATACGGTACACATTGCCGTCGAAGATGCCCCTTCTCACGAACTGCTGGACGCCCTGCATTTCGCCACGACTCGCCGCATTGAGATTGCCTGCTGGACGCGTCAGCAGATGGAACAACACCAGCATCCGTCCTCACCCACGCTGCCGTCAGTGGCTCCTGAAAACAGCGTCAGCGCTG
This sequence comes from Citrobacter sp. Ct235, assembly GCF_030332305.1. Classification (NCBI taxonomy): domain Bacteria; kingdom Pseudomonadati; phylum Pseudomonadota; class Gammaproteobacteria; order Enterobacterales; family Enterobacteriaceae; genus Citrobacter; species Citrobacter sp. Ct235. The sequence goes on from NZ_JAOWIC010000028.1 coordinate 112,519, forward strand.
CGGTTTTGCTGGATAAGACATTACAGAGCGCGCTGGCGAAACGGGCCTCAGACATCCACATAGAACCCGCAGAGCATCACGTTCGCCTCCGCTTACGGGTGGACGGCGTGCTGCATAGCTTACCCGATATTGCCAAAGAGACCGGCATTGCCCTGACAGCACGCCTGAAAGTGTTAAGCCATCTGGATATTGCGGAGCACCGCCTACCACAGGATGGGCAATTCACCGTTGAGCTAAACGGCGCTGCCGTCTCGTTTCGTATCGCCACCCTTCCCTGCCGTTATGGCGAAAAAGTGGTGCTGCGGTTGCTGCATCAGGTGAATCAGGCTCTGGATGTCTCCATGCTGGGTATGCACGACACGCAGCTATCTGTCTTCATCGACGCCCTACAACAGCCACAAGGGCCGATCCTCGTCACCGGTCCCACGGGCAGCGGTAAAACGGTAACCCTTTATAGCGCGTTGCAAACACGAAACGCGCCGGAGGTAAACCTGTGTAGCGTTGAAGATCCCGTGGAAATTCCCCTCGACGGTATCAATCAGACGCAGATCCATCCGCGTGCCGGGCTGACCTTTCAGGGCGTATTGCGGGCACTGCTACGTCAGGATCCCGATGTCATCATGGTGGGCGAGATCCGCGACGGCGAAACCGCAGAAATTGCTATTAAAGCCGCACAGACCGGGCATCTGGTACTTTCCACGCTGCATACCAACTCAACCTGCGAAGCGCTGGTGCGCTTGCAACAGATGGGCGTGGCCCGCTGGATGCTCTCTTCTGCGTTAACCCTGGTCGTGGCACAACGGCTGGTCAGAAAGCTGTGTCCATACTGCCGACGGCTTATCGACGATCCGATTCGTTTGCCCCCTGCATGGTATCCCACGCCGCTCCCCCGCTGGCAAGCGGTTGGCTGTGAACACTGCTATCACGGATTCTATGGTCGCACTGCGCTATTTGAACTGCTCGCGATCGCGGCCGAACTGCGTCATCAGATTGCCAACGACGCCTCAGTGGCAACGCTGGAAGCCCATGCGAAACAGGCAGGAATGAGCACACTCTTTGAAAGCGGGTGTCGGGCCGTCGATCAAGGACTGACGACCTTTGAGGAACTGGTGCGTATTCTGGGTATGCCAAATGACCACTAAACAACTGTGGTACTGGCAGGGGATGAATCGCGATGGACTGCCCGGAGAGGGAACCAATTGGGCAGAAAATCGACTCCTGCTGATGCAGGAACTGGAACAGCGTCAGGTAACGCCACTGCGTGTGAAATCCCTACGCGTGAAGCGAGCGCTCTGGCGCAGTGACCAATGCACAGAAGTGATTCACCAACTCGCAACGCTGCTAAAGGCGGGTTTAACACTCTCCGAAGGGCTGGAACTGCTTGCCGGACAACAACCCAGCAAGCAGTGGCAAGCCCTGTTGAGGGGTCTTGCGCAAGAACTGGAGCACGGTACGCCGCTCTCCAGCGCGCTGGCGCAATGGCCTGACGTTTTTCCGCCGCTGTATCAGGCGATGATACGCACCGGTGAACTGACCGGGAAACTGGATGAATGCTGCTTTGAACTCGCCCGACAGCAGAAGGCACAGAGACAACTCACCGATAAGGTCAAAAAAGCACTGCGTTACCCCATCATTATTTTAACGATGGCGGTGATGGTGGTGCTGGCGATGCTCCACTTTGTTCTACCCGAATTTGCCGCCATTTACCGAACCTTTAACACGCCGCTGCCTGCACTCACCCAGGGGATCATCGCGTTTGCCGACTGGAGTCAACGCTGGGGCGGGCTGATTGTCCTGATGACTATCATGCTGATCGCGGCCAACAATCTGTTATGCCGAAAGCCCGGTTGGCAAATTCTGCGCCAGCGCGGATTACTCCGCATGCCTGTCATGGGACCGTTGATCAGAGGCCAGAAGCTCACGCAAATCTTTACCATTCTCGCACTGACGCAGACGGCGGGAATCGCATTTTTACCCGCGCTTGAGAGCGTGAAAGAGACGATTCAGTGCCCCTACTGGGCACTGCGTCTGGCACAGGTACAGCACGATATCAGTACCGGCGTTCCCGTCTGGCAGGCACTGAAAAATGCGGAAGAATTCAGCCCGCTGTGCTTGCAACTGGTCAGGACGGGTGAAGCCTCAGGCTCGCTGGATACCATGCTGCACAATCTTGCCCGACATCATGATGAACATACTCAGACAATGGCTGATAACCTGGCGGCGTTACTGGAACCAGCGCTGCTGGTGATTACCGGGCTTATCATCGGCACGCTGGTCGTGGCAATGTATTTGCCGATTTTTCATCTGGGCGATGCGATGAGTGGAGTGGGATAACAAAGGGAAATCGAAAGCAGAACTGGCGCTGAATGCAGCGCCAGTACAGGAGATTACAGGCTATTGAAAACGCGGTTTTCTTGTTCCTGAACCCGGATAAACGTCGTACGTTTGGTCAGTTCTTTCAGGCGAGAGGCACCAACGTAGGTACAGGCAGAACGCAGGCCGCCAAGAATATCACGCGCGGTGTTCTCTACCGGGCCACGCAGCGGCAGTTTGACGGTTTTACCTTCCGCAGCACGATACTGTGCGACGCCGCCGACATGACGGGTCATGGCGGATTCGGAACTCATGCCGTAGAACAGCATGAATTTTTCGCCGTTTTCTTCAACGACTTTACCGCCGCTTTCTTCGTGACCGGCCAGCATACCGCCGAGCATCACGAAATCTGCGCCGCCGCCGAACGCTTTCGCCACATCGCCAGGCATGGTGCAACCACCATCGCTGACAATCATGCCGCCCAGACCATGCGCCGCATCAGCACATTCGATCACCGCAGACAGTTGCGGATAACCGACACCGGTTTTCACACGGGTGGTGCAGACAGAACCCGGACCAATCCCGACTTTAACGATATCCGCGCCAGACAGAACCAGTTCTTCACACATTTCGCCCGTCACCACATTACCGGCGCAAATGGTTTTGGTCGGCCAGGCTTCACGCGCTTTCGATACGAACTGGACAAAGTGTTCAGAATAGCCGTTTGCAACATCGATGCAGACGAAGTTCAGTGCCGGATTCAGCGCCAGGATCTGTTGGGTCTTTTCGAAGTCCGCATCAGACGTACCGGTAGAGACCATAACGTGCTTGAGCACATTGGCCGACGCCGCGCCAACAAAGGCCGCCCAGTCTTCAACGGTGTAATGCTTATGAACGGCGGTCAGAACGTCGAAAGAGGCGAGGGCCGTTGCCATCGCGAATGTACCGACGGTATCCATGTTTGCCGCAATAATAGGAACGCCGGACCAGGTCTGACCTGAGTGTTTAAAGGTGAATTGACGTTCCAGCTCAACATCGGAACGACTTTTAAGGGTAGAACGCTTAGGGCGGATAAGAACGTCTTTAAAACCTAACTTCAGATCTTCTTCAATACGCATGTGCGGATTCCTGGGGTTAAGGGCTATTAGTATGAGAGCGCAACTCCAGTGACGCTATCATACGCACTAATCAATGCCGCGCAAGACTGCGAAATTCTCTTTTTTTACGCTACAATCCCATAAATTTACCTGGCGAACGGCAGTCGATCTCTGAGTCATCGTCGCCAGTGTACGTTCAACTTTTAACCAATTGATTATCATAGCGAATTCCCGGGAAGCGAGCTTATGAGGTATACAGTAGCCTTAACTGGCGGCATTGGCAGTGGTAAAAGCACTGTTGCGAATGCCTTTGCTGACCTCGGAATTCAGATAATTGATGCAGATATTATTGCCCGTCAGGTCGTCGAACCGGGCAAGCCTGCGCTGGATGCGATTGCAGAACATTTTGGCCCAGAGCTGATTTCCGCAGACGGCACGCTGCATCGTCGTCTGCTTCGCGAGCGGATTTTTGCCCATCCGCAAGAGAAAGCCTGGCTCAATGCCCTGCTTCATCCGCTCATCCAGCAGGAGACCCGACGTCAGTTTCAACAGGCGACGTCTGCGTATGTGCTGTGGGTGGTGCCATTACTGGTTGAAAACGGCCTTTATCGCCAGGCAAATCGCGTGCTCGTGGTAGATGTCTCCCCCGAGACGCAGCTTTCCCGGACGATGCAGCGCGACGACGTTACGCGCGCGCACGTTGAACAGATTCTCGCTGCCCAGGCGTCGCGTGAAGCGCGCCTTGCCGTGGCAGACGATGTTATTGATAATAATGGCGCACCAGATTCCATCATGTCGGATGTCGCCCGCCTGCACGCACGTTATCTCCAGCTTGCGTCGCAGTTTGTCTCACAGGAAAAACCGTAATGCACACCCAGGTCCTTTTTGAACACCCACTCAATGAGAAGATGCGCACATGGTTGCGCATCGAGTTTTTGATTCAACAACTCTCCTCTCGCTTACCGATCGCAGATCATTCCGATGCCCTGCACTTCTTTCGTAATGCCGGAGATTTGTTGGACGTATTCGAACGTGGTGAAGTGCGTACAGAATTACTGAAAGAGCTTGAGCGCCAACAGCGTAAACTTCAGGCATGGATTGAAGTGCCGGGCGTCGACCAGAGCCGTATTGATGCACTGCGCCAGCAGTTAAAAACGGCCGGCAGCATTTTGATTTCCGCGCCACGCATGGGGCAATTTTTGCGTGAGGACCGGCTGATTGCCTTGGTGCGCCAGCGTCTGAGCATTCCTGGTGGCTGCTGTAGCTTTGATTTACCGACGCTGCATATCTGGCTGCATATGCCACAGGCGCAGCGCGATGCTCAGGTCGATAGCTGGCTTGCCAGTCTGAACCCGCTGAATCAGGCGTTGACCCTGATCCTTGATCTCATTCGCAACTCGGCACCGTTTCGTAAACAAACCAGTCTGAACGGATTTTATCAGGACAACGGGGAGGACGCGGATTTACTGCGCCTGCAGTTGCCGCTGGGTTTACAGCTTTATCCGCAGATTTCAGGCCACAAAAGCCGTTTTGCGATCCGTTTTATGCCGCTCGATAGCGACAATGGCGTGGTACCTGAACGCCTCGATTTCGAACTGGCCTGCTGTTAAGGAGTTAAAATGTCAGAGACGATCACCGTAAACTGCCCTACCTGCGGCAAAACGGTTGTATGGGGTGAAGTCAGTCCATTCCGCCCATTTTGTTCCAAGCGTTGCCAGTTGATCGATTTAGGTGAGTGGGCCGCTGAAGAGAAACGCATCGCCAGCAGTGGCGATCTGTCCGATAGCGACGACTGGAGTGAAACGAAAGAGTAAGCACAGACGGTATGGGGGACACTACGCCCCCGCCGTGATTTGCCGGAGTCCGGCATCGCCTTATCAGGCCTGTGCGGTTTGAACTAACTTCATGATGACCGGTTCATTCGCCGGAGGGAAATCCTCCGCCTGCAACGTCCCGGCGGCAATCCATTTTCCGGGCTGCCCCTCTTTTCCCCACGGCTCGCCTTTCCAGCTTTCGACCAGCCAGAACCACAGCGTGATATGCCTGTCCGGAAACTGATACTCCAGTTTCTCAAAAAGCGTGGCGCCTACCGGCGTAATTCCCACCTCTTCCTGTAGCTCGCGGCTCAGCGCCTGTTCCGGTGTCTCTCCGGCTTCAATCTTGCCGCCAGGAAATTCCAGTTTGTTCGCCATGTGCGCATCGGCCGCACGCTGGGTGATAAAGATTTCATTATACGGATTACGGATAATCCCGACGGCGATGTTCAGTTTTTTCATATTGTCGTATCCATAAAAAAGGCGCAGTTTCCTGCGCCTCATCGTTACTATTCAGATCTTAGCTCAGACGGCCGTGGCACTGTTTGTATTTTTTACCGGAACCACACGGACATGGATCGTTACGACCCACTTTACGTTCGCCCGTTTGCGCCGCCAGATCGGCCGCTGCGGCACTGTCGTCATCCTGATGGCTCAGTTGCTGCATCTGCGCCAAGCGTTCCGCTTCTTCACGACGCTGCTGTTCCATCGCTTCGACTTCTTCCGGCATGCGTACCTGAACTTTGCTCAGCGTACTGATCACTTCGTACTTCAGTGTTTCCAGCATGGAGGCAAACATCGAGAAAGATTCGCGCTTATATTCCTGCTTCGGATCTTTCTGCGCATAGCCACGCAGGTGGATACCCTGACGCAGGTAATCCATCGCCGCCAGGTGTTCTTTCCACAGGGAATCAAGCGTTTGCAGCATGACGCCTTTTTCGAAATGACGCATCATTTCTGCGCCAACCACCTCTTCTTTGCGCTGATACACTTCGATGGCCTGCGCCAGGATACGCTCACGCAACGTCTCTTCATGCAGTTCCGGTTCTTTGTCCAGCCATTCAGCGATCGGCATCTCCAGATCGAAGTCATTTTTCAGGCGTTCCTGTAGACCCGGGATATCCCACATTTCTTCCAGAGACTGCGGCGGAATGTAAGCATCAATGGTGGCTTTGAACACGTCTTCACGAATGCTGTTGATCGTTTCGCTAACGTCGCTCACGTCCAGCAGTTCGTTACGCTGGGAATAGATAGCACGACGCTGGTCGTTAGCAACATCATCATATTCCAGCAGCTGCTTACGAATATCGAAGTTGCGGCTTTCCACTTTACGCTGTGCGTTGGCAATCGCTTTGGTGACCCACGGGTGCTCAATAGCTTCGCCCTGTTTCATTCCCAGTTTACGCATCATGCCGGACACGCGGTCAGAGGCAAAAATACGCATCAACGCATCTTCCATCGACAGGTAGAAACGCGAAGAACCCGCATCCCCCTGACGACCGGAACGACCGCGCAGCTGGTTATCGATACGACGAGATTCATGACGCTCAGTACCGATGATGTGCAGACCACCGGACGCCAGAACGGCTTCATGACGAACCTGCCAGTCAGCTTTAATCTGTGCAATCTGCTCAGGCGTTGGGTTTTCCAGCGCGGCCACTTCTGCCTGCCAGCTACCGCCCAGCACGATATCCGTACCACGACCGGCCATGTTAGTGGCGATGGTCACGGCTGCCGGATAGCCCGCTTGCGCGACGATAGCCGCTTCGTTGGCGTGGAATTTGGCGTTCAGAACGTTGTGTTTGATACCGGCTTTAGTCAGTTCGTTAGAAACCACTTCGGATTTCTCGATGGAGATAGTCCCCACCAGCACCGGCTGACCATTGGCGGAACGTTCTTTAATATCTTCAATGATGGCCTGAATTTTTTCCGCTTCGGTCATGTAGACCAGATCCGGCATGTCCTTACGGATCATCGGACGGTTGGTCGGCACCACCACGGTATCCAGTTTGTAGATTGAGCTGAACTCAAACGCTTCAGTATCTGCGGTACCGGTCATACCAGCCAGTTTTTCATACAGACGGAAGTAGTTCTGGAAGGTGATCGAGGCCAGCGTCTGGTTCTCGTTCTGGATTTCCACGCCCTCTTTCGCTTCAACAGCCTGGTGCAGACCATCAGACCAGCGACGGCCCTGCATGGTACGACCGGTATGTTCGTCAACGATGATGACTTCGCCGTCTTTCACGATATAGTCAACGTCGCGAGTGAACAGCGCGTGTGCGCGCAGTGCAGCGGTCACGTGGTGCATCAGCATGATGTTACCCGGCGAGTATAGAGACTCACCCTCATCCATAATGCCTTCTTTCACCAGCAGTTCTTCAATCAGCACCAGACCGCGTTCGGTCAGGTTGACCTGACGCGCTTTTTCATCCACAGAGAAGTGGCCTTCCCCCTGGAAGCTGTCGGAGTCTTCTTTCTCCTGGCGAATCAGATACGGGATGATTTTGTTCACTTTCTTGTACATTTCCGAGCTGTCTTCAGCCGGGCCGGAAATGATCAGCGGAGTACGCGCTTCATCGATCAGGATGGAGTCGACTTCATCCACCAGCGCATAGTGCAGTTTACGCTGTACGCGCTCTTCAGGGCTGAACGCCATGTTGTCACGCAGGTAGTCAAAGCCATATTCGTTGTTGGTGCCGTAAGTGATGTCTGCGGCGTAAGCTTCGCGCTTGGCTGGCGCAGGCATGCCCGGCAGGTTGATGCCAACGGTCATACCGAGGAATTCGAACAGCGGACGGTTGTTTTCGGCGTCACGCTGCGCCAGATAGTCGTTCACGGTAACCACGTGAACGCCTTTGCCGCTCAGTGCGTTCAGGTAAGCGGGCAGGGTTGCGGTCAGGGTTTTACCTTCACCGGTACGCATTTCCGCGATGCAGCGCTCGTTAAGTACCATCCCCCCGAGCAACTGAACGTCGAAGTGACGCATACCAAAGACGCGCTTACTGGCTTCACGTACGACGGCAAACGCTTCCGGGATCAGGCTCTCCACGCTTTCGCCTTTTTCCAGACGCGCGCGGAATTCACTGGTTTTTGCCTTCAGTTCGTCATCGGAGAGTTTTTCCATCTCCGGTTCCATGGCATTGATCGCTGCAACCGCTTTACGCATACGACGCAACGTACGATCGTTACGGCTACCGAATACTTTCGTTAATAATTTGATTAGCATATTGAAATCTCAAACGCCCCGCGATGTGGGGTCATAATAATTAGTTGAAGTTTATTGGTTTTTTTAGCTGAGGCGTTGAGGGCCGGCGCGAATCCCCTGCGCCTGACTGATCCAGGCGGGAACGGTGAATACGGCCTGAGGCGTAAAATGGGCATACGTTACGCGCGGCGCACTTGCCGAAGGCGTACCTTCCTGAGTCAGCATCGCGCTGAGCGTATTCAGTAAGGCTAAATGATGCGCCTGAAGCGGTAACGGCTCTTCCGCAACGGGCAGCGCCTGCGGGGCCATTGCGAAGGAAAGATGACGGATGACCGTGCGAATAGCATGCTGATGCCAGTAGTCGACGGTAAAATTGGGGCGGCGGGTGCTCGTTTCCAGCAGCGCCAGCTGGCTGAAATTGACTTTAACGCGTTGCTCGTGGCTGCTTGCTGCCGCCTTTGCAGGCGTAGTCGGCTCAACGGTGCTTCCGAGCGCAGGCAGGCCAAAACTTGCCGCGACCATCCCTAATAAGAGATGCGGCCAGAAGTAGCGTCTACCTAACTGTCGCCAGCGCGTCAGTATTCCACTCACGTTATTGCCATCCCAATCGTATTATTCAAAACGTTTTTTTGCGCACAAATCTTATCATTAATGCGCAGGCACTACAGCAGTATTGATGAGAAGTTGCAGGTAAAAGTGCTTAAGAAAGCAGCGTTCGCACGGCATCGCGATTCAGCACGCTAAAGAACAATACCGAATGGCGACTTTGACGACAGACAGGGCAAAAAGATGCCAAAAAAAACGACTGGCTCACCTGGCCGGAGAGAGTGCCAGATTAACCAGTCGAATTTATGCGACAACCTGTGTCGTTATGCCAGTACGGTCGAAGGCGCTTTGAAAGCCAGCGGCAGTTCTGCATCGTCCTGGAAGGTCACAAATTCCCAGGCTTCCTGTTTTGCCAGGACAGCCTGCAGCAATTTGTTATTCAGTGCATGACCGGATTTATACGCGGTAAATGCACCGATAATGTTGTGACCACACATGAACAGGTCGCCAATGGCGTCGAGCATTTTGTGACGAACGAATTCATCTTCAAAACGCAGGCCGTCTTCGTTCAGTACGCGATAATCGTCAACAACGATGGCACAATCGAAGCTGCCGCCCAGGCACAGGCCACGGGACTGCAGATATTCGATATCACGCATGAAACCGAAAGTACGCGCGCGGCTAATCTGGCGCATGAACGCGTCAGCAGAGAAGTTCATCGCATAGCGCTGAGTGCTGGAGTCGATCGCCGGATGGTTAAAGTCGATGGTGAAATCCAACGTAAAACCATTGTACGGTCTGAACTCGGCCCACTTGTCACCATCTTCGACCCGAACGGTCTCTTTGATGCGAACAAATTTCTTGGCGCTGTTCAGTTCTTCAATACCGGCGTCAAGCAGCAGGTAGACGAACGGAGCAGCACTGCCATCCATGATCGGGATTTCCGGAGCATCAACTTCGATAACGATGTTATCGATACCCAGACCCGCCAGAGCAGCATTAAGGTGCTCTACGGTTGAAATCCGTACATCATGCTCGTTAACCAGACACGTACAGAGCATGGTATCACGCACAGATTTGGCATCGGCCGGGAAATCTACCGGTGGATTCAAGTCGGTGCGACGATAGATGACCCCGGTGTTGGCCGGCGCAGGGCGTAATGTCAGGGTGACTTTCTTGCCGGTATGCAAACCGACGCCAGTCGCCTGAACGATACGTTTAAGTGTCCTTTGTTTGATCATCGTATAATCTCGCCAAATTACCTATCCAACCGAAGTGTACTATACATTCGGTGGGCCAGTTTAGCACAAAGAGCCTCGAATCCCAAATTCCAGCCTATTCTTAATCGGCTTGCTTACGCAGGAACGCAGGGATATCCAGATAATCCGGCTCTTTCGCGGTTTGCGGCGTATTGTCGTTCACCACTTTTGCGACCGGTTTCTGCTCTTGCGTCAACGGCGCCATGCCGTGCTGCTGGTAACGATCCATCACCGGCTGCTGCACCTGTTTGTTGGTGACCAGAGTGATTTCAGGACGCTTGTCCATACCAATACCGGTTGCTACCACGGTGACACGCAGTTCGTCGTTCATATCCGGGTCCAGGGAAGTACCGATCACCACGGTCGCGTTATCCGATGCAAAAGCACGGATGGTGTTACCCACGGTTTCGAACTCATCCAGACGCAGGTCGAAGCCCGCCGTGATGTTGACCAGCACGCCACGCGCCCCAGACAGATCGATATCTTCCAGCAACGGAGAGGAGATCGCCATTTCAGCGGCTTCTTCCGCGCGGTCTTCACCGCTCGCTACGCCGGAACCCATCATCGCGTAGCCCATTTCGGACATCACGGTGCGCACGTCTGCAAAGTCGACGTTCATCAGACCCGGACGGGTAATCAGTTCGGCGATACCCTGCACCGCGCCTTTCAGCACGTCGTTCGCCGCACCAAACGCGTCAAGCAGTGAGATACCGCGACCCAGCACTTTCAGCAGTTTGTCGTTCGGGATGGTGATCAGCGAGTCCACATGCTTGGACAGCTCAGTGATCCCCTGTTCCGCGAAAGCCATACGCTTTTTGCCTTCAAAATTGAAAGGCTTGGTCACAACCGCAACGGTCAGGATCCCTAAATCTTTAGCCACTTCAGCAACCACTGGCGCTGCACCGGTGCCGGTACCGCCGCCCATGCCTGCTGCGATAAACACCATGTCTGCACCGTCAAGCGCTGCACGCAGAGCTTCACGATCTTCGTCTGCTGCATTGCGACCGACTTCCGGGTTTGCACCCGCCCCCAGACCTTTGGTAATCCCGCTACCGATCTGGATAGTCTGGCCAACCGCCGTCTTTCGCAACGCCTGAGCGTCGGTATTTACCGCGAAGAATTCAACACCCTCAATGCGCTCGCGCACCATGTGTTCAACGGCATTACCGCCGCCGCCACCGACGCCGATGACTTTAATCACCGCGTCGTTGGTCAGTTCCATAGGTTCAAACATAGTTTCTCTCTCCGTTGTGCCTGTCGCCTGAGGCCGTAATTTTCGCCGGCCTCATAAAAAATTAAAACTCTTTTCGCAGCCAGCTGTTAAGACGTTTAATCCAAGAGCCAACTGAAGCCGTAACACGTTTCTCTACTTCAGCTTCGCCACTTAAATGGGACTCTTTCCCGTAGTGAAGCAGCCCCACCGCCGTTGAGTAATACGGCTCCTGAGCGTAATCCGTCAAACCGGTAATATTCAGCGGCGCACCGATACGCACTTGCGTATGGAACACGCGCTGGGCACAGGCGGCAAGACCTTCAATTTGCGCCGCGCCACCGGTCAGTACAATCCCCGCCGCCAGATGATGTTTCACACCCTGCTGGCGAAGTTGTTCCTGTAATTGCAATATCTCTTCGTTGACCAGGTTGAGCAGTTCGGTATAACGCGGCTCAATCACCTCTGCCAACGTCTGTCGTTGCAGACTGCGCGGCGGACGTCCCCCCACGCTTGGCACTTCAACGCTTTCATCTTTCCCGACGATGGATCCCAGCGCGCAGCCATGGCGAACTTTAATCGCTTCGGCATCACTCGGCGGCGTACCGAAGGCATACGCAATGTCGCTGGTGACCACATTCCCTGCATAAGGGATCACTTTGGTGTGGCGCAAAGCCCCGCCAGTATAAACGGCGATGTCCATTGTACCACCACCAATATCGACGACGCAGACGCCCAGTTCACGTTCATCTTCCGTCAATACGGAATAACTGGCCGCCAGTCCGGCAAATATCAGTTGGTCAACTTTCAGGCCACAACGTTCCACGGCTTTAACAATGTTTTTCGCCATATCGTTGTGGCAGGTGATCAAATGCACTTTTGCCTGCATACGAACACCGGAAAGACCGACAGGATTTTTGATGCCTTCCTGGTAGTCAATCGCATATTCCTGCGGGATCACGTGCAGTACACGGTGCTCATCGCGAACGCGCACTGACTTCGCGGTATGCACGACGTTTTCCACGTCTTCCTGCGTCACTTCTTCTTCCGAAATTGGCACCATGCCGATTTCATTCTGACAGCTAATATGTTTGCCCGAAAGCGCCAGATAGACCGAGGAGATTTGGCAATCCGCCATCAGTTCTGCCTGATCAATGGCGCGCTGCACACATTTCACCACGGATTCGAGGTCATTAACCCCGCCTTTATCCATCCCGCGTGACGGGCAACTGCCCACGCCAATGATATTGACCATACCGTCGGGCAGAACTTCCCCTACTAAAGCGGCAACCTTCGCGGTGCCAATCTCCAGTCCAACTACCAGTTTTCTGTCCGTCGCCTTGATCATTGTTGTTCTGCCTGTACCTGATTCTGTTGCTGATTAGATTCCTCAGGAGGTAAGGGAACCCACCCTACTGCCGCTCCTGAGTCATAACGCAAATCAACGTAGCTAATCCGTTTGCCATCGGTTTGCGCCTGCTGCTGTAAAACCGGGTAAAGTTCTACAAAGCGAGCCAAACGTTTCATCGTGTCACCCCGGCCAAGGTTGAGCTTAATATCGTTATTGAGCGTCAACTGCCAGGAGCGACGTGCGGTCATTGCCGCTTCCTTCAGGGTAAACCGGTCCTTCGCCAGCACCTGTGACATGTCACGATACCCCTGCAACACTTCACTCGCGCTGCCTTCCGGGCCAGATAACATGGGTAAAACCTGCTTGCTGGTGCGATCGGCCGGCACGCTGAAGGCATTTCCTTCGGCGTCTACCATATGCTGATCATTCCAACGCGCAATCGGCACATATTCAACCAGATGAATCTTCAATTCATCAGGCCATTGCTTTCTGACGCTGGCCTGCTTAATCCACGGCAAGCGTTCGATCTGACTCTGGATGATATTCACATCCTGAGTCATAAAAGTACCCGGTGCGCCCAACGCCAGAATCGACTGGCGAATATCATCATTCTTCGTGTAATGGCGTTCACCGGTTAACACCAGTTTTGACAACGGCAAACGCTGCGCATCTTCCATCCAGCCCAACACGACCCAGCCGCTGACCAGCACGGTACACAGCACCGTCAGCAGGAAGAAAATACCTGCAAGACGCATTCCATTATTGCGACGTGAGGAAGAAACCTCTTCTTCACTGTTTCGCGTGTTCAGCGCTGCCTGCGACATATCAGTCCGCCAACTCCAGAATTCGTACCACCAACTGCGAGAAATTCATCCCCGCCTGACGCGCCGCCATCGGCACCAGGCTGTGGCTGGTCATACCCGGAGAGGTATTTGCTTCCAGCAGATAAAACTGGCCATCGCTATCCTGCATGACGTCAATACGCCCCCAACCTTTGCAGCCCAGGGTTGTCCACGCTTTCAGCACTAATGCCTGCAAAATGGCTTCTTGTTTACGTTCCAGACCTGCCGGGCAGAAATACTGTGTTTCATCAGACAGATACTTCGCCTCATAATCATAGAAGGTTCCAGCGGGTTGGATACGAATTGCGGGTAAAATTTCTTCACCCAGTATCGCTACCGTAAATTCCGGACCGCTGAGCCATTTCTCGATCAGAACGTCTTCATCATGCTGAAAAGCCAGCGTTAATGCATCCTGTAAAGCGTCATATTCTGACACTTTCGACATTCCCACGCTGGAGCCTTCACAGCTGGGCTTCACAATCAGCGGTAAACCCAGCGCAGAAATTTGTGTAACCTGTTCTTCGTTAAGACCTTTTTCAAACTGAGCACGCTCTAGCGCGACCCACGGCGCAACGGGTAAGCCCGCGCCCTGCCACAGGAACTTGCTGCGCAGTTTATCCATGGAGATCGCCGATGCCATCACGCCGCTGCCGGTATAAGGCAAGCCAACCAGTTCCAGCAACCCCTGTAAGGTTCCATCTTCCCCGCCACGACCATGCAGGGCGATAAAGACTTTCTGAAAGCCCATCGACTTCAACAGCGTAACGTCGACCTCTTTCGGATCGACCGGATGCGCATCCACGCCACCTTCACGTAATCCGGCCAGCACCGCCGTACCGGAATTCAGCGACACGTCACGTTCAGCGGAGGTACCGCCCAGCAGGACCGCGATTTTATCAGCCATGTTGTTCGTCCTCCTGAATTTGCGGCTTCAATTTGATTTCAGCTAAGGAACGCGCGATTTTGCCGATATTTCCCGCGCCCTGCACCAGAATCAAATCGTTGCCGGTCAATACCGGTGCCAGCATTTGCGCAACCTGCGCCGGATCGGAAACCAGAATCGGGTCGATTTTCCCGCGACCGCGAATGGTGCGGCACAGCGAGCGGCTGTCCGCCCCCGGAATCGGCGCTTCGCCCGCCGCGTACACATCCAGCATCAGCAACGCATCAACCTGGGTTAGCACGTTGGCAAAGTCGTCATACAGGTCACGCGTACGCGTGAAACGGTGCGGCTGAAACAGCATCACCAGATTTTTGTCCGGCCAGCCCGCACGTGCAGCTTTAATTGTCGCGTCCACTTCCGTCGGGTGGTGACCGTAATCATCCACCAGCATTGCCGTACCGGCTTTGCCGTTAACCGGCTCAAGCGGGTATTCACCGAGGAAGTCGAAACGACGACCGGTACCCTGGAAGCTTTCCAGCGCGCGCAGGATCGCGTCGTCTGCAATACCTTCTTCTGTTGCCACCGCCACGGCAGCCGCCGCGTTCAGGGCATTATGGCGACCTGGCGCATTCAGCGTTACGCGCAGGTCAGGCATCCCCTGGCGCAGCAGGATGAAGTGCCCCTGCGGGCCCACCTGCTGATAATCTTCGACGCGAACATCAGCATCATCGCTAAAGCCGTACGTCGTGGTCTGACGGCCCACGCGCGGCAGTAGCTCGCGGATCACCGGGTCGTCAACGCACATCACCGCACGACCATAAAACGGCAGGTTATGCAGGAAATTAATAAACGTCTGCTTAAGATTTTCGAAGTCGCCATGGTAGGTATCCATGTGATCGGCTTCGATGTTGGTGACAATCGCCACCATCGGTTGCAGATGCAGGAACGACGCGTCGCTCTCATCCGCTTCCGCAATTAAGTAACGGCTATGCCCCAGACGCGCGTGAACACCTGCCGCTTTCACCAGACCGCCGTTAACGAAGGTCGGATCCAGCCCCGCTTCCGCGTAAATACTGGAGACCATCGCTGTTGTGGTCGTCTTACCGTGCGTCCCGGCAATCGCGATGCCGTGGCGAAAACGCATCAACTCCGCCAGCATCTCCGCACGACGGATCACCGGAATACGCGCTTCGTGCGCCGCCATAATTTCCGGGTTATCGGCAGAGATGGCGCTGGAGACCACAACCACGCTCGCATCACGCACGTTTTCCGGGCGATGGTTGAAATAAATCGTTGCCCCCAGGTTCATCAACTGCTGCGTCACCGGGTTTGGCGCTAAATCGGAACCACTAATCTGATACCCTTCATTGGCCAGAACTTCGGCAATACCGCCCATACCGGCACCACCGATGCCGACAAAGTGAATGTGCCGAACGCGACGCATTTCGGGCACGATGGAACGCAGTTTTGCCAATTGTTGTGTATTCATTCTTTACGCCATTAACTTCAATAAATTCTGCGATGCAAAAGGCACCGCCACAATTACGCCCGGGCAGCCCGGCTCACTTCAGTTGCAACACGCTCGGTGGCATCCGGAATGGATGCAGCGCGGGCACGTTCTGCCATGGTTAACAAGCTTTCTCGCGACCACCCGGACAGGGTGCTGGCGACGGCATCCACAGTAAACTGCGGCTGCTCGAGAATTTTGGCTGCGCCCGCTTTCTCCAGCGGCAACGCATTCCAGTACTGCTGTCGGTCTTTATGTTGAAATGGCACAAACAGCGCAGGTAAACCGGCAGCGGCAATTTCACTCACCGTTAATGCGCCAGAACGGCAAACCACCACGTCGGCCCACGCATAGGCGGCCGCCATGTCATCAATAAATTCCGTCACCTTATGCTGCGGTTGTCCCGCGTCGGCATAGGCTTGTTCTACGGTCTGCTGTGCGCCTTTTCCGCTCTGATGCCAGATAGTCACCGCATCGCCCAGTCTGGCGGCAACCTGCGGCAGGGTCTGATTCAGCACGCGAGCGCCCTGCGATCCCCCAACCACCAACACGCGAATCGGACCTTCACGTCCGACCAGACGCGCCTGCGGCAGCGGCAACGCCAGCACGTCGGTGCGCACCGGGTTCCCGACCACTTCCGCATTCGGGAACGCGCCAGGGAACGCCTGCATGACCTTAGTGGCAATTTTCGCCAGCCATTTGTTGGTTAACCCGGCGATACCGTTTTGCTCATGCAGCACGACCGGAATCCCCAGAGACCACGCGGCCAGACCGCCGGGACCGGAAACATAACCGCCCATCCCCAGCACAACGTCGGGTTTAAAACTTTTCATGATTGCGCGCGCCTGACGCCATGCGTTGAAAATACGCAAAGGGGCAGCCAACAGCGCTTTCACGCCTTTGCCGCGCAGTCCTGAGATGCGGATGAAGTCAATGTCGATGCCATGCTTAGGGACTAAATCCGCTTCCATACGGTCAGCGGTGCCGAGCCAGCGAACTTCCCAGCCCTGGTCCATTAAATGGTGCGCGACCGCCAGCCCCGGGAACACATGTCCACCGGTACCGCCCGCCATCACCATTAACCGCTTCGCTTGACCACTCATCGTGAACCTCGTGTAAACGCCTGTGCTTTTTCCAGACGCGTTTCATAATCAATTCGCAACAAAAACATGATGGCTGTCGACATAATCAGCAAACTCGAGCCACCATAACTGATGAGCGGCAGCGTCAGACCTTTAGTTGGCAGCATGCCTGCCGCCGCGCCGACGTTCACCAGTGCCTGAAAACTAAACCAAATACCGATGGAACAGGCCAAAAATCCGGAAAAACGGTGGTCGATCTCCAGCGCTTTGCGGCCAATCGACATCGCGCGAAAAGCGACGAAGAATACCATTAAAAGCGCCAATACCACACCGATATAACCCAGTTCTTCCCCAATGATGGCGAAGATGAAGTCGGTATGTGCTTCCGGCAGATACTCCAGTTTCTGTACCGAGTTGCCCAGTCCTTGTCCCCACATTTCACCGCGCCCGAACGCCATCAGTGACTGGGTGAGCTGGTATCCGCTACCAAACGGATCCTCCCACGGGTTCCAGAACGAGGTCACGCGGCGAATACGATAAGGCTCGGCGAGGATCAGCAGCACGACCGCTGAAATTCCCATGCCGATAATGGCAATGAACTGCCACAACTTCGCCCCGGCCAAAAACAGCATCGCCAGCGTGGTCACGAATAGCACCACCACCGTACCGAGATCGGGCTGTGCCAGCAGCAGGATCGCCAGCACCAGAATCACGCCCATCGGCTTAAGGAAGCCACGCAGGTTATTACGAACTTCGTCAACCTTGCGCACCAGATAGTTCGCGAGATAGCAGAACAGCGACAGCTTGGTAAATTCCGCAGGCTGAATACGCAGAGGACCTAATGCGATCCAACGCGATGCCCCATTCACCGAACTCCCCACCACCAGGACGATCAACAGCATGATTATCGAGGCGATCAACATCGTGGTGCTGTACTTCTGCCAGAACTCCATGGGCAGACGCAGCGTGATCATCGCCAGACAAAATGCCAGAAAAATATAGAGCGCATCGCGCTTGGCAAACAGGAACGGATCGCCCGCCAGACGTTGTCCTACCGGCATGGATGCCGACGTCACCATGACAAAACCGATCGCCGCGAGGCCTAACGTCAGCCACAGCAGCACACGATCGTACATGATCAGACTGTCGGAATCTTTGTCTCGCGAGCCCATCACCCAGCCCTTAAGCGCCGCAAAGATCCATCCCAGGATGCCAAATCCCGGCAGGCGCGGCAGTCTCAGGCGAGGGAGAGATAAACGCATCAACCCAACTCCTTCGCCAGACGGGTAAAGACATCGCCCCGTTGCTCAAAATTCTTAAACTGGTCGAGGCTGGCACAGGCCGGTGACAACAGCACCATATCGCCTGGTTTCACACGCGGCGCCAACAGACGCATCGCCTCTTCCATGGTCTCAGTTTGCTCTGCTATCTCCGGACGCAGCGCAGCCAGCTGCGCACCATCGCGGCCAAAGCAGTACAAACGCACGCGATCGCCTTCCAGATAGCGACTCAGCGAAGAGAAGTCCGCTGATTTACCATCGCCGCCCAGCAGCAGATGCAGCGTACCGTCAACGTGCAGGCCGTTCAGCGCAGCTTCAGTGCTGCCGACGTTGGTCGCTTTTGAGTCGTTAATCCAGCGCACGCCGTTATGCTCCAGCGCTAACTGAAAACGATGCGCCAGACCGGTGAACGTCGTCAGCGCTTTCAGGCTGCTGGCGCGCGGTAAACCTACCGCATCCGCCAGCGCCAGCGCTGCCAGGGCGTTGGTGTAGTTATGCTGACCGGAAAGCTTCATCTCTTTCACATTCAGCACTTTCTCACCCTTCACCCGCAGCCAGGTTTCACCCTGTTGACGGTTAAGGTGATAATCACCCATGTTGACGCCAAAACTCACGCAGCGCTCATCGGCACCACGGATCGGCATCGTTAACGCATCATCGGCATTGACCACGCAGACTTTCGCATTCTCGTAAACACGCAGTTTTGCCGCGCGATACTGTTGTAAACCAAACGGATACCTGTCCATATGATCTTCGGTGACGTTCAGAATAGTGGCAGCTGCCGCCTGCAGGCTGAACGTGGTCTCTAGCTGGAAGCTGGAGAGCTCAAGGACATACAGTTCGCGTTCCGCATCCAGCAGCATCAGCGCGGGCAGCCCAATGTTGCCGCCAACGCCGACGTTCACACCTGCCGCTTTCGCCATTTCACCCACCAGCGTGGTGACGGTGCTTTTCCCGTTCGAACCGGTGATCGCGACAATCGGTGCCTGCGCTTCACGGCAGAACAGTTCGATATCACCAACGATCTCAACGCCCGCATCAGCCGCAGCGCTCAGAGACGGATGCGCGAGGGCGATACCAGGGCTTGCCACAATCAGATCCGCAGCCAGCAACCAGTCGTCGTTCAGACTGCCGACATGGCGCTCTACGGCTTCCGGTAACTTATCCAGTCCCGGCGGTGTCGCACGGGTATCCATCACTCGAGGGGTTACGCCGCGGGCGAGGAAAAAGTCCACGCAAGAGAGTCCGGTTAACCCCAGACCGATAATGACGACGTTATTACCCTGGTAATCAGCCATGATTAACGTACCTTCAGCGTTGCCAGGCCAATCAGGACCAGCATCAGCGAAATAATCCAGAAGCGCACAATCACGCGCGGTTCCGGCCAGCCTTTCAGTTCATAGTGGTGATGAATCGGTGCCATGCGGAAGATACGTTGACCGCGCAGCTTGAAGGAGCCGACCTGCAATATGACCGACAGGGTCTCCACCACAAACACCCCGCCCATAATCACCAGCAGGAATTCCTGACGCAGCAGCACGGCGATAATGCCGAGCGCGCCGCCCAGCGCCAGCGATCCGACGTCGCCCATGAAGACCTGAGCCGGATAGGTGTTAAACCACAGAAAACCTAAGCCCGCGCCGACAATCGCCGTACAGACGATCACCAGTTCACCGGCATGGCGTAAGTAAGGAATATGCAGATAGCTGGCAAAATTCATGTTCCCGGTCGCCCACGCGACCAGCGCAAAGCCACCCGCGACGAAGACGGTTGGCATAATCGCCAGGCCATCCAGACCGTCGGTCAGGTTCACCGCGTTGCCGGTGCCGACAATCACAAAGTACGCCAGCAGAACGTAGAACAGCCCCAGCTGTGGCATGACGTCTTTGAAGAACGGCACCACCAGTTCCGTCGCTGGCGTATCTTTCCCGGCGAGATACAGTGCGAAGGCGACGCCCAGCGCAATGACCGACATCCAGAAGTATTTCCAGCGTGCGATCAGGCCTTTGGTGTCTTTACGGACCACTTTACGATAGTCATCAACGAAGCCGATGATGCCGTAGCCAATCAACACGACCAACACGCACCAGACGTATGGGTTTGACGGATAGGCCCATAGCAGAACAGAAATGACGATCGCGGTGAGGATCATGATCCCGCCCATCGTCGGCGTGCCCCGTTTGCTGAAGTGAGACTCCGGACCGTCGTTACGCACGACCTGGCCGAAGGAAAGCTTTTGCAGACGGGCGATCATGCGCGGGCCCATCCACAATGAGATGAACAGCGCGGTCAGCAGGCTGACAATGGCGCGAAACGTCAGATAAGAAAAGACGTTAAAGCCGGAATAATATTTGACCAAATGTTCGGCCAGCCAAACTAACATGATCCTTTCTCCTGTAATGCGCGTACGACCTCTTCCATGGCGGCACTACGTGAACCCTTCACTAAAATGGTAATGATCTGTTGCTCTGCAATCAGCGCCTGCAGGCGTGCGATCAGCGCGGGCTTATCCGCAAAATGTTCGCCGACGCCGCTCGCGTCGCTGATAGCCTTGCTCAGTTTCCCTGAACTCAATACGCAGTCGATGCCCGCCGCTTTCGCCGCCTCACCGACCTGCACATGACAGGCTTCGCTCTCTGCGCCCAGCTCGGCCATATCGCCGACAACCAGCACACGGTAACCCGGCATTTCGGACAGTACCTGTACCGCGGCGGTCATTGATCCGACGTTGGCGTTATACGAATCATCGAGCAACAGTTGGTTTTCCGCCAACTGGACAGGGAACAGACGTCCCGGTACCGCTTTTAAATTCGCCAGACCGGTTTTAATCGCATCCAGTGTCGCGCCAACGGCCATCGACAGTGCCGCCGCCGCCAGCGCGTTGGCGATATTGTGACGCCCCGGCAACGGCAGCAGTACATCAATGCTCCCGCCAGGCGTTTGCAGTAAAAACTCGGTGCCGTGTGACGTCACATGCACATTGGTCGCCGTGAAATCGCTGTTGGCGGCATTCGGTGAAAAACGCCAGACTTTACGATCGCCGATGATGCTCTGCCAGTTCAGCCAGTCATTGTTATCGGCATTCATAATGGCAATGCCGTTTTCAGGCAGGCCGGTAAAAATTTCACCTTTCGCTTTCGCCACTCCCGCCAGAGAGCCGAAGCCCTCCAGATGCGCCGCTGCCAGGTTGTTGACCAGCGCCGCTTCCGGACGTGTCAGACCGGCGGTCCAGGCAATTTCGCCCTGATGGTTAGCGCCTAATTCAATCACGGCGTAGTCGTCATCCTGGGTTAAGCGCAGCAGCGTCATCGGCACACCGATGTCGTTATTAAGGTTGCCCGCGGTATAGAGCGTGTTGCCACACTGGCTAAGGATCGCCGCCGTCATCTCTTTCACGGAGGTTTTACCGGACGAACCGGTTAATGCCACCACGCGCGCCGGAACCTGCGCGCGCACCCATGCGGCCAATTCGCCAAAGGCCAGACGGGTGTCTTTCACAATCACCTGCGGCAAATCAATCGCCAGCGGACGGCTAACCAGCAGCGCACCCGCCCCACCCTCTTTTGCCTGAGCAGCAAAATCGTGGGCATCAAAACGCTCACCTTTGAGCGCCACAAACAGGCAGCCTGGCGTCAGCTTACGCGTATCGGTGGTAACGGCATCAAGGGACAGGTCGTTCCCTTTCAGTTCGCCGCCGAGAATACCGGCAAGTTGGCTGAGCGTTACGCGAATCATGCGATGACCCCCAGCAGACGTGCCGCGGTTACACGGTCGGAATAGTCCAGACGCTGAGTCCCGACAATCTGATAATCCTCGTGGCCTTTACCTGCCACCAGCACCACATCGTTATCTTTCGCCTGCATAATGGCGTTGGTCACCGCTTCAGCACGGCCTTCCATCACTTTTGCCCGACCGGCGTCCAGCATGCCTGCCAGAATGTCGTCAATAATGGCGCGTGGCTCTTCAGTACGCGGATTGTCGTCCGTTACGACCACGATATCGGCGAACTCTTCGGCAATCGCCCCCATCAGCGGGCGCTTTCCTTTGTCGCGATCGCCGCCGCAACCAAAGACGCACCAGAGTTGTCCGGTACAGTGCAAACGCGCCGCCTGCAACGCTTTTTCCAGCGCATCAGGAGTATGGGCGTAGTCGACAACGACGGTGGTTTTACCCGGTGCGCTAAAGACCTCCATGCGCCCACAAACCGGCTGCAGACGCGCGGCGGTTTTCAGCAGGTCAGCCAGTGGATAGCCCAACGCCAGCAGCGTGGCCAGCGCCAACAGCAGATTGCTGACGTTAAACGCGCCCATCAGGCGGCTTTCAATCTCACCCTCACCCCAGCTTGAAGCAAAGCGGATGGTCGCGCCGCTGTCGTGATAATTGACCTCAACCGCTTTCAGCCAGCGGCCATGGCAGTTAGGGTTGATATGGTCTTCCATCGAAACGGCCACGGCATCCGGCAGATTCGCCAGCCAACGACGACCAACTTCATCATCCGCGTTGATAATCGCCTGTCCGCAATGGTGCGTGGAGAAAAGCAGCCATTTCGCGGCTTCGTAATGCTCCATATCACCGTGATAATCCAGATGATCGCGGCTTAAATTGGTAAACACCGAGGCGGCAAATTTCAGTGCCGCAACACGATGCTGGACCAGACCGTGGGAAGAGACTTCCATCGCGCATAAGGTCGCGCCCTGATCGACCAGTCCCGCCAGCACCTGCTGGACGTCAACGGCCGAGCCGGTGGTATTTTCCGTTGGGATCACTTTATCGAGCAGACCGTTGCCGACCGTGCCCATCACTGCGCTGGTTTCGCCGAGCAGTTGGCTCCACTGCGCCAGCAATTGAGTCGTGGTGGTTTTACCGTTAGTACCGGTTACGCCGACCAGACGCATATTTTCAGATGGCTCGTGATAAAAGCGGCCCGCCAGTGCAGATAAACGCTCGTTAAGCTGGCTGAGATAGATAACCGGTACGCCGTGCATTTCACGCACTTCACCGTCGGTTGCCTCATCTTTCGCCTCTGCAATAATGGCAGCCACACCTTGCGCTATCGCCTGCGGGATATATCGACGCCCGTCCGCCTGATGACCAACCACTGCCACAAAGAGATCGCCCGACGCAGCCACACGGCTGTCGAGTGTCATCTCTCGCAGTTCTCGCGCAGGTAAACCGGTTACCCACGGAGCAAGAAGGTCGCGCAAATTACGATCTGCCACCTGTTCCCTCGCCTTGATTAATTACGAATTCACTTTTTTCGCCCGTTGCCAGCGCGTCCGGTTCGATGTTCATGGTACGCAGAACGCCGCCCATGATGGCACCAAATACCGGCGCTGAAACGGCGCCGCCGTAGTATTTACCCGCCTGCGGATCGTTGATAACAACAACCAGCGCGAAGCGCGGCTGACTCGCAGGTGCAACGCCTGCGGTATAAGCAATGTATTTGTTGATGTAGCGGCCATCAGGGCCTACTTTTTTCGCCGTACCGGTTTTAATGGCAATACGATAGCCTTTAATCGCCGCCTTCACGCCGCCGCCGCCCGGCAGCGCTACGCTTTCCATCATGTGCACAACGGTACGTACGGTCGATTCCGGGAAAATACGTTCACCGGGAACCGGAGGATCAACTTTGGTAATCGACAGCGGACGATAAACGCCGTAGCTGCCAATCGTTGCGTAGACTCGCGCTAACTGTAACGGCGTTACCATTAGCCCGTAGCCGAAAGAGAAGGTGGCCCTCTCTATGTCAGACCACCGTTGTTTTTGAGGATATAAGCCACTGCGTTCTCCGACCAACCCCAAATTGGTCGCCTTTCCAAGCCCAAAACGTGAGTAAGTATCTACTAACGCTGAGGACGGCATCGCTAACGCCAGCTTAGAAACACCGACGTTACTCGACTTCTGTAAAACCCCGGTCAGGGTCAATTCGCTGTAGCGCGCCACGTCTTTGATTTCGTGGCCGTTAATTCGGTAGGGAACGGTATTGAGCACGCTGTTTTCCCGCACCACGCCACGCTGGAGCGCGGTCATTACCACCATCGGTTTGACGGTAGAACCCGGCTCAAATACGTCGGTGATGGTACGGTTACGCATGACATCTTTCTGCGTACCGCTCAGGTTGTTCGGGTTGTAGGACGGGCTGTTCGCCATTGCCAGCACTTCACCGGTATTCACATCCACCAGCACTGCGCTCCCGGATTCCGCCTTGTTAAATGCCACCGCATTATTCAGTTCGCGATACACCAGCGCCTGTAAGCGTTCGTCAATGCTCAGCGCGAGGTTATGCGCGGCCTGACTGTCGGTGGAAGAGATATCTTCAATGACGCGACCGTAGCGGTCTTTACGCACGATACGCTCACCCGGTTGACCGGTGAGCCATTTGTCAAAACTCTTCTCAACGCCTTCAATCCCCTGGCTATCCACGTTGGTGAAACCAATGAGGTGAGCGGTCACTTCGCCGGAAGGATAGTACCGACGGGATTCTTCGCGCAGATAAATCCCCGGCAGCTTCAGCTTTTTGATGTAATCCGCCATATCCGGGTTTAGCTGACGCGCCAGATAGATAAAGCGCCCTTTCGGGTTGGCGTTGATACGGGCAGCCAGTTGATCAAGCGGGATATTCAGCGCGGTAGAGAGCGCTCTCCAGCGATCGCCAACGCTAACGCCTCCGGCGGCATGGACTTCTTTCGGATCGGCCCAGATAGCCTTCACCGGTACGCTGACGGCCAGCGGACGCCCCGAACGGTCGGTGAT
Organism: Citrobacter sp. Ct235; assembly: GCF_030332305.1. Classification (NCBI taxonomy): domain Bacteria; kingdom Pseudomonadati; phylum Pseudomonadota; class Gammaproteobacteria; order Enterobacterales; family Enterobacteriaceae; genus Citrobacter; species Citrobacter sp. Ct235. The sequence continues at coordinate 137,661 of NZ_JAOWIC010000028.1, forward strand.
CATACCGCGCGAGGTCGCCACTTCCTGTACACGCAGCGAGCGCATGTCCCCCTGACGTACCAGCATGTCCGGCGCGATAATCTGCAGCCAGGCGACACGACCCAGCAGGAAACCCAGCGCCAGTAAAATGCAGCCGCACAGCAACGCAAAACGCCAACTGATAAAGTTGGCCTGTTCTTCCTGGCGTTTTGGTTTTAGCGTTTTTGCCGCTGCTTTCATGCGTCGCGTTTTTCCTTATTTTTGCACTACGATATTTTCTTGTGAGGGATCAACATGCTGCATTTGCAGCTTCTCCGTTGCGATCCGTTCCACCCGGCTATGATCGCCGAGCGCGTTCTCCTCAAGGATCAGGTTGCGCCATTCGATATCCAGCGCATCACGCTCCAGAACCAGTTGTTCACGTTGCGCGGTCAGTAACCGTGTATGGTGTGCGGTCGTTACCACCGTCACCGCCGTAACAATGATGCAAATGAACAGGCAGAGTGGCAGCTTCCCAAATCGCAAAAGATCGTCACCGATCACGCCAGGCAAGGCATGGCGCTCGTTGCTTCCAATCGATCCCTTAACTTTGCTGAGGGCTTCTGTCACTCTGCTGATCATGCGTTCGTCCTCTCTGCAATGCGCAGAACTGAACTACGGGCACGAGGATTCTCTGCAACCTCTTCTTCACCCGGCATCAACTTGCCTAGTGCTCTTAACTCACGGCCGCCCAGTTTTTTGAGCTGCTCTTCCGTCATCGGTAATCCGGCCGGAACCTGCGGACCGCGGCTTTGCTCACGCATAAAGCGTTTCACAATGCGGTCTTCCAGCGAGTGGAAACTGATGATGGAAAGCCGCCCCCCCGGGGCCAGCACGCTGAGCGAGCTTTTTAGCGCCTGCTCTATCTCCTCCAGTTCACTGTTCACCCAGATGCGCACCGCCTGGAAGGTACGGGTCGCGGGATGTTTGAATTTGTCTTTCACCGGCGTTGCCGCCGCGACCACTTCCGCCAGTTCTTTGGTGCGGGTCATGGGCTGTTCACGGTTGCGCTCAACGATGGCGCGGGCAATACGTTTCGCAAAACGCTCTTCGCCAAAGGTCTTCAGCACCCAGGCAATATCGGCTTCTTCTGCAGTTTGCAGCCACTCGGCAGCCGACTGGCCGCGAGTGGGGTCCATGCGCATATCCAACGGACCATCGCGCATGAAAGAGAAACCGCGCTCAGCGTCGTCGAGCTGCGGTGAAGAAACGCCAAGATCGAGAAGAATCCCGTCGATCTTGCCGGTCAGTTTGCGCTCGCCGACATAATCAGCCAGCGCAGAGAAAGGTCCATGAATGATGGAGAAGCGGGGATCATCGATGGTCTGGGCGACGGCGATCGCCTGCGGATCGCGATCGATGGCCAGCAGACGTCCCTCTTCGCCAAGCTGCGAGAGAATGAGACGCGAGTGACCACCGCGACCAAATGTTCCATCAATGTAGATGCCGTCAGGGCGAATATTCAGGCCGTTTACGGCCTCGTCCAGCAGCACCGTGGTGTGTTTAAAATTTTCCATCATCATTATAGAGACAAGTCCTGCAGGCGCTCCGACAACGTCCCGGTCGCACTCTGCTCAGCGTCGATATCTTCCTTGACCTGTTGATACCAGGTCGTTTCATCCCACAGTTCAAACTTGTTGAACTGTCCAACCAGCATCACTTCTTTTGTCAGCCCGGCATGTTGCCGAAGGACAGGCGCAACCAGCAATCGCCCGGCGCTGTCCATCTGACATTCACTGGCATGCCCCAACAGTAAACGCTGCACGCGGCGCTCTACCGGGTTCATGCTCGACAGACGCGATAATTTTTGCTCGATAATTTCCCATTCAGGCAGGGGGTAAAGCAGCAGGCACGGGTGATGGATGTCAATGGTACAAACCATTTGACCGGTAGCACTCTCGATCAGTTGATCCCGGTAACGGGTAGGCACAGATAAGCGCCCTTTACTGTCGAGATTGACTAACGTTGCACCCCGGAACATGCCAGTCTCCCCCCTCATTACCACTTTGCCCCACAAATTCCCACTCAAAGGAGTTTACGGAGCGGAGGAAAAGCTTGTCAAGCGAGTCACAACGCTTACCTGAGTAAAAAACCCAATGTTTACGGCTAATATCAGCGTTGATTAAATTCTGTCCAACGAACGAAGCAAATTAACGTCATGAATATTTGTAAGAAAAAAATCTCAAAACTCATCACCGTTTTAAAACGAACAATTATTCTCAGGAGGGAATATAAAGTGTCAGTTTGCGACGCGAGCGGCATTTTAGGACATATTGCATCATGAATACAGTCCCTGTTTATGCCAGCTAACACCGCGCACCGACAAGCCCGCCGGGACATTCGTGCTGCGGCGACAAAAAGTGTTTGTTAATTCGGCAATTCACGACAAGCATGTAACAAAATAATACAAATCTAACCTACCGTTACGTCTCAATAACCTGAAACCGACTCTGTTTCGTTTAAATACGGATTATTTCGGTAAAGTTGAGAAAATTCTAAGGAATAATCTTAATTATGATGAGGGTATTGTGGAGAGGAACTCGTTAAGCTGCGTCAGAAAAATTGTCTTCTGACGCAGAATTCAGAAATTGACTAGCTGCGGCTCAATACGCCACGACGATAGAGATTACGTTTAATACGCGTTAAACCCGGTTTTGGTTTACGCGGTTCATCCAGGCTCGCCAGGACAATTTCCAGCACGCGCTCAGCGACATCACGATGGCGCTGCGCCACCGCCAGGACCGGACACTGCAGGAAATCCAGCAGTTCGTTGTCACCAAAGGTCGCAATCGCCAGATCGGAAGGCAGTTTACCGTCGCGACGCAGCGTTACGTCCATCACCCCCTGTAACAGGGCGAATGAGGTGGTGAACAGCGCCTGCGGCATCGGATGCGTTTCCAGCCATTTTTCAAATAGCTGCGCCGCCGCTTCGCGCTCATAGCTGTTGGCATACAGGAAATTCACTTCACGCGGATCGTCTTTCCAGGCGGCACGGAAGCCCTGCTCGCGAAGGAAGCTGACGGACAACTCCGGCAGTGCGCCCAGATAGAGCACGGTGTCAGCCGGAAACTTACGCAATTCTCCGGCCAGCATTTCGGCATCCTCCTGATCGGCACCCACGACGCTGGTAAAATGCTCACGATCTAAGGCGCGATCCAGCGCCACAATTGGGAAGGAGTCATTGGCCCAGCGCTGATAGAACGGGTGTTCCGGCGGCAACGAGGTGGAGACAATGATCGCATCAACCTGACGCTGTAAAAGATGTTCAATGCAGCGCATTTCGTTATCGGGCTGATCTTCCGAACAGGCAATCAGCAGTTGATAACCACGCTGGCGCGCCTGGCGCTCAAGATAATTTGCAATACGGGTATAGCTCGTGTTCTCCAGATCCGGGATCACCAGACCAATAGAACGTGTGCGTCCAGCACGTAGCCCGGCAGCCACAGCATTCGGGTGGTAATTATGCTCACGCACCACCGCCATGACTTTTTCGACAGTCTTGTCGCTCACGCGGTATTGCTTTGCTTTTCCGTTAATTACGTAGCTTGCAGTCGTTCGCGATACACCAGCCAGCCGAGCGATTTCATCCAGTTTCACAATTGCCCCTTGCGTAAAATGTACAAACCATAACCATTGTAACGGCATGGGTTAAAATCGGTAACATCTAAGCGCAGAATAGTCACTGCGGCAACCGCTTTTATTCCGGGTTACCACTGATTTCGCAAAAAAATGCCCAACGGAAGACGTTGGGCATGTGAATTAACGAAAAGAGAAGGATTAGCGCATTATTTTGTCACCACGGGATAACCCCACCACGCCGGAACGGGCGACCTCAACGATTTTCGCGACTTCGCGCAACGTTGCCAGAAAAGCGTCCAGCTTATCGCTGGTCCCTGCCAGTTGAACGGTATAGAGATTTGGCGTGACATCAATAATCTGCCCACGAAAGATCTCCGTGTTGCGTTTCACCTCTTCCCGACCATAGCCGCTGGCCTGAATCTTCACCAACATGATTTCGCGTTCGACGTGCGCACCGTGCCCAAGTTCGCTGACCCGCAACACATCCACCAGTTTGTGCAGTTGCTTTTCAATTTGCTCCAGCACTTTTTCGTCGCCCACCGTCTGAATGGTCATGCGAGAGAGCGTCGGATCGTCCGTCGGCGCGACGGTCAGGCTCTCAATGTTGTAACCCCGCTGCGCGAAAAGGCCGATCACGCGCGACAGCGCACCGGATTCGTTCTCCAGCAGTACTGATAATATCCGGCGCATAATCAGGTCCTCTCCGTTTTACTTAACCACATTTCATCCATCCCACCGCCGCGAATCTGCATCGGGTAGACGTGTTCGCTGCCATCAACGGTGACATCGACAAACACCAGATGACCGTTTTTCACCTGCGCCAGCGCTTCACTTAATTGACTTTCCAGCTCATCAGGACGGGAAATCTGAATGCCGACATGTCCGTAGGCTTCCGCCAGGCGAACAAAATCAGGCAGCGACTGCATATACGATTGAGAATGACGACCCGAGTAGATCATGTCCTGCCACTGCTTCACCATCCCCAGATAACGGTTGTTCAGGTTTAGCACCAGCACCGGCAGTTTATACTGCAGCGCGGTCGACAACTCCTGAATATTCATCTGAATGCTACCGTCACCTGTCACACAAACCACCGTTTCCTCGGGCAGCGCCATTTTCACTCCCAGGGCTGCAGGCAGGCCAAAGCCCATCGTGCCAAGACCGCCAGAGTTGATCCAACGGCGCGGTTTATCGAAGGGGTAATAAAGAGCGGCAAACATCTGATGCTGCCCCACATCGGAGGTCACGTAAGCATCGCCGTGGGTCAGACGCCAGATAGCCTCTATGACCGCCTGCGGTTTGATACTCTCACTGTGCGTGTCATATTTCAGGCACTGACGAGCGCGCCAGCGTTCAATCTGTTGCCACCAGTCACGAATATCATCCAGCGGTTGGTGGGCGGATTCCTGCGGCAATAACTCCAGTAACTGTTCCAGCACCTGACGCGCATCACCAACAATAGGGATATCCGCCGTCACCGTTTTAGAGATTGAAGTCGGGTCGATATCAATGTGCAGCACCGTCGCATTCGGGCAATACTTGGCCAGATTATTCGTCGTGCGATCGTCGAAACGTACCCCGACGGCAAAAATCACGTCGGCGTTATGCATCGTCATGTTGGCTTCATAAGTACCATGCATGCCCAGCATCCCGAGCGACTGACGGTGCGTAGCGGGAAATGCCCCTAGCCCCATCAGCGAAGAGACCACCGGCAGGTTGAGCGTTTCGATGGTCTGGCGCAGTTGTTCATGACAACCTGCCGTCACGGCCCCGCCGCCAACATAGACAACCGGTTTTTTGGCCGTCACCAGCGTTTGCAGGGCGCGCTTAATCTGCCCTTTATGACCCGCAGTGGTCGGGTTATACGATCGCATGCTGACCGACTCAGGCCAGGAATAAGGCAGTTTTTTGCCGGGATTGAGAATATCCTTCGGCAAATCCACGACCACGGGTCCCGGACGGCCGCTCGCCGCCAGCCAGAAGGCTTTTTTTAGCACCTGCGGAATATCTTCCGTCTGCTTAACCAGAAAACTGTGTTTCACGACCGGGCGGGATATTCCCACCATGTCGCACTCCTGAAAGGCGTCATAGCCAATCAGCGAGGTCGCGACCTGACCGGAAAGAATCACTAACGGAATAGAATCCATATACGCCGTCGCGATCCCTGTAATCGCATTGGTGGCCCCAGGACCCGAAGTCACCAGTACCACACCAACTTCCCCCGTTGCCCGCGCCAGGCCATCGGCCATATGCACGGCCGCCTGTTCATGACGAACGAGCACGTGATCGATTCCACCGACCGTATGCAACGCATCATAAATATCGAGGACTGCGCCCCCGGGATAACCGAATACCTGCTTAACGCCCTGATCAATAAGCGATCGGACGACCATTTCGGCTCCAGACAACATCTCCATGGCTTGCCTCACTGAATGACGATTAATGATGTGTAAAACACCTTAACCGCTCCCCAGGATGCAGGCAATTCAGAGAAAGGGGCAAAGACGCCGTGAAATAAGCATAAATGAGAGGAAAATGACGAATAACCGGCGAATAAAACTAAATTTAACTCAGGTATTGATAATTAATCGGCTGAAAATGGACACATGCAGCGAATCATCAATTTTTTCGCGGACAGAAAAAAGAATGACCAACAAAATTCAGGATAAAATGCCAGTTAATGAAACAGAGGCAGGACAAACCGGATGTTTACACCCGGTTTATCTCATTCGCGTCTAACGCTTGCAGACAGAAGCTAACAACTCTTCCATCCATTGATGTCCTTTGTCCCGACCGGCAGCTTCATGCCATGAAAGATAACAGGTTCTGCTATTCAGTTTTAAAGGTAGCGGTAATATCTGTAGATCTAAAGAGGCGGTGAACTCTTCCGCTAACCAACGTGGGGCAATAGCCACCAGATGCGTTTGCGAAACAACATTAAGAACACTGATTAATGCCATCCCCTGATAGGCCACACACGCTTGTGCGTCAACCGTGTCGTACCAGGGTTGACTAAACGAGTCAAAACGATCCAGTGAAACAACAGCATGTTGTTCATTATAGATATCGCTTTCCAACAGGGGTCCGTTAATGCGCGGATGTTTACGGCTGGAGACCAGCACCATTTCGTCATTAAACAACGGAATACTCGTAAATTCAGGACGACGAAATTCTTCATAGCTAATAACGAACTCAGTTTCCTGATAACGTAATTGGTGTTCAGTATCCTTATTTAAGGATGACTTAAATACAACATGAATATTAGGCGCAATTTTTTCAACACGATTATAAATTAATGATGTCAGGATATTATCCAGCGGACTGCAAACGCAAAGGTGAAAAATGCGTTCACTGCTGCCAGGTTCAAAGCCGGATCCGGGCAATTCGTTCTGCACTAATTGCAGAGCCTGGCGGACGGAACCAAAAAGCTGGAAAGCCCGCGCGGTAGGTTGGATCCCACGACCGTAGCGCACAAAAAGCTCATCATTGAACATCACTTTAAGACGCGCCACGGCGTTACTTACGGCTGGCTGCGACATCCCGAGGGCATGCGCGGCACGGGTAATATTCTGCTCCTGCATTACCGCATCAAATACAGTCAATAGATTAAGATCAACCATACGAAGTTGCGGTTTATCCATCTCTAAATGATGGGGATTGGGTTTATCAACGGTTACTTCTGGCATAGTTAACTCCACTGTCACGCTTAACTCCCTTTTCTTGCCGGAATGCAGAGAAATAATCTCGGAAAATATGATTTACCATGCATATAAAATAAGAAAAAGAGTAAAGATTGAAATTAGGAAAACATAAAGGCACCGGAAAAATGCGGAAGAAATGGGTGCCTGCGTGATGTGGTATTATTCACAGCACGATAAATCATAAATTTTTAATGACGAATGCAATATAAGCATAAGAAACACCAACAAACAATCATGCGTTTAATGAATAAAAGCGTAAGTTTTAATTGACTATTTATATTACTCACGCATTAACGCCTAACATTTGCTTATCAATAATATTCTTCAAGCAGATATCAATTGATTAACAATATCAATAAAACCATTAAAATCATGTGGATAAAAAATAAATCATAGTGCTCTGCGGACTCGCTTTCGTTATGTTAATTGAAAAAAATCATGCTCAATTATGTCAAACGATGAAAAGTGTGAATACGCTCCCATTTTTTAATAGGGAGTAATGGAAAAAGTTCAGCACAATTAGCTAAAGTTCTCTGTCCGTTCCCTTCTTCCCTTGAGGGTGTTTTCGCGCAGCGGGGTTGACATCAGCCATCGTATCCAGTACCACTAAAAGCATATCGCATTCGCCTGGAGTTGATTTAATGATTCGTATCGCTCGCTTTAACGGTCTACTACTACTAAACGCATCTTCGTTGCGCGGTAGACTGGTGAGCGGCATACAGCATTAAGTCGTATCCAGTAAGATAAAAAACCCGCGCCGTTGCGCGGGTTTTTTTATGCTCGAAGCAAGGCGCCCTAAAGACTAAGGACCTAAAACATGAGCCAGCAAGTCATTATTTTCGATACCACTTTACGCGACGGTGAACAGGCGTTACAGGCAAGCCTGAGTGTGAAAGAGAAGCTGCAGATTGCGCTGGCCCTTGAGCGTATGGGTGTTGACGTCATGGAAGTCGGTTTCCCGGTCTCGTCTCCCGGCGACTTCGAATCCGTACAAACCATCGCCCGCCAGGTCAAGAACAGTCGGGTTTGTGCATTAGCCCGCTGCGTGGAAAAAGATATCGACGTCGCGGCTGAGTCGCTGAAGGTCGCCGAAGCTTTCCGTATTCATACCTTTATTGCCACCTCACCGATGCATATCGCCACCAAACTGCGCAGCACGCTGGATGAAGTGATTGAGCGTGCTGTCTATATGGTGAAACGCGCACGTAATTATACTGACGACGTCGAATTCTCGTGTGAGGATGCTGGCCGTACGCCTATTGCCGATCTGGCTCGCGTCGTGGAAGCCGCCATCAATGCTGGCGCAAAAACGATCAATATTCCTGACACCGTCGGCTACACCATGCCCTTCGAGTTCGCCGGTATTATCTCCGGCCTGTATGAACGCGTGCCAAACATCGATAAAGCGATCATCTCTGTCCATACCCATGACGACTTAGGTCTGGGTGTCGGCAACGCTCTGGCTGCGGTCCACGCGGGTGCGCGTCAGGTTGAAGGCGCGATGAACGGGATTGGTGAGCGTGCGGGCAACTGCTCGCTGGAAGAGGTGATCATGGCGATTAAAGTTCGTCAGGACATCCTGAACGTCAACACCCGCATTAACCATCAGGAGATCTGGCGTACCAGCCAGTTAGTCAGCCAGATCTGCAACATGCCGATCCCGGCGAACAAAGCCATTGTCGGTAGCGGCGCGTTTGCCCACTCCTCCGGGATCCACCAGGATGGCGTGCTGAAGAACCGAGAAAACTACGAAATCATGACGCCGGAATCCATCGGTCTGAATCAGGTGCAACTGAACCTGACCTCCCGTTCCGGGCGCGCGGCGGTGAAACACCGTATGGATGAGATGGGCTATAAAGAGAGTGAATACAGCCTGGACAATCTGTACGACGCCTTCCTGAAGCTGGCCGATAAGAAAGGTCAGGTGTTCGATTACGATCTGGAAGCGCTGGCGTTTATTGGCAAGCAACAGGAAGAACCCGAGCACTTCCGCCTGGATTATTTCAGCGTCCAGTCCGGTTCTAACGATATTGCCACCGCCTCCGTCAGGCTGGCCTGCGGCAGTGACGTAAAAGCCGAAGCGGCTAACGGTAACGGTCCAGTCGATGCGATTTACCAGGCGATCAACCGTATTACCGATTACGACATTGAGCTGGTGAAATACAGCCTGTCCGCCAAAGGACACGGTAAAGACGCTCTGGGTCAGGTGGATATCGTCGCGAACTATAACGGACGTCGCTTCCACGGCGTCGGTCTGGCGACAGACATTGTTGAATCTTCCGCGAAAGCGATGGTGCACGTGCTGAACAACATCTGGCGTGCGGCAGAAGTCGAAAAAGAGTTGCAACGTAAAGCTCAGAACAACGAGAACAACAAGGAAACCGTGTGATGTCGAAGAATTACCATATTGCTGTTTTGCCGGGCGACGGTATTGGTCCGGAAGTGATGGCGCAAGCCCTGAAAGTCCTGGAAGCGGTTCGCCATCGATTTGAGATGCGCATTACCACCAGTCGTTATGACGTCGGCGGCGCGGCGATCGACAACCACGGTCAACCGCTGCCGAAGGCGACGGTGGAAGGGTGCGAACAGGCCGACGCCGTTCTGTTTGGCTCCGTAGGCGGCCCGAAATGGGAACATCTGCCGCCTGACAGTCAGCCGGAGCGCGGCGCGCTGCTGCCGCTGCGTAAACACTTCAAACTGTTCAGCAACCTGCGTCCGGCAAAACTGTATCAGGGGCTGGAAGCCTTCTGCCCACTGCGCGCCGACATCGCCGCAAATGGCTTCGACATTCTGTGCGTCCGCGAACTGACCGGTGGCATCTACTTCGGTCAACCAAAAGGTCGCGAAGGCAGCGGCCAGCATGAAAAAGCGTTTGATTCCGAAGTCTATCACCGCTTTGAAATTGAACGTATCGCGCGCATCGCGTTTGAATCCGCGCGTAAACGCCGCCGTAAGGTGACTTCTATCGACAAAGCGAACGTTCTGCAAACCTCTATTTTGTGGCGTGAAATCGTCAATGAAATCGCCAAAGAGTATCCGGACGTTGAGCTGGCGCATATGTATATCGACAACGCCACCATGCAGTTGATTAAAGACCCGTCACAGTTCGATGTGCTGTTGTGCTCTAACCTGTTTGGCGACATTTTGTCTGACGAATGCGCAATGATCACCGGCTCAATGGGCATGTTGCCCTCCGCCAGTCTGAACGAGCAGGGCTTTGGTTTGTATGAACCCGCGGGCGGCTCCGCGCCGGATATTGCCGGCAAGAATATCGCCAATCCGATTGCGCAAATTTTGTCGCTGGCGCTGCTGCTGCGCTACAGCCTTGATGCCGATGACGCAGCATCCGCCATTGAACGTGCGGTTAACCGCGCATTAGAAGAAGGTATCCGCACCGGTGATTTAGCCCGTGGCGCGGCGGCCGTCGGTACTGATGAGATGGGCGACATCATTGCTCGCTACGTCGCACAAGGGGTGTAATCATGGCTAAAACGTTATACGAAAAATTGTTTGATGCGCACGTAGTCTATGAAGCGCACAACGAAACCCCGCTGCTGTATATCGACCGACATCTGGTGCATGAAGTGACCTCTCCGCAGGCGTTCGACGGTCTGCGTGCACATGGTCGTCCGGTTCGTCAGCCGGGCAAAACCTTTGCCACGATGGATCACAACGTCTCTACGCAGACCAAAGATATCAATGCGTCCGGTGAAATGGCGCGTATCCAGATGCAGGAGTTGATTAAAAACTGCAACGAGTTTGGCGTTGAATTGTACGATCTGAACCACCCGTATCAGGGTATCGTTCACGTGATGGGGCCGGAACAAGGCGTGACCCTGCCGGGAATGACCATCGTTTGTGGCGACTCGCATACCGCAACCCACGGTGCCTTCGGTGCACTGGCGTTCGGTATTGGCACCTCCGAAGTGGAGCACGTCCTGGCGACCCAGACCCTGAAACAGGGCCGCGCCAAAACCATGAAGATTGAAGTCAACGGCACCGCCGCGCCGGGGATCACTGCGAAAGATATCGTGCTGGCGATTATCGGTAAAACCGGTAGCGCCGGTGGGACCGGTCACGTCGTTGAGTTTTGCGGCGATGCCATCCGTGCCCTGAGCATGGAAGGCCGAATGACCCTGTGTAACATGGCTATCGAAATGGGTGCCAAAGCCGGATTAGTTGCCCCGGATGAAACCACCTTCAATTACGTCAAAGGTCGCCTGCACGCGCCGAAAGGCAACGATTTTGATGACGCAGTCGCGTACTGGAAAACGCTGCAAACCGACGCTGATGCAAGCTTTGATACGGTTGTGACCTTACAGGCAGAAGAGATTGCCCCGCAGGTAACCTGGGGAACCAACCCGGGCCAGGTCATCGCCGTTACCGACAACATTCCCGATCCGGCGTCCTTTACCGATCCGGTTGAACGCGCCAGTGCCGAGAAAGCGCTGGCCTATATGGGCCTGAAGTCGGGCGTACCGTTAACGGAAGTGGCGATTGATAAAGTGTTCATCGGCTCGTGCACCAACTCGCGTATTGAAGATTTGCGCGCCGCCGCGGAAGTCGCCAGAGGCCGTAAAGTCGCGCCGGGCGTCCAGGCTCTGGTGGTTCCAGGCTCCGGTCCGGTGAAGGCGCAGGCAGAAGCAGAAGGGCTGGATAAGATCTTTATCGAAGCCGGTTTCGAGTGGCGTCTGCCGGGTTGCTCCATGTGTCTGGCAATGAACAATGACCGCCTGAATCCAGGTGAGCGCTGCGCGTCGACCAGCAACCGTAACTTTGAAGGTCGTCAGGGTCGCGGTGGGCGTACCCATCTGGTCAGCCCGGCGATGGCCGCTGCCGCTGCCGTTACCGGTCATTTTGCCGATATTCGCAGCATCAAATAAGGAGACTCCCATGGCAGAGAAATTTACCCAACATCAAGGCCTGGTTGTCCCACTGGATGCCGCCAACGTCGATACCGACGCCATCATTCCTAAGCAGTTTTTGCAGAAGGTTACCCGCACCGGTTTTGGCGCGCACCTGTTCAATGACTGGCGTTTTCTGGATGAGAACGGCCAACAGCCGAATCCGGAGTTCGTCCTGAATTTCCCGGAGTATCAAGGGGCCTCGATTCTGTTGGCGCGTGAGAACTTCGGCTGCGGCTCTTCCCGTGAGCACGCGCCGTGGGCGCTGACGGACTATGGCTTCAAAGTAGTGATTGCACCGAGCTTCGCGGACATCTTCTATGGCAACAGCTTTAACAATCAGCTGTTGCCTGTGAAGCTGAGCGACGATGAGGTGGATGAGCTGTTCAACCTGGTCAAAGCCAATCCGGGGATTACATTTGAAGTGGACCTGGTCGCGCAGGTAGTGAAAGCAGGCGATAAGTCTTACAGCTTTAAGATCGACGACTTCCGCCGCCACTGCATGTTGAACGGTCTGGACAGCATCGGGTTGACGCTGCAGCACGAAGATGCGATCGCCACCTACGAAGAGAAACAGCCCGCGTTTATGCGCTAAGCCCGCCATGCCGGATGCGCTGCGCTTATCCGGCCTACGAATTTCTGTAGGTCGGATAAGGCGTTAGCCGCCATCCGGCAATCCATAAATCAAACGTCTTTCACCCGCCCGGTCATCACCAGCGTCACCAGCGAAATCGCCGCAATCACCCAGTACACCGCGAAGTGACCGTAGCTCTGCGCGACAGCCCCCTGGATAACTCCTGCCAGAATGACGCCAGTCGAAATGCTGTTGGTAAATAACGTTGTCGCCGATCCGGCCCTGCCCGGCATCAGATCCTGAAACCAGAGCATTCCAATACCGGCAATAATGCCGATAAACACGGCATTGAACAGCTGCAGGATAAGCAGCGCCCGATGGCTATGGAAGAAAATCAGCCCGAGATAAAACAGCACCCCCGCCGCCACGGCGGTAACCATCATCCGTCGCTTGCCGAAGCGTTTGACGTAAAAGCCAGCAAGGATCATCGCCGGGATTTCCAGCCCTGCAGCGGTCCCCATCAGGATCCCGGCAAGCTTATCCGGCAGCCCAAGCTCTGCGCTAATCCATAGCGGCATATCGATGATGTACATGGTGTTGCAGGTCCACATCAGCGTGGAGGCAATAAACAGCATGCGGACGTTCTTATCCTGCCAGCCACCGGCCTGGCTGACCGGCACATCCGTAGGTTGTTCAACGCGGGCGACGGATGGCAGCATAAAGGCAATCAGGATGAAACTGAGCGCAAAAATCGTGGCGGCAATCGAAAACATCATCATGAAGCCATAATTCAGCGCCAACATAAATGCCAGCGGCGGGCCAATCACCCACGCCAGTGAAAGCTGTGCACGCATCACCGAACTGAACATCACCACTTCACGCGCCGAGCTGTCGGCATATTCCCGTGCCAGGGCGAACAGTTGCGGCATCGCGGTATTTGCCAGCGACGCCAGCAGTACACCGCAGGTAATCAACGTCAGATAGTGACGATTAAAGGCAAACAACAGCGCATTACCGACTGCCATCAGACAACAGAACAGAATCAGCTTGCGGCGGTCTCCCTGGCTGTCGGAGCGTTTTGCCAGCGCAAGACTCACGCCAATCCCGGCGATGGCGTTAACGGTATAGAACAGCCCCACCCAGAACGGCTGCGCCCCGACCTCGCGACTGAGAAACAGGCTCAGCGTCGGGGCCTGTAGCGCCCCTGCCACGCCCATCATAAATGCGACCAGCATAAACGCCGCGTACACACCGTTGAGACGTCGTCCCATCGTGATCAACCAGAGCATATTTATCCCTTAATACACACATCATCCTTCAGGCTGCCTCTGCGTTAATTACGCGCGCTCACCCCCAGTCACATACTTCTGGGGATTCACTCACTTGCCGTCTGGCCTGAATGATTTCGTATATAAACGAAGTCAAAACGAAAAAAGCCAGCAGATAATACCTGCTGGCGCGGTGATTAACACCAATACTCAGTCACACATGATGTCTGCTACTCCAGGGTCAGGCTGTCACCTCCCACTGCATCAGTTCTTCCAGCATCTTTAAGCGCTGCGGCGCGCTCAGGCAAGCCAACCAGGACAACCCTTCTGTCGCGGCAAAGTACTTCTGATAAAACTGGCGCATAGATGACCCCTTCATAGTGCTTCATCGGAATGTATTATTGGCCTAATATAGGGATAATAAAATTGCTGAGTTTTCCGCAGGAGTTCCCCTTTTATGTCTTCTGGCCGTCTGCAACAACAGTTCATCCGCTTGTGGCAATGCTGCGACGGCAAAACGCAGGACACCATGCTTAACGAACTGGCGGATCTCCTGAGCTGCTCCCGTCGCCATATGCGTACGCTGCTCAATACTATGCAGGAACGCGGTTGGCTGACGTGGGAAGCAGAGGTTGGACGCGGAAAACGTTCACGCTTAACTTTCCTGTATACCGGACTGGCGCTCCAGCAGCAGCGCGCGGAAGATTTACTGGAGCAGGATCGCATCGATCAACTGGTGCAACTGGTGGGTGACAAAACGGCCGTACGGCAGATGCTGGTTTCCCATCTGGGCCGCAGTTTCCGTCAGGGCCGTCATATTCTTCGTGTTCTTTACTACCGCCCGATGCAAAATCTACTGCCGGGCAGCGCGCTGCGACGCTCAGAAACCCATATTGCCCGCCAAATCTTCAGCGCCCTGACCCGCGTAAATGAGGAAAATGGGGAACTGGAAGCGGATATCGCCCACCACTGGCAACAAATTTCTCCCCTGCACTGGCGCTTTTTTCTGCGTCCGGGGATCCATTTTCATCACGGTCGTGAACTGGAAATGGACGATGTGGTGTCGTCCCTGACGCGCATTAACGTCTTACCGCTCTATTCCCATATCAGCGAGATCGTCTCGCCAACATCCTGGACGCTGGACATTCACCTGTCTCAGCCCGATCGCTGGCTGCCGTGGTTGCTGGGCCAGGTCCCGGCGATGATCCTGCCACGCGAATGGGAAACCCTGAGCAATTTCTCCAGCCATCCGATTGGCACCGGCCCTTACGCCGTGATACGAAATACACGTAATCAGCTGAAAATCCACGCCTTTGACGATTTCTTCGGTTTTCGGGCACTGATTGATGAAGTGAACGTCTGGGTACTGCCGGATATTGGTGACGAGCCGAACGGCGGTCTGACGTTGAAAGGTCCCACAGAAGATGAGAAGGCCATCGAAAGCCGCCTGGAAGAAGGGTGCTATTACCTGCTGTTCGACGCCCGTACCCATCGCGGCGCCAATCAGGAGGTCAGAGAGTGGGTCAGTCGCGTACTGTCACCGAGCAACCTGCTTTACTATGCCGATGAACAGTATCAGCGCCACTGGTTCCCGGCCTACGGTTTGCTGCCCCGCTGGCATCACGCTCGACCGGGCCACGGCGAGAAACCCGCCGGGCTGGAAACGCTCACGCTGACCTATTATCACGAACACATCGAACACCAAGTGATTGCGCAGATCATGAGTCAGCTGCTGGCTGAACATCAGGTGACGCTGGAAATTCAGGAGATCGACTACGATCAGTGGCATGCCGGGGAAATTGAGAGCGACATCTGGCTTAACAGCGCCAACTTCACCCTGCCGCTCGACTTCTCTTTGTTCGCGCATCTGTGCGAAGTCCCGCTGTTGCAGCACTGCATTCCGCTGGACTGGGAAGCCGACGCCGCACGCTGGCGCACCGGCGAGATGAATCTGGCCGCGTGGTGCCAGCAACTGCTCGCCAGCAAAGCGATTGTCCCGCTTATTCACCACTGGCTGATTATTCAGGGGCAGCGCAGTATGCGTGGCTTGCGCATGAACACCCTCGGCTGGTTCGACTTTAAATCCGCGTGGTTTGCCCCGCCAGATCCTTAGTCCTTTTGATCTCTTCACGTAATCATTACAATGTGGCGTTCTCAACGGGGTGCTGCGCCAGAGGCGTGGGCTGAGAAAATACCCGTCGAACCTGATCCGGATAACGCCGGCGAAGGGATTTGAGGCTACCGCTCAAAATCCTTTGCCACTCTTCTATTGAGGTGCAAAGTGTTAAAAAAATGTCTTCCTTTACTGGTGCTGTGCGCAGCGCCTGCCTTCGCAAAACCGGTCCTGACCGTCTATACCTACGACTCGTTCGCCGCTGACTGGGGCCCTGGCCCGGCGGTGAAAAAAGCCTTTGAAGCCGACTGCAACTGTGAGCTGAAACTGGTGGCGCTGGAAGATGGCGTTTCACTCCTCAACCGTCTGCGGATGGAAGGGAAAAACAGTAAAGCCGACGTGGTGCTTGGGCTGGATAACAACCTGCTGGAAGCGGCGACGCAAACCCAGTTGTTCGCGAAAAGCGGTGTCGCCAGCGAGGCGGTCAATGTCCCTGGCGGCTGGAAGAATGACACCTTCGTTCCGTTTGATTACGGCTACTTCGCTTTCGTGTATGACAAAAACAAACTCAAAAACCCACCGAAGAGCCTGAAGGAACTGGTCGAGAGCGATCAGAAATGGCGAGTGATTTATCAGGATCCGCGCACCAGTACGCCAGGACTTGGGCTGATGCTGTGGATGCAGAAAGTGTATGGCGATAAAACACCGCAGGCATGGCAGAAATTGGCGGCAAAAACTGTCACCGTCACCAAAGGCTGGAGCGAAGCCTATGGCCTGTTCCTGAAAGGGGAAAGCGATCTGGTGCTGAGCTATACCACCTCTCCGGCGTATCACATCATCGAAGAGAAAAAAGAGAACTACGCGGCGGCCAACTTTAGCGAGGGCCATTACCTGCAGGTGGAAGTTGCCGCGCGTACCGCGGCCAGTAAGCAACCTGAACTGGCGGAAAAGTTTCTCAAATTCATGGTCTCGCCCGCGTTTCAGACTGCAATCCCGACCGGCAACTGGATGTATCCGGTGGTGAATGTCCCCCTGCCCGCCGGGTTCGAACAACTGACTAAACCCTCGACCACGCTGGAGTTCACGCCCGCAGAAGTGGCAGCACAACGTCAGGCATGGATTAGCGAATGGCAACGCGCCGTCAGCCGTTAATTGCTGGCTGGCTGGCTCCCGGCCTTTCCGCCGCCACGCTGATGGTGGCGGTGGCGCTGGCCGCCTTTCTGGCACTGTGGTTCAACGCGCCGCAGGCGGCGTGGTCCTCGCTCTGGCAGGACAGCTACCTGTGGCACGTGGTGCGCTTTTCCTTCTGGCAGGCTTTCCTGTCGGCGGTGCTTTCTGTCGTTCCGGCCATCTTCCTTGCTCGTGCGCTGTACCGACGCCGCTTTCCGGGGCGTCTGGCCCTGCTGCGCCTGTGCGCCATGACGCTAATCCTCCCGGTGCTGGTCGCAGTATTTGGTATTCTCAGCGTCTATGGACGCCAGGGGTGGTTAGCCACGCTCTGGCACATGCTCGGGATGGAGTGGACCTTCTCGCCTTACGGATTGCAGGGCATTCTGCTGGCCCACGTCTTTTTTAATATGCCGATGGCAAGCCGCCTGCTGTTGCAGTCGCTGGAAAATATCCCCGGTGAACAGCGTCAGTTGGCCGCACAATTGGGTATTCGCGGCTGGCAGTTCTTCCGTTTTGTTGAGTGGCCGTGGCTGCGCCGCCAGATACCACCGGTCGCCGCGTTGATTTTTATGCTCTGTTTTGCCAGCTTCGCTACCGTCCTGTCGCTGGGCGGCGGGCCGCAGGCGACGACCATCGAACTGGCGATTTATCAGGCGCTGAATTTCGACTACGATCCCGCCCGCGCCGCCATGCTGGCGCTGATCCAGATGGTGTGCTGTCTGGGGCTGATGCTCCTCAGTCAACGATTGAGTAAAGCTATCGCGCCAGGCACCACGCTGGTTCAGGGTTGGCGCGATCCGGACGATCGACTGTACAGCCGTTTAACCGATGCCTTGCTGATCGGTATCGCGCTTCTGCTGTTGCTCCCCCCCCTGCTGGCCGTGATGGTCGATGGGGTGAATCGCCATCTGCTGGACGTGCTTGCGCAGCCCATTTTGTGGCAGGCGGTGTGGACCTCGCTGCGCATTGCGCTGGCTGCGGGTCTGCTGTGCGTGATCCTGACAATGATGCTGCTGTGGAGCAGTCGCGAACTGCGCGCCCGTCAGCAACTACTGGCAGGACAAGCGCTGGAGCTAAGCGGTATGCTTATTCTCGCGATGCCGGGCATTGTGCTGGCCACCGGTTTCTTCCTGTTGCTCAACAACAGCATCGGCCTGCCGGAGTCCGCTGACGGTATCGTGATTTTCACCAATGCGCTGATGGCCATTCCCTACGCCCTGAAAGTGCTGGAAAACCCGATGCGCGATATTACCGCCCGCTACACGATGCTGTGTCAGTCGCTAGGGGTTGAAGGCTGGCGGCGGTTAAAAGTCGTAGAACTGCGGGCACTGAAACGCCCGCTGGCGCAGGCGCTGGCCTTTGCCTGCGTACTGTCTATCGGTGATTTTGGCGTGGTGGCGCTGTTCGGCAACGATGACTTCCGCACCCTGCCGTTTTATCTGTATCAGCAAATTGGCTCTTATCGCAGTCAGGACGGCGCCGTCACTGCGCTCTTACTGCTGATCCTGTGCTTTATTTTATTTACCGTTATTGAGACGTTACCGGGGCGAAATGTTAAAACTGACTGATATCACCTGGCTTTATCACCACCTGCCCATGCGCTTTACGCTGTCCGTGGCACGCGGTGAACAGGTGGCAATTCTGGGGCCGAGTGGCGCTGGGAAAAGTACATTGCTGAGTCTGATCGCTGGTTTTCTCACGCCTGCCCGCGGCACCCTGCTGATCGAAGGGGAAGACCACACCACCACGCCGCCGTCACGCCGCCCGGTTTCGATGCTGTTTCAGGAAAATAATCTGTTCAGCCATTTAAACGTTGAGCAAAACATCGGGCTGGGGCTGGATCCCGGACTGAAATTAAGCGCCGAACAGAAAGAGAAGCGCCGGCATATCGCGCAACAAATGGGGATCGAGACGTTGATGGCTCGCCTGCCCGGCGAGCTTTCCGGCGGCCAGCGCCAGCGTGTGGCGCTGGCACGTTGTCTGGTGCGTGAACAGCCGGTTCTGCTGCTGGACGAACCGTTTTCAGCTCTTGACCCCGCCCTGCGCCAGGAGATGCTGACCCTGGTGAGCGATATCTGCCACGCCCGCCAACTGACGCTACTGATGGTTTCACACAGCGTCGAAGATGCGGCGCGCATCGCCCCGCGCTCAGTCGTCGTGGCCGACGGTCGCATCGCGTGGCAGGGCAAAACCAATGAATTGCTGAGCGGTAGAGCCAGCGCCTCAGCGCTGTTGGGGATTAAGGCTAACTGAAAGGTGTTGCTGAAAAGTGTTGCTGAACGGTGTTGCCGGATGGCGCTGACGCTTATCCGGCCTACGAGATACACGCCATCCGCCAGGAATATCACCTATGAGATACACGCCATCCGCCAGGAATATCAGTATCCCACTACTTTTTGCAGAATATCGATATACACCGGCATCAGCGGGTGGCGGATCAACGTCACCAGCGCGACAATCCCCATCCCCAGCACCATTGGCGCCAGCCAGAGCAGACGTCCTTTTGGCAGGTAGTGCGTTAAACGGTCCGTCGCGGCTTTTCCGCTGCGCCACAGGCGCCAGCACAGCCAGCCGCCAAGCCATAGCAGAACGGCTGTCGCCAGCAGCAGCCACTTAAACTCGCCGCTTTGCATTCCCGCCGGAATATCAATTGCCGCACCGGCCAGAATCCCCGGCAGAAAGTAAAACGGCGGCCAGAGTACGCAACCAATAATATTTGGCGTGATGAATTTCGCCACCGGCAGATCCAGCATCCCGGCGACCATCGGCACCAGCGGGCGCGTCGGTCCGACAAAACGCCCCACAAGAATCGTGAACATACTGTGCTGATGCAGCGCGTGCTCGGTTTTATCCAACAGCGCCTTGTTCTTTTTCATGAACGACCAGCGATGCAGCGGTTTTTTGAAGCGCCAGCCCAGCCAGAACGAGATCCAGTCGCCAAGCAGACAGCCGATAATTCCCGCCAGCCAGGCATGCCAGAAGTTAAGCTCCCCGCTGCCGATCAGGGCACCCAGCCCGGCCATCATTACCGTTCCCGGTAAAATCAACCCCACCAGCGCCAGCGATTCCAGGAAAGCCACCAGCGCCACAGCAATCAAAGAGTACATGGCGGACTGGAGAATGAAATGTTCCAGCAATGCTTGCATAATGCGTCCGTCAGATTTACGAAGCAGGGATTCTGCTAACCCATCCCTGCTTCGTCAAGCCATCAATTGTCTGAATCGTTACAGGTTATGACATCTTTACGGGCACATCATTCACTTTTTCTTCACAACCCGCGCGGAACTCGCTTGGGCTGGCACCGGTACATTTTTTAAAGACGCGGGAGAAATAGAGCTGATCGTCGAACCCGACATTGCGTCCGACGGTGGCAATCGGCATACGTGTCGTACTGAGCAGCAGTTTC
Source organism: Citrobacter sp. Ct235 (assembly GCF_030332305.1). NCBI lineage: Bacteria > Pseudomonadati > Pseudomonadota > Gammaproteobacteria > Enterobacterales > Enterobacteriaceae > Citrobacter > Citrobacter sp. Ct235. The sequence goes on from NZ_JAOWIC010000028.1 coordinate 158,394, forward strand.
GCCTGGCTAATGCGCTGATCCTCACGCCAGCTCAGCACGCTAATGCCCAACTGTTGACGGAACAGGTGCGACAGGCGCGACGGCGACAGGCAGACGTGCTGAGCTACGCTTGCAATATCAAAATGGCTGTCCGCCAGATGATCGCTGATGTACTGACAGGCATCGCGCACGCGGTTATCCATCGGCGGGTGCAGCGACGCATTGATCGCTTCCATACGCCGCAGCAGTAGCTGCTCCAGTAGGTTGATCGCCAGCAGCTCGCAGTAGCGACCTTCCCCCTGTCCGGCGCTGATAATCTGGCCGAACAGTTCATTAAAGTGCGGCTGGTGCACCTCGTCCGGGCGAAAAAAACCGGTCTGCGCAAAGATGGACGGCCAGGTCAACCACTCCTGCCAGTAAGCGCGAGGACGAAAGTAAACCCACTGGTGATACCACTCGCTGGCATCCGGGTGGCGCCCGTAGTGATGAATTTCGCCCGGCGGAAACAGCAAAATATCGCCCGGTCGGCAGACAAACTCTCTGCCATGATTTTTAATCACCCCTTCCCCCCGAATCGTGAGGTTAAGGATATAGCCTTTCATCCCCAACGGCCTGTCGATAAAAAAATCCAGATATCCGTTGGCATCTATCGGCGTTAAACCAGCAACCAGATGCGCGTTAAACGAGTACCCCGGCAGGAGAGGGTCATTTTGCGGTTCAGCCATAATTTCACGACTCCCGAGGTTCAGTGAGGAAACAAATTGTCCATATTACGCAAGGCGGCATTGTTTGCGCCCTGCCTCGCCGCCGCAATGTCACTGGCAGACCATCAATCCCGCGTGTGAAAAGCATTATGTAACAACTCTGCGCGGTGACTGCGACAAAAACGGGTAACAAAAGTGTCTATAACTAGAGCAGAAATGTCCACATTGATTATTTGCACGGCGTCACACTTTGCGATGCCATAGCATTTTAATCCATAAGATTAGCGGATCCTACCTGACGGTTTTTATCCCCACTCACTACTGTTTCTCCATACCCGTATTTCTGGATGGAGTAAGAGGATGGCAATTGCAATTGGCCTCGATTTTGGCAGTGATTCTGTGCGCGCGCTGGCAGTGGAATGCGCCACCGGCGAAGAGATCGCCACCAGCGTTGAGTGGTACCCGAGCTGGCAGGAAGGGCGTTACTGTGACGCGCCGAACAACCGGTTCCGCCACCATCCGCGCGACTACATGGAGTCGATGGAAGCAGCGCTGAAAAGCGTACTGGCTGAACTGAGCGCGGCGCAGCGCGCGGAGGTCGTTGGGATTGGCGTCGACAGTACGGGCTCAACGCCAGCGCCGATTGACGCCGATGGTAACGTGCTGGCGCTCCGGGAAGAGTTCGCGGAAAACCCGAATGCGATGTTCGTCCTGTGGAAAGATCACACCTCGGTGGAAGAAGCCGAAGCGATTACCCGTCTGTGCCATACGCCGGGCAAGGTCGATTACTCCCGCTACATCGGCGGCATTTACTCCAGCGAATGGTTTTGGGCAAAGATCCTTCATGTTACCCGCGAAGACAGCGCGGTCGCCGAGGCCGCTGTCTCCTGGATTGAACTGTGCGACTGGGTGCCTGCCCTGCTTTCTGGCACCACGCGTCCACAGGATCTCCGCCGGGGTCGCTGTAGCGCCGGGCATAAATCACTGTGGCATGAAAGCTGGGGCGGTCTGCCGCCCGCCAGCTTCTTCGACGAACTCGACCCACTGATTAACCAGCATTTGCAGTATCCCCTGTTCACAGACACGTTCACCGCCGATCTGCCGGTTGGGACATTGTGCGCCGAGTGGGCGCAGCGCCTCGGTCTGCCGGAAAATGTCGTCATCTCCGGTGGCGCGTTCGACTGCCACATGGGTGCCGTCGGCGCGGGTGCGCAGCCCAACGCGCTGGTGAAAGTGATTGGTACCTCAACCTGCGACATCCTGATTGCGGATAAACAAAGCGTCGGCGAGCGCGCCGTGAAAGGCATTTGCGGGCAAGTCGACGGCAGCGTGGTGCCCGGTTTCATCGGTCTGGAGGCGGGGCAATCTGCCTTTGGCGATATCTATGCATGGTTTGGCCGCATTCTCGGCTGGCCGCTGGAGCAACTTGCCGCGCAGCACCCGGAACTGAAAGCGCAGATTAACGCCAGTCAGAAGCAACTGCTGCCGGCATTAACCGAAGCCTGGGCGAAGAACCCGTCGCTGGATCACCTGCCGGTGGTGCTTGACTGGTTTAACGGTCGCCGTACGCCGAACGCAAACCAGCGTCTGAAAGGGGTGATGACCGATCTGAATCTGGCCACAGACGCCCCGGCGATGTTTGGCGGGCTGATCGCGGCGACCGCCTTTGGCGCGCGGGCCATTATGGAATGCTTTACCGAACAAGGCATTGCGGTCAACAACGTGATGGCGCTGGGCGGCATCGCCCGGAAAAACAAAGTCATCATGCAGGCCTGCTGCGATGTGCTGAACCGTCCGCTACAAATCGTCGCCTCCGATCAGTGCTGTGCACTCGGTGCAGCCATCTTCGCCGCCGTGGCGGCCAACGTGTATGCCGATATTCCTGCGGCCCAGCGGAAAATGGCCAGCGCAGTGGAAAACACGCTGCAACCTCGCCCCGAACAGGCGCAACGTTTCGAACAGCTCTATCGTCGCTACCAGCAGTGGGCGGTAAGCGCTGAACAACATTATCTTCCGACTGCCACCCCGGTAAATACTGCGCCGGCTGACCAGGCAACCCTGACTCACTAAGGACACGACAATGACTATTTTTGATAACTATGAAGTGTGGTTTGTAATTGGCAGCCAGCACTTGTACGGCCCTGAGACGCTGCGTCAGGTAACTCAGCACGCTGAGCACGTCGTCAAGGCGCTGAATACCGAAGCCAAACTGCCCTGCAAGCTGGTGTTAAAACCGCTGGGGACCACACCGGATGAGATCACCGCCATTTGCCGTGACGCTAACTATGACGAACGCTGTGCGGGTCTGGTGGTCTGGTTGCATACCTTCTCTCCGGCCAAAATGTGGATCAACGGCCTGACGACGCTCAACAAGCCACTGCTGCAATTCCACACCCAGTTCAATGCCGCCCTGCCGTGGGACAGCATCGATATGGACTTTATGAACCTGAACCAGACCGCGCACGGCGGTCGTGAGTTCGGTTTCATTGGCGCACGTATGCGTCAACAGCACGCGGTCGTAACCGGTCACTGGCAGGACCCACAGGCGCAGCAACGCATCGGTTCCTGGATGCGCCATGCGGTATCGAAACAGGATACCCGTCATCTGAAAGTGTGCCGCTTTGGCGATAACATGCGTGAAGTGGCGGTCACCGATGGCGATAAAGTCGCCGCGCAGATCAAGTTCGGCTTCTCGGTTAACACCTGGGCGGTCGGCGATCTGGTGCAGGTGGTCAATTCCATCAGCGATGGTGACATCAACGCCCTGATTGATGAATACGAAAGCAGCTATACCCTGACCGCCGCCACTCAGGTTCACGGCGAAAAACGCCAGAACGTGCTGGAGGCAGCGCGGATCGAGTTGGGTATGAAGCGCTTTCTGGAACAGGGTGGCTTCCACGCGTTCACCACCACCTTTGAAGATTTACACGGTCTGAAACAGCTTCCGGGTCTGGCCGTACAGCGTCTGATGCAGCAAGGCTATGGCTTTGCCGGCGAAGGCGACTGGAAAACTGCCGCTCTGCTTCGCATCATGAAAGTGATGTCAACCGGTCTGCAGGGCGGCACCTCTTTTATGGAGGATTACACCTATCACTTCGAAAAAGGCAACGATCTGGTACTCGGCTCCCATATGCTGGAAGTCTGCCCGACCATCGCCGTGGAAGACAAACCGATCCTCGACGTCCAGCATCTCGGCATTGGCGGTAAAGATGCCCCTGCCCGCCTGATCTTCAACACCCAAACCGGTCCGGCGATCGTTGCCAGCCTGATCGACCTCGGCGATCGCTACCGTCTGCTGGTCAACGGCATCGACACCGTGAAGACCCCGCACGCGCTGCCAAAATTGCCCGTCGCGAACGCACTGTGGAAAGCGCAGCCGGATCTACCGACCGCGTCTGAAGCGTGGATCCTGGCCGGCGGCGCGCACCATACCGTCTTCAGTCATGCGCTGGATCTGAACGACATGCGTCAGTTCGCCGAAATGCACGATATCGAAATCACCGTGATTGATAACGATACGCGCCTGCCCGCCTTCAAGGACGCGCTGCGCTGGAACGAAGTGTATTACGGCTTTAAACGTTAAGCGAATGGTTGCCTGATGGCGCTTTGCTTATCAGGCCTACCTCTCTGCGTAGGCCTGAAAAGGCGTTTACGCCGTCATCAGGCAGGGAGAAAAACATGCTAGAAAATCTCAAACGTCAGGTGCTGGAAGCGAATCTGGCGCTGCCAACGCACAACCTGGTCACCCTCACCTGGGGGAACGTCAGCGCGGTCGATCGCGAGCGCGGCGTCTTTGTGATCAAACCTTCCGGCGTCGATTACAGCGTAATGACCGCAGAAGATATGGTGGTTGTCAGCATCGCGACAGGGGAAGTGGTTGAAGGTAAGAAAAAGCCGTCGTCCGATACGCCGACGCACCGTCTGTTGTACCAGGCTTTTCCCACTATTGGCGGTATTGTGCATACCCATTCGCGCCATGCGACCATCTGGGCGCAGGCCGGACAGCCCATTCCGGCAACGGGGACTACGCACGCCGACTATTTCTATGGCGCGATTCCCTGCACCCGCAAAATGACCGACAGCGAAATCAACGGCGAGTATGAGTGGGAAACCGGCAACGTGATTGTCGAAACCTTTGCAAAACAGGGCATCGACGCCGCGCAGATGCCAGGGGTGCTGGTGCATTCACACGGACCCTTCGCGTGGGGGAAAAATGCCGAAGACGCCTTGCATAACGCCATCGTCTTAGAAGAGGTCGCCTATATGGGCATTTTCTGCCGCCAGCTCGCGCCACAGTTACCGGATATGCAGCAAACGCTGCTGGACAAGCATTATCTGCGCAAACACGGGGCTAAAGCCTATTACGGGCAGTAACATGCAATAAGCGCTCGTCAGACCGTTGCGCTTTCCCTTATTATCAGGCTCCATACCCAATGGATTTCGAGTCGCATTGCGATGGCTTTTCCATGAATCCCCAGAAGCATAGATAATATGATGTGACTGGGGTGAACAGAAGAAGCCAACAAAAATGCGGCTTGAACGACGAAGGGAATCTATTCCGCGAATGCGCTTAGCACTCCCCTCACTGGAGCTGGGATATTCAACACATCGTCAGAGTCGTCACATTCCTCATCGTCGTTATCGCTGCCGTGTTTACCTGGAACGCGGTCGTTATTTATCAGTTCAGTCTGGAAGATGAGACGCGACCTGCGGACTGCGCAATTGTTGCAGGCGCTGGCGTCGATGGAGGGCGACCGTCACCGGTCTTTGAAGCCAGACTGAATCACGCCATTTGGCTTTATCAGCAGGGTCTGGTACGCGCGCTGGTGCTAACCGGAGGTTACAGCGCCGGGGCATCCGCTTCCGATGCGGCGATTGCCCGACAATATGTGCTGGGAAAAGGCGTTCCTGCCAGGGCGATTTTTATTGAAGAGCACTCTACGATCACTCGCGAAAATATCCGCTATGCGAAGCAAATCCTGCTGCGCCAGCGGTGGCATACCGCGCTATTGGTGAGCGATCCACTGCATATGCGGCGCCTGAAAACGCTCGCCGAAGATGATGGCATTGAGAGTTGGTCATCCCCCACCTCATCAACCCGTTACCAAACCTGGCTGGCGCAAGCGCGTTTTTTACTTCGTGAATCCTTTTACTACAGTGGATACCTCATCCTGCGGCACACGCCTGTACAAAATAACAGTATCCCTGAGTAAACTAGGCTATAATCATGCCTGGTTTTTTTGATGGATACACAGCGTGGCGCAGTCAGGTTTTATCTTAACCCGGCACTGGCGGGATACGTCGCAGGGAACAGAAGTCACCTTCTGGCTGGCAACAGACAGCGGGCCTTTGCAGGTTACGCTTGCGCCACAGGAATCCGTTGCGTTTATCCCCACCGCACATACCGCCCGCGTCACGTCGTTATTGAGTGCTGAAAATGGCTACCGCCTGACGCCGCTTAACCTTAAAGATTTTCATCGTCAGCCGGTTTCGGGTCTTTACTGTCGCTCGCATCGCCAGTTGATGCGTCTGGAAAAGCTGTTGCGTGAGAACGGCGTGACGGTTTATGAAGGCGATGTCCGCCCGCCGGAACGCTATCTGATGGAACGCTTTATCACCTCGCCGGTGTGGGTCGAAGGTGAGACACGCAACGGTGCCATCATTAATGCGCGATTAAAACCCCATCCCGACTATCGTCCGCCGCTCAAGTGGCTTTCTCTGGATATTGAGACCACCCGCCACGGCGAGTTGTACTGCATTGGACTGGAAGGCTGCGGACAGCGCGTTGTCTATATGCTCGGCCCCGAAAATGGCGAGGCGTCGACGCTCGACTTCCAGCTTGAGTACGTCAACAGTCGCCCGCAACTGCTGGAAAAGCTGAACGAGTGGATTGCCCGCCACGATCCCGACCTCATCATTGGCTGGAATCTGGTGCAGTTCGACCTGCGCGTGTTGCAAAAACATGCTGAGCGCTACCGTATCCCGCTGCGTTTTGGCCGCGATAACAGCGAACTCGAATGGCGTGAACACGGTTTTAAAAATGGCGTTTTTTTTGCTCAGGCCAAAGGTCGGCTGATTATTGACGGCATTGAGGCGCTGAAGTCTGCCTTCTGGAATTTCTCGTCGTTTTCGCTGGAGACCGTTTCGCAGGAGCTGCTTGGGGAAGGCAAATCGATCGATAATCCGTGGGATCGCATGGATGAAATCGACAGGCGTTTTGCCGAGGATAAACCCGCGCTTGCCATGTATAACCTGAAAGATTGTGAACTGGTAACGCGAGTCTTTCATAAAACCGAGATCGTACCGTTCCTGTTAGAGCGTTCCACGGTCAACGGATTACCTGTCGATCGCCACGGTGGTTCGGTCGCCGCCTTCGGCCATCTCTATTTTCCGCGTATGCACCGCGCCGGGTACGTCGCGCCGAACCTCGGTGAAATTCCGCCTCACGCCAGCCCCGGCGGTTACGTGATGGATTCACGTCCCGGTTTGTATGATTCCGTGCTGGTGCTGGATTATAAAAGCCTGTACCCCTCGATCATTCGCACCTTTTTGATAGATCCCGTCGGTCTGGTGGAAGGGATGGCGCACCCGGATCCCGAACACAGCACCGAAGGGTTCCTCGACGCCTGGTTCTCGCGGGAAAAACACTGCTTGCCGGAGATCGTGACGAATATCTGGCACGGTCGCGACGACGCCAAGCGGCACGGCAACAAACCGCTTTCTCAGGCGCTGAAGATCATCATGAATGCCTTTTACGGTGTGCTCGGCACGACGGCCTGCCGCTTCTTCGATCCCCGCCTGGCCTCGTCGATCACCATGCGCGGTCACGCGATCATGCGCCAGACCAAAGCGCTCATTGAAGCCCAGGGGTATGACGTGATTTATGGTGATACCGACTCCACCTTCGTCTGGCTGAAACGCGCCCACACGGAAGAGGAAGCGGCGAAAATTGGCCGTGCGCTGGTGGAACACGTCAACGCCTGGTGGACGCAGTCGCTACAAGAGAAAAATCTCACCAGCGCGCTGGAACTGGAATATGAAACGCATTTCTGCCGCTTTCTGATGCCCACCATCCGCGGGGCGGATACCGGCAGCAAAAAACGCTATGCGGGCCTGATTCAGGAAGGAGAGCGCCAGCGGATGGTGTTTAAAGGTCTGGAAACCGTGCGCACCGACTGGACGCCGCTGGCGCAACAGTTCCAGCAGGAGTTGTATTTGCGTATTTTTCGTAATGAACCGTATCAGGATTACGTTCGCGACACCATTGATCGACTGATGGCAGGTGAACTGGACGATCGCCTGGTCTATCGCAAGCGCCTGCGTCGACCGTTGAGCGAGTACCAGCGCAACGTCCCGCCGCACGTGCGCGCCGCCAGACTGGCTGACGAAGAAAACCTGAAGCGGGGACGTCCGGCGCAGTACCAGAACCGCGGCACTATCCAGTATGTCTGGACCCTGAACGGCCCGGAGCCAAAGGATTATCAACACTCGCCGCTGGATTATGAACACTATCTGACGCGTCAGCTTCAGCCCGTCGCGGAAGGAATTCTTCCCTTCATTGATGATAACTTTGCTACACTACTGACAGGCCAATTAGGGTTATTTTGACGCGTGACGAATCCATCGCCATCCATTACCATAGCGCCCTTTCCATTCCTGGACCCAATTTACCGTTCTGCCATAGCATCTCCCTGGCAGAGGGTGATTATTGCCTGCAATTAAAGAAATAGAGCCGAACAAATATGCCTTTTACACTTGGTCAACGCTGGATCAGCGATACAGAAAGCGAACTGGGACTTGGAACCGTCGTCGCAATGGATGCGCGCACCGTCACTTTACTTTTCCCCTCCACTGGTGAAAACCGTCTGTATGCGCGTAGCGACTCCCCCGTGACCCGCGTGATGTTCAACCCTGGCGATACCATTACCAGCCATGAAGGCTGGCAACTGCAAATCGATGAAGTAAAAGAAGAAAGCGGTTTGCTTGCCTACATTGGTACCCGTCTTGATACCGAAGAAACCGGCGTGACGCTGCGTGAAGTTCTGCTCGACAGTAAACTGGCGTTCAGTAAACCGCAGGATCGTCTGTTTGCCGGTCAGATTGACCGCATGGACCGGTTTGCGCTGCGCTATCGCGCGCGTAAATTTCAGAGCGAACAGTACCGTATGCCGTGGAGCGGTCTGCGCGGACAGCGCACCAGTCTGATCCCTCACCAGTTAAACATCGCCCACGATGTGGGGCGTCGTCATGCGCCGCGCGTGCTGTTGGCGGATGAAGTGGGTCTGGGGAAAACCATTGAAGCCGGGATGATCCTGCACCAACAACTGCTGTCCTGCGCGGCAGAACGCGTGCTGGTCATTGTGCCGGAGACTTTACAACATCAGTGGCTGGTCGAAATGCTGCGCCGTTTTAACCTGCGTTTCGCCCTGTTTGACGACGAACGCTACGCCGAAGCACAGCACGATGCGCTGAACCCGTTTGAAACCGAACAGTTGGTTATCTGTTCACTGGATTTCGCCCGCCGCAACAAACAGCGGCTGGAACATCTGTGTGATGCCGAGTGGGATCTGCTGGTTGTCGATGAAGCCCACCACCTTGTCTGGAGCGAAGAGGCACCGAGCCGCGAGTATCTGGCGATAGAACAACTGGCGGAACGTGTGCCAGGCGTACTCTTGCTGACCGCCACCCCGGAACAACTGGGTATGGAAAGCCACTTTGCGCGTCTGCGCCTGCTGGATCCCAACCGCTTCCACGATTTCGAACAATTTGTTGAAGAGCAGAAAAACTATCGTCCGGTGGCCGACGCCGTCGCTATGCTGCTGGCTGGTAACAAACTCAGCAATGAAGAGCTCAACATGCTGGGTGAACTGATCGGCGAGCAGGATATAGAGCCGCTGCTGCAAACCGCCAATAGTGACCGTGACGGTGCGCAGAACGCGCGTCAGGAACTGGTCTCCATGCTGATGGACCGCCACGGCACCAGCCGCGTGCTGTTCCGTAACACCCGTAACGGCGTGAAAGGCTTCCCGAAACGCGAACTGCACACCATTAAGCTGCCGCTGCCGACGCAGTATCAGACTGCTATTAAAGTGTCCGGCATCATGGGGGCCCGCAAAAACGCCGAGGACAGAGCGCGCGATATGCTCTATCCGGAACAGATTTATCAGGAATTTGAAGGCGATACCGGCACCTGGTGGAACTTCGACCCGCGCGTTGAGTGGCTGATGGGCTACCTGACCAGCCATCGCTCGCAGAAAGTGCTGGTGATCTGCGCGAAGGCAACAACCGCCCTGCAACTGGAACAAGTGCTGCGCGAACGTGAAGGTATCCGCGCCGCCGTCTTCCACGAAGGCATGTCAATTATCGAACGCGACCGTGCCGCCGCCTGGTTTGGCGAAGAGGACAGCGGCGCGCAGGTGCTGTTGTGCTCAGAAATCGGCTCAGAAGGACGTAACTTCCAGTTTGCAAGCAACCTGGTGATGTTCGACCTGCCGTTTAACCCGGACCTGCTGGAGCAGCGTATTGGCCGCCTCGACCGTATCGGCCAGGCGCACGATATCCAAATCCATGTCCCATACTTAGAGAAAACCGCCCAGTCGGTGCTGGTTCGCTGGTATCACGAAGGTCTGGACGCGTTCGAACACACCTGCCCGACCGGTCGCGCCATCTATGACATGGTCTACAGCAACCTGATCAACTATCTGGCGGCACCCGAAGAGACCGACGGCTTTGATGAACTGATCAAAACCTGTCGCGAACAGCATGAAGCGCTGAAGTTACAACTGGAGCAGGGCCGTGACCGCCTGCTGGAGATCCATTCCAACGGCGGCGAAAAGGCGCAACAACTGGCTGAAAGCATCGAAGAGCAGGATGATGACACTAACCTTATCGCCTTTGCCATGAACCTGTTTGATATCGTGGGGATTAATCAGGACGATCGCGGTGAAAACCTGATTGTGCTGACCCCGTCCGATCACATGCTGGTCCCGGATTTTCCGGGCCTGCCGGAAGACGGCTGCACCATTACCTTTGAGCGTGACGTGGCGCTGTCGCGTGAAGATGCCCAGTTTATTACCTGGGAACACCCGCTGATTCGTAACGGTCTGGACCTCATCCTCTCCGGCGATACCGGCAGTAGCACCATTTCGTTGCTGAAGAACAAAAGCTTGCCGGTTGGAACGCTGCTGCTGGAACTGGTCTATGTCGTTGAGGCGCAGGCGCCGAAACAGCTTCAGCTTAACCGCTTCCTGCCGCCGACGCCGGTACGCATGCTGCTGGATAAAAACGGCAATAACCTCGCCGCACAGGTAGAGTTTGAAACCTTCAACCGCCAGCTGAGCGCCGTTAACCGCCACACCGGCAGCAAGCTGGTCAACGCGGTGCAGCAGGATGTACATGCGATTCTGCAACTGGGTGAGGCGCAGGTTGAGAAGTCTGCCCGCGCCCTGATTGACGCCGCGCGTAATGAAGCGGATGAAAAACTGTCTGGCGAACTGTCGCGCCTGGAAGCGCTGCGCGCCGTCAACCCGAACATACGTGATGACGAACTTGCGGCAATTGAAAGCAACCGTCAGCAGGTGCTGGAAAGCCTCGATCAGGCGGGATGGCGTCTGGATTCACTGCGTCTCATCGTCGTCACGCATCAGTAACGGAGCCAAAAATGGGGATGGAAAACTACAATCCGCCACAGGATCCCTGGCTGGTGATCCTGTATCAGGATGAGCACATAATGGTAGTCAACAAGCCGAGCGGCTTGTTATCTGTGCCGGGGCGTCTTGAGGAACATAAAGACAGCGTGATGACGCGTATTCAACGCGACTATCCGCAGGCAGAATCTGTGCATCGTCTGGATATGGCGACCAGCGGCGTGATTGTAGTAGCCCTCACCAAAGCGGCAGAGCGGGAGTTGAAGCGTCAGTTTCGCGAGCGTGAGCCGAAAAAACAGTATGTGGCGCGGGTATGGGGACATCCCGCGCCCGCAGAGGGACTGGTGGATTTACCGCTGATCTGCGACTGGCCGAATCGCCCGAAGCAGAAAGTGTGTTATGAAACCGGCAAAGCGGCGCAGACCGAATATGAAGTGGTGGAGTTTGCGGCAGATAACACTGCGCGAGTCGTGTTGAAGCCCATCACCGGACGTTCGCATCAACTGCGCGTCCATATGCTGGCGCTAGGTCATCCGATTCTCGGTGACCGCTTTTATGCGCCACCCGACGCGCTGGCGATGGCCCCCCGACTGCAACTGCATGCCGAGATGCTGACCATCACCCACCCCGCGTACGGCAATAGCATGACGTTTAAAGCGCCGGCGGATTTTTAACAATAATGCCTGATGGCGCTACGCTTATCAGGCCTACGTTCGGGCGTTGTAGGCCGGATAAGACGCGTTGCGTCGCCATCCGGCAAAACCATTATTTAAAGCCTTTCTGTTCTTTGATCAGCTCGTAAGCCTTCTGAATTTCCTGCGCTTTTTGCTTCGCCATCTCCATCATTTCGGGCGGCAGACCTTTCGCCACCAGCTTATCCGGATGGTGCTCGCTCATCTGCTTACGGTAAGCGCGTTTGATGGTGGTCGCATCGTCAGTGGGTTTAACCCCCAGTACGTTGCAGGCATCCTCCAGCGTCGGGCCACGCTGCGCCTGCTGCCAGCCACCGCCGCCGGACTGCTGCTGATAGCCGCCGCCAAAATGCGCGCCACCCTGCATCATACGCAGGAACTGATCGAACTGAGTACGGGAAATGCCCAGCTCTTCGGCAATCACATACAGCACTTCACGCTCGTTGGGATGCAGCGATCCGTCGGCAAACGCCGCCTGAATCTGAATTTCGAGAAACATGCGAATCAGATCGAAACGGCCAAAACAGACGCTACGAAACTGGCGCATTTTTTCACGTAACGGGTAATTATCTGATTTTCCGATGCGGAACGCATTTTGCGCAGCCGATCGCGATTCACCGTGCAAATTCATCCGATCCATCAGTACATTAGCGACATGAATATCTGCTTCAGTGACGCGCCCTTTCGATTTGGTTAAGTGCCCCATCACCTCAAAGGTGGTGGCAAAAAACAGCGCCTGACGCTCACGCTGGTTGGCAAACCACGCCATTTTTCGGCTGCGGGCCTTATCGAACATGTGGCCGATCAACAGCCCCAGAACCACGCCCCAAAAGCCGCCGCCCATGAGCAGAGCCATGGCCACGCCAATTATTTTTCCCCAGTACTGCATAGACTCCCCAATTTGTCTCACTCCCGGTGAGGCCAGGTCCCACAAAACAAGCGGCTTTTTACGATCTTCCGGCTACGGTCAATTGTGGGACATCGCCTATAATTTGCATTATCATACCTGTCATTCACAGCCGTGACTAACACCACAGACGCTATAGCGGCAGGATTAACACTAGCGCTACGAACATGAGTAAGTTAGGCTGTGGCGGTTTGTCACGCGCGACGCTACTGATGATGGAACAATAAAATACAACGTATGAAAAAACGTATTCCCACCCTCCTGGCCACCATGATTGCCACAGCCCTTTACAGTCAACAGGGTCTGGCAGCCAGTCTCGCCTCACAGTGTATGTTAGGCGTGCCAAGCTATGACCGTCCTCTGGTGCAGGGCGAGACAAATGAACTCCCCGTCACAATTAATGCCGATCACGCGAAAGGGAATTATCCCGATGACGCGGTGTTTACCGGCAATGTGGACATCATGCAGGGCAACAGTCGACTGCAGGCCGATGAGGTACAGCTTCATCAGAAAGAGGCTCAGGGTCAGCCTGAGCCCGTGCGTACCGTCGATGCGCTCGGCAACGTCCATTACGATGACAACCAGGTTATCCTGAAAGGACCGAAGGGTTGGGCGAACCTGAACACCAAAGATACCAACGTCTGGGAAGGTGACTACCAGATGGTGGGCCGTCAGGGGCGTGGTAAAGCCGACCTGATGAAACAGCGCGGCGAGAACCGCTATACCATTCTTGAGAACGGGACCTTCACCTCCTGTCTGCCGGGTTCTGATACCTGGAGCGTCGTCGGTAGCGAAGTGATTCACGACCGCGAAGAGCAGGTCGCGGAAATCTGGAACGCCCGCTTTAAGCTGGGTCCGGTTCCTGTTTTTTACAGTCCGTATTTGCAGTTGCCGGTGGGGGATAAACGCCGCTCCGGTTTCCTGATCCCCAACGCCAAGTATTCGTCGAAGAACTATTTTGAGTTCTATCTGCCGTATTACTGGAACATCGCGCCAAACATGGATGCGACCCTGACGCCGCACTATATGCACCGTCGTGGCGGGGTGATGTGGGAGAACGAATTCCGTTACCTGAGTCAGGCGGGCGCTGGCCTGATGGAGTTCGACTATCTCAATTCCGACCGCGTCTACAGCGATGAGCATCCGAAAGATGACAACTCGCGCCGCTGGTTATTCTACTGGCAACACTCGGGTGTCATGGATCAGGTGTGGCGTTTCAACGTCAACTACACCAAGGTGAGCGACCCTAGCTACTTTAACGATTTCGATAACAAGTACGGTTCCAGTACCGACGGTTACGCCACGCAGAAATTCAGCGTGGGCTACGCGGTGCAGAACTTTGATGCGACGGTCTCTACCAAGCAGTTCCAGGTGTTCGATACGGCAAACAGCAAAAGCTATTCCGCGCAGCCGCAGTTAGACGTCAACTTCTATCAGAACGATCTGGGTCCGTTTGATACCCGTATTTACGGTCAGGCCGTGCATTTTGTGAATACCAATGACAACATGCCGGAAGCGACGCGTCTGCACCTGGAGCCGACCATCAACCTGCCGCTGTCAAACCAGTGGGGCAGCATCAACACCGAAGCGAAACTGCTGGCGACCCATTATCAGCAGACCAATCTGGACTGGTATAACAATAATCCTGATAACACTAAACTGGATGATTCCGCCAACCGCGTGATGCCGCAGTTTAAAGTCGACGGTAAGATGGTCTTTGAACGGGATATGAATATGCTCGCGCCGGGTTACACCCAGACGCTGGAGCCGCGCGCGCAGTACCTGTACGTGCCGTATCGTGACCAGAGCGGCATTTACAACTACGACTCTTCCCTGCTGCAATCTGACTATACCGGCCTATTCCGTGACCGCAGCTATGGCGGTCTGGACCGCATTGCTTCCGCTAACCAGGTCACGACCGGCGTCACATCTCGCGTTTATGATGACGCTGCCGTTGAACGTTTTAACGTTTCTGTTGGTCAAATCTACTATTTCACGGAGTCTCGCACCGGCGATGACAATATCCAATGGGAGAACGATAACCAGACAGGTTCATTAGTATGGGCAGGTGACACCTACTGGCGTATTTCGGAACGCTGGGGTCTGCGCGGCGGCATTCAGTACGACACTCGTCTGGACAGCGTCGCCACCAGCAGCTCCAGTCTTGAATACCGTCGCGATGAAGACCGTCTGGTCCAGTTGAACTACCGTTACGCCAGTCCGGAGTATATTCAGGCGACGTTGCCAGCACGATATTCCACGGCAGAACAGTACAAAAACGGGATCAGCCAGATCGGTACCGTTGCCAGTTGGCCGATTGCTGACCGCTGGTCCATTGTCGGCGCTTATTATTTTGATACGAATGTGAATAAACCTGCCGACCAAATGTTAGGTGTGCAGTACAACTCCTGCTGTTATGCAATTCGCGTCGGTTACGAGCGTAAGCTGAACGGTTGGGATAGCGATAAAGAACACGCGGTATATGACAACGTGATTGGCTTTAACATCGAACTTCGCGGCCTGAGCTCCAACTACGGTCTCGGCACGAGCGAGATGTTGCGTTCCAACATTTTGCCATATCAAAACTCTTTGTGATCTGATTGATTTACCACGTAATCCGCAGTGCGGTTAATTGAAATGGAAAAAGTATGAAGAACTGGAAAACGCTGCTTCTCGGTATCGCCATGATCGCGAATACCAGTTTCGCTGCCCCGCAGGTAGTCGATAAAGTCGCAGCCGTCGTAAATAACGGTGTCGTACTGGAAAGCGATGTTGATGGCCTGATGCAGTCTGTCAAACTGAACGCCAACCAGGCAGGTCAACAACTTCCGGACGACGCTACGCTGCGTCATCAGATCCTGGAACGTCTGATCATGGATCAGATTGTCCTGCAGATGGGTCAGAAGATGGGCGTAAAAATCTCTGACGAACAGCTTGATCAGGCGATTGCCAATATCGCTAAACAGAACAACATGACGCTGGATCAGATGCGCAGCCGTCTGGCTTATGATGGTCTGAGCTACTCAACCTATCGTAATCAGATCCGTAAAGAGATGCTCATCTCTGAAGTGCGTAACAACGAAGTGCGCCGCCGCGTGACGATCCTGCCGCAGGAAGTCGATGCGCTGGCGCAACAGGTTGGCAATCAAAATGATGCCAGCACGGAGCTGAACCTGAGCCACATCCTGATCCCGCTGCCGGAAAACCCAACGTCTGACCAGGTGAACGACGCAGAATCCCAGGCGCGTTCCATTGTTGAGCAAGCCCGTAACGGCAGCGACTTCGGCAAACTGGCGATCACCTATTCTGCTGACCAGCAGGCGCTGAAAGGCGGCCAGATGGGTTGGGGTCGTATTCAGGAACTGCCGGGCATTTTTGCCCAGGCGCTGAGCACCGCGAAGAAAGGCGATATTATTGGCCCGATTCGTTCCGGTGTCGGTTTCCATATCCTGAAAGTGAACGATATGCGCGGCCAGAGCCAGAGCATCTCCGTGACCGAAGTTCACGCTCGTCATATTCTGCTGAAGCCGTCGCCTATCATGACCGACCAGCAGGCGCGTCTGAAGCTTGAGCAGATCGCAGCGGATATCAAGAGTGGTAAAACCACCTTTGCTGCCGCAGCGAAAGAGTTCTCTCAGGATCCGGGCTCGGCTAACCAGGGCGGCGATCTGGGCTGGGCTGCTGCGGACATTTTCGATCCGGCATTCCGCGATGCGTTAACCCGCATGAACAAAGGCCAGATGAGCGCACCGGTGCACTCCTCTTTCGGTTGGCACCTGATCGAACTGCTGGATACGCGTAACGTTGATAAAACCGACGCCGCGCAGAAAGATCGTGCTTACCGTATGCTGATGAACAGGAAGTTCTCGGAAGAAGCCGCAACCTGGATGCAGGAACAGCGCGCCAGCGCTTACGTTAAAATCCTGAGCAATTAATGACGGTTGCTCAACGTGTTGTGATCACTCCCGGCGAGCCCGCCGGGATTGGTCCGGATCTTGTCGTTCAACTTGCCCAGCACGACTGGCCCGTTGAACTGGTGGTTTGTGCCGATGCCACGGTACTGGCCGACCGGGCGGCAATGCTCGGTCTTCCCCTCACGCTACACCCCTACTCCCCACAAAACCCTGCCAAACCGCAGGCTGCCGGCACGCTTATGCTGTTACCCGTCGCACTTCGTGCGCCTGTCGTTCCTGGGCAGTTAGCCGTGGAAAATGGCGAGTATGTGGTGCAGACGCTGGCCCGCGCCTGTGACGGCTGTTTACAGGGTGAATTTGCTGCGCTGATTACGGGTCCCGTGCATAAAGGCGTTATCAACGACGCGGGCGTGCCTTTCACCGGTCACACCGAGTTTTTTGAAGAGCGTTCGCAGGCGAAAAAAGTCGTGATGATGCTGGCGACCGAAGAGTTACGCGTGGCGCTGGCGACCACCCACCTGCCGCTGCGCGACGTCGCTGACGCCATTACCCCCGCGCTGCTGCATGAAGTGATTGGCATTTTGCATCACGATCTGCGCACCAAATTTGGTGTGGACGATCCGCGCGTGCTGGTCTGTGGTCTGAACCCACATGCCGGTGAAGGGGGGCATATGGGCAGCGAGGAGAATGACACAATCATTCCGGTGCTTGACGCGCTACGCGCCCAGGGGATGAAATTGATGGGGCCGCTACCCGCTGACACGCTGTTTCAGGCTAAATATCTGCAACATGCCGATGCTGTGCTGGCAATGTACCACGATCAGGGCCTCCCCGTGCTAAAATACCAGGGATTTGGTCGCGGCGTGAATATCACGTTGGGCCTGCCCTTTATTCGTACCTCGGTTGATCACGGCACCGCGCTTGAACTGGCGGGTCGGGGTGAAGCTGATGTCGGCAGTTTTATTACGGCGCTTAATCTCGCCATCAAAATGATTGTTAATACCCAATGAATAATCGAGTCCATCAGGGCCACTTAGCCCGTAAACGCTTCGGGCAAAACTTCCTCAACGATCGGTTTGTGATCGACAGTATTGTCTCCGCCATTAACCCGCAAAAAGGTCAGGCGATGGTCGAAATCGGCCCCGGTCTGGCTGCGCTGACGGAGCCGGTTGGCGAACGTCTGGATGCGCTGACGGTCATTGAACTTGACCGCGATCTGGCCGCTCGTCTGCAAACACATCCTTTCCTGGGACCCAAGCTGACTATCTATCAGCAGGACGCCATGACCATGAATTTTGGCGAATTGTCTGAAAAGATGGGACAACCGCTGCGCGTGTTCGGCAACCTGCCCTATAACATCTCTACGCCGCTGATGTTCCACCTGTTTAGCTATACTGATGCCATAGCCGATATGCACTTTATGTTGCAGAAAGAAGTGGTGAATCGTCTGGTTGCAGGACCAAACCGTAAGGCGTATGGTCGCTTAAGCGTGATGGCGCAATATTATTGCAACGTGATCCCGGTGCTTGAAGTGCCGCCATCCGCTTTCACACCGCCGCCAAAAGTGGATTCCGCCGTGGTGCGACTGGTACCGCACACCACGATGCCCTATCCGGTAAAAGAT
Organism: Citrobacter sp. Ct235; assembly: GCF_030332305.1. NCBI lineage: Bacteria > Pseudomonadati > Pseudomonadota > Gammaproteobacteria > Enterobacterales > Enterobacteriaceae > Citrobacter > Citrobacter sp. Ct235. The sequence continues at coordinate 176,860 of NZ_JAOWIC010000028.1, forward strand.
ATTCGCCTGTTGAGCCGCATCACCACAGAAGCGTTCAACCAGCGCCGTAAAACGATTCGTAATAGCCTCGGCAATGTGTTCAGCATTGAGGTCTTAACGGAACTGGGTATTGACCCGGCAATGCGAGCGGAAAATATCTCTGTCGCGCAGTACTGCCAGATGGCGAACTATCTGTCAGAAAACGCGCCATCGAAGGAGAGTTAAGCATGATCAATTCGCCCCGAGTGTGTATTCAGGTCCAGAGCGTCTATATTGAGGCGCAATCCTCACCTGATGATGAACGTTACGTTTTTGCCTACACCGTAACCATCCGCAATTTGGGGCGAGCGCCCGTGCAGCTACTGGGACGCTATTGGTTGATAACCAACGGTCATGGCCGAGAAACCGAAGTCCAGGGAGAAGGTGTGGTCGGTGTTCAGCCGCACATTGAACCTGGCGAAGAGTACCAGTACACCAGCGGTGCCGTTATTGAAACGCCGCTGGGCACCATGCAGGGTCATTACGAAATGATTGATGAGAACGGCGTCGCCTTTACCATCGATATTCCGGTTTTCCGACTCGCCGTTTCCACTCTTATTCATTAAAACAATAACTATGGCAACATACCTTATTGGCGACGTTCACGGTTGCTACGATGAGCTGATCGCATTGCTGCAACAAGTCAATTTTACGCCCGAAAACGATACCTTGTGGTTAACCGGCGATCTGGTCGCCCGTGGCCCCGGCTCACTGGACGTGCTGCGTTATGTGAAATCACTCGGCGACTGTGTTCGTCTGGTGCTTGGCAACCACGATCTGCATCTGCTGGCGGTTTTTGCGGGTATCAGTCGCAACAAACCGAAAGACCGTCTGAGCCCACTGCTGGAAGCACCGGACGCGGACGAACTGCTCAACTGGCTGCGCCGTCAGCCGCTGTTGCAGATAGATGAAGAGAAGAAGCTGGTAATGGCGCATGCGGGTATCACGCCGCAGTGGGATTTGCAGACCGCCAAAGAGTGCGCACGTGATGTCGAAGCGGTGCTGTCGAGCGACTCTTACCCCTTCTTCCTCGATGCCATGTATGGCGACATGCCGAATAACTGGACGCCGGAACTGACCGGACTGGCACGGCTGCGCTTTATCACCAATGCTTTTACCCGGATGCGTTACTGCTTCCCGAACGGGCAACTGGATATGTACAGCAAAGAGTCCCCGGAGGATGCTCCCGCACCGTTGAAACCGTGGTTTGCCATTCCTGGGCCCGTCAGCGAGGCTTACAGCATCGTGTTTGGTCACTGGGCTTCTCTGGAAGGAAAAGGGACGCCGGAGGGGATCTATGCGCTGGATACCGGATGCTGCTGGGGAGGAAATTTAACCTGCCTGCGCTGGGAAGATAAGCAGTACTTTGTTCAGCCGTCAAACCGACAGATGGATCTGGATGAAGGCGAAGCCGTTAACGCCTGAGCTGTTTTGCCTGGTGGCGCTGCGCTTATCAGGCCTACGAGATGGTTTGTAGGCCGGATAAGACGCTAAGCGTCGCCATCCGGCACTCATCACTTACTTAGCGGCGTTCCAGAATTTCGAAACAATAGCTGTGTGAGTTCTGCCCGTCAGCGTCGTGAAACTCACTGAACACCGATTCCCAGTCATCCGGCTCGTAGTCCGGGAAATGCGTATCCCCTTCCACTTCCGCGTCGATGTGCGTCAGATACAGTTTCTGCGCTTTTGGCAGGAACTGCTCGTACACACGCCCCCCACCAATCACCATAATTTCTGGCGCATCACCGCAGGCCGCAATCGCTTCATCAACCGATTTAACCCACTGCACGCGATCGTCAGTACCCGGCTGGCTGCTGATGACGATGTTCTTACGTCCCGGCAACGGTCGGCCGATGGATTCCCAGGTATGGCGCCCCATAACGACAGGTTTATTTAACGTATTACGTTTAAACCAGGCGAGATCAGCAGGTAGATTCCACGGCATGGCGTTTTCCATGCCAATAACGCGATCTACCGCTAACGCAGCAATCAGACTGATCATTGAATATTTCCCGGAAGCAAAAAAAATTGTCGCCACTATACGGAAAGAGCAATCTTTCGTCGACTAACGAACAGAAGAAGAGCACGAAAATTTTCCGATCTGCTGGCGAGTCCACGACTTCGCAGTGGACTCCCGGCATTACAGTAGTTCAAAAACAATCAATTAACAGTAAAGTTTGCAGTACATCACATTTTTTACTCAGGTTGACGGTTTAACTTCCGGTTCATCGGCAACGTCTCCAGTATGCTTACCTTCGTCGGTTCCCTGCCAGCCATGGCGCTGAATGAGCGACAGATGTTCGCGATCCTCGGTGATGATTTCGCTCAACATCGCGCTGGTTCGTTTATAGACCGCCGCCCGGGAGATTGCGTCGTCCTCACCTTTCGCCATTTCTTCCACCATTTGCGTATTAAAGCGGCGGAACAGGTCAGCGCGTTCACGCGCTTCATAACGGCCAAGCCCGAGGCTTTCCAGCGCCAGACGCCCGGTTTTAAGTGCGCCTTCAAACGTTTCACGTTCCGGTTGATCCACACCCGCCTGGCGCAGGCGAATGTAATGATCGACATCGCGCGCCCGCGCAATAATTTGCAGGTTCGGGAAATGGATTTTTACCATCTCCGTCAACTCCAGGCTGGTTTGCGGATCGTCAATGGCGTTAATCAGCACTTCCGCTTTCGATGCCCCGGCGGACTCCAGCAGATCCATCCGGGTTGCATCGCCGTAGAACACCTTCATGCCGAATTTACGCAGCGTCTCGATGTGGTCCGGATCGTGATCGAGAACCACCATCTTCACGCCGCTGGAGAGCAGCAAACGGCCGGTGATTTGCCCGAAGCGCCCAAACCCGGCAATAATCACGCGCGGCTGCTCTTCATCAATTTCATCAGCTTCCCGTTCTTCACCCGCGGCCGATTTCTCCATTCGCGTGAGGATGACCAAGAAAATCGGCGTCGCTGCCATCGACAGCGCGACCGCCAGCGTCAGTGCTTTCGCCCATTGCGGATCGAGCACGTTCGCCATCTGCGCCGCACCAAAGACCACAAACGCGAACTCACTGCCCTGCCCGAGCAGTACCGCAAACCAGCGACGCTGTTTATTCGGCACCTGTAAAGGACGAGCAATCAGCCACAGCACCCCGGTTTTAATCACCAGGAAGCCGACCAGCAGAATAATGATACGTAGCGGATTATCGATAAACGTCCCGAAATCGATAGACATGCCGACGCCGATGAAAAACAGCCCCAGCAGCAGCCCCTTAAACGGCTCGATATCGCTTTCCAGCGCGTGGCGATACTCTGAACTTGCCAGCAATACGCCAGCCAGGAACGCCCCCATCGCCATCGACAGTCCCACCTCTTCAAGCAACAGCCCGAAGCCAAAAACCAGAAACAGCGCCACGGCGCTGAACACTTCGCGCAGGCCAGAACGCGCAACGAAACGCAGCGCCGGACGGGTCACATAGCGCCCCAACAGCACCACCAGCACCAGCGCGCCAGCGACTTTCAGTGCCGACAGCGCGAATGCCCCGAGCGTGGTCGACGCGCCACTCGTTGCCAGTAGCGGGATCATCGCCACCAGTGGAATCGCCGCGATATCCTGGAACAGCAGCACGGCAAAGGCGCTGCGCCCCATCTGCGAAACGGTCAGGTTGCGCTCATTCATCGCCTGCATGGCAATCGCCGTGGAGGAGAGCGCCAGCGTCATACCAATCAGTTCCGCCACCTGCCAGCGCAGGCCGAGGAACATACAGAACAGACCAATCAGGCCGCCGCAGACCACCATCTGTAGCGCGCCGCCGCCAAACACCGAGGCGCGCAGTTTCCATAGCCGCTGGGGATCGAGTTCCAGGCCAATGACGAACAGCATCAGCACCACGCCGATTTCGGCAAAGTGCAGAATAGATTCGGCATCCGTTACCAGACGTAAACCCCAGGGGCCGATGATGCAGCCCGCGATGAGATAACCCAGCACCGAGCCTAAGCCCAGCCGGACGGCAATCGGCACGATCAGCGCCGCCGACCCAAGATAAATCAGCGCCTGTATGAGCGTATGGCTATCCATTGTGCGCCTCCTGCCATTCCATCAGTCGTTGCTTGTAATGACGTGCCTGCGCCTGCAGCGTTTCGTCATCGCAGATAAACGTACAGTGCATCGCAAACGGTGGAAGCCAGTTGAGCCCGCAGTAGATTGCCGTCGCCTGGAGCGGCTGTGAGAGCACATCAAAGCCTGGGTGCGAACCGATATCGAAGTGATTATCGCCGCCGCCGGTGGTCACCGCCCACATCACCTGTTTACCGCGCAGCGCTGTCCCGCCGTGACCATAGGCCCAGCCGTGGGAAAGCACTTTATCCATCCACAGTTTGAGTAAGGGGGGAACGCTGTACCATTGCATGGGGTGCTGCCAGACGATCAGATCAGCGCGAGAGAGCGCCTCTTGTTCCGCAGCGATATCGATATTGAAGTCAGGATAGAGTTGATAGAGCGAACGAACCTCGACGCCTTCCAGCGTCCTTGCCTGCTCAAGCATCCGTTTATTCGCATGCGAATGCTGCGGATAAGGATGCGCATAAATAATGAGAATCATGATAAGCCTGTTATTTTACCACTCTGTTTTATAAGAGAGTGTAGTCAGTAATCCAACAGGCTAATAGTGAATATTATTGAGCAGACAAATGGACAAAACTGAACTAGTTATCCAGCTCGCTCATATTTTTCACCTGATCGCGGTTAATTTGCTCCGTCTGGCCAGTTTCCGCGTTTTTGTAGGAAACCAGGCCCGTATCGTCATCCACCTGCGGTTTACCGTCGGTGACAATGGTTCGGCCATCGGTCGTCCGTACAGCCTGGTTCGAAGAGCAGCCGGCGACGGTGAAGACGGTTGCTGCGGCAAAAATGGAAGCGATCAACAGTTTCTTTTGCATGGTGTTCTCCCTGCTTTTCAGTCATTTTCAGTGATATACCCATTAACTGTAGACGCACTGACTGACGCTGAGGGCAAATACAGAACACTCTGAAGGTTCACCTTAAGACAGCGGTTTCCTGCGAATCGTCATCGTACTGGTCTGAGCAAGCGTCAGGCCGCGCGTTTCTGGCGCAAAGGCAATGGAGACCAGCAGCCCTACCAACGAGATCCCCGCCCCCATCAGCATCACCTGGCTGATACCGTATTTAGTAATGAAGATCGGCAATGCCCAGGTGGAGAGAATGGTGCCAATGCGACTCAACGACATGATCACCCCCACGGCGGAGGCGCGAATATCGGTCGGGAACAGTTCATTGGGATAGAGCCACTGTAGATTCCCCGGTCCACCGGAGAAAAAGGCGTATACCGCGAATGCCGTCACCACCAGCCAAATACCCATTTCCGGGATCAGCCCCAGCACCGCCAGCGCCAGCGTCATCATCACGAAGCTGCCAATCAGCAGCGGTCGCCGCCCCGCACTGTTCAGCCAGAACATCGGCGGGATACAGCCCAGCATAAAGAACAGGCTGATCACCACGTTACCCAGCGCCGCGCTCTTCCCGGCCCCCAGCCCCAACAGACCGACAATCTGCGGACCAAAGGTGTAAATGGCAAACATGGGGATCACCTGACAGGTCCAGATCGCCGCGACAAACAGCACAAACGGAAAGTGGCGACGATTGAACAGCTGCAAAAAGCGCGTCTCCTGCGTCGTGTCTTCATCAAACGCCACCGGCTCGCCGAACAGCTTAATCATCATCGCTTCGCACTCTTTGACCCGCCCTTTGCGCAGCAGCCAGCGCGGGGATTCGGGCAAATCAAAGCGACCGATCAGGATCAAAAGACAGGGGATCGCCGCGCTCCCGAGCATCCAGCGCCAGCCGCCTTCGACGTCATACAGCCAGTACCCCACCAGATCGGCGCAGGTCGCGCCGACGTACCACATCGCCGCAATAAAACTGATCGAGAAGGCGCGTTGCCGCGTGCTGGAAAACTCGGTAATCATCGAGGTGGCGATAGGATAATCTGCGCCAATCACGACGCCAATCAGCACCCGCATCACCAGCAGCTCAGCCGGGGACGAAACAAACATGGTGGCTACCGATATCACCCCGATGGCGATGATATCGATGAGAAACATTTTGCGCCGCCCTACTTTATCCGAGATATAACCAAACAGAGAAGTGCCGACAAACAGCCCGGCCAGCGTTCCCGCGCCCAGCAAACCAATCCAGTCGGCATCCAGCTTCAGCGCTGGCGTGAGCTGTTCCAGCGCAACGCCAATCATCACCAGCACATAACCGTCCAGAAACGGGCCACCGCTTCCCCACAGCATGATCCTGCGGTGAATAGAGGAGAACTGAATATCATCAAAGTTCCTGGGCTGTTGCATGGCGATGTCCTGTTTGCCGACATTCGGCATTAGTGCTTAACTGCCTGATGGCGCTGCGCTTATCAGGCCTACTTATCCCCCGTAGGCCGGATAAGGCGTTTTCGCCGCC
>NZ_JAOWIC010000029.1:0-321 GCF_030332305.1 Citrobacter sp. Ct235
CTTATAGAGCAGACCGGCGATAACACCCTGACGTTAATGGATAAAGGTTATTACTCACTGGGGCTGTTAAATGCCTGGAGTCAGGCGGGAGAGCACCGCCACTGGATGATCCCACTCAGAAAGGGGGCGCAGTATGAAGAAGTCAGAAAACTGGGTAAAGGCGACCATCTGGTAATGCTGAAAACCAGTCCGCAGGCACGAAAAAAGTGGCCGGGTCTGGGCAGTGAGATGACAGCCCGCTTGCTGACAGTGACGCGCAAAGGAAAAGTCTGCCATCTGCTGACGTCGATGACGGACGCCATGCGTTACCCTGGTGGAGAA
>NZ_JAOWIC010000030.1:0-232 GCF_030332305.1 Citrobacter sp. Ct235
GAAGGTGTGCTGTGAGGCATGCTGGAGGTATCAGAAGTGCGAATGCTGACATAAGTAACGATAAAGCGGGTGAAAAGCCCGCTCGCCGGAAGACCAAGGGTTCCTGTCCAACGTTAATCGGGGCAGGGTGAGTCGACCCCTAAGGCGAGGCCGAAAGGCGTAGTCGATGGGAAACAGGTTAATATTCCTGTACTTGGTGTTACTGCGAAGGGGGGACGGAGAAGGCTATGTT
>NZ_JAOWIC010000031.1:0-626 GCF_030332305.1 Citrobacter sp. Ct235
TTTATGGGGTGACTGCGTACCTTTTGTATAATGGGTCAGCGACTTATATTCTGTAGCAAGGTTAACCGAATAGGGGAGCCGAAGGGAAACCGAGTCTTAACTGGGCGTTAAGTTGCAGGGTATAGACCCGAAACCCGGTGATCTAGCCATGGGCAGGTTGAAGGTTGGGTAACACTAACTGGAGGACCGAACCGACTAATGTTGAAAAATTAGCGGATGACTTGTGGCTGGGGGTGAAAGGCCAATCAAACCGGGAGATAGCTGGTTCTCCCCGAAAGCTATTTAGGTAGCGCCTCGTGAACTCATCTTCGGGGGTAGAGCACTGTTTCGGCTAGGGGGTCATCCCGACTTACCAACCCGATGCAAACTGCGAATACCGAAGAATGTTATCACGGGAGACACACGGCGGGTGCTAACGTCCGTCGTGAAGAGGGAAACAACCCAGACCGCCAGCTAAGGTCCCAAAGTCATGGTTAAGTGGGAAACGATGTGGGAAGGCTCAGACAGCCAGGATGTTGGCTTAGAAGCAGCCATCATTTAAAGAAAGCGTAATAGCTCACTGGTCGAGTCGGCCTGCGCGGAAGATGTAACGGGGCTAAACCATGCACCGAAGCTGCGGCAGCGAC
>NZ_JAOWIC010000032.1:0-314 GCF_030332305.1 Citrobacter sp. Ct235
ACGCTGGCCTCCACGCGGGCGCTGCCGTCGGTCAGACCGGACAGGTCCGCAGACGGTACGGTCAGGGTCCACTCGCCGTTGTTATCCACCGTCGCGGTGTACGGTCTGCCGTTAAACATCACTGTTACTGTCTGACCGGCTTCCACGTTCGTGGTCGTGCCGGAGAGCACCAGGTCAGCGCCCTGTTCGGCGGCGTTAATCACGTCGTCGGCGGTCACGCTGCTGACGGTGACCGACGGTGCCGCAGTGTCCACGGTCACATCGTGGGTCGCGGAGCCGCTGTTGCCGGCCGCGTTCGTCACGGTCACGGCGAT
>NZ_JAOWIC010000001.1:0-348 GCF_030332305.1 Citrobacter sp. Ct235
CTCCAGGCATTTAACAGCCCCAGTGAGTAATAACCTTTATCCATTAACGTCAGGGTGTTATCGCCGGTCTGCTCTATAAGCTGTGCAGCGAGCTCATTTTCGCTGTTTTTCATTGTGCCGAAGGCGGCTGCCGTCAGAAGATGGCTGGTCAACTCCATCTGACAGACCATTTTGACCTGTGGATAGAGTGCCGGATCCCCGCCATGCGTCTGACGGGGGAAGGCTGCATCATTCTCTGGCGTGTCCGGTGTTCGCCAGAACACACCATCGATGGCCAGCAGGGTCAGGCCGCACCAGTGTGGATGTGGAGTGCTATGATGCCAGAGTTGTGCTGTTTGCGTGAACACG
>NZ_JAOWIC010000033.1:0-332 GCF_030332305.1 Citrobacter sp. Ct235
CGGTTGGATCACCTCCTTACCTTAAAGAACCTGCCTTTGTAGTGTCCACACAGATTGTCTGATGAAAAGTGAATAGCAAGACGGCTACGAAGTCGTGACACATCGTGTCCCCTTCGTCTAGCGGTTAGGACTCCGCCCTTTCACGGCGGCAACAGGGGTTCGAATCCCCTAGGGGACGCCACTTGCTGGCTGTGAGTGAAAGGCACAACCAATCAGTATCTCAAAACTGACTTCAGAGTCATGTTTGAGATATTTGCTCTTTAAAAATCTGGATCAAGCTGAAAATTGAAACGACACACAGTTAATGTGTGTTCGAGTCTCTCAAATTTTCA
>NZ_JAOWIC010000034.1:0-241582 GCF_030332305.1 Citrobacter sp. Ct235
TGGTGGGTGATGACGGGATCGAACCGCCGACCCCCTCCTTGTAAGGGAGGTGCTCTCCCAGCTGAGCTAATCACCCCCGCTGTGTGGAGTCGCATTATAGGGAGAGTTGAAAATGAGTCAACGCCTTTTCTAAAGAAATTGTTCGTTCGTCGTAATTTTAAACAAAACGATAGCGAAACGGTCTCTGACGCATGATTTCTAAACAAAAACGTCTATGCGCGGCGTTTACCCGGTAACAACATTGAGGATTTACCTCACAGTGATAGAATATCGGCCATTCCATTTTCCCCGGATTTGCCGGTTGTCGGCATCTTTATAAACGTAAGGCCATTTCATGAAAATCAAAACTCGCTTCGCGCCAAGCCCGACAGGTTATCTGCACGTCGGTGGTGCGCGTACTGCTCTCTATTCCTGGCTTTTTGCACGTAATCACGGCGGTGAGTTTGTGCTGCGTATTGAAGACACCGATCTCGAACGTTCCACGCCGGAAGCGATCGAAGCCATTATGGATGGGATGAACTGGCTGAGCCTGGAATGGGACGAAGGTCCGTACTTCCAGACTAAGCGTTTCGATCGTTATAACGCCGTGATTGATGAGATGCTGGAAGCGGGCACAGCCTATAAATGCTACTGCTCCAAAGAGCGTCTGGACGCACTGCGTGAAGAACAGATGGCGAAGGGCGAAAAGCCGCGTTACGACGGTCGCTGCCGTCATGGTCATGAACATCACGCAGATGACGAGCCTTGCGTTGTCCGTTTTGCCAACCCGCAGGACGGTTCTGTCATTTTTGACGACCAGATCCGTGGCCCGATCGAATTCAGTAATCAGGAGCTGGACGATCTGATTATCCGCCGCACCGACGGTTCCCCGACCTATAACTTCTGTGTTGTGGTGGACGACTGGGATATGGAAATCACCCACGTGATTCGTGGTGAAGACCATATCAACAATACTCCGCGCCAGATCAACATCCTTAAAGCGCTGAACGCACCGGTGCCGGTGTATGCCCACGTTTCCATGATCAACGGCGACGATGGTAAAAAACTGTCCAAACGTCACGGCGCGGTGAGCGTTATGCAGTATCGTGATGACGGTTATCTGCCGGAAGCCCTGTTGAACTACCTGGTGCGTCTGGGCTGGTCCAGCGGCGATCAGGAAATCTTCACCCGTGAAGAGATGATCAAGCTGTTCTCCCTCGGTGCGGTCAGCAAATCCGCCAGTGCGTTCAATACGGAAAAACTGCAGTGGCTGAACCATCACTACATTAACTCGCTGGCACCGGAGTATGTGGCAACGCATCTGCAGTGGCACATCGAGCAGGAAAACATCGACACGCGCAATGGTCCACAGCTGGCTGATCTGGTGAAACTGCTGGGCGAGCGTTGCAAGACTTTGAAAGAGATGGCGCAGAGCTGCCGTTACTTCTACGAAGACTTTGCCGAGTTTGATGCTGATGCTGCGAAGAAACACCTGCGTCCGGTTGCGCGTCAGCCGCTGGAAGTCGTGCGCGACAAACTGGCAGCGATTAGCGAGTGGACGGCTGAAAACGTGCACCATGCCATTCAGGCGACCGCCGATGAGCTTGAAGTGGGGATGGGCAAAGTTGGTATGCCGCTGCGCGTTGCGGTAACCGGTGCGGGCCAGTCTCCTGGCTTAGACGTAACGGTACATGCGATTGGTAAAACCCGAAGCATTGAGCGTATCAATAAAGCACTGGCTTTTATTGCAGAGCGTGAAGCGCAGCAGTAAGCGATCGGCGCATTAGCAGAACGGCAGGGGTGACTCTGCCGTTTTTATTTGTGTCACTCAGAATCGTTCAGACCCAGGCGCGTAAGAAAACCGCGGATGCCTTCGCGTGAAAGAAACAGCGCTAACTTTTCCCGTTCCTCTTCGGACATATTTTCCACGGCATCAATAATCTGGCGATAGGCATGACTGCGTATGGCAGGGTTGTATTCAGCCAGCGACTCCTCAGCCTGATAAAATGAAGAATGGTGACGAAACGCCGGGATGTTCAGAATAAATTCTCGCACGCGCGTGTCGATATGAACGAGCCTTGCCCGACCACCTTTAACACCTGGAAATTTTTCTGTTTCCCATTTTTGCTCACGGATCCAGCGATTCACGGTTTGTTTAGCCACACCGAGACAATCCGCCAGTTCTTCGGTGGTCATTTTGCTGCGTAATCTTTTCATATTATTTGCTGTCGCGGATCCCTAAGCGTTGTAATAAACCGGTAATCCCTTCCCGCAGTAGCAAAGAGGTAAAGTGTTTTTGTTCGGCTGGTGTCATCTCTTTCACCAGTTTGACCAGTAGCGCTTCCAGTGAGGCATCGCCTGGGGGCGAGAAGGTGTCAGACAGCCCTTCCGCCGAGCGTTCTGCGCTGCGGATATATTCACGAACCTGTTCGTTAACATGCACCAGTCGTGCTTTACCGCCCTGGACGCCTGGTTTTGGTGATGTCGCCCAACCCTCTTTTCGTACCCACTTATTGATGGTCTGTCGGCTGTAACCCGTCAGATTAGCGAGTTCTTCTGGCGTCATCCGCTCCTTGAACATAAAGATTCCCTGAATAGTCGTATGGTTAATTAGTGGTTCATTTTATAGCACCATTTTAGTGGAAACCGTGACGTGTTTAACTACTGAATGCGAGTTGTTACGCATTGCTATTCAGTTGTCTGCTTTTTCAGCGATTAGAATCGGCGTTTTCAATTTGCCGTTGACACATGCGAAGGGAATTCATATGATGCCGCCCGTCAACTCGACAAGCTTTACGTAATGGGGCTATAGCTCAGCTGGGAGAGCGCTTGCATGGCATGCAAGAGGTCAGCGGTTCGATCCCGCTTAGCTCCACCAAAAATTGAACCCAACAATTTTGGTACGTAAACGCATCGTGGGGCTATAGCTCAGCTGGGAGAGCGCTTGCATGGCATGCAAGAGGTCAGCGGTTCGATCCCGCTTAGCTCCACCAAATTCAGAACCCTCGCTGTAAAGCGGGGGTTTTTTTATCTCTGCATACCTTCCATTTTTGTAATACAGTTGCTGATAAGCCAGAATCTTTTCTGCAAATGGTGACATCTGTTTCTGGTGGGCATAGGTTTGCTTCGCGATGCGAATAAACTTATTATTAATGTGATTAATAGTTCGTTCCGTGAGAGCAGTCAATCCATGCCAGTCAAGCGCAACCTGATAAATAATATAAGAATATTCGCTCTTGCGATCGTGCTCTCCATCGCAGCCATCCAGTTTTCGCGTTTGATTTCCCCGCTTGCGATTGTGGATTCCAGTTATATCTATCTCTCGTGGTTGCCGCTGTGCGTCCTGCTGTCGATGATGTTTCTTTTCGGCAGGCGCGGTGTTCTGCCCGTCATGTTAGCGTTGTATATTACTAACCTCTGGAATCTTCATCTGCCGTTTGCCCAGGGGGCAGTACTTCTGTTTTGCCAGATGTTTGTTGTGGTGGGCGTTTGCGCCATTGCTCGCTGGCAATTGGGTTCGCGCTGGCGCTGTGGGCTACCCAATCGCAATATCTGGCGACGCGTCATTTTGTTCGGTTTTATTACCCCTGTGGGCATCAAAATCAGCATGTATCTGGCGGGTCATTATCTCGACTTTCCGGTGGCCGTCTCGACGTTCTTTGGTACTGCAGCCGCTATTTTCACGATTGTCGATATTCTAAGCCTGATCTCCGCGGTGCTAATTTTCACCATGCTTTTTTATTACCCGATGCGGATGATCGTGAGTCCACACTATGCCCGAACATTCTGGCATAGAGATATCGCCCCCTGTTTCAAGAAGGAAATTCGCTTATTTACCTTGTGCTGGCTCGCTGTCATCGCTGTTTTGCTCATCCTGATGTGCACCCCGTATGACAACGATTACATCGCCGGGTATCTGGTTCCTGTTTTCTTTATCATTTTCACCTCCGGCGTGGGCAAGCTGACTTACCCTTTTTTGAACCTGAGCTGGGCGGTTTCAACGCTGTTCTTGCTGACCTACAACCGCAATTTTTTACAGGGCGTCGGGTCGGAGTATTCGTTGGCCTTCGTCCTGTCGGTATTGGTTTCGTTCAGTATTTGTCTGCTCTATATGATGCGTATCTACCAGCGTAGCGAATGGTTAAATCGTCGTTGGCATCAGCAGGCGCTTACCGATCCTTTAACCCGCTTGCCGAATCTGCGCGCGCTGGAACAGTTCCTGCAAAAAGGGGCCGGGCAGAGCGTCTGCTGTCTGCGCCTGGAGAATATGGAGTTTCTCAGTCGTCATTACGGCATGCTGATGCGCGTGCATAGCAAACGCACGGTGCACCGTATGCTGCAACCGTTGATGCTTGAGAATGAAAAAATCTTCCAGTTGCCCGGCAGTGAATTATTGCTGGTGCTTAATGGGTCGGAGGTGGACGCCCGCCTGCAACATATGCTCGACCTGTTGAACAGTCGTAAAATTTACTGGAACAACACCGGGCTGGACATGGGCTATGGCGCATCCTGGGGACAATGGGACGGTAAGCAGGAGACGTTGCAACCGCTGTTGGGTCAGTTGAGCTGGCTGGCGGAACAGTCCTGCGCAAATCACCGGGTGCTGGCACTGACTCACAGCCAGGAAGTGGCGACAGGTCAGACAACCGAACGGGTGCTGCTGCTCAATAAAATACGTAAAGCACTCGATGGCGGCGATCTCCTGCTTTACGCGCAGCCTATCCGCGACGCTCAGGGCAAAGGGTACGATGAAATTCTCGCGCGGCTGAAAAGCGATGAAGGCATCATGACCCCGGATCAATTTATCCCGCTAATAGCACAGTTTAACCTCAGCGCCCGCTTTGATCTGCAGGTAGTTGAAGCCTTGCTGAACTGGTTATCGGAGCATCCTTCTACTGAGCCAGGGCCGCTTTTTTCGGTCAATTTAATGCCGCTGACCTTGCTGCAAAAAGAGACGGCGCCGCGCATCATTCGCCTGTTTACCCGTTATGGCATCGCGCCGGAAACGGTGATCATTGAGATAACGGAAGAGCAGGCGTTTTCCAATTCGGAAACCAGCATGCAAAACATCGAACAGTTGCACAGGTTTGGCTTCAGGATTGCGATTGATGATTTTGGAACCGGCTATGCCAATTATGAGCGTCTGAAACGCCTGCAGGCTGACATCATCAAAATCGATGGCGTGTTCGTAAAAGATATTATGACCGATTCGCTGGATGCGATGATCGTGAAGTCGATAACCGATCTGGCAAAAGCAAAGTCCTTAAGCGTGGTGGCGGAATATGTAGAGACGCCTGCGCAGCGGGAGCTGCTGTTAAGCTTGGGGGTGAACTACCTGCAAGGGTATTTGATTGGACGACCGAGGCCGTTAGGGGAATTACAGGGATAAAAAAACGGGGATGCGCTCCCCGTTTTTATGTCAGTGCTGTCTTACAGAACCAGTGCGGCGATAGACGCCGACAGGACGCTCACCAGCGTAGAGCCGTAAACCAGCTTCAGACCGAAGCGGGACACGACGTTACCTTGCTCTTCGTTCAGGCCTTTAATCGCGCCCGCGATGATACCGATAGAAGAGAAGTTGGCGAAGGAAACCAGGAACACTGAGAGGATACCTTCAGCGCGCGGAGAGAGCGTGGAGGCGATTTTCTGCAGGTCCATCATCGCAACGAATTCGTTGGAAACCAGTTTGGTCGCCATGATGCTGCCCACCTGCAGCGCTTCGCTGGACGGCACACCCATCACCCAGGCAATCGGATAGAAGATGTAGCCCAGGATGCCCTGGAAGGAGATGCTGTAGCCGAACCAGCCGGTCACGGTAGCGAACAGGGCGTTCAGCGCGGCGATCAGGGCGATGAAACCGATCAGCATGGCTGCAACGATAATCGCAACTTTGAAGCCAGCCAGGATGTATTCACCCAGCATTTCGAAGAAGCTCTGGCCTTCGTGCAGGTTGGACATCTGGATGTTTTCTTCGCTGGCGTCAACGCGGTACGGGTTGATCAGCGACAGTACGATAAAGGTGCTGAACATGTTCAGAACCAGCGCCGCAACGACATATTTTGGCTCCAGCATGGTCATGTACGCGCCGACGATAGACATGGAAACGGTGGACATTGCCGTTGCAGCCATGGTGTACATGCGGTTGCGGGACATTTTGCCCAGAATGTCTTTATACGCGATAAAGTTCTCAGACTGGCCAAGGATCAGCGAGCTGACGGCGTTGAAGGATTCTAGTTTGCCCATACCATTGACTTTGGATAACAGGAAGCCAATAGACCGGATGATAATCGGCAGCACGCGAATATGCTGCAGAATACCGATCAACGCTGAAATGAAGACGATAGGGCACAGGACTTTCAGGAAGAAGAAGGCCAGGCCTTTGTCGTTCATGCTGCCAAAGACGAAGTTCGTCCCTTCATTGGCGAATCCGAGCAGTTTTTCAAACATTTCGGAAAAGCCTCTAACGAAGCCGAGGCCGACGTCAGAGTTCAGGAAGAACCACGCCAGTAACACTTCGATAACAAGCAGTTGAACGACATAACGAATGCGAATTTTTTTACGGTCACTGCTTACCAGCAATGCGAGGATCGCAACAACGGCAAGTGCCAGGACAAAATGAAGGACGCGGTCCATATTTGCTCCAAATATGAGGCAGGTTAAATTTCCGTGCACATTCTATGCAACGTGTGCAAAGAAAACGAGATCTAACACACACTATAATCAGGACCTGTGACGAGATTCAAAAATAGTGATCCGGCATACACTTCTGTTATGTCTAATTCGAAAGTAAATAGTTAAGTTGTTGTGCTAATATAATAACAATTATTAAACATGCTGCGCGCATTTCCTGTACCCGCACTCGTTATCGTTCCCGCCTGTCAGAGAAATCAAGGTTACCTTTATTACATGCACTTGATAACCATTCTCATCAGGCATAACATAAAACATAGCACAGGCTATGTTTCAGAGGCAGAAAATGACAAACGATCGCGTTGAGAGTAGCAGTGGAAAAGCAGCGCGCAAGTTAAGGCTCACATTAATGGGGCCGGCGTTCGTTGCGGCTATCGGGTATATCGACCCGGGCAACTTCGCGACGAATATTCAGGCCGGTGCCAGCTTTGGTTATCAACTGCTGTGGGTAGTGGTCTGGGCAAACCTGATGGCGATGCTTATCCAGGTCTTGTCAGCCAAACTGGGCATTGCCACGGGTAAGAATCTGGCTGAACAAATTCGCGATCGCTACCCGCGTCCGGTGGTCTGGTTCTATTGGGTACAGGCGGAGATCATCGCGATGGCGACCGATCTTGCTGAATTTATCGGTGCGGCAATAGGATTCAAACTGATCCTCGGCGTTTCGCTATTGCAGGGAGCGGTATTGACCGGGATCGCCACCTTCCTGATCCTGATGCTCCAGCGGCGCGGGCAAAAGCCGCTGGAAAAAGTGATCGGCGGCCTGCTGCTGTTCGTCGCCATGGCCTATATTGTTGAACTGATATTTTCCCAACCCAACTTTGCGCAGTTGAGTAAAGGCATGGTGATCCCCAGCTTGCCTGACTCTGAAGCGGTGTTTCTGGCTGCCGGGGTGCTGGGCGCAACCATCATGCCGCACGTTATCTACCTACACTCTTCGTTAACGCAACATCTGCACGGCGGTACTCGTCAGCAGCGCTATGCGGCGACAAAATGGGATGTGGCTATCGCCATGACCATTGCGGGGTTCGTCAATCTGGCGATGATGGCGACGGCTGCCGCAGCGTTTCACTTTAGTGGTCATACGGGTATTGCCGATCTGGATCAGGCCTATCTGACGCTGGAGCCGTTATTAAGCCACGCGGCGGCAACAGTATTCGGGCTGAGCCTGGTGGCGGCGGGACTGTCGTCAACGGTGGTGGGAACGCTGGCGGGGCAGGTTGTGATGCAGGGATTTGTCCGCTTTCATATCCCCTTGTGGGTGCGTCGTACCATCACCATGATGCCGTCATTTATCGTTATTCTGATAGGTCTTGACCCGACGCGTATTCTGGTGATGAGCCAGGTGCTGTTAAGCTTCGGTATCGCATTGGCGCTGGTGCCGCTGCTGATTTTTACCAGCGACAGTAAATTGATGGGCGATCTGGTGAACACTCGCTGGGTTAAACAGATTGGCTGGATGATTGTGGTGCTGGTGGTGGCGCTGAATCTGTGGCTACTGGTTGGCACGGCGCTGGGTTTGTAACCGGTAATGAAAAAGCCCGAGGCCAGCGCATCGGGCTTTCAATAAAAATGGAATTAATGACGGTGTCCGTGACCTTTGCCGCGACCCCGGTGGTCGTCGCGATCGCGCCAGCCTTCCCGGTATCCGCGCTCATAAGCATTACGCTTATCCCAGCCACGGTGATAGCCATTGTCATGTCGCCACCAGCGATTTTTACGCCATTCATAATTGCGATGCCAGTAGTCACGGTCACGCCAGTGTCCGCCGTCCCAGTAGTTACCGTAATTATCGCGATCGCCAATTTGTAATTTTATCGATGGCAACAGGGTGATTTCGCCCGCGTTTGCGGCAAGCGGTGTAAAAGCCAGTAAGGCTGCCGCCAGAATCAGTGACCTGAACATTCTTTATCTCCTTCACGATCGAAGCCGTAGTCGGCCTGTTAACGTAATATTACGGGGCCGTAAAGCCCCATTTCATCGCCTTAACTCTTAAATCATGAATGAGAGCACGAATTGCTAAAAATGCAGTTAACGCGTGCTGTTCAGAATGTTGTCGATATCGGCGCACTCCTGGTCGGTGAAATGACGATTGGCCAGCATGCCGACCGCATCTTCAATCTGCGTGGTTTTACTGGCGCCAATCAGCACCGAGGTGACGTTATCGTTACGCAGTACCCACGCGAGCGCCATCTGCGACAGTTTTTGCCCGCGTTTTTCGGCCAGCATATTGAGCTGGCGTACGGTTTCCAGTTTCCCGGCGGTGAGCTGATCCGGATTCAGAAAACGGCTTCCGCTCGCGGCTCTGGAGTCAGCCGGGATCCCATTCAGGTAGCGATCGGTGAGTTGTCCTCCTGCCAGCGGTGAAAACGCGATACTTCCCACCCCTTTTTCCTGCAACATCTCCAGCAGTTCGTCCTCTACCCAGCGTTCAAACATCGAATATTTAGGCTGATGAATCAGACACGGTGTGCCCAAATCATTGAGGATATCGATAGCTTCACGGGCGCGGTCGGCAGGATAATTGGAGAGTCCCACATACAGCGCTTTTCCCTGGCGCACGATGTGGTCCAGTGCTTTCATCGTCTCTTGCAGGGGCGTTTCAGGGTCGGGACGGTGGTGGTAGAAAATATCCACATATTCGAGCCCCATCCGCTTCAGACTTTGGTCAAGGCTGGCAATCAGATATTTGCGGGATCCCCAGTCGCCGTAAGGGCCTTCCCACATGGTATAACCCGCTTTGGTGGAGATTATCAGCTCATCGCGCCACGGCAAAAAATCTTCCTGAAGGATTCGACCAAAGTTACGTTCCGCTGAACCCGGCGGGGGGCCGTAGTTATTTGCGAGGTCGAAGTGGGTGATCCCCAGATCAAACGCGCGCTGAAGCAGGGCCCGGCTGTTTTCCACCTGGGTGGTATCGCCGAAGTTATGCCACAGGCCAAGCGAGATAGCGGGTAGCTTCAGACCGCTCTGACCGCAGCGGCGAAATGCCATCCTCTGATAGCGATTTTCATCAGGCTGGTAAACCATTTTCTTCCCTCGCAGTGAATTCAGCTCTCAAGTGTATACGTTTACACTCATCATTTTTCAATGACATTTTCACCCCTGCCACTGTAAATTCTGCTTTCCACCCTCATCGCCGCCGCTTTCTGGACAGCCCCGACGCTTCTTCAATACTCAACATGAGGTTACCGTCAGAAGGAAAGCTGTCATGCAAACCCCTTATACCGTTGCGGATTACCTGCTCGACAGAATTGCCGGGTGCGGCATCGGGCATCTGTTTGGCGTACCGGGCGATTACAATTTGCAGTTTCTTGACCATGTGATCGATCATCGGCACGTGCGCTGGGTCGGGTGCGCAAACGAGCTTAATGCCGCCTATGCGGCAGACGGTTACGCACGGGTCGCTGGAGCAGGCGCGTTGCTGACCACGTTCGGCGTGGGTGAACTCAGTGCGATGAATGGCCTGGCGGGCAGCTATGCGGAATATGTCCCCGTTTTGCATATTGTTGGCGCCCCGTGTAGCGGCGCGCAGCGTCGGGGCGAACTGATGCACCACACGCTGGGCGACGGCGACTTCCAGCACTTCTACCGTATGAGCCAGTCCCTCTGTGCTGCCAGTGCGTTGCTGGATGAGCAAAACGCCTGTTACGAGATTGACCGCGTCCTGTGCGCGATGTTGACCGCCCATCGCCCGGGTTACCTGATGCTGCCTGCTGATGTAGCAAAACGCCCCGCATTGCCTCCCTCGGCGGAGCTGGCTCTCTCTGGGCCGGAATGGCAGGAGAACGTGGTGACGGCATTTCGCTACCATGCACGACAAATGCTGATCAACAGTCCACGCGTTGCGCTGCTGGCAGATTTTCTCGCCCATCGCTTTGGTCTACAACCGGTCCTGCAACGCTGGATGGTTGAGACGCCCATGGCCCACGCCACGCTGTTGATGGGGAAGGGGCTTTTCGACGAACAGCAACCGGGGTTTGTCGGCACTTACAGCGCGGGGGCCAGCAGTGACGATGTCCGCCAGGCGATAGAACAGGCGGATACCACGATTTGTGTGGGAACCCGATTCGTCGATACGCTGACTGCCGGTTTTACCCAGCAACTGGCGCTGGAACGTACCATTGAGGTTCAGCCGCAGGCATCGCGGGTGGGAGGGACCTGGTTCAGTGGTCTGTCTATGGAACAGGCGGTCACCACGTTGCGTGAGCTGTGTCTGGAGCTCTCTTTTGCGCCGCCGCCCGCTAAATCTGCGGCCGTGCAGCCGCACATCGAAAGAGGGGCGCTGACCCAGGAGAATTTCTGGCATACCGTGCAGCAGGCGCTGGTACCCGGCGATCTGATCCTCGCCGATCAGGGAACGGCGGCGTTTGGGGCCGCGTCTTTGTCGCTGCCTACGGGGGCGGAACTGATAGTACAACCGCTCTGGGGTTCGATAGGCTACTCGCTGCCCGCAGCGTTTGGCGCACAAACGGCGGCACCTGGACGTCGGGTTATTCTGATAACCGGCGACGGCGCAGCGCAACTGACGATCCAGGAAATAGGCTCCATGCTGCGTGACGGGCACACGCCGGTGATTCTGGTGCTCAATAACGACGGGTATACCGTTGAGCGAGCGATCCACGGGGAGAAACAGCGGTACAACGATATTGCTTCCTGGAACTGGACGCAGATCCCACGGGCATTCAGCCTTGCGGATCAGGCTGAATGCTGGCGGGTGACTCAGGCCATCCAACTCGAGGAGGTACTGGCCCGGCTGGAGCATCCACAGCGGCTCTCGCTAATTGAAGTTGTGCTACCGAAAGCCGACTTACCCACGCTGCTACGCAAGGTCACCCAGGCGCTGGAATCGCGTAACAGCGGATGACTATTTATCTTCCCGGTTGGCGACCATCATCGGCTTGCCCGCCAGTAACAGCCAGGCCGGAAGCATGACAATACACAGTAGCGGCAGCAGGGTGGTGTCCGGCACCACCACTGCGGCCATAAACAGGCTGAGCCAGCCGTCACGGGTGACGACCAGCACCAGTCCCAGAATCGCGCAGGAGACGGTAATGGCCGCCGGAACGGCTTCAACGTGGGCATGCAACATCAGCCCTAACGCTACGCCAATAAATACCGCCGGGAAGATTCGCCCTCCGCGAAAACCGCTGGCCGCCGCAATGACCAGCGCGGCGAGTTTAATCACCGCTAACATGAAGAAATCCGTTGTGCCGAGCGTCTGGCTGAACGCCATTTGCTGCATTTCATCCAGACCTTTAAACAACGTTAGCGGTCCTCCCACCACGCCGAGTATCCCTAAAAGGAGGCCGCCGACGCCAAGGAGCACCACCGGGTTCTTCAGGCGATGCAGTAAAGCGTGCAACCGGGGTAAGCACCAGACCGCCACCATCCCCGCCGCAATAGCAATCGCCGCCACCACGGCTCCGGAGAAAATGTCCACAATGCGCATCTGGGTGTAGTGGGCGATAGGGAGCGAGAAATGCGGATGAAAGAACAGGCTGGTGGTCAGCGAACCTGCCGCCGCCGCCATTAACGGCGCAAAGAGCCGATCCCATAAAGGGGTGTCATTAGAGCCGCTCAGGGTTTGCGAGAAAATCAATGCGGCGGCGACCGGTGTGCCAAACAGGGCGCCGATGGTGCCAGCAGAGGCCAGAATGGTCCAGTCGAGTGCGCCAATCCGCGGGAATAGCCGACGACCCAGGGCAACGGCTAACGCGATGTTAACAGCCATAATCGGATGCTCGGGACCGAGGCTGACTCCACCCGCCAGACCCAACACCAGCGCGATGATCAAGCCTGGCAACGCGGCAGGAGAAATCGGCGCGCCAATAAGCGGTTCAGTGGCCGGATCCGGACCGGCATGTCCGGTGCTGTAGCGAATCACCAGACCGACCATAACCCCGGTTAGCGTCAGGGTGAGCATGATCCAGAGGGGAGAATCGGCAGCGATCCCCAGACTGCCCGGCAGACGTTGCCAGAGTATGCTCTGCAAGATGGACGCAAACTTCATGACCACAATCAGGACTAAACTGGATGCGACCCCCAGGATCAACGCGGGAAGCGACAATAACAACATGGTTCTGGCTCGCGGATGGAGCATGTTTTTTTCCTTAATGCCGTGTCTTGCGCTCAGTTTGCCGCGTCAGCCGGATGGCATCGCTGCAAATGGTGCTGAAACGATAAAGTTATTGTGTGACCTGGATCGATATTTTCAGGGGACTCGCTTTTCTGACATTGTTGTTATGCCCCCGTATATTTACAGTGTGGCAACGACTTATTTTGACTTTAGCGGAGCAGTAGAAGAATGACAAAGTATGCTTTAGTAGGTGATGTCGGCGGCACCAACGCCCGTCTTGCTCTGTGTGATATCGACAGCGGTGAGATCTCGCAGGCCAAAACCTATTCCGGTCTGGACTATCCCAGCCTGGAAGCTGTCGTGCGAGTTTACCTCGATGAGCACAAGGTTAACGTGAACGCTGGCTGTATCGCGATTGCCTGCCCGATTACGGGGGACTGGGTCGCGATGACCAACCATACCTGGGCATTTTCTATTGCGGAGATGAAAAAGAATCTTGGTTTTAGCCATCTGGAAATCATTAATGATTTCACCGCGGTGTCGATGGCGATCCCGATGCTGAAAAAAGAGCATCTGATCCAGTTTGGCGGCGCGGAACCGGTGGAGGGTAAACCTATTGCGGTTTATGGTGCGGGCACCGGTCTGGGAGTATCGCATCTGGTCCATGTCGATAAGCGTTGGGTCAGCCTGCCGGGCGAGGGCGGTCACGTAGATTTCGCGCCGAACAGTGAAGAAGAGGCGATCATCCTGGAAGTCCTGCGTGCCGAGATTGGTCACGTTTCTGCGGAACGCGTACTGTCTGGTCCAGGGCTGGTGAACTTGTACCGCGCCATCGTCAAATCCGACGGACGTCTGCCGGAAAATTTGCAGCCAAAAGATATTACCGAACGCGCCCTGGCCGACAGTTGCACTGACTGTCGCCGCGCGCTGTCGCTGTTTTGTGTGATCATGGGACGTTTCGGCGGCGATCTGGCGCTAACGCTAGGCACCTTTGGCGGCGTCTACATCGCCGGTGGCATCGTGCCGCGTTTCCTGGAATTCTTCAAAGCGTCGGGCTTCCGTGGTGGTTTTGAAGATAAAGGGCGCTTTAAGGCCTACGTGCAGGATATTCCTGTGTATCTGATCGTTCACGATAATCCTGGCCTGCTTGGCTCTGGCGCGCATTTGCGCCAGACGTTAGGCCAGATCCTGTAAGCCACGTTAAACAGACAAACCGCGTAGCTCACGCGGTTTTTTTCACCCATTTGATTAAGGAATCGACAGAATGAAAACGGTAGAACGCAAAAACTACCCTGAATTAGGTGATGTTAACGCGCCTTACGTTCATGCGGTGAAATACAATGGGACGCTCTATATTTCGGGGCTGACCGCCTTTGGCACGCCGGCTCAGCGCGGTGGTATCGCAGAACAGGCGGAAGAGATATTTGCTCAGATAAAGAAAGTGACCGCCGCAGAAGGCATCGATTTTTCCGCGCTGATAAAAGTGACTATTTTCATTACCTCATTTGATGAAATTAACACGTTGCGTGAGGTCCTTTACCGGCACTACGGTGAATATCTGCCTGCCAGTTCCCTCGTTGAAGTCAGCCGTCTTTTTTCACCCGATCTCAGAATCGAAATTGAGACAGTGTTCGCACTCTGATTCAGGGGTTATGGCTGAACAGCATTCGTAGTCCTGGTCCGATCATGACGATACCGGTGAAACGTGTCTGCCAACTGGTATCGCCTCAAATATTGCAGGTATAATTCCACCTATCATTCACCAGACTCAGAAGCAAAAATGACGAAACTTACCTTACAAGAGCAGATGCTCAAAGCGGGTTTAGTAACCAGCAAAAAGATGGCGAAAGTCCAGAGAACGGCTAAAAAATCACGCGTGCAGGCTCGTGAGGCAAGAGAGGCGGTCGAAGAAAATAAAAAGGCGCAGCTTGAGCGTGACAAACAGCTCAGCGAGCAGCAAAAACAGGCGACGCTGGCGAAAGAGTTTAAAGCCCAGGTGAAGCAACTGATTGAAATGAACCGGATCACTGTCGCAAAAGGCGACATTGGCTTTAACTTCACCGATAACAATCTCATCAAAAAAATCGAAGTGGATAAGCTAACCCAGGCGCAGTTGATCAACGGACGTCTGGCCATTGCGCGTCTGGCGACCGATAACAGCGACGAGAGCGAATACGCGATTATCCCGGCCAGCGTCGCCGATAAAATTGCGCAGCGCGATGCAAACAGCATCGTATTACACAGCGCGCTGAGTCAGGAAGAGCAGGATGAAGACGATCCGTATGCTGATTTTAAAGTGCCTGATGATTTGATGTGGTAAGACGCATTCAGAACGGCGCGGGGTGATGAGCATTGATGTGCTCCCCGCTGAGGGGGTGAACAAAGCGCAGTTCGCTGGCGTGAAGCATTAGACGCGAAGCCTGTTCTGTACCGGGCAGCAGGCGGCCGCCATACAGGTCGCAGCCCAGAATGGGGTGCCCCACTCGCTGGCAGTGAATGCGTAGCTGATGCGTGCGTCCGGTCTCCGGCGTGAGTTGAACCCGCGTCAACGGCATCATGGTCCCATCGGCCAGTTGCCGGAAAACGCGCTCAACGACCTGATAGCGAGACCGCGCGGGTTTGCCCTTGAGCGGGCAAATCGTCATCCGCGGGAACAGGGCTGGATCTTTGGCAATCGGTGCGTCGATCGTCCCCTCGTCAGTGTCCAGATGTCCGCAGAGCAGCGCGCTGTAGACTTTACTGACGGTGCGCTGGCTGAACTGGTGGCAGAGGGCGGCATTGATCGCCTTATTACGCGCCACCACCATCAGTCCGGACGTACCGAAATCCAGGCGGTGAACCAGCGTGCAGCCAGGAAATTGCTGAACCAGCCGATAGTGTACCGAATCGAGATTTTGCGGATGCTTTCCTGAAAGACTGAGCAGCCCGGCGGGTTTGTTGATCAACACCAGGTGATCGTCCTGATAGAGCGTCTCTATCTCGTCGTCGCACGGTGGGGCAATAAAGGTATCAATAATCGTAGACATCAGGCTGCCAGGCGGGAAAGTGGGTGCGGATGATAACCCATTTTCTGCTGACCGGCGAATGACGGCGACTTCACTTTCCCTCGCATCCCTGAAATTTATCATCCAGACTTAACCCAAAGACGTGGTCTGCGCAGGCATTGTGCTTTACACTGCGCGCTGCAAAAAATTGAGTAGATTAACCAGACGGTAATGGCGATGAACGGAACAATCACAACGTGGTTTAAAGATAAAGGTTTTGGATTTATCAAAGATGAGAACGGCGATAACCGCTATTTTCATGTGATTAAGGTTGCCAACCCTGAGCTGATTAAGAAAGATGCGGCGGTAACCTTTGAGCCAACGACCAATAACAAAGGTCTTTCCGCGTATGCGGTGAAGGTCGTGCCGGACAGCAAATATATCTATATCGCGGGCGAGCGGCTAAAGCTCACCTCGATTAAGTCATTCGTGGTGTTCAGCGAAGAAGTCCCGGCCGATACGCCGATTGATAAAGAAAATGCGGTGCTCTCTGTTGGACTGCTGATGAGCAGCATCAGACCGAAAACCGCGGAAAAAGCGGGTGAAATGCGCACGGTGAAAAAACTGGCGATCACCACCTTCCAGGGCACGACGCTGATCTTCTCGGAAGATGAGATTGATATCGAGTCCACGGTCAAAATGCTCAAAGTCTGATTTCTGCGCTGCCTGTCGAGAGCACAGCGCAGTCCACTATAAATGCATTAGCTGGCGGAACTCTTTTACCTTGCTGCGGCTTACGGGAATCTCAAATTCCAGATCCTTGAGCCGCAGAATATAAGTATTGTTAAACCACGGCTCAATCTCGCGGATCTTGTTCAGGTTGACGCAGAACGAGCGGTGGCAGCGGAAAAAATGCGAGGGTGGTAGTTTGTTGCAGAACTCGGTGATATTGATGGGCATCACGTACGACTCCCGCCGCGTATAGACAAACGTCATTTTCTCATGTGCTTCGGCGTAATAAATATCGTTGATCGGCGTGACGATAATCCGCTCATCTTTGATCAGGTTGATGGTGTCGTTTTCACGCGTAACCGGCCCAACCGCTGTGGCGCCGGACTGTTGCTGTTGCCAGGCTGCCTCCAGCTTTTGCAGCATCCCGACGATCCGTGATTCCTGATACGGCTTGAGAATATAGTCAAACGCTTCCAGCTCAAACGCTTCAACCGCGTGTTCTTTCCACGCGGTAATAAACACAATAAACGGCTTATGGGCGAACTGACTGATATTTTGCGCCAGCAGAACGCCGTCCAGAGACGGAATATTGATATCAAGAAAAATGGCGTCGACGCGGTGATGCTGCAAAAACTTCAGCACATCCAGACCGTCGTCAAACGTGCCGACAATCTCCATCTGGCTGTGTTCTTTAATCAGCCAACTGAGTTCCTGTTGGGCAAGGAATTCATCTTCAACGATGATGACTTTCACAGTGTTACTCCGGCTTAAAGCAATAACGTGGCGGGCGTCGCGGTCGCCGTGTGCTGGTTTGGCACATAAAAGGCGATTTCGGTACCTGGCTCCAGGCGGCGAATATGCAGGCCTTCACCGTATAACAGCTTAACGCGATGATGGACATTAAGCAGACCAATTTTATTGCCCGGCATTTCGTTGGATTCCACACGCTCAATCACTTTTGGATCGATACCGTGGCCGGTGTCTCTTACGGCAATGCGCACCCGGTTACCACACTCGGCGACGCTAATCGTCACCACGCCTTTCCCTTTACAGGGCTGAATGCCATGGACAATGGCGTTCTCGACTAACGGTTGTATCAGCAGGCTGGGGATGGAGCAGTTGACCTCTTCATCAATATCATAAATCACGGTCAGCTTGTCACCAAAACGGGCCTGTTCAATGGCAATGTAATCCTTGATTTGGTACAGCTCTTTTTTGATGTCGATTTGCTCGTCATCCTTTAACTCAATGTTATAGCGCAGGTAACGCGACAAATTAAAAATGAGCTGACGGGCCGTGTCCGGATTAAGCCGAATCGATGACGAAATCGCGTTCAGGGCGTTAAACAGGAAATGAGGATTAATTTTACTTTGCAGCGCGCGTAGCTCTGCCTTATTTGCCATCTCCCGCAATTGCTCGGTGCGGGACACCTCGAGCTGGGTCGAGATAATTTGCGACAGACCTATTGCCATCTCCTGCAATGACGAGGTGATCTGATGGGCGTGGCAGTAATAAATTTTCAGCGTGCCGGTCACGACGCCTTTTTCCCATAATGGAATGACCAGCATGGAGTGAATTTCTGGCGTGCGGTGTGCTTCATCATTGTTTTTAATAATGATTTCACCGTGATTGATCGCCTGCTGGGTGGTCGGGCTGACGAAGTCATCGTGGTTGCGGTAGTTGGCTTCTCCGACACCGACGTAGGCCAGCACGTGCTGGGTATTGGTAATTGCCACCGCATCGGCGTGGATATCGTGACGAATAATTTCGCAGATCTGGCGCAGCGATTCGCTGTTGACCTGGCGAAACAAGGGCAGGGTTTTATTGGCGATATCCAGTGCCAGCTTGGCCTGCCGCGCGGCGCTCGCTTCCTTCTCACCCTCAACGCTCTGTACCAGCAGCACGATAAACCCGATACAGACGCTGCCGAGGATCATCGGAATACCGATTTTCGAGACGATATCCAGCCCCAGTTCGGTGGTTGGCGCCCAGAGGACAATCAGGATCATTGTCAGTGTTTCACAAAGCATGCCGCCTAAAATCCCGGCGCGCCAGTGTTGGGCTTTGGGGATCTTACGGTTAATCCAGCCGGCAAGACACCCCGCCAGAATACTGGTGATAAAGCAGGGGATCGCCGTCACGCCGCCAATGTCGATCAGATAGCGGTGCGTCCCGGCAATCACCCCCGTAATAATGCCTACCCACGGACCAAACAGGATCCCGCCTGACATTACGGCAATAATACGCACGTACACCAGTGAACCTTCTACCGGCACGCCGGACCAGGTACTGAACAACGCGAACATCGAAAAAATGGCGGTGACGGCGAGCAGTTCTTTTGGCGTATGGGCAGACTTATGCAGCAGCTCGCGAAACAGGCGGATGCGGATGAGAAAGAACAGACAAAATAGCATCAGCGCAGCCCGGTCAAAGACGGCCAGCAGCATGGTAAATATTTCGTGCACGGGGGGACTCTTGCCAAAGGGTTAAAGGACTATGATAGGTAACCGCAGGGCGGATGACCAGCCTGCTGAGATCGGGTGGCTAATGAGGAAAAACCTCAATTTTAAAAGGGGATTGATGAATGATTGGTGTATTTACAATACATCTCATAAAACGCGGGCTTTCATGGTTACTACCATAACAACAGAGTGTTATAAAAACGTAACATTTAACGGCAACGAAAACGAATCACTTCCTCTTTTAAAATTGATATTCCTCTTTTGAGAAACAAAAAAATATTTTCCTTTCCCTCTCGACAGAGGGATTTTAATCAGGCTATTTTCTAAACATGCCACCATCGTGGCAGCGTCGCTCGGACGGTCCGGGCGCTAACGTGAATCTGAGGAAATTATGGCTGACTCTCGCCCTGAACGTCGCTTTACGCGTATTGATCGTCTCCCCCCCTACGTTTTTAACATCACGGCTGAACTGAAGATGGCTGCGCGTCGGCGCGGCGAAGATATTATCGACTTCAGCATGGGGAACCCGGACGGCGCGACGCCGCCTCACATCGTCGAAAAACTGTGTACCGTGGCGCAGCGCCCCGATACGCACGGTTATTCCACTTCTCGCGGTATCCCACGCCTGCGTCGGGCCATCTCCCGCTGGTATCAGGAACGCTATGAAGTTGATATCGATCCGGAATCTGAAGCGATCGTCACCATTGGCTCAAAAGAGGGGCTGGCGCACCTGATGCTGGCGACGCTCGATCATGGCGATACGGTGCTGGTGCCGAACCCCAGCTATCCCATCCATATCTACGGCGCGGTGATTGCCGGCGCTCAGGTGCGTTCTGTTCCGCTGGTGGAAGGTATCGATTTCTTCAACGAACTGGAACGCGCGATTCGCGAAAGTTATCCGAAACCAAAGATGATGATCCTCGGTTTCCCGTCTAACCCGACGGCGCAGTGCGTTGAGTTAGAATTTTTTGAGAAAGTGGTCGCGCTGGCGAAGCGTTACGATGTACTGGTGGTGCACGATTTGGCTTACGCCGACATCGTTTACGATGGTTGGAAAGCGCCGTCCATCATGCAGGTGCCAGGGGCGCGCGACGTGGCGGTAGAGTTTTTCACGCTGTCGAAAAGTTACAACATGGCCGGCTGGCGCATTGGTTTTATGGTTGGCAACAAAACGCTGGTCAATGCCCTGGCGCGGATTAAGAGCTATCACGACTACGGTACGTTTACCCCGCTGCAGGTTGCTGCCATTGCGGCGCTGGAAGGCGATCAGCAGTGCGTGCGTGATATCGCCGAGCAGTATAAGCGTCGCCGTGACGTGCTGGTGAAAGGGCTGCATGAGGCCGGGTGGATGGTCGAAATGCCGAAGGCCTCGATGTACGTGTGGGCGAAGATCCCGGAACAGTATGCCGGGATGGGGTCGCTGGACTTCGCGAAAAAACTACTGAATGACGCTAAAGTGTGCGTGTCGCCCGGAATTGGCTTTGGTGATTACGGTGATACCCATGTGCGTTTCGCGCTGATTGAGAACCGCGATCGTATCCGTCAGGCGATCAGAGGGATTAAATCGATGTTCCGCGCCGATGGCTTGCTGCCTGCCGGAACGAAATCGGCCTCTGAAACCCTCGAGTAAAACGTTCTGTCCATCCAAACGCAAACAGGAGCCATCGGCTCCTGTTTTTTTGCTGCATTGTTGTCTTTAGATCATCAGAGCAAACGTACCGGCCCAAACGATGACCATAAAAGAAATGCCCATAAAGAAATATTTCACTTTCATCTCTCCGCGTAATGACTGATACGCCTGAATGAATTTTATCTCATCTGATTATAGAGAGCTGATACCGGTAAAAACGAAACCCGGAATGTTCCCCGTTTCGTCTGCGGTATCACCTCAGAATTCTGTGCGTTGATTGCTCCAGACGGCGCTAATGTACGCCTAAAAAAGGGGCAAGACAATAGACATTTTCTTATTTACTTTTAGTAACTTACAACTGTCGGGATTCGGCGACAGTATAATTGCAGAGGGTAATAAATCACCATTGAGCGACGCGATTTATAGCGCAAAAAACGAGGATGAAAACCATAGCGTAATCAAGGTTGTTGGTGGGTGGCAGACAATAAAAAAGGCCTTGCGGCCTTCTTTAAATGTAGAGTGAGGCTTCACCCAATGGACGGGTTTTAAAGCGGCGGTGGATCCAGAGATATTGCTCAGGGGCGCGCATGATCTCTTTCTCGATAATCTTGTTCATATAGGCGGCTGCCAGGTTTTCATCTGCCGGGTAGCCCTTCATCTCAGGGGAGATATACAGACGGTAGCCGGCGTTACCGGCTTTTCTGACCATCGTCACGGTGAGCATGGCCGAACCTGACAAGCGCGACAGCACATAGGTACCATTAGTGGTCGCCACGTCTTTAACGGCGAAGAACGGGGCGAATGAACTGCCTTTCGGGCCGTAATCCTGGTCCGGTGCAAACCAGACGGCTTCACCTTTCTTCAGGGCACCGACGATGCCGCGCAGATTGTTTCTGCCGATCATGGCTTTATTCGAACGCATCCGTCCGCGGGTCTGTACCCACTCCATCAGCGGATTGTTGTGCGGACGATAGGTCGCCATCATCGGTTGGCAAAGACCCATCACCCGGCCACCGAGTTCCAGTGACATAAAGTGAACGCCAACAACCATCACGCCGCGATTTTGCGCTTGTGCGCGTTGCAGGTTGTCCAGTCCCTCAACATCAAACCATTTACGCACACGACGGTCCGGCCAGAACCAGGCCATGCCGGTTTCCAGCAGCGCCATACCAAGAGAACGGAAATTCTCTTCGATCATCTTTTCTCTCTGTTCCTGAGAATAAGACGGGAAGCAGAGTTCAAGGTTTTTACGGGCGATGGATTCGCGACGTTTCAGAAAAGGGCGTGCCAGTGACCCCGTCCGGGTGCCGAGAAAGCACAAAACAGGGTAGGGAAGTTGCACCAATAACCAAAGCACACCGAGACCAAACCAGGTGAGCCAGTAACGCGGATGCAGAAACGCGCGGGAAAATTTGCATGTTGGGAACATAAATACCTTCTATTGATACCCATTTTTGTATCGCAGAAGACGTATTCTCCAACGCGGTACACTCAATGTTTTAGGCCATCATGTACGACAATGGTTCCTGCAAAGAGTGTAAAACTGCGTCAGGATAAAACCACGAGGGGCATGAATGCTGGACGTATAATGTACCATCCGGGGATTAATGTAAGCCACAAATAATTAATCAAGAAGCGTAAATATTTGCATTGCGTATAAAAAATAATGACGTTGTTTTTAATGGGTTGTTTTTAATAAGGTTAGAAAAGCACAATGCGGAATATTCGTATAATTACAATTGTTATAAATGGGTTATGAGATTTGCCGGAGGGGCTGCTTTAGCTTATGATTGAAAATATAAGGAGAGTAAGTATTTACGTTTTGAGTTCACGCAAAAAGGAGGTACAGCGATGATCTTTTTTTTAGCCTTTCTGCTCGTGAGTATGCTGGGCGTCAGCGGCTATATCGCGCAGGTTTTAGGTTGGGTATCAGCCATTAGCGCGTTTGTTGGCATGGTCATTCTGGCGGTGCTGATATACTACACCACGATGTGGTTGACTGCGGGTGATGAAATGGTCACAGGATTGTTTCTTTTTCTTTCACCTGCCTGCGGCCTGATCATTCGTTTTATGGTGGGGTACGGTAAGCGTTAATTGGCCCGGCAATAAAGCATTAATATTGATGATTGCCATTTTTTATATCGGGTGATCACGTCGTATGAGAAAGTGCCAGTTAACTGGCACTTTCGTTGTCAGGATCAACAAAACCGACCCGGTTAATTCCCTTCTTACTCCCTTCGCGCCTTAATCGGCGACTGACCACTCCTGCGGATAGCGTGCGGGCACGAAACGCAGCGTGAGCGCCATCAACCCGGCCACACAGAGGGCGTGGAACGTCCAGTCAAGCCAGTAATTGCCGCTCAGGCTACGCAAGATACCGGAGAACCAGGGAGAGAGGCCGGCGATAATAAAGCCAATCCCCTGCATAAAAGCGACTAATTTGCCAGATATTACCGGATGTTGGGCATGGTCGAGCGCCAGCACGAGGCATAAAGGAAATGCGCCGCCAAGGCCGATACCACAAACCACGGCCCAGAGGATTGGCAGTTGCGCAGGCCAGAGAATAAAACCGCAAAAGCCAAGCATCTGTAGGGCCAGCGTGAAGAGCAGCAGTTTACGGCGATCCTGATGACGCGCGAGCATCGGTAATACCAGCGCCCCCGCCGTCTGACCGACGGTCATCAGAGCCAGCAGCGTGCCGCTGAACTGCGCGCTTTCGCCCAACTGAATATAGTACGGTGGTAGCCGGGCGATCAGGCTACCGTAACCACCATTGATCACGCCAAAATAGAGTCCCAGCGTCCAGGCGCGGGGGTTGAGTACGACGCGCACGGCAGCACTTTTCGGGTGAGATGAAGGCATCTCTGTTGAGCGACGTTGCGCCAGCCAGCCGACCAGGGCAACCAGCGCGGGCAGGGCCCACCATGCCAGCGAGCGGTGCCAGAGTTCACTGTGCTGTGCGATCCACGGCGTCATCGCCGCGCCGAGTCCCCCTCCACCCATCAGTGCAACTGACCAGAGCCCCATGACCTGTGGCATGCGACGGTGAAAAAGACGCTTAATCACCGTTGGCATTACGACCTGAACGATCCCAATACCGATACCGCCCAGCAGAGCGCTGCTGAGCAGCACAACGCTGTGCGGCGCCAGCTCGCGAAGCAATGCGCCAGCCATAATCATCAACAAACTTAAGGCGACGCTGAGACGCTCGCTGATATGGCGATTGATCCACCCACCGGCCAGCGCCAGCGTGCCCATGGCGATCATTGGTAATGCCGTGAGCAGCGACGCCACGGCAAAGCTCATACCGCTGGCGGCACGCAGTTGCGGCAGAAGCGGGCCGACAGAGGTCAGCAGCGGACGCATATTCAGGCCAATCAGTACCAGAACCAGCAGGACCAGGCCAACGCGCGGGGTTTTGTTCATGACTGTTTTTCAGCGAAGCGTTGGTAAACCGCCAGCCCATTGGGCTGTGGAAGATGATGAACAGGCAGGGTTTGTTGAGCGAGGGGCTGCTGTAATTGCTGATAAATTGCCGCAGTGGAGAGACGGAATGTTTCGCCATCGCCATTGCTGTTGGCGAACCAGACTTCTTTTACGCCGGTGAGATACATGGCGCTAAGGCACATCGGGCACGGCTGGCCGCTGGCGTAAACCACGCATTCACGAAGCGCCGCGCTGCCTGAATGGGCCGCAATCGCCCGAATGGCGTTGAGCTCAGCATGCCCGGTGGGATCATCATCCAGGTGCAGGGTGTTGACGGCTTCGGCGATCGCTTCGCCGTTGCGGACGATGATCGCGCCAAACGGGCGTCCACCCTGTTCAACGTTGCGGGCTGCCAGGGCCAGCGCCTGTTGCAGATAGTTATCATGTGCAGACATGCTTTACTCCTGTGAGCAGAGAAAAGAAGAACGATACGCCTGCGCGTACCGTTCTGATGGATTAGAAAGGCTTCGTCGGTAAATATTTGCCATCCAGGGTAATCACGGCGCGCTCGCCGCCTTCCGGGTCTGCCACTTTTTTTACATCCAGCTTGAAATTAATGGCGCTAATAATGCCGTCGCCAAATTTTTCGTGAACCAGCGCTTTCAGCGTGGTGCCGTAAACCTGCAACATCTCATAGAAACGGTACATCGTCGGGTCTGTCGGTACGCGATCGTCAATACTGCCGCGCAGTGGAATGGTCTGTAACAACAGTACCGCATCGTTGTCGAGGGCCAGTTTCTCGCCAACGAGACGCGCAGCATCGGCCGGGAGGGCGTGTTGACCGAGCAGTGCGGCAGTGACAAACGCTTCTGATAAACCGGTGCCGTCCGCAAGTTGGGCAAACGTGAGATCTTTTCTGGCTTTGCTCAGCAGGATCTGATCGGCCAGGGCCAGGCGAATATCGCGGTTAATTTGCGACTGAATCATAATGGAACCTCTTTGATAGATTAATAAATAGCTCAGGCTGCGGATGACTGGCGATAAGGCATCGCGCAGGTGTTCGGGTTTTTTGCCAGTGAGACGAACCGTCTGCTGGCGCCGTCGTAAGCAGCAATCTCTGCGCTTTCGATGTCGTAGACCCAGCCGTGGAGCGCAACGCGCCCCTCTTCAAGCGCGAGACGCACTGAGGGATGGGTCTGAATGTTGGCGAGTTGTGCGATGACGTTTTCACGCACCATCGAGGCCGTTTTCTCGGCCAAAGAGGCGTGCTCGCGTGACTCGTTGACCACGCGAGCGGAGTCCGCATAGCGCAACCAGTGATCGACGGCTGGCATGTGGTCCAGGCAGTGACATCCGGCTATCGCGGTCATCGCGCCGCAGTCGGAGTGCCCACAGATAACAATGTCGGTGACACGAAGCGCAGAGACGGCGTATTCCACTGAGGCTGTCACCCCGCCGGGTTCCGGTCCATATGACGGCACAATATTGCCGGCGTTGCGGATCACGAACAGATCGCCTGGCTCGCGCTGCGTGACCAGTTCGGGGACCAGACGGCTGTCCGAACAGGAGATGAATAACGCACGGGGGTTTTGTTGGGTGGCAAGGCGTCTGAATAATTCCGCGCGTTCAGGAAATACATTGCGCTGAAATTTCAGGAAACCATCAATAATCTCTTTCACGAATAATCCTCTGTCTCGCTATGCGATGAACACAGGCTACGCGCTTCGTATCATAAGATAAAAGACTCATTTATAATGGAGTCTATTGGAAAAACTTATAGGTAAAGGCGATGCTGGATCGACACACCCACTATTTTCTTGCCGTGGCGGAGCATCACGGATTCACCCGTGCAGCGGCGGCGCTGCACGTTTCGCAACCGGCGCTTTCGCAGCAAATCAGACAGTTGGAGGAGATGTTGGGCGTGCAGTTGTTCGATCGCAGCGGGCGTACGACCCGATTGACCGACGCGGGAGAGGTCTATCTGCGCTATGCGCGCAGCGCGCTACAGGCGCTGGAAGAGGGCAAACGCGCCATTCATGATGTGGAGGATCTGAGCCGGGGTTCCCTGCGCGTTGCGGTTACGCCGACCTTTACCGCCTGGTTTATCGGCCCGTTACTGGCTGAATTCTATACCCGCTATCCCAATATAACCTTACAGCTACAGGAAATATCGCAGGACAGAATCGAAGAGCGGCTGGTCAATGATGAACTGGATGTCGGTATTGCCTTCGACGAGGTTCACTCTCCGGATATTGACGCGCAGCCGTTGCTGACCGAAAACCTGGCTCTGGTCGTGGCGAATCACCATCCGCTGGCGGCGCAAACGTCGGTAGATTTGAGCGTGCTCAATGACGAAAAGTTGATTTTATTGAGCGCAGAGTTTGCTACCCGGGAACAGATTGACCGTTACTGCCGTCAGGCAGGACTGCGACCGCAGATTCTCATGGAGGTCAACTCCATCAGCGCGGTGCTGGAACTGGTGCGGCGCACCGGATTATCCACGCTGCTGCCGGCGCCCATCGCCGCACAGAGTCACTCTCTACAGGCGATTTCACTGACCCCACAACTCCTCGAACGTACGGCCGTATTAATGCAGCGAAAAGGTGCCTGGCGAACCGCTGCCGCCAGGGCGTTTGTCGCGATGGCGCAGGAAGGCGCGAAGGCAGTATCAACGGCGAGCTAAGCGGGGATCCGGCAAGGCAAACTGCGGATCAGATAGTGATTGCATAAGGAAATCAGTTTGGGTATTTTTATGCAGTAAATGTGCATAAAAATAACAGGAGAAGGGAATGTTCAGTCAGTGGATAAAAGCAGGATGTTTGATGATGGCGTTGACCGGGGCCGCTTTCGCAGCACAAGAAACTTACGTGGTCGGCGCGGGTGGCACCTATCGCCCGTTTGAGTTTGAAAACAGCCAGAAACAGCTGGAAGGCTTTGATATCGATATTATTAAAGCCATCGCGAAAGCGGAAAATTTTGATGTCAAACTGGTCAACACGCCGTGGGAAGGTATCTTCGCGACGCTGGGTTCCGGGGATCGCGACATCATTATCTCGGGGATCACCATCACGGATAAACGTAAGCAGATGGTGGATTTTTCTCTTCCTTATTTCCCGGCGGAGCAGTCAATTGTCGTTCCGGCTGATTCAAAAGTGAGTTCTCTGGACTCGCTGAAAACGGAAAAGGTTGGCGTCGTTAACTCCAGCACCGGCGACATTGTGGTTTCTGGCGTTCTGGGGAAAAACAGCACCGCGATCAAACGGTTCGATAATACGCCGTTAATGTTGCAGGAACTGTTTGAGGATGGCGTCAGCGCGGCGGTCGGCGATGTTGGCGTGGTGAAATACTACATCAAGCAGCATCCGGAAAAACAGTTCAAGCTTGTCCCGGATGCCAAGTTCGAGCGCCAGTATTTTGGTATTGCGGTCGCCAAAGGGAATACCGAATTACAGCAGAAAATTAACGCGGGATTGAAAAAAATCATCGCTGATGGCACCTACGATAAAATTTATAAAACCTGGTTTGACAGCGAAGTCCCGACGCTTCCGTCAGAGTAATTTGCGGTATTAATTTTTTTTAGGCTGGCACGCTGTCTGTGCCAGCTTTTTTGCAGGGGAAAACCATGACGGGATTTCGTTGGGAAATCATCCAGGAGTATGCGCCATTGTTTATGGAAGGCGCATGGATGACCATAAAATGCACCATCATCTGTGTCTGTCTTGGCACACTCTGGGGGCTGACGCTGGGGCTGGGCCGCATGGCAAAAGCCGAGCACGGCTTCTGGAAATACGCGCTCCGCTATTGTGTTCAGTATCCCGTTCGTTTCTACGTCAGCGCCTTTCGCGGAACGCCGCTGTTTGTTCAGATCATGGTCGTCCATTTTGCGCTGGTGCCGCTGTTCATCAATCCCCGGGATGGGATGCTGGTTACCAGTGGACTGATGAGCGCCGATGTTGCCCGCGAATTGCGCTCGGGCTACGGTGCCTTCTTATCCTGTATTGTGGCCATTACGCTGAATGCCGGGGCCTACGTTTCCGAGATCTTCCGTGCGGGGATCCAGTCGATTGACCCCGGTCAGATGGAAGCGTCGCGGGCGCTGGGAATGCCGTGGTGGAAAACCATGCGCAAGGTTATCCTGCCTCAGGCTTTTCGCCGTATTCTTCCGCCGCTGGGCAATAATGCCATTGCAATTGTCAAAGATTCCTCACTCGCCTCGGCGATCGGGCTTGCCGATCTGGCCTACGCGGCGCGAACGGTTTCAGGAGCTTACGCGACCTACTGGGAACCCTACCTGACTATTTCGCTGGTGTACTGGGTACTCACCTTCCTGCTGGCGCAGCTGGTTAACCGTCTGGAAAAAAGGTTTGGTAAAAGTGATCCACATTAAAAATTTACATAAACACTTTGGTGACAACCACGTTCTGCGCGGTATTGACTGTGATATCAAACCCCAGGAGGTGGTGTGTATCATTGGTCCGTCAGGGTCGGGGAAAAGCACCTTCTTACGCTGCATGAATGCGCTCGAGACGGTCACCGAAGGCGAAGTCGTGGTGAACGGTTTTGCCGTTCACGATCGCAAGACCGATCTCAATAAAATGCGTGAAAGCGTGGGAATGGTATTCCAGCGTTTTAATCTGTTTCCGCACATGACGGTGCTGGACAACCTGATGATGGCGCCGCAAATGCTGTTGGGGATCTCCCGCAGTGAAGCGGTCAGCCGGGCTGAAATGCTGTTGGAAAAGGTCGGGTTAAGCGATAAACGCGATGCCTGGCCTTCGCGCCTGTCGGGTGGTCAGCAGCAACGCGTGGCGATTGCACGCGCGCTGGCAATGAATCCCTCGATCATGCTGTTCGACGAGCCAACCTCGGCGCTGGACCCGGAGTTAGTCGGCGATGTGCTGGAGGTGATGAAGAACCTGGCTAACGAAGGCATGACCATGGCGATCGTCACCCACGAAATGGGGTTTGCCCGTGAAGTGGCCGACCGGGTCATTTTTATCGATCACGGTATTATCCAGGAAGAGGGAACGCCTGAGGTGCTTTTTACGTCGCCAGCAAATCCGCGAACGGCTGAATTCTTAAGTAAGGTTCTCTGATATAAGGTGCCAGATCGGTATTTCCCGATCTGGCCATTTACGTCAAAAAATCAGATCTGCTCTTTTATTGTTTTGCTGCTGCCGTTTGTTTTTACCGACGCGATACCCACGTCACGCGACTGCGTGGAGGCATACATCTGGCTGGTGCCAATGATCTGATGATTGCCTGCTTTTAAATTAAAGAAGAACTTACCGTTCGACGCCGTTTTCGTTTCGTAGCGCTCGTCCAGCGGACTGTTCGACTGAACGGAGGCAATGCCATTTTCTGCCGCCGCTTTCGTGGTATACAGTTCGCTCGTGAGGATCACCTCGCCATTACCTGCTTTCAGTACAAAGCGAAACTGATCGTTTGTACTCTTACTTAATTCAAACCAACCGGCCATAATTATCACCTTTTTGAAAAGAGAGGAATTACCGCACCGTATTGAGCATAGTTTAATAATAATTTATCAGGCAATATTCGAAGGGATCTGAAAAGTCTCAAATAATTGCGGTGCAAAAGGAGGGAAATGAAACACGTCAACGTGCGTCTCGAAAAGCTCAGGAGCCGATTTCCGCCACCGGTCATTCTGTTAATCTTTGTGGTGGGAGATTGTCTTACCGCAAATCCGCGTTTTACCTTTGGTCTGGTCACCCAGGTTCTGAGCCTGGCGATAGCCGCAGTAAGCCTTGGCGTCATCCTGACAACCGCATGGCAAATGCATGTGAATCGCACCACGCTCAATCCGCTTCAGGCGGATAAAACGACAACGCTGGTCACGCGTGGATGTTATGCCTGGAGCCGAAACCCCATTTATCTTGGACTGAGCGGAGGGCAACTTGCCGTTGCGCTCTGGATGGGCAGTCTGCCTGGCGTGATTGCTGTACCACTCTTCATGCTGGCGGTGGCACGGTTGCATATCGATTTTGAAGAGTTTCAGTTACATAAGCGCTTTGGGGCAGAGTGGGAGCGCTACGCTAAGCAGGTTCGTCGCTGGCTATAAAGGCCATCACGCTGACTATCCGCAGATTGCGTCAACAAAGGCGATGGCATCGGCAATGGCATGACGCGCCTGCCACGCAAGGTGTCCGGGGCTGTCGGCGTCGCAGAAACCGTGCCGGGCGTCGAACATATGACATTGTACCAGGGGCAGTGTTTCCAGCTTCTGTTGTAGTACCGTAGGATCGAATGACGGCTCGTGGCGAGCCATGATCATCAGCGCAGGGCAGTGGGGCACCTCGTCGCTGTACTGGCGGATTCGCGAACCGTAATGACAGATAACCCCGTCACACAAGCCGCTTCCCGCGACTCGCCATGCAAGCGTTGCGCCGGTGCTGTAGCCAATGACAATCAGTTTGCGATGTTGCGCGCGGAGTGTGGCAAGCAGCGTTAAGACGGGTTGCGGATCAAAACCCACGTGGTGCGAAAAATAGCGATAAGCCTCGTCCTGTTGCGCGTAGCTGTAGGGAATCTCATGCGGGAAAAGCGCGGGAGTATAGACCTCGAACCCACGCGCTCGCCACATCTCGCTGGTACGCCGGATATGCGCATTGATGCCGTAGATTTCATGCAGAATGACGACGGCATCCGACCGTGGACTGGGCATCTGCCGTTTAGTCGTCTGCTTTGTGAGCCCAGGCGGGCATGGATGTCAGGAAGCGAATCGCGCGCTTACGTGACTCCTCGGGACCGACTTTTTGCCAGGAATCAAGAAACCCCGCCAGGCCAGAAACGGCATCTTCCCAGGGTTTCAGATTGCCTTCGGCATCGCTGCAATACGCACAGTACGTATCGCTCACCCCTTTAGCGTTGGGTATCGATAATGGCATTCCACAGGCGTGGCAATATTGTTCTGTTTCTGACATTGCATCCTCCTTGTTTTATGATCGCCTAATAAATATACGGTTATTTGGCGGGCTGAATCCGATGCCAGATCAAATAACCCTTATGGATGTGTAACAAATATTGATTTGGTTTATGTATTGAGAAAATGAGGGTCTGTTAGTCTTACTGTCTCATCGATGACTCAAGGGATTGTTGTGCTGGAAATCTTTTCTTAACCCACTGAAAAATATCTTCAAATATTTTTCACATAGCAAAATTTATGGTTCGTTCAGAACGAATCCGTTTTTGTATGGGTTAAAAAAGGGTCAATATGCACGTCACATGGACCGTCAGTCCCGTGGGCTATCAGCGCATCGCGAAGCGCTGTCCTGCCTGCAATATCAAACGCGATTTCATCCCTTCCGGGGCTTTCAGAATGAATTCACAAAAGAAGCTGCTGGATGTCTGGAGCATCTATAAGTGTCTTCATTGCGATTACACCTGGAATATCAGCCTGTTCTCGCGACTCCCTGTCAGTCGTATCAACCACGCGCTCTATATGCGGATCGTTGCTAATGACGCAAGCACAATTCAATTTTTCGCTCACGATCGCCAAATCCTGAAGCGAAATAATGCTGAGCTTTCCGGGATCCCGGACTTTGCGGTTCGCGAGCAGTGGCGGATGACGCTTGCCCGACATCAGCAACTGAAGGTGAGTATCAGGTTAACGATCGCCTTTCAGGTCAGCCTGTTGGCGGTGGTGAAAAAACAGTTGCGACTCAGTACGGGGGAGGTCGCGCGATGGGTTGCCGAAGGTAAGATTCGCGGTATCACGCTGCGTGAGCTCAAAAATCGTAAACGTCATGAAACGGCTTATGATCTCTGGATGAGCCCGGACGCGTTTTACGCAACCCGGAAAATGCGCATAGGAGTGAAACGCTAAGCCAGACGACGCCCGGCCTACAAGGCGGGCGTCGACATCGGTGGAAAACGCAACGCCGAATCAGGTTCTTGTCTGGTGCTTTTCAAGGTAAATCATCGTCAGACCCGCGTGAATGGGGTCGCGACGGTATTCCTGATAACCGTGACGGCAATACAGGCGTAAATTGCCTACACTTTTATGTCCGGTAAAGAGTTCAAAACGTGTGATATCAGGGAATTGTCTTTCCAATGCATTCAGTAAGTCTGAGCCGATACCTCTGCGCTGAAAGTTCGGGTGGACAATCAAACGCCCCACATGGCAGGTATTCCCGACAACATGACCGCGCACCGAGCCGACAATTCGCCCCTCCGCCAGAGACGCTTTAAGCAGGAGTGTGTTCGTAAATTGCGCCCGTAATGATTCCAGCGTTTGCTGCAATGCAGGAATGGAATCATCCTGATAAAGTAATGCTTCACTCTGGTAAGCCATTTGCTGAAGCAATAAAATATTTTCTGCGTCGACGGGTTTGGCCTGAACGATGGTAATATCCACTTTACTCCTCCCTGTTTACCGCTTTCTGTTACCGTTATAACGTCTTTTTAGTTCGCGGAATATCTCCTCCTGAAATATCAATCTTCAATTGAGAGGAATTCTTCGCAAAAAGGCGTATAAGGACGCAGATTAGCGTAATTTCGCGAGAAACGAAGTCTCCGGTCTATATTTTTGACCAGCCGGTCTGTGGAATCTTCATTCAGGAGCTTGCACATGTGCCGTGTATCCAGACGCAGTAATGTGGGTTTGCAGAGGGCGTAATCCCCCGACGCTCTCATCTGAGCTGGTGTACCCAACTCTCAAGCGTGGTAGAACCGATATTCATCGCTTCACTGGCTTGTCTATATGAGTCGCTCTTATTAACCATCAACTTTGCACATTCCAGCCCGATCTCAGTGGGAAAAGTACGCTTAGTTTTCTTGTTCATGAAACCACCTGTTTTGTGTTGAGGTGAGAATATCACTTCTAATCAGATGGCCAAATTTACTGTATCACTACACAAGTGCCAGGAAACCGATGCCTGTTCCTGTCACGCTCTATACGGCAAATGTGCGTTCGATAACTACATGATAAGACAGTTTAATAATTTATAATGTTCTTAAATATCGGGAAGAACTTCTTAAACTGAGAGCCGATGAATAATGTAAGTCACGATAAAACAGGAAGAAAGATCAGGTGCGACTGAGATTGTGCTCATATAAGCAGTTAAGAACCGCCGTTGATACCCGATCTGCCCATTTCCCCTCTATTGACTCGTTTTTTGCGCAATGTAAAACTGCACTCAGGATACATAAGGGTGCTAATCGAATAGCACGGAATCAGTGCAGGGATGCAGATAAACCTTGGTAATCACATAGAAATATCACCCAGACATATTCTGTCCTCTGTTCTGTTAGAGTATTTAAAACAAGGAATTATCAAGCAATGTGAAATATTACCAGGGTAAGTGTATTTTTGCGTAAGCCGGAATAACTTCCCGATATCATTATTTCCCTTGTGTTGTTTTCAGAGAAATAACATCTACACAACAATCCCTCCATGGTGGAAATACATGGAGGGATAAAATGAAACACTTAATTTAACAGGAATTAACATTCTGTTAAAGAAGCTTTTCAGATATTTCTTTCTGAAGGGATGGGTGTTGCCTGAATTTCAATAAAATAAACCTGCCACATTATTTTTATTTTAATGAAAACAATGAACCAGACAGGTGAATTTAAATATTTAACGAGTGTGCAATATGAACAAAATCTATCGCGTTATCTGGAACAGCACCCTGATGCAATGGGTTGTCACTTCGGAATTTGGTCGCGCCAGAATCAAAAGAGCCGTCAGCAATGCGGTGAAGGCGACCGGCCTGATGGCGGTAATGACCGCCGGGGCGTATGCCGCCACCTGCGATCTTGCCACTCTGAATTGCCAGCTTGATGCCACCTGGAGCGCGGCAACAAACAGCAATGAGACCGGCGCTGCGGTCATTACTGACGGCAATACCTGGTCGGTGTCGGGGCTGGACACATGGCGGGCAGGAGATATGACCTATAAGTATTATACTCATCTCCAGCAAGTCATTGACGCAGGCTACACCGTAATGCAAGGCGGGAGTGCTGTGACGTCTTTGCCTGCGGCCGGGAACACGATTATTTTCCCTGGCCTGACCACGGCGGTAACCGTATTTGATCCGATCACCTCGAGTAACAAAACGGTTATGGTCTATAGCTCTGGCGCGTTTACCGAGCTTGATGCCTACTATTTCAACCCTGCTGAATCCTTTGTCTTAGCGGATGCTGAACCTTATATTGATACCCGACTGGCAACGGTAACCAATGGTGTTGCTAATATATCGCTGAATAAAAGCCAGTATAACCTTGGGGAATTAAGAGAAAGCGCCCTGGTTTATGTGGATGGCACCACGGCAAATGACGCCACGGCTAACTGGACGTCACAACAACTCATTTATGCAAATATTCCGAGTGACCTGGATACGCTGGGTTCACCCATTAACCGGAGCATTAAGACTGACAGTTATGTGGGGAACTTTACCGCGTTTGACGGTTCATCGCATACCGTCAGTTCCCTGGCCGATTTTAAAACCTGGAATAACTGGCTTATCAGTAAATTGTCTTCCGGCGATTTAGCTTACACCAGCTATCAGTCTGAACTGAAAAAAGCGTATACCTCAACCTCGCAGACTTATCAGGTCTCTCACTCCCCGGATGGGTTTGACGTTTCTGTTTATGGTGAGCGTGATGTCGCTGTTCTTCAGGCAAATGGGCAAAATGCCACTATCAACATTGCTCCGGGTGGTTCAATTGATTTGAGAGCAAGCAG
Source organism: Citrobacter sp. Ct235 (assembly GCF_030332305.1). Taxonomy (NCBI): domain Bacteria; kingdom Pseudomonadati; phylum Pseudomonadota; class Gammaproteobacteria; order Enterobacterales; family Enterobacteriaceae; genus Citrobacter; species Citrobacter sp. Ct235. Next base: position 34,688 of record NZ_JAOWIC010000034.1, read on the forward strand.
CAGCGCATCATTTCTGCTTGTCAAATTGAATAATAATGCCACGTTTATTAATAACGGTACGGCAATGACCACTAACAGGATCGCCCACATTAACAGTGGCTCATCCTTTATCAATAATGGGTTCCTGAGTCTTGGGGGGAATATCCCGGATAGCGCTTATCAAAATATCGCAATTCTCGTTGATGGCAACAACAGTCGTTTTATAAATAGCGCCCAGGGGACCTACACCATTTCGCCCCGTTACAATTACACCAATAAAAACCAGAATGGGATTGTTGAAGGGGTTCAGACACATATCGGAACCACTGCTGAAAATGCCGGGACCATTAATACCGGTTACTGGAGCAACGCTGTCGATAAGTTTCAGACAGGCAGCGTCTGGATTGCCAAGGTGTATAACGCGTCTACTTTCGTTAACACGCCGACGGGTCATATCAATTTAGGCTACACCCAGGATGGCAGTGACGAAGCCTATCTGAATACCGAAAGTGCCGCGATTCACACGGAAACCGGTGGCCGCGGTGATAACCAGGGGACCATTACGCTGAGTTCGATGGCCAACGGTGTCTATGGTCTGCATGCCCTTGATGGCACTGCGTCCCTGGTAAACAGCGGTACTATCAATGTCAACAGCAACGGGGACGACGGCACATTTGTTCCCTCTGAAAGTATCGGGATTTATTCGTTCAGCCAGACGGCGGGGACTGTCGGCAGCTCCGGTGTCATCAACCTTAATGGCGTGAATAACACCGGGATCAAAGCGGTTTCCGGCGGCAAAGCGTCATTATCCGGCGACATCAATATTACCGGCGGCGCAGAGCTGTCAACCGGACTGCGTAACTACGGTGTCTGGTCTGAAGGCACGGGCTCGCAGGTCGATATTTCCGGTCAGATCAATCTGGACGGAGACGGGGCGATAGGCGTTCACGCCCGCTATGGCGGCAATGTCACCATCTCCGGTACCGGTGAAGTGAACTTTACTGACGGCAGCAACCAGATTGGCTACTACGTCTACGGGCAGACGGCTTCCATCACCAACAACGGCACCGGCGCGCAGAATGTCAGCACCGAAGACTCCGTGCTGTTCCGCGTCGATGACGGGGCTGACTTTACCGGCGGCGCCGGTGCGGCGTCCGTCCTCACAGCGTCTGGTCAGGGGTCAACCGCCGTGGTCGCCAACGGTAAAGACGCTACCAGCGGCAATGTCTCCGCCTTTAACTCCGGTGGTATGACCCTTAATCTCTCCGGCCAGGACGCCACCGGCGTGGTTATCCAGGGCGGTGCGCAGGGTAAAATCTCGTCTAACGCCACCATCAACATGACCGCCACCGGCGCAGTCGCGGGGATTGCCGACGGTCAGGGCTATGACATCAACGGTAATGCACTGGGCAGCCCGATTGCGGGCGTGCTGTCGAACGCAGCACTGGCCGCGGGCGCGGCAGGTTTTGGGTCCGGCACCCTGCTGGTCACTGAGGCGGCGCTGAATTCCGCGCTGGATGCCGTCACTGGCTTCATTGCCCGCAACGGGGCGGAAGTCAGCAACGCCGGGAACATCGTCTTTACCGGAAGCAACACCACCGGCCTGCTGGTTGAAGCAGGTGCCCGCGGCAATAACACCGGCAGTATCACCGTCGGTGCTGGCGGTACCGGGATTGTGGCACAGGATGCAACCGGTACTCACACCACGGTGGTCAACACCTCGGGTAACCTGGTGCTGAACGGTGGCAATACCGCCAACCGCACCACCGGGATCGTTGCCAGCGGTGCCAGTACCACGGTCAACATGACCGCCGGAACGGTGACCCTGAACGGCAACGGTGCCACCGGCGTGCGCGCCTCTGACGGCGCGACCGTGAACCTCTCCGGTACTGCGACGCCTGCGTTTTCTTCCTCCGCGACGGACCAGATCCTGTTTGCCATCTCCGGCGCGGGCTCCACCATCAACACCAGTGTCCCGACCGGGACGGTGCTGGACGCCTCCGGTGAGCGTTCCACTCTGTTCCGTCTGGAAGATGGGGCGGCGATGGACGGCGACATTCAGGTGGCGGCCAGCGGGAAGGATGCAACTGCGCTGTACGCCACCGGTGAAAATACGACGGCGGTTATCGGCAGCGGCAGTCAATTGGATATCAGTGGTAACGGCGCCACCGGGGTGATCTCTTCGGGGAGTGCGACCGCCACCATCGAGAGCGGTGCGACGCTGGCGCTGACCGGTAGCGGTGCCACCGCCGGGCTGGTTGACGGTAACACCTATGCGTCTGACGGCGCGCTCTTGCAGCAAAATACCGGCGCGGAACTGATTAACGCCGCAACCATCAGCTCCACGGTTTCCGGTGCCACCGCCTTTACGGCGCAAAACAGCGGGACACTGACCAACAGCGGTAATGTCCTGCTGACCGGCACGAATTCCACCGCCATTAAGGTAATGGGCGGGAAAGTTAACAACACCGGCAGCATCGAAGCGAACGGGACTGCCCTGTATATCGGGGCCGGTGACCAGGGACAGGCCTCTACCGTCACCAACAGCGGCACGGTGCTGGCGACCAACGGGAATGCCGCCATCGAACTGGCGGCCGGCAGCCTGAACCTCGTCGGCAGCGGCGTGGGCACCGTTGAAGCCCGCGGCACGGCAGACGGTGTGCTGGTCAGCAGCGGCGCCAGCGGACTCGACGTGACGAATGCCCATATCATTGTCAGTGCGGCGGGCGCGTCTGGTAACGGCATCGAAAACGCCGGTAATCTGACCGACCTGCAACTGACGGGCACCACCATTGATGTGGCGAATGGTGCCGGGGTCCGTACCTCGGTGACCATCGACGACACCAACAGCGGCACTATTAATGTGGGCGGCGCGGGTACCGGGATTGCCTTTGCAAACGCCGATGGCAGTGCGACCAGCGGCAACCTGGACCTCTCCGGCTCGTCCGGCCTGACCATTAATGTCAGCGGCACCGGCGGTACGGGGATTTATGCGAACACCACCGGCACCACTGACACCGCAGTGAGCGTGAACGTCAGCAACGCCGCGGGCGGCGCGGCGCTGAAACTCGGTAACGGCGTCACCTCCGCCACTAACCGCGGTACGCTGACCTCAGCCAGCACCACGACGGCGACGGTGGATACGGCGAATGCCACCGCCTTTACCAACACGGCTACCGGGGTTATCACCGCGTCAGCGTCCGGTAACCCGGCGCTGGCGATGAACGCGGCGAATGCCACAGTGACTAACGCCGGGACCATCAACGGCGATGTGGTGATGAACGGTGCCAGCGGTACGGTGAACAACAGCGGTACGGTCAGTAACAATATCACCACCACCAGTGGCAATAACGCGGTCACGGTAGACAGCGGAACCGTTGGCGGCAACATCGCCCTGAACGGCAGCGGCACCAATACCGTCCTGCTGAAAAATGCCGCTGACGTACGCACCGTCAGTGGTTCGGCGGGTAGCGATACGGTCACCGTTCTGGGTAACGGCAACACCTTTACGGCGCTCAACGGCGGCAGCGGTACGGCCACGGCGGTGTTTGACGGCGTGACGGCGGGCTTCCATGTGGACGGCACCGGCGCACAAATCAACAACTACAACCAGGTGAATCTGCGTAACGGCTCGTTGTTCAGTCTGGATAACAACTATGCCCTCGGCGGTAAACCGGCCGGCGGTGCCGGGTTCAATATTGATGCCGCCTCGGTTCTTGCGGTGAACAGCACGGTCGACCGGACGCTGACCAATGCCCTGACCGGCACTGGTACCGTGGCGGTAGAGAACGCCGGACAGGCGTTTAACTTCGCCACCACTACCGGCAGCGCGTTTGCCGGAACCGTGGACCTGAGCAATGCGACCCTGGCGCTGGGCGGGGTGAACACCACCGCCCTGACGAATGCCACCCTGAAGGCCGATACCGGCAGCGTCACCACCGTGGCGGACGGGGAACAGGTTATCGGCGGTCTGGCTTTCGCCAGCGGTAAAGTGGCGTTTAACGCCACCGCGCCAGCACAGAAAGTGGCGACCAGCCATATGACGGTCAACAGACTGGATGCATCCGGTAACGGTACGGTACAAATTAACGTTCCGGCGCCCTATGTCCCGGGCCATGAAACCAGCACTACCGCCTCACTGATGACTCAGGACGATGCCAACATTGGCCTGGAGCTGGTTGGCGCCGCACTGGTTAACGGTGCCGGTGGCAACCTGGTGCTGCAGGACCAGAGCGGCAATGTCATCACGGACGACACGCAGGTGGATATCGCTCAGGGTGGTAACACCGTGGCGAAAGGCACTTACGATTACCGCCTGACCACCGCAGGGACGTCCGGCAGCCAGGACGGTTTGTATGTCAACTACGGCCTGACAGAACTGGAGCTGCTGGCAAACCAGACCCTGACGCTCGACGGCACACCGGGTGCCACCGGTGCGGCGGCGGACCAGTCCGCCCGCATCACCGGCAGCGGCAGCCTGGCGGTCAGTACCACAGGCAGTGACGTACTGTCCCTGTCCAACAGCAGCAACGATTACACCGGTGATACCACGGTCCTGAGCGGGACTCTGCGTACCGACGTCGACGGCGCGCTGGGGGATACCGCCAGACTGGCGATTAACAGCGGAGCGAAAGCTGACCTCAACGGCACACAGCAGACTGCTGGCATCCTGGCTGGTGAGGGCGGCTCACAGCTTGACTTCAACGCTGGTACGCTGACGCTGACGGGGGGCGGGGACAGTAACGGCATCCTGAACGGCGGTGGGAAACTGAACGTTGAAGGCGGCGTGCTGACCATTGACGGTGCCAACAGCAGTCTGAGTGTGACCACTAACATCAGCAGCGGTGCGGAAGTGGTCCTCAGTGATGCACAGGGCGCAGGTAGCGGTGATATCACTGACGAAGGCACCCTGACGCTGAACAATGTCACCGGGATGCTGGCAAACAACATCAGCGGTACCGGTAATGTGGACGCTATAAACACCACGGACGCCGCCCTCTCCGGTGACAACAGCAGCTTCAGTGGTCTGTTTAACATCGACAGCGGCAGCAACCTGACCGTCAGTGAACAGAACCATCTCGGTACGGCGACAGTGAACGATAACGGTCTGCTGACCGTCGACACCGCCAGTGACTGGACGCTGGTGAACAGCATCAGCGGTAGCGGCGGCCTGGACAAACAGGGCGCAGGTACCCTGACCCTGACAACGGACTCTGCTGCGTATACCGGTACTACCGACATCACCGCCGGCGAACTGACGCTCGGCAGTGACGCTGACTCTGCGTTGGAAATGGCGAGCCAACAGGTGAATGTGCACAACGGCGCCACCTTCACCGGTTACGGCAGCTCTGCCGGGAATGTGGATGTCATGCAGGGCGGGACGATGCAGATGACGGACTTCCTGGTCGGCGGCAACCTGAACAACCGCGGTTCCGTTCTGCTGACCCGTGCGGACGGTCAGCCGGGCAACACCCTGACCGTCAACGGCAACTACGCCGGCAGCAACGGCCTGCTGGCGTTCAACACCGAACTGGGTGGCGACAGCTCTCCGACCGACAAACTGACGGTGAACGGCAACACGGCGGGTAACACCCGGGTCAGTGTCACCAACACCGGCGGCACCGGGGCGCAGACGGTGAACGGTATTGAGGTGATTCAGGTGAACGGCAGCTCTGCCGGCAACTTCGCCCTGACCACCGGCACCGTGGAGGCCGGCGCTTATGTCTATGCGCTGGCGAAAGGCACCGGCAGCGCGGCGAAAAACTGGTACCTGACCAGTAAATGGAAAAACAGCACCACCCCGACAGACCCGGTCTCCCCGGCCACGCCGGATAAGCCAGGGACCTCACCGGTGGTTGACCCGACAGCACCGGATGCGCTGCGTCCGGAAGCGGGCAGCTATATCGGCAATATTGCGGCCGCCAACACGCTGTTCAACACCCGTCTGCACGACCGTCTCGGTGAACCACAGTACACCGACGCGCTGAAAGAGGATGGACTGGCCTCCAGCATGTGGATGCGCCACGTCGGCGGGCATGAGCGGTCTTCTGCCGGTGACGGCCAGCTGAAAACACAGAGCAACCGTTATGTGCTGCAACTGGGCGGCGACATCGCGCAGTGGAGTACCGACGGCGCCGACCGCTGGCATCTGGGCGTGATGGGCGGCTATGCGAATGCGCACAGCAATACCCGCAGCGACCGTGCCGGTTACGGTTCAGACGGGCGCATCAGCGGCTACAGCGCCGGTCTGTACGGCACCTGGTACCAGAACGAGGCGGACAAAACCGGGGCATATGTTGACAGCTGGATGCTGTACAACTGGTTCGACAGCAGCGTGGAGGCGGACAACCGCGACAGCGACAGCTACAACTCGAAAGGGCTGACCGCCTCGCTGGAAGCGGGTTACACCCTGAAGGCCGGGGAGTTTGCCGGCAGCCAGGGCACGCTGAACACCTGGTATGTACAGCCACAGGCGCAGGTCACCTGGATGGGCGTGAAGGACAGCGCACACACCCGCGACGACGGCACCCGAATCGAAACGCAGGGTGACGGCAACATTCAGACGCGTCTGGGCGTGAGAACGTACCTGAACAGTCACCACAAAATGGATGACGGTAAACAGCGTGAGTTCCAGCCGTTCGTGGAAGTGAACTGGATCCACAACACTGAAACCTTTGGCGTGAAGATGGACGGCACGAAAGTCAGTCGTGACGGTGCACGCAACCTGGGCGAAATCCGCACCGGGGTGGAAGGTAAACTGAATGACCGTCTGAGCGTCTGGGGCAACGTGGGCGTACAGATGGGGGATAAAGGCTACAGCGACACCCAGGGCATGCTGGGGGTGAAATACAGCTGGTAACTGACAGCCAGGGAAATGTAGCTGAAGTAAAACAGGAGTCGGGAAACCGGCTCCTGTTTTTACTTATTCTTGCCCAATGACAACGTCTGTCGCAAGTCGCTTGCGGCATGATGGCGTTTAATATTGAACATCAGAAAAACCACTATAAGAATGACAATGTAGATATCCGTTTCGTCGTTCCTGCGTGTTGATTCGAGCTGTCGCTGACCCGGATCGAACCAGAAGCGTTCCATACCAGTATCCGGATCGTCCATGAAGGTGGCAACGCGATGCGACGGAAATACAGCTTAGAAAGGAGAAGGACATGTTACATGCTCAAGCGTTTCTGTTTGATATGGACGGCACCCTGGTAGACTCAACGGAGGTGGTAGAAAATGAATGGCGTAGGTTCAGTGCCCGCTTTGATCTGGATGCAGAAGAGGTTATCGCCTTTGCTCATGGACGACAAACGATTGATACGGTTATTCATTTTTTAGGCGCTGGCGAAGAGGCCGTGACGGCAGCAGAGGAGCTGGATGCACGTGAACTGGTGATCCTTGACGGGATTGTCGCCATGGCCGGGGCGGCCGATTTGTTGAAGCACCTGCCGCAGGAACGCTGGGCACTCGTTACCTCCGCAAGCAGAGAGTTGGCTATTAACAGGATGCGGGCAGCCGGATTACCGCTTCCGGCCGTGATGGTCTGCGCAGAGGATGTCGCAGAAGGAAAACCCTCGCCTGAAGGCTATCTGAAAGCAGCATCGATTCTTGGTTATCACGCCCGTCACTGTCTTGTTTTTGAGGATGCGGTGGCCGGAATACGGGCCGGGAATGCAAGCGGTGCGCGCGTGATTGCCGTCGTCCCCGATGCTAACGGTGCTCAGGACGCGTTTGCCTGCGCAACCTTGACCATGCTAAACATCGTCCCCGACAATAATGGCTTCAGGATAACTTTACGCACGGCTGAGGAGTAAGCGTCATTCCAGCCCCGTCTGACAGAATCTGAAACGCCTGAAAGGGGAGTGGACACTATCCATGAAATCATTCATTGCAGTGCGTAAAAAAACCTGAATATCCCGTTGAGTTCAAAATCAAAAGGGGTGAACTCTCACACCGTTCAGCGATGTCCGTCGCGCAGCTCGCGGGTTGGACTGACCCCACCCCGGTAGACGAACCTGCCCTATAGTTTGGCCTGAGTTTTTCCCAACCGCCACAGAGAATCCCACGTACTAATCGACTGCATTATCAGGATAATAGCGGCCGCATATATCATCGGCGACTTGCTCAATTATTAATGGCTAGAGGTATATTGCCGGATATATGCAATCGTCTTGAACGATATTACGACGAACCATTAGTCGATGAAGTGCAGGATTTTGTCGGAAACGATTTTAATTTTTTATTATCTCTTTGCGAGGCAGAAATATCAGTCCTTTTTGCCGGTGATTTCTATCAGTATACCTATGATACGAGCAGAGATGGCAATGTTAACTCCACACTTCGCGACGATATTACCCGATATGAAGCCCGCTTCACTGCTGCTGGATTGGTGGTGGATCGTGAGACGCTCAGTAGAACGTGGCGTTGCTCAAGCACAATATGTGAATTTATTACTGAGAGACTGGATATCCGCATCGATGCACATGACTTTCGTGAAACATCTATTGACATCGTAACCGATACTGAGCGTGTGGCCACCTTACATGCAGACGATAGCGTCATTAAGCTTTTCTATAGTGAGCACTATCGTTATGGTTGTTACTCTCTAAATTGGGGAGCCAGTAAAGGACTGGATCACTTTCAGTGACATATGCATTGTGATGGGAGCTACGCACTGGCGTCTTCTAAATAGATCGAATCTACAGACACTTCCACCTTCGTCGCGCAATAAGCTTTATGTAGCTTGCTCTCGGGCTCGGGGAAACATTTATTTCGTTTCTGAAGCGAATTTCAGGAATTACAAAAGATGAAAAAATCTATGGCAGGGAAGCAACAGAACTTGTTCTGCCAAAAACTTATCTTACCAGTAGCTACCCAAAACCTCATTTCAGGTCATTACGTCAGGCGCTATTCTGTGTAAAATCAGAGCTAACCCAATATCGTGGAGTGCTCTGCTATGGCTGGCGTGAACAAAACGCACCTGACTGAAACGGATATCATCAGCAAATTTATCCTTCCTGCGGTTAAGGATGCTGGCTGGGATGATTTGGCGCAGATTCGTCAGGAAGTGAAACTGCGAGATGGCAAGATTGTCGTCCGTGGCAAACTGGCCTCACGGATTAAAGTGAAATCTGCCGATATCGTGCTGTATCACAAGCCTAACTTGCCATTGGCAGTTATCGAAGCCAAGGCTAACAAGCACGCTATCAGTAAAGGGATGCAGCAGGGACTGGACTACGCCAGTCTGCTCGATGTTCCCTTTGTATTTGCCTCGAACGGTGATGGGTTCATCTTCCACGATAAAACCAATCCGCATCAGCTCGAATCCGAAATTGCCCTCAGCGACTTCCCAACACCTGAACAGCTCTGGCAAAAATACTGTGTCTGGAAAGGGTTCACTCAGGAGCAGTTGCCGGTTATCAGTCAGGACTATTTCGACGATGGCAGCGGAAAATCACCCCGTTATTATCAGATGCAGGCGATCAACCGAACGGTAGATGCCGTATCGGCTGGAAAGAATCGCATTCTGCTGGTCATGGCAACCGGTACGGGTAAAACGTATACCGCATTCCAGATTATCTGGCGGCTGTGGAAAGCCAAAAACAAACAACGCATCCTCTTCCTCGCCGACCGCAATATTCTGGTCGATCAAACTAAACGTAACGACTTTCAGCCGTTCGGTAATGCAATGACCAAAGTCACCGGACGCACTATCGATCCCGCCTATGAGGTGCATCTGGCGCTGTACCAGGCCATTACCGGGCCGGAAGAACACCAGAAAGCTTATAAACAGGTGGCACCGGATTTCTTCGACCTGATTGTCATTGACGAATGCCACCGTGGCAGCGCGTCTGAAGATTCAGCCTGGCGAGAGATTTTGGAGTATTTCGGCAGCGCCACTCAGGTCGGTCTGACGGCAACGCCAAAAGAAACGGAAGATGTCTCGAACATCGACTACTTCGGTGAGCCGGTTTACACCTATTCGCTGAAAGAGGGTATTGAAGACGGTTTCCTCGCCCCTTACAAAGTCGTGCGCGTTGATATAGACGTTGATGTCCAGGGCTGGCGACCTGTCAAAGGTCAACTGGATAAATACGGCGAAGAAATTGAAGACCGGATCTACAACCTGAAAGATTTTGACCGCACGCTGGTCATTGATGAGCGCACCATGCTGGTGGCGCAGACCATCACCGATTATCTGAAACGAACCAACCCGATGGATAAAACCATCGTTTTTTGCAACGACATCGATCACGCCGACCGAATGCGCCATGCGCTGGTAGTGCTCAATCCTGAGCAGGTGTTGAAGAATGAAAAATACGTGATGAAAATCACCGGCGACGATGATATCGGCAAGGCGCAATTGGATAACTTTATTAACCCTAAAAAAGCTTACCCTGTTATTGCGACAACGTCAGAGTTGATGACCACCGGCGTGGATGCGCAGACCTGTAAGCTGGTGGTGCTGGATCAAAACATTCAGTCGATGACCAAGTTTAAACAGATCATTGGGCGCGGCACGCGCATTAATGAAAAACACGGCAAGCTGTGGTTCACTATTCTCGATTTCAAAAAAGCGACCGAGCTGTTTGCCGACCCACGCTTTGATGGCCTGCCAGAAAAAGTGCTGGTGGTAAAACCCAGTGATATTTCCGACAAAGATTCAGACTTCAATGAACAACTGGATGCGGAAAATGACGCAGATGCAGGCGATAATGATGCCAGTGAAGCGTGGGAAGACGTTGCTGACTATCAGGTCAATCGTGATAAGCAAGCGGGAAACGGTGAGTTCCATGACGACGATGAAAACAAAGTCCGCAAGTTCTATGTGAATGGCGTGGATGTAAAAGTGCTGGCTAAGCGCGTTCAGTATTACGATTCTGACGGCAAACTGGTGACTGAATCTTTCCAGGATTACACCCGTAAAACGATGCTCAAAGATAGCGAATACGCCTCACTGGATAGCTTCGTGCGCAAATGGCAGGATGCACCACGCAAACAGGTGATCATCGAAGAACTGGAGCAACTGGGGATTCTGTGGGACGTGCTGGCCGAAGAGGTGGGTAAAGATCTCGACCCGTTTGATTTGCTCTGTCATGTGGTGTACGGTCAGCCGCCGTTAACCCGTCAGGAACGCGTGGCCAATGTGCGTAAGCGCAATTACTTCACTAAATACGCCGAGCCAGCACAGCAGGTGCTTAACACGTTGTTGGATAAATACGCCGATGAAGGCGTGCAGGAAATTGAGGATGTTCAGGTACTTAAACTGAAGCCATTCGATACGCTGGGACGTCCGATCGAAATCATCAAAACACGCTTTGGTGACAAAAAGGCGTATGAGCAAGCCGTCAATGAACTGGAAAACGAAATCTACCAGTTACCGCCACGCTCAGCCTGACAACCTATAAATATATTGCCACTGGCCGCGTCTGCGACCGGTGGCATCCTTTTTTAAGTATGGAAAGAAAACATGTCGATTAGCTCAGTCATTAAATCCCTTCAGGACATTATGCGTAAAGACGCAGGTGTGGACGGCGATGCCCAGCGTCTGGGGCAGCTTTCATGGCTGCTGTTTTTGAAGATTTTTGATACCCAGGAAGAAGAGCTGGAACTGGAGCAGGATGACTATCAGTTCCCTATTCCGCAGCGCTACCTATGGCGTAGCTGGGCGGCGAACAGTGAGGGCATCACCGGTGATGCGTTGCTGGATTTTGTGAATGACGATCTGTTCCCGACGTTGAAAAACCTCACGGCACCGATCGATAAGAACCCTCGTGGCTTTGTGGTGAAACAGGCGTTCAGCGATGCCTACAACTACATGAAAAACGGTACGCTGCTGCGCCAGGTGATCAACAAGCTCAATGAAATCGACTTCAGCAGCAGTCAGGAGCGCCATCTGTTTGGTGATATTTACGAACAGATCCTGCGCGACCTGCAAAGCGCCGGTAACGCCGGTGAGTTCTATACCCCGCGTGCAGTGACGCGTTTTATGGTCAACCGTATTGATCCGAAGCTTGGCGAGTCGATTATGGACCCGGCATGTGGTACCGGCGGCTTTCTTGCCTGCGCGTTCGACCATGTGAAAGAGCATTATGTTAACACCACCGAAGACCATAAAACGCTGCAAAAGCAGATCTATGGTGTAGAGAAAAAGCAGCTTCCGCATTTGCTGTGTACCACCAATATGCTGCTGCACGGCATTGAAGTGCCGGTGCAAATTCGTCACGACAACACGCTCAACAAACCGCTCTCCTCATGGAATGAACAGTTAGACGTGATTATCACAAACCCACCGTTTGGCGGCACCGAAGAAGACGGCATTGAGAAAAACTTCCCGGCAGAGATGCAGACTCGTGAAACCGCCGATCTGTTCCTGCAACTGATTATCGAAGTGCTGGCAGACAAAGGCCGCGCGGCGGTGGTATTGCCGGACGGCACGCTGTTTGGCGAAGGCGTGAAAACCAAAATCAAAAAGCTGCTCACCGAAGAGTGCAACCTGCACACTATCGTTCGTTTGCCGAACGGCGTGTTTAACCCGTACACCGGTATCAAAACCAATATTCTGTTCTTCACTAAAGGCCAGCCAACTAAAGAAATCTGGTTCTATGAGCATCCATACCCGGACGGCGTGAAGAACTACAGCAAAACCAAACCAATGAAGTTTGAAGAGTTCCAGGCTGAAATCGACTGGTGGGGGAGTGAAGCCGATGGCTTTGCCAGCCGTGAAGAGAACAATCAGGCGTGGAAAGTTAGCATTGATGACATCATCGCCCGCAACTTCAATCTCGACATCAAAAACCCGTACCAGGGTGAAAGCATCAGCCACGACCCGGACGAGCTGCTGGCGCAGTTCCAGACGCAGCAGGCGGAAATCAGCGAGCTGCGTAACCAGCTGCGCGACATCCTTGGTGCCGCGCTGGCAGGCAACAAGGGGGCGAACTGATGACCTTTGAGAAGCTGATCACCGACCATATTGATATCTGGTCTTCTGCCCTGCAAACCCGCTCCACCGCCGGGCGCGGTAGCAATGGCAAAATCGACCTCTACGGTATCAAGAAACTGCGTGAGCTGATTCTGGAACTGGCGGTGCGCGGCAAACTGGTGCCGCAGGACCCGAATGATGAACCGGCGTCTGAGCTGTTAAAGCGTATTACCGCAGAGAAAGCGGAACTGGTGAAGCTGGGGAAAATTAAAAAGCAGAAGCCGCTGCCGGAAATTGGTGAGGATGAGAAGCCGTTTGAGTTGCCGGTGGGGTGGGAGTTTTGTCGCTTAGGTGATGCAACTATTAATCGTGATGCTGAGAGAGTTCCTCTTTCATCTGAGGAACGTTCGAGTCGGCAAGGACAATACGACTATTATGGAGCATCAGGAATTATTGATAAAATTGATGACTTTCTGTTTGATAAGCCACTGCTACTTATTGGTGAAGATGGTGCCAACTTAATAAACAGAACGACACCGATTGCCTTTATTGCTGATGGAAGATACTGGGTGAATAACCATGCCCATGTTTTAGACGGAGTGTCGGAGGGCTTTCTGAAGTATGTTGGCCTGTGTATTAATTCGATCAATCTTGAACAATATATTACAGGTACCGCTCAGCCGAAAATGAATCAGGCAAAAATGAATACTATTTTGCTTGGATTAGCCCCTGAAAAAGAACAGCAGCGAATACTTTCAAAAGTTGACATATTAATGTCTCTGTGCGATCAACTTTCCCAGCAATCCGTGAGCAGTCTGGAAGCCCATCAGCAACTGGTTGAAACGCTTTTGGCAACGCTGACTGATAGCCAAAATGCTGAAGAACTCGCCGAAAACTGGGCGCGAATTAGCCAGCATTTCGACACACTGTTTACCACGGAAGCGAGTATCGATGCACTTAAGCAAACCATTCTGCAACTGGCGGTGATGGGTAAGCTGGTGCCGCAAGATCCTAACGACGAACCGGCTTCTGAGCTGCTTAAACGTATTGAACAGGAAAAAGTGCAACTGGTGAAAGAAGGTAAAATCAAAAAACAAAAGCCGTTGCCGCCAGTAAGTGATAAAGAAAAACCTTTTGAGTTGCCGAAGGGGTGGGAATGGTGTCGCATTGCTGAATTGGGAATATGCTCAACAGGAAAAACGCCTAGTACAAGTAATAGCTCCTACTACTCTGGGAACATCCCTTTTTTAGGTCCGGGTGATATTACACCAGATGGCTGTATTTCTATTGGGGAGAAATTTGTAAGTGTTGATGGCGCAGAGAAAAGCACTATTGCATATAAAAACGATATTTTGACTGTCTGTATAGGAGGGTCAATAGGTAAGTGTGGCATTGTCAAAGAATTAGTTGTATTTAATCAACAAATTAATTGCATCTCTCCTATTATTGTTAGATCCGATTATGTTTTTTATTCTTTTAATACAGGGGCGTTTCTCGAAAAATTGATTTCTGAGGCTACGGGTTCTGCAACGCCTATCATTAACAGAGGTCGATGGGAAATGTTATTAATATCTTTGCCGCCTGAAAAAGAAATGGTTCGTATTATAAATAAAGTTAAGCAACTTCTTGTTACTTGCGATTTAATTAAATCCCGCCTCCAGCTCGCCCAGCAAACCCAGCTCCACCTGGCGGATGCGCTTACCGACGCAGCATTAAACTAAGGAACAGACGATGCCGGTTCATCATGCTATCTGGCGGGTGGGGAAGAATCCACAGCCACTGACAATCAGCAAACTCGCCAGCGAGCAACTGCTGGAGAAGATGATTTTAAACGACCCAACCATCCTCTCTGACCAGTGGATGATCATCGGCCATCAGGAAAATACGCTCGATAAAGGGCGTATCGATCTGCTGGCGATTGCGCCGGATGCCTCGCTGATCCTGATTGAACTGAAACGCGACCGCACGCCGCGTGAAGTGGTTGCTCAGGCGCTGGATTACGCCTCCTGGGTGGATGATTTAAGTGCCGAGCGTCTGTCGCAGATTTACGATAGATTCTCCGGTGGTGGAAATTTGGGCGACGCATTTAGACAACGCTTCAACGCCGAGCTGGAAGACGATTCCATCAACAAGTCACATCAAATTATTATTGTTGCAGCGGAGCTGGATCCTTCCACCGAACGCATCGTCGACTATCTGAGTAAGAACGGCATCTCAATTAACGTTCTGTTCTTTAAAGTATTCCAGCATGGTGATGAACAGTTCTTAAGCCGCGCCTGGCTTATCGATCCGAGCGAAACGCAAACCAATGCCGCACAGGCCACTGCCACCAGCGCCAGTGCGAAAGAACCCTGGAACGGTGAGTTTTATGTCTCGTTTGGCGATTCAAACAGTCGCGTCTGGGAAGAGGCGCGCCGCTACGGGTTTATCAGCGCGGGTGGCGGGAGCTGGTATAGTCAGACATTAAAACAGCTTCAGCCGGGCAACCGCGTCTGGGTGAAAATTCCGGCAACAGGTTACGTCGGCGTAGGGATTGTACAGAGCGCCGTTGAGCCTGTCAGTAGCTTCACCATCAACACTGACGACGGCGAAAAGCGGGCGATGGATGTGCTTAAGTACAGCGACCTCTATCACCGGAACGCAGATGACCCCGATAAGTCCGAGTTTTTTGTTCCCGTGAAATGGCTGGAAACCCGTAGTGAGCAAGACGCGGTGAATGAGGTCGGATTCTTCGGCAATCAAAACACAGTGTGTAAGCCCACCACGCCGAAATGGCGTCATACAGTAGAAAAGTTGAAAAATTACTTCCCGCGTTGGGATTCAGAGCGTCTTGTGTAAGAAGGACTGACGCGATGCCCGGTTGCGATAACGTATTGAAACTGACCTTTCGGGGGGATGTTTTGCTCCCCTCTTTTACGGGAAGAACCGATCTGGTTAACCTTGCTGGCCAACCATTTCCTAAAATTTCAGGGAGGTAGCATGAAGACAGCAGAATCAGGGCAGGCGAAGGTATTACAAAAGCTCGTAAGTCTTGGGGCTAAAAATATTCAGAATCATAAAGAGGGTAATCATGCATTTATCACGTTTGATGCACCCGACGGAGGGCATTACAAAGTTACAACCCGAGCGAAAACCGCAGGTACATGGCAGACGTCCACGAACTATGCAGCCTCGTGCCAATTCAATGAAAACGATAATGAATTTTGGGTTTTTATTGATCTTGGTCAAGAACCGAACGTCTTCTATGTTGCTCCGATTTCTTGGGTTAAAAATGATATTTTTAATGCTCACCATGACTATTTGCGCAAACATGATGGTCATCGTGCGTTAAATGATAAATCAACCCATCATGCCATTCCGGTAAAGCGTATTACTGCCTGGAAGGATGCGTGGGCAAAAATGGGTTTTTGACACGTCATATTGGTTTATACAGGCTCGCAGGTTTGCTGACGAATACATCAGCACTCTGTAATAGCATGTCGAGAGATGTTGGCGTTTGAATGGATAAAATCGCTAATAGGGTGGGCAGGGGGGATTCTTAATGTCGGTCATGGTGTCCCCTGCAGGAATCGAACCTGCAACTAGCCCTTAGGAGGGGCTCGTTATATCCATTTAACTAAGGGGACGAAGCGGCACCGAGTATACCGGTTTTTGTTTGTCTCGGTAAGTGAGGGGCCGCCTGACTGTTCAAACCGTCGCCATTCAGGACTGTTTTTCCATCTTTTTCTGCGCGTTGTCTCTTTTTTGCGCCGCTATCCTGGCTTCTTCTTTACGCTTGTTGCTCATATCATTGCGGATCTGCGCGTGGCTCATCAGGGCAAAGATAAAGGTACCGCCGCAAATGTTTCCAGCAAGCGTCGGTAAGGCAAATGGCCAGAGGAAGTTGCTCCAGTGCAGCGTACCGTTAAATACCAGATAGAGAATTTCAACCGAACCCACCACGATGTGAGTGGTATCGCCCAGCGCAATCAGCCACGTCATCAGGATAATCACCACGATCTTCGCTGCGCCCGCTGCCGGGAACATCCAGACCATAGTGGCAATCAGCCAGCCGGAAATAATGGCGTTGGCAAACATTTCCGTGGGGCTGTTTTTCATCACCTCCATGCCTATCTTAACGAACGCATCGCGGGTCTCTTCGTTGAAGATAGGCATGTATTCAAAAGCCCACGCCGCAATCGCAGTGCCCAGTACATTCCCCAACAGCACGATGCCCCACAGTCGCATTAACAGGCCCGCGTTACCGAACGTCGGATTTTGCATCACGGGCAACACGGCGGTGACGGTGTTTTCGGTAAATAGCTGCTGACGAGCCATAATGACGATGATAAAACCAAAGGTATAGCCGAGATTCTCCAGCAAGAAACTGCCCGGTACGCCCTCCAGCTCGACGTGGAAGATGCCTTTTGCCAGCAGTGAGGCTCCCATCGAAAGCCCGGCGGCAATGGCTGACCACAACAGCGCCATCGCATCCCGCTCCAGCTCTTTCTCCCCGTCCTGACGGATATGCTCGTGAATCGCCATCGCCCGCGAGGGGAGGCGGTCCTCATCCACTTCTATCTTCTTCCCGCTCTGTTTCTCTTCACTTTCGACGGCTAGCTCGTCGCTATGTGTATCTATCTTGTCGTTTTCATGATCAACCATCATTCATCCCCGGTATGAGCACAGACAAAATAAAGCGTAGCGGTTTTTCGCCTGAACCCCGTCAGGGCATACTCTGAAAACGCAAAAATGGTAACGTTTGTTTTTCGCCATCTCGCTAGAATAGAAGCGCGGCGATTCTGGTGTGACCAGGCTATGATCACATCAACGAGTTCGGTGATATAGACATCGTTTGACGTACTGTTACAATCGCTCACACCTTTACAGGCGGATACGGTAGCGTTCCGTCATGGATGGCAATCAGCGATAGCCATAATTAACAGGGAGACATTTATGAAGCTTCGCCTGTCGGCGCTTGCGCTGGGAACCACACTGCTGGTGGGGTGTGCAAGTTCTGGCACAGAACAGCAGGGGCGTTCAGACCCGTTTGAAGGGTTCAACCGCACCATGTACAACTTCAACTTTAATGTGTTGGATCCGTATATCGTTCGACCGGTGGCTGTCGCCTGGCGTGATTATGTTCCGCAGCCTGCCCGTAATGGTCTGAGCAACTTTACCGGAAACCTGGAAGAACCGGCGGTCATGGTGAACTATTTCCTGCAGGGTGATCCCTATCAGGGGATGGTGCATTTCACCCGTTTCTTCCTCAACACGATTCTGGGGATGGGCGGCTTTATTGACGTCGCCGGTATGGCTAACCAGAAACTGCAGCGCGTTGAGCCACATCGCTTCGGCAGTACCCTCGGCCACTATGGCGTCGGTTACGGTCCTTACGTGCAATTACCGTTCTACGGCAGTTGGACTATTCGTGATGACGGCGGTGATATGGCGGATACGTTCTATCCGGTTCTTTCCTGGCTGACCTGGCCGATGTCTATCGGTAAGTGGACGATTGAAGGGATTGAAACCCGCGCGCAGTTGCTGGATTCCGATGGTTTGCTGCGCCAGTCCTCCGATCCCTACATTATGGTTCGTGAAGCTTACTTCCAGCGTCATGACTTTATCGCGGATGGCGGGAAGCTCAAGCCGCAGGAAAACCCGAACGCGCAGGCGATTCAGGACGAACTGAAAGAGATCGATTCCGAGTGAGTCGATTGGGCAAATAAAAAGGTGAGCAAAAAGCTCACCTTTTTTACATCTGCAACTTTTACATCTGCAACAAATCAGAATGCGTAGTTGAAGTTGGTACCAAAGAGCCAGGCTTTACCTTCGGACTCGAACTGGTATGGACCTTCGCTAATTTTAACGCTCTGACCGTGCATGTAAGAGACGCCAACGTCCACTGAAGCATCTTTATTGAAGGCGTAGGTGGTACCGGCGCTCAGCCAGAAGCGGTCCTGATCCGGAATTGAGATAGAACGGTTTTGAGATGGAACCGGGCTATCATCGAAGGCGATACCGGTACGGAACGTCCAGTTGTCATCGTAGTAGTAAGTGGTACCCAGTGCGATGCGGTAGGCGTCTTTAAAGCCTTCATCTTTCTGGAACAGCGTCTGACCACTGGTGGATTTCGCTTTCAGCTCCTGGAACTGACTCCAGCTGGTATAGGCCAGGCTGTAGTGAATAGCCCACTGCGGCGCCACGCGGTTATAACCCGACACTTCCCACATTTCTGGCAGGTTCAGGGTCAGATAACCCGACTGGGTTGCGCCGCCGGTAGCGGTCGGGATGCCCAGGTTGTAGTTGTTGATCGCTGGCGGCAGATCGCTGCTGTAGTTGCCTTTAAAATCAATTTTGACTTCAGAACGGTAGGTCAAGGCGTAGCGGTTGTTCTTATCCAGTTCATACAGGATCCCAGCGTTCCAGCCGAAGCCCCATTGGTTACCGTTCAGGTGGGCAATTTTAGTATCGCTCGGGATGCCGTTTGCGGTGGCAGCCAGTTGCTGACCCTGCGGCGTTTGTCCGGCAGGCGATTGCATTACCTGACCGGCGACCAGTTGACCCAGGTCACCGGCGAAGCGTTCGATTTTCGCCCGTGCATAAACGGCGTTCAGACCGAGACCAAAGCTCCAGGCGTCATCCAGGCGATAAGCACCGCTCAAGTTGAGGTTCATGGTTTCAAGGTCGGTGGTACCGCCGACAGAACCGCCCGCGTAGGTATCGTTAAACTCTGTCGCCAGACCGTAGTTAGAGGTAATTGACGCCCCCCAACCGAACCGATCGTTAATTGGCGCAACAAAGTGCGCGTTTGGCACCCATGCCGTTGGTGCGATGTTATCCGCATCAAGGCTACGGCCAGACGGCGAGCGTCCGCTGATGTTGACGTCCGGATCGATATAGACCGCACCTGCAGAAAACGTTGGGCGATCGAACATCGTGATCAGCGCTGGGTTACGGCTGACGTTACCTGCATCGTCTGCGATAGCGCCTTCACCCGAATAGGCCCGGCCGAGGCCAGAGGAAGAAAATTCGTTTAACTGAAAGCCTGCAGACCAGGCCTGGGTGGAGATAATTGCCACTGCGACTGCGAGAGCAGACTTTGTTAACAGGGTTTTCTGGCTCATGACCATAACCTCAATTGATTTATTTTTATACAAACTATGTTACATGGTGTAACAGGAGCGCGAAGTGTAGGGTCTGTGGTACGACTTAGAAATCAGACCAGTGGCGTGAGTATAGGTCTGACCAGATGAAATGTTGCAAGTATGTTTATAAGTTTTTTCAATTGTGATCTTAAAAACGCGATCCAGCTGGCAAAATTGACGGTTTGCGCACTCATTCTTTTGGGTGAAATTTGTTCTGGATCATTTTTAAGTGTGATTTCGGTCACTTATCGCATTTCGCACAATTAACAACTGGAGAGGCGAATGTGGGGAGCGTAAAATATCCCCATCGTTTATCTGGCACCCTGGGTGCAAAATACAGAGGAAATCTACAATGAGTAAATGCAGTGCTGATGAAACCCCGGTTTGCTGCTGTATGGATGTTGGTACCATCATGGACAACTCCGATTGCACCGCATCATACAGCCGCGTGTTCGCTAACCGCGCAGATGCAGAAGAGACGCTGGCGGCGCTGACCGAAAAAGCGCGCAGCGTGGAATCTGAACCGTGCAAAATCACCTCAACCTTCACCGAAGAGTCTGACGGTGTGCGTCTGGATATCGATTTTGTCTTCGCCTGTGAAGCCGAAACCCTGATCTTCCAGCTGGGTCTGCGTTAATCCCGCCTCGTTGTTTTTGATGCCCCGGTGATTTTTCCCGGGGCATTTTCATTTCAGGCAGTGATTATTCACTGTGCCATAGCTCTCACTTTCTTTGCGCTCCGCTTGGCTAAATGTAAAAAATTGGTTAAGACTATGGTCAGGTCAGACCACTTATTTTATTTTTACAGGGGAGTGTTATGCGTCAGGTTTTACCGCTGGTCACCCGTCAGGGCGATCGCATCGCCATTGTGAGCGGATTACGTACGCCTTTTGCCCGTCAGGCGACCGCCTATCATGGCATTCCCGCCGTCGATCTCGGCAAAATGGTGGTTGGCGAACTGCTTGCGCGCAGTGAAATCCCTGCCGATGTTATTGAGCAACTGGTTTTTGGGCAGGTCGTCCAGATGCCGGAAGCGCCGAACATTGCCCGTGAAATTGTGCTCGGGACCGGGATGAATGTGCATACCGATGCCTACAGCGTCAGTCGTGCCTGTGCGACCAGTTTTCAGGCCGTCGCTAACGTTGCGGAAAGCCTGATGGCCGGTACTATTCGTGCAGGTATCGCTGGCGGGGCGGACTCTTCTTCGGTACTGCCCATTGGCGTCAGCAAAAAACTGGCGCGGGTGCTGGTTGATGTCAACAAAGCCCGCACGATGGGGCAGCGTCTGCAACTCTTTTCCCGTCTGCGCTTGCGCGATCTGATGCCCGTCCCGCCTGCCGTGGCGGAGTACTCTACCGGCCTGCGAATGGGCGATACCGCCGAACAGATGGCGAAAACCTACGGCATTACCCGTGAACAACAGGACGCTCTGGCGCATCGCTCTCATCAGCGAGCCGCCCAGGCGTGGGCAGAAGGAAAGCTGGCCGATGAGGTGATGACCACCTACACGCCGCCTTTTAAAGATCCCCTGTCTGAAGATAACAACATTCGCGGCAACTCCACGCTGGCAGACTATGCCAGACTGCGTCCGGCATTTGACCGGAAACATGGCAGCGTAACGGCGGCAAACAGTACGCCGCTGACGGATGGCGCGGCGGCGGTCATCCTGATGACGGAATCTCGTGCCAAAGAGTTGGGGCTGGTTCCGCTCGGCTATCTGCGCAGCTACGCGTTTACCGCTATCGATGTCTGGCAGGATATGTTGCTGGGACCGGCCTGGTCCACGCCGCTGGCGCTGGAACGTGCGGGGATCACGATGGCCGATCTGACGCTTTTCGATATGCACGAAGCCTTTGCCGCGCAGACGCTGGCGAATCTCCAGTTACTCGGTAGTGAGCGCTTTGCCCGTGAGGTGCTCGGTCGGTCCCATGCCACCGGTGAAGTCGATGACAGCAAATTTAACGTACTCGGTGGCTCGATTGCCTTTGGACATCCGTTTGCCGCGACGGGCGCGAGGATGATTACGCAAACCCTGCACGAATTACGCCGGCGCGGTGGCGGCTTTGGTCTGGTCACCGCCTGTGCGGCGGGTGGACTGGGTGCGGCAATGGTTCTGGAGGCGGAATAATGGAAACGACATCGGCTTTTACGCTTAACGTTCGTCTGGACAACGTCGCCGTCATTTCCGTTGATGTCCCAGGAGAAAAGATGAACACCCTCAAGGCGGAATTCGCCTCCGAGGTTCGGGTCATACTTAAACAGATCCGTGAAAACAAGGCGATTCGCGGCGTCGTGATCGTTTCCGCGAAAGCGGACAATTTCATTGCCGGGGCGGATATCAATATGATTAGTCGCTGCAAAAGCGCGCAAGAAGCGGAAACGCTGGCGCGACAGGGGCAGCAACTGATGGCGGAGATCAACGCGCTGCCGATCCCGGTGGTTGCCGCCATTCACGGAGCCTGTCTGGGCGGCGGGCTTGAACTGGCGCTGGCCTGTCATGCGCGTGTCTGTACGGATGATGCGAAAACGGTACTCGGTTTACCGGAAGTTCAACTGGGACTGCTACCGGGTTCAGGCGGCACCCAACGGCTTCCGCGCCTGGTGGGCGTCAGTACGGCACTGGATATGATCCTCACCGGTAAGCAACTTCGCGCGAAGCAGGCGTTGAAAGCGGGGCTGGTGGACGAGGTGGTTCCGCAGACGATCCTGCTGGACGCCGCCGTGGAATGGGCGAAAAAAGATCGCCCCGGTCATCGATCCCTTCCGGTTCGTGAACGTATTCTGGCGGGCCCACTTGGGCGAGCGTTGCTGTTCCGCATGGTCGGTAAGAAAACAGAACAGAAAACTCAGGGTAACTACCCGGCGACAGAACGCATTTTGCAGGTGATTGAAACGGGACTGGCGCAGGGCAGCAGCAGCGGCTATGACGCGGAAGCGCGCGCATTTGGCGAGCTGGCGATGACGCCGCAGTCCCAGGCGTTACGTAATATCTTTTTTGCCAGTACGGACGTGAAAAAG
Source organism: Citrobacter sp. Ct235 (assembly GCF_030332305.1). Classification (NCBI taxonomy): domain Bacteria; kingdom Pseudomonadati; phylum Pseudomonadota; class Gammaproteobacteria; order Enterobacterales; family Enterobacteriaceae; genus Citrobacter; species Citrobacter sp. Ct235. The sequence goes on from NZ_JAOWIC010000034.1 coordinate 57,730, forward strand.
GATCCGGGCAGTGAGGTTTCGCCAGGACCGTTACGCAGCGTCGGCGTATTAGGCGGTGGACTGATGGGCGGGGGCATTGCATACGTTACTGCCTGTAAAGGTGGCTTGCCAGTTCGCATCAAAGACATTAATCCCAAAGGAATCAATCACGCACTGAAATACAGCTGGGATCAGCTTGAAACGAAGGTGCGTCGCCGGCATATCAAAGCCAGCGAGCGTGACAAACAGCTGGCGCTGATTTCAGGTTCGGTGGATTATCGCGGCTTTTCCCATCGCGATGTGGTTATTGAAGCGGTGTTTGAAGATTTGTCGTTAAAACAACAGATGGTGGCGGAAGTTGAGCAAAATTGCGCCTCACACACGATTTTTGCCTCCAATACCTCATCTTTACCCATTGGCGACATTGCGGCAAAAGCGGCCAGACCCGAGCAGGTGATAGGTCTGCACTTCTTTAGCCCGGTTGAGAAAATGCCGCTGGTGGAGGTGATCCCGCATGCCACGACGTCGGGGCAAACCATCGCCACCACGGTTAAGTTGGCGAAAAAACAGGGCAAAACACCGATTGTGGTGCGTGATAAGGCTGGATTCTACGTAAACCGTATTCTTGCACCGTATATCAATGAAGCGATTCGCCTGCTAACCGAAGGCGAGCGGGTCGAACAGATCGACAGCGCACTGGTAAAGTTTGGTTTTCCGGTTGGGCCAATCCAACTTTTGGATGAGGTCGGAATCGACACAGGCACTAAAATTATACCGATACTGGAAGCCGCTTATGGCGAGCGTTTTAGCGCCCCTGCAAATGTTGTTTCATCAATATTGAATGACGATCGCAAAGGTAGAAAAAATGGTCGGGGTTTCTATCTTTATGGGGCGAAAGGGCGTAAAAGCAAAAAACAGGTCGACCCTGCAATTTATAGGCTTATAGGCGCGCAGGGGCAAAGTCGGCTCTCCACCCAGCAGATTGCGGAACGTTGCGTCATGTTAATGCTCAATGAGGCGGCGCGCTGCTTCGACGAGCAGGTGATCCGTAGCGCGCGCGATGGTGACATCGGCGCGGTGTTTGGTATTGGTTTTCCTCCGTTTCTCGGTGGCCCGTTCCGTTATATGGATTCTCTCGGCGCGGGTGAAGTGGTTGCGGTATTGCAACGTCTGGCTTCGCTGTATGGTCCACGGTTTACGCCGTGCGATACGTTGTTACAGATGGCGGAGCGGGGTGAAAGTTTCTGGAAAGCAGATGCAACTGACCTGAATTAACAAGGTCAAATGTAAGGTAAATCCGTACTGAATGGTTGTGGGTTGGTTAAATTGTAAACACAGATTGACTATACTTACGCCATTGAGGTAAAACACAGCGTTTCATTCAGTGAACGGATAAGGCACAATGCCGGCCACTGCATTACAGCAACCCTGAGAGGTTTTAGCTGGGGTGCGTGTGATTCTGGTTAACAAAAGCGGTGCAATATGCAAGTTTTTATCATGCGTCACGGCGACGCGGCCCTCGATGCCGCCAGTGATTCGGTTCGTCCCTTAACCACCTGTGGTTGTGATGAATCCCGCCTTATGGCGAACTGGCTGAAAGGTCAAAAAGTGGATATCGAACGAGTTCTGGTGAGCCCGTTCCTGCGAGCCGAACAAACGTTGGATGTGGTAGGGGGATGCATGAACCTGCCAGGCGACGTGGATGTTTTGCCGGAGTTGACTCCCTGCGGTGATGTCGGTCTGGTCAGCGCTTATTTACAAGCTCTGGCCAATGAAGGTGTCGCCACCGCACTGGTGATTTCCCACCTCCCGTTAGTGGGTTACCTGGTGTCCGAGCTGTGCCCAGGCGAAACGCCGCCGATGTTTACCACCTCAGCGATTGCCAGTGTAACGCTGGATGACAGCGGAAAAGGGGTATTCAACTGGCAGATGAGTCCGTGTAACCTCAAAATGGCGAAAGCGATTTAACCTGTCGTCTTATCCTGTATCGGGATGAGGTTTGTCATACTCTCAAAGAGCCGCTGATGCGGCTCTTGTTGTTTTTGCGCTCAGGGCAGTTCCGGCGGTGCCCACTCTTCCACCTCGATCAGCACCAGCAGCGCGGCATCGCCGCCGTACTCTTTTGGTGCCTGATGGAAAGCCATGACATGCGGATGTTGCGCCAGCCACAGGGGCGTCTGTTGCTTCAGCACATGTTTGCCGTGACCGTGCATCACACAGGCGCAAAACACATGCTCCCGTCGACAGGCGGCAATCAGCGCGCCCAGTTCCTGCTTGGCCTGAAGCTGCGTCAGACCGTGTAAATCGAGAAACAATTCCGGAGAGTAATCGCCACGACGCATTTTCTTCAGTTCGAAATGGCTGACGTCAGGACGAACATATTTCACCGGGCCTTCCGTATTCAGCAGCGGCTGAAACTCATCAGAGAAATAGTGGCTGGCATCGGCCTGCTCTGAAAGCAGTCGCTTAACCGGAACTTCGGTGACCTTTTTACGTAGCGGGCGATGAACAATCGTGTCCTGTTTAATCTGACGGGTGCCGGTCATCAACTGTCGGAACAGCGCCTGGTCCTCCTCGCTGAGCGATGTTTTCTTTTTCATTCTGCGGTCTCATCTTTTTTTATTATCCGTTAGTTTACCCGACTCGATGCGGATGCGAATGCTCAAAACGCAATTTTCACCCGCTACCCCTGCGTGATTGCTGATTTATCGCCGTCTTCATGGCAAACTAGCCGCCGAAATTAATGCGAGCATGCCCTGGAGGAACAGATGGATAAAATTTTCGTTGATGAAGCAGTGAGTGATCTGCATACCATTCAGGACATGTTGCGCTGGGCGGTTAGCCGTTTTAGTGCGGCGAATATCTGGTACGGTCATGGTACGGATAACCCGTGGGATGAAGCCGTACAACTGGTACTGCCCTCGTTGTATCTGCCGCTGGATATTCCCGAAGATATGCGCACCGCGCGCCTGACCTCCAGCGAACGCCACCGTATTGTTGAGCGCGTGATCCGTCGCGTGAACGAACGTATCCCGGTGGCCTATCTGACCAATAAAGCCTGGTTCTGCGGCCATGAGTTCTATGTCGATGAACGCGTGCTGGTGCCGCGCTCTCCGATTGGCGAGCTGATCAACAACCGCTTTGCGGGTCTGATTGCACAACAACCTCACCACATACTGGATATGTGTACGGGTAGCGGTTGTATCGCTATTGCCTGCGCCTACGCCTTCCCAGAAGCGGAAGTGGACGCGGTAGATATCTCGGTAGACGCGCTGGCCGTGACGGAACGCAACATTGAAGAGCACGGTCTGATCCATCACGTCACGCCCATTCGCTCCGATCTGTTCCGCGACCTGCCTAAGGTCCAGTACGACCTGATCGTGACCAACCCACCGTACGTTGACGCGGAAGATATGTCCGATCTGCCTAATGAATATCGTCATGAGCCGGAACTGGGGCTGGCGTCCGGTACTGACGGCCTGAAACTCACCCGTCGCATTCTGGGCAACGCGCCGGATTACCTGTCTGATGACGGTATTCTGATTTGTGAAGTCGGTAACAGCATGGTACATCTGATGGAACAATACCCGGATGTGCCGTTCACCTGGCTGGAATTTGACAATGGCGGCGATGGCGTCTTTATGCTGACCAAAGCCGAATTGATCGCTGCCCGCGAGCACTTCAGCCTCTATAAAGATTAAACCACAACGACAACAACGAGACCGCAATGGCAGGAAATACAATTGGACAACTCTTTCGTGTAACCACCTTCGGCGAATCGCACGGGCTGGCGCTCGGTTGTATCGTCGACGGTGTGCCGCCGGGCATTCCGCTGACGGAAGCTGACCTGCAACACGATCTCGACAGACGTCGCCCTGGCACGTCACGTTACACAACGCAGCGTCGTGAACCGGATCAGGTCAAAATCCTTTCCGGCGTGTTTGAAGGCGTAACGACAGGCACCAGCATTGGGCTGCTGATTGAAAACACCGATCAGCGTTCACAGGACTACAGCGCCATCAAGGACGTGTTTCGTCCCGGACACGCGGATTACACCTACGAGCAGAAATATGGTCTGCGCGATTATCGTGGCGGCGGACGTTCCTCCGCACGAGAAACCGCGATGCGCGTGGCGGCAGGGGCGATTGCTAAAAAATATCTCACCGAAAAATTTGGCATTATCATTCAGGGCTGTCTGACCCAGATGGGCGACATTCCGCTGGCGATCAAAGACTGGTCGCAGGTAGAGCTTAACCCTTTCTTCTGTCCGGACCCGGATAAGATTGAGGCGCTGGATGAACTGATGCGTGCGCTGAAAAAAGAGGGCGATTCCATCGGCGCGAAGGTAACCGTGGTCGCCAGCGGCGTACCGGCAGGGCTGGGCGAGCCGGTCTTTGATCGTCTCGATGCCGACATCGCCCACGCGCTGATGAGCATCAACGCGGTGAAAGGCGTCGAAATTGGCGACGGGTTTGACGTCGTGGCGCTTCGCGGTAGCCAGAACCGTGACGAAATCACCAAAGAGGGGTTCCAGAGCAATCATGCTGGCGGTATTCTGGGCGGGATCAGCAGCGGTCAGCAGATCGTGGCCCACATGGCGCTGAAACCGACGTCCAGTATTACCGTTCCAGGGCGTACCATTAATCGCTTTGGCGAGGAGGTGGAGATGATCACCAAAGGACGCCACGATCCGTGCGTGGGGATCCGCGCCGTACCGATCGCGGAAGCGATGCTGGCGATCGTGCTGATGGATCACCTGTTACGTCAACGGGCGCAAAATGCGGATGTCAAAACGGATATTCCACGCTGGTAAGAGATGAAAAAAACCGCGATAGCACTGCTGGCCCTGCTTGCCAGTACGACCAGTCTGGCGGCGACGCCGTGGCAAAAAATTGCCCAACCCGTGCCGGGCAGCGCGCAGTCAATTGGTGGCTTCTCGAACGGCTGCATTGTGGGGGCGGACACGCTTCCCGTGCAGTCCGAGCATTATCAGGTGATGCGCACCGATCAGCGTCGCTATTTCGGCCATCCCGACCTGGTGATGTTTATTCAGCGCCTGAGTACGCAGGTGAACAATCTTGGACTGGGAACGGTGCTGATTGGCGACATGGGAATGCCCGCCGGTGGTCGATTTAATGGTGGACATGCCAGCCATCAGACCGGCCTGGATGTGGATATTTTCCTGCAGTTGCCAAAAACGCGCTGGACTCAGGCGCAACTGCTGCGTCCCCAGGCGCTGGATTTGGTCGCCCGTGACGGTAAACATGTGGTGCCGACCCTGTGGAAACCGGAAATCGCCAGCCTGATTAAGCTGGCGGCGGAAGATAACGACGTCACCCGTATTTTTGTGAACCCTGCCATAAAACAGCAACTTTGCCTCGATGCCGGTACCGATCGCGACTGGTTACGTAAAGTGCGACCCTGGTTCCAGCATCGTGCGCATATGCATGTACGATTGCGTTGTCCTGCCGACAGCCTTGAGTGCGAAGACCAACCGTTGCCTCCTCCAGGCGATGGCTGTGGTGCCGAGCTGCAAAGTTGGTTTGAACCACCAAAACCTGGAACAACAAAGCCTGAGAAGAAGACACCACCTCCGTTGCCGCCTTCCTGCCAGGCGCTACTGGATGAGCATGTACTCTAATGGATAATTTTGCGGACCTGTTTATGGTCTCCCCGCTGCTGTTGATGGTGTTGTTTTTTGTGGCAATGCTGGCTGGATTTATCGACTCACTGGCGGGCGGCGGCGGTCTGTTGACCATCCCCGCGCTGATGGCGGCAGGGATGTCTCCCGCGCAGGCGCTGGCGACCAACAAACTGCAGGCCTGCGGCGGCTCGATTTCTTCTTCGATTTATTTTATTCGCCGTAAAGTGGTGAACCTCGCTGACCAGAAACTCAATATCGCGATGACGTTTATTGGCTCGATGAGCGGCGCGCTGTTGGTGCAGCATGTGAAGTCTGACGTGTTACGTCAGGTCCTGCCTGTTCTGGTGATCTGCATTGGTCTCTACTTTTTGCTGATGCCGAAAGTGGGTGAGGAAGACCGACAGCGTCGTCTGTACGGTCTGCCGTTTGCCCTGGTCGCCGGGGGTTGCGTAGGCTTTTACGATGGCTTTTTTGGCCCGGCGGCAGGTTCATTTTACGCGTTGTCATTTGTCATGCTGTGTGGCTATAACCTCTCTAAATCGACGGCCCACGCCAAGGTGCTGAATGCCACCTCCAATATTGGCGGCCTGCTGCTGTTTGTCATCGGCGGGAAAGTGATTTGGGCCACCGGTTTTGTCATGCTGATCGGACAGTTTCTCGGGGCGCGAATGGGTTCCCGACTGGTACTGAGCAAAGGACAAAAGCTGATTCGCCCGATGATCGTCATTGTCTCGGCGGTGATGAGCATGAAACTTCTTTATGATAACCATGGACAGGAGATTCTCCACTGGCTGGGGATGAATTAATGAACAGTACGCACCGCTACGAACAGTTGATTGACATTTTTAACGGCTGCTTTGCCGATGATTTTAATACCCGTCTGATTAAAGGCGACGACGAACCGATCTATCTTCCTGCTGATGCAGAGATCCCGTATCACCGGATTGTCTTTGCGCACGGCTTTTACGCCAGCGCATTGCATGAGATTTCGCACTGGTGCATTGCCGGAAAGGCGCGCCGCGAGCTGGTGGATTTCGGCTACTGGTATTGTCCGGACGGTCGAGATGCGGCGACGCAGGGTCAGTTTGAAGATGTAGAAGTGAAACCGCAGGCGTTTGACTGGTTGTTCTGCGTGGCGGCGGGGTATCCGTTTAACGTCAGTTGCGACAACCTGGAAGGCGATTTTGAACCGGACCGCGTGGTGTTCCAGCGTCGGGTTCATGCGCAGGTGATGGCGTATCTGGAGAACGGCATTCCCGAACGTCCGGCGCGCTTCATTAAGGCATTACAGAATTATTATCACACGCCTGAATTTACGGCGGAACAGTTCCCGTGGCCAGAAGCGCTCAACTGAAGCCAGCGCCACGTTACAATGAGGAAAGAAGATGATCGCGGAGTTTGAATCACGCATTCTGGCATTAATCGATGACATGGTAGAGCATGCAAGCGATGATGAGCTGTTTGCCAGTGGGTATTTGCGTGGCCACCTGACGTTAGCCGTCGCAGAACTGGAAGGGACTGATGACCATTCTGCTCAGGCCGTCTATGCCAACGTCACCCGCAGCCTGGAAAACGCAATCGGTGCCGGTGAGTTGTCGCCGCGCGATCAGGCGTTAGTGAAAGAGATGTGGGACACGCTGTTCCAGAAAGCAACGCAATAATCACGATACCGCCATCCGGCCTGGTTACCTTGCCGGATGGCGCGTTTGTTTATCCCATCGGTGTTTTAACCGCTTTCCCTTTCAACAATTTCCGCACCCATAAACGATTTGGATTTAATGCTGCCAGCGTGGCGGCATCCATCGGCACGGGTTCATTACTCATTTGTGAAGCCAGTATTTCTGCGCACAGGGGCGCAGAGCACAGCCCGCGGGAACCCAGCGCACCCAGCATAAATAAATCGTCATACACCGGCGCATTTGCCGCGCCCGCTTTGTTGTCGGCCAAATCAGCGTACTGCACCAGTGTGGCAGCGTAGTCGGGAACGTTTCCCACCATCGGCAAATGATCGCGGGTGGCGCAGCGCACGCCGCAGCGCGCCGCGTTGTCGCTGACATCGACCTCTTTGACCCATTCCGCCGCCGGGAAGCAGTCAATCAAGCGCTGTCGATTTTGCTGCTGATCGTCTTCCCGATACTGCGTCTCTTCGCTGCCGCGATGGTAGCTGGCACCGATACAGTGCTGCTGATTAGCCGGGTTCTGCGGCGTGAGATAACCGTCATAGCACAGCACCTGACGAATATTACAAAGTGCTGGCGTGGTCGGAATATGGCTGACCTGGCCGGCGACAGCGTAGACGGGCAACGGTTGTGTCTGCGTAAAATGGTTAATCCGATGACCGTTAGCCAGTACTACCACGGCATGTTCAGCGCAATTACCGTGCGTAAACTGCAAATTCCAGCCGGATGCAGACTGATTAAGTGCCGCCAGCGAATGCTGATAGTGACAGCGTAATCCCTGTTTTTCAGCAAGCAGAAGCACGGCGGCGGTTAATTGCGCCGGGCACAGCCAGCCGCCCAGAGGATACATCACGCCGCCACAATTGGTATCGACACCGGTAAGACGTCGCGCCTGTTCAGCATCAACGGCGTTCGCCAGCGCTGACGGTAAATCCAGCGACAGCATCTGCGTGATTTTCTGCTGACTCTTGTCGTCCCAGCCCAGTTGCGTGACGCCACACCAGTCGTGATCGAACCTGACGGGCAGGGCGTCATAGAGACGACGGGCAAACGTAAACGCGGCGGGGAAAAAGAGGTTTATTGCCGCATCGTGTTTGCTGAGAAGAGGGTAGAGCGCCCCCTGACGGTTGCCGGACGCGCCCTGAGCGGGTTTATCATCCGCGCAATAGAGCGTGACCTGCCAACCGCGGCGCAACAGCGCCAGCGAAAGCAGCGCGCTGGCAATCCCGCCGCCAATGAGGGCAACCTCGCGTTTTTCACTGCCCTGACGGGAAAACCACGGCATTGATGCTGGCAGCGCGGGAGCGTGTTCCATCACGCCGCGCAGCATCTCGCGCTTGCGCCCAAAGCCTTTGCATTTCTGCATGGTAAAACCGGCTTCCTGTAAACCGCGACGGACAAATCCGGCAGACGTAAAGGTCGCCAGCGTACCGCCCGGCCGAGCCAGTCTCGCCATCGCGTTAAACAGCGTTGGCGTCCACATGTCCGGGTTTTTGGCCGGGGCGAAGCCATCAAGAAACCAGGCGTCGACTTTTTGATTCAGGCTGTCATCGAGTTGATCGGTGAGTTCATTGATATCGCCAAACCAGAGATCGAGCGTGACGCGTCCTTCATCCAGCAGCAGACGGTGGCAACCCGCCAGCGGTAACGGCCACTGGGCCTGAAGCTGTCCGGCAAATTCAGCCAACTCCGGCCAGTGCTGATGTGCCGCCGTGAGATCGTCGCGGGTCAGCGGAAATTTTTCAAAACTGATGAAATGTAATCTTTGTAGCGTAGCCTCGGGCTGAGTGGCGCGAAATTCAGCAAACGCCTGCCAGAGCGTGAGAAAGTTCAGACCGGTGCCGAAACCGCTCTCCGCCACCACAAACAGCGGGTGAGAATGTTTTGCAAAACGTTCTGTGATTCGGTTGCCGCCGAGGAAGACATAGCGCGTCTCTTCCAGACCGTTGTCGTTGGAAAAGTAGACGTCGTCAAAATCTCGGGAAACAGGTGTACCCTCAGCGTTGAATTCGAGGTTGGCGGGTTGTATAGCGTATTGTTTCACGTAAGTTACTCGTCTGACAGGCAGTGTCACGATCTTAGCGATGTGTGCCAGGCGGCGCAAATTTCAGTACAAATTGGCTGATCGGACTTGTTCGGCGTACAAGTGTACGCTATTGTGCCAATCGAAACTTACTATAGTGCGATTACAGAGGTATTGAATGAAACGTGCAGTGATTACTGGCTTGGGCATCGTTTCCAGCATCGGTAATAACCAGCAGGAAGTCCTGGCATCTCTGCGTGAAGGACGTTCAGGGATCACTTTTTCTGACGAGTTTAAAGATGCAGGAATGCGTAGCCACGTATGGGGCAACGTCAAACTGGACACCACTGGTTTGATCGACCGTAAGGTGGTTCGTTTCATGAACGATGCCTCTATTTATGCCTATCTCTCCATGCGTGAAGCGATTGCAGATGCCGGCCTGAGTGAAGACGCGTATCAGAACAACCCGCGCGTTGGTCTGATTGCCGGTTCCGGCGGCTCTTCCAAAGCGCAGGTATTCGGTGCTGACGCAATGCGTAGTCCGCGTGGCCTGAAAGCGGTTGGCCCGTATGTGGTCACCAAAGCGATGGGCTCCGCAGTTTCTGCCTGCCTCGCAACACCGTTCAAAATTCACGGCGTAAACTACTCAATCAGCTCCGCCTGTGCGACCTCCGCACACTGCATCGGTAATGCGGTCGAGCAGATCCAACTGGGCAAACAGGACATCGTATTTGCGGGCGGCGGCGAAGAACTGGGCTGGGAAATGGCCTGTGAGTTCGACGCGATGGGCGCACTGTCCACCAAATATAACGACCAGCCTTCTAAAGCTTCTCGTACCTATGACGCGCACCGTGACGGTTTTGTTATCGCAGGCGGCGGCGGTATGGTGGTGGTTGAAGAACTGGAACACGCGCTGGCGCGTGGAGCCCATATCTACGCGGAAATCGTGGGCTACGGCGCGACGTCTGATGGCGCTGACATGGTGGCACCGTCTGGTGAAGGCGCGGTGCGCTGCATGCAGATGGCGATGCACGGCGTTGATACTCCAATCGACTACCTGAACTCCCACGGTACCTCTACGCCAGTGGGTGACGTGAAAGAACTGGGTGCGATTCGCGAAGTGTTTGGCGATAACAGCCCGGCTATCTCCGCGACCAAAGCGATGACCGGTCACTCTCTGGGCGCTGCTGGCGTACAGGAAGCGATTTACTCTCTGCTGATGCTGGAACACGGCTTTGTCGCACCAAGCATCAACATCGAAGAGATGGACGAGCAGGCTGCCGGTCTGAACATTGTGACCGAAACTCTCGATCGTGAACTGACCACCGTTATGTCCAACAGCTTCGGTTTCGGCGGTACCAACGCCACGCTGGTGATGCGTAAACTGAAAGCGTAAGTGACTTTCTTAATAAGAAGGGGAGCCCGGTTGCTCCCCTTTTTTGTTTCGTTGACAAAATGCATGCGTAGCAGGCAGACTTCAGGCCCATCATTATCTTCCGGATAATGTGTAAGCGTTTGACGTTATCCAACGCACCTTAATCCTGACGGTCAGGTGGAGGGGGCGTGGCAATTCCTCGCCTTACTCTGCATTCTGGAGTAACGCATGACAGCAGTAACCCATAAAGAAAAAACATCTGTAGCGAACACATCGCTTTTTCGCATCGCTTTTGCGGTCTTTTTGACCTACATGACGGTCGGCTTGCCGCTACCCGTTATTCCACTTTTTGTCCACCATGAGCTGGGCTATGGCAATACGATGGTCGGTATTGCCGTGGGAATTCAGTTTCTGGCTACCGTCTTAACACGCGGTTATGCCGGGCGACTTGCCGATCAGTACGGTGCCAAACGTTCTGCGCTTCAGGGGATGTTCGCCTGCGCGCTGGCAGGCGGCGCGTGGCTACTGGCGGCGCTGTTACCCGTTTCTGAACCGATCAAATTCGCATTATTGATAGTCGGACGTCTGATCCTCGGCTTTGGTGAAAGCCAGTTGCTCACCGGCACGCTGACCTGGGGACTGGGCCTGGTGGGGCCTGCACGTTCCGGTAAGGTGATGTCGTGGAACGGGATGGCGATTTACGGTGCGCTGGCTGCAGGCGCGCCACTGGGGCTGCTCATCCACAGCCATTTTGGTTTTGCGGGTCTTGCGGGCACGACAATGGCGTTACCGCTGCTGGCATGGGCGTTTAACGGAACGGTGCGTAAAGTACCTGCTCATGCGGGCGAGCGCCCCTCGCTGTGGAGCGTGGTGGGGCTTATCTGGAAACCGGGTCTGGGCCTCGCGTTGCAAGGTGTCGGATTTGCCGTTATCGGCACTTTTATCTCTCTCTATTTTGCCAGTCACGGTTGGGCTATGGCCGGCTTTACGCTGACCGCGTTTGGCGGGGCCTTTGTCATTATGCGCGTGCTGTTTGGCTGGATGCCGGACCGCTTTGGTGGGGTCAAGGTGGCTATCGCTTCCCTGCTGATAGAGACCGTTGGACTGATACTGCTCTGGCTGGCACCGACGGCGTGGTTTGCGCTGCTCGGGGCGGCATTAACCGGGGCCGGGTGTTCGCTAATCTTCCCGGCGCTCGGCGTTGAAGTGGTGAAACGCGTACCGTCGCAGGTTCGCGGAACTGCCCTGGGGGGATACGCCGCATTTCAGGATATCTCTTACGCGGTCACCGGCCCGCTGGCGGGGTTGCTTGCCACGTCCTGTGGCTATCAATCTGTATTTCTTGCCGGAGCGATTTCGGCGGTACTGGGGATTGTGGTGACGCTGTTGTCGTTTCGCCGGGGCTAGATGACCAGCCAGAACACCAGTAACGCGATCAGCAGGGCGATAAACAACAGTCCGGGACGCGCGGTGAACGATCGCAGCGTCTCAATAAACGGTGCAAACGGACTGTAAATCGGCTGAATGTGGCGTGGATCGGTGAATTCCCGATCGCGCTCAACGCGCTTGAGGAAGATCTGATTCAGGAGATCCTGTACCTGGGCGGCGGTGAGCACGGTTTGCGGTTGGATCTGCCCGTTCTGCTGGGCGTAATCTTTCAAACTGGCCAGCTCGTCGGCTTCCAGCGGTTGCTTAAGCGCCGCCTGTAGCGATTGCAGAGTGGGGGCATGTTGCAGACTCAGGGTCTGACGCGCCTGTAGCCAGGTCGCCAGATGGGTGAAATGTTTTGCCGGGATCAGCTCACCGCTTTTCACGCCAGAGAGTTCCAGCATCGATTGCCAGATAAGCTTGCCGGATTCCCCCGTGGCGGCGGCCAGTTTAGTCACCAACTGATTTAACGTATTGTGTTCGGCTGGCATCAGCGGGCGATCGGTTGCCGGACGCTGTTGCGGCTGCGGGATCGACAGCTGCCCTTGCTGTAAAAGCGTCAGTACGTTCTTAAGCTGTTCCGGTTTGAGTTGACTGAGCGCCGTTTGTCCGTACTGCTGGCGAATGAAATCGCTCACCGCCTGGCGGTTATTCCCCTGACTCAGCAATTCCGTCAACTGTGAAAGTACCTGACGGTTGGCATGATTCTGTTGGGCTACGCCAAGACGCTGGCTGAGATTTTGCTCCGCCGCAGGGAAATGACGTGACAGTAGCGGAGTGTCGCTTTTCACTCCAAGATCGTGCTTCATGCCGGCCCACACTTCCGCACTTTGCTGTTGCGTCAGTGAAATCAGGCGGGTTATCAGTCGTTCCAGTACGGTCCGCTGTTGCGTGGAGAGCGGTTGTTCGCCCGCCGTGGAAACCGCAGGTTGCCCTTCACCGGGAGGGTGCGCGGGAGTACCGGAAATAGGTTGCATCATCACTTATCCTTAAACCATCAATCTTAGCAAAGTATGCCTGGCGGCCAGATTATGGCACACTTGCCCGGTTAACTCTCGTTCTCAAACAGGTACGACAGACGTGAAAATTCTCGTTGATGAAAATATGCCTTATGCCCGCGAATTGTTTAGCCGTCTGGGCGAGGTCAAAGCGGTTCCTGGGCGCCCCATCCCTGTCGCTGAACTGGATGATGCTGACGCGTTAATGGTGCGTTCTGTCACCAAAGTGAACGCGTCATTGCTGGAGGGAAAGGCCATCAAGTTCGTTGGTACCGCAACTGCCGGCACCGATCATGTGGATGAGGACTGGCTTAAGCAGGCGGGAATCGGATTTTCAGCAGCGCCTGGCTGTAACGCCATTGCGGTGGTGGAGTATGTTTTCTCTTCGCTGCTGATGCTGGCGGAGCGTGACGGATTCGCATTGCGCGATCGTACCGTCGGGATTGTTGGCGTGGGTAACGTCGGGGGGCGCCTGCAGGCTCGGCTGGAAGCGCTGGGGATCCGTACGCTGTTATGCGATCCACCGCGCGCGGATCGTGGAGACGAGGGCGATTTTCGCTCGCTTGATGAGCTGGTACAGGAAGCCGATGTCCTGACCTTCCACACGCCGCTGTTTAAAGAAGGGCCATTCAAAACGCACCATCTGGTCGATGAGGCGCTGATTGGTCGCCTGAAACCGGGCAGCATTCTGATTAATGCCTGTCGCGGCGCGGTGGTTGATAACGCCGCGCTGCTGGCGCACCTTAACGCCGGGCAGGCGCTGAGCGTGGTCCTGGATGTCTGGGAAGGTGAACCGGATCTGAATGTCGACCTGTTGCGTAAGATAGATATTGGCACGGCGCACATTGCGGGCTACACGCTGGAAGGCAAAGCGCGCGGCACCACGCAGGTTTTTGAAGCCTGGAGCAAATTTATTGGTCGAGAGCAGCATGTCGCGCTGGATACCCTGCTGCCAGCGCCGGAATTTGGCCGCATTACGCTGCATGGCCCGTTGGATCAGCCGACGCTGAAAAGACTGGTGCATTTGGTGTATGATGTGCGCCGCGACGATGCGCTACTGCGCAACGTTGCCGGAATACCGGGTGAATTTGATAAACTGCGCAAAAATTATCTCGAGCGCCGTGAATGGTCCTCACTGTACGTGATGTGCGACGACGCGAATGCGGCGGCGTTACTGTGTAAACTGGGTTTTAACGCGGTTCATCACCCGACACGTTAATGTCTTCTTAATGCTCCCTGACGAATAATCGGCAGGGAGGCTTATGCTTTTCTGGAGTAAACCACCATGTCTGAAGGCTGGAATATTGCCGTCCTCGGCGCGACGGGCGCCGTCGGCGAAGCGTTGCTTGAAACCCTGGCTGAACGTCAGTTCCCGGTTGGGGAAATTTTTGCGCTGGCACGTAATGAAAGTGCAGGCGAACATCTGCGCTTTGGTGGTAAGTCAGTGATGGTGCAGGATGCGGCTGAATTCGACTGGACGCAGGCACAGCTGGCCTTTTTCGTTGCCGGTGTCGACGCCACGGCAGCCTGGGTGGACGAGGCGACAAATGCGGGCTGTCTGGTCATTGATACCAGCGGTCTGTTCGCGCTTGAGCCGGACGTCCCGCTGGTGGTGCCAGACGTGAACCCGTTCGTGCTGGCAGACTACCGCAATCGTAACGTGATCGCTGTGCCGAACAGCCTGACCAGCCAGTTGCTGGCCGCGCTGAAGCCGCTTATCGATGAGGGGGGACTCTCTCGCATCACCGTAACCAGTCTGCTTTCTGCATCTGCGCACGGTAAGAAAGCCGTCGATGCCCTGGCCGGACAGAGTGCGAAACTGCTGAACGGGATCCCCATTGATGACGATGATTTCTTTGGCCGCCAGCTGGCGTTCAATATGCTGCCGCTGTTGCCGGATCGCGAAGGCAGCGTGCGTGAAGAGCGGCGGATCGTCGATGAAGTGCGCAAAATCATGCAGGATGACGGGTTGATGATTTCGGCAAGCTGCGTACAGTCACCGGTGTTTTATGGTCACGCGCAGATGGTGGCATTTGAAGCGCTGCGTCCACTGGCTGCCGAAGAGGCTCGCGATGCCTTTGCCCGTGGCGAAGACATTGTGCTGTCGCAAGAGAGTGATTTCCCGACTCAGGTTGGCGATGCCACCGGCAGCGCGCACCTGTCCGTGGGCTGCGTGCGTAACGATTACGGCATGCCGGAGCAGGTTCAGTTCTGGTCCGTGGCGGATAACGTTCGCTTTGGCGGCGCGCTGATGGCGGTGAAAATTGCGGAAAAACTGGTGCAGGAGTACCTGTACTGATGTCTGACCAGCAACGCTCGCCGGTGTATAAAATTGCGCTGGGCATCGAATATGACGGAAGCAAATATTATGGCTGGCAGCGTCAGAATGAAGTCCGCAGTGTGCAGGAAAAGCTGGAAAAGGCACTCTCACAGGTTGCCAATGAGCCGATTAACGTCTTTTGCGCCGGACGCACCGATGCCGGTGTGCACGGCACCGGTCAGGTTGTGCATTTTGAAACCACCGCTTTGCGCAAAGATGCGGCATGGACATTGGGTGTAAATGCGAATTTACCTGGTGACATCGCGGTGCGATGGGTGAAAGCTGTACCGGAAGATTTTCACGCGCGTTTCAGCGCCACGGCTCGCCGATATCGTTACATCATCTACAATCATCGGTTACGTCCGGCGGTGTTAGGTAAAGGTGTGACGCATTATTATGAACCGCTGGACGCTGAGCGCATGCATCGTGCGGCGCAGTGTCTGATTGGCGAGAATGACTTTACGTCGTTTCGCGCCGTCCAGTGCCAGTCGCGCACGCCGTGGCGCAACGTGATGCACATTACGGTCTCGCGCCATGGCGCGTATGTGGTGGTCGATATCAAAGCGAATGCCTTTGTACATCATATGGTCAGGAACATTGTTGGCAGCCTGATGGAAGTAGGTGCCCACAACCAGCCGGAGAGCTGGATAGCAGAGTTGTTAGCGGCAAAGGACAGAACGCTCGCAGCGGCAACGGCGAAGGCCGAAGGACTGTATCTGGTTGCGGTGGACTACCCTGACCGGTTTGACCTTCCTAAACCGCCCATGGGCCCGCTCTTTCTGGCGGACTAATTCAAGTCGTATAAAGGCACAACTATGGACCTGATTTACTTCCTTATCGATTTTATCCTGCATATTGATGTGCACCTGGCGGAACTGGTCGCACAGTACGGCGTCTGGGTTTACGCGATTTTGTTCCTGATCCTGTTTTGTGAAACCGGACTGGTGGTGACGCCGTTCCTGCCAGGCGATTCCCTGCTGTTTGTGGCGGGGGCGCTGGCGTCGCTGGGCACCAACGATCTCAACGTGCACCTGATGGTGGTGTTGATGCTGATTGCCGCGATTGTTGGCGATGCGGTGAATTACACTATTGGCCGATTGTTCGGTGAGAAGTTATTCAGTAACCCGAACTCGAAGATTTTCCGCCGCAGCTATCTGGACAAGACGCATCAGTTTTACGAAAAACATGGCGGAAAAACCATCATTCTCGCCCGTTTTGTACCGATCGTCAGAACATTTGCGCCGTTTGTGGCGGGAATGGGACATATGTCGTATCGTCATTTTGCGGCTTATAACGTGATAGGCGCGCTGCTGTGGGTTCTGCTCTTCACCTACGCAGGTTACTTCTTTGGTACCATTCCGATGATTCAGAACAACCTTAAGTTGCTGATTGTTGGGATTATTGTGGTGTCTATCCTGCCGGGCGTGGTGGAAATTATTCGCCATAAACGCGCGGCGTCACGTGTAACAAAATAGAAACTAACTCGGCGGTTCGACCACTTTTTTGTCCAAAGTTTCGGGCTGTTATGTTTTAATGTGCAACATTCATGGTCTGTTGGGGGCAAAAATGGCATTATGCGCCCCCACGGCAAAACTGGAACACACCAGGTTCAGGCAGAAAGGTCATAAATGAGCTGGATTGAACGAATTAAAAGCAACATTACGCCCACCCGCAAGGCAAGTATTCCTGAAGGGGTGTGGACTAAGTGTGATAGCTGCGGTCAGGTTTTATACCGTGCTGAGCTGGAACGTAATCTCGAGGTCTGCCCGAAGTGTGACCATCACATGCGTATGTCGGCGCGTAATCGCCTGCATAGCCTGTTAGATGAAGGAACGCTGGTGGAGCTGGGTAGCGAACTTGAGCCGAAAGACGTACTGAAGTTCCGTGACTCCAAGAAATACAAAGACCGTCTGGCTTCCGCGCAAAAGGAAACCGGCGAGAAAGATGCGCTGGTGGTGATGAAAGGCACGCTTCACGGCATGCCGGTCGTCGCGGCGGCATTTGAGTTCGCTTTCATGGGCGGCTCGATGGGTTCTGTGGTCGGCGCACGTTTTGTGCGTGCTGTTGAACAGGCGCTGGAAGATAACTGTCCGCTGGTGTGCTTCTCTGCCTCCGGCGGCGCGCGTATGCAGGAAGCGCTGATGTCGCTGATGCAGATGGCGAAAACCTCTGCGGCGCTGGCAAAAATGCAGGAACGCGGTCTGCCGTATATCTCCGTGCTGACTGACCCAACGATGGGCGGTGTCTCTGCAAGCTTCGCGATGCTGGGCGATCTCAACATTGCTGAACCGAAAGCGCTGATCGGCTTCGCGGGTCCGCGCGTTATCGAACAAACCGTACGTGAGAAACTGCCGCCGGGATTCCAGCGCAGTGAGTTTCTGATCGAAAAAGGCGCTATCGATATGATCGTCCGCCGTCCGGAGATGCGCCTGAAACTGGCAAGCATTCTGGCGAAGCTGATGAATCTGCCGGCGCCAAATCCGGATACCCCGCGTGAAGGCGTGGTGGTGCCACCGGTGCCGGATCAGGAACCAGAGGCCTGATAACTGAAAAGGGCAGGGCCACAGGCGCTGCCCTTTTGCTTTTCTCAACGTAACGAATTTACGGGCATCATGAATAACAAACGTATTCCTAAAGCCGCGTCGCCCCTGGCCTCGTGGCTTTCTTATCTGGAAAACCTCCACGCGAAGACTATCGATCTGGGCCTTGAACGCGTAAGCCAGGTGGCTGCGCGGCTGGGCGTGCTGAAGCCTGCGCCGTTTGTCTTCACCGTGGCGGGTACCAATGGCAAGGGCACCACCTGCCGGACGCTGGAGTCCATATTGACGACAGCGGGATACAAAGTCGGGGTATACAGTTCGCCGCATCTGGTGCGCTATACCGAACGTGTGCGTGTGCAGGGCAATGAACTGCCAGAATCGGCCCACACAGAATCCTTTGCGGAGATTGAAGCGGCGCGTGGGGATATCTCGCTGACCTATTTTGAATACGGCACGCTGTCTGCGTTGTGGCTGTTTAAGCAGGCGCGACTGGATGTGGTGATTCTGGAGGTCGGGTTGGGCGGACGACTGGACGCGACAAACATCGTTGATGCCGATGTCGCCGTGGTTACCAGCATTGCGCTGGATCATACCGACTGGCTGGGGCCAGATCGTGAAAGTATTGGCCGCGAAAAGGCCGGCATTTTCCGTGCGGATAAACCAGCGATTGTCGGCGAACCCGAAATGCCCTATACCATCGCCGATGTGGCGCTGGAGAAAGGCGCACGCCTACAGCGCCGTGGCGAAGACTGGCAATTTACGGTAACGGAGACGGGGTGGTCCTTCAGCGACTGCCACGGTACATTGACCGATTTACCGCTGCCACAGGTACCGCAACCCAATGCGGCGACCGCACTGGCGGCACTGCGCGCCAGTGGCCTGAACGTCAGTGAACAGGCGATCCGCGACGGGATTGCTCAGGCGATTCTACCGGGACGTTTCCAGATTGTGAGCGAGTCGCCGCGCGTCATCCTCGATGTCGCGCATAATCCCCATGCGGCGGAATATCTGACCGGACGGCTGAAAATGTTGCCGAAAAAGGGGCGCGTTCTTGCCGTTATCGGTATGCTACATGATAAGGATATTGCGGGAACGTTGGCCTGGTTGAAAAGCGTGGTCGACGACTGGTATTGTGCTCCGCTGGAAGGCCCCCGGGGGGCGACGGCAGAGCAACTGCTGGAACATCTCGGTAAAGGCAGTGTCTATGACAGTGTCGCGCTGGCATGGCACGCCGCTCTGGCAGACGCGAGACCAGAAGATACCGTACTGGTGTGTGGTTCATTCCACACGGTTGCACATGTCATGGAAGTGATGGACGCGGGGAGAATCGGTGGCGAGTAAGTTTCAGAATCGTTTAGTCGGCACGATTGTGCTGGTCGCGCTGGGCGTGATTGTGCTGCCCGGGCTGCTCGACGGGCAGAAAAAACATTATCAGGATGAATTCGCGGCGATCCCGCTGGTGCCGAAACCCGGCGATCGCGACGAGCCGGATATGATGCCTGCGGCAACGCAGGCATTACCGACTCAACCACCGGAAGGGGCGGCAGAAGAGGTGCGGGCAGGCGATGCGGCGGCTCCGTCGCTGGATCCGTCACGCTATGCGTCAGCGAACAGTCCTGAGCTTGATACGACGCCAGCGCCCGTAGAACAACCCAAACCAAAACCGGTTGAAAAACCGAAGCCGCAACCGAAGCCACAGCCGACTGTGGACGCAACGCCCGCTCCGGTTCCCACTCCTGCGCCAAAACCGGCGGTGGAAGAGAAACCGGCACCGACGGGTAAAGCCTATGTTGTGCAGTTGGGTGCGCTGAAAAATGCCGATAAGGTCAATGAGATCGTGGGTAAACTTCGTGGCGCAGGTTTCCGGGTATATACTTCTCCGTCAACGCCAGTACAGGGTAAAATAACCCGTATTCTCGTGGGGCCGGATGCATCACGCGACAAGCTGAAAGGTTCGCTCGGCGAGTTACAGCAAATCTCCGGATTAAGCGGAGTGGTGATGGGGTACAGCCCGAACTAAGTTAGGGTTGCCTGATGGCGGCGCTCGGCGTCTTATCAGGCTTACCACCGTGTGGTTTGTTGGCCGGATGAGGTGTTTACATCGCCATCCGGCAGTGCCCGAAGAGGCATAAAACGGTATGGCGTTGAATATTTTTTCAGCGCCATTTTTATTTACGCGCGGGAAGGAAATCCCTACGCAAACGTTTTCTTTTTCTGTTAGAATGCGCCCCGAACAGGACGACAGGGCGTAAAATCGTGGGACACATATGGTCTGGATTGATTACGCCATTATTGCGGTGATTGGTTTTTCCTGTCTGGTTAGCCTGATCCGTGGCTTTGTTCGTGAAGCGTTATCGTTGGTGACATGGGGTTGTGCTTTCTTTGTTGCCAGCCATTACTACACTTACCTGTCTGTCTGGTTTTCGGGCTTTGAAGACGAACTGGTTCGAAACGGGATTGCCATCGCGGTGCTGTTTATCGCGACGCTTATCGTCGGCGCCATTGTGAACTACGTGGTAGGGCAACTGGTTGAGAAAACCGGTCTGTCAGGTACCGACCGGGTTCTGGGGGTCTGTTTCGGCGCGCTGCGTGGTGTGTTGATTGTTGCTGCCATTCTGTTCTTTCTCGACACCTTTACGGGCCTGTCGAAAGGTGAAGACTGGAGTAAGTCACAGCTGATCCCGGAGTTCAGTTTCATCATCAGATGGTTCTTTGACTATCTGCAAAGCTCGTCAAGTTTCTTGCCCAGAGCATAAGCGTTGGGTTGTAGCTTAACGAGGAAAAAGACGTATGTGCGGTATTGTCGGTATCGCCGGTGTTATGCCGGTTAACCAGTCGATTTATGACGCCTTAACAGTGCTCCAGCATCGTGGTCAGGATGCCGCTGGCATTATCACCATCGATGCAAATAACTGCTTCCGTTTGCGTAAGGCAAACGGCCTGGTGAGCGATGTATTCGAAGCGCGTCACATGCAGCGTATGCAGGGCAATATGGGCATCGGTCATGTGCGTTACCCAACGGCTGGTAGCTCCAGCGCCTCTGAAGCTCAACCTTTCTACGTCAACTCCCCGTATGGCATCACGCTTGCCCACAATGGCAACCTGACTAATGCCCACGAACTGCGTAAAAAGCTGTTTGAAGAGAAGCGCCGCCATATCAATACCACCTCAGATTCTGAGATCCTGCTCAATATCTTCGCCAGCGAACTGGATAAGTTCCGCCACTATCCGCTGGAAGCAGACAACATTTTTGCGGCAATTGCCGCGACCAACCGCCAGATCCGCGGCGCGTATGCCTGCGTGGCGATGATTATTGGTCACGGTATGGTCGCCTTCCGCGACCCGAACGGTATTCGTCCGCTGGTGTTGGGTAAACGTGATATCGGTGACGGCCGCACTGAGTATATGGTGGCGTCTGAGAGCGTCGCGCTGGATACGCTGGGCTTTGAGTTTCTGCGTGACGTTGCGTCGGGCGAAGCGGTCTATATCACTGAAAAAGGACAGTTGTTCACCCGTCAGTGTGCTGAAAACCCGGTCAGCAACCCGTGCCTGTTTGAGTATGTTTACTTCGCGCGTCCGGATTCCTTCATCGACAAGATTTCCGTCTACAGTGCCCGTGTGAATATGGGGACCAAACTTGGCGAAAAAATTGCCCGCGAATGGGAAGATCTGGATATCGACGTGGTCATTCCGATTCCGGAAACCTCCTGCGACATTGCACTGGAAATTGCGCGTATTCTCGGTAAGCCGTACCGCCAGGGGTTTGTGAAAAACCGCTATGTCGGCCGTACCTTTATCATGCCGGGACAACAGCTGCGTCGTAAGTCCGTACGTCGCAAACTGAACGCTAACCGCGCTGAGTTCCGTGATAAAAATGTCCTGCTGGTGGATGACTCCATTGTGCGCGGCACCACCTCAGAACAGATTATTGAGATGGCGCGTGAAGCCGGGGCGAAAAAGGTTTATCTGGCCTCTGCCGCACCGGAGATTCGCTTCCCGAACGTGTACGGTATCGACATGCCTACCGCAAACGAGCTGATTGCACATGGTCGCGAAGTAGATGAGATTCGCCAGATCATCGGTGCAGACGGTCTTATCTTCCAGGATCTTGACGATCTGATCGACGCCGTGCGTGCCGAGAACCCGGATATTCAGCAGTTTGAATGTTCCGTGTTTAACGGCGTCTACGTCACGAAGGATGTCGATCAGCAGTATCTCGATTTCCTCGATTCCCTGCGTAATGACGATGCCAAAGCGGTCCAGTTGCAGAACGAAGTCGAAAACCTCGAGATGCACAACGAAGGGTAATCCTGACCTGCCAGGGGGCGAATCCCGCCCCCTGACTTGCAACTCCCCATAAAATCCTGCAAAGTCAGCCCAGAAGTCAGACAGGGCGATATATCATGAAACGACTCATAGTAGGGATCAGCGGTGCCAGCGGCGCCATTTACGGCGTGCGGCTGCTGCAGGTTTTGCGCGATGTACCGGACGTTGAAACGCATCTCATCATGAGCCAGGCCGCCCGCCAGACGCTGTCGCTGGAGACTGATTTATCGCTGCGCGATGTCCAGGCGCTTGCCAACGTGACGCACGATGCGCGCGACATTGCCGCCAGCATTTCCTCAGGCTCATTTTCGACTGCCGGCATGGTGATTCTGCCATGCTCCATCAAAACCCTTTCCGGTATTGTGCACAGCTATACCGACGGCCTGTTGACCCGTGCGGCAGACGTGGTGTTGAAAGAGCGCCGTCCGCTGGTGCTGTGCGTTCGGGAAACGCCGCTCCATCTTGGGCATCTGCGCTTAATGACTCAGGCGGCGGAAATTGGTGCGGTGATTATGCCGCCGGTTCCGGCGTTTTATCATCGTCCTGTGACTCTGGATGATGTGATAAATCAAACGGTTAATCGCGTTCTCGATCAGTTTGATATCGCCCTGCCGCAGGACCTTTTTACCCGCTGGCAGGGGGCATAACATTGCGCTGTCAGCGTGCCTTTTTGCATCAGTTGCCCTGTTTCAGGGCAATTTTGTAACCGCGATCATATCCTCAACATTTAATTCGCTAAATCCATTCGAAACGCTGCGGTTCATCCGTCAGACCTGCTATCTTCAACATCAGGACAATATTGCAACGTTTTATTAACATATTTAACGTCGAATATCCCGGGCGGCGCGAAAATGGCATAAGACCTGCATGAAAAAGCCTGCAAACACACAACACAACGTAAAACATAATAAAGTCATTCCACTTGAGGGTTATGTATGAAGAAGTCAATTCTCGCTCTGTCATTGCTGATTGGTCTTTCTGCTACTGCATCCAGCTATGCGGCGCTGCCGCAAACGGTGCGCATTGGCACAGACACAACCTACGCCCCGTTCTCTTCGAAAGATGCCAAAGGCGACTTCATCGGCTTTGATATCGATCTGGGCAATGAGATGTGTAAGCGTATGCAGGTCAAATGTACCTGGGTCGCCAGTGATTTTGATGCGCTGATCCCATCACTCAAAGCGAAGAAAATTGATGCCATTATCTCTTCGCTCTCGATTACCGATAAGCGTCAGCAGGAAATCGCGTTCTCTGACAAGCTGTACGCGGCGGACTCGCGGTTGATTGCGGCGAAAGGCTCACCGATTCAGCCGACGCTTGACGCGCTGAAAGGTAAGCACGTTGGCGTGTTACAAGGCTCAACTCAGGAAGCGTATGCCAATGATATCTGGCGCAGCAAGGGCGTGGATGTGGTGGCCTATGCAAACCAGGATCTGATTTATTCCGACCTGACAGCGGGCCGTCTTGATGCGGCACTGCAGGACGAAGTTGCCGCCAGCGAAGGTTTCCTCAAACAGCCTGCGGGCAAAGACTATGCTTTTGCTGGTCCTTCCGTGAAGGATAAAAAGTACTTCGGCGACGGTACGGGCGTCGGTTTACGTAAAGATGATGCTGAACTGAAGGCCGCCTTCGATAAGGCACTTGCCGATCTGCGTCAGGATGGCACTTACGACAAGATGGCGAAAAAGTACTTTGACTTTAACGTCTACGGTGACTGAAACCTCAATATGGGGAACGGATTGCACCGGTCGGGTTAACCATTACGGTGCGTGACAGGTGAATTGCACCGTTATGGTGCAATTAGTGCGGGTGAACAGGGTGGAAGTGCATATTTAAGCGCTTTTCATGCAAAATAAACCGGGCGACAGGGTAGAATGTTTTGCCTTGTCGACCCGATTAGTGGCACGATAACTGCACCTGGTCCTGTAAACATCCCCTATAAAAGACAGTCTGTTGAGGATAGTTATGAAAAAACTGGTGTTATCTCTTTCTCTGGTCCTGGCTTTCTCCAGTGCTACCGCAGCATTTGCCGCTATTCCGCAAAAAGTTCGTATCGGTACCGATCCGACCTATGCCCCGTTTGAGTCAAAGAATGCCAAGGGTGAATTAGTCGGTTTTGATATCGATCTGGCGAAAGAGCTGTGCAAACGTATTAATACACAATGTACCTTCGTTGAGAACCCGCTGGATGCGCTGATCCCTTCGTTAAAAGCGAAGAAAATCGACGCTATCATGTCCTCGCTTTCGATTACTGAAAAACGTCAGCAGGAAATCGCCTTCACCGACAAACTTTATGCAGCCGACTCTCGTCTGGTGGTGGCTAATGCGTCTGACATTCAACCTACCGTTGAGTCGCTGAAAGGCAAGCGCGTCGGTGTGCTGCAGGGCACGACTCAGGAGACGTTTGGTAACGAACACTGGGCGCCAAAAGGCATCGAGATCGTTTCGTATCAGGGCCAGGACAATATTTACTCCGACCTGACCGCCGGGCGTATTGATGCCGCATTCCAGGACGAAGTCGCCGCGAGCGAAGGCTTCCTGAAACAACCCGTTGGCAAAGATTACAAATTCGGCGGCCCGTCTGTGAAAGACGAGAAACTGTTTGGTGTAGGGACCGGTATGGGTCTGCGCAAAGAGGATAACGAATTGCGTGAAGCCCTGAACAAAGCGTTTGCAGAAATGCGCGCTGACGGAACTTACGAGAAGCTGGCGAAGAAGTACTTTGATTTTGATGTTTACGGCGGTTAATCACCGCAGGTGTAGATAAAGCCCGAAGATGTTTGACAGACTTTATGCCAGATGACGGCTTCGCCTTATCCGGCCTACGACGATGTTCCTGTAGGCCGGATAAGCGTAGCGCCATCCGGCATCAATGAAGTGTGTCATCACGTCAAAAGAGGCTTCTAACTCGCCACTCACGACAGGACAGGCAGCATGTTGTACGGGTTTTCAGGTGTTATTTTACAGGGCGCAATTGTCACGCTGGAACTGGCTCTCAGTTCCGTGGTGCTGGCCGTTCTGATCGGCCTCGTCGGGGCGGGGGCCAAACTCTCGCAAAACCGGGTGACGGGGCTTATTTTCGAAGGTTATACCACCCTCATTCGCGGGGTGCCGGATCTGGTGCTGATGCTGCTGATTTTTTATGGCTTGCAGATAGCACTCAACGCGTTAACCGATGCGATAGGCATCGGTCAGATTGATATCGACCCGATGGTCGCGGGTATTATTACGCTCGGCTTCATCTACGGTGCGTATTTTACGGAAACCTTCCGTGGCGCCTTTATGGCGGTCCCCAAAGGGCATATTGAAGCGGCAACGGCCTTCGGTTTCACCTCTTCCCAAATTTTTCGCCGCATTATGTTCCCGGCGATGATGCGTTATGCGCTGCCGGGGATTGGTAACAACTGGCAGGTGATCCTCAAAGCGACGGCGCTGGTTTCGCTGCTCGGTCTGGAAGATGTGGTAAAAGCCACGCAGTTGGCCGGGAAGAGCACCTGGGAGCCCTTCTATTTCGCCATCGTCTGCGGACTTATTTATCTGGTATTTACTACGGTTTCTAATGGTGTGCTGCTGTTCCTTGAGCGCCGCTACTCCGTCGGTGTGAAGAGGGCTGACCTGTGATCGAGATTATTCAGGAGTACTGGAAATCCCTGTTGTGGACGGACGGCTACCGCTTTACGGGCGTGGCGATAACGCTGTGGCTGCTGATCTCCTCCGTGGTGATGGGCGGCATTCTGGCGGTAATCCTGGCGATTGGCCGCGTTTCCAGTAACAAATTCATCCAGTTTCCCATTTGGCTATTCACCTATATTTTTCGCGGGACGCCACTGTACGTTCAGCTACTGGTGTTCTATTCAGGGATGTACACGCTGGAGATTGTCAAAGGCACGGATTTTCTTAACGCCTTCTTTCGCAGCGGTCTGAACTGTACCGTTCTGGCGCTGACGCTGAACACCTGCGCGTATACCACGGAGATTTTCGCTGGGGCGATCCGTTCGGTTCCACACGGTGAAATTGAAGCAGCGCGCGCGTATGGCTTCTCCTCGTTTAAAATGTATCGCTGCATTATTCTGCCTTCGGCGCTGCGTATCGCGTTGCCCGCGTACAGCAACGAGGTCATTTTGATGTTGCACTCCACGGCGCTGGCCTTCACCGCGACGGTTCCGGATCTGCTGAAAATCGCCCGTGATATAAACTCGGCGACCTATCAGCCCTTTACCGCCTTCGGTATTGCCGCCGTGCTGTACTTAATCATATCGTATGTCCTGATAAGCCTCTTCCGCCGCGCGGAAAGGCGCTGGTTGCAGCATGTTTCCTCTAAATAATTCGAGTAACACGATGTCTGAGAATAAATTAAACGTTATCGATTTGCACAAACGCTACGGCGAACACGAAGTGCTGAAAGGGGTTTCGCTGCAGGCCAACGCTGGAGATGTGATCAGTATTATTGGTTCTTCTGGCTCGGGAAAAAGTACGTTTTTGCGCTGCATAAACTTCCTCGAAAAACCGAGTGAAGGGTCGATTGTGGTCAATGGCCAGAATATCAACCTGGTGCGTGACAAGGACGGTCAGCTAAAAGTGGCGGATAAAAATCAGCTTCGTTTACTGCGTACGCGCCTGACAATGGTGTTTCAGCACTTTAACCTGTGGAGCCACATGACGGTGCTGGAAAACGTCATGGAAGCGCCGATTCAGGTACTGGGCCTGAGCAAACAGGAGTCCCGCGAGCGGGCGATCAAATATCTGGCGAAAGTTGGTATTGATGAGCGCGCCCAGGGGAAATATCCGGTGCATCTTTCCGGCGGTCAGCAGCAGCGTGTGTCGATTGCGCGCGCGTTGGCGATGGAGCCGGAGGTGCTGCTCTTTGATGAACCGACCTCGGCGCTGGATCCTGAACTGGTGGGCGAAGTGCTGCGTATCATGCAGCAACTGGCAGAAGAGGGAAAAACGATGGTGGTGGTGACGCACGAAATGGGCTTTGCCCGCCATGTCTCCAGCCACGTTATTTTCCTGCATCAGGGGAAAATCGAAGAAGAGGGCAATCCGGAGCAACTCTTTGGCAATCCGCAAAGTCCACGTCTGCAACAGTTCCTGAAAGGATCGCTGAAGTAACATTTCTCTGTTGGCGTGGTGTTTTCAGCGAGTAGGCCTGATAAGCGCAGCGCCTCAGGCTAGCATTCAATGCCGGATGGGGGCGTAAACGCCTTATCCGGCCGACAGATCAACAAACGCCTCTGCCTCCAGACGGTATCCCCAGTCATCATAGTGGATACCGTTGACCTCAAACGCTTTCTCCAGTACCTGCGTACGCACAAATCCGAGCTTTTCCAGCAGACGAACTGAACCCCGATTCTC
Source organism: Citrobacter sp. Ct235 (assembly GCF_030332305.1). Lineage (NCBI taxonomy): Bacteria > Pseudomonadati > Pseudomonadota > Gammaproteobacteria > Enterobacterales > Enterobacteriaceae > Citrobacter > Citrobacter sp. Ct235. The sequence continues at coordinate 85,397 of NZ_JAOWIC010000034.1, forward strand.
GGCGAGCACCCAGGCGTTGATGGCTTTCACACCGGCATTGCAAAAGGCATAGTTGCAGACGGCGCGAACGGCCTCGCTGGCGATACCGCGTCCCTGGGCTGCGGGGATGACGCAATAACCGATATCTGCTTCCTGCGGAAAATGATGGCTTACCTGTAAGCCAATGTCGCCCAGCGGTGTGGCATCGTGATGCTGGCGGATCACAAAGGTGTGTTTTGAGGTAAGGCGACGTGCAAACAATAAGCGTGTTTCGCGTTCGGGGCAGAGGTTGCCCATAAAACGCATGACGTCCAGATTTTCACGAAGCGCGAGGAAAAAGGGCCAGTCTGTGGGTTGAAACGGGGAAAGCGTCAGTCGTTCAGTGGTGAGTCGTGCCATAAAATCGCCATTCCGGGAGCCAGTGAGACTACCTTACCACCGGAATAGCGAGGGTGAACAGGGAAGACGTTAACGAACAACATCCGCCAGCGCTTCTTCAAGATCGTACCAACGGAAGGGAAATCCGGCGGCTTCCAGTCGTTTTGGCAGGGCGCGCTGCCCACCCAGCACCAGAACGGACGACTCGCCCATCAGCAGGCGAATCACCGTGGCCGGTACGCGAAGAATCGCAGGCCGCTGCAGGGCATGTCCTAGCGCATGAGCAAACTGTTCATTGCGTACCGGGTAGGGTGAGACCATGTTGAACGGTCCACGCAGATCGTTATCCAGCAGCCAGAGGATCGCATTGACCATGTCATCAATGTGGATCCAGGCCAGATACTGGCGACCGCTGCCGATTGGGCCACCGAGGCCCAGGCGAAAGGGCGGTATCATTTTGGCGAGGATCCCGCCTTTTGGCGCCAGCACCACGCCGGTACGCAGCAGGCACACGCGCGTTCTGTCGCTTTGCGCCTCACAGGCAATTTGCTCCCAGCGCGCGCAAAGCTTATGGGTGAATTCGTTATGCGGCGGCTCTTCCTCGGTGACAACCACTTCACCCAGATCACCGTAATAACCGGCGGCAGAACCTGAAATCAGGACCGACGGCGGCGTTTCACTGGCGTTAATGAGGTCCGCCAGTTTCTGGGTGATGCGCCAGCGGCTCTGGCACAGGCGATCTTTTTGCTCTGTCGTCCAGCGCTTGTCAGCAATGGGTTCACCGGCCAGGTTAATCACCGCATCGATGTCGTCGAGGTTGTGCTTATCGTCCAGCGAGTTCCACAGGGTGACCCGATCATTGAGTTTTTTGCGGGCGTCATCGGGGCGGCGGGTCAGTACCGTCACCTGATGGCCCAGTTCCTGCAGGCGCGGGACCAGGTGTCCTCCGATAAGGCCAGTCCCTCCAGTTACCAGTATCTTCATGCAGCCTCCCGTGAAAGCGGTTAGCGCTGCCAGCTCAACGTCATGGAGACAGAATCGGCATAACGCAACGCGTGTAGTTTGTCGACTTCCACTTCAGCATAAGTGACCCAGTGGTGTTCGCGTGCGATATCGAGCACATCCTGGGTTAATTTTTCTAACAATGAGAAGCGGTTGTTCTCAACGTGCAGGATGATATTTTTGGTGATCGTGCGGTAGTTCAGCGCATCATTGATATCTTCGCTGACGCGGGCTTTGTCTGCCGGATAGTGAATCGCAACGTTGATGACAATGTCCTGTCGGTTATTGATCTCTTCCTCTTTGATACCGATGAAAGTGCGTAAACGAAGGTTTTTTATACGAATAATAGCGTCATGATGTGACATTGCAGGTCTCCTCCATGTATGAACTCTCGCATGATACACGAGAACCCGGCCACGTTATTCTTTTGCACTCGCAGGATCCTGGTGCGCCCGCATCATCGCGCGTTCCGTGGCGGGTCGACTGCGAATACGGTCAAACCAATTCTTCACGGCGGGAAACATGTCAAGGTCGACGCGCTGACGCTGCCAGGCGTTCACCCACGGCCAACAGGCAATGTCGGCGATGCTGTAATGTTCACCGCCCAGCCACGGCGACGTTTCCAGCCGTTTATTGAGGACGTTATACAGCCGCTGTGTTTCCACCTGATAGCGTTCGATGGCGTAGGGGATGGCCTGCGGGGCGAAATGGTTGAAATGGTGATTCTGACCGAGCATTGGTCCCAGTCCGCCCACCTGCCAGAATAGCCATTGCAACGTGGTATGGCGCTCGCGCAATTCGCCGCTAAGCAACAGGCCGCTCTTTTCCGCCAGATAGACTAAAATGGCGCCGGACTCAAACAGGCTGAGCGGTGTGCCGCCATCGATCGGGGCATGATCGACGATGGCGGGGATTTTATTGTTGGGTGAAATGGCCAGGAAATCAGGGCGAAACTGATTTCCCTTACTGATATCCACCTTAATGAGTCGGTAGTCCAGTGCAGCCTCTTCAAGGAAGATCGTAATCTTGTGCCCATTGGGTGTCGGGGCATAATAGAGGTCGATCATTTCAGCTCCAGAAAGCATTGAGTGGAATTAGACAACCACAAGTATAGAAAGCCTGTTGCGCTGTGTGAGTTTTCATCAGGTGACAGCAAGCGAAAGACCCTCTATGTTGTGAGAAAAGCCTAATAACGACGAGGATGCTATGAGTAAACCCAACATCACGCTGTGGTCAGACGCGAATTTTTTCTCTCCCTACGTGCTATCTGCCTATGTTGCGTTGCAGGAAAAGGGGCTGCCGTTTAGCCTGAAAACCATTGACCTGAACAGCGGCGAACATCTACAACCTGGCTGGCAGGGTTTTGCATTGACTCGCCGTGTGCCGTTGCTGGAAATCGATGGCTTTGAGCTGAGCGAGTCCTCCGCGATAGCTGAATATCTGGAAGACAGTTTTGCGCCACCCACCTGGGAACGGATCTATCCCCACGACCTGCAAAAGCGCGCGCGCGCGAGGCAGATTCAGGCATGGTTGCGCAGTGATTTAATGTCCATTCGAGAAGAGCGTCCGACGGATGTCGTTTTCGGGGGGGTAAAAAAAGGGCCGCTGAGCGACGCGGGGAAAGTCAGCGCGGAAAAACTGTTCGCCACGGCGGGGAATCTGCTGGCACACGACATGCCAAATCTTTTCGGAGAATGGTGTCTGGCCGATACCGATTTAGCCCTGATGCTCAACCGTCTGGTCCTCAATGGCGATGAGGTCCCTGAACGACTGGCGGAATATGCAGCATTTCAGTGGCAACGCGCATCTGTCCAGCGTTATATTGCGCTTTCCGCGAAGCGTTCAGGCTGATAAAGCGTCTACAATCCAGTATCATAATGTGGTTTTTGATGACACGGAGTATGTGATGAAACTGATGTTTGCATCCGACATTCACGGGTCCTTGCCTGCCACAGAACGCGTGCTGACGTTGTTTTCCCAGAGTGGCGCACAGTGGCTGGTGATACTGGGAGATGTACTCAACCACGGGCCGCGAAATGCCTTACCCGAAGGCTACGCGCCCGCTCAGGTGGCTGAGCGACTGAACGAACAGGCGGCGCAGATTATTGCGGTACGGGGAAACTGTGATAGCGAAGTGGATCAAATGCTGCTGAAGTTTCCAATGACCGCGCCCTGGCAGCAGGTGCTGTTGGATAATCAGCGGCTGTTTCTGACTCACGGCCATCTCTTTGGGCCGGATAGCCTGCCCGCTTTACGCGCCAGCGATGTCCTGGTATATGGGCATACGCATCTGCCGGTGGCAGAAAAAAAAGGCGATATTTATCACTTCAACCCGGGTTCAGTAAGCATTCCTAAGGGGGGCTTTCAGGCAAGTTATGGCCTGCTGGACGATAATGTTTTAAGCGTTATCGCACTCAATGATCAAAGTATCATTGCACAGGTTGCGATTAATTCGTAATTTACCCCCACATATGTAAATGCGCCGTAAGAGCGCCAGAAAAAGAAGGTTTCCTGATGGTGGAACAGCGTCGTTTGGCAAGTACGGAATGGGTGGATATTGTGAATGAAGACAACGAAGTCATTGCACAATCCAGCCGGGAACAGATGCGAGCGCAGGGCCTGCGTCATCGTGCGACCTATATTGTCGTACACGACGGGATGGGCAAAATATTGGTGCAGCGTCGTACCGAGACAAAAGACTTTTTACCTGGAATGTTAGATGCCACTGCCGGTGGTGTTGTGCAGGCCGACGAACAACTGCTGGATTCTGCCCGTCGTGAAGCGGAAGAAGAGTTAGGCATTGCCGGCGTGCCATTTGCCGAACACGGTCAGTTCTACTTTGAAGATAAGAACTGTCGCGTCTGGGGGGCGTTGTTCAGTTGTGTGTCGCACGGCCCGTTCGCCTTACAGGAAGAAGAGGTCAGCGAAGTGTGCTGGCTGACGCCAGAAGAAATTACCGCTCGCTGCGATGAGTTCACGCCCGACTCTCTGAAAGCGCTGGCGCTATGGATGACCCGTAACGCCAAAAACGAAGCGGCCAGGTCAGAGTCGCAACAGGAGAAGCAGGAAGAGGCGGAGTAACCGCTCAGCAACTGTCCCTTACGCACAAACTGGAGGCGATCGGTTTTTGATCGCGCCAGTTGCCATCCTCAAACCGTGCCAGTAACGCGCGTCCAGCCTCAATACCAATCTTGCGATGGGGCACAGCCATCGTGGTTAACGGCGGCTGGCAAACCCTGCTCACATCACTATCGCCAAATCCGACTACCGCCAGATCGTCAGGCACTTTGATGCGTCGTCGCTGGCACTCATACAGCACGCCACAGGCCAGTTCATCCGACACGCAAACCAGCGCGTCGAGTTCGGGCCAGGCGAGAATAAACTCGGGCAACTGCGACGCGCCGGTGGAAAAGTTGGGGGGGAGCGCCGCGTTAATCACTCGATTCGGCGACATGTGGTGGCGCAGCATCGCCTTATACCAGCCTTGCAAGTGCTGCTGAAAAATCCACTGTTCCTGATTGGCGCAGAGCAGTCCAATGTTTTGATAGCCGCGTTGAATCAACATTTCGGTGAGTTCAAACATTGCTGCGACGTTATCAATACCAATGTTCATATCAATGGGATCGCTACGAATCGCGCCCATCTCCATGACCGGGATCCTGGCGTTTTTCAGCCAGTTCCGCACGGTGTCGCTGTGCTCGACGCTGAGCAAAATGGCGGCGGCAATATTGGAGGCCAGCAGCGTCTCAAGCAGCGTTTCTTCCTGTTCCAGGCGATGACGGGACTCTGCCAGCATGATCTGGTATCCGGCGGGCTGCAGGACTTCCTGCAATCCAGCGAACATTTCCGAGCAGCCAGCCTCTGAAAGATTCGGTACGACCATCGCAATGGTTCGTGATGACGCAGACGCCAGCGCACTTGCAGCCAGATTGGGCATGTAGCCCAGTTCATGCACTGCAGCGTCTATTTTTTCCCGGAGTTTATCGGAAACCTGTTCAGGCGTGCGCAGTGCACGAGAGACGGTCATGGTGCCGACACCGGCAAGGTGAGCGACATCCGCAATGGTCACCTTGCCTGTACTACGTCGTTTTCGGGTCAGAGACATACACATTCCTGCGCAATTACAACCGGTTGAGCCGCTTTTTATCGTCATTTTTTGCTTCGTATGCAGGGCAAGTATACGCCTTTAATGACTTTCATTGCTGTGATTTTACCCGGCAATTGTATTTTGATAGCGCTATCACATATCTGAACGATATCCCCTGATAGCGCTATCTTTGTGAGAATGATCGCAGATAAGGTTTCATGGGTTGAATAAAGTTTGCTCACATTGAGCAAGAAATGAGGAGAGGACGTGCTGAATAAATGGTTAACGGAGTCAACCATCATGCTGCGCGAGAGCGTTGAGGACTGGCAGCAGGCTCTTGCGTGGTGTGCCAGACCTTTGCTTGCTGCCGGGGTTATTACACCGGAGTACCTTACCGCCATCGTCGCGCAGCATCATCAACTGGGACCTTACTACGTCCTGGCGCCGGGTCTGGCAATGCCGCATGCCAGACCGGAAGAAGGCGCAACAGCATTAGGGCTCTCATTGTTAAAACTGGAGCACGGTGTTTCATTTGGCGCAGGCGAATTTGATCCTGTCGACATTATTATCATGCTCGCGGCGCCGGATAAACATAGCCATATTGCCATGATATCCGCACTGGCTGAATTATTTTCAAGCGACGAGGATCTGGTGCGATTACATCAGGCAACAACCCTGGAGGATATTAAAAAAATCATTTCACGTTTCTGATGTAAGTCATATTGGCATCTTCTAAAACATGACGCGAAAGCGTGATGCGGACGTACTCTACTTAAAAAAAGGGGATAACAATGAAAATTCTGGCAATTTGTGGTTCTGGCCTGGGCAGCAGTTTTATGGTCGAAATGAATATTAAAAAAGTGCTCAAGAAACTTAATATTCAGGCAGATGTTGAACATTCCGATCTCTCCTCCGCCACGCCTGGCGCTGCCGATCTGTTTGTGATGGCAAAAGATATTGCCGCCAGTGCCAGCGTACCGGAAACTCAACTGGTGGTGATTAATAATATTATCGATATCAATGAACTGGAAGCGCAACTGCGCGAATGGTTCGACAAACAATAACTGTAAATGCACACCATCATGCAAACAGCCCGATGGCGGTTGCGCACTGATGTGCATAAAGCGAGGTGGATATGTTTATCCTTGAAACGCTGAATTTTGTTGTTGATATTCTTAAAGTCCCTTCCGTGCTGGTGGGGTTAATTGCATTAATTGGCCTGGTCGCGCAAAAGAAAGCTTTTTCCGATGTGATAAAAGGGACAATTAAAACGATTCTGGGTTTTATTGTTCTTGGCGGCGGCGCAACGGTGCTGGTGGGATCGTTAAATCCGCTAGGCGGGATGTTTGAGCACGCATTTAATATTCAGGGCATCATTCCTAATAACGAAGCCATTGTCTCTATTGCTCTCGAGAAATATGGCGCCTCAACCGCGCTTATTATGGCGTTCGGGATGGTGGCGAATATTATTGTCGCCCGCTTCACGCGCCTGAAGTATATCTTCCTGACCGGGCATCATACGTTTTATATGGCCTGCATGATCGGCGTTATTCTGACCGTCGCCGGATTCGACGGGATCGGACTCGTCTTTACGGGCTCGCTGATTCTGGGGCTGGTGATGGCTTTTTTCCCCGCGCTGGCGCAGCGGTATATGCGGCGGATCACCGGAAATGATGAGATTGCCTTTGGTCACTTTGGCACTCTGGGATACGTGCTGTCAGGCTGGATCGGCAGCGTCTGCGGCAAAGGTTCCCGTTCGACCGAAGAGATGAACTTACCGAAGAACCTGAGCTTCCTGCGTGACAGTTCAATCTCTATCTCCCTGACCATGATGATAATCTATCTGATTATGGCGATCAGCGCCGGTCGGGAATATGTCGAAAGTACCTTCAGCGGCGGGCAGAACTATCTGGTTTACGCCATCATCATGGCGATCACCTTTGCCGCCGGGGTGTTCATTATTCTGCAAGGTGTCCGTTTGATTCTGGCGGAAATCGTCCCGGCGTTTACCGGTTTTTCTGAAAAACTGGTGCCTAACGCGCGACCGGCGCTGGACTGCCCGGTGGTCTATCCCTATGCCCCGAATGCGGTACTGATTGGCTTTCTGTTCAGTTTTCTCGGCGGGCTGGTGGGGCTGTTTCTGTTGGGACAGATGAAACTGGTGCTGATCCTGCCTGGCGTTGTCCCACACTTTTTCACTGGCGCAACGGCCGGGGTGTTTGGTAACGCCACCGGTGGGCGTCGCGGGGCCATGATTGGCGCGTTTGCCAATGGCCTGTTAATCACCTTCCTGCCGGTTCTCCTCCTGCCCGTGCTGGGCGCGATTGGTTTTGCCAATACCACTTTCTCGGATGCCGATTTTGGCGTCGTTGGCATTGTGCTCGGCAACCTGGCGCGTTATCTGTCGCCTTTTGCCATCACGGGACTGGTTGTGGCGTTGTTTGCGCTGTTGGTGGTCTGGAACCTGTTCGCGAAAAACCGGACTGTAACGGGTCAGACTAAGGAAAATAATGGAGCCAAATCATGAGTGTGAAGGCGGTAACGCAACTGGCGCGCGAGATTCGCATCGCCACCCTGAAGTCGCTTATTGATCTCGGCTTTGGCCATTTTGGCGGCTGTATGTCGGTGGTGGAAACGCTGGCGGTTTTGTATGGCGAGGTGATGAACATTGACCCTGCCGATCCGGACTGGCCAGAGCGGGACTATTTCGTGTTATCAAAAGGCCATGCCGGGCCGGCACTGTATAGCACGCTGGCGCTGAAAGGCTACTTCCCGGTCGCAGAGTTGAGCACGCTGAACCAGAACGGCACGCGTCTGCCCAGTCACCCGGACAGGCTTAAGACGCGTGGCGTTGATGCGACGACAGGATCGCTGGGGCAGGGCATTTCTATCGCCGGGGGGATGGCGCTGTCGCACAAACTGGCGCAGCGAACTAACCGGGTATTCTGCATTGTGGGTGATGGCGAGCTCAATGAAGGGCAGTGCTGGGAAGCGTTCCAGTTTATTGCCCACCATCGGCTGAACAACCTGACGGTCTTCGTTGACTGGAATAAGCAGCAGCTGGATGGCGAACTGGATGACATCATCCACCCGTTTTGTCTTGAAGATAAATTTCGTGCGTTTGGTTTTGAGGCGTTCACGGTGAAAGGGGATGATATCCCCGGTCTGCTGGCGGTGGTCCAACCGGTTCTGGATAACCAGGCACGTCCACGCGTTGTGATTCTTGACAGCGTCAAAGGGCAGGGAGTGCCGTATCTGGAGCAATTAACCCACTCACATCACCTGCGCCTGACGGATGAGACCAGACATGCGCTGAACGATAATCTTCGCCAACTGGAGGCTACGCATGATTAAGCTCGCGCCCGCAGGACAAAAAGACAGTGTGGAGATGCGCAAGGTTTATGCCACTTTTGTCGCGAAAGAAGTGGCGGCGGGAAGCCCGATCATTGCGCTGGAAGCGGATTTGATGAGCTCCATGGCGATGGACGGCGTGGCGCGCGAGTATCCGCAGAATGTTATTAATTGCGGCATCATGGAGGCGAACGTTATTGGTACTGCGGCAGGGCTGGCACTGACCGGACGCAAGCCGTTTGTGCATACCTTTACGGCGTTCGCCAGTCGCCGCTGTTTCGATCAGCTGTTTATGTCGCTCGATTATCAGCGGAGTAACGTCAAAGTCATCGCCTCCGATGCCGGTGTGACCGCCTGTCATAACGGCGGGACGCACATGTCTTTCGAAGATATGGGCATCGTTCGCGGGCTGGCGCATTCGGTGGTGCTGGAGGTTACTGATGCCGTCATGTTTGACGATATCTTACGCCAACTGATTGACCTCGACGGGTTCTACTGGGTGCGCACCATCCGTAAACAGGCACCGAGTATTTACGCCCCGGGATCGACCTTTACGCTGGGGAAAGGAAATGTGTTGCGGGAAGGCAATGATGTCACCCTGATTGCCAATGGGATTATGGTGGCTGAAGCGCTGGAAGCGGCACGACAACTGGAGCGGATGGGGGTCAGTACGGCCGTCATCGACATGTTCACCCTCAAGCCTGTCGATCGCATGCTGGTGAAGAACTATGCCGAAAAAACGGGGCGGATTGTGACCTGTGAAAATCACAGTATCCATAACGGGCTGGGATCGGCGGTAGCGGAAGTGCTGGTAGAAACCTGCCCGGTTCCGATGCGGCGGGTTGGCGTCAGGGAACGCTATGGACAGGTCGGCACCCAGGACTTCTTGCAGGAAGAGTATGGACTCACCGCGGCGGCGATTGTGACTGCGGCAAAATCACTGCTTTAGAAAGGAGAAGCCGGATGAGCGCTAACGCTTATCCGGCCTACGAGGATAAGAAATATTGTAGGCCGGATAAGACGCGTTAGCGTCGCCATCCGGCATGTTGGATCAATGGTATCCCATAATCTGTGCGCCAATCACCACCACGCTGGACATAATAAACAGCAGTCCCAACAGCGTCGCACCCACTTTCAGCCAGTTACGAAAATCCACCCGACAGACGCCTAACGTCGCCATCAGTGACGCTGAGGTCGGATAGATGATATGGCTAAAGCCATCGCCAAACTGGAACGCCAGCACGGTTACCTGACGGTTAACACCTACCAGATCGCCGAGCGGCGCTAACAGCGGCATGGTCAACGCCGCCTGACCGGATCCCGAGGTAACAAAGAAATTGAACACGGCCTGGAAGAGCAGCATAAACCACGCGGCAACGGCGTTATCCAGCCCGCTGATGCCGTTGGCAATGCTGTGCAACAGCGTATTCAGCACGCTCGCGTCACCTGCTTCGCCGTTGCCTACCAGCAGCAATATGCCTTTGGCAAAGCCTACCAGCAGGGCAGGGGCAATCATCATGCGCGCGCCTTCGGTGAAAGAGGACGCCATAATGTTGACCGTCATGCCGTTAAGGCGAAAAATAACGGCGATAATGCCAATCACCAGGCCCATGGTGAAGAACTGGCTGGCGATTTCAGGAATAAACCACGCGTTGACGATGACGCCCCAGACAACCCATACCATCACGCCGGTCAGAACCAGTAGTACCAGCCAGTCGCCGATCGTGAAGCGTCGCTCGACAACATCATCCTGCTGCTCGCGGAAGAAACGGTCAGATTCATGTACGCGCGACAGAAGCGGGTTCTTTTTCACCCGCGAGGCGTAGGCCAGGGTAAACGTCAGGCCAATCAGCGTTGAAATGACCCATACCACGATGCGCAGACCGGAACCGGAGAGGACGGGAACGCCGGCGATACCCTGAGCAACCACCACGCAGAAGGGATTCATCCACGAACTGGCAAAGCCAATTTGTGTTGCAATATAGGTCACCAGCACGGTGGTGATACTGTCATAGCCCAGCCTCACCATCAGCGGCGCGATGATGATCGCAAAGGCGACCGCCTCTTCCCCCATACCGAATACCGCGCCGCCCAGCGAGAAGAGAATAAACAGCACCGGGATAAACAGAACCTCGTTGCCTTTGGTATGGCGGATCAGCGCCAGAATGCCATTATCAATCGTTCCTGTACGCATGACGATGCCAAACGCGCCACCAATCACCAGCATAAACATGATGATGCCAACGGCGGTGCCGAATTTAGAGCCAGAAGTCAGCCCTTCAAACGGGAAGTTCATCAGGCCCGGACTTTCGTCACCGGTGGTAAAGAACTTCACCGGGTGATACTGCGCTTCACCTGCCTCGTTGGTCAGAATGCGAAAGGAGTGCGGGTCGACCACTTTACGGGTTTTTGTCTGACCATCGACCTGGTATTGCACCTCCTGGCTGTCAAACATCCCGACGGGGACAACCCAGGTTGCAAGACTGGTTAAAATGGCGACAAAGAAAATAATCACCAACGTATCGGGCATGGCCCATTTTCTTCTGGTTGGCTGTGTTTCGGTTACTGCAGACATGACAGACTATCCCTGTTGCAAAGCAAAGAGGCTAAGTATGCAAACAGGCGAATGGTTATTCATTGATACAGCGCAGTTAAGCCAAAAAAATCAGATTTTGCAACGCTGAAAGGACGGAAATAAAAAATCCGGAAATCGTTGAAATTTCCGGATGTTGACTGGGCTCGTGAGAGCCCAGGGGAGGCAGTTTACTGCTGCTGTGAAGACTGAATCGCGGTCAGAGCGATGGTGTAGACGATATCGTCAACCAGCGCGCCACGGGACAGGTCGTTCACCGGCTTGCGCATACCTTGCAGCATCGGCCCGATGGAGATCAGGTCGGCTGAACGCTGTACCGCTTTGTAGGTGGTGTTACCGGTGTTCAGATCCGGGAAGATGAACACGGTAGCGCGACCGGCAACCGGAGAGTTCGGCGCTTTGGATTTCGCGACATCAGCCATCACGGCGGCATCGTACTGCAGCGGACCGTCGATCATCAGGTCAGGACGTTTTTCCTGCGCCAGACGAGTCGCTTCACGCACTTTTTCTACGTCGCTACCCGCGCCAGAGGTGCCGGTGGAGTAGGAGAGCATTGCGACGCGCGGTTCGATACCAAAGGCAATTGCGGAATCGGCGGACTGGATTGCGATCTCAGCCAGCTGTTCAGCGGTCGGATCCGGGTTGATCGCGCAGTCGCCGTAAACGTAAACCTGTTCCGGCAGCAGCATGAAGAATACGGAGGAAACCAGTGAACTGCCCGGCGCCGTTTTGATCAGCTGCAGCGGCGGACGAATGGTGTTAGCCGTGGTGTGAACGGCACCGGACACCAGACCGTCAACTTCGTCTTGTTCCAGCATCAGCGTACCAAGAACCACGTTGTCTTCCAGCTGTTCGCGGGCAACGGTTTCGGTCATGCCTTTGCTCTTACGCAGTTCAACCAGACGTGCGACATAGCTTTCGCGGACCACTTCCGGGTCAACGATTTCGATGCCAGCGCCGAGTTCAACACCCTGAGACGCCGCAACGCGGTTGATCTCTTCCGGATTACCCAGCAGCACGCAGGTTGCGATACCACGTTCAGCACAAATGGCTGCCGCTTTCACGGTACGCGGTTCGTCGCCTTCCGGCAGCACAACACGTTTACCGGCTTTACGCGCCAGTTCGGTCAACTGATAGCGGAAAGCTGGCGGAGACAGACGACGGCTACGCTCAGAGGTCGCGGTCAGAGACTCGATCCAGTCAGCGTTGATGTAGTTCGCCACGTACTCCTGAACTTTCTCGATACGTGCGTGATCGTCAACCGGCACTTCCAGGTTGAAGCTCTGCAGGCTCAGAGAGGTCTGCCAGGTATTGGTGTTCACCATGAATACCGGCAGGCCGGTCGCGAAAGCGCGTTCGCACAGTTTAGAGATGCGCGCGTCCATTTCGTAACCACCGGTCAGCAGCAGGGCGCCGATTTCTACGCCGTTCATCGCGGCCAGGCAAGCGGCAACCAGCACGTCCGGACGGTCAGCGGAGGTGACCAGCAGGGAACCGGCACGGAAGTGTTCCAGCATGTGCGGAATGCTACGCGCACAGAAGGTGACAGACTTCACGCGACGCGTGTTGATGTCGCCTTCGTTAACGATGGTGGCATTCAGGTGACGCGCCATGTCGATAGCACGGGTAGCGATCAGATCAAAGCTCCACGGCACTGCGCCGAGAACCGGCATCGGGCTGCTTGCGGTGAGCTGCGCCGGATCAACTTTCACGACCTGCGCTTTGGAAGAGTCGTCGAAAATCTCGGACAGATCCGGGCGAGTACGACCCTGTTCATCAACCGGGGCGTTCAGTTTGTTAACGATAACGCCGGTGATGTTGGTATTTTTTGTGCCGCCGAAGCTGCTGCGAGTCAGTTCAATACGCTCGTTCAGCTGTTCTGGCGTATCGGTGCCCTGAGACATCACGAAGACGATTTCTGCATTCAGCGTTTTAGCGATTTCGTAGTTCAGAGACTGCGCAAACTGGTGTTTACGGGTTGGGACCAGGCCTTCAACCAGTACCACTTCTGCGTCTTTGGTGTTCGCGTGGTAGTTCGCGATGATCTCTTCCATCAGCACATCTTTCTGATTGCTGGACAGCAGAGACTCAACGTGGCTCATCTTCAGCGGTTCAGCCGCTGTGACAGAGGAGTTTGCACGAACGATAGCGGTGGTCTGGTCTGGCGCATCGCCACCGGCGCGTGGCTGGGCGATTGGCTTAAAGACACTCAGACGAACGCCTTTGCGTTCCATAGCGCGGATGACGCCGAGGCTGACGCTGGTCAGGCCGACGCTGGTTCCGGTAGGGATCAGCATAATAATACGGGACACGGTTTATCCTCTTTCGTTACCGCCCGTTGGGCGGGTTACAAAACAGCACCGCCAGCTTAGCTGGCGGTGTGAAATCAGGCAGTCAGACGGCACGCGTCTTGCGCGATAACCAGTTCTTCGTTGGTTGGGATCACCACTGCAGGACGGGTACCTTCCTTGTTGATGAAACCAGACTTGCCGAAACGCGCAGCCAGGTTACGTTCATGATCAACTTCAAAGCCCAGCACGCCCAGTTTACCCAGAGACAGCTCGCGAACCATGGCCGCGTTCTCACCAATACCGCCGGTGAAGACAACCGCGTCCAGACGACCGTCCATCAGCGCCGTGTAGGAACCGATGTACTTCGCCAGACGGTGGCAGTAAACGTCCATTGCACGTTTCGCGTCTTCTTTGGTGGTGTAGTTGTCTTCAACGTAACGGCAGTCGCTGGTGACTTCGGTCAGACCCAGCAGGCCAGACTCTTTGGTCAGCATTTTGTTGATCTGATCAACGCTCATGCCCAGCGTGTCGTGCAGGTGGAAAATGATTGCCGGGTCGATATCACCAGAACGGGTACCCATCACCAGACCTTCCAGCGGGGTCAGACCCATAGAGGTATCAACACATTTACCGTTGCGGATAGCCGAAACAGAACCACCGTTGCCCAGGTGGCAAGTGATGATGTTCAGTTCGTCTACCGGTTTGTTCAGCATTTTTGCCGCTTCCTGAGTGACGAAGAAGTGGCTGGTACCGTGCGCGCCATAACGACGAACGCCGTGTTCTTTGTACAGGCTGTACGGCAGGGCATAGAGGTAAGACTCTTCCGGCATAGTCTGATGGAACGCGGTGTCAAACACAGCTACGTTTTTGTCTTTTAACTGCGGGAAGGATTTCAGCGCTTCTGCGATCCCGATCAGGTGAGCCGGGTTGTGCAGCGGTGCGAAAGAGGCAGAATCTTTGATGCCCTGAATAACAGAGTCATCGATAACCACGGAGCTGGTATACTTCTCGCCGCCGTGTACGATACGGTGACCGATTGCAGTCAACTGCGCAGACAGTTCTGGTTTTTGTGCCAGAATAGTATTAACGATAAAGTTCAGCGCTTCACTGTGAGCGGCGCCTGCACCTAAAGCCGCTTCTTGTTTACCGCCGTCCATTTTCCATTTGATACGTGCTTCTGGGAGATGGAAACATTCGGCTAAACCAGAAAGGTACTCTTCACCGTTAACTGCATCGATGATTGCAAATTTCAGTGAGGAGCTACCGCAGTTCAGAACCAGTACTAACTTACTCGACATGGAAGTACCTATTATTGATACGTGGCTAAAAAAACGTCAGGGAGCCATAGAGCGTAGCGCAGTGTGACGCTGACATTTATGATTAACATCATGCCAGTTGTCTTTTTTGGCATGATGGAAGAAATACCTTTGAGTCTATGCCATTTTGCGTATTTTTCAGCCAATGGCATACTATATGTAAATTTGACGACTCAATGATTTTGGACTACAGGCCATTTACAGGCCGCTACAGGATACCCGATAGTGGGTATCAATGACAAAATGTTTTGAACGTTGTCCCGCATAGTTGTTGTTTTGCACAAATATTTGAATTTTTATATGTGAAGTTGAGGTAAGCCATGTCGACGCCGGATCATCGCTCCGTAAATTTTTTTAGCCTTTTTCGTCGGGGGCAACATTACTCAAAGACGTGGCCAATGGAAAAGCGCCTTGCACCCGTCTTTGTTGAGAATCGCGTGATACGGATGACGCGTTACGCGATCCGCTTTATGCCGCCGATCGCCATCTTTACCCTGTGCTGGCAGATAGCACTGGGCGGCCAGTTAGGGCCTGCCGTCGCCACCGCGTTGTTCGCGCTCAGCCTGCCGATGCAGGGGCTGTGGTGGTTAGGAAAACGTTCCGTCACGCCACTGCCGCCCTCTATTCTGAACTGGTTTTATGAAGTCAGAGGCAAATTACAGGAAGCAGGGCAAGCGCTCTCCCCGGTTGAAGGAAAGCCGGATTACCAGGCGTTAGCTGACACGCTTAAGCGTGCCTTCAAACAACTGGACAAAACTTTCCTTGATGATTTGTAATTGACCCCGGATTACGCATATAAAAGAAGGCATATTGATGCCTTCTTTTTTTTCACTTTTTTCACCGTAGTAGAGTGATACAGGAGTCCCAAATGGAAATGACCAACGCTCAACGTCTTATTTTGTCTAATCAATACAAAATGATGACTATGCTCGATCCGACTAACGCCGAGCGCTATCGTCGTCTGCAGACGATTATTGAACGCGGTTACGGTCTGCAAATGCGCGAACTGGATCGGGAATTTGGCGAGCTGAAAGAGGAAACCTGTCGTACGGTTATCGACATCATGGAGATGTATCATGCCCTGCACGTCTCATGGGCCAATCTGAAAGATGCGCAAAGTATTGATGAGCGTCGGGTGACTTTCCTGGGTTTTGATGCCGCAACGGAAGCGCGCTACCTCGGCTACGTTCGCTTTATGGTGAATGTGGAAGGCCGTTACACCCATTTTGATGCCGGCACACACGGTTTCAACGCCCAGACCCCTATGTGGGAAAAATATCAGCGGATGTTAAGCGCATGGCATGCCTGCCCGCGTCAGTACCATTTGAGCGCCAACGAAATCAACCAAATCATCAATGCCTGAGGAGGTGAACGTGCAGTGCAAAGGCTTTCTGTTTGACCTGGATGGAACTCTGGTTGACTCTTTACCCGCAGTGGAACGCGCATGGTGTAACTGGGCCGATCGTTTTGGGTTGACGCATGACGACGTATTGAGTTTTGTTCATGGCAAGCAGGCGATCACCTCTTTGCGTCACTTTATGGCGGGCAAACCTGAGGCGGAGATCGCCGCTGAATTTACGCGTCTGGAGCGAATTGAAGCGACAGAAACGGCGGGCATCACTGCGCTGCCCGGTGCGGTTGCACTGCTCAACCATCTGAACAAGGCCGGGATTCCGTGGGCGATTGTGACCTCCGGGTCAATGCCGGTTGCTCGTGCGCGTCATCAGGTGGCCAATCTGCCGGCACCGGAGGTTTTCGTGACCGCTGAGCGGGTCAAACGCGGTAAGCCTGAACCGGATGCCTACCTGTTGGGGGCGCAGTTGCTGGGGTTAGCGCCGCACGAATGCGTGGTGGTGGAAGATGCTCCTGCAGGTGTGCTCTCGGGATTGGCTGCAGGTTGCCATGTTATCGCGGTAAATGCCCCGGCGGACACGCCGCGTCTGGATGAGGTCGATTTCGCGCTGACCAGTCTGGAGCAGCTTTCGGTGACCAAACAACCGAACGGTGATGTGGTCGTATTAAGAAATACCTGATCATGATTTAGCCCCGATTTGTCGGGGCTTTTTTATGGCAGAATCACTCCATCTTCTCATCTGACAAGGATAGGTTGTGAACGGTGAATTGATCTGGGTTCTCTCGCTGTTGGCGATTGCCGTTATTTTGTTTGCGACGGGCAGAGTGCGTATGGACGCGGTAGCTCTGTTGGTCATCGTAGCCTTTGTTCTGAGCGGAACATTGAGTCTTACCGAAGCCTTCTCTGGCTTCAGCGACCCTAACGTGGTGTTGATTGCCGCGCTGTTTATCATCGGCGACGGACTGGTGCGTACCGGCGTGGCGACCGTCATGGGCACCTGGCTGGTGAAAATGGCGGGCAGTAGCGAAGTTAAGATGCTGGTCCTGCTGATGCTGACCGTTGCCGGACTGGGCGCGTTTATGAGTTCAACTGGCGTTGTCGCTATCTTTATCCCCGTGGTACTCAGCGTCTCGATGCGTATGCAAACCTCGCCATCGCGCCTGATGATGCCACTGAGTTTCGCAGGGCTTATCAGCGGCATGATGACGCTGGTGGCCACCCCGCCAAACCTGGTGGTTAACAGTGAATTGCTGCGTGAAGGCCATGCTGGTTTCAGTTTCTTCAGCGTTACACCTATCGGTCTGGTCGTGCTGGTGCTGGGCATTATCTATATGCTGCTGATGCGTTTTATGCTCAAAGGCGACAATCCGCAACAGCAACGGGATGGCTGGAAGCGTCGTACCTTCCGCGATTTGATCAAAGAATATCGCCTGACCGGGCGTGCGCGTCGACTGGCGATTCGTCCGGGGTCGCCGATGATCGGTCAGCGCCTTGACGATCTCAAACTGCGCGAGCGCTATGGCGCCAACGTGATCGGTGTTGAACGCTGGCGGCGTTTTCGGCGGGTGATTGTGAATGTGAACGGGGTTTCGGAGTTTCGCGCCCGCGACGTATTGTTGATTGATATGTCTGCCGCCGATGTCGATCTCCGTGAATTCTGTAGCGAGCAATTGCTGGAGCCGATGGTGCTGCGCGGGGAATATTTCTCTGATCAGGCGCTGGATGTGGGAATGGCGGAAATTTCGTTGATCCCGGAATCGGAGCTGATTGGCAAGTCGGTGCGGGAAATTGGTTTTCGTACCCGTTACGGGCTGAACGTGGTCGGTCTGAAACGCGACGGCGTGGCGATCGAGGGCTCGCTTGCCGATGAGCCGCTGCTGATGGGTGATATCATCCTGGTCGTCGGTAACTGGAAGCTGATCGGTATGCTGGCGAAGCAGGGGCGAGATTTTGTCGCGCTTAACCTGCCGGAAGAGGTGAGCGAGGCTTCACCTGCGCACAGCCAGGCCCCGCACGCTATTTTCTGTCTGGTTCTGATGGTCGCGCTGATGCTGACCGACGAAATTCCTAATACCGTTGCGGCAATTGTTGCCTGTCTGCTGATGGGGAAATTTCGCTGCATTGACGCCGAAAGCGCGTACAAAGCGATTCACTGGCCAAGTATCATTTTGATCGTCGGCATGATGCCTTTTGCGCTGGCGTTGCAAAAGACCGGCGGTGTGGATCTGGCGGTGAAAGGGTTGATGGACGTCGGCGGCGGCTATGGGCCGTACATGATGTTGGGTTGTTTGTTTGTGCTGTGTGCGACCATTGGCCTGTTTATCTCAAATACCGCGACGGCGGTATTAATGGCGCCGATTGCCCTGGCGGCGGCGAAATCGATGGGCGTTTCCCCTTATCCATTTGCGATGGTGATCGCGATGGCGGCGTCAGCGGCCTTTATGACGCCGGTTTCATCACCGGTCAACACGCTGGTGTTAGGGCCGGGGAATTACAGCTTTAGCGATTTTTTGAAGCTGGGCGTTCCGTTCACCCTCATCGTGATGGCGGTATGCGTGGTGATGATCCCAATGTTATTTCCGTTTTAATATTGTGCCGCATTGCCGGATGGTGCAAACGCACATCCGGCAAACGATTACAGCGGAGAATCCTGGCTAATTTCATCAAGAGAAAGGTGGAAGCTGGGGACAAAGACCTCCATGAAATAGTCCATCTCCGGGCTCCGGCGTGATTCCAGCGTTTTTTCCAGCCGCGTCTTCGCCAGCAGGAATTCATTATTTCCTGCCGACAACTCTTCCAGACACTTCAGATACGCACACAGCGCGTCGGCCTGTTTCACAATTGATTTTTCTTCTTCGCTATATGCATGCTCATCAATCAGCGGCGCAAAAATATCCCGCAATTCATCGGGCACCATATCGACCAGTTTCTGCTGAGCGATTTTCTCAATAGCCTTATATTCCTGGGCGATTTGCGAATTGAAATATTTCACCGGCGTGGGCAGATCGCCAGTCAGCACTTCTGACGCGTCGTGATACATCGCCAGTAACGCAATGCGCTCGGCATTAACCTGACCGGCAAATTTCCGGTTTTTGATTGCCGCCAGCGCATGGGCCACCATTGCGACCTGGAGGCTATGCTCAGAGACGTTTTCTGTGCGCACATTGCGCATTAAAGGCCAGCGGTTAATGAGTTTGAGGCGGGAGAGATGGGCAAAAAAATGACTCTGCTTCATAGTGACCTTTTCATGATAACAACCTGGAGGTCATTGTGCGCAGAGAAGGCCGCCGGATGCAAATACCGGCAGCCCGTTTCAGATTACAACTGCCGATATCCCGACAGGAAACGACTAAATTTGCTCAGCGACATTTCGATATCGTCAATGCGGGGCAGGGTGACGATACGCACATGGTCTGGCCACGGCCAGTTAAACGCCGTGCCCTGAACCAGCAGGACTTTTTCCTGTAACAAGAAATCGAGCACCATTTTCTGGTCGTCGTGAATATTGAAACGTTTGGCGTCAATTTTCGGGAACATATACAGTGCACCGCGCGGCTTCACGCAGGAGACGCCCGGAATATCGTTGATCAATTCCCAGGCGCGGTTGCGCTGCTCATACAGACGTCCACCGGGCATGATAAATTCACTGATGCTTTGGTAACCGCCCAGCGCCGTCTGAATCGCGTGCTGCGCCGGCACGTTGGCACAAAGACGCATCGATGCCAGCATCTCCAGCCCTTCGATATAACCTTTCGCATGCTTCTTCGGACCGTTGAGAACCATCCAGCCCTGACGGAATCCGGCCACGCGATAGGTTTTGGACAGGCCGTTAAACGTGATGGTCAGCAGGTCTGGCGCCATCGCGGCAATGGAATGGTGCTCGGCGTCGTCATACAGGATTTTATCGTAGATCTCATCGGCAAAGATGATGAGGTTATTCTGCCGCGCGATCTCGACTATCTCCATCAACAGTTCTTTGGAATAGACCGCACCGGTCGGGTTGTTTGGGTTAATAATGACTATCCCACGGGTACGCGGCGTGATTTTTGCGCGGATGTCGTCAAGGTCCGGGAACCAGTCGGACGACTCATCACACAGATAATGCACTGCATTCCCACCAGAGAGCGCGACGGCCGCCGTCCACAGCGGGTAATCCGGTGCGGGCACCAGCATTTCGTCCCCACTGTTCAGCAATGCCTGCATCGCCTGCACAATCAGTTCCGAAACGCCATTGCCGATATAGATATCTTCGACGGTGACGTCACGCATACCACGAGCCTGATAATGCTGCATGATGGCTTTACGTGCGGAATAGAGGCCTTTCGAATCGGAATAACCCTGCGCGGTAGGCAAATTACGAATGACGTCCACCAGAATCTCATCGGGGGCATCAAAGCCAAAGGGGGCGGGGTTACCAATGTTCAGTTTCAGGACTTTATTGCCTTCTTCTTCAAGGCGTTTCGCTTCCTTCAGAACAGGACCGCGGATGTCATAACAGACGTTATCTAATTTGCTGGATTTCTCAATGGGGGACATGAATCTTGACCTTTATGCTGTTATCACCACTTCCTGCCGTGGAAGTCAGTTTGAAACAATGTACTCCCACGGCGGGGCGTTTTGAAGGCTTTGCAGAAGAAGATTTTGCTGAATGGTTAAGCGCTACTGTGCTGTTATCGACTGGTTTTCAGCGGTTTTTCAGAGTCAAAAATAGTTTTTGTTGTATTTTTCAGCATGATATTTCAGAGTTTTTGCTTATGGGTGGCGTATTCTCTTGCCGGGAAAAGGTTCTGCGCTCGTGAAATTTCGGGGTGACTCTTACGTCATTTAATAATTCGTAAATACTGAAAGATTAACTGTCGGCTGTGTTATCGGGATGTACGGGAACCCTGATGGTGTAAATCTAATGTTAAGCAGGATTTATGAATGACCTTGGAACTCATTAATTATTATTTAATAATTAAAAAGGCTTTACGTAAGTCGGGAATAATAGCAGCCTGGTTTGAGAAACATAACAAAACTTTGCATCAGATTATTCGTATTAAGGCTTATAAATAAAAAGGTTTTAGGTTAAGATACGCATGAGGAAATGACATGTGGTCGCGTGATTTGTTAATATCCCGAATGGGGTTTTGCGGCTAACTTACTGCCATGTATGCTTATTTCTCGTTGATGTATGCTCAGTTCCATTCTTTACATTTACACTTTTACATCCAGACAATGGCAGAAATCTGCATACACTTTAATAGGTCAGCCCGTTCTTAACGAAATAACCTGAGTGATCGCGTAAGGTATTATTACGTAAGAAAGGGAGTAGCATTTCGCCAGTCTCATGATATACCTATTTACTTTCACCTGCTGTCAGCGGGTGACTCTGCTAAGGAAGCGCATTACAAAGGGAATTGCTTGATTTTGTATGCACAGCATTAACAAGCTCAGTATGAGCCGCCAGTAAGTGAAAAATTATGATAAATGCAAATCGTCCGATAATTAACCTCGACCTCGATCTGCTGAGAACATTTGTTGCTGTTGCCGATCTGAACACATTTGCAGCAGCGGCTGCAGCGGTGTGTCGTACTCAGTCTGCGGTGAGCCAACAGATGCAGCGCCTCGAGCAGCTCGTGGGAAAAGAACTCTTCGCTCGTCACGGTCGTAACAAACTGTTGACTGAACACGGCATTCAGCTTCTGGGTTACGCCAGAAAAATTTTACGTTTCAATGATGAGGCTTGCTCATCATTGATGTTCAGCAATCTTCAGGGAGTATTAACTATCGGGGCTTCTGATGAATCCGCCGATACGATACTGCCCTTTCTTCTGAATCGCATTAGTTCGGTTTATCCGAAACTTGCGCTGGATGTCAGGGTGAAGCGAAATGCCTTCATGCTCGACATGCTGAAATCGCAAGAGGTGGATCTGATCGTCACCACCAATCGTCCAGGATCGTTTGAAAGCCTGACGCTGCGTACCTCGCCGACGCACTGGTACTGTGCCGCAGAGTATGTGCTGCAAAAGGGCGAACCGGTTCCGCTGGTGTTATTGGACGATCCCAGCCCGTTCCGTGATGTGGTCCTTGCCACCCTGAATGCGGCGAATATCCCCTGGCGACTGGCTTATGTCGCGTCGACACTGCCGGCGGTACGCGCGGCGGTGAAGGCCGGTCTCGGCGTGACGGCGCGCCCGGTAGAAATGATGAGCCCGGACCTGCGCGTGCTGGGGGCAGTTGACGGATTACCCCCGTTGCCGGACACCGAATACCTGCTCTGCCGTGACCCGGCGTCGAAGAACGATCTGGCGCAGGTCATCTATCAGGCGATGGATACCTGGCAGAATCCGTGGCAGTACAGTCCGATTACCCCGGAAGGGGGAGATGATTCCGTGCTGGTCGAAGGAGACTATGAGTAACGGATCACAAAAAAGTCATTAAAAAATGTAAGTGTAAAAAAGAGCCACTGGTGATTAAAAAACATCCAGTGGTTCTTTTTTTGTACTAATATCCTTAACGGACGGGTGGGAAAAGGTAAAAATCCTCATAAATCAGCGAGTAGACGTTGCGATAAAAAAACGCGTAAAAAATAAGCAAAATTCGCAACTCAACGCTCTCATGTTAAAAAACGAGAGAAATTGTTGCTGTTTTTTGGGGTGGATTAACAAAAGCGTGTCACAGATCAAGAAAATACTCCTTTTTAGGGGAAGGCTTTTGGATCAATTCCTGTCAAAATAGGCGCGATTTTTCCTACTTACTTCACAACGGACACGATTCAACAACATCCCTTTTTAGCCTGTGAATCGATCAACACGGTGCTAAAACGCATTAAATGTTAAGGGTGTTGTTATCATGTAAATTAATGTGAGGAAACTTTTGTCAAAGTTGACAAAAGGTTATAGAAAGGAGTAAAAAACCCCATCAATTGGCTGTCTAAAACTTTTTTTGCAGCGATTGTAAGGTTTTTTTTATTCCTCCCCATGAATCGATGTGGCGTTCATCTGCCGAAAAGAGCAGAGAATTTGGCGCTACTTTTGATGAGTAAGCAATGAGTATGTCAACATCCACTGAAGTCATCGCTCATCACTGGGCATTCGCTATCTTTCTTATTGTTGCCATTGGCCTGTGCTGCCTGATGCTTATCGGCGGTTGGTTTTTAGGCGGTCGCGCACGCGCGAGGTCAAAAAACACCCCGTTTGAATCAGGTATCGACTCGGTCGGCACCGCCCGCTTACGCCTGTCTGCCAAGTTTTATCTGGTAGCCATGTTCTTCGTTATCTTCGACGTTGAAGCGCTGTATCTGTTCGCATGGTCGACCTCTATCCGTGAAAGCGGCTGGGTTGGCTTTGTGGAAGCTGCAATTTTTATTTTTGTGTTACTGGCAGGTCTGGTTTATCTGGTGCGTATTGGCGCGCTGGACTGGACGCCCGCGCGTTCACGCCGCGAGCGTATGAACCCGGAAACGAACAGTATCGCTAATCGTCAACGCTAACCGCGAGGCATTAAGATGGATTATACGCTCACCCGCATAGATCCTAACGGTGAGAACGACCGTTACCCCCTGCAAAAGCAGGAGATCGTAACCGACCCCCTGGAACAGGAAGTTAACAAAAACGTGTTCATGGGCAAACTACATGACATGGTTAACTGGGGTCGCAAAAACTCAATCTGGCCTTATAACTTCGGCCTTTCCTGCTGCTACGTTGAGATGGTGACCTCGTTCACCGCCGTGCATGACGTGGCGCGCTTTGGTGCGGAAGTTCTGCGTGCTTCACCGCGTCAGGCCGACCTGATGGTGGTGGCGGGGACCTGCTTTACCAAAATGGCGCCGGTCATTCAGCGTCTCTACGACCAGATGCTGGAGCCGAAATGGGTGATTTCCATGGGCGCGTGTGCCAACTCCGGCGGTATGTACGATATTTATTCGGTAGTGCAGGGCGTTGATAAGTTTATCCCTGTGGATGTTTACATCCCGGGTTGCCCGCCGCGTCCGGAAGCGTACATGCAGGCGTTAATGCTGTTGCAGGATTCCATTGGCAAAGAACGTCGTCCGCTCTCCTGGGTGGTTGGCGATCAGGGCGTTTATCGCGCCAACATGCAGTCAGAGCGCGAGCGTAAACGCGGCGAACGCATTGCAGTAACGAATCTGCGTACACCAGACGAGATTTAATTTGCGCCTGTCGGCAGCAGCATTTTCTTCGCCCATCACTACATAAATTCAGCGAAGCTCTGTCGACAGTCACCACGGACCATTTGCAATGGTGAACAATATGACCGACTTAACCGCGCAAGATGCCGTATGGCAAACCCGGGATCACCTTGATGACCCGGTCATCGGCGAACTGCGCAACCGTTTTGGGCCGGATGCCTTTACCGTTCAGGCGACTCGCACCGGGGTACCTGTTGTTTGGGTCAAGCGTGAACAATTACTGGAAGTGGGCGATTTCTTAAAGAGATTGCCGAAACCTTACGTCATGCTGTTTGACTTACACGGCATGGACGAACGTCTGCGCACACACCGCGAAGGGTTACCCGCCGCGGATTTTTCCGTTTTCTACCACCTGATTTCCATTGAGCGCAATCGCGATATCATGCTCAAGGTGGCATTGTCAGAAAACGATCTGCGCGTGCCGACCTTCACCAAACTGTTCCCGAACGCCAACTGGTATGAGCGTGAAACCTGGGAAATGTTTGGCATTGATATTGAAGGTCACCCGCACCTGACGCGCCTGCTGATGCCACATACCTGGCAGGGCCACCCGCTACGTAAAGACTACCCGGCGCGTGCCACCGAATTCGATCCGTTTGAGCTGACTAAAGCGAAACAGGATCTGGAAATGGAAGCGCTGACTTTCAAACCGGAAGACTGGGGTATGCAGCGCGGAACCGAAAACGAGGACTTCATGTTCCTCAACCTCGGCCCGAACCACCCGTCCTCACACGGTGCATTCCGTATTGTGCTTCAGCTTGATGGCGAAGAAATTGTCGACTGCGTGCCTGACATCGGCTACCACCACCGTGGTGCTGAAAAGATGGGTGAACGTCAGTCCTGGCACAGCTATATTCCGTATACCGACCGTATCGAATACCTCGGCGGCTGCGTTAACGAGATGCCGTACGTGCTGGCAGTGGAAAAGCTGGCGGGCATTACCGTACCGGAACGCGTTAACGTTATCCGGGTGATGCTCTCCGAACTGTTCCGCATTAACAGTCACCTGCTGTATATCTCGACGTTTATTCAGGACGTCGGCGCCATGACGCCGGTCTTCTTTGCCTTTACCGATCGCCAGAAAATCTACGACATCGTGGAAGCGGTCACCGGCTACCGTATGCACCCGGCCTGGTTCCGTATCGGCGGCGTGGCGCATGACCTGCCGCGCGGTTGGGACAAACTGCTGCGTGAGTTCCTCGACTGGATGCCGAAGCGTCTGGCTTCTTACGAGAAAGCCGCACTGCAAAACACCATTCTGAAAGGGCGTTCGCAGGGCGTTGCCGCTTACGGTAAGAAAGAAGCGCTGGACTGGGGCTGCACCGGCGCGGCGCTGCGTGCGACCGGTATTGATTTCGACGTGCGTAAAGCGCGCCCTTACTCTGGCTATGAAAACTTTGACTTTGAAGTGCCGGTTGGCGGCGGGGTTTCCGACTGCTACACCCGCGTAATGCTGAAAGTTGAAGAGTTGCGTCAGAGTCTGCGCATCCTTGAGCAGTGCCTCAACAACATGCCGGAAGGCCCGTTCAAAGCGGATCACCCGCTGACGACGCCGCCGCCGAAAGAGCGCACGCTGCAACATATCGAAACCCTGATCACCCACTTCCTGCAAGTGTCGTGGGGCCCGGTCATGCCGGCGAACGAGTCCTTCCAGATGGTGGAAGCGACCAAGGGTATCAACAGTTACTACCTGACCAGTGATGGCAGCACCATGAGTTATCGTACCCGTATTCGTACCCCGAGCTATGCGCATCTGCAGCAGATCCCGGTGGCAGTACGTGGCAGCCTGGTGTCCGACCTGATCGTCCATCTGGGTAGTATCGATTTTGTTATGTCAGATGTGGACCGCTAATTATGCACGAGAATCAACAACCACAAACCGAGGCTTTTGAGCTGAGTGCGGCAGAGCGTGAAGCCATTGAGCACGAGAAGCACCACTACGAAGACCCGCGTGCGGCGTCCATTGAAGCGCTGAAGATCGTTCAGAAGCAGCGCGGCTGGGTGCCGGACGGTGCTATCCACGCGATCGCCGATGTGCTGGGGATCCCGGCCAGCGATGTCGAAGGTGTTGCGACGTTCTACAGCCAAATCTTCCGCCAGCCGGTGGGGCGCCATGTGATCCGCTATTGCGATAGCGTGGTATGCCATATCAACGGTTACCAGGGGATTCAGGCTGCGCTGGAGAAAAAGCTCAACATCAAGCCGGGGCAGACGACCTTCGACGGTCGCTTTACGCTGCTGCCGACCTGCTGCCTGGGGAACTGCGATAAAGGGCCGAACATGATGATCGATGAGGATACTCACGCTCACCTGACCCCGGAAGGCATTCCTGAACTG
Organism: Citrobacter sp. Ct235; assembly: GCF_030332305.1. Taxonomy (NCBI): domain Bacteria; kingdom Pseudomonadati; phylum Pseudomonadota; class Gammaproteobacteria; order Enterobacterales; family Enterobacteriaceae; genus Citrobacter; species Citrobacter sp. Ct235. The sequence continues at coordinate 112,276 of NZ_JAOWIC010000034.1, forward strand.
CTGGAGCGGTATAAATGAAAGACATTATCCGTACTCCCGAAACGCATCCGCTGACCTGGCGGCTGCGTGATGACAAACAGCCCGTCTGGCTGGACGAATACCGTAGCAAGAACGGCTACGAAGGTGCGCGTAAGGCGCTGACTGGTCTGTCGCCGGACGAGATTGTCAACCAGGTAAAAGACGCTGGCCTGAAAGGGCGCGGCGGCGCGGGCTTTTCCACGGGGCTTAAGTGGAGCCTGATGCCAAAAGACGAATCCATGAACATCCGTTACCTGCTGTGTAACGCCGATGAAATGGAGCCGGGCACCTATAAAGACCGTTTGCTGATGGAACAACTGCCGCACCTGTTGGTAGAAGGCATGTTGATCTCCGCGTTTGCGCTGAAAGCGTACCGGGGTTACATCTTCCTGCGCGGTGAATACATTGAAGCCGCCGTGAATCTGCGCCGTGCGATTGCGGAAGCGACCGAAGCCGGTCTGCTTGGCAAAAACATTATGGGCACCGGTTTTGACTTCGAACTGTTTGTCCATACCGGGGCAGGGCGTTACATCTGCGGCGAAGAGACCGCGCTTATCAACTCCCTCGAAGGCCGTCGCGCTAACCCGCGCTCGAAGCCGCCGTTCCCGGCAACCTCCGGCGCATGGGGTAAACCGACCTGCGTCAACAACGTGGAAACGCTGTGTAACGTTCCGGCGATCCTCGATAACGGCGTGGAGTGGTATCAGAACATTTCGAAGAGCAAAGATGCCGGTACCAAGCTGATGGGCTTCTCTGGTCGCGTGAAGAATCCGGGACTGTGGGAACTGCCGTTCGGCACCACAGCGCGTGAGATCCTCGAAGATTACGCGGGCGGCATGCGCGATGGACTGAAGTTCAAAGCCTGGCAGCCCGGCGGCGCGGGGACTGATTTCCTGACGGAAGCGCACCTCGATTTGCCAATGGAATTTGAGAGCATTGGTAAGGCCGGAAGCCGTCTGGGTACGGCGCTGGCGATGGCGGTTGACCACGAGATTGGCATGGTGGGGCTGGTGCGAAACCTGGAAGAATTCTTCGCCCGTGAATCATGCGGCTGGTGTACGCCATGTCGTGACGGCCTGCCGTGGAGCGTAAAAATTCTGCGTGCGCTGGAGCGTGGTGAAGGTCAACCGGGGGATATTGAGACGCTTGAGCAACTGTGTCGTTTCCTCGGTCCGGGTAAAACCTTCTGTGCACACGCACCGGGTGCGGTTGAGCCGCTACAGAGCGCCATTAAATATTTCCGCGAAGAATTCGAAGCTGGCATCAAGCAGTCGTTCAGTAATACCCATGCGATTGGTGGTATTCAGCCGAACCTGCTGAAAGAGCGCTGGTAAACGTTTTACGCGAAAGCATTCAAGCTACGTCAAGGCGGCGACTGAGAGAATCCCCTGAGCTTACTGATGTAAGTGACTGGGGTGAACGAAGGAAGCCAACGCCAAGGTAGCTTGAAGGATAAAGCGGAAAAGAATTTCGATTAACGCTCAGTCTCTGACTGAGCCAACTGGAAGCATGCTGACTATGGCTACGATTCATGTAGACGGCAAAGAATATGAGGTCAACGGAGCGGACAACCTGCTGGAAGCTTGTCTGTCTCTCGGCCTTGATATTCCGTACTTTTGCTGGCATCCGGCGCTGGGAAGCGTTGGTGCTTGCCGCCAGTGTGCGGTGAAGCAATACCAAAACGCGGAAGACACGCGTGGTCGCCTGGTGATGTCTTGTATGACACCGGCCACCGAAGGCACGTTTATTTCGATTGACGACGAAGAAGCGAAACAGTTCCGCGAAAGCGTGGTGGAGTGGTTAATGACCAACCACCCGCACGATTGTCCGGTCTGTGAAGAGGGCGGTAACTGTCATCTTCAGGATATGACCGTGATGACCGGCCACAGTTTCCGTCGTTATCGTTTCACCAAGCGTACTCACCGCAATCAGGACCTCGGACCGTTCATCTCTCACGAAATGAACCGCTGTATCGCCTGCTATCGCTGTGTGCGTTACTACAAAGATTATGCAGACGGCACCGATCTTGGCGTGTATGGCGCGCACGATAACGTCTACTTTGGTCGCCCGGAAGATGGCACGCTGGAAAGCGAGTTCTCCGGCAACCTGGTAGAAATCTGCCCGACCGGCGTCTTCACTGATAAAACGCACTCCGAGCGTTATAACCGTAAATGGGACATGCAGTTTGCACCGAGCATCTGCCAGCAGTGTTCCATCGGCTGTAACACCAGCCCGGGCGAGCGCTACGGCGAACTGCGTCGTATCGAAAACCGCTACAACGGGACCGTTAACCATTACTTCCTCTGCGACCGCGGTCGTTTTGGCTATGGTTACGTGAACCTGAAAGACCGTCCGCGTCAGCCGGTACAGCGTCGTGGCGATGACCTGATCACCCTCAACGCCGAGCAGGCGATGCAGGGCGCGGCAGACATTCTGCGTCAGTCGAAGAAAGTGATTGGCATCGGTTCTCCGCGCGCCAGCGTCGAGAGCAACTTCGCGCTGCGTGAACTGGTTGGAGCGGAAAACTTCTACACCGGGATTGCACATTCCGAGCAGGAACGTCTGCAACTGGCACTGAAAGTGCTGCGTGAGGGCGGAGTGCATACTCCTGCGCTGCGTGATATCGAATCTTACGATGCGGTGCTGGTGCTGGGCGAAGACATCACTCAGACCGGAGCTCGCGTTGCGCTGGCCGTGCGTCAGGCGGTAAAAGGCAAAGCACGCGAAATGGCGGCAGCCCAGAAAGTGGCTGACTGGCAGATTGCGGCGATCCTCAACATCGGCCAACGTGCGAAGCATCCGCTGTTCGTGACCAACGTGGACAACACGCGTCTGGATGATATTGCGGCCTGGACCTACCGTGCGCCGGTTGAAGATCAGGCGCGCTTAGGTTTCGCTATCGCCCACGCGCTGGACAACACGGCACCAGCCGTTGACGGCATCAGCAGCGATTTGCAAAACAAAATCGACGTGATCGTTCAGGCGCTGGCCGGGGCGAAAAAACCGCTGATTATTTCCGGCACCAACGCCGGTAGCACTGAAGTGATTCAGGCGGCTGCCAACGTGGCGAAAGCGCTGAAAGGTCGCGGGGCTGACGTCGGCATCACGATGATTGCCCGTTCTGTTAACAGTATGGGCCTGGGCATTATGGGCGGCGGTTCACTTGATGATGCGTTGACTGAACTGGAAACCGGTCGTGCAGACGCGGTGGTGGTGCTGGAAAACGATCTGCATCGTCACGCGTCGGCAACGCGCGTGAATGCCGCGCTGGCAAAAGCGCCGCTGGTAATGGTGGTTGACCATCAGCGCACCGCGATCATGGAAAACGCCCACCTGGTGCTTTCTGCGGCAAGCTTTGCCGAAAGCGACGGTACGGTCATCAACAACGAAGGGCGCGCTCAGCGTTTCTTCCAGGTTTACGATCCGGCGTACTACGACGCCAACACCATTATGCTGGAAAGCTGGCGCTGGCTGCATTCGCTGCACAGCACCGTGCAGAGCCGCGAAGTGGACTGGACGCAGCTTGACCACGTTATCGACGCTGTAGTTGCCGCGATACCTGAACTGGCCGGCATTAAAGACGCTGCGCCGGATGCCACTTTCCGCATTCGTGGACAGAAACTGGCGCGTGAGCCGCACCGTTACAGCGGTCGTACGGCGATGCGCGCGAACATCAGCGTTCACGAACCGCGTCAGCCGCAGGACAAAGACACGATGTTTGCCTTCTCCATGGAAGGGAACAACCAGCCGTCCGCGCCGCGTTCACAGATTCCATTTGCCTGGGCTCCGGGCTGGAACTCCCCGCAGGCGTGGAACAAGTTCCAGGATGAAGTGGGCGGTAAGCTGCGTCATGGCGATCCGGGTGTGCGTCTGATTGAAGCGTCAGAAGGCGGTCTGGATTACTTCACGACCGTTCCGGCGAGCTTCCAGGCGCAGGACGGACAGTGGCGTATCGCGCCGTACTACCATCTGTTTGGTAGCGACGAATTGTCTCAGCGCGCGCCGGTCTTCCAGAGCCGCATGCCGCAACCGTACATCAAACTCAACCCGGCCGATGCCGCGAAGTTGGGTGTGAATGCCGGTACCCGCGTCTCCTTTAGCTACGATGGCAATACGGTCACGCTGCCGGTTGAAATCGCTGAAGGGTTGACGGCAGGGCAGGTCGGTTTGCCGATGGGCATGCCGGGCATTGCCCCTGTTCTGGCGGGCGCACGTCTTGAGGATCTGCAGGAGGCACAACAATGAGTTGGATTACACCGGATCTGATTGAGATCCTGCTGACCATCCTCAAAGCGGTGGTGATCCTGCTGGTGGTGGTCACCTGCGGGGCATTCATGAGCTTTGGCGAACGTCGTCTGCTGGGGCTGTTCCAGAACCGTTACGGACCGAACCGTGTAGGCTGGGGCGGTTCGCTCCAGTTGGTCGCGGACATGATCAAGATGTTCTTTAAAGAAGACTGGATCCCGAAATTCTCGGATCGCGTCATCTTTACGCTTGCGCCAATGATTGCCTTTACTTCGCTGCTGTTGGCGTTTGCCATCGTGCCGGTGAGTCCGGGTTGGGTGGTTGCGGATCTGAACATCGGGATCCTGTTCTTCCTGATGATGGCGGGTCTGGCGGTGTATGCGGTGCTGTTCGCCGGTTGGTCGAGCAACAACAAATACTCGCTGTTGGGTGCAATGCGTGCGTCTGCGCAGACGCTCAGCTACGAAGTGTTCCTCGGACTTTCCCTGATGGGCGTGGTGGCGCAGGCCGGTTCATTTAACATGACCGACATCGTCAACAATCAGGCCGATATCTGGAACGTTATTCCGCAGTTCTTTGGTTTTGTCACCTTCGCTATCGCAGGCGTGGCGGTGTGTCACCGTCACCCGTTTGACCAGCCGGAAGCCGAGCAGGAACTGGCCGATGGTTATCACATTGAATACTCCGGGATGAAGTTCGGTCTGTTCTTTGTGGGGGAGTACATCGGTATCGTCACCATTTCTGCGCTGATGGTTACCTTGTTCTTCGGTGGCTGGCATGGCCCGTTATTACCGCCATTCATCTGGTTCGCGCTGAAAACCGCGTTCTTCATGATGATGTTCATTTTGATTCGTGCGTCGTTACCGCGTCCTCGTTATGACCAGGTAATGTCCTTCGGCTGGAAGATCTGCCTGCCGCTGACGCTCATCAACTTGCTGGTAACGGCGGCTGTCATTCTCTGGCAGGCGCAATAAGGGACACAAAGACCATGACCTTAAAAGAATTGTTAGTAGGTTTCGGCACCCAGGTACGCAGTATCTGGATGATCGGCCTGCACGCGTTCGCGAAACGCGAAACGCAGATGTACCCGGAAGAGCCGGTCTATCTACCGCCCCGTTTTCGTGGTCGTATCGTTCTGACGCGTGACCCGGACGGCGAGGAGCGCTGCGTTGCCTGTAACCTGTGTGCGGTAGCGTGTCCGGTAGGCTGTATTTCTCTGCAAAAAGCGGAGACCAAAGACGGTCGCTGGTATCCGGAGTTTTTCCGCATCAACTTCTCACGCTGCATTTTCTGCGGTCTGTGCGAAGAAGCCTGTCCGACAACCGCGATTCAGCTTACGCCAGATTTCGAATTGGGTGAGTACAAGCGCCAGGATCTGGTTTACGAGAAAGAGGATCTGCTGATCTCCGGTCCGGGTAAATATCCGGAATATAACTTCTACCGGATGGCAGGTATGGCAATCGACGGCAAAGATAAGGGCGAAGCAGAGAACGAAGCTAAGCCTATCGACGTCAAGAGCCTGTTACCGTAAGGAGAGGGGCAATGGAGTTCGCTTTTTATATCTGTGGCCTGGTCGCCATTCTCGCTACCTTGCGGGTGATCACCCATACCAATCCGGTGCACGCGCTGCTGTACCTGATTATTTCGCTGCTGGCGATTTCTGGAGTGTTCTTCTCGCTGGGGGCTTACTTCGCGGGTGCGCTGGAAATTATCGTTTATGCCGGCGCCATTATGGTGCTGTTCGTGTTCGTGGTGATGATGCTTAACCTGGGCGGTTCTGAAATCGAACAGGAGCGCCAGTGGCTGAAACCGCAGGTGTGGATTGGTCCGGCAATTCTGTCGGCCATCATGCTGGTGGTGATTGTGTACGCCATTCTGGGTGTTAACGACCAGGGTATCGACGGTACGCCAATCAGCGCGAAAGCGGTCGGTATTACGCTGTTCGGGCCTTATGTACTGGCGGTAGAGCTGGCGTCTATGCTGCTGCTGGCGGGGCTGGTTGTCGCCTTCCACGTCGGTCGCGAAGAGCGCTCTGGCGAAGTGCTGAACAACCGGAAAGACGACAGCGCGAAAAGAAAAACGGAGGAGCACGCATGATCCCCTTACAACATGGACTGATCCTCGCTGCGATTTTATTCGTTCTGGGCTTAACCGGTCTGGTTATCCGCCGCAATCTGCTGTTTATGCTGATCGGTCTGGAAATCATGATCAACGCTTCCGCGCTGGCCTTTGTGGTCGCCGGTAGCTATTGGGGCCAGACCGATGGTCAGGTGATGTATATTCTCGCTATCAGCCTTGCGGCTGCCGAAGCGAGTATTGGACTTGCGCTGTTGCTGCAACTTCATCGCCGTCGCCAGAACCTGAACATCGATTCAGTAAGTGAGATGCGTGGATGAACATGCTTGCCTTAACCATCATTCTGCCATTGATTGGCTTTGTCCTGCTGGCGTTCTCTCGCGGACGCTGGTCAGAAAATCTCTCCGCCACCGTAGGCGTCGGCTCCATCGGTCTGGCGGCGCTGGTCACCGCCTTTGTGGGTGTCGACTTCTTCGCGAACGGCAAGCAGGCGTTTAGCGTACCGCTGTGGACGTGGATGTCTGTCGGTGACTTCAACATTGGTTTCAACCTGGTACTGGACGGCCTGTCGCTGACCATGCTGTCGGTGGTCACCGGTGTTGGCTTCCTGATCCACATGTTCGCGTCCTGGTACATGCGCGGTGAAGAGGGGTATTCCCGCTTCTTCGCCTACACCAACCTGTTTATCGCCAGCATGGTTGTTCTGGTGCTGGCCGATAACCTGCTGTTGATGTACCTCGGCTGGGAAGGCGTGGGTCTGTGCTCCTATCTGCTGATCGGTTTCTACTACACCGATCCGAAGAATGGCGCGGCGGCCATGAAAGCGTTTGTCGTGACCCGTGTGGGTGACGTGTTCCTCGCCTTCGCACTGTTCATTCTGTACAACGAACTGGGCACCCTGAACTTCCGCGAGATGGTGGAACTGGCGCCGGCACACTTCGCCGCAGGCAACAATATGCTGACGTGGGCGACGCTGATGCTGCTGGGTGGCGCGGTCGGTAAATCGGCACAGCTGCCGTTGCAGACATGGCTGGCTGACGCGATGGCGGGCCCGACGCCTGTTTCCGCGTTGATCCACGCCGCAACGATGGTCACCGCCGGTGTCTACCTGATTGCCCGTACCCACGGCCTGTTCCTGATGACCCCCGAAATTCTGCATCTGGTGGGTATCGTTGGTGCGGTGACGCTGGTGATGGCAGGGTTTGCTGCCCTGGTACAGACCGACATCAAACGCGTACTCGCCTATTCCACCATGAGCCAGATAGGCTACATGTTCCTGGCGCTGGGCGTTCAGGCATGGGATGCGGCGATTTTCCACCTGATGACGCACGCCTTCTTTAAAGCGCTGCTGTTCCTGGCGTCCGGTTCCGTCATTCTGGCCTGCCATCACGAACAGAACATCTTCAAGATGGGCGGCCTGCGTAAGTCCATTCCGCTGGTTTATCTCTGCTTCCTGGTGGGCGGCGCGGCGCTGTCGGCACTGCCATTGATTACTGCTGGCTTCTTCAGTAAGGATGAGATTCTGGCGGGGGCCATGGCAAATGGTCATATCAATCTGATGGTGGCAGGTCTGGTCGGTGCGTTCATGACCTCCCTGTATACCTTCCGTATGATTTTCATCGTGTTCCACGGTAAAGAACAAATTCACGCTCATGCAGGGAAGGGGATTACTCACCACCTGCCGTTGATTGTCCTGATGATTCTGTCCACCTTCATTGGCGCGCTGATTGTACCGCCGCTGCAGGGGGTATTGCCGCAGACAACAGAACTTGAGCATGGCCGCGTGATGACCCTGGAAATTACCTCTGGCGTGGTGGCGATTGCGGGCATCCTGATTGCTGCATGGCTGTGGCTGGGTAAACGTACGCTTGTGACGTCGATTGCCAACAGTGCGCCTGGCCGTCTGCTGGGGACCTGGTGGTATAACGCCTGGGGCTTCGACTGGCTGTACGACAAAGTGTTCGTTAAGCCATTCCTTGGCGTCGCCTGGCTGCTTAAACGCGATCCGCTTAATGCGCTGATGAACGTACCGGCAATTCTTTCCCGCTTCGCAGGTAAAGGCCTGCTGTTCAGCGAGAACGGTTATCTGCGCTGGTATGTCGCGTCAATGAGCATTGGCGCCGTCGTGGTGCTGGCACTGCTGATGGTATTGCGTTGAGTTTGAGGATTGGGGTGTTTTGCCCGGTGGCGCAGGGCTTACCGGGCCTACGAAACGTAGGTCGGATAAGCGCTAGCGCCATCCGACAGTACCCAAAAGAATTTTCGAAATTCGTTGAAAATCAGGTCCTTTAGAGGACTTTTACAAGGAATAAAGATCACCATGTTATTACCCTGGTTGATACTAATCCCCTTTATCGGTGGCTTTCTGTGCTGGCAGACCGAACGCTTTGGCGTGAAGGTGCCGCGCTGGATAGCGCTGGTAACCATGGGACTGACGCTCGCGCTTGGCCTGCAACTGTGGCTACAGGGCGGCTATTCGCTGACGCAATCTTCTGGCATTCCGCAGTGGCAGTCTGAATTTGTCCTGCCGTGGATCCCGCGCTTTGGCATCTCAATTCATCTGGCAATCGACGGCTTGTCGCTGCTGATGGTGGTGCTAACCGGCCTGCTCGGCGTTCTGGCGGTACTGTGCTCCTGGCGAGAAATCGAAAAATATCAGGGCTTTTTCCACCTGAACCTGATGTGGATCCTCGGCGGCGTTATCGGTGTGTTCCTTGCCATCGACATGTTCCTGTTCTTCTTCTTCTGGGAAATGATGTTGGTGCCGATGTACTTCCTGATCGCGTTGTGGGGCCATAAGGCGTCTGACGGTAAAACGCGTATCACGGCGGCAACCAAGTTCTTCATTTACACCCAGGCGAGTGGTCTGGTGATGCTGATTGCCATCCTGGCGCTGGTGTTTGTTCACCACAATGCGACCGGCGTGTGGACCTTCAACTATGAAGACCTGCTGAAAACCCCGATGTCGCACGGCGTCGAGTATCTGCTGATGCTGGGCTTCTTCATCGCGTTTGCGGTGAAAATGCCGGTGGTTCCGCTGCACGGCTGGCTGCCGGATGCGCACTCCCAGGCACCGACCGCGGGTTCCGTTGACCTCGCCGGTATTTTGCTGAAAACCGCCGCTTACGGTCTGCTCCGCTTCTCCCTGCCGCTGTTCCCGAACGCGTCGGCGGAATTCGCACCTATCGCGATGTGGCTGGGCGTCATCGGTATCTTCTACGGTGCGTGGATGGCGTTCACGCAGTACGACATCAAACGTCTGATCGCCTACACCTCGGTTTCACACATGGGCTTCGTGCTGATTGCCATCTACACCGGCAGCCAACTGGCATATCAGGGGGCGGTGATTCAGATGATCGCGCACGGCCTGTCCGCGGCGGGTCTGTTCATTCTGTGTGGTCAGTTGTACGAACGTCTGCACACTCGCGACATGCGCATGATGGGCGGTTTGTGGGGCAAAATGAAATGGTTGCCTGCACTGTCTATGTTCTTCGCGGTGGCGACGCTGGGTATGCCAGGTACCGGTAACTTCGTTGGCGAATTCATGATCCTGTTCGGCAGCTACCAGGTGGTTCCGGTCATCACCGTGATTTCGACCTTTGGTCTGGTGTTTGCCTCTGTTTACTCGCTGGCGATGCTGCATCGCGCTTACTTCGGTAAAGCAAAGAGCCAGATTGCAAAACAAGAACTGCCAGGGATGTCGCTGCGTGAGCTGTTTATCATCCTGTTGCTGGTCGTGCTTCTGGTACTGCTTGGCTTCTATCCGCAGCCGATTCTGGATACCTCGCATTCTGCGATGAGCAACATCCAGCAGTGGTTTGTTAATTCCGTTACTACTACAAGGCCGTAAATCGCCATGACAATAACTCCACAACACCTGATTGCGCTGCTACCGCTGCTGATCGTCGGCTTGACGGTGGTGGTTGTGATGCTCTCCATTGCGTGGCGACGCAATCACTTCCTCAATGCCACGCTGTCGGTCATTGGGCTTAACGCCGCGCTGGTTTCGCTCTGGTTTGTTGGCCAGGCTGGCGCGATGGATGTCACCCCGCTGATGCGGGTTGACGGTTTCGCGATGCTCTACACCGGACTGGTTCTGCTGGCGAGTCTGGCGACCTGTACCTTTGCCTACCCGTGGCTGGAAGGCTATGACGACAACCGGGAAGAGTTCTACCTGCTGGTGCTGATTGCCGCGCTGGGCGGTATTCTGCTGGCGAACGCGAATCATCTGGCGGCGCTGTTCCTCGGTATCGAGCTTATCTCCCTGCCGCTGTTCGGCCTGGTAGGTTATGCGTTCCGTCAGAAACGATCGCTTGAAGCCAGTATCAAATACACCATCCTGTCTGCCGCCGCCTCTTCATTCCTGCTGTTCGGTATGGCGCTGGTGTACGCGCAGTCTGGCAACCTGTCGTTTGTTGCGCTTGGTAAGAGCCTCGGCGACGGTATGCTGAACGAGCCGCTGCTGCTGGCAGGCTTCGGGATGATGATTGTGGGTCTGGGCTTTAAACTCTCGCTGGTTCCGTTCCACCTCTGGACGCCAGACGTGTACCAGGGCGCTCCGGCTCCGGTTTCCACCTTCCTGGCGACGGCGAGCAAAATCGCTATCTTCGGTGTGGTGATGCGTCTGTTCCTGTACGCGCCGGTTGGTAACAGTGAAGCGGTTCGCGTGGTGCTGGGCGTGATTGCCTTTGCCTCCATCATCTTCGGTAACCTGATGGCACTGAGCCAGACCAACATCAAGCGTCTGCTCGGTTACTCGTCTATCTCTCACCTCGGCTACCTGCTGGTGGCACTGATTGCCTTGCAGAGCGGCGAGATGTCAATGGAAGCGGTCGGCGTTTACCTCGCCGGTTACCTGTTCAGCAGCCTCGGCGCATTCGGCGTAGTCAGCCTGATGTCCAGCCCGTATCGTGGCCCGGATGCCGATTCTCTGTTCTCCTACCGTGGTCTGTTCTGGCATCGTCCGATCCTCGCGGCAGTGATGACGGTGATGATGCTGTCTCTGGCCGGTATCCCGATGACGCTGGGCTTTATCGGTAAGTTCTACGTGCTGGCAGTCGGTGTGCAGGCGCACCTGTGGTGGCTGGTTGCCGCTGTGGTGGTGGGTTCCGCGATTGGTTTGTACTACTACCTGCGCGTTGCCGTGAGTCTGTACCTGAGCGCACCGCAGCAGCTTAACCGTGATGCGCCGTCTAACTGGCAGTACAGCGCAGGCGGCATCGTGGTGCTGATCTCCGCGCTGCTGGTGCTGGTGCTGGGTATCTACCCGCAGCCGCTGATAAGCATCGTGCAGTTAGCCGCACCGCTGATGTAAGCGAAAAGCAGAAACGACAAACCCGCTCCGGCGGGTTTTTTTATGCCGTATTCCATACGATGAAATACGTAAGGCATGATTCGGTTATGGTATAACGCAGATGCCTACGTGACAGGATGCAAAAATGTTCTTTACACATTCATCAACTTCATCCATTGGCTATTGGTTTACAGGTGCAGATGAGCACCAGAATCTTATTGTCGGTAATAAGATTAAAAATGCGCACCGTGGTCCACCGTGGATGGTTGTGGATCAAACGATCTCCTCGGTGATTGTAACGGCCAGGCACTGGCCTGGTCGTTTATGGCGTGTTCGTGTCATCAGGATGGGCGACATGTCTGGGTTGGTCGCTAACCCTGGCTACTGGCGCGCCAGTAAAATTGAGCTGATCGAAGCACTTTCCTGCGGTGTGCTGTTTGGCATGGCAGGGGAAGCAATAGTGACGCTACTGCAAGATATCAAACGTATAGACACAGAGCGGGCTGCGCTACTACAGACAAACCTGCCAGCGGATGCGCAACAACTCTGGCAACTGGCCTGGAAAAACTGGAACCGTCGTTTGCCCTCACCAAGAACTGAGTATGATGATGAAAACGAAGAATTAACGCTGGGATGGCCTGGGCGTGATGACAAGGAGGTCTCTCCTGTCGGACGTGGTTTTATGCTGGCACAGGAACTCTTCCGCCAGCATGTCCGCGAAACTCAAGGCTCTGCGGCCTTTATCCGGGTTGAGGAGGACGGAGAGACAGAAGAATATCTGACGCCACTGTGGTCAGCGGCGATACGGGCGCTGTTGTTTCGGATGATGGCGTTGGCAGAACGGGAATATCTTAGCCCGAGCGAGTTCGCTCAATTAAGCCAAAGCTGGAACGCTGTTTTTGTCGGGAAACCCTGCATTCGTGACCGCCCAGGGGGGCTGCGGTAGGGTATAAATAAAGACTCCAGCGTGCCAGCCTGGCGCAAAAGAGAAACGGCCCGAAGAGAGGGCCGTTCGTCTTTCAATACTCAGTATTCCGTGCACTCAAAACATCTTAAGCGAACATCAGGCAATCAGCTGACGGCTGACCAGCGGGCCGCTGACGTTTTGCGCCGCACGGTCCATCACTTCCTGAATAACGGATGACAGTTCATTGACCTCAAACTTCGCCACGTAGCCATCGGCTTTAACTTTGCGGACGTGATCTTCGTTGGCGCTGCCGGAGAGGGAAGAGTGAATCACCACCGGGATCTTCTTCAGCCGCTCGTCGGTTTTGATTTTCCGGGTGAGGGTGAAACCATCCATCTCCGGCATTTCAAGATCGGTTAGCACCAGTGCGATCTTCTCGCTGATCGCTTTGCCTTCCGCCTCCGCTTCCTGCGTCAACTGCTGGATTTTGTCCCACGCATCTTTACCGGTGACGTGCATCTGGTGGGGAATCTCCATCGCCGTCAGCGCTTTCTCCAGCATCGCGCGGGCCACGCGGGAATCTTCCGCGACAATGGCGACGGCACCGGGAGTGATGTTGAACTTATTGGTTTTCAGTTCCGTTGCGCGCAGGTCGTGATTCGACGGCACGATGTCATACAGGATCTGCTCAACGTCGAGCACCAGCGCCAGGTTGTTGGTCTCTTTGTCCTCATCCAGACAGGCGATACTGGTGATATAGCGGCCGTTCACCGCTTTCTCTGCGGTGTGTACCTGCTTCCAGTCCAGGCGCATGATGTTTTCCACTGACTCGACGGCGAAGGCCTGCACGCTACGGGCGTATTCGGTGATCAGCAGAATGTTGAGCCCATTCTCCGGTTTGCAGCCGGCAACGGCCGGGAGATCAATGACCGGAATAACCTGATCGCGAATGTTGACCATTCCCAGCAGGGGGGCCTTCATCCCCGCCGGACGGGTAAAGGCAGGCATGGGTACAATTTCGCGCAATTTAAACACGTTAATGCCAAACAGCTCGGACTTCTGTTCGTGCAGGGAGTTTCCCAGGCGAAACAGCAGCAGCTCAAAGCGGTTGGACAGGGTCAGATTCGCCCTGTCATCGATATCTTTCTGGAAATTATCCATTCTGCCCTCAGTGTGAATACAGCGTTTTTACTGTTATCGGCACTGAGGGCGAAAAATGGAGCACTAAACCGCGAAAACGGCGAAATCGTCGGCAAGTTCCGTGGCAGGAAAGATTGCCTGACACTCTGCCAGCAGTCGCTGGCAGCCTGCGGCGTCATAGCGAGAACTGACGTGCGTCATGATGAGTTTCCCGACCTCGGCCTCCCGAGCCAGCAGCGCCGCCTGGCGGGTAGAACTGTGTCCACGGCTGTTGGCCTTTTCTTCCATAGACGCATCCAGCGTGGTTTCGTGAATCATCACATCAACCCCTTTCGCCAGCGCAAGCGAGGATGCACAGGGCGCGGTGTCGCCAAAAATCGCAACCGCTTTACCGGGCGTCGCCGGGGCAAGAAAATCCGCACCGCGTATCACGCTGCCGTCTTCCAGCGTAACCGTTTTGCCGGCTTTCAGATCCTGAAACCAGGGCCCGGCTTTCACTCCTGCGGCTTTCAGCGCCCTGGCGTTCAGCGCGCCGGGTTTATCATGCTCTTCAACGCGGTAGCCGTAGCATTCCAGCGGGTGTTCAAGCGGGTAAGCCGTCACTTTTCGCAGCCCGTCATCAAGAATTTCCCCGGCGGTGATTTCGACGATTTCCAGCGGATAGTCGGTCCAGGAGCCGCTCAGTCGCAGCGCGGTTTCAGTAAACTCACGCAGTCCCTTCGGGCCGTAAAGCGTCAGCGGGTGAGCATTGCCCGCCATCGAACGGCTGCACAATAATCCCGGTAAACCGAACAGATGATCGCCGTGCAGATGGCTGATGAAAATCCGTTCAATCTTGCCGGGATGATGTGCCGTGCTCAACATCTGATGTTGTGTGCCTTCACCACAGTCAAACAGCCACAGAGCGGGCTGCGTCGGGTGCTGATGATGCAGCAAAATGGCCGTCACGTTACGTGCCCGCGTGGGAACGCCAGCCGAGCTGCCTAAAAAGAGAAATTCCATTATTTCATTACACTTTTGAAAAATAATCTGGCTAGTATAAATCGTTTACGGAAAAAGGAGCGCACGATGATTACCTGGCAAGACCTGCATCATTCGGAATTAACCGTCCCTCAACTCTATGCGCTGTTAAAACTGCGCTGCGCGGTGTTTGTCGTGGAGCAGAACTGCCCCTATCTTGATGTGGACGGCGACGACCTCGTGGGTGATAACCGTCATATCCTTGGCTGGCATGATGGCGAACTGGTGGCGTATGCGAGGATTCTGAAAAGTGCTGAAGATCTTGAACCCGTAGTGATTGGACGGGTGATCGTCAGTGAAGCGTTACGTGGTGAAAAACTGGGTCAAAACCTGATGGCGCAGGCGCTGGCATCCTGCCAACGACACTGGCCGGAGAAGGCGCTGTATCTGGGCGCACAGGCGCATTTGCAGGAATTCTATGCGCGATTTGGTTTTACGCCGGTCACTGACGTGTACGATGAAGATGGCATCCCTCATGTGGGGATGGCGCGCGAAGCGATTCGGGCGTGATCCTGAGTCATTGTCTATAGTTAGGGGCAGGTTTTACTAACATGGAGAACGAGAATGTCTTATCAATTTGGTGATTCGCGTATTGATGACGACCTGACGTTGCTGAGTGAAACGCTGGAAGAGGTGCTGCGTTCCTCAGGGGATCCTGCCGATCAAAAGTACATCGAACTGAAAGCGCGGGCGGAACAGGCGCTGGATGAGGTCAAAAAACGCGTAAGCCAGGCTTCAGATAGCTACTATTATCGCGCCAGGCAGGCGGTTTATCGTGCGGATGATTATGTACACGAAAAGCCCTGGCAGGGGATTGGTGTGGGCGCAACGGTCGGACTGGTGCTCGGTTTACTGCTGGCACGGCGCTAACCTGTAACCAGGATCGCATTTCCTCCCTAAACTGGGGTACTGCTTTTTTTCCGCAGTACCCCGTATAATGTGAGGTTTTTAACAGGGAGAGGTCCGCGTGCATTCACTCACTACTGCGCTGGAAGGTCTGACGCGTCTTTTGTCGCAGGCGATCCCGGCGGCACCAGGCATTCGGGTTCTCGATGTTCCTTTCCCCCTCAATGACGCCTTTGATGCGTTAAGCTGGCTGGCAAGTCAGTCCATTTATCCGCAATTTTACTGGCAGCAGCGCAATGGCGATGAAGAGGCCGCGGTGCTGGGTGTCGTTGCCCTTTTTTCCTCGCTTGATGAGGCGCAACGCTTTCTTCGCCAACATCCGCAGCAAACCGACCTGCGTATCTGGGGGTTAAACGCGTTCGACCCTCAGCAGGGCAATCTCGTGTTACCGCGACTTGAGTGGCGGCGCTGTGCGGGCGTAGTGGTGCTGCGTCTGCATCTGTGGAGCGATGTTTCTCTGCGCGAGGATGCTGACCGGGCGCTGACCTTCCTGGCTTCGCTGGCGAGCGTAAAACCGTTGCCGACGCTACGTCTGAGCAAAACGGGTGAACAGCACTGGCCTGAAAAAGCGGGCTGGATAAACCTGATTGAGCAGGCCACTCAGACGATTGCCGACGGTGAACTGGATAAAGTGGTGCTGGCACGCGCCAGCGACCTGCTATTTTCTCGCCCGGTGAATGCCGCTGCCGTTATGGCCTCGAGTCGCCGTTTGAATCTGAACTGCTACCATTTTTACATGGCTTTTTGCGCCGAGCGCGCGTTCCTTGGCTCGTCCCCGGAACGTCTCTGGCGTCGTCGTGATACCGCGCTACGCACCGAAGCGCTCGCCGGTACGGTGGCGAATCATCCTGATGATTATAAGGCCTGGCAACTGGGCGAATGGCTGATGAAGGATGACAAAAACCAGCGCGAAAATATGCTGGTGGTCGAGGATATTTGTCAGCGCCTGCAGGACTACACTCACTCACTGGACGTTTTGCCACCGCAGGTGCTGCGGTTGCGAAAAGTGCAGCACCTGCGACGTTGCATCTGGACGGCGCTGAATCAGGCGGACGACACGTTGTGTTTACTGCAGTTGCAGCCGACGGCGGCCGTCGCCGGGATCCCCCGCGAGCGGGCGCGGGCATTTATTCAACAGCATGAACCTTTTGCGCGGGAATGGTACGCCGGGTCGGCGGGTTATCTGTCATTACAGCAAAGCGAATTTTGTGTCTCGCTGCGGTCGGCGAAAATCAGCGGTAACGTGGTTCGACTGTATGCCGGCGCGGGTATTGTTCGCGGGTCAGATCCTGAGCAGGAGTGGCAGGAAATCGACAATAAAGCCGCCGGCCTGCGATCTTTGTTACAGATGGATGGATAATGAGTCACATATTCCCGATTCATATCAATAATCCCTTTTTTCCGTTCTTTATACTGAGTCGCAATATTGATACCGGACAATCTCATGTCAGTAAGCGCATTTAACCGACGCTGGGCGGCGGTCATTCTGGAAGCATTAACTCGCCACGGTGTCAGGCATGTTTGTATTGCCCCTGGCTCACGTTCCACGCCGCTCACCCTGGCGGCGGCGGAAAATTCGACCTTTATTCACCACACCCATTTTGATGAGCGTGGTCTTGGTCATCTGGCGCTGGGACTGGCGAAGGTGAGCAAACAGCCCGTTGCCGTGATAGTGACCTCCGGCACGGCGGTGGCTAACCTTTATCCGGCACTGATTGAAGCGGGGCTGACCGGTGAAAAATTGATCCTCCTGACGGCCGATCGTCCCCCTGAACTGATTGACTGCGGCGCGAACCAGGCGATTCGCCAGGCGGGCATGTTTGCCTCGCATCCGTCACAAACGCTTTCCCTCCCGCGTCCGACGCAGGACATTCCGGCCCGTTGGCTGGTGTCGACCATCGACAATGCGTTGACCTCGCTACATGCTGGCGCGGTTCACATCAACTGTCCATTTGCCGAGCCGCTGTATGGCGAGATGGATGAGACCGGTCTGGCCTGGCAACAGCGCCTCGGTGACTGGTGGCAGGATGACAAGCCCTGGCTGCGCGAAGCGCGTCGGCTGGAGAGTGACAAACAGCGCGACTGGTTCTTCTGGCGCCAAAAACGCGGCGTCGTCGTCGCCGGGCGAATGAGCGCGGAAGAGGGCAAAAAAGTTGCGCTGTGGGCGCAGACGTTAGGCTGGCCGCTGATTGGCGATGTGCTGTCGCAAACCGGACAGCCGCTTCCGTGCGCCGATCTCTGGCTCGGTAATGCGAAGGCGGTGACGGAACTCCAACAGGCGCAAATTGTGGTGCAACTGGGGAGCAGCCTGACCGGAAAGCGCTTACTGCAATGGCAGGCAAGCTGTACGCCTGAAGAGTACTGGATTGTCGATAATATCGAAGGACGGCTGGATCCGGCGCATCATCGTGGTCGTCGTCTGGTCGCAAAAATCGGCGACTGGCTGGAACTGCATCCAGCGGAAAAACGTCAGCCGTGGTGTGTGGACATCCCGCGTCTGGCGGAGCAGGCCTGGCAGGCCGTGGTGGCGCGTCGGGATACCTTTGGCGAGGCACAACTGGCACATCGTATTCGTGACTATCTGCCTGAACAGGGGCAGCTTTTCGTCGGCAATAGCCTGGTGGTGCGCCTGATTGATGCGCTGTCAAAACTCCCGGCCGGTTACCCGGTTTACAGTAATCGTGGGGCCAGCGGCATTGATGGCCTGTTATCGACGGCCGCGGGTGTGCAGCGCGCCAGCGCGAAATCGACGCTGGCTGTCGTGGGTGATTTATCGGCGTTGTATGACCTCAATGCGTTAGCCTTGCTGCGCCAGGTTTCTGCGCCGTTCGTCCTGATTGTGGTGAACAATAACGGCGGGCAGATTTTCTCGCTACTGCCCACGCCGCAGAGCGAACGTGAGCGCTTCTATCTGATGCCGCAGAATGTCCATTTTGAACACGCGGCCGCAATGTTTAACCTCAAGTACCATCGCCCGGAAAGCTGGGATGAACTGGAGGCGGCGCTGGCGGGTGCATGGCGTACCCCGGCAACCACGGTGATTGAACTGGTGGTCAACGACACCGACGGCGCACAAACTCTGCAACAACTGCTGGCGCAGGTAAGCCATCTATGATCCTGCACGCGCAGGCAAAAGACGCCCAGCCAGGTTCACCCTGGCTGGTTTTTCTGCACGGCTTTTCGGGTGACGGTCAGGAGTGGCAACCGGTTGGCGAGCAGCTTACGAATTTTTCCCGGCTGTATGTCGATTTACCCGGTCACGACGGATCGGCGGATATTCGCGTCAGCGGGTTTACCGATGTCATTGTCTTGCTGCGTAATACCCTTATTAGTTACAACATACTAAACTACTGGCTGGTGGGATATTCTCTCGGCGGCAGAGTGGCGATGATGGCGGCCTGTCAGGGGATGCCGGGGCTTTGCGGCCTGGTGGTTGAAGGCGGTCATCCGGGACTGCAAAGCGAGGCTGAACGCGACGCGCGCCGACGTTCCGATCATCGCTGGGCGGAACGTTTTCGCCATGACGCGTTGGCTGACGTGTTTACTGACTGGTATCAGCAGCCGGTGTTTGCCTCGCTGAACGCGCAGCAACGAGAAGCGCTGGTTGTTCTGCGTAGCCAGAATAACGGCGAAACGCTGGCGGCAATGCTGGAGGCCACTTCGCTGGCGGTCCAGCCTGATTTACGCGAGGCGCTCAACGCGCGCGCATTTCCGTTTTATTATTTATGTGGTGAACGTGACAGCAAATTCTGCGCTCTCGCGACGGAGTTAGCGGCGACCCGCTATGTGATTCGTAACGCCGGACACAACGCGCATCGGGAAAATCCCGCGGGCGTGGTGGACTGTCTGGCTCAGATTCTGCGTCTCTGACTAAAGGACACACTATGATCTATCCTGATGAAACAATGCTTTATGCGCCGGTAGAATGGCAAGATTGCTCCGAAGGCTACACCGACATTCGCTATGAGAAATCGACCGACGGTATCGCAAAAATCACCATTAATCGTCCACAGGTGCGCAACGCATTCCGTCCTCTGACCGTCAAAGAGATGATTCAGGCGCTGGCGGATGCCCGTTACGACGATAACGTGGGTGTGATTATTCTGACTGGCGCAGGTGATAAAGCCTTCTGTGCCGGCGGCGACCAGAAGGTTCGCGGCGACTACGGCGGCTATCAGGATGACTCCGGCGTGCATCATCTGAACGTGCTGGACTTCCAGCGCCAGATCCGTACCTGCCCGAAGCCGGTTGTGGCGATGGTGGCGGGTTACTCCATCGGTGGTGGCCATGTGCTGCACATGATGTGCGACCTGACGATCGCGGCGGAAAATGCCATCTTCGGCCAGACCGGCCCGAAAGTCGGCTCTTTCGACGGCGGCTGGGGCGCATCTTACATGGCGCGGATCGTTGGGCAGAAGAAAGCGCGTGAAATCTGGTTCCTGTGCCGTCAGTACGACGCTAAACAGGCGCTGGATATGGGGCTGGTCAACACCGTGGTTCCGCTGGCGGATCTGGAAAAAGAAACCGTGCGCTGGTGTCGTGAAATGCTGCAAAACAGCCCGATGGCGCTGCGTTGCCTGAAAGCCGCGCTGAACGCTGACTGTGATGGTCAGGCCGGCCTGCAGGAACTGGCGGGTAACGCGACCATGCTGTTCTATATGACGGAAGAAGGTCAGGAAGGCCGTAACGCCTTCAACCAGAAACGTCAGCCTGATTTCAGCAAATTCAAACGGAATCCGTAATGCGTAGCGCGCAGGTTTACCGCTGGCAGATCCCCATGGACGCGGGGGTGGTTCTGCGCGACAGGCGGTTAAAAACGCGTGACGGGCTGTATGTCCGTCTGCACGACGGCGAGCGTCAGGGATGGGGAGAGATCTCTCCACTGCCGGGCTTCAGTCAGGAAACCTGGGAAGAGGCGCAGGTTGCGCTGCTGACCTGGGTTGACGGCTGGCAGCAAGGAGAAGACGCATTGCCGACAATGCCTTCTGTGGCCTTTGGCGTCAGCTGTGCGCTGGCGGAACTGGAAGGCGTCTTGCCAGAGGCAGCGGATTACCGGGCAGCGCCGCTGTGTACCGGGGATCCTGACGATCTGGTGCTCCAGCTTGCCGACATGCCCGGCGAAAAAGTGGCGAAGGTGAAGGTCGGACTGTACGAAGCGGTTCGCGACGGCATGGTGGTCAATTTGCTGCTGGAGGCGATACCGGAGCTGCAGTTGCGGCTGGATGCTAACCGTGCCTGGACGCCGCTGAAGTCCCGGCAGTTCGCGAAGTACGTGAACCCGGACTACCGCAACCGCATCGCTTTCCTCGAAGAACCGTGCAGAACACGCGATGACTCGCGAGCCTTTGCCCGGGAAACCGGTATTGCCATCGCCTGGGACGAGAGCCTGCGTGAAGCGGATTTTGCCTTTGAGGCAGAAGAGGGCGTCCGTGCGGTGGTTATCAAACCGACGCTGACCGGTTCGCTGGAGAAAGTACGCGAACAGGTGCAGGCGGCGCATGCGCTGGGGCTGACGGCGGTGATCAGTTCGTCTATTGAGTCGAGCCTGGGCCTGACGCAACTGGCGCGCATTGCCGCGTGGCTCACGCCAGATACCATTCCGGGACTGGATACGCTGAGTCTGATGCAGGCACAGCAGATTCGTCGCTGGCCGGGCAGCGCCTTGCCGCTGATTAAGGACGACGCGCTGGAACGCCTGCGATGACCTTTCCTGACTGGCCGTGGCGTTACTGGCGGCAGGTTCAGGGAGACGTGCCAGCCTTACGCCTGAATGATGAGGTGCTAAGCTGGCGCGCACTCTGTGACCGGACTGATGCCCTGGCGAGCGGTTTTGCCGCACAGGGCGTCACCGAAGGCAGCGGCGTTATGCTGCGCGCCTGGAATCATCCGCAGACCCTGCTGGCGTGGCTGGCGCTGTTGCAGTGCGGAGCAAGGATTTTGCCGGTCAACCCGCAGCTTCCTCACCCGCTGCTGGCAACCCTGTTACCCGATCTCACGTTGCAGTTTGCGCTGGATCTGGAGGGAGAAAATTCGTTTCCCTTTCTGATCTCGCTGGACTGTCAGGACGCTGACGGTCAGCATGCCGTCGACTGGCAACCGCAGCGTCTGTGTTCCATGACGCTGACCTCCGGCTCGACGGGTCTGCCGAAAGCAGCGGTCCATACCTGCCAGGCGCATCTTGCCAGTGCTGAAGGCGTGCTGTCGCTGATGCCGCTGGCAAAAGAGGATGACTGGCTGCTCTCTCTGCCGCTGTTTCATGTCTCCGGACAGGGGATTCTGTGGCGCTGGTTATTCGCCGGGGCGCGGATAACCGTGCGGGAAAAACAGCCGCTGGAACAGATGCTGGTCGGCTGTACGCATGCTTCGCTGGTGCCGACGCAACTCTGGCGACTGCTGGTGAACCAGACGCCGGTGGCGCTGAAAGCGGTTTTGCTGGGCGGCGCGACGATTCCGGTCGCGTTAACCGAACAGGCGCGCGCACAGGGCATTCGCTGCTGGTGTGGTTACGGCCTGACGGAATTTGCCTCGACGGTGTGTGCGAAAGAGGCGGACGGTCTGGCTGACGTGGGTATGCCCTTGCCGGGACGAGAAGTCAGAATCGTGGATGATGAAGTCTGGCTGCGGGCGGCCAGTATGGCGGAAGGCTACTGGCGAAACGGTAAACTGGTTCCGCTGGTCAACAACGAAGGCTGGTTTGCCACACGCGATCGCGGCGTGCTGAATGATGGCAAACTGACCATCGCCGGGCGTCTGGATAATCTCTTTTTTAGCGGCGGAGAGGGGATTCAGCCCGAAGAGGTGGAACGGGTAATTGTGACACATCCCCATGTGCTGCAGGCGTTTATCGTCCCGATCGCGGACGCCGAGTTTGGTCATCGTCCGGTGGCGGTGGTTGAATATGACGCTGATGTTTCTGAGACCGCTCTTAGTGAATGGGTGAAGGACAAACTGGCGCGCTTCCAGCAGCCGGTCCACTGGCTTTCTCTGCCTGCAGAATTGAAAAATGGGGGAATCAAGATTTCCCGACGGGCAATTGTTGATTGGGTGAATGAAATATTAAGAAAACATTAATTTCACTTCGCAATTTGCCAACTGACGCCCATTGCCACTTTGTTTATCTGCTACTGTGTAACGTAATGTGAACGTCCCCGATAAGTAAAGGTAAGCAATGGAATGGCAGGTGAAGAAGTCATGCTATGACAAAACGTCAGGGAAGCATGCATTAGTGTTGAGTGATGCCGGCGGTTCACTGAAAATGATCGCCGAAGTTCAGTCCGACATTATGGTGAATGCCGGTGATATCCTGTCCCCGCAGAAGGATGCCCTGTATTCCGTCAACCGTGATAACGGGCGGACGGTGAAGATTCTGGATGCCAGAAGCTATACCTGCGACGAGTGGGAGCGCCTGAAGACGCTACTGGTTAAAAAATGAGTATCAGCGCGTTCTCCGCTGTGCAGGCAGAAAAATGAACATCAGTCCGGTCATGATGCACAGTACGCCCAGCAACGCTTTCAGGGAAAATGCGCCCTGCCAGCCGGGTAAGGTCATCGACGCCACCCACACCAGCACATAACTCAGGCTGAGCAGCGCGTAAGCCTTGCTCAGCGCGAGGTGATGCAGCGCGTTATGCCAGCAGAAAACCGACAGCAAATAGCCCACCAGGCCGGCGAATAGCACGAAGGTACCGGTATGACCGGAGAACAGCGCCGGGATAAACGTCTGCCACTGCGTCATCGGCGGCAGTTGTGCCATCGCAAAGCCCAGACCCAGTTGCGCGACGGACGTGATGATAACGCTGCACAGTCCCCACAGTAATCCCATCACGCCGCGCTCCCCAGAATAAAAATACCGCTGATAATCAAGGCGATGCCCAACCAGTGACGAAATGTTACCGGTTCGCGCCAGATTTTCCATGCCAGCAGTGTGACCCAGACAAAATTCAGGCTGAGCATGGGGTAAGCAATACCCACAGGAATGCGCTGCAATACCAGCAGCCACAAGACCATTGCCAGACCGAGGCAGGCGAGCGCCAGCCCCAGCCACAGGGTAATATGACGTCTTCGCGCGCGTGTTGGCACGCGGAACGTCGCCTGCTTCTGGCATAACTGCCCCGCAACGCTGAGCAGGCTGGCCATCACTAAAACCAGCCAGATCATTTGGGGCGATACTGAATCAGCACCAGACGCCCCTGATTATCGATGGTATCGGCAGGCGGAATGGCAAGGCGGTTGATGTCTTCATCTTTCGCGATAGTGAGCACGAGCGTAATAATCCCCTCCTGACGGTGTTGGCTGAGCCAGTCCGCAAAATCGGCATAGCGAATGAACCGGCCTTTGGCATCGGGATAGTTAAGGCCATATTTCAGTTCGCCGGTTTGCCCATACATTAAGATGTCATCCCGCTTCAGACTCCAGGCCAGACCAGCGGCGACCCCCACGCTATCGGTAAGAATGTAGCGGCTCGGCGCGAGGTTTTCTCGGGTCATTTCGACAAAAAACTGCGGCTGTTTGGATTCCATCACCCGATCGGGAACGGAAAAACCAAACAATAATGCCAACGCCAGTGGACACAACGCGGCGTAAACCCAGCTTTTCTCCGTGTTACTCAGCGTATACCAGCCGAAAAAGGTCCACAGGAAAAAAATACCCAGCGAACAGAAGACCTTGTATACCTCGATGTGCACCCAGACCGGCGATTTCAGCGGCCCCCACGGCGAGACGACCAGCGTGGCAATAATCCCGATAATACCAAACAGGATATTGATCCAGCCGTTGATGCGCAGCGCGGCATAGCCCTTTTCCGCGGCGTTCAGCCCATATCTCGCCATCAGTATCGCGAGCGGGGCGAAACATGACAGGATATAGGTGGGCAATTTACCTTTGGCGATGCTGAAGAACACCAGCGGCATCACTATCCAACCGAGCAGATAGAGGGCACCGCGCGATTCATCGCGCGCCTGCCAGCCGGTTTTTAATGCTCCCGGAAGCAGTGCAAGCCACGGCAGACTTCCGGCGATCAGCACCGGCAGATAGTACCAGAATGGCGCTTTGTGCTGGGCGTCGTCCATCGCGAAACGCTGGATATGTTCAACCCAGAAAAAGTAGTGCCAGAAATCGGGTTCACGTTGGGCGATAGCCAGTCCCCACGGCAGGATGACGGCGATACAGCTGATGACCGCCAATCCGCCGTAAAGAAACAGGTCTTTCCAGCGTTTCTGCGCGGCGACCCACGGCAACACGCTGATCACCGGTACGGCAAGCGCCAGAAAGCCCTTGGTCATGACGCCCATCCCGCAGGTCACGCCCAGCAGCAGGAATCCCATGCTTTTCCCGTGCCAGGTGGTGGACTGCATCGCCAGCCAGAAGCAGCACATTCCCGCCATCAGCCAGAGCGCGATCAGCGGATCGAGTACCGCATAGGTGCCAATCCCGTAAACAATGAACAACGACAAAAAGATAATGGCCGACAACAGCGCGGTACGCGTATCCCGCCATAAGCGCATGGCGAGCCATCCCACCAGCGCGGCGGTTACCAGCGTCGCAAAAATCGCGCCAGCGCGAACGCCGAAGTTGTTCGCTCCAAACAGCCATTGCCCGATGCTGTTGATCCAGTATCCGGCAATCGGTTTTTCAAAGTAACGCACCCCCAAAAAATGGGGGACGAGCCAGTCGCCGGATGCCAGCATCTCGCGACTGATCTCGGCATAGCGCGTTTCATCAGGCTGCCACAGCAGGCGCAGGTCGATGGGGATGATGTACCAGAACGCGATAAGTGCGATCAGTATCTGATAATAACGGGTGTTCTTCATCGTGT
This sequence comes from Citrobacter sp. Ct235, assembly GCF_030332305.1. NCBI lineage: Bacteria > Pseudomonadati > Pseudomonadota > Gammaproteobacteria > Enterobacterales > Enterobacteriaceae > Citrobacter > Citrobacter sp. Ct235. The sequence goes on from NZ_JAOWIC010000034.1 coordinate 137,695, forward strand.
GACGCTCGTCGCTTGCTGACAGCCTAACCATCCTTCTCTTCCCGCGATTTTACCGCGAATAATCTCTCCCGACGGCAAGGTATTGCGATCGGCAGGCAGCAGGTCGCCAAGCGGGCAGAAGGTGATGCCCGCATCTGCCGCACGCGCAAGCAGATCCTCAAACTGGCTATGCCAGGCGCCGCCTTCGACTTCGGCATGGATGGTATACACGGGGGTACCGGTATCCTGCTGCATCCGGGAGAGGATCCAGTCGTTGAAATCTTCCGCCTGAACCTCGCGACCCACCGCTTCGTCCCACGTGGGCAGCGTGACCGGAATTTGCGGTGTGGCGAACGAACCATCCTCGAGAAGCGGACGGAACGGCGTCCTGCCGCGGCAATCGCTGTTGTAACGCAGAGGGAATGCCTCTTTGGCGAGAACCACACGCTGGTCAGCGCGCCAGCCTGCGACGGCTGAACAGGTCACCGGCTGGCCGGTGATCGCCTCCAGGGCGGTTATCCCGTGCAAAATATCGGCGATCAGCTGCTGTTTGCTCCACTGAGGGCTACGGGACTGCCAGGCATGGTGATCCCAGGCGTGTAGCCCGGTTTCATGCAGGCGCGCCGCTTCCCGGATAATCTCTGCGTTTGCGCGGCCGATTTCTTTCCCCGGCCAGGCGGTACCGGCCAGCAGAATATCCCAGCCGTAAAGAGAAGCCGCGTTTGAGCGCAGCATCTTCCACAGAAACTGCGGTTTGATCAGGCGCCAGAGATGGCGCCCCATGTTGTCTGGTCCGACGCTAAAGAAAAAACTTGCCCGAATGTGGTATCGGCTCAATGACGCTAACAGGCGTGGCACACCTTCGCGGGTGCCACGGAAGGTATCGACATCAATTCGCAAGCCTATTTTTGTCATGATGAATGTTCCGTGAGATCCACGCTGCGCAGGAAGAAATCCAGCGTCTCGTCGACCGTTTCGCGCATGTCGATGGTCGGTTCCCAGTCCAGGCAACGTTTTGCATTACGGATGTTGGGTTTACGGTGCTCAACATCCTGATAGCCTTTGCCATAGTAGCTGCTGCTCTCGACGACCCGTAACCCGGCAAACGGCGGGAAGTGATTGCGCAGTGGATGTTTGTCGAAACTCTCCAGCAGCATTTCCGCCAGTTCCTTGATGCTGGCTTCGTTTTCCGGGTTACCGATGTTGATGATTTCACCGTCACAGCGGCCACCCGCGTTTTCAATGATCCGGTATAGCGCGTCGATACCGTCGCGAATATCCGTAAAGCAGCGCTTCTGTTTCCCCCCTTCGATCAGCTTGATCGGCGAGCCTTCTACCAGATTGAGGATCAACTGTGTAATGGCGCGCGAGCTGCCGATTCGCGCGGAATTCAGGCTGTCCAGACGCGGTCCCATCCAGTTGAACGGGCGGAAGAGGGTAAAGCGCAGTCCTTCTTTTTCGCCGTATGCCCAAATGACGCGATCGAGAAGCTGTTTGGACACCGAGTAAATCCAGCGGGGTTTATTGACCGGCCCGACAATTAGATTCGAGCTATCCTCATCAAACACGTTGTCGGTACACATCCCGTAAACTTCGGAAGTCGATGGGAAAATGATGCGCTTACGGTATTTCACGCAATAGCGAATGATTTTCAGATTCTCTTCAAAATCCAGTTCAAAGACGCGCAGCGGGTTGCGGGTATATTCAATAGGCGTGGCAATGGCCACCAGCGGCAACACGACATCACATTTCTTAACGTGATATTCGATCCATTCAGAATGAATGCTGATGTCGCCTTCCACAAAATGAAAGCGCGGATGACTGAGGAAACGACTGATTGCGTCACTGCCGATGTCCAGACCATAGATTTCATAGTGGTCTTCGCGTAACAGACGTTCGGTAAGATGGTTGCCGATGAAGCCATTCACGCCGAGGATCAGCACGCGGGTGCGGCGCTTGCTGGCGGCCAGCGATGGGGTGTTTAAACGAGAACCCGCAACCAGGCCGAGAATCTGTGCTAACTGTGCGCCTTGCACCGTGATGCCGTTGCCAGCCTGTCCAGTCACCACTTCCAGCGCACCTTCGGAACAGGCGATCAGCAGAGGGGAGACGGAAATCACGGTACCCGGTTGCGCGGTCTGGTTCTGAGCGTGGACGCGGGATGACCAGATAGTGAATTTCTGCGTACCGGAATAGCTGAACGCGCCCGGCCAGGGGGCCGCGACCGCCCGCACCATGTTGTGCAGCGTTGTTGCCGGTCTGTTCCAGGTCAGGAAGCTGTCTTCGGGCGTGCGGCGACCAAAGTAGGTCGCTTCACTCTCGTTTTGCTGGACGTCGTGTATCTCTTTTCGTTCGATGGCCGGTAATGCTTGTTCCAGCACCTGCCGCGCGGTCTGGCAAAGCTTATGATGTAGCGTAAGGGCCGTGTCGTCAGGCGAGATGGCGACGCGCTGTTGCGCGACAATGGCACCCGCATCGGCGCGTTTCGCCATGCGGTGCAGCGTCACGCCGGTTTCGCTTTCGCCATTCACCAGCACCCAGTTCAGCGGAGCGCGACCGCGATATTTCGGCAGTAGCGAACCGTGCAGGTTAAATGCGCCTGCCGGTGCCAGCGCCAGAATCGCATCGCTGAGCAGATGGCGATAGTAGAAAGAGAAAATAACGTCGGGAGCGAGTTGGCCGATACGCTCGGCCCAGATTGGGTGATTGACGTCATCGGGAGCATAGACCGGGATCCCCGCGTCAGCTGCCAGTCGAGAAACGGAGCCAAAAAACGCGTTTTCTCCCGGATTATCCGCATGCGTAAAAATGGCGGCAATGTCATAGCCAGCGTCGAGCACGGCCTGAACGCCCAAACACCCCATATCGTGATACGCGAAGACAACGGCTTTCATTGTTGGTTTTCCTTAGTAGAGTGCAGACTTTCCGGACGAATAACTTGCTGGACGAAATAGCGGGGACGGGCGCGTACATCGTTGTAAATCCGACCGATATATTCGCCGAGTAAACCCATGCCGATGAACTGCGCGCCAATAAAGGTAAACAGAACGGCAAACAGCATGAAAACCCCTTCTGCCGCCCATTGGGGGCCCAGCGTCAGGCGGAGGATGACGAGGAGTATCGACAGGGTAAATCCGGTGACGGCAATGACGCTGCCGAGCAGGCTCAGCATGCGCAGAGGCGTTGTCGTCAGACAGGTCACCAGGTCGTACATCAGGTTAATCAGCCGCATAAAGCTGTATTTGGAGTCGCCAAATTCACGTTCAGCGTGATGAACGGGGATCTCCGTGGCGCGTCGGGCAAAGATATTCGCCAGAATCGGGATAAACGTGCTGCGTTCATGGCAATGCAGCATGGCATCAATAATGTGACGGCGATAAGCGCGAAGCATGCAGCCGTAGTCGCCCATCGCTTTGCCCGTGGTTCTCTGAATCAGATGGTTGATCATCTTCGAGGCTGTCTTGCGAAACAGACTGTCCTGACGATTCTGGCGCACGGTGCCGACCACGTCATACCCTTCGTCGGCTTTTGCCACCAGGCGTGGGATCTCTTCCGGTGGGTTTTGCAGATCGGCATCAAGCGTAATAATCAGGTCGCCGGTGACGTGACTGAATCCTGCCATGATGGCGGAATGCTGCCCGTAGTTGCGGTTCAGCAAAATCGAAACAACGTGGCTGCCTTCGGCTTCTGACGCGTCAATCAACAACTGTGCGGAGTTGTCGCTGCTGCCGTCATCAATCAACAGGATCTCATAATCTTTTCCCAGACTCTCGCAGGCTGCGGTGGTTCGCCTGAGCAGTTCCGGCAGGCTTTCCTGTTCGTTGTAGACAGGGATCACCACCGATACTTTCGTTATCGGGAGGGCTTCAAACATGGCTATTTTCCTGCAATCTGGCGAAGCGCGGTAATGACGCGAGCGGTATCCGCCGGGGTCATATCGGGAAACAGCGGTAGCGAGCAGATACGCGCGCTGTTCCATTCGGTATTGGGGAGCGACAGGGTGTTAAAGCGTTCGCGGTAATATTTCTGCGTGTGTGCCGCGCGGAAATGCAAACCTGTACCGATCCCCTTGGCTTTAAGTGCCTCCATCAGCGCGTCGCGACTGATGCCGCACCGATCTTCGTCGGTACGAATAATAAACAGATGCCAGGCATGTACGTGGGGCCACGGCGGCAGGCTCAGCGGCTGAAACGGGAGATCGGCCAGCGCGTGTTGGTACTCCTGAGCGATGGCCGCCCGACGATGGTTGAGTGTCTCAAGCTTCTCTAACTGAACCAGGGCCATCGCCGCGTTAATGTCGGTCAGATTGTATTTATAGCCTGGCGTCAGGACCTCCGCCTGTGGCGCGCGACCCCAGGTCTGGCGATCGAAGGCATCAACGCCGAGTCCGTGAAACTTCAGGTTACGTAACTGCCTGGCGAGTTGCTCATCATCGGTGACGATGAGTCCTCCCTCCGCACAAGTGACATTCTTGATGGCGTGAAAGGAGAAAATCGCGGTGCCCCGAGCGCCGACGTGGCGACCCTGATAATAAGTGCCGACCGCGTGGGCGGCATCTTCGATAACCGCAATACCGTGGCGTTCCGCGAGGGCGTAAATAGCATCCAGATCGGCCGGTGCGCCCGCGTAATGGACGGGAATGATGGCTTTCGTGCGCGGGGTAATGGCGGCTTCAATGTGTTCAGCAGTGACCATCAGCGTGTCGCGGTCAACATCCACCATGACCGGGGTTGCCCCCAGCAGCACAATCATGTTCAGTGTGGAAACCCAGGTCATTGACGGGGTGATGACTTCATCACCGGCACCGATTCCCAGCGCCATGAGGGCGATATGCATACCTGCCGTGGCAGAACTCACGGCAATGGCGTGTTGGTTTCCCGTCAACTGGCAGAAAGCCTCTTCCAGTTGCTGATTTTTCGGGCCAGTGGTAATCCATCCAGAATCGAGAACCGCTTTGATAGCGGCAAGTTCTTCCGTACCTACCGCCGGGCGAGAGAAAGGCAGAAAATCAGACATTATATTTCCTTCAGCCATTTGGATACTGCGAACCTCTTATTTATTGCGTCATAAACAGGAGGCTAAATGAGGATTATCCAGTCAGACCTAAATAGTAGTATATGAATATTAAATTAACCTTAAGAACTTAACGTTATGGAAATATATGCTTTTTTACCCACGTTGCATTTGCAATGGCCGTGGCTTTCGGGCATTTTTCCCACATAAACGATCGTACCTTTCATTAAGCAGTACGCTGCAAGGTTATATTTCTGTTTGCCGGTATCAAGTGGAGTTTAATGTGTTTGTAGTATCCCAATATTTTGTTAAATACAAAAAATATACCGTTGTTCTGCTATCGGCACTGGCGATCATGGTGGGGCTGGGCAGCCATTTCGCCTGGAGCAGCAACGGTCTACCGAGAATCGATTCCCGTACCCTGGCGGTACTGGCAAAACAGCATCCGGTAGTGGTGCTGTTTCGCCATGCTGAGCGCTGTGACCGGTCAGACAATACCTGTCTGTCGGATAAAACTGGCATCACCGAGCATGGGGCGATGCAGGCTCGCGCGCTGGGCGCCTCGTTTAACAAAGAGATTAAAGACTACGATCTGTATGCCAGCGATACGGTGCGCACTGTTCAGTCAGCAACCTGGTTTTCTGCGGATAAAAAACTGACGGTAGATAAAGGCATGCATGCCTGTGGCCGGGGAACCGGGCAGGCCATTGAGCGTTTAGCAAATAAGTCGGAAAATAAAGACGTGGTTATTTTTACTCATAATCATTGCCTGACCTATCTGGCAAAAAATATGCGCGGCGTAAAATTGACACCGGATTATCTGGACGGTCTGGTGATGCATGTTGATAAGGGGAAACTGTATCTTGACGGTAAACTGGTCACACCTTAACCAACATTATGAATAAAAGATGACAGCCGCAACAGCTGTCATCAGAGATTATAATAACCCTTTCAGCGTTAAGGTTTTCACTGTCGCAACGTTCAGATCGTATTGCGGTAAATCTTCCGGCTTGACCCAGGCAAACGCCTGAAACTCTTCATTGATATGCACTTCGCGATTGGCGGCGGTGCAGTCAAAAATCAGGTAAATCATATAGATCTCTTCCTGACTGCCATCGGGGTAGGTTTTCGTACGGATATCGTCACTGAAGGTCCAGGGTTTGATGTCAGTCAGAACCAGCGCACTGCCCAGTTCTTCGCGAATCTCACGGCGCAGGGCCTCTTCAATACGTTCTCCTGGCTCAACGCCACCGCCAGACAGCGCCCATTGACCCGGGAAAACTCCCCGATCGTTAGCCATCTGGCACAGGAGATAACTTCCTGCATTCTGTATTAAGGGGCAAACAATAGTCCTTTGACGCACGGTAATGTTCCTTGAAGCAGAGGTAGAGTTAGCAGGGAAAAGTTTATCCCCTGGCAACATCAGATAACATGTTTATTTTCCATTCACATGAGAAATGTACTGTAAGGGATAGCGATAAATAAGAAATGGTTCCCGGACTCTCTCCGGGTCGATAAAGGGAATTAACGGCTCTCTTCTTCCCATGCACTGGTATTATTTGGTTACAAAACGTTGAGCGATCGCTTTTTTAGCTCATTGATTCCTTTGGCGTTGGCAGTACAATCCCGCAGCTTTGGGAAACGTTATGTATTTGCTTGCTGGAAAGGGTAAAAATGAAGAAAAGCGTATTATTTGGAATAGCTGGAATGCTGTTCGTTTCTGCTTCTGCGAGTGCCATGAGCATCAGCGGTCAGGCGGGTAAAGAATATACCAACATTGGCGTCGGGTTTGGCACGGAGTCTACCGGACTGGCCTTGAGCGGTAACTGGATGCATAGCGATGACGACGGCGACGCTGCGGGGCTGGGATTGGGTATGAATATTCCACTCGGCCCGATGCTGGCGACCGTGGGCGGCAAAGGGGTCTATACCAGCCCGAACGACAGTGATGAAGGTTATGCGGCAGCCGTTGGCGGTGGATTACAGTGGCCGATAGGCGACAGCGTCCGCCTGTTCGGTGAGTACTACTACTCTCCGGATTCGTTATCCAGCGGTATCCAGAGCTATGAAGAGGCAAATGCCGGCGCGCGCTTGACGATCATGCGTCCGCTTAGCATTGAAGCGGGTTATCGCTACCTGAATCTGGCGGGTAAAGATGGCAATCGCGATAATGCCATTGCGGACGGCCCATACGTTGGGGTCAACGCCAGCTTCTGACCCCGGTGGCGCGATCTCCTGTCGCGCCACTTTTATTCCCTTCAGGATATTTCTCTGCCACGCCACTTCCCCCTTTGCGTTATAGTATTTTCATCATAAAAGCAGGAGAACACGATGTTAAACGTGGAGATGTTATCCACCGGGGATGAAGTGTTGCACGGGCAAATCGTCGACACGAATGCTGCCTGGCTGGCCGATTTTTTCTTTAATCAGGGATTGCCCTTAACGCGCCGTAATACGGTGGGCGACAACCTCAACGATCTGGTCGCCATTTTGCGCGAGCGGAGTCAGCATGCTGATGTTTTGATCGTCAACGGCGGCCTGGGGCCGACCAGCGACGATCTCAGCGCGCTTGCTGCGGCGACGGCGAAAGGGGAAGGGCTGGTTCTGCACGAGGCCTGGCTTGCCGAGATGGAGCGATTCTTCCGGGAGCGCGGCAGAGTGATGGCGCCCAGCAACCGTAAACAGGCGGAACTGCCCGCCAGCGCCGAATTCATCAATAACCCTGTCGGCACCGCCTGCGGCTTTGCCGTGCAGCTCAATCGTTGTCTGATGTTCTTTACGCCGGGCGTACCGTCAGAATTTAAAGTGATGGTGGAACATGAGATCCTGCCGCGTTTGCGCGAGCGTTTCTCTCTCACCGAGCCGCCGCTGTGTCTGCGTCTGACCACCTTTGGCCGTTCGGAAAGCGATCTGGCGCAAAGCCTCGACTCGCTTTCACTACCGGAAGGGGTGACCCTGGGTTATCGCTCATCGATGCCAATTATCGAGCTTAAACTGACCGGACCGTACGCCCAGCGCGAGGCGATGCGCAACCTGTGGCAGGAGGTCAAGCGCGTTGCCGGGCAAAATCTGATTTTTGAAGGCACCGAAGGACTTCCTTTGCAGATTGCGCGCGAGTTGCAGAAAAGGCAGCTCAGCCTGACGTTGAGTGAGCAGTTCACCGGCGGGCTGGTGGCATTGCAGCTTTCTCGCGTGGGTGCGCCGCTGCTGGCCAGCGAAGTGGTGCCTTCGCAGGAAGAGACGCTGGCGCAGACCGCGCACTGGACGTCGGAACGACGCGGTAAACATTACGCCGGACTGGCGCTGGCGATCTCCGGGCTGGAAAACGATCACCTGAACTTTGCGCTGGCGACGCCAGATGGGACGTTTGCTCTGCGCGTGCATTTCAGCGTGACCCGTCACAGCCTGCTGGTCCGTCAGGAGGTCTGCGCGATGATGGCGCTTAACATGCTGCGTCGCTGGTTCAACGAACAGGATATTGCCAGCGAGCATGGCTGGATTGACGTGGTTGAATCGCTGACGCTGTAGTTTTTAATCGCCCGATGGCGCTGTGCTTTTCGGGCTGATTCCCTTTTTGTCCAACCTGCTGTACTCCCCGCGAAAAAATCCGTGATTCATCTCGCATTTTTGCACGTTATTTCTCCATTCTGCTGGAAGAAAGACGCGACATGACGCGCTTCACAAATTTACCCGCCATGACCGATCACACTGATTCCAGTATCTCAGACTGGAGTCCAGTATGTTGGAATCAAGCAAAGTCCCGGCGCTCACCCGCGCCATTGATATTCTCAATCTGATTGCGCGGATTGGCCCCTGCAGCGCCGCCACCATCATTGAAATGCTGGGTATTCCCAAAAGCACGGCTTACCTGCTGTTGAGTGAACTGAAGCGTCAGCGGTTTATCAGCGTCGATCATCAGGAGAACTTTTGTCTGTGGACCAAGCTGGTGGAGCTTTCCGGCCATGCGCTCAGCAAAATGGATCTGCGCGAACTGGCGCGTCCACGCCTGACGAAACTGATGGATGAAACAGGGCTGCTCTGCCATCTGGGGATCATCGACCATGAGAGCGCGTATTACATTCTGAAGGTGGAATCGTCTTCGACCATCAGCGTGCGCTCCCATGAAGGGAAAAGCCTGTCGCTGTATCGCTCTGGCATTGGTAAATGTCTGCTGGCGTGGCAGCCTGCTGCCGTGCGCAACGCTATCATTGAGCAACTGGTGTGGGAGCAGGCGACCCCCACCACGATCACTCAACCTCAGCAACTCAGAGACGAACTGGAACGCATCCGCCAGCGCGGCTGGAGCTTTGATAACGGAGAAGATTATCCGGATGTGCGCTGCGTCGCCGCCCCCATTTTTAATGCCAATAACGAACCCGCCGCCGCCATTTCGGTGGTCGGCACCCGTTTAGAAATCAACGAAGAGAATCGTGATTATCTTGCTGGCAAAGCCATTGCCTGCGCGAAGGATATTTCACGTCTATTGGGATGGAAAAGTCCCTTCGATTCACTCGCATCATAATAATGGAGAACATCATGACCCTACCCAAAATTAAACATGTCCGCGCCTGGTTTACCGGTGGAGCAACGGCAGAAAAAGGAGCCGGCGGCGGCGATTATCATGACCAGGGCGCTAACCACTGGATTGACGATCACATCGCCACGCCGATGAGTAAATATCGTGAGTACGAACAGTCGCGTCAGTCGTTTGGGATTAACGTGCTGGGTACGCTGATTGTTGAAGTTGAAGCCGAAAACGGACAGACGGGCTTTGCGGTCTCCACGGCAGGAGAGATGGGCTGCTTTATCGTTGAAAAACATCTCAACCGTTTTATCGAAGGGAAATGCGTCAGCGATATCAAACTCATTCACGATCAGATGCTCGGTGCGACCCTGTATTACTCGGGATCCGGCGGTCTGGTGATGAACACCATCTCTTGCGTTGATTTGGCGCTGTGGGATCTGTTTGGCAAGGTGGTGGGCCTGCCGGTTTACAAACTGCTGGGCGGCGCGGTGCGCGATGAAATTCAGTTCTATGCCACCGGCGCGCGTCCTGACCTGGCAAAAGAGATGGGCTTCATTGGCGGCAAAATGCCGACCCATTGGGGACCGCACGATGGCGACGCGGGGATCCGCAAAGATGCCGCCATGGTAGCGGAAATGCGTGAGAAATGCGGCCCGGATTTCTGGCTGATGCTGGACTGCTGGATGAGTCAGGACGTGAATTACGCAACGAAACTGGCCCACGCCTGCGCGCCATCTAACCTGAAGTGGATTGAAGAGTGTTTGCCGCCGCAGCAGTACGAAGGCTATCGCGAACTGAAACGCAATGCGCCAGCCGGAATGATGGTCACCAGCGGCGAGCACCACGGCACGCTGCAGTCCTTCCGCACGCTGGCGGAAACTGGAATCGATATCATGCAGCCGGATGTCGGCTGGTGCGGCGGCCTGACCACGCTGGTCGAGATTGCTGCAATTGCGAAATCGCGTGGACAACTGGTCGTACCGCACGGCTCGTCGGTCTATTCGCACCATGCGGTGATTACTTTCACCAACACGCCGTTCAGTGAGTTCCTGATGACCAGTCCGGACTGCTCAACGATGCGTCCGCAGTTTGACCCGATTCTGCTTGATGAGCCGGTACCGGTGAATGGCCGCATTCATAAGTCCGTGCTGGATAAACCGGGATTCGGCGTCGAGCTTAACCGCGACTGTAACCTGAAACGCCCTTATAGCCACTAATGACCTGTGCGTTGCCGCAGAGACGGCAACGCCCTCATTTCTTTGAGGATCTTGCTATGAGTACCACTCTTCTTGACGGCGTAGTGAAGAAAAACCGCGCACGTTTGATCCCGTTCATGCTGGCACTGTATGTACTGGCGTTTCTGGACCGTTCGAACATTGGCTTTGCCAAAGAGACCTATCAGATCGATACCGGGCTGAGCAATGAGGCCTACGCGCTCGGCGCGGGGATCTTCTTTGTGGTCTACGCCTTTCTCGGCGTGCCCGCTAACCTGCTGATGCGCAAACTGGGGGCCAGAACCTGGATTGGCACCACTACGCTGCTGTGGGGATTCCTCTCCGCCGCGATGGCGTGGGCGGATACCGAGGCGAAATTCCTCATTATCCGTACTCTGCTGGGGGCGGCAGAAGCCGGTTTCTTCCCCGGCATGATCTATCTCACCTCGCAATGGTTCCCGCAGCGTAACCGCGCCAGCATTATGGGGCTGTTTTACATGGGGGCACCGCTGGCGTTGACGCTGGGATCGCCGCTGTCCGGCGCACTGTTGGAGATGCACGGCTTTATGGGCCATCCCGGCTGGTTCTGGATGTTCGTTATCGAAGGTTTGCTGGCGGTAGGCGCAGGGATTTTCACCTTCTTCTGGCTGGATGACACCCCACAACAGGCGCGTTTCCTCAGCGCTGAAGAAAAAGCGGCGCTCATTAGCCAGCTGGCGAGCGAAGAAGAGAAGAAGACCACGTCAAAACTCTCGGATGCCTTGCGTAACGGACGCGTCTGGCAACTGGCGATTATCTATCTGACGATTCAGGTGGCGGTGTACGGACTGATTTTCTTCCTGCCAACCCAGGTTGCCGCGCTGCTGGGAACCAAAGTCGGCTTCACGGCGTCGGTGGTCACCGCCATTCCGTGGGTTGCCGCACTGTTCGGGACCTGGCTTATCCCTCGCTACTCCGATCGCACTGGCGAACGCCGTAATGTCGCCGCGCTGACGCTGCTGGCTGCGGGGATTGGTATTGGTGTATCCGGCCTGGCATCACCGGTGGTGGCGATTCTGGCGCTTTGCGTGGCGGCTGTGGGTTTTATCGCCGTACAGCCTGTGTTCTGGACAATGCCGACGCAACTGCTTTCCGGCACAGCGCTGGCGGCGGGGATCGGTTTCGTGAACCTGTTTGGTGCGGTAGGCGGGTTTATCGCGCCAATTCTGCGCGTTAAGGCGGAAACGATGTTTGCCAGCGATGCCGCAGGACTGCTGACGCTGGCGGGTGTCGCGATTATCGGCTCATTGATTATCTTCACGCTGAGCGTGAACCGTCCCGCGACGCAACCGGGTGCTGCGCATCAATAATTTTATCCACGTTGTAAGGATCATTATGAACGGATTGTTAGCAAACCCTTTTAAAGATGCGCTCCGCAGAGGGGAAGTACAAATCGGACTGTGGCTGAGTTCGACAACCTCCTACATGGCGGAAATTGCCGCAACGTCGGGTTATGACTGGCTGTTGATCGACGGCGAACACGCGCCGAACACGGTGCAGGATCTCTATCATCAGTTGCAGGCGATTGCTCCCTACGCCAGCCAACCGGTGATCCGCCCGGTCGAAGGCGCTAAGGCGCTGATCAAACAGGTTCTGGATATCGGGGCACAGACGCTGTTGATTCCGATGGTTGATAGTGCAGAGCAGGCACGGCAGGTGGTTGCGGCCACCCGTTACCCGCCCGTTGGCGAGCGCGGCGTCGGGGCTAGCGTGGCGCGAGCGGCGCGCTGGGGGCGTATTGACAACTATATGGCGCAGGCCAATGCGTCACTCTGTTTGCTGGTACAGGTCGAAAGTAAAGCCGCGCTGGAGAATCTGGATGCGATCCTGGACGTGGACGGTATTGACGGTGTGTTTATTGGTCCTGCCGATCTTTCGGCGTCTTTGGGGTATCCGGACAACAGCGGACACCCGGAGGTGCAGCGGATTATCAAAGAGAGTATTCAGCGCATTCGTGCGGCTGGAAAAGCGGCGGGCTTTCTCGCCGTCGATCCGCTCATGGCGCAGAAATGTCTGGCGTGGGGCGCGAATTTTGTCGCCGTCGGCGTTGATACCATGCTGTATACCGAGGCGCTGGACCAGCGGCTGGCAATGTTTAAGCCCGGTCAGACGATGCCGAAACTGAAAAGCAGTTACTAAATCCATAGCCCGGCGGCACTGTGTCACCGGGCTATCTGTCAGGCTTTACGGACTGTTTGCCATGATATCGTCGAGTGACAGTCCGGTTATCACCAGTACCTTGTCGCGTTCGATCCCGCTTTTCAGCATCATCCGCGCGATACGTAATGCCTCCTCCCTGGTGCCTTTTTGTAATCCTTCCTGTAGTCCCTTTTGTAGTCCTTTCTGCAGCCCCGTGTGGTGGCCTTCCTGCCGAAGCCTTTCTGCAATCGTCATCAATTTCTCCTTGTGATGGGGAACGCGTCTGGCGACCTCATGGATAAAGTCACTGAAGCGGGACGCATCGCCGTACTGCACCAGGTAATTAAACAGCGTATGCAACTGGCTGTCATTAGCGGTACCCGTTATTAAAAGCGAAACCAGTCGGTCAACCAGCCCCATCAAATCACGATCGCGGATGTGTTTTTGCATCAGTTCCAGCAGGGCTATGCGCTTATGCTGCATGATTTCGTCGTCAGAGATGACCGTGATATCGACCAGCGGAAAGGCTTCCGTGTAGAGTCGCCGCGCCAGCTGTGGGTCGTCAAATTCGTCCAGCCAGTTCAGTGAAAAAGGGTATGGGCTTGGTTCGCCATGATAAAACAGCATCGGGATCACCAGCGGCAGGGTTTTATTTCCGCTATCAAGATGGTGTTGCATAGCGGCAGTGGCATAACGCATCAAACGAAATGCCATGTGTGGCACGGCGGTACTCTGATGTTCGATAACGCAGTAAATGTAACCCTCACCCTCGCGTGTTTTCAGCGACCACAACACATCGGAATAGTAGGTTCTCAGGTTGTCTTCAATGAAGGTGGTGGATTCCAGCTTGAGCGTGGTTAAATCGCAGAGTTTGCATAACGACTCAGGAAGATGAATCTTAAGAAAATCCTGCGCAATGTCAGGATGGGTCATCATCTTTTTAAACACGGCATCGTGCGGTGTTGACGTCGTTGATTTTGCCATGGTTGTCCGTCACCAAAGAATCCAGTGACGTGACGATACGAGGTTATATTAAGGGCTGCATGCGCGAAATTCAGTCTTTGCGAAGAGGGGCGGGAGATAAATACGTACGACGGTAACGTATTCAATTTTGTGGAATGCTAAACGCAAAAACGCCCGGGGCACAGTACCGCCGGGCGAGTCATTTAGCCTAATGCTTTCGCCAGCAGGGTAATCGGATGTTCGCAGCGTTTGCTGGTGGACATCTCGATTTGCCATTTGCAGGTCTCGCAGTCGGTAACCACAATATCCGCACCGCTTTCTTCAATCTGTTTAAACAGTGGAGAGCCAATGGCTTGCGAGGTGGGGTAGTTTTCCTTCTTAAAGCCGTAGGTGCCGGCAATCCCGCAGCACTGGGAATCCAGCACCGTGAGTTCCAGCCCCGGAATGCGACGCAGCAGTTCAAGGGTGTACAGCGTCCAGCCCATTTTTTCCATATGGCACGGGGTGTGGTAAACCACTTTTAACGGCAGTGTTTTCAGCGGCAGCGTTTTTCCTTCATCCAGTTTGCGCCACAGCCAGCGGGTCGCCAGTTCGATATGTTCCCGTAGACCGCTGTTGTCGACGTCCAGGACTTCCGGATACTCGTCACGCAGTGCAAAGGTACAGGTCGAAGACGTGGCAATCACCGGAGTTCCCTTCACACTAATTGCTTCACGTAGCGACTCGACGTTGGATACCGCCTGTTTACGCGCTTTATCGGTAAACCCGTTGGCAATCAGCGGTACGCCGCAGCACTTCTCTTTACTCAATAACTGGACGCCTGTGCCCATCGCGTTCAGCACGTTGATCAAATCTTTGCCGAGCTGTGGGTGGTTGTAATTCACAAAGCAACCGTGGAAGAAGGCAACCTGATCGTTGTACTGCGCCTGCTGGGTCGCCACGCTGCGATACCAGCGGCGGAAGGTGCCAAAAGAGTATTTCGGCAATGTACGACGATGATCGATTTTCAGCGCGTAATCGAGCAACTGGCGCACCGGTTTCAGCGAGGTTGCCGTATTGACCACTGGCGCGAACGGCGTGGAGACGCTGCCCATCAGGTCAGTATGGCTTAAGATAAAGTTACGCAGCGACGGACGCGACGTGTCATATTTGGCGCGCGCGCGCTGAATAATATCGCCGATTTTCACGTCAGATGGACAGGCTACTTCGCAGCGTTTGCAGTTAATGCAATATTTCAGCGCATCGTCGTACAGTGCGCCATCTTTCAGGCGCAGGCGTTCGCCGTCGGGGCCGGCCTGTTTAGGGCCCGGATAGCCCGGGTTAACGCGGCTGACCGGACAGGCGGTGGTGCACACCGTGCATTTGATGCAACTTTCAAAACGGGTATCGCTCATTGCTCACCTCCTGCACGTGCTGCAATGTGATGGGCGGCATGTAAAGCGGTGACCGCACAGACGCCGCCTCCGCATCCCTGGGCAATCGGGTCGAATCCGCCGAGAACAGATCCAATGGCATACAGATTGTCTACCGTTTGTCCCGCCAGCGACGGGCGCAGCGTCTCATCGGTGGTGACGCCAAACTGCTGCCAGGGTTGCGCATCAAAGAAATCGCGTTGATACCATTCGGCGCGGGCCGCCGCTTGCTGAACATCCAGCCCCAGAATGGGCTCGCGAATACCTTCACGTTCGGCGAGCAGGCCGCTGCTAAAGAAACTTCCGCTGGCGAGCACGGCAAAGCGCGGGCGCAGAGGGATGTCCGCGTGATTGCGCGTCCAGATTTCGCTCACCACGCCATTTTTACAGGTGACTTTCTTCACTTCATCGCCGGGCATCCAGAGTCCGCCCTGGCGGACGAACTGACGCTGTAACTGGTTATGCAGTCGGATCCCCAGCACCGACGGCGGCAAAGTGGGAAGTAACCTGAGCGAGCAGGGCAGGCGCTCGTTGAGCCAGCGCCAGAGACCGTCATCCGCCAGGCCAAAGCAGGCGGGCATGATGATCATTTCGCACGTTTTTGCTATCGGCAATAACGCGTCATATAGCAGGAGCCATTTGTCTTCGTTATCCAGAAAACGGGCGATGTTCACCGCCCGAAACTCGGTGGCGTTGTCGCGCAAAACGTCCAGTTCAGGCAGATCAATCTCGGCGGTTTCTACCTCCAGGTCGCGTTGACCGAGAGAGGCGGCAGCCAGGTGTGCCTGGAAATCAAGCAGGCCGCTAATGCCCACTACGCAGATACGTTTAGCCTCCAGCGGCCAGACAGGGACTTCCGGTGAACTGAGCCAGGTCGAACGCAGAGTACCTAACGGGGTGACCCGCTGATGCGACGACTGAACCTCGCCCTGCAGATGCGCACCGGATGCGTTTAGCAGCGCCTGCGCTTGCTCTGCGAGCATCAGCACCTGTTGGGTGCCGAGTGTCGTGTAAGGGTGTGTGGGGGCCTGTTCGCGCAGGGCGTTCAGGCCCGCAGTGATATCATGCACCGGCTGCCCATCCGGCAGCGCGCTGAGCAGATCCAGCGAGCCGGAGGAGAAGTGCAGCGCGCTCTGTCCACGGGTGACCACCGCGCAGCGTAAGCCGCGCTTTTGCAACTGTAGACCGCACAAGAGTCCGGCGAGACCGTCGCCCATAATGACCGTATCAAATCTCATCGCGCGGCTCCTTTTCCAGACCACATAATCCCTGGTACACCCAGCGGGTAAATTCGCTTTCGCGCAGCGCATCGCCCCAGGCGATCGGCTGCACGCCTTTCCAGCGTTCATTGAGAAAATCCGATAGCTGGGTGATGGATTGTGCAGCGGTGGTGATGTTAAAGCGTTGCAGCAACCCGGCAGCACGACAGGCGCAGAGTTCGCCCTGACAGGTGCCCATCCCTACGCGGGTGCGACGACGGAGATCCAGCAGGCTGTTAACGTTTAAATTTTCGACGGCGTACTGTACTTCACCCGCGGTGACGGCTTCGCACTCACAGACCAGGCTGCGGTGCTGGCGGCCATGGCTCAGCCACGCCGGCGTACGGTCGCCGTGGCGATACACCGCTGATCCGCGCAGTGGGGCGGGCAAGGAGATCACACGCTTCAGCGTGCTTTCCGTCGGTTCCTGTGAACCCGGTAGCGGTGTGTCTGCGGTGATGCAAGGGCACGTATTGCCAAGCTTACGGCAGACCGCGTCGGTGGCCCATTCCGCCATCAGGCGGTAGGTCATCAGTTTGCCGCCGGTAATGGTGATAAACCCGTCGAGGCCGTCGCGTTTCGCGTGATCGAACAGCACAATGCCGCGGCTGACGTTACGACCACTCGGATCGTCATCACTGGCTACCAGCGGGCGCACCCCGGAGTAGGCACGCAGAATACGGGTTTTCGCCATAATCGGCGCCAGTTTTTCACCTTCGCGCAGCAGAATATCGACCTCATCGGCGGTCACCCTGTTGCTGTCGATATCGTTGTAATCAATGTGGGTTGAGGTCGTGCCAATCAGCGAAATCGTGTCGCCGGGCACCAGAATATCGGCGTCAGACGGCTTACGGCAGCGGTTAATGACGTGCTGGTTGATGCGGTGGTCCATAATCAGCAGCGATCCTTTTGCCGGGAACATGCGGATACTCAAATCAGCATATTCCGCGATCCGCTGTCCCCAGATCCCGGCGGCATTAACCACCACCGGCGCATGCAGGGTTTGTGTTTCGCCGTTGAGATGGTTGCGCACATGGACGCCGCTGACGGTCGCGCCTTCGCGGATAAGTCCAGTCACTTCGTGGGCGGTCAGGATGATGGCGCCGTGCTCTTTCGCATCGAGCATATTGCCCGCGGTCAGGCGGAACGGGTCAACGGTGCCGTCCGGCACTTTGACCGCGCCGATCAGTTGCGGATTTACCGACGGCTCAATAATCCGCGCCTGTTGCGGATCGACTGCTTCTGCACGAATCCCCGCTTCTTCGCAGGCGCGGATAAAGGTGGCCTGGAAGGAAAGTTCATCCTCCGGCAGGGTAATAAACAGACCGTCCGTTGGCTCAACGCAGTGGCGGGCGATACGTTTCAGAATTTGGTTTTCGCTGATGCATTCACGGGCAGATTCCGCGTCAGTCACGGCATAGCGCGCACCGCTGTGCAGCAGTCCATGGTTACGGCCGGTTGCACCGGTCGCAATATCATGACGTTCGACTAAGATGACACGTAGACCGCGTAGCGCGCAGTCACGGGCAATCCCTGCGCCTGTGGCACCGCCTCCAATGATAATCACGTCACTTGTTTGCGAGTCGCGAGTTTTCATTGCTTTCCCTCACAGTTCGTTTTTTATCATTTAGCCACATAAAAAACATGGTTTGTTTGATTTCGCGCATATTCGCTCATGATTCGAAAATGAAACGTGATTTCGTGCGCCTTTCTGAACATTTGTCATAAATCTGTAACAATATGTGCTGCAATTCACATTCACGACAGGTATCTTTACCTAACATCGCCGCCATACGGGAATCTGCGGGGGGCGCTCGAACTACCTGCGGTGTTTACTACTTATAAAAGACGGGCCACGGAGGCTACATTATGTTGAGTATTTTTAAACCAGCGGCGCATAAAGCTCGCTTGCCAGCGGCGGAAATCGATCCGACTTACCGTCGGCTTCGCTGGCAGATATTCCTGGGAATATTCTTTGGCTATGCCGCGTATTATCTGGTGCGCAAGAACTTTGCTCTGGCGATGCCCTATCTGGTAGAGCAAGGCTTTTCGCGGGGAGATTTAGGTTTTGCCCTCTCGGGGATCTCCATTGCTTACGGATTTTCGAAATTCATCATGGGCTCGGTTTCGGATCGCTCGAATCCGCGCGTTTTCCTCCCTGCCGGCCTGATTCTTGCCGCGGCAGTGATGCTGTTCATGGGCTTTGTGCCGTGGGCGACATCGAGCATTGCCGTGATGTTTGTGCTGCTGTTCCTCTGCGGGTGGTTCCAGGGGATGGGGTGGCCGCCGTGCGGACGCACCATGGTGCACTGGTGGTCGCAGAAAGAACGTGGCGGAATCGTCTCCGTCTGGAACTGTGCGCATAACGTCGGTGGCGGGATCCCTCCGCTGCTGTTCCTGCTCGGGATGGCCTGGTTTAACGACTGGAAAGCGGCGCTGTATATGCCAGCGTTCGGCGCCATTCTGGTGGCAATTTTCGCTTTCGCGCTGATGCGTGATACTCCGCAATCCTGCGGTCTGCCGCCCATCGAAGAGTACAAAAACGACTACCCGGATGATTACAACGAAAAAGCGGAAGAAGAACTGACGGCGAAGCAGATCTTCATGCAGTACATCCTGCCGAACAAATTGCTGTGGTACATCGCTATTGCGAACGTGTTCGTCTATCTGCTGCGCTATGGCATTCTCGACTGGTCTCCGACCTATCTGAAAGAAGTGAAGCATTTTGCGCTGGATAAATCCTCCTCGGCCTACTTCTTCTATGAATACGCAGGGATCCCCGGGACGCTGCTGTGTGGCTGGATGTCGGACAAAGTGTTCCGTGGCAACCGTGGTGCGACCGGCGTGTTCTTTATGACGCTGGTGACTATCGCCACCATCATTTACTGGATGAACCCGGCAGGTAACCCGACCGTCGATATGATTTGTATGATTGTGATCGGCTTCCTGATTTACGGCCCGGTGATGTTGATTGGTCTGCATGCGCTGGAGCTGGCACCGAAAAAAGCCGCAGGGACGGCAGCTGGCTTTACCGGCCTGTTTGGTTACCTCGGTGGTTCCGTGGCGGCCAGCGCCATTGTCGGCTACACCGTTGACTTCTTCGGCTGGGACGGTGGCTTCATGGTGATGATCGGCGGCAGCATTCTGGCGGTTATCCTGCTCATTGTGGTGATGTTCGGCGAGAAACGCCACCATGCTGAGATGCAACTGAAACGCAACGGGGGCTAAGTGAATGAAGACAGCACTGAAAAACCTGAGTCTGACGCTGATGATGGCGGGCGCGGTAATGGGAAGTCATGCACTGGCGGCCACGGCTACGGATAAAGTGGTGATTGCCCACCGTGGTGCGAGCGGATATCTGCCGGAGCATACGCTGCCCGCGAAAGCGATGGCCTATGCACAGGGAGCGGATTATCTGGAGCAGGATCTGGTGATGACCAAAGATGACCAACTGGTCGTTCTGCATGACCACTATCTGGATCGCGTGACGGATGTCGCCGAGCGTTTTCCGAATCGTGCGCGCAAAGACGGTCGTTACTACGCCATCGACTTTACGCTGGATGAAATCAAATCCCTGAAGTTTACCGAAGGGTTTGATCTGGAAAACGGCAAGAAGGTACAGACCTATCCAGGCCGTTTCCCGATGGGCAAGTCGGACTTCCGCGTGCATACCTTTGCCGAAGAGATCGAGTTTATTCAGGGGCTGAACCATTCCACCGGCAAAAACATCGGTATCTATCCGGAGATCAAAGCGCCGTGGTTCCATCATCAGGAAGGGAAGGACATTGCGACCAAGACGCTGGAAGTGCTGAAACAGTACGGCTACAGCGACAAGCAGGACAAGGTCTGGCTGCAAAGTTTTGATGTAGCAGAACTCAAGCGCATCAAAAATGAGCTGGAACCCAAAATGGGGATGGATCTGAACCTGGTACAGCTGATCGCCTATACCGACTGGAATGAAACCCAGGAGAAGCAGCCGGACGGCAGTTGGGTCAATTACAACTATGACTGGATGTTCAAACCCGGGGCGATGAAGCAGGTGGCGGAGTATGCGGACGGCATCGGTCCGGACTACCACATGCTGATTGATGAGAAGTCGACGAAAGGCAATATCGCGCTGACTGGCATGGTGCAGGACGCCCATCAGAATAAGATGACGGTTCATCCTTATACGGTGCGCGCCGATCAGTTGCCGGACTACACGACGGATGTGAATCAACTGTACGACATTCTGTACAACCAGGCGGGTGTGGACGGGCTGTTCACCGACTTCCCCGACAAAGCGGTGATGTTCTTACGTCAAGAGTAAAAACCGCGTTATCCCTCTCCACTGCACCCCAAAAGCGGGAAACCGCTGAGTAAGGTGCAGTTTTTTTATCTCATTTTCACGATAAGCCATAAAAAACGCACACCAGATCAAGAAATCCAGACCAGAACATAAATATCTTAAGAAATCCTTAAGCGGACGATTTATATTAATTGTCTGAATAGTTTATGACGTTATGGTAACGGATGAGGCCGAAATGGTGCAGGAAGAGTTTAATCACTGGTGGGCAACGGAAGGCGATTGGGTCGAAGAACCGAATTATCGACGCAAAGGGATGAGCGGTGTGCAATGCATCGAGCGCGACGGGAAGAAACTGTACGTGAAGCGGATGACTCAACACCTGTTTCACTCGGTACGCTATCCCTTCGGACGTCCGACGATTGTGCGTGAAATCGAGGTGATCAACGAACTGGCCCGCGCGGGCGTTATCGTGCCGAAAATTGTTTATGGCAAAGCGACAAAAATTGACGGTGAGTGGCGTGCGCTGCTGATCACCGAAGATATGAAAGGCTTTGTGAGCATCGAAGAGTGGTATAAACAGCATGCGGTGACGCCGTATCCTGATGAGGTGCGTGATGCAATGCTAAAAGCGGTCGCGCTGGCCTTTAAAAAGATGCACAGCGTCAATCGTCAGCACGGCTGCTGCTACGTACGTCATATCTATGTGAAAACGGAAGGGACGGTAGAAGCCGGGTTTTTAGATCTGGAAAAAAGCCGCCGCCGTTTACGTCGCCATAAAGCGGCACAGCATGACTTCTCCCAGCTTGAGAAGTACCTGAGTCCCATCCCGAAAGCGGACTGGGAACAGGTGAAGGCGTATTACTACGCGCTGTAGCGCACGCTACATCTCAATTTCAATGTCGCCTTTTGCCCGGCAACAGCAGGGCAAAATTTCACCCGGCTGAATGAACGCTAAAGGCTCGGCGATCCAGTCGACCTGGCCGGCAATCAGCCGGGTGCGGCACGAGCCGCAATAGCCTTCGCGACACTGGTATTCCACGTCAACGTTGTGCGACTCAAGCGCGGCGAGCAGGGAAGGGTGTTCATCCTGGCACAGCAACTGTGTGCCAGTGATGCGTAGCGTGACGCGTCCCATCAGAGCTGGAAATTACTCAGATCGTCGGTATCGACTTCGGAGTCGATCTGCCCGACCAGATAAGAGCTTACCTCCACTTCCTGCGGGGCCACCTGAACGTTATCGGACACCAGCCAGGTGTTGATCCACGGAATCGGGTTTGAACGGGTCTGGAACGGCAGATCCAGTCCGACCGCCTGCATACGAATGTTGGTGATGTATTCGACGTACTGGCAAAGAATGTCTTTGTTCAGGCCGATCATCGAACCGTCGCGGAACAGGTAGTCTGCCCACTCTTTTTCCTGCAGCGCGGCCTGCACAAACAGGTCATAGCACTCCTGCTTACACTCTTCCGCGATTTCCGCCATTTCCGGATCGTCAACGCCGCTGCGCAGCAGGTTCAGCATATGCTGAGTGCCGGTCAGGTGCAGCGCTTCGTCACGGGCAATCAGGCGAATGATTTTGGCGTTGCCTTCCATCAGTTCGCGCTCGGCAAAAGCGAAAGAGCAGGCGAAGCTGACGTAGAAGCGAATCGCTTCCAGCGCGTTGACGCTCATCAGGCACAGATACAGTTTTTTCTTCAGCGCGCGCAGGTTCACGGTGACGGTTTTGCCGTTCACGGTGTGCGTCCCTTCGCCCAGCAGATGCCAGTAGCTGGTCATCTCAATCAGCTCATCGTAATAGCTGGAAATCCCTTCCGCCCGTTTCTGGATCTGCTCGTTGGTGACGATGTCATCAAACACGATTGCCGGATCGTTAACGATATTACGGATGATATGGGTGTAAGAGCGCGAATGAATGGTCTCAGAGAAGGCCCAGGTTTCGACCCAGGTTTCCAGTTCCGGAATGGAGATCAGCGGCAGCAGCGCCACGTTCGGACTACGTCCCTGAATGGAGTCCAGCAGCGTCTGGTACTTCAGGTTGCTGATAAAAATATGTTTTTCGTGCTCCGGCAGCGCCTGGTAGTCGATGCGGTCGCGGGAAACGTCAACCTCTTCAGGACGCCAGAAGAATGAGAGTTGCTTTTCGATCAGTTTTTCGAAGATGTCATATTTTTGCTGATCGTAGCGGGCCACGTTAACCGGCTGACCAAAAAACATCGGTTCCAGAAGCTGGTCATTTTTCGTCTGTGAAAAAGTGGTGTATGCCATGAATATGTCCTGTTTGGAGTTTAATGCCGGATGGCGCTACGCTTATCCGGCCTACAACACTTTAATGCCGGATGGCGCTACGCTTATCCGGCCTACAACGCTTTAATGCCGGATGACGCTACGCTTATCCGGCCGACAACACTTTAATGCCGGATGGCACTACGCTTATCCGGCCTACAACACTTTAATGCCGGATGGCGCTACGCTTATCCGGCCTACAACGCTTTAATGCCGGATGGCGCTATGCTTATCCGGCTTACAACACGTTAATGCCGGATGGCGCTACGCTTATCCGGCCTACAACACGATGCATTTGTAGGCCGGATAAGGCGTTTACGCCGCCATCCGGCATCACAATATCAGATCTTACATGCGCCGCTTTCGCAGCCATCATCCTGAATGGAGGGCACCAGATCGTCCTGGGCATCTTCCGCGCCGTCGCGGGTGTTCTGATAATACAGCGTTTTGACCCCGAACTTATAGGCGGTGAGCAGGTCTTTCAGCAACTGCTGCATCGGCACTTTTCCTGACGGGAAGCGTGACGGATCGTAGTTGGTGTTGGCCGAAATCGACTGATCGATAAACTTCTGCATGATGCCGACCAGTTGCAGATAACCGTCGTTGCCCGGCATTTCCCACAGCAGTTCATAGGCGTTGCCCAGGTGCTCGTAGTCCGGCACGACCTGACGCAGAATACCGTCTTTCGACGCTTTAATGCTGACGTAACCGCGCGGCGGCTCGATACCGTTAGTAGCGTTCGAGATCTGCGAAGAGGTTTCGGACGGCATCAGGGCAGAGAGCGTTGAGTTACGCAGACCAAAGGTCTTGATGGACTCACGAAGCGCTTCCCAGTCATGATGCAGCGGTTCGTCGGCGATAGCATCCAGATCTTTCTTGTAGGTATCGATCGGCAGGATGCCCTGCGCGTAGGTGGTTTCGTTAAACCACGGGCAGGCGCCTTGTTCGATAGCCAGTTCGTTAGAGGCCTTCAGCAAATAGTACTGAATGGCTTCAAACGTCTTGTGCGTCAGGTTGTTGGCGCTGCCGTCGGAGTAGCGCTTACCGTTTTTCGCCAGCCAGTAAGCAAAGTTAATCACGCCGATACCCAGCGTACGACGACCCATCGCTCCGCGTTTGGCGGCCGGGATCGGGTAGTCCTGATAATCTAACAGCGCATCAAGGGCGCGAACGGCCAGTACCGCCAGCTCTTCCAGTTCCTCGAGGCTGTTGATCGCCCCCAGGTTGAACGCGGAGAGTGTACACAGGGCGATTTCACCGTTTTCGTCGTTCACATCCATCAGCGGTTTGGTGGGCAGGGCGATTTCCAGACACAGATTGGACTGACGTACCGGCGCAACCTGCGGATCAAACGGGCTGTGGGTGTTGCAGTGGTCAACGTTCTGAATGTAGATACGACCCGTAGACGCACGTTCCTGCATCATCAGAGAGAACAGTTCGACCGCTTTGACACGCTGTTTGCGGATGCTGTCATCGTTTTCATATTTCACGTACAGGCGTTCGAATTCATCCTGATCGGCGAAGAAGGCGTCATACAGCCCCGGAACATCGGATGGGCTGAAGAGCGTAATGTCGCCGCCTTTCAGCAGACGGGTGTACATCAGCTTGTTGATTTGTACGCCGTAGTCCATGTGACGAACGCGGTTGCCTTCCACACCACGGTTGTTTTTCAGTACCAGCAGGCTTTCAACTTCCAGATGCCACATCGGGTAGAACAGCGTGGCCGCCCCGCCGCGTACGCCGCCCTGAGAGCAGGACTTCACTGCGGTCTGGAAGTGTTTATAGAACGGGATACAGCCGGTGTGGAACGCTTCGCCACCGCGAATCGGACTGCCCAGCGCACGAATACGACCCGCGTTGATACCAATACCGGCACGCTGGGAGACGTATTTTACAATCGCGCTGGAGGTGGCGTTGATTGAGTCCAGGCTGTCGCCACACTCGATCAGTACGCAGGAACTGAACTGGCGCGTCGGGGTACGAACGCCGGACATAATCGGCGTCGGCAGCGAAATTTTGAACGTTGAGACCGCGTCATAAAAACGTTTTACGTACTCCAGACGGGTATCACGCGGGTAGTTAGAGAACAGGCAAGCCGCCACCAGAATATAGAGGAACTGGGCGCTTTCGTAGATCTCACCGGTGACACGGTTCTGGACCAGATATTTCCCTTCCAGCTGCTTAACGGCGGCGTAGGAGAAGGTCATATCACGGTCGTGTACGATAAACGAGTCCATCTGCTTGAACTCTTCTTCCGTGTAGTCTTCCAGCAGATGATTGTCGTATTTGCCCATTTCAACCATTTTCACCACATGGTCAAACAGTTTCGGCGGTTCGAACTCGCCGTAGGCTTTTTTACGCAGATGGAAAATCGCCAGGCGCGCAGCCAGGTACTGGTAATCCGGCGCTTCGCGAGAGATCAGGTCCGCCGCCGCTTTAATGATGGTTTCATGAATATCGGAGGTCTTGATACCGTCATAAAACTGGATGTGGGAGCGCAGTTCGACCTGAGAAATCGATACGTTATTCAGTCCTTCTGCCGCCCAATCCAGAACCCGATGGATTTTGTCGAGATTGATGCGCTCTGTACTACCATCACGCTTTGTCACCAGCAGACTCTGATTCATGTGGTTTTTACCTGTCCGTGAAAGAAAAAATATCCCCTGCATTATCCACAATGCCACCTTGTGACTAACTCTGTGGATAAATACTATATATAGGGGTTGAGTGTTAAAGTAAACGCTATATGGTGAGTATTCTAGTAGGGATTCTTTTCAGCACAAGAGTTGATTTTGAGGTTAAATTGAGGTTGCAAAAGGGTAAGAAAGGCTAAGTGCGCGTCTTATAAGGCCTGGCGGGGATGTCAATAATTTATAAAAAAAATAGATAATTTGATCGAGTGCTGATTTCTTCAACGAAGGTGTAGAATCTTCTTATGACCTGGCGCAAGTTTTGTAACCTGGATACAGACGAGAGATGTCGAATGGCGACGTAAACGTCTTATCCGGCCTACAGGGCATATTTCCGTAGGCCTGATAAGCGTAGTGCCATCAGGCAAGTGGATTATTCCGCGTTCGCCGTGGTGTGCACCATATAGTTCACATCAACGCCGGGGCCAAGCTTGAAGGTGTTGGTGATAGGGTTGAAATGCAACCCGGTCATATGGCGTTCCTGCAATACCGTCTGATCCACCCAGCCTAACAGCTCCGCAGGTTTAATAAATTTTTTAACATCATGGGTCCCTTTCGGCACCATGCGCAGAATATATTCCGCGCCGACAACGGCCATCAGCCAGGATTTGCC
Source organism: Citrobacter sp. Ct235 (assembly GCF_030332305.1). NCBI lineage: Bacteria > Pseudomonadati > Pseudomonadota > Gammaproteobacteria > Enterobacterales > Enterobacteriaceae > Citrobacter > Citrobacter sp. Ct235. The sequence continues at coordinate 164,112 of NZ_JAOWIC010000034.1, forward strand.
ATTGCGGTTAAGGGTTGAGAAGAACACCTCGCCGCCGGGTTTGACCAGTTGCGCACAGGCTCTGACCACCGATTGCGGATCGGGCACATGCTCCAGCATCTCCATGCAGGTCACCACGTCATACTGGTAGGCATGTTTCGCTGCGTGTTCTTCCACGGTTTCCTGCACGTAATCCACCTGAATACCACTTTCCAGCGCATGCAGTTTTGCTACCTGCAAGGGCTCAAAGCCCATATCCAGACCGGTCACCGTGGCACCTTCACGGGCCATACTCTCTGCCAGAATGCCGCCGCCGCAGCCCACATCGAGCACCTTTTTACCAAACAGGCCGCCTGCGCGTTCAGCAATGTAACCCAGTCGCAGCGGGTTAATGCGATGCAATGGCTTAAATTCGCCTTCCAGATCCCACCAGCGTGACGCGACGGCTTCAAACTTGGCAATTTCTTCGTGGTCAACGTTGTGGTTTACCGGTGGTTTTACGGCATTCATCGGGGCTTTTACTCCTTCTATGGCTTGTTACAGGAGTATATCAGTCAACGCGGGTGAATAAAGCTTATTGGTTTACCTCAATCGGTGCGGATGTGTTATAATTTGCGACCTTTGAATCCGGGATACAGTAGAGGGATAGCGGTTAGATGAGCGACCTTGCGAGAGAAATTACACCGGTCAACATTGAGGAAGAGCTGAAGAACTCTTATCTGGATTATGCGATGTCGGTCATTGTTGGCCGTGCGCTGCCGGATGTCCGAGATGGCCTGAAGCCGGTACACCGTCGCGTACTTTACGCCATGAACGTATTGGGCAATGACTGGAACAAAGCCTACAAAAAATCAGCCCGTGTCGTTGGCGACGTCATCGGTAAATACCACCCGCACGGCGACTCTGCGGTATATGACACCATTGTTCGTATGGCTCAGCCGTTCTCGCTGCGATATATGCTGGTGGATGGTCAGGGGAACTTCGGTTCCATTGACGGCGACTCTGCGGCGGCGATGCGTTATACGGAAATCCGTCTGGCGAAGATTGCCCATGAGTTGATGGCGGATCTGGAAAAAGAGACGGTTGATTTTGTCGACAACTATGACGGCACGGAAAAAATCCCTGACGTTATGCCGACCAAAATCCCTAACCTGTTAGTGAACGGCTCCTCCGGTATCGCGGTTGGGATGGCGACTAACATTCCGCCGCACAACCTGACTGAAGTGGTCAACGGGTGTCTGGCGTATATCGACGATGAAGACATCAGCATTGAAGGGCTGATGGAATACATCCCGGGTCCGGACTTCCCGACGGCGGCGATTATCAACGGTCGTCGCGGCATTGAAGAAGCCTACCGTACCGGTCGCGGCAAAGTGTACATTCGCGCCCGCGCGGAAGTGGAAGCTGACGCGAAAACCGGTCGTGAAACCATCATTGTTCATGAAATCCCGTATCAGGTGAACAAAGCGCGCCTGATCGAGAAAATTGCGGAACTGGTAAAAGACAAACGCGTTGAAGGCATCAGCGCGCTGCGTGATGAGTCTGATAAAGACGGTATGCGCATCGTGATTGAAGTTAAACGTGACGCGGTTGGGGAAGTGGTACTCAACAACCTCTACTCCCAGACCCAGCTGCAGGTCTCTTTCGGTATCAACATGGTGGCACTACACCATGGTCAGCCGAAGATCATGAACCTGAAGGACATTATTTCAGCGTTTGTGCGCCACCGTCGTGAAGTGGTGACCCGCCGTACCATTTTCGAACTGCGTAAAGCCCGCGATCGTGCGCATATCCTCGAAGCGCTGGCGATTGCGTTGGCGAACATCGACCCGATCATTGAACTGATCCGTCGCGCGCCGACCCCGGCGGAAGCGAAAGCGGGGCTGATTGCGCGTCCGTGGGATCTGGGCAACGTGGCGGCGATGCTGGAACGTGCCGGTGATGATGCCGCGCGTCCGGAGTGGCTGGAGCCTGAATTCGGCGTGCGTGACGGTCAGTACTACCTGACGGAACAGCAGGCCCAGGCGATTCTGGATCTGCGTCTGCAGAAACTGACCGGCCTTGAGCACGAAAAACTGCTCGACGAATACAAAGAGCTGTTGGAACAGATTGCGGAACTGCTGCACATTCTGGGCAGCGCCGATCGCCTGATGGAAGTGATCCGCGAAGAGCTGGAACTGATCCGCGATCAGTTTGGCGACCAGCGTCGTACTGAAATCACCGCCAACAGCGCCGATATCAATATCGAAGATCTGATCAACCAGGAAGATGTGGTTGTCACCCTGTCTCATCAGGGCTACGTGAAGTATCAGCCGCTGACCGACTACGAAGCACAACGTCGTGGTGGGAAAGGCAAATCTGCTGCGCGTATTAAAGAAGAAGACTTTATTGACCGCCTGCTGGTGGCCAACACCCATGACACGATCCTCTGCTTCTCCAGCCGTGGTCGTCTGTACTGGATGAAGGTGTATCAGTTGCCTGAAGCGAGTCGTGGCGCGCGTGGTCGTCCGATCGTCAATCTGCTGCCGCTGGAAGCCAACGAACGCATCACCGCCATCCTGCCGGTACGCGAGTACGAAGAGGGCGTGAACGTCTTTATGGCGACTGCCAGCGGTACGGTGAAGAAAACGGCGCTGACCGAGTTCAGCCGTCCGCGTTCTGCCGGTATCATTGCGGTCAACCTGAACGACGGCGACGAACTGATTGGCGTGGATCTGACCTCCGGTTCCGACGAAGTCATGCTGTTCTCGGCGGCGGGCAAAGTGGTGCGCTTTAAAGAAAACGCCGTCCGTGCGATGGGCCGTACCGCGACCGGCGTCCGGGGTATCAAACTGGCGGGCGAAGACAAAGTCGTCTCCCTGATTATCCCACGCGGTGAAGGCGCGATCCTGACCGTAACGCAAAACGGTTACGGTAAGCGTACGGCGGCGGAAGAGTATCCGACCAAGTCCCGTGCGACGCAGGGCGTTATCTCTATCAAAGTGACCGAGCGCAACGGCTCCGTTGTTGGCGCGGTGCAGGTCGATGACTGCGACCAGATCATGATGATCACCGATGCCGGTACGTTAGTGCGTACTCGCGTGTCGGAAATCAGCGTGGTAGGGCGTAACACTCAGGGCGTGATCCTCATCCGTACCGCGGAAGATGAAAACGTAGTGGGTCTGCAGCGTGTGGCTGAGCCAGTGGATGACGAAGACCTCGATTCTATCGACGGTAGTGCAGCGGAAGGGGATGATGATATCGCTCCGGAAGCGGAAACCGACGACGATGTCGCAGATGATGCTGACGAGTAATCGGCGGGTTTAAATACTGCGCAAAAGGGAGGCTTAGCCTCCCTTTTTTACGTCCTGAATTCACCATTCCCCTTGTCAACATTCGTGTCAGCGTGGTTTTGTATTTTATGTATAAAAATACAAAATTAAATGAATAATTATAACTCTGTGAAGGTGCTCACTGTTTGTTCAGCCATTTACCGTTAACTTTCCTGTTACCGAATACCGATATTTAAGATTCACTTCTGGAGGAGAGCTGAAAAAATATTAAATAAAAACATCTGAGGTTTTGAAGAAAAATGCGTTGGCTGCCTTCGTCTGTCAGTTCACTTCTGACGGATGAATATACTTATACCTACACGTTGGGAGTTAACTATGATAGTTGAAATTGCAGAAGGCTTTATCCATCTTTTTCAGAGCGCAGGTAAGATATTCTCCGGGATGATCGTCAGTACCATTCCGATGCTGATAACCTTAATTTTGACCGTTAATTTTATTATGAAATTAATTGGCCAACAGCGAATGGAAAAAGTCGCCACCCTGATGGGGAAATCAAAAATATTAACCTATGGAATTTTACCCAGTTTTGCCTGGTTCTTCCTCAGCAGTCCAGGTGCGCTGACGATGGGTAAATTTTTACCAGAACGCTGTAAACCTGCTTATCAGGATGCGCTGGGTAGCACCGTACACCCGCTGACGTCTCTGTTCCCCCACATTGTACCATCGGAGCTCTTTATCTGGCTGGGCGTCGCCGCCGGTCTGACCCGACTCGACCTTCCGGTTGCCGACCTGGCTTTGCGCTATATCGCCGCGGGTATTCTACTCGGCTTTATCCGTGGTTTTCTTACGGAATATATCTTCACCCGGCTGGAGAAACGCGAACTTAATCAGGAATAAGGGAAAACAATGAAAGTACTATTTTCGGCTGACGTCGTAAAAGCTGGAAGAAAAGTGGAAGAGGGACTGCTTAATGGCATGTTGATTACCTTTAATGACCGCGCTCCGGAAGATTATCTCGACTACGTGCTGGTTATTAAGAATATTGTTTGTGATGTTACCCCATTACAAAAAACAATGGATTATGTTCTGCAGATGAATCATCACACCTGGAATATAACCTGCTGGGGGGAGGCTGCATGGCAAAATTTATGCGAGTTAGGTCATGTGACGGTGGTATTTGACGGGGCTGAAAAGCCAATAGCCTATGGTTCATTACACGTAAACAGTCATTGTTCTCCATCCGTAAATGAATTGATTGGCCCATTGAAAATAATGAGGAAAACCAATGAAAACCGTACTGATTAAAAAAGGTCATTCAGGGATTGGCGATGATATGTATTTATATCGCGATACCCGCATGGTGATTCTGTCGCTAACCGGAAAAACCATTGATCCGGTCGCGAAAAAACTGGGTGAAATGCTGGAGATGACCGTGGTTAACGGTTTTGATGCCATGCCGGATGATAAGAAAATCCTCTGTGTGGTGATCAACTGCGGCGGTTCACTTCGCTGTGGCATCTATCCGCAAAAAAGAATCAAGACGATCAACGTGCTGCCTACCGGTGCGATGGGGCCGCTGGCGAAATATATCACCGAGGATATCTACATCTCGGATGTCAGCCTTGACTCGCTTTCGCTGATTGAGACCATTAATCAACCGGTAAACGGGGAGGAAAACGTTGAGCACATTGAGCCACTCCCCGCAGGCGACGTCTTCGCGGTTGCTCGCGATACCGAGGCGGTAAAACCACGCGCCTCAGCAACTAACACCGCGCTGGAGTTGATGACGCGTTTTGCGACGGGGATCGGTAACTTTGTCAGCCTTCTCTACTCCTCTGCGCGTGAATCGGTTGAGTTGTGCATTAAAAACGTGATCCCCTTTATGGCCTTTATCTCGGTGCTGATCGCCCTGGTTCAGGAGACGGCGATTGGTCAGTGGACCGGGAATGCGCTATCGCCGCTTGCCGGATCGTTAACCGGGCTGTTTGTGATTGCAATTATCTGTGGCCTGCCCTTTATCTCTCCCATTCTGGCTCCCGGCGCGGCGATTGCGCAGGTTGTTGGCGTGCTGGTGGGAACGTTAATCGGTAGCGGGGTGGTTTCGCCTCTGATGGCGCTGCCGGCGCTGTTCGCGATTAACGTCCAGGTGGGGGCTGACTTCATTCCCGTTGGGCTTTCCATGCAGGAGGCGAAAGAGAAGACCATCCGTCTCGGTGTTCCCTCGTTCTTGTTATCACGGATGATTACCGCACCTCTGGCGGTGGCCATCGGTTATCTGTTTTCGTTTGGCTTGTTTAACTGAGGAATCGTGTAATGAACAAAATCAATGCCGCAGTGGTGGGGGCGGGTATTTACGGCAAACATCATATCAATGCGTATCACTATAATCCGTGGGTGAATCTGGTGGGTTTTTGCGAGATCAATCCGGAAATCCGCGCCAGAGTGGCGGCGGAGTTTCAGGTGCCGGGTTATGCCTCGCTGGCAGAGTTATTTGCCGCGACGGAGGTTGATCTGGTGTCAATTGCCACACCGGATCCGTTCCACTTTGATGCCACCATTGAGGCCATCAACGCGGGTAAACATGTGCTGATTGAAAAACCGATGGCGACAACGTCAGCGGAATGTCGGGAAATCATCCGTTGTGCACAGCAGCAGGGGGTGAAGATTGGTGTCGATTACCACAAGCGTTGGGACGGAATGGCACAGCATATTCATCATGAACTGTTGAAACCCGAAACCGGCCAGGTCCTGCGTGGCTACATGAGCATGGACGACATCATCGACGTGCCGAAAAACTGGCTGTCATGGGCGAACGAGAGCTCTCCCGTTCATTTCCTTGGAACACATTGTTTTGATTTGATTCGATATTATATGAATGGCGCCAATGCAGTGAGCGTCTATGCGATAGGACAGAAGAAGAAGCTGGTTGCGGAAGGCATCGATTCCTGGGACACCATTCAGTCTTTCGTCACGTTTGATAATGGCGCGCAATGGACTGTTGAAGTGGGGTGGTGCTTGCCTCCTTCCTTCCCCAAAGCAAATGACGGTCGTAGTTTTGTTATCACAGAGAATAACTATTATCGTGCCGACGCGCAGTTGCGGGGTTATGAAATGTTTACGCCACAGCGCAGCGCAACGCCAAATTATAATTTTATTAACTACGTTAATAATAAGGCTAGCGGTTACGGAATTCAGCCAATACATGATTTTGTTGAGCACGTTTTATTTGATACCCCTTATCTGGCAACCGCAGACGATGGGTTGCAAGCCACGTTAATTTGCGAAGCCGTGCATCACTCGTTATCAACAGGAAGTATTGTACAGTTATAATTAATCTGCAATTTACGCCTCATAGACAGTCTTTTCTGGCTTTAATTTCTCTGATTAAGGCAGGGTTCTTTATTCCCCCGCAACCCGGTCGATGATCAGCGTTTATGAGGTGTCTTTTCATTATTCATATTCAGATAGCAATATTGCAGCGCATGGAAAAAAAGCGTATGCAATGACATTTTCAGCGCGGCAAAACTCAGTGGGCTGGCGCTGGACTGCGGCGTATATAAGGTCACATCGGCCAGCGACGCGCCGCTCTGATGGCAGGCAACCGCCAGCGAGGCTGCCTCATGCTCTCGAATCAAGGTAATCAATTGATTATCCGGCTCATCTTTAAGTCCTGGCAGCAGGATCACCGAATCGCAATCCGTCAGGGCGTTTGTCAACAGTGAATGGGCATTCTGGTACTCCACGGGAATACAGACTTTACCAATATCGCTATAGTCCTGAATGATATTGCTGAGTAAGGAACTCAATTCCCGTGGATGACAGAAATAGAGGTTACGACTGGAATTAATAATTTCAAAGAAGGTATTGAGTGCCGCCGGGTTATTATTATTAATAAACTCGCTAAGGATAACGTTGTTCTTCGTTGCCTGGGCCGGGAGTAGCGTCTCAGGTTCACTACGCAGACATTTAATTAAATCATATTTAAATGAAGTAAAACCCGTATAACCGAGAGATTGCGCAAAACGAACGATGGAGGGTTGGCTGGTCTGTGTCTTTTTTGAAATTGCCGTCGACGTCAGTTTTTCCGCGCCCGATAATGTAGCCAGAATGTAACGGCTAATTGTTTGTTCCGCGTGCGAGCCTGTTTTTACCAGTAACTGAAGTTGTTCGATAATGTTCATTAAGGTCCCTCGGTTTTGTTTATTATGACAGATACACTTTATCCTTCAAGCGGCCTCTGTGTTGGCTACGGCATTACTCGGCTCATCCATGAACCTCGTTCTTACGGACCGTCGCTTTGCCGGGTTGTAAAAAACCCCTGACACATCGTTATCTCTGTGCCAGGGGTTTACAGGAGCGGCATCCATGCCAACTGAATGATGTTGTGTATAACCGGGGGACTCCAGGTATTAATTCATCCTTTCCACAATCATGGCTATTCCCTGACCGCCGCCGATACACAGCGTCGCCAGACCCAGCGCTTTATCTCTCGCGGCAAGCGCATGCAGTAATGTCACCAGAATTCGCGCGCCGCTGGCACCGATCGGATGACCAAGAGCAATCGCGCCGCCGTTAACGTTCACCTTCTCTGGGTCGAAGCCCAGCGTCTTGCCGACGGCGAGGAACTGCGCGGCAAACGCCTCATTGGCTTCAATCAGATCGATATCCGAAAGCTGTAGTCCGCTGTATTGCAGCGCCTTTTGCGTGGCGGGCACCGGACCCATTCCCATCAGCGCCGGGGCGACGCCGCCGCTGGCGTAGGCCTTAATGCGTGCCAACGGTTTCAGCCCCGCCGCCAGTGCCGCAGATTCTTCCATTACCACCAGCGCCGCCGCACCGTCGTTGATCCCTGAGGCGTTACCGGCGGTGACGGTGCCAGCTTTATCAAATGCCGGACGTAGCGCGGCAAGACCTTCCGCTGTTGAGTCAGCTTTGGGGAATTCATCGCGGTCAAAGACGATGGTTTTCTTCCGCGACGTGACGCTGACCGGCACAATCTCGGCCTGGAAGGCACCAGAATTGATGGCCGCTACCGCTTTTTGCTGGGAGAGCAACGCCAGCTCATCCTGCATTTCGCGGCTGATACCGTATTCGCGGGCGACGTTTTCGGCGGTGATCCCCATGTGATAGCCGTGGGTGGCACAGAGCAGGCCATCGCGCAAAATCACATCTGATAACTGACCGTCGCCGAGGCGATAGCCCCAGCGGGCTTTCGCTTCCAGCAGATACGGTGCCAGACTCATGTTTTCCATGCCGCCGGCGACCAACGCCTGCGCCTGACCGGCCTGAATCGCCTGGGCAGCCAGCGCGACGCTTTTCAGGCCGGAGCCGCAGACTTTGTTGACGGTAAAACCGCAGACCGTCTCGCTAAGACCGCTCTTTAGCAGCGCCTGGCGCGCCGGGTTTTGTCCAAGACCGGCCTGCAGCACGTTGCCCATGATCACTTCATCCACGCGCTGCGGATCGAGTTGTGCGCGTTCCAGCGCGGCGCTAATCACGGTTGCGCCAAGATCGATGGCGCTGGTTGTTGCCAGCGCGCCGTTGAAGCTGCCGATGGCGGTACGTGCTGCGCTGACGATGACACAATTTTTCATCTTCTGTTCCTTAAAAGTGAGCGGCTGCCGTCAGAAAAAGGTCAGGCCGACAACAAAAATGACGCCGGAGAAAAGCAGGGCGGTGATGCAGTAACCCATGATGTCGCGAACCCCCAGCCCGGCGATGGCCAGTGCGGGAAGCGCCCAGAAGGGTTGCGCCATGTTCATCCACTGCTCGCCGTAGGCGATCGCCATGACGGACTTACCGAGATCGGCTCCTAACGCCTGCGCGGCTGGCATGACGAACGGTCCCTGAATAACCCAGTGACCGCCGCCTGACGGCACGGCAAAGTTGATCAGTGCGGAGCTGAAGAAGGTCATGACCGGGAAGGTGTCTTTATTGGCGACGTTGATGAAGAATTCGGTGATAAGTCCCCCGAGGCCGGAATGTTCCATCATTAACTGGATCCCAGCATAGAACGGGAACTGCACCAGGATACCGGCGGTGCTGCGCGCGGCGGCGCTAATGGCGCGCATATAGGCCATTGGCGTTTTGTGCAGCAGTAGACCGGCAATCATGAACATCAGGTTGACGGTGTTGATGGTGATGTTGAATCCTTTCTCGGCGAAGTAGATCCCGAGATAGGCGATGCCTAATGCCCCAATGATCAGCGCCAGGATACGGCTCTCTTCCAGTTTTTCTGACGGAGGCGCATCTGCTGGCAAGGTCTTCTGGAAATCAGGCTCTTCCATCAACAGTTTCGGATCGACGCTGACCACATCTGACGGTTTTGGCGTCATCATGCGAGTGATAAACGGCATGACCACAATCAACCCGAGAGTGATGAAGATGTTGAAACCGGTGAACAGGGTATCGCTGACCGGAATTAAGCCCGCGATGTGTTCAACCGGGTTACCCGGCGTTGCCGCCAGCAGGGGCATCGAACCGGAGAAGCCACCGCCCTAGGTCAGAAAACCGATATAGGCGCAGGCAATCAGCAGCGGATAATCGGAACCCGGCACGCGACGGGCAACTTCACGGGCAAACATCGCCCCAACCACCAGGCCGAAGCCCCAGTTGATGACGCAGGCGACGGAGCCAAAGAAGGTCACCAGCATTACGCCCTGGGCGGGCGTTTTAGCGGCAGACGCGGCGGTGCGCAGCAGGTTTTTCACCGGACCAGAACTGGCCAGCGCGTGGCCTGTCACGATGATCAACGCCATCTGCATCCCGAAGGCCAGCAGGTTCCAGAAGCCGTCCCCCCAGAAACGCACCATCGCGACGGGCGTTTGCGGTGTTAACCACAGCGCGATGCCGAACGTCAGCAGCGTCAGCAGCATGGCGAAAATCAGGGGATCGGGCAGCCAGCGGCTGACGAAGCGCGTCATGAAACGCGAGATACGGCCAATCATGCGTCACCTCGCTGAACGACCAGATCGGCGGCAACGTCAAAGTGTGCTTCGGTTTTTGCGCGCAGGGTATCAAGGTCACACCCGTCGACGATTTCCGTCAGCCACATTTTACCGTCGATAAAGCGGAACACCGCGAGTTCAGTGACCAGCACATGCACTGCATGCTGGGCAGTCAGCGGCATGGTGCAGTGGCGGAGGATTTTCGCCGAGCCGTCTTTCGCGCAGTGCTCCATCGCGATAATGACGTTGCGCGCGCCGGTCACCAGATCCATTGCCCCCCCCATACCGGGAACCATTTTGCCGGGCACCACCCAGTTCGCGAGGTTGGCCTGTTCATCAACCTGCAACCCGCCCAGAACGCAGGCATCCACATGACCGCCACGGATCAGGGCGAATGACATCGCGCTATCGAACATCGCCGCACCCGGCAAAATCCCGCAGGGTTGTCCGCCAGCGTTCACCAGATCGGGATGCGCGGTGGTGACCGGCCCCAGTCCAAGAAATCCGTTTTCTGATTGCAGAGTGATATGAATGTCATCCGGCAGGTAGTTGGCGACCATCGTCGGCAGGCCAATACCTAAGTTCACGACGTCACCATCATGAAGTTCTTGCGCCACGCGGCGCGCAATACGTTGTTTCGCATCCATTATTTGCTCTCCTGTGGAATGACGATATGGTCGATAACCGCACCGGGGGTGACTATCTGGTCAGGCAGCAGATCGCCTGTCTCAACGAGTTCGTCAGGTTCCACCAGGGTGATATCGGCGGCGAGGGCAATAAGTGGGTTAAAGTTGCGGGCGCTGAGTTGGTAGGTCAGGTTGCCGAGAGGGTCGGCACGGTGCGCGCGGATGAGCGCCAGATCGGCGCGCAACGGGCGCTCCAGCAGCCAGGTTTTTCCGTCGAGCGTCAGGGTTTGTTTGCCATCTTCCACGATGGTGCCGACGCCGGTGGGGGTCAGGAACCCGCCAAGTCCTGCGCCGCCGCAGCGGATCTGCTCAATCAGCGTACCTTGCGGCACCAGTTGAACCTCCATCTCTTTGGCAATCATCCGACGCCCCGTTTCCGGGTTGGTGCCGATATGAGACGCAATGACTTTGTTTACCCGGCCATTGACGATCAGTGGGCCAATACCGGTATCGACAAAGGCGGTATCGTTGGCGATCAGCGTCAGGTCTCTGACGCCGGATTCAAGTAAGGCTTCGACAAGACGGGGCGGGGTCCCTACCCCCATAAAACCGCCAACCATGATGGTCATGCCGTCACGAAAGAACCCGGCAGCGTTTTGTAAGGTAATCAGTTTTGTTTTCATTATGTTTCCCTTTTGCATACTCCATTTTGGGTACGTAAAGGGAATAGCAAGCGGGATGCCAGAATGGCTAACGGATGAGGAAATTAATTAACTGATTGAATTAAGAAAGTTATTTGTTTGTGTGCAGTGGACTTACCGCGCGGAGGCTATGCAGAATTTTGCGCACTGTGCAAAATTCTGCATAGCAGATTCTGGTGCTACAACCCGGCCGTATCGATACCGTATTCCTGCAGTTTGTACATCAGAGCGCGTCGACTGATACCTAACATCAGCGCGGCGCGGGTGCGGTTGCCTTCATGCTGCTCGAGCACCTCGATAATAATTCGCTTCTCTTCACGTTTTATCTCTTCTTTCAGATTGCGTTCACCGGGCTGCGTGGCTTTTATCTCGCTGCTACCACTCACCGGCTGGCGGAGCGGGGCGGGCAGATCTTCAGCAAAAATAACCGCCCCGGTATTCATCACGACCGCCCGCTCAATGACGTTAGACAACTCCCGAATGTTGCCGGGCCAGGGCCAGGTGGTAAGCATCGACATGGCCGCAGGATCGATTTCAATAATATCGCGCTGATTTTCCGAACTGAATTTCTGTAAGAAGTGGTTAGCGAGTAGCGCAATATCTTCCCGTCGTTCACGCAGCGGGGGAAGTTGCAGATGAATGACGTTCAGACGGTAAAACAGGTCTTCACGGAAGGCGCCTTCTTTTACCATTGCAGGGAGATCCCGGTTGGTGGCGGCAACGATACGGATATCTACCTGAATGGTCTGGTGTCCGCCCACGCGTTCGAACTCTCTTTCCTGCAGGATGCGCAGTAGCTTCGCCTGCAGTACCAGCGGCATTTCGCCAATTTCATCGAGCAGCAGCGTTCCCTGATGGGCGCGTTCAAACAGTCCCTGACGCTGAGTCTGTGCCCCGGTGAAGGCGCCTTTTTCATGACCAAACAGCTCGCTTTCCAGCAGTGACTCCGGCAGCGCGGCACAGTTGATTTTGATAAACGGCCCGTTTGCCCGGCGCGAGTTGTAGTGAATGGCGCGTGCAATCAGCTCTTTACCGGTGCCGCTTTCGCCACTGATCAAGACGTTGGCCTGCGACAGGGCAATTTTTGCCGTGTCTTTGCAGATATCCATCATCCGTGGACTGTTGGTCAGAATATGCCCCCACTGCCAACTGGTGCTCAGCGCCTGATGCAGGCTGCGGATCTCCTGTTTCATCGCCTGCAATTGCAGTGCGCGTTGGATCAGTAAATTGAGTTCATCGAGATCGAAGGGTTTGATCACGTAGTCAAACGCGCCGCTGCGCAACGCTTCGACGGCGGTTTCGACTTCGGCGTAAGCGGTCATCAGGATCACGGGGATGCGCGGCTGCCGGGTGCGCATGACTTTCAGTGCATCAATCCCGTTCATTTCCGGCATACGGATATCCATCAGCACCACATCCGGCGGTGTGTCGACAAAGCGCTGCAAGGCTTCCTCACCGTTACTGGCGCAGTGCGTTTCATGCCCCTGTAGCGAGAATGCGGTAGTGAGCATGCGACGAACGTTGTCTTCGTCATCCACGATGAGGATACGATAGCGGGTTTTCATACTGACAAATTTCCCTGCGGGTTAATGGGCAAAATGAGGGTAAATGTCGCGCCGCATCCGGGCATGCTGGTGACGCGAATATCGCCCTGATGGGCATTGATGATGCGCTGGCTGAGCGCGAGTCCAAGCCCCGTTCCTGAGGCTTTGGTGGTGAAAAAGGGGTCAAAGATCTTTTTCTGTAGCGCGATATCGATCCCACAGCCGTTGTCTTCAATCGTCACGGCTTGTTGCGTGGCTGAATATTGCCAGGTGCGAATGCGAATTTCGCCGCGCGCGTTGATGGCCTGTACGGCATTAATCAGAATATTGAGGATCACCTGTTTCAACAGTTCGCGATCGGCAACGATGGCAGGTAATCCTTTATCCTGTTCGACGTTGAACGCGATCCGCGCCTGTACACCAGAGGTTTGCACCAGAATCAGCGTCTCTTCGATCAACGAATTAAGCAGCACTTGCTGCCACTGGCTTTGTCGTGGGCGGGAGAAATCCAGCAACTGCTGAATGACTCTGTTGATGGAATCAATTTCTTTCAGTACCACGGACAGATATTCCTGATGTACCGGCAGGCTGGTTTGCTGACGGATGATCTGCACATAGCCGCGGATGGCGGTAAGCGGATTACGTACCTCATGCGCCACCCCGGCCATCAGTTCACCCAGCGTGGCAAGTCTCTCCGTCTGGGCCAGGCGACGCTGTGTTTCTTTGCGAGCGGTCAGGTCGGAAAAAATCACCAGTGCGCCGATCAATCCACCATTGGGGTTATGAATGCGGCTGGTGGTGACGCTGAGTTCGATGGTGCGATCGCGCGCCGGAAAACTGACTTCTTGTGCCAGATGTTCTGTACCGTGTGCCAGGGTATCGAGAACCGGGCTGGCAAAATGAGGGTCGGAAAACAGAGTGGCATAAGGCTGACCGACCAGTTCATTCAGCGTGTAGCCGGTAATCATTTCCGCTGCGGGGTTCATGGTGGTGACATCGCCCTGTCTGTCGATAGCAATCACGCCGTCGGCGGCGTTTTCAATGATCAGGTCGTTCAGGGTTTTGGTTTCACGCAGCGTTTGCGCCAGGGCGTTGACGCTGCGGCTGATTTGCCCCAGTTCGCCGGGGAGATTGGGAAGTTGTGCCGGCGTTTTCTGCGCCAGCGTCGACAGACCGTCCGTGATAATGTCGATATTCGCGCCAAGACGTCGGGAAAACAGCACAATCAGTAACAGGCTACAGAGCAGGCCCGCCGCCAGTACCGCAATGATGCGCACGTCCATCCTCCAGGCCTGACGCTGAATATCTTCCGTCAGCTCATTTGCCCAGATGTAACCCATCACGTTACCGTCCCGGGTGATGGGGATCATCGAGTTGAGAATATCGCCACGCACCTGGCGACCGGAAAAGACCACCGGGGCATTGCTGCGCATCACTTCACGTCCGGGGTGATCGGCGGCAATCGTCACGCCGACGTTATTTTGATACAGCGCGGAAGGGGCGTAGGTCACAATCGCATCCAGCGCTTTGTTATAGTAGCCCGCGCCAATGCCCGGAAACGCCAGGGTTATCTGTTCGGTGATGGGGCCGAGTTCGGCATTCAGCGCCCGGATCCGCTCCTCCCGTGGCAGCGTCGTAAAATCGTCAAAGCGTTCGCCGAGCGCCTGATCGAGCAGGTGTACGACGGCAGATAATTTTTTCTCTTTTTCGGATAAGACTGCTGACCGGCCTTCGGTTTCTACGATATAACCGATCGACAGCGTCGGCACGATGACCATCAGGATCGCCATCAGTATCATTTGATTGCGTAAGCGTCGCGGGTATAACCCTCTCAAAAAGCGCATGCTGGCATCCCTGTGGCTCTGTACGGCAAATGATGATTATCGATGGTTGCGGCAATGGTTTCTCAGCGGTGTATCATATTCCCGCAAACGGAGGCGCGGGCATTGCGACGCCGCGCATTTACCGCTACCTTAACCACACTCCATTTATCGCCTGAGGCGGAGCTTCGCCCTTTTGAAATACCTTGCTTCCTTTCGCACGACACTGAAAATCTCGCGCTACCTGTTCAGAGCGTTGGCGCTGTTGATTTGGCTGCTCATTGCCTTTGCCTCGGTGTTCTACATCGTGAACGCCCTGCATCAGCGGGAATCAGAGATTCGCCAGGAGTTTAATCTCAGTTCCGATCAGGCCCAGCGCTATATTCAGCGCACGGCGGATGTGATGAAAGAGCTCAAGTATATCGCTGAGAATCGCCTGACGGCGGAGAACGGCGTGCTGACTTCGCGGGCGCGTGACGATAAAACCGTGGTTCCGACCTTTCAGCCGCTGTTTGCTGATTCAGACTGTGCGGCAATGGGCAATGCATGGCGCGGATCGCTGGAGTCGCTGGCGTGGTTCATGCGCTACTGGCGCGACAACTTCTCTGCCGCCTACGACCTGAATCGCGTATTTCTCATTGGTAGCGATAATCTCTGCATGGCGAATTTCGGCCTGCGCGATATGCCCGTCGAGCGCGATAACGCGCTGAAAACGCTGCACGAGCGGATTATGAAGTACCGCAATGCGCCGCAGGATGAGTCCGGAAGCAATCTTTACTGGGTAGGGCAGGGGCCGCGTCCGGGGATCGGGTATTTCTACGCGCTGACGCCGGTCTATCTGGCAAACCGTCTGCAGGCGCTGTTAGGCGTTGAGCAGTCCATTCGGATGGAAAATTTCTTTACGCCGGGCAGCCTGCCGATGGGGGTGACCATTCTGGATGAAAATGGTCATGCGCTGATTTCACTGACCGGACCGGAAGGCACCATTAAGGCGGAGCCTCGCTGGATGCAGGAGCGTTCCTGGTTTGGCTATACGCCGGGCTTTCGTGAACTGGTGCTGAAGAAAAACCTGCCGCCGTCCTCGCTGAGCATTGTCTATTCCGTCCCGGTTGATCTGGTGCTGGAACGGATCCGGATGCTGATTCTGAATGCTATTCTGCTGAACGTGCTGGTGGGCGCGGCGCTGTTTACTCTCGCGCGGATGTACGAACGGCGGATCTTTATTCCGGCGGAAAGCGACGCCCAGCGTCTGGAAGAGCATGAGCAGTTTAACCGTAAGATTGTCGCTTCCGCGCCGGTCGGGATCTGCATTCTGCGCACCGTTGACGGTATTAACATTCTCAGTAATGAGCTGGCGCACACGTATCTGAACATGCTCACCCATGAGGACCGACAGAGGCTGACGCAAATCATCTGCGGACAGCAGGTGAACTTTGTCGATGTGCTGACCAGTAATAACACCAACCTGCAGATTAGCTTCGTCCATTCCCGCTATCGCAATGAGAACGTGGCGATCTGTGTGCTGGTGGATGTCTCCGCCCGCGTCAAAATGGAGGAGTCGTTGCAGGAGATGGCTCAGGCAGCTGAGCAGGCGAGTCAGTCGAAATCGATGTTCCTGGCGACCGTCAGCCACGAGCTGCGTACCCCGCTGTATGGCATCATCGGTAACCTCGATCTGCTGCAAACCAAAGCGTTACCCAAAGGGGTCGATCGTCTGGTGACGGCGATGAATAACTCTTCCAGTCTGCTGCTGAAAATCATCAGCGACATTCTCGACTTCTCGAAAATTGAATCTGAGCAGTTGAAAATTGAGCCGCGTGAATTCTCACCGCGCGAGGTGATGAGCCACATTACGGCGAACTATTTGCCGCTGGTGGTGCGCAAGCAGATAGGGTTGTACTGCTTTATCGAACCGAATGTGCCGGTTGCCCTCAATGGCGATCCGATGCGCCTGCAACAGGTGATTTCTAACCTGCTCAGTAATGCGA
This sequence comes from Citrobacter sp. Ct235, assembly GCF_030332305.1. Taxonomy (NCBI): domain Bacteria; kingdom Pseudomonadati; phylum Pseudomonadota; class Gammaproteobacteria; order Enterobacterales; family Enterobacteriaceae; genus Citrobacter; species Citrobacter sp. Ct235. The sequence continues at coordinate 180,989 of NZ_JAOWIC010000034.1, forward strand.
TTAAATTCACCGACATTGGCTGCATCGTACTGCATGTTAGCCGTGACGATGATTACCTCAGTATTCGGGTGCGGGATACCGGCGTAGGGATCCCGGCGAAAGAGGTGGTGCGCCTGTTCGACCCGTTTTTCCAGGTCGGTACCGGCGTGCAGCGCAATTTCCAGGGGACGGGGCTGGGACTGGCGATTTGCGAAAAGCTGATCAGCATGATGGACGGCGACATTTCGGTCGATTCTGAACCGGGGATGGGTAGCCAGTTTACGGTGCGTATTCCGCTGTATGGCGCGCAGTATCCGGCGAAAAAAGGTCTCGATGGACTCGCCAGAACACGCTGTTGGCTGGCGGTGCGTAATGCCTCGCTGTGTCAATTTATTGAAAACAGCCTGACGCGCAACGGCGTCGAAGTGATGCGTTATGAAGGCCAACCTCCGGCGAGTGACGATGTATTGATCGCTGACGATGAGCTGGAACAGCCCTGGCAGGGGCGTGCGGCGGTTATTTTCTGTCGCCGTCACATTGGCATTCCGCTGGAAAGGGTGCCGGGGGAATGGGTTCACAGCGTCGCGTCGCCGCATGAACTGCCGGCGCTGCTGGCCCGGATCTACAGTATTGAACTCGACGATGACGAGCTCTCTTCCGCGTTACCGGCCCCGGAAAAAGCGGCGGCCACCAATGATGACATGATGATCCTGGTGGTTGACGATCATCCCATCAACCGTCGCCTGTTGGCCGATCAGTTGGGTTCGCTGGGGTATCAGTGCAAGACCGCGAATGACGGCGTGGATGCCCTGAACGTGCTGAGCAAAAACCACATCGATATCGTGCTGAGCGACGTCAACATGCCGAATATGGACGGCTATCGTCTGACGCAGCGTATTCGTCAGTTGGGGCTGACGCTACCGGTGGTCGGGGTGACGGCAAACGCTTTAGCCGAAGAGAAGCAGCGCTGTCTGGAGTCGGGAATGGACAGCTGTCTGTCGAAGCCGGTCACGCTGGACATTCTCAAGCAGACGCTGGCGGTGTATGCGGAGCGGGTCAGGAAAACACGGGGTTAAAAATACCGGATGGCGGCTTTGCCTTATCCGGCCTACAGAACGGGGATGTTTTCCGTAATGAGTAGGCCTGATAAGCGGAGCGCCATCAGGCATTTTGCAACGGAAAGAGAAATTAGTCTTTGTCTGCCGGGCTCAGGGTCACGGAAGAAAGATAGTTCAGCAGTGCGATATCGTTCTCAACGCCCAGTTTCATCATGGCTGATTTCTTCTGGCTGCTGATGGTTTTGATACTGCGGTTCAGTTTCTTGGCGATTTCAGTGACCAGGAAACCCTCGGCAAACAGACGCAGGACTTCACTCTCTTTCGGAGAGAGACGTTTGTCGCCGTAGCCGCCCGCACTGATTTTTTCCAGCAGGCGAGAGACGCTTTCCGGGGTGAACTTTTTGCCTTTTTGCAGCGCCGCGAGCGCTTTCGGCAGATCGGTCGGCGCGCCCTGTTTCAGGACAATCCCTTCGATGTCGAGATCAAGAACCGCGCTCAGGATTGCCGGGTTATTGTTCATGGTCAGAACAATGATCGACAGGCTCGGAAAATGGCGCTTGATATATTTGATCAGAGTGATCCCATCGCCGTACTTGTCGCCCGGCATGGAGAGATCGGTAATCAACACGTGCGCATCTAATTTTGGCAGGTTGTTGATCAGTGCTGTGGAGTCTTCAAATTCGCCAACAACATTCACCCACTCGATTTGCTCAAGTGATTTGCGAATACCGAACAGTACAATCGGATGGTCATCGGCAATAATTACGTTCATATTGTTCATGTAAAGGCTACCTTGCTACAGCAAGCTCTTGACGTAGGCGTCAATGTCGCTGATGTATTTTTCTATTCCTGGAGCATCTTTCTCGCGAATCAGATGTTCCAGCGTTTCACATAACTGCTTGCCGGGTACCAGATTTAGCATGGCAAACACGCCTTTCAGGCGGTGAGCCGTTTGGGCTAGCGCAGCAAAATCGCTGATTGCTGCCTCAGTATACAACCTCTTAACATCATCCGGTACTGTGTCTACAAATAGTGCGTAATAACCGCTGGCATGAAGTTCGGCGTTTTCATCACCTCCCAGAGGGGATTCCGGGATCGCTTCCTGCGCCAGTTGCTCTTCAATTAGTTGTAGTACAGCTTCCTGCATAGCGTTGCTCATATTAAAGTTGACGCGAAGCTGGCCTGGGCCTATTTTCCGCACGCCTGACTCATCATCGCTTAAAAGCAAGCCGGAGGCAGTAAGATTAGACGGATTATCAGTTAAAAAGAGATCATATTCTTGACTTATGAGTCTCTCATCCGGGGTGATGCAGGTCGCCCCCCAGTTTTCCAACTGACGAAGCACAATGTTGCGAACCTCGTTAGAGGTCACGTCGATCATGACGCTGACATCATCCAGCAGACGCTCTTCGTCTTCTCTATGCTGGTCGAGCGGAGTCATTTTAACATGGACTGTATAGCGTGTACCCAGCGCATCTCGCGCTTTTATGTTCAAATGCCCACCGAGTTTACGTGCCAACTGATCGCATAGCCAGAAGGCCAGCGGATTGGCTTTGCCGTAACGATCTTTCTGCGTCTCGCTGATGAACGGGAAATGCAGGTTGTCGATTTCGCTTAACGTCACGCCTTCACCGGTATCCAGAATGCGGAAAGTCAGGCGCTCCGCCACCGACTCATCCTGACTCACCTCAAGCGTGATTTTACCAATCTGGGTGGTCGTCACCGCGTACTGCATCAACAACAGTAAGATCCGTCGCAGCGCATCGCGATCGCCACGCCGCTCGTCGTTGGCCTTCAGATGGTTGTTGATGAGCAGTTGCAGCCCTTTGCGCTTCATGGCCGGCAGCACTTCCGGTACGACTTCGTCAATCAGCGCCTGAACCGAGAAGAGGGTCGGCTCGCTCTTCCAGGCGTCGCTTTCCAGCATGTTCGCCAGTTGAATTTCATCGATCATGCGGATCAATACATCGGCATGATTCGCCAGTTGCTGTGCATCAGACGTTTGCACCTGCGCAACCTCCGCCGCCAGCTTTTTGACCGGGTCTTTTAACGCCTCGCTGATGTTTTGCATAAAGGCGGTGCGGCCCTGCTGATTTTTTTCGTACAACCGCTGCGCCTGTTTGAGCTTTTTGTTCACCAGCACTTCACGATCCTGGTCACGGATAATAAAGATCTGGGTGCGCGGAGCGACCTGGCTGCGGAACAGGCGTATTTCATACAGCTCATTATTGACGGTTGCCTGGATCACACCCTGATGCTGTTCCGCCATACTGGTGATGTTTTGCAGATTCAGATGCGGCAACAGATGGTCGGCAATTTTGTTACTCATCACCGTGCGGTTCGCCTCCTGGTCATGCACCAGCAGACCCAGCGGCAGCAGGGAGACAATTTCTTCATTAATCGCACGCAGAATACGTAGCTCATTATTGGCTGCGGTATTCGGCGCGACTTCGGTTGTGCGCCCCGGCTGGTTACGAAAGGTGGTATAGCCAAACAGCGCGAGGGCCAGCAGGCCAATATTCAGCAACAGCGGTAACAGGATGTTTTGCAGCGTATCGAGCAACAGCGTACCGAACGGCACCTGCCAGACCAGCCGCATTCCCGTCGAGTTCAGCGCCGAAGAGATTTCAATTTTCGAACTGTTAAAGCTGATGCTTACGCTGTCTGGTGATTCTTTATCCGCGTTGCGTGTGCTGACTGGCGTGGTGTCAGGCTCTAGGCGGAAGCTGTCCAGCGGCATGCCGGGGGGAATTAAGTCATTGATGGGCAGATCAAATGCGACAACGGTCGCCAGATGCCCCGGCTGGTTAAAGGTGGTCCGCAGGGTAAAGTAGTGGCCGTTTTGCCAGGCCAGACGACGCAGCGATGAAAAGCTTTCCCGCTCGTCCAGCGCATTGGCCTGCTGAAGCATCTCGGCCCGGCGTGAGTCGACAATGCTGCCAATGGTTGACTCTTTAAATCCCGAAGAGAGGTCTTTCAACGGCAGCGTCGAGATGAGGGTCAGACTGTTGTCCTGCCCGTTGAGATAATACATGGACCACGGCACCGTTTCGGCACCCCACAGCGTGTCGAGGTAGGTCGAGATGCGCTGTGTCATTTCCAGCGTTGAACTGTCATGCGAGCCAAAGATCAGCGCTTCGGTTTTACGACGCGGTTTTTCGAGATAGTAAACGTCCTGTTTCAGGCGCGTTTCCTGCAATCCTTCGCTGCTCGATGGATTCGTGGTCGCCGCGATGTTGTCATAGATTTGCCAGGTCGCGTAACGCCAGGTATCGACACGCTTATGGATAGCATGTGTGATATCGACGATTTGATAGCTCTTATCTTTTAGCCATGCGTTAACCGCGCTTTGCACCATCACGCCCATCGTTACCAGCAACACAATGATCAGCAATAAAAAGAAACGGGTAATGCTTCCCGGCAGAAGGGAGAATCGGGACGTAGCCGTTGTATCAGACTGACTCATTCGTGGTTATGACCTGTAAAACAACGCCGAAGGTGAAAGGGCAGTATAAAGGGTACGGTGTGAATTTCCACATTCTCTACTCATTGATGTTCTGCATTTTTTGCTAAAAAGAATTCATCGGTTAGATGACGTAAAAGTGTACAGCCCCGCCTGCTACGTACAAATATGACCCGACGCGTGATGACAAATAGCACGAAATAACAAGAAATCGGTTTCTGATATCAGTCAGTGACTGAATGAAGGTAAATAGTTAATAGTTGTTATTATTTTTGTGCGGTAGCACATAAAGAGAAAATAAGTGTAAAGAAGGGTAAAAAAAAACCGGACGCATCGCATCCGGTTGAAATAGGGGTAAACAGACATTCAGAAATGAATGACGGTAATAAATAAAGTTAATGATGATAGCGAGAGATATTTTAGTGATGCGCGACGATTTTGTTTTGTCATTCAGTGCTATGAAATTTATTTAATTAATTTATTGTTTTTATTGTTATTTTTATATTTCTTGAGTGATTGTGCTTATTTTTTGTCTTTTTGAAGCAAAAAAAAAGTTCCCTCATATTTACATTTTGAAACACCTATGTGGATAAATGAAACATCTTAAAAGTTTTAGTATCATATTCGTGTTGGATTATTCTGCAATTTTGAGGAGAATGAACTTGCCGACTGGTTAATGAGGGTTAATCAGTATGCAGTGGCATAAAAAAGCAAATAAAGGCATATAACAGAGGGTTAATAACATGAAAGTTAAAGTACTGTCCCTCCTGGTACCAGCACTGCTGGTAGCAGGCGCAGCAAATGCGGCTGAAATTTACAACAAAGACGGCAACAAATTAGACCTGTTCGGTAAAGTCGACGGTCTGCATTATTTCTCCGATGACAAGAGTCTTGATGGCGATCAGACCTATATGCGTATCGGCTTCAAAGGCGAAACTCAGGTTAACGATCAGATCACCGGTTACGGCCAGTGGGAGTATCAGATCCAGGGTAACGCACCTGAATCCGAAAACAACTCCTGGACTCGTGTTGCATTCGCGGGTCTGAAATTCGGCGATGCAGGTTCTTTCGACTACGGTCGTAACTACGGCGTAGTTTATGACGTAACGTCCTGGACCGACGTCCTGCCAGAATTCGGTGGCGACACCTACGGTTCTGACAACTTCATGCAGCAGCGTGGTAACGGCTTTGCAACTTACCGTAACGCTGATTTCTTCGGTCTGGTTGATGGCCTGAACTTTGCCCTGCAGTATCAGGGTAAAAACGGCAGCCCGTCAGGCGAAGGTGCTGATGGCTTAGCTTACACTGGCGTGACTAACAACGGTCGTGGAGCGCTGCGTCAGAACGGCGACGGTGTCGGCGGTTCCGTGACTTATGACATCGGTGAAGGTTTCGGTCTGGGTGCGGCAGTGAGCAGCTCCAAACGTACTGATGAGCAGAACAAAGCGATTTATCTTGGTAACGGCGATCGCGCTGAAACCTACACCGGCGGCCTGAAATACGACGCTAACAACGTTTATCTGGCAGCACAGTACACCCAGACCTACAACGCAACGCGCGTAGGCGGTGAAGGGTGGGCAAACAAAGCGCAGAACTTCGAAGTGGTTGCTCAGTACCAGTTCGACTTCGGTCTGCGTCCGTCCGTTGCTTACCTGCAGTCCAAAGGTAAAAACCTGGGGACTCTCAACGGTCGTAACTACGACGATGAAGATCTGCTGAAATATGTTGATGTTGGCGCAACCTACTACTTCAACAAAAACATGTCCACCTACGTTGATTACAAAATCAACCTGCTGGATGACAACAGCTTCACTCGTGATGCCGGTATCAGCACCGACGACATCGTTGCACTGGGCCTGGTTTACCAGTTCTAAGTTTGCTTAATGTCGATAAAAGGCCCTGCGGGGCCTTTTTTTGTGCGGTTCTACGACGCACAACCGGCGGTTTTTGGTGTACTCTTGCGCCTCTTTTGCAGGAGAACAATCACGTATGGAAATGAACATTGCTCGCGTGGCCTTACTGGCGATGACACTCTTTTTTACCGGGTGCGATAACGCGCCGGACGCGGCGCAAACGCCAGCGACGGCTCCGGTAGTGCTGGAAGGGAAAACGATGGGCACCTTCTGGCGCGTGAGTGTGGTCGGTATTGATGCTAACGCGTCAGCGGCGCTACAAACGAAAATTCAGACGCAACTGGATGCCGACGACCAACTGCTCTCAACCTATAAAAATGATTCGGCGCTGATGCGCTTCAACCTGTCGAAAAGCCTTTCTCCCTGGCCTGTCAGCGAAGCGATGGCGGATATTGTGACCTCAGCGCTGCGTATTGGGCAAAAAACGCAGGGCGCGATGGACATCACCGTCGGGCCATTGGTGAATTTGTGGGGATTTGGTCCCGACAAGCAGCCGGTCCAGATCCCGACGCAGGCGCAAATTGATGCGGCAAAAGCCAACAGCGGGTTGCAGCACCTGACGGTGATCAACCAGGCGAAACAGCAGTATCTGCAAAAAGATCTGCCGGATTTGTTTGTCGATCTCTCCACCGTCGGTGAAGGTTACGCTGCCGATCACCTGGCACAGTTGATGGAGCGGGAAGGTATCGCCCGCTATCTGGTTTCGGTCGGCGGGGCGCTGAACAGTCGTGGGATGAACGCCGAAGGGCATCCGTGGCGGGTGGCGATCCAGAAACCCACCGATCGCGAGAATGCGGTTCAGGCGGTGGTGGATATTAACGGACACGGCATCAGTACCTCCGGCAGTTACCGCAACTATTACGAGCTGAACGGCAAACGCCTCACCCATGTTATCGATCCGCAAACGGGTCGTCCCATTGAGCACAATCTGGTGTCGGTGACGGTGATTGCGCCAACGGCGCTGGAGGCGGATGGCTGGGATACCGGGCTGATGGTGCTCGGCACGGAGAAAGCCAAAGAGGTCGTACGCCAGGAAGGACTGGCGGTGTATATGATCATCAAAGAGGGGGAGGGATTCAAAACCTGGATGTCGCCACAATTTGAAAGCTTCCTCATCCGTGAACAAAATTAAAAAGCAAGATTGCGGGTTTTCGAGTGACGGGTTTCGGACACACTGCAGCTAAGCAGGCACTATGCTTAACGAAGGAGTCCAGAATGAAAAATTATCAACGCGTAAATGACGATCAGCGCTGGCAGTCGGTGTTAGAACGCGATTCTGACGCTGACGGTCAGTTTGTTTTTGCCGTGCAAACGACCGGGATCTTTTGTCGACCATCGTGTACGGCAAAACATGCGCTGCGTAAAAATGTCCGCTTCTTTCCCGATGCGCAGGCCGCGCTGATGGCTGGGTTTCGCCCGTGTAAACGCTGTCAGCCGGATAAAGCCAACGCCCAGCAGCACCGGCTGGATAAAATCACGCATGCCTGTCAGCTTCTGGAGCAGGAGAGCTCAATAACGCTCAATGTTCTGGCTGAGAAGGTGGCGATGAGCCCGTATCATCTGCATCGTTTGTTCAAAGCCACAACCGGGATGACGCCAAAAGCCTGGCAGCAATCGTATCGCGCCCGCCGCCTGCGCGACGCCCTGAGTCACGGCGAAAGCGTGACCCAGGCGATTCTGAATGCCGGTTTTCCTGACAGCAGCAGCTACTATCGCAACGCCGATGCAGCGCTTGGGATGACGGCAAAACAGTTCCGCCGCGGCGGTGACAAACTGGCCGTGCACTATGCGCTGGCCGATTGCTCACTCGGACGCTGCCTGGTAGCGGAAAGCGAGCGGGGGATTTGCGCCATCTTGTTAGGGGATGACGATGCGGCGCTGATTGCTGAACTGCAGACCTTGTTCCCGGCCGCTCAGGGTCACCCTGCCGACGCCCATTTTCAGCAGCGCATCCACCGCGTTATTGCCAGTATTGACGGGCGCGACGCGGCGCTGACGTTGCCGCTGGATATTCAGGGCACCGCGTTTCAACAGCAGGTCTGGCAGGCGCTGCGCACGATTCCTTACGGGGCGACCGTCAGCTATCAGCAACTGGCAAAAGCGATCGGCAAGCCGAAAGCGGTTCGTGCGGTCGCCAGCGCCTGCGGCGCGAACAAACTGGCGATCGTGATCCCCTGTCACCGCGTTGTCCGGGGTGATGGTTCGCTTTCCGGTTATCGTTGGGGCGTGTCGCGCAAGGCGCAGATCCTGCGGCGTGAATCGCCTGATGAGGGAACATAATGCTCGATCTGTTTGCCGATTCGCAGCCCTGGCAGGAACCGCTGGCACCCGGCGCTGTCATTTTGCGCCGCTTTGCCTTCCGCGCGGCGCCGCAACTGGTACAGGAGATTGAGACGGTCGCCCACTGCTCGCCGTTTCGCCAGATGATCACCCCCGGCGGCTACACGATGTCGGTGGCGATGACTAACTGTGGACGGCTGGGCTGGACGACCGACAGCCACGGCTACCTCTATTCGCCTGTCGATCCGTTGACGGGACTCGCCTGGCCCGACTTCCCACCGTCCTTCCTGCGTCTGAGTCAGCAGGCGGCAACGGCGGCGGGCTATGCGGATTATCAGCCGGACGCCTGCCTGATCAACCGCTATGTGCCTGGCGCAAAGCTTTCCTTGCATCAGGATAAAGACGAGCCGGATCTGCGCGCGCCAATCGTCTCTGTCTCGCTGGGCTTACCGGCTGTCTTTCAGTTTGGCGGTCTGAAACGTAGCGATCCGCTGACGCGCATTCTGCTGGAACACGGTGACGTGGTGGTCTGGGGAGGGGAATCACGTCTGTTTTACCACGGGATTCAGCCGTTGAAGGCCGGGTTCCATCCGATGACCGCCGATTGTCGTTACAATCTGACTTTTCGCCAGGCGGGTAAAAAAGAATAAAAATAAGAATTATTATTGCTGAACGCGTTGAGATGTTTAAACTGCGGGCTGTTATTCCTTGTCCGGGTTGTATGAATGGAACTACTTCTTCTTGTCTGGCGGCAGTATCGCTGGCCATTTATTAGCGTGATGGCGCTCAGCCTCGTCAGCGCGGCGCTGGGGATTGGTCTTATCGCCTTTATCAACCAGCGTCTTATTGAGACCGCGGATCCCTCTCTGCTGGTTTTACCGGAATTTCTGGGATTGCTGTTGCTGTTGATGGCGGTGACGCTGGGCTCACAGCTGGCGCTCACCACGCTGGGACACCACTTTGTCTTCCGTCTGCGCAGTGAATTCATCAAACGTATTCTCGATACGCACGTTGAACGTATTGAGCAACTGGGCAGCGCCTCTCTGCTGGCCGGGTTGACCAGCGACGTGCGCAACATCACCATTGCCTTTGTCCGTCTGCCTGAACTGGTTCAGGGGATCATCCTGACCGTCGGCTCGGCGGCGTATCTGGCGATGCTGTCGACCAAAATGCTGCTGGTCACGGCTATCTGGATGATCATTACCATCTGGGGCGGTTTTATGCTGGTATCGCGGGTTTATCGGCATATGGCGACGCTGCGCGAAACCGAGGATAAGCTGTATAACGATTATCAGACGGTGCTGGAAGGGCGCAAAGAGCTGACGCTCAACCGTGAGCGCGCGGAGCATATCTTCACCCACCTCTATATTCCGGATGCCAAAGCGTATCGCCACCATATTATTCGCGCCGATACCTTCCACCTCAGTGCCGTAAACTGGTCGAATATCATGATGCTCGGCGCGATTGGCCTGGTGTTCTGGATGGCAAATAGCCTCGGCTGGGCGGATACCAACGTCGCGGCAACCTACTCGTTGACGCTGCTGTTCCTGCGTACACCGCTGCTGTCGGCGGTGGGGGCATTACCCACGCTGCTGACGGCGCAGGTCGCTTTCAACAAGCTGAACAAATTCGCGCTGGCGCCATTTAAGGCTGAGTTCCCGCGCCCGCAGGCCTTCCCGGGATGGAAAACCCTCGAACTGCGTAACGTCATGTTCCACTATCAGGACAACGCGTTCTCCGTAGGTCCGGTGAATCTGACGATTAACCGCGGTGAATTGCTGTTTTTAATCGGCGGCAACGGCAGCGGTAAATCGACGCTGGCGATGCTGCTGACGGGGCTATATCAGCCACAGTCCGGGGAGATTCTGCTGGACGGTAAGCCTGTCAGTGCCGAAAAGCCGGAAGATTATCGTAAGCTCTTTTCGGCGGTGTTTACCGACGTCTGGCTGTTTGACCAACTGCTGGGACCGGAAGGTAAACCGGCCGATCCTGCACTGGTTGAAAAGTGGCTTGAGCACCTGAAAATGGCGCACAAGCTGGAACTGAGCGATGGCCGGATCCTGAATCTGAAACTGTCGAAGGGGCAGAAAAAGCGCGTGGCGCTGCTGCTGGCGCTGGCGGAAGATCGCGACATTATTCTGCTCGACGAGTGGGCGGCCGATCAGGATCCGCACTTCCGCCGCGAGTTTTACCAGGTGCTGCTGCCGTTGATGCAGGAGATGGGGAAAACCATTTTTGCCATCAGCCACGACGACCACTATTTTATTCACGCCGACCGTCTGCTGGAAATGCGCAACGGACAGGTGAGTGAACTGGTGGGTGATGAGCGTGACGCTGCATCACGCGATGCGGTCGCGCGCACGGCCTGAGCTATCTGACCATTGTCCCGATGGCGCAACGCTTTTCGGGACATCGGTTCTTTTTTTATCCATCTGACGCCCCCGTTTATTGTTATTTACATAACCTCGCGCCATGCTTAATGGCATCTCATATCATGGATTTATGATTAATGTTCGCAAAACACAAAAACAGCGCAAGGCTGCGCGATGAAGAGCGTGCGCGGCTGATCTGGCTGCTCACCACCGACAAAGCCATCGTTTCCACCCTGTTAGGCAAGCTCACCCTGGCTGAGCAATATGATGTCGGAACGTTATCCGACGATATTGCTGAGGTAGGCGCGCTGGTCGACCATCTTCCGCCGCCCGATCTCGCGGATACTCTGGAAGCGCTCCCGTCGGAAGAGCGTCACGCCCTCTGGCGGCTGATCGCAAGCGAAAAGCGCGGCTACGTGCTGCTCGAAGCCTCAGAAAACGTCTGGGACGACCTGATCGACGAAATGACCGACCGGGAGTTGCTCGAGGCGCTGCAATACCTCGACATCGACGAACAGATTTACCTGGTTCAACACCTGCCGCGTAACCTCACTGGCCGGTTACTGGCGACGCTGCCACCCGAAGAACGGGCCCGCGTGCGCCAGGTCATGCATTACGAAAAGAATCGCGTCGGTGCGATTATGGAGTTCGAGGTCATTACCGTTCGCCCGGACGTGACGCTGGAAGTCGTACAGCGCTATCTGCGTCGTCTGGGCAAGATGCCGGAAAACACCGATAAACTGTTTGTCACCCGCCGCGACAAAACGCTGGTCGGGGAGCTTACCCTGACCTGTATTTTGCTCAACGACGTGCAGCGCAAAGTCAGCGAGGTGATGGATGACGATCCGCTGACCTTCGCCCCGGAAGACAAAGCGGAAAACGCGGCGCGTACCTTCGAACGTGACAACCTGGTCAGCGCCGCGGTGGTTGATCCTTCCGGCAAACTGATGGGGCGCCTGACGATCGACGAGATAGTCGACGTGGTGTATGAAGAAACGGACACCGATCTGCGTCGGATGGGCGGGTTGAGCGCGGAAGAGGACGTTTTTGCGCCCGTGCCTAAAGCGGTGAAAACGCGCTGGGCGTGGCTGGCTATCAACTTGTGTACCGCGTTCATCGCCTCGCGCGTGATTGATGGCTTTGAGCACACCATTTCGCAGCTGGTGGCGCTGGCGTCGCTGATGCCCATTGTCGCCGGGATCGGCGGGAATACCGGTAATCAGACCATCACCATGATTGTCCGGGCGCTGGCGTTACAAAACATTCAGCCGGGTAACCTGACGTTTCTTATTCTGCGCGAGATGGGCGTGGCGTTGGTGAATGGCCTTGTCTGGGGCGGGATCATGGGTGGGATCACCTGGTGGCTGTACGACGACATGGCGCTCGGCGGGGTGATGACCCTGGCAATGATGCTGAACCTGTTAATGGCGGCGCTAATGGGGGTGATCATCCCGATGACGATGGTGAAGCTCGGGCGCGACCCGGCGGTCGGTTCGAGCGTAATGATCACCGCGATTACCGATACCGGCGGGTTCTTTATTTTTCTTGGGCTGGCGACGCTGTTTCTGATGTAGCGCGTCGTTTACGCGTTACGACGCGGGGCAGTAATCCCATAGCCACCACTCCGGCAACCACGCCAATCGCCAGGTTGCCGGTGGAGACCGTTGCGCCAACGGTAATGACCATCACCAGCGTTTCCACCACGGGCAGTGTCGTCAGGGTAGTGGGCTGGATGCTGTGCCAACTGAACGTTTTCACCGCCACAATCACCATGATCCCGGCCAGAACCGACATCGGGATTTTGGCCATCACGTCGCTCAGCGCGGTCACCAGCAGCAGTAAAACCAGCCCGGCGGCGATTGTCGACACGCGGCTGCGGCCTTTCCCCATCTCCACGTTAACGATGGTCTGCCCGATCATCGCGCAGCCGGCAATGCCGCCGTAAAAACCCGCCAGAATGTTGGCCAATCCCAGACCCGCGCTTTCACGATTTTTATTTGACGGCGTGACCGTCAGGTCATCAACCAGTTTCGCCGTCAACAGCGACTCCATCAGGCCTACGAAGGCGATACTCAGTGCGCAGGGCCAGATAATCGCCAGCGTGTGCAGATTCAGCGGTACCAACAGTTGCGTCAGTGCCGGTAGGCCACCACGCATTGAACCTTCATCGCCGACGGTTGGCAGCAATTGCCCGGTGGTTGCGGTAAACAGCGTCAGCAAGACAATGGCAATCAGTGGCGCAGGAATGCTTTTAATCACCCGCGGCACCCACAGCACAATCAGCAGCGTTAAGGTAAATAGCCCCCAGATGAGTGGGCTTGTGCTCCAGAAATGGGGAACCTGGGCGAAGAAAATCAGAATACCGAGGGCGTTCACAAAACCGGTCATGACGGCGGTGGGAATAAAACGCATCAGCCGCGCCATCCCGGTGACGCCAAACAGAATCTGAATGAGTCCGGCCAGCACCACCGCCGGCAGGATGTACTGTACGCCATGCTGATGCACCATCGGACCAATCACCAGCGCAACGGAACCGGCGGCCGCTGAGACCATCGCGGGACGACCGCCCATGAAAGACATGGCAAGACAGAGGACCACCGAGGCGATCAGACTGACTTTCGGGTCAACGCCAGCAATCACCGAAAAGGAAATCACTTCAGGGATCAGCGCCAGCGCGGTAATGACTCCCGCCAGCGTTTCGCGTATCAGCAGACGTGGGGCGCGAAGGACGCCACTGACGGTGTGTTCCTCAGCCAGAGCAGGAGACGAAGGGGTTACAGACATATTTACTCTCAGGTCGGAAGGGGCCTGATAACAGCAGACCAGCAGGCGTCCGTGCGGTGAATAATAAAGCGCCGCATAGTACCTTTCTGGAGCGTCTGTTTCCAGAAAATATTGCGAATAACCCTATAAAGATTCAACGTATTTTTAACTTTTATAAAATTTAAATATAATTTATAAACAATATTTAAATATTTTTACTGAAATGTTAACGTTGATGCCGCTCGATTTTCACCTGCAAAAAGCAAAAAAACGATACTAAAAGTAAGGCATTAACAATATGAAAAAAGTGACTGCCATGCTCTTCTCGATGGCCGTAGGGCTGAATGCTGTCTCGATGGCGGCAAAAGCGAAAGCGACGGAAGAGCAGGAGACGGACGTACTGTTGATCGGCGGCGGCATCATGAGCGCTACATTGGGAACGTATTTACAGGAACTGGAACCCGGCTGGTCGATGACCATGGTGGAGCGCCTGGACGGTGTCGCGCAAGAGAGTTCAAACGGCTGGAACAACGCCGGTACAGGGCACTCCGCGCTGATGGAGTTGAACTACACACCAAAGAAAGCCGACGGGAGTATCAGCACCGAAAAGGCAGTTGAAATTAACGAAGCCTTCCAGATTTCCCGCCAGTTCTGGGCGCATCAGGTCAACAGCGGCGTGTTGCACGACCCTCGCGCCTTCATCACCACCGTTCCGCACATGAGCTTCGTCTGGGGGGATGAGAACGTTAACTTCCTGCGCGCCCGTTATGCGGCGCTGCAACAGAGCACGCTGTTCCGCGGCATGCGCTACTCTGAAGACCACGCGCAAATCAAAGAGTGGGCGCCGCTGGTGATGGAAGGGCGCGATCCGAAACAGAAGGTCGCCGCCACGCGAACTGAAATGGGAACGGATGTGAACTACGGCGAAATCACGCGCCAGTTGATAGCCTCGTTACAGAAAAAGCCCAACTTTACGCTGGAGTTAAGCACCGAAGTCCGCGGTTTTAAACGTAACGACGATAACAGCTGGACGGTGACCGTCGCCGATCTGAAAAACGGCGAAGCGGAACATAACATCAAAGCCAAATTCGTCTTTATCGGCGCAGGCGGCGCAGCGCTGAAACTGCTGCAGGAGACCGGTATTCCTGAAGCCAAAGAGTATGCTGGCTTCCCGGTCGGCGGTCAGTTCCTGGTCGCGGAAAACCCGGACGTTGTGAATCGTCATCTGGCGAAAGTGTACGGTCAGGCTTCCGTGGGCGCGCCGCCGATGTCGGTTCCGCATATCGATACCCGTATTCTGGACGGTAAACGCGTGGTGCTGTTTGGGCCGTTCGCTACCTTCTCCACTAAATTCCTGAAAAACGGTTCACTGTGGGATCTGCTGAGTTCAACCACGCCTTCGAACTTCATGCCGATGGTCAATGTGGGACTGGATAACTTCGATCTGGTGAAATACCTGATTAGCCAGGTGATGCTGAGTGATGACGACCGCTTTGACGCGCTGAAAGCGTACTATCCGCAGGCGAAGAAAGCGGACTGGCGTTTGTGGCAGGCGGGTCAGCGCGTACAGATCATCAAGCGTGATGAAGACAAAGGGGGCGTACTGCGTCTGGGAACGGAAGTGGTGAGCGACAAAGAAGGAACCGTTGCCGCGCTGCTGGGAGCGTCACCGGGCGCATCCACTGCGGCACCGATCATGCTCCACCTGATGGAAACGGTCTTCAAAGATAAAGTGAGCACGCCGCAATGGCAGGCGAAGCTGAAAACGATTATTCCGTCTTACGGTACAAAACTGAACGGCAACGTTGAGGCGACGCAGCAGGAACTGCAATATACCAGTGAGGTGCTGGGTCTGAAATATGACAAGCAGCAGGTGGCAGACTCGCTGCCCACACCGCAACTGAAACCTCAGGCTCAGCCGGAGCGTAAAGCCGTCGCGGATATCGCACTGTAACCCGATTGCCGGATGGCGCTGCGCTTTTCCGGCCTACATCACGTTCCTGTAGGCCGGATAAGGCGGTACGTCGCTATCCGGCATCATTAGCTATTTATCGCGTTACCGCGTTCTGCACGTTATCTTCCGCTTTCCAGATGCGGAATTTCACATCGATATTTGCCGGGGTATACACCACGATCGGCAACTTGCTGTTGTAACGCAGCATCCCGTTATCACCCAGATACGCGGTGACAAACTTCTGCTCTTTTTTGCCGTCCGGGCAGGCCATCATGGTCGATACCGGAGAGGTGACTTTGTCGAAGACGTAGTAGTCATAACCCCAACCTTCCAGCGTTTTGCTTTCCAGTGCGCCGCCCAGACGATGCTGGTTGCAGTCGACCTCCAGCGTCTGGCCGATCATCAGTTCCACTTTCAGAGTAGATTCATCTTCCTGATGGGGTAACTGGATAACCTGGCGCTTCATCCCTTTTTCCGCCTGCGGATAAGGGGCGA
The DNA here is from genome assembly GCF_030332305.1 of Citrobacter sp. Ct235. Lineage (NCBI taxonomy): Bacteria > Pseudomonadati > Pseudomonadota > Gammaproteobacteria > Enterobacterales > Enterobacteriaceae > Citrobacter > Citrobacter sp. Ct235. The sequence continues at coordinate 197,266 of NZ_JAOWIC010000034.1, forward strand.
TTTTTTCCAGCGGTTGCGGGTTAGTCTCAGCGGATGCCGCCCATGCAGAGGTGCTGGCGAAGGCAGCGAACAAAACGGCAGGGACCATTGTCTTCATTTTAGAGTTCACAGGTTTTCCTTTTTTATCTTATGAACGATTTCACGGCAGGTTAGCATATTCACCAGAGTTATTGATCTGTCTTTACGTATTTTTTAAGTGCATTAACTGAGTACATGTCTTTAGTCTGGTTATTTATTCTGTTAATGACCGTTTAGATCGGGCAATTATCCTGATAGTTATTTCGATATATAAATAATTACATAACCCTTTGATATGTGCGGAGAAGCACATTCTGACAAGCTTCATTAACACTCTTTTGATCCAACCACTGGTTTTACCCCAATTGGGGTATGCACCTGGAACACATCCTTTACTATCTTACCGATCATAATAATGACTTAGTAGTAACGCGGTTTTTATTGTCGTTCACCCAGCCGGGGGAGCGTCGTTTATGGAAGGGCGATGCCATGGTTGATTTATCCCGTCGAGGCATACTGACTGGCAGTTGGCGTAATGCTAACCGTGGGATCCGTCCGCCGTGGAGCATGGAAGCCTCTCAGTTTCTGTCCCAGTGTACCCGTTGCGACGCCTGTATTCAGGCTTGTGAACACGATGTTTTGCAGCGTGGGCCGGGTGGCTATCCAAACGTTAATTTCCAACAAAGCGAATGCACCTTCTGCTACGCCTGCGCGCAGGCTTGCCCCGAATCTCTCTTTTCTCCGCGCCACACCAGGGCATGGGATCTGATTTTTACCATTGGGCAAGCGTGTCTGGCGTATCAGTCCGTAGAGTGCCGCCGCTGTCAGGATAGTTGTGAGCCGCAGGCGATTATGTTTCGCCCAACGCTGTCCGGCATTTATCAACCACAACTCAATAACCAGAACTGTAACGGATGCGGCGCGTGTGTCGCCAGTTGCCCGGTGTCAGCCATTACCGCGGAGTATAACCATGCACATTAACTGGCAGGTCTGCAGCCTGATTGTTCAGGCCAAAGGCGAACATGTACAGGATATCAGCACGCAGTTAAACGCATTGCCGGGCTGCGAAGTGGCGGTAAGCGACCCGCAAAGCGGTCAGATGATTGCCGTGGTTGAAGCAGAACACAGCGAAACGCTGATGCAAACAATTGAGTCGGTACGCAACGTTGCGGGCGTACTGGCGGTGTCGCTGGTTTATCACCAGCAGGAAGAACAAGGTGAGGAAACACCATGAAACTCAGTCGTCGTAGCTTTATGAAAGCTAACGCCGTTGCGGCCGCTGCGGCGGCTGCCGGGCTAAGCGTGCCGGGCGTTGCCCGTGCAGTTGTCGGTCAACAGGAAGCCATCAAGTGGGATAAAGCCCCGTGCCGTTTTTGTGGCACAGGCTGTGGCGTACTGGTCGGGACGCAACAGGGGCGTATTGTCGCCTGTCAGGGCGACCCGGAAGCCCCGGTTAACCGTGGTCTGAACTGCATCAAGGGCTATTTCCTGCCCAAAATTATGTACGGAGAGGACCGTTTAACGCAGCCGCTGCTGCGTATGAAAGACGGTAAGTACAGCAAAGACGGCGAATTTACGCCGATCGGTTGGGAGCAGGCTTTCGACGTGATGGAAGAGAAATTCAAAACCTCACTGAAAGAGAAAGGCCCGGAGTCTGTCGGCATGTTTGGTTCCGGCCAGTGGACCATCTGGGAAGGTTATGCCGCCTCCAAACTGTTTAAAGCCGGTTTCCGCTCGAACAACCTCGACCCAAACGCACGTCACTGCATGGCATCAGCGGTAGTCGGCTTCATGCGAACCTTTGGTATGGACGAACCGATGGGCTGCTACGACGATATCGAGCATACCGATGCGTTTGTCCTGTGGGGTGCCAATATGGCGGAAATGCACCCGATCCTCTGGTCGCGCATCACCAACCGTCGTCTCTCCGATCCGAATGTTAACGTTTCCGTGCTGTCCACTTTCCAGCACCGTAGCTTTGAGCTGGCGGACAACGGGATGGTCTTTACGCCGCAGTCTGACCTGGTGATCCTCAACTACATCGCCAACTACATCATTCAGAATAACGCGATTAACCAGGACTTCTTCAGCAAGCACGTTAACGTCCGCAAAGGGGCAACGGATATCGGCTATGGCCTGCGTCCGACCCATCCGCTGGAAAAAGCAGCGAAAAACCCAGGTTCTGACGCCTCCGAGCCGATGAGCTTTGAAGATTACAAAGCGTTTGTTGCCGAGTACACGCTGGAAAAAACCGCTGAAATGACCAGCGTGCCAAAAGATCAACTGGAACAACTGGCGAAGCTGTATGCCGACCCGAACAAGAAGGTCATCTCCTACTGGACAATGGGCTTCAACCAGCATACGCGCGGCGTGTGGGCCAACAACCTGATCTACAACATCCACCTGCTGACCGGCAAAATTGCGCAACCGGGCTGTGGGCCGTTCTCTTTGACCGGACAGCCTTCTGCCTGTGGTACTGCGCGTGAAGTGGGCACCTTTGCTCACCGTCTGCCAGCGGACATGGTGGTCACCAACGAAAAACACCGTGAGATCTGCGAAAAACACTGGAATATCCCGGCTGGGACTATTCCGGCGAAAATCGGTCTTCACGCGGTTGCCCAGGACCGGGCACTGAAAGACGGCAAGCTGAACGTCTACTGGACGATGTGTACCAACAATATGCAGGCGGGTCCGAACATCAATGAAGATCGTCTGCCGGGCTGGCGCGATCCGCGCAACTTTATCATTGTCTCCGATCCGTACCCGACCGTCAGCGCGCTGGCAGCGGATCTGATCCTGCCAACCGCGATGTGGGTGGAGAAGGAAGGGGCTTACGGTAACGCCGAGCGCCGTACCCAGTTCTGGCGCCAGCAGATTAAAGCACCGGGTGAATCAAAATCTGACCTGTGGCAACTGGTTCAGTTCTCACGTCGTTTCAAAACGGAAGAGGTCTGGCCTGAAGAGCTGCTGGCACAGAAACCGGAACTGCGCGGTAAAACGCTGTATGACGTACTGTTTGCCACGCCTGCGGTGAGCAAGTTCCCGCTGACGGAACTGAAAGAGGATCAGTTGAACGATGAATCCCGCGATCTGGGCTTCTACCTGCAAAAAGGATTGTTTGAAGAGTACGCCTGGTTTGGTCGCGGACACGGTCACGATCTCGCACCGTTCGATGACTACCACAAGGCGCGCGGTCTGCGCTGGCCAGTCGTTGACGGGAAAGAGACGCAGTGGCGCTACAGCGAAGGTAACGATCCGTACGTCAAAGCGGGCGAAGGCTACAAGTTCTACGGTAAGCCAGACGGTAAAGCGGTGATTTTCGCGCTGCCGTTTGAACCTGCCGCTGAAGTCCCGGATGCAGAGTACGACCTGTGGCTTTCCACGGGACGTGTACTGGAGCACTGGCATACCGGCAGTATGACGCGCCGCGTACCTGAACTGCACCGCGCCTTCCCGGAAGGGGTTCTGTTTATTCATCCGCTGGATGCGAAAAAACGGGACCTGCGCCGTGGCGATAAAGTCAAAGTGGTTTCACGTCGTGGCGAGGTGGTTTCCATTGTTGAAACCCGTGGACGTAACCGTCCGCCGCAGGGGCTGGTATACATGGCGTTCTTCGATGCCGCACAGCTGGTGAATAACCTGACGCTGGATGCGACAGATCCGCTCTCTAAAGAGACGGATTTCAAGAAGTGCGCTGTGAAACTGGCGAAGGTGTAACACGCCATGTCCCGGTCAGCGAAACCCCAAAACGGCCGCCGCCGCTTTCTGCGCGATGTTGTACGCACAGCGGGTGGACTGGCTGCCGTTGGCGTGGTGCTGGGGTTACAGCAGCAAACCGCACGAGCTACGGGCGTGCGGTTGCGCCCGCCTGGTGCCGTGAACGAGAACGCCTTTGCCAGCGCCTGTGTGCGCTGCGGGCAGTGCGTTCAGGCATGTCCGTATGACACCTTAAAACTGGCGACGCTCGCGTCGGGCTTGTCGGCCGGTACGCCGTATTTTGTTGCCCGCGATATCCCGTGCGAAATGTGCGAAGACATTCCGTGCGCCAAAGTGTGCCCCAGCGGGGCGCTGGACCGGGAGATTGCCTCCATTGATGATTCGCGGATGGGGCTGGCGGTTCTGTTGGATCAGGAAAACTGCCTGAACTTCCAGGGCTTACGCTGTGACGTCTGCTACCGCGAGTGCCCAAAAATCGATGAGGCCATCACGCTGGAACTGGATCGCAACATGCGAACTGGCAAACATGCGCGATTTATCCCCACCGTTCACAGCGATGCCTGCACGGGTTGCGGTAAATGTGAAAAAGTCTGCGTGCTTGAACAGCCGGCGATAAAAGTGTTGCCGCTGACGCTGGCGAAAGGGGAGTTGGGTCACCATTACCGCTTCGGCTGGCTGGAGGGGAACGATGGCAAATCGTAAGCGTGACGCCGGGCGCGAAGCGCAGGCGAAAAAAGGCATGTGGCGGAGTCACCGCTGGCTGATCTTCCGCCGTCTCAGTCAGTTTATTGTGCTGGGAATGTTTCTGAGCGGTCCGTGGTTTGGCGTATGGATCCTGCACGGGAACTACACCAGTAGCTTGCTGCTGGATACGATCCCGCTGACGGATCCGTTGATTACCCTGCAAAGCCTGGCGAGTGGTCATCTGCCCGCCGCGGTGGGACTCACGGGCGCGGCGATTATTACGGCGCTGTATGCCCTGGCAGGAAAGCGATTGTTTTGCAGTTGGGTCTGCCCGCTGAACCCGATTACCGATTTTGCGGCCTGGCTACGTAGAAGGTTTGACCTGAATCAGTCCGCAACCATTCCACGTCATATACGGTACGTACTTCTGGTTATTGTGCTGGTGGGTTCAGCGCTGACCGGGACGCTACTGTGGGAATGGATTAACCCTGTTTCACTGCTGGGGCGTAGCCTGGTGATGGGATTCGGTAGCGGCGCACTGCTGATTATCGCTCTGTTTTTATTTGATTTGCTGGTCGTTGAACACGGCTGGTGCGGGCATCTTTGTCCTTTAGGCGCACTGTATGGCGTGCTGGGTAGCCAGGGCGTGTTAACCGTTGCGGCAAAAGACCGACAGAAATGTAACCGCTGTATGGACTGTTTTCATGTTTGCCCGGAACCGCATGTGTTACGTGCCCCGGTGCTGGATGAGCAAAGCCCGGTGCAGGTCACCAGTCGCGATTGCATGGCCTGCGGTCGCTGCGTGGATGTCTGTTCTGAGGACGTATTTACAATAACTACACGATGGAGTTCGGGAGCGAAATCATGAAAAGCCATGACCTGAAGAAAGCGCTGTGTCAATGGACAGCCCTGCTGGCCCTGGTGGTGAGCGGTGCGGTTTGGGCGGCAAACGGAGTGGATCTTAGCCAGTCTCCGGAAGTGTCAGGGACACAGGAAGGGGCGATTCGCATGCACAAAGAGCAGGAGCGTATGCCGCTGAACTACGTGAATCAGCCGCCGATGATTCCCCATAGCGTCGATGGTTACCAGGTGACCACGAATACCAACCGCTGTCTGCAATGCCACGGTGTCGAAAGCTATCGTACCACCGGCGCGCCGCGTATTAGTCCAACTCACTTTATGGACAGCGACGGCAAAGTGCTGGCCGAAGTGGCGCCGCGTCGTTATTTCTGTTTGCAGTGCCATGTGCCGCAGACTGACGCCCCGCCGATTGTGGGTAACACCTTTACCCCTTCGAAAGGTTACGGGAAATAAGAGGTCATTATGGAAAATTCTAACCGTAAACCAGGCCGGATTAAGCGCCTCTGGCAATGGTGGCGTCGCCCCAGTCGCCTGGCGCTGGGTACGCTGCTGTTAATCGGGTTCGTCGGCGGGATTATTTTCTGGGGGGGATTTAACACCGGGATGGAAAAAGCCAACACCGAAGAGTTCTGCATTAGCTGCCACGAAATGCGCAACACGGTGTATCAGGAATACATGGAAACCGTGCACTACAACAACCGTAGCGGTGTACGCGCGACCTGTCCTGACTGCCACGTACCGCACGAGTTTGTGCCGAAAATGATCCGTAAGATCAAAGCCAGCAAAGAGTTATATGCCAAAGCGTTGGGGCTTATCGATACACCGCAGAAGTTCGAAGCGCATCGTCTGACGATGGCGCAGAATGAATGGCGAAGAATGAAAGATAACAATTCTCAGGAGTGTCGTAACTGTCACAACTTTGAATTCATGGACTTAACGGCCCAGAAGAGTGTCGCCGCGAAAATGCACGATCAGGCGGTGAAAGACGGGCAAACCTGTATTGATTGCCATAAAGGGATTGCGCATAAGCTTCCCGATATGCGCGACGTCAAACCGGGCTTCTGACGGGGTGGTAATGAGTGGGTAGTATGCTTGAAGCCAGAAAGCTCCTCTGCGAGCGGGATGAACGAGTCCTGTTTAGCGATTTGTCGTTCCAGGTCAACGCAGGGGAGTGGATACAAGTTACCGGCGGCAATGGCGCGGGGAAAACCACCCTGTTGCGATTGCTGACGGGACTCTCTCGCCCTGATGCCGGGGAGGTATGCTGGCAAGCACAACCGCTGCATCGTGTACGGGACAGCTACCATCAAAATTTGTTGTGGATTGGACATCAGCCGGGGATCAAAACCCGGCTGACGGCGTTGGAGAACCTGCGTTTTTTCCACCAGGACGGTGACAGCGCAAAATGTCTCGCGGCGCTGGCGCAGGCTGGCCTCGCCGGATACGAAGATATCCCTGTCAATCAGCTCTCTGCCGGACAGCAGCGCCGGGTGGCGTTAGCGCGTCTCTGGCTGACTCGCGCCACGCTCTGGATCCTCGACGAACCCTTTACCGCCATTGATGTGAACGGCGTAGAACGCCTGACGCAGCGGATGGCGCAGCATACCGAAGAGGGGGGGATTGTCATCCTCACCACCCACCAGCCGTTGAACGTCGCCACGGACCGCATTCGCCGGATTGCGCTGACTCACGAGAGGGGCGGGCAATGATGTGGCGTATCTTTCGTCTCGAACTGCGCGTGGCTTTTCGCCATAGCGCGGAAATTGCCAATCCGCTGTGGTTCTTTCTGATTGTCATTACGCTGTTCCCGCTGAGTATTGGCCCGGAACCGCAGCTGCTGGCGCGCATTGCGCCGGGCATTATCTGGGTCGCTGCGCTGCTGGCTTCGCTGCTGGCGCTGGAGCGACTGTTTCGCGATGACCTGCAGGACGGCAGTCTTGAGCAACTGATGCTGCTGCCGATCCCGTTACCGATGGTGGTGCTGGCAAAAGTTATGGCCCACTGGATGGTCACCGGTTTGCCGCTGTTGATCCTCTCTCCGCTGGTGGCGCTGCTGCTGGGGATGGACATCTACGGCTGGAAAATTATGGCGCTGACCTTGCTGCTGGGGACGCCGACGCTGAGCTTTCTCGGCGCACCCGGGGTGGGCTTAACGGTTGGGCTAAAGCGCGGCGGCGTGTTGCTGAGCGTACTGGTGCTGCCGTTGACTATCCCGTTGTTGATTTTTGCTACCGCCGCGATGGATGCGGCATCCATGCATCTTCCTGTGGATGGATACATGGCGATTTTAGGCGCGTTACTGGCGGGTAGCGCGACGTTGAGTCCTTTTGCGACGGCGGCAGCGTTACGCATTAGTTTGCAGTAATGCGTTGCCTGATGGCGCTGCGCTTATCAGGCCTACAGGGACAGAGTATGCAGTATGTAGGCCGGATAAGGCGTCAGCCGCTCTCCACCTGTTGCCTGATGGCACAGCGCTTATCAGGCCTACAGGGACAGAGTGTGCAGTATGTAGGCCGGATAAGGCGTCAGCCGCTCTCCACCTGTTGCCTGATGGCACAGCGCTTATCAGGCCTACAGGGACAGAGTATGCAGTATGTAGGCCGGATAAGGCGTTAGCCGCCATCCGGCATGACGGTAACTTCATTCGTTTGAGTCTGGTGACGGAATTATGTGGAAAACACTTCATCAACTGGCTATGCCCCCACGGCTGTATCAGCTTTGTGGCTATTTCGTGCCGTGGCTGGCCGTCGCCAGCGTACTGGTTCTGGCTACGGGTTGGATCTGGGGATTCGGTTTTGCACCCGCGGATTACCAGCAGGGGCAGAGCTACCGCATTATTTATCTGCATGTCCCGGCAGCAATCTGGTCAATGGGGATTTATGCCTCGATGGCGGTGGCGGCGTTTATCGGCCTGGTCTGGCAGATGAAAATGGCGAACCTGGCGCTGGCCGCGATGGCGCCGATTGGTGCGGTGTTTACGTTTATTGCGCTGGTTACCGGCTCTGCCTGGGGCAAACCGATGTGGGGCACCTGGTGGGTATGGGATGCGCGGCTGACTTCGGAACTGGTGCTGCTGTTTCTCTACGTTGGCGCTATTGCCCTGTGGCATGCCTTTGACGACCGTAAAATGGCAGGGCGCGCAGCAGGGATCCTGGTGCTGATTGGCGTGGTGAACCTGCCGATCATTCACTATTCGGTGGAGTGGTGGAACACGCTGCATCAGGGCTCGACCCGCATGCAGCAAAGCATTGACCCGGCTATGCGTACGCCGCTGCGGTTGGCGATTATCGGCTACCTGCTGCTGTTCATCACGCTGTCGCTGATGCGCATGCGTAACCTGATTCTGATGATGGAAAAACGTCGCCCGTGGGTGAGTGAACTGATTTTAAAAAGGGGCCGCCAATGACCACTGCATTTGCATCCTGGAGTGAATTTTTTGCGATGGGCGGTTACGCCTTTTACGTCTGGCTGGCCGTGGTGCTGAGCATCATCCCGCTGGCGGTACTGGTTATTCATACCGTGACGCAGCATCGCGCCATCTTGCGTGATGTTTCCCGACAACGGGCGCGTGAAGCCCGCCTGCGTGCGGCGCAGACAGAACGGGAGGCGGCGTGAATATTCGACGTAAGAACCGTTTATGGATTGCCTGCGGCGTACTCGTCGGATTAGCGCTGACGATTACGCTGGTGCTTTACGCGCTGCGCGCCAACATCGACCTGTTCTATACGCCAGGTGAGATTATCTACGGTAAACGCGAGACGCAGCAGATGCCGGAAGTGGGCCAGCGGCTGCGGGTGGGCGGCATGGTTATGCCCGGCAGCGTGAAGCGCGATCCGAACTCGCTGAAGGTGAATTTCAGCATCTATGACGCCGAAGGCGTGGTGGATGTCACCTACGAAGGCATCCTGCCGGACCTGTTCCGTGAAGGGCAGGGCGTGGTGGTGCAGGGGGAACTCGGCGAGAAAAATCACATCCTCGCGAAAGAAGTTCTCGCCAAGCATGATGAGAATTACACGCCGCCGGAAGTCGAAAAAGCGATGCAGGAAAACCATCGTCGCCCGGCAAGCGTCAATAAGGATAAGACATCATGATGCCTGAAATTGGCAATGCGCTGTTATGCCTGGCTCTCGGCGTTGCGTTGTTACTCTCAGTCTATCCGCTATGGGGCGTGGCACGCGGCGACGCGCGGATGATGGCATCGGCAAGACCCTTCGCCTGGCTGCTGTTCATCCTGGTGATGGGGGCCTTTATGGTGCTGATCAACGCCTTTGTGGTGAATGATTTTACCGTGCTCTATGTCGCCAGTAACTCCAACACGCAACTGCCCGTCTGGTATCGCGTCGCGGCCACCTGGGGCGCGCATGAAGGCTCGCTGCTGCTCTGGGTGTTGCTGATGAGCGGCTGGACGTTTGCCGTCGCGCTGTTTTCTCAGCGGATGCCGCTGGATATCGTCGCCCGCGTGCTCGCGGTGATGGGGATGGTCAGCGTCGGTTTCCTGTTATTCATTCTGTTTACCTCCAACCCCTTTGCCCGCACGCTGCCGGATTTCCCGATTGAAGGGCGCGATCTGAATCCATTGTTGCAGGATCCGGGACTGATCTTCCATCCGCCGCTGCTGTATATGGGCTATGTTGGTTTCTCAGTCGCCTTCGCGTTCGCTATCGCGGCGCTGATGAGCGGTCGTCTGGACAGCACCTTTGCCCGTTTTTCGCGTCCGTGGACGCTGGCCGCGTGGGTTTTTCTGACGCTAGGGATCGTGCTGGGCTCGGCATGGGCTTACTACGAACTCGGCTGGGGCGGCTGGTGGTTCTGGGACCCGGTGGAAAACGCCTCGTTTATGCCGTGGCTGGTGGGCACCGCGCTGATGCACTCGCTGGCGGTCACTGAACAGCGCGGTAGTTTCAAAGCGTGGACGCTGCTGCTCTCCATCTGCGCGTTTTCGCTCTGTCTGTTGGGGACGTTCCTTGTACGCTCGGGCGTGCTGGTATCGGTGCATGCGTTTGCTTCCGACCCGTCCCGCGGGATGTTCATTTTGGCCTTCATGGTGCTGGTGATCGGCGGCTCGCTGCTGCTGTTTGCCACGCGAGGGCATAAGGTCCGCTCCAGGGTGAATAACGCCCTCTGGTCACGCGAATCGTTGCTGCTTGGTAACAACGTGCTGCTGATTGCCGCCATGCTGGTGGTGCTGCTGGGAACACTGCTCCCACTGGTGCATAAGCAGCTCGGGCTGGGGAGTATTTCCATCGGCGAACCGTTCTTTAATACCATGTTTACCTGGCTGATGGCGCCGTTTGCCCTGCTGCTGGGCATTGGCCCGCTGGTCCGCTGGGGACGCGATCGACCGCGTAAATTGCAACGGTTGCTGGTCATCGCGCTGGTCAGCACTTTTGGGCTCTCTCTGCTGCTGCCGTGGCTGTTTGAGAACAAGATTGTCGCCATGACGGTTGTCGGGCTGGCAATGGCCTGCTGGGTGTTTGTGCTGGCGATGGCGGAGCTTGCGCAGCGTATATCGCGTGGCACGAAAATGACGCTTAGCTACTGGGGGATGGTGGCCGGGCACGTCGGCCTGGCGGTGACCATTGTCGGGATCGCCTTCAGCCAGAACTACAGCGTTGAGCGCGATGTTCGCATGAAAGCGGGCGATAGCGTCGATATTCATGAATATCGCTTCACCTTCCGCGACGTGAAAGAGGTCACTGGCCCCAACTATCGCGGTGGCGTGGCAATTATCGGCGTGACCCGTGATGGCAAAGCAGAAGCGACGCTGCACGCCGAAAAACGGTTCTATAACAGCACCAGTTCGATGATGACGGAAGCGGCGATTGACGGCGGGATCACCCGCGATCTGTACGCGGCGCTCGGCGAAGAACTGGATAACGGCGCGTGGGCCGTTCGTCTGTATTACAAACCGTTTATTCGCTGGATCTGGGCGGGTGGAATATTGATGGCGCTGGGTGGGCTGTTGTGTCTGTTTGACCCACGTTATCGCAAACGCGTACAACCGCAAAAATCGGCGTCGGAGGCGGTATGAAGCGCAACGTACTTTTGATTCCCTTTGTGATTTTCCTCGTGATTGCTGCGGCGTTGCTGTGGCAACTGGCGCGCAACGCAGAAGGCGACACGCCGACGAATCTGGAATCGGCACTGATTGGTAAACCGGTGCCGACCTTTCGACTCGAGTCTCTGGAAAACCCCGGTAAGCATTATGAGGCGGACGTGCTGACCCAGGGCAAACCGGTTTTACTTAACGTCTGGGCGACGTGGTGCCCGACCTGTCGCGCTGAGCATCAGTATCTGAACCAGTTGTCGGCACAGGGGATTCGCGTGGTGGGACTGAACTATAAGGACGACCGCCAGAAAGCCATCGTCTGGCTGAAAGAGCTGGGTAATCCCTACGCGCTGAGCCTGTTTGACGGCGACGGCATGCTGGGCCTGGATCTGGGGGTCTATGGCGCGCCGGAAACGTTTCTGATCGACGGTAAAGGCATTATTCGCTATCGCCATGCCGGGGATCTGAACGCCCGCGTCTGGGAGAGTGAAATCAAGCCGCTGTGGGAGAAATACAGCAAGGAGGCCGCGCAATGAGAATTCTGCTGAGTGTGCTGATGCTGCTGCTTTCTGCCAACGCGCTGGCCACCATTGATGTAATGCAGTTTAAGGATGAAGCCCAGGAGCAACAGTTCCGCCAGTTAACCGAACAGCTGCGCTGTCCGAAATGCCAGAACAACAGCATCGCGGATTCCAATTCAATGATTGCGACCGACCTGCGGCAGAAAGTGTATGAACTGATGCAGGAAGGGAAAAGTCAGAAAGAGATAGTCGACTACATGGTGGCGCGCTATGGCAACTTCGTCACCTATGATCCGCCGCTGACACCGCTGACTATTCTGCTGTGGGTGCTCCCGGTAGCGGCAATTGGTGCCGGTGGCTGGATTATCGTTGCCCGCTCGCGTCGACGGGTACGCCTGAAACAGGAGGTGTTCCCGGACGAGATGACGTTAGCGCAGGGCAAACGCGCCGGGCTGGCGGTTTATCTGCCGGGTATTGTGATTGCCGTCATCGTAAGTGCAGTCAGTTATTACCAGACCGGGAGCTATAAGCAGGTGGCAATCTGGCAGCTGGCGACGGCACAAAGCCCGGCCCTGCTGGAGCGCGCGCTGGATCCAAAAGCGCAGCCGCTGGATGAGGAAGAGATGACGCGTCTGGCGCTGGGGCTGCGTACCCGTCTGCAAAGTGATGCGACGAACGTGGAAGGCTGGATCATGCTGGGGCGGATCGGCATGGTGCTCGGCAATGCCAGTACCGCTACCGAGGCATATGCTAACGCCTATCGACTCGATCCGAAGAACAGCGATGCGGCGCTGGGCTATGCTGAAGCGCTAACCCGCTCTTCCGATCCTGATGATAACCGTCGGGGAGGGGAGTTGTTGCGAGAGCTGGTCCGTCGCGATCACGCCAATGTGCGGGTCCTGAGCATGTACGCCTTCAATGCCTACGAGCAGGAACGTTTTGGCGACGCGGTGGCGGCCTGGGAAATGATGCTGAAGATGCTGCCAGCGAACGATACGCGTCGTGCGGTGATTGAGCGCAGTATTGCGCAGGCAATGCAGCACTTATCACCAAAAAGTGAGTAACCACGTGGCCGGACTGAACGCTCCGGCCGCGTGTTGTTGAATTACTGTAGCCCGCGGGTTTGTAAAAACAGAATGGTGGCGGCAACGCGCGAGCGTACGTTGAGCTTGCGCAGCAGGTTGCGGATATGCACCTTCAGGGTTTGTTCGGAGATGTTGAGGACCGAGGCAATCTGCTTGTTGGACAGTCCCTGTGCCAGTTCGTGCAGGACATCCAGCTCACGCTCGGTCAGTATGCTGAACGGATCGTCCTCCTCACCAAACATTTCGCGCTCGCGCAGATAATCACTGACGCGTTCACTGAAAACCTGACCGCCGTTGGCACCCGTGCGAATAGCGTCCAGCAGGACTTCCGGATCGCTGTCTTTTAACAGATAGCCGTCTGCACCAGCGTCAATCAGTGCGTAGATGTCACTGGCCGCATCCGAGACGGTGAGAATGATAATCTGCGCCGTGATCCCATCGCGGCGCAGGGCGTTCAACGTATCCAGACCGCTCAGCCCTTTCATATTCAGATCAAGCAGGATCAAATCCAGATCGAGACGGTTTGCCAGATCAATCGCCGTTGCGCCATCGCCCGCTTCGGCAACCACCTCGAATGTCGGATCCAGTTCCAGTAACTGACGGATACCACGACGCATAAGAGGGTGGTCATCTACTATCAGCACCTGAAAAGGCGTTGCTTCAGGCATAGTTAGCTCCCGATATTTTATTAGAATCATTATTGTTATTCGATCAGGAATCGTCCAGATTCACCGCATCGATAAGAGGGTGAAATATTACCCCAGATTACGCATGGGTAAGAAGTAAAACCTGCCGGGAAAAGGGGGGAAGGGGAGCCTCTCATCGTCATGAGAGGCGATGTGATTAGGGCAGTAGCGCGACGTGAGTCACGTCTTCCTCGGGTATCGCGCTGAAATACCAGTATTCATCGTTGATTTTTGCGACGCTAAAACGCGCAAGCGAGAGCGATATGTCGGACGATGCGGTCTTCACCTGTACAGTGCCGGTTAACGGACGTTTGCTCACCAGCATGAAATCGCTGCGGTTATTGAACCAGGCTGTGGTATCGCCGCTGAGCGCTTGTTGCTTGCCGTTTGCCAACACGGAGTAATCGAAGTTAACCTTTTCCTTTTCCACATTCTCTGCGCCAAAATAACGGCCATAAACCTGCGGATCGTGAAAGAAACCGAAATGACCCCCGCTGTTTTGCATCTTCAAAAAGTGGAAATCAGGCACGGTAAAGTCCTTGTGCCCCTGACTGAGTTGGCTCTTAACGATACTCACACGGACAAAATCTTGCTGATAAACGCGCGTATAAGCGGCATACATTAAGGAGTATGACCAGATGAATACCGCAGCCATCAGGCCCGTAACGGCATAGACGCCATTCATGACCCTGGGACCGGCTACCGTAACGACTTCCCTCGCGAGGAAAGAGAGGGCCAGCAGGAAGAATAAAAATGTCGACAGCATGACCCGGTCGGGATACGACGGGGAGGCCACCATGATAAAAGAGGTCCCCAGTCCCACCAGCAGCATTAATCCGGCCATACCGAGATTGGCACTTTTAATGCGATGTCCCTGTCGTTTCGCCGCGAACAAAAGTATCGCCAGTAAAACCAGCACCACATAAGAAATCCATACCAGCGCCAGGTGGTTAAAGAAGCGCTCACTCAGATGAATAGTGATTCTTTCGACGATCGATTTATTGTACCAGACGGTATGCGCACCCTGGGCGCGAATAAAATTGCCTGGCGAGAAAATCAAAATACTGGCACCCACCAGCGCGGATAAAAAGTAAGCGATCTTATTCGCAATGATGCGTTTCTCTTGCCAGTAATCGTACACAATAGCCAGCAGTGCAAGGCCAACGACAAAAGGCGCGACGCTTTCATTGGAGCAGCCTGCCAGCAGTCCGAGCAACAGCATTCCAACGTGCGTCCGCGCTTCGCGCTGTTGTTGTATGCGGTACAGGTTCCATATCCATGCGGCGACGAACAGATTCGTCCACAGGTAGTTTGCGCTACCAACGATCCAGAAAACCGTTTGTCCAATATTCGGGTTAGCGACCCAAAAGGTCAGAAAAATAAGGGTAAAAATCAATGCATCATGTTTTTTCCATTTCAGCGTGCCCGTAGGGGTTTTCACAATGAAATAGCAGAACGCGACGACGACAAGGCCCGTCATGGTCGAGACAAACCAACGAGACTCGGTGGCGAGTAACAGCGCGCTGACATAATCAGCGACTACGCGCCCGCTCCAGGTCAGGTAGTGATTCAGGTGCGCGTCAAATGAGACGCCGAGCAGGGCATAACGGTAATCATCGGAGTGAATAGGGGTGAACCACTCCAGGACAAATACGGCAAAAAAGGCAATTAAAAGAATGCTTTTATTAACATGCTTTAACATCAGTTATCCTTGTCTGAATCATGACCCATCGTTTTACGTTTTTTCAGGATGTATCGAGGCCGCTGCTTGGTTTCGACATAGATTCGCCCGATATACTCACCCAGTACGCCAATACCAATAAGCTGAACGCCTCCCAGAAACAGGATTGACACAATCAGGGAAGAATAGCCACGCACGGGATTTCCCCACAGAAGCGTATCTATTACCATTCCCGCGCCGTAGGTGAAAGAAACCAGGGCGACCGCGAGACCAATGTAGGTCCAGATACGCAGAGGAAAGGTGGAAAAAGAGGTGATCCCTTCCAGTGCGAGGTTCCACAGCTTCCAGCCGTTAAATTTGCTCTTCCCGGCACAGCGAGTGGCGCGCGCGTAGAGGACGATGTCGGTTTTGCCGCCAACCCAGGATAAAATCCCTTTCATGAACAGATTTCGTTCGGGCATTTGTTTAATGTTGTCCACCACTTCACGACTCATCAGCCGAAAATCGCCGACGTTTTCTTCAATATGCGGTGTACTGATTTTATTGTGCAGCTTGTAGAACCACTCGGCGCTTTTACGCTTCAGGCGACTATCGACAGAGCGATCGGAACGTTTAGCCAGCACAATGTCCGCCCCTTCCTGCCATTTTTTGATCAGGTGAGGAAGGACTTCGACAGGGTCCTGGAGATCGACATCCATCGGAATAACGGCGTCGCCACTGGCATTGTCGAGCCCGGCAAGCAGCGCCGGCTCCTTGCCAAAATTTCGCGTGAACGAAAGCGCGACAACGAGGGGATCGGCAACGGCGAGAGCGTTAATGATGGATTCCGTTGCATCGGTACTGCCATCATTGATGAACACAATTTCGATGTCATGCGCTTTCAGCGCGTCGTATTCGCGCACCGTCTTGTAAAAAAGACCAATGGTTTCTTCTTCGTTGAAGACAGGAACGACCAGTGAAATTTTCATCGTGCGTCCTTGAATACAATGAATCTGGAATAGACAAATCCACAGATAAGGCTAATGGCTGAGAACGCGACCAGCGTCACCAGCGGCGGGAAACCGCACTCTTCTGCCCCCCAGCCCGTCAGGATACTGAGCAGGCCCATAAACCCGACATACAGCAGATAGCGACGTGTTGTAGTCGATTGCTTGAAGGTAAACCGGGCATTGGCATAAAAAGAGAAACTCACAGCAACACTGAACCCCAGGAAATTAGCCAGTGCCTGATGGGTATGAAAAGCGTAGATGCAGATAGCAAAAACTATCCAGTGAATCAATGTGTTGATCACGCCTACGGAAGTGTACTTAATGAAGTGATGCCACATAAGCAGTAAGGTCGGCTGTGCAAAAAACGGGATTGTAACATTATTCCTTCCCCTAACTCGAATCGAATTCAATGCTTATGAGTGCGAATAATCAGAAGCCAGCCCACCAGGGCGGGTTTCCAGGGGAATGTTGGTCAACACGAGAGGATTTGAACCTCCGATCTCCGTCCTGCGACACCCATGATGATGCGCAGCACATATTGAGGGTCGGATATGTGCCGGGAGAGAACGCTGTCAATGAGAGTGTTATCAAAGAGATGAGTCGCTGTAGATTGACGCGAACAATGGAAGTCCGGTTATAGATCTTAAACCTTATACACCGAGTCTTGACAGGGTGGAAAATCCAGTTACGCCATCGTATTTTTCTCACTGGCCTGAATCATTAGAGGCTTCTTCGAATTTTGACTGGTCGTCAATTTTTTAATTGTGATAGCAGTACAACGATGCGCAGAACAATATCATTTCTGATATTCCACTGGATGAGATGATAATAACGAAAGGTGAGGGTATATCTCTCACCTTTAAATACCTTTCAACCAGACAGTGGCACGCGGGGAGCCTGAAAATTGGATCGCTTCGGGCGCTGTATGCGCCACCTTGTCTCTCTTGCGGAATAGCTCGTTCAAGCGATTACTCTTCCTGTTGTCAGGGATACACATCCCGTTGAGAAAAAATGAGAAAAAAATAGCGCCAGAGTAATAACTGACGCTACGGTGTTAATCACATTTTTTCTGCTCAGGGTTGGGCTTACTTTTATCGTTTTGTCGGATATGAGAACCTGAGATTCATGGATGTCATTTGCTTTCTTCTTGTACTTCTCTTTCAGCAGCCTCAACTTCACGATACCAGCGAGGATGATGTTTCTTTGCCCACCGTCGACTGACTTTTCCTTCGATCATGCCGGTGATGGAGCCTTTCACCCAGAACGCCATATACATATGAATCAAAATGGCGTGGATCAGCACGATAGCTGCAGTTGCATGAATCAATAAACTCCAGCGAACGACGACGATGGGGAAATAGTGAGTAAAGTAAGGCCGCCAGATAATGACACCGGTCACCAGTAGTACAAAGATCAGACTCATGATGCTCCAGAACATCATTTTCTGTCCGGCATTATATTTCCCAACATCCGCGACTTTATGTTCATTTCCTTTCAGTACCTCGACAATGCCTTTAATCCAGGGAAGATCCTGTTTATCAGGGATATTGTGATGGACAAAACGGACGAACATAAACATCAGTACGACGAAGATCAGCACGCCGAAGAAGGGATGCAATATCCTTCCCATCTGCGGTGTCCCAAAGGTTTCGGTCAACCATTTCAGGGTAGGGAAGAACAGGGCGATACCGGAAAGCGCGACCAGAAAGAAGCTGATGACGACCGTCCAGTGACAGGCACGATCAATGAACGTCGTTCTCAGGATCATTTTGCTTTTACTCATGGGTGTTTTCCTCATCATCATCTGTCTCTTTGTTGGGCCCAATCCCTACATAGTGGTAAATCAGCCCAGCAAAGGTGGCGATAAATCCGGCAGCAGAGAGCGGTTTGAGGATCCCTTTCCATAAATTCACCGGGGTAGCAATATGCGGATCGTTCGGTAGGTTATGGTAAAGCTCCGGCCGATCGGCATGGTGCAAAACATACATCACATGAGTACCGCCCACCCCTTGCGGGTTGTACACACCCGCGTTGGTGTATCCGCGTTTTTTAAGTTGTGCCACACGGGTTTCCGCTACGTTCAGCATCTCTTTTTTGGTGCCAAACTGGATGGCGCCCGTCGGGCAGGTTTTCACACAGGCGGGTTCCTGGCCGACGCTGATCCTGTCCACACAGAGCGTACATTTGTAGACACGATTATCTTCAGGGTTCAGTCGCGGGACATTAAACGGGCAACCGGCAATACAGTAACCACAACCGATGCAGTGCTCAGACTGGAAATCGACGATGCCGTTGGCGTACTGGATGATTGCGCCTGCAGACGGACAGGCTTTAAGACAGCCCGGATCCGCGCAGTGCATACAGCCATCTTTGCGGATCAACCATTCCAGCTTGTCATTCTGGGTGGTTTCGCTAAAACGCATCACAGTCCAGGATTTAGCGCTGAGATCGGTCGGGTTGTCATATACACCGTTGCAATATCCGACGTCATCGCGGATGTCGTTCCATTCGGAGCAGGCTACCTGACAGCCTTTGCAGCCAATACAGGTCGTGACATCAATGAGTTTTGCCACTTCGGCACGAAAATCCCGGGCATGCGGCGGTGGAGTAAGAGTGTTGGTCGCGGAGCGTTTGATAATATCTTGTGATTGCATAGCCATAAGTTCCTCTCCTACGCTCGCTCGATGTTAACCAGGAATGCTTTGTATTCTGGTGTTTGTGAGTTGGCGTCGCCGACGGATGGCGTCAGCGTGTTAGCGAGGAACCCTTTGCGTGTTGCCCCTTCAAATCCCCAGTGGCATGGGATCCCAATTGTGTCCACCTGCTTGCCGTCAATTGTCAGCGTTTGCAGGCGTTTGGTTACAACGGCTTTCGCTTTGATAAAACCACGTTTGGACATGACCTTCACCGTGTCGCCTGCCGTAATCCCCTTTTTGCTCGCCAGCGCTTCGCCAATCTCGACGAACTGGTCGGGTTGGGCGATGGCGTTCAGAAGAGCGTGCTTCGTCCAGTGGCGGAATAATTCGGTAATCGAATACGTGGTCGCGACGTACGGGAAAATGTCGGCTTTGCCCATATTAGCGATATCGCCAGGGTAGATGCGTGCAACCGGGCTGGACACAACATCCGGATGAAGCGGGTTGGTGCCAATAGGTGATTCAATGGGTTCGTAATGTTCGGGGAATGGCCCGTCGTTCATTTTGTCGAGAGAGAACAGACGTGCGACACCTTCCGGATTCATGATGAAGGGCCCGACGTTACTGCCCGGAGCGGCCTGGCCGTAGTCTGCCACATCCATTCCGGTCCATTTTTTACCGTCCCAATGCAGAAGAGGACGTCCGGCATCCCATGGCTTTCCGGCAGGGTCGGCAGAGGCGCGGTTGTAGAGAATTCGGCGATTTGCCGGCCAGGACCATGCCCAACCAGGCGTACAGCCCAGGCCATACGGATCGCTGTTATCGCGATTGGCCATTTGGTTACCTTGCTCGGTCCAGCTTCCGCAGTAGACCCAACAGAAGCTGCTGGTCGACCCGTCATTACGAAGCTGAGCAAAGCTGCTCAATTGCTGATCTTTCTTCGCGATCAATTGCCCTTTGTCATCGTAGAGGTCTGCCAGCGCTATTCCGTTGGCTTCGCGGGCAATTTCTTCCGGATGCGGGTCATACGGATCTTTATAGTTCCAGTTGATGTTCATAAGCGGTTCGGGATTCGCACCGCCTTCCTGTTGGTATAATTCGCGCAAACGCATAAACAGACGGCCGAGAATTTTGCCATCATGCAACGCTTCACCCGGCGGCTCAGCCGCTGCCCAGTGCCACTGTAACCACCGTCCAGAGTTGGCAATTGAACCGTTCTCCTCTGCAAAACAGGATGACGGCAGGCGGAACACTTCTGTCTGAATCTCTTCCGGTTTAACCTCGTTCATTTCGCCGTGGTGCTGCCAGAAGTTAGAGGATTCGGTAACCAGGGGATCGATAACCACCATATACTTCAGCTTCGAAAGCGCGCGGGACGATTTGTTTTTATCGGGAAATGCAGCCAGTGGATTGAATCCCTGGACGATGTAGCCGTTTATTTTGCCTTCCAGCATCAGCTCGGCTTGCGTCATCACGTCATAAAGACGATCCCATTTAGGCAGCCAGTCATAGCCCCAGTTATTTTCCGCAGTGGCATGATCGCCCCAGAAGCTTTTCATCATGCTGACAAAGAACTTCGGCGTATTCTGCCAATAGTTCACTTCATTTACGCCCAACGCTGGTGGAGTAATTTGCGAGATATAGGTCTGATAGTCTGGCTGTTTTTCGGAGGGTAGCGGCATATATCCGGGGAGGTTGGTCGACAGCAGACCAAGGTCAGTATAGCCCTGAATATTTGAGTGGCCACGCAGGGCGTTGACGCCACCGCCAGCCATACCGATATTGCCCAACAGCAGTTGCAGCATTCCGGCTGCACGAATGATCTGCGCCCCGGCGGAGTGGTGTGTCCAGCCCAGCGCATACAGGATAGTCGCGGTGCGGTCGGGTACGCAGGTGCTGGCGAGAATGTCGCAAATGCGGTTGAAGTCCTCCAGCGATGTCCCGCACAGGCGATTCACCATTTCCGGGGTGTAACGATCGACGTGAGTTTTGAGTAAATTCCAGACACAGCGAGGATGACTCAGGGTTTCATCACGCAGGGCATTTCCCTGTTCATCAAGCTGATAGAACCAACTCGATTTATCATATTGCCGTTTTTTAGGGTCATAGCCGCTGAATAATCCGTCATTGAACTGATAGTCTTCGCGGATCAGTAGCGCAGCGTTGGTGTAATGGAGGACGTATTCGTGCTGTACGCGCTCGTGTTTCAGCAGATACCGAATGACACCCAGCAGGAACGCGGTGTCTGAACCCGCACGGATCGGCGCATAGAGATCGGCAACAGCGGCGCTTCGGTTAAAACGTGGGTCGACCACCACAACGGTGGCGTCATTTTTGGTCTGTGCTTCAACCACCCATTTAAAACCAACCGGGTGAGCCTCTGCGGCATTGCCGCCCATAATCAGCACGACGTTGGCGTTTTTAATATCCACCCAGTTGTTGGTCATTGCGCCACGACCAAACGTTGGTGCCAGCGCAGAAACGGTTGGACCATGGCACAGACGAGCCTGGCAGTCGATGGCAACCATCCCCAGGCTACGGGTAAATTTGCCGTCGAGGATACCGGTTTCATTGCTGGCTGCGGAAGAGCACAGCATGCCGGTGGTCGTCCAGCGATTGACGGTCACACCCTGCGCGTTTTTCTCGATGAAATTAGCATCGCGATCGTCCTTCATTAACCGCGCGATGCGGTTAATGGCATCATCCCAACTGATACGTTCCCATTTATCAGAACCTGGGGCGCGATATTCGGGATACTGCAGGCGTGTTTCACTGTGAATATAATCCAACACGCCAGCACCTTTCGGACACAAAGAGCCGCGACTGACCGGATGATCAGGATCACCTTCAATGTGGTAGATGCTCTCTTTGACGTTTTTAGCGGTATCGCCAAGACTGTACATCAGCATGCCGCAGCCTACTGAGCAATAAGTACAGTTGTTACGCGTCTCTTTGGCTTTTAAGAGTTTGTACTGACGTGTTTCCGCGTGAACGGAAAAAGATGATAAGAATCCGAGAGATGCAACAGTTGTTCCTGCCATACCACCCGCGCAGATTCGAAAGAACTGCCTCCGGCTGAGCTCCATTTTTTCTCCAGCTTAAACTTAAGACATGAAAAAGTTCAGTTATTGTAAGGTTAAATCGAATGATAAACCATTATCTTTTAGTGGTTATTGACATGCTGAAATATTGATATTTTTGATCTAAGAAGGGATTGCCAGATAAAGGACCGGCTTCGTCGGCCAGACAGGCCAGGTATTCTTTGCGGGTCTGTGCTTGTGCAAATCGTTCACACAGAGGAAACCTCCAGTCAGTCTGACTGAAGGTATAGGATAGCGACGGAATTTCAGGTGGTTGCAGGTTAGCTTATGTCGGAGTTATTCCCCGTACAAATTTCAGGCATAAAAAAACCAGCCATAAAAGGCTGGTTCTTAAGGAGTAATTTGGTCGGCACGAGAGGATTTGAACCTCCGACCCCCGACACCCCATGACGGTGCGCTACCAGGCTGCGCTACGTGCCGACTCGTGGGAGGTAATACTACCGCTTTCCGCACCGAATGCAAGGGGACATCCGGCTAACTGATTAATAATAAATCAGTTAGCGATAAAACGCTTCTCGTCCGTCAACACCTGCAACAGCAGACTCAACTGTGGCTTCTGATCTTTAATCTTCTCGCCGCGTAAATCGTAAGTCTGGTACTTGCCGTTGTTGTTCAGCACCAGCGTCATTTCAGGCGTAGTGATCGCCAGCGTACTGAGATCGGCCGCCGTCACCCAATAGTGGCGACGATTGGCGTTAAACAGATCCTGTCCCTGCGAATACTCATTGGCAGGCGTGCTGACGTGGAGCAGACGCTGCATTAGCGTGGTCATGACATCAGTATGATCGGTCAGGCTGTTGATCCGCTGCGCGGGGGTTCCCGGCCAGTGAATGATAAGCGGAACCTGCAGGTGGCCGCGTGACCAGGCGAAGTTTCTTTCTTCATCGTTCAGCGCGACGCCGCGACCGGCAGTGATAATCACAACGGTGTTATCCAGTTTGCCGGATTCACGCAGCGCGCCGAGCACGCGGTTGATCTGTTTATCAACATCTCCCGCCGCGCGGGCGTAACGGCGGATGAAAGTCGCCTGGTTGCTGTCGTCAACGTTAGTGCCGTTAAACGAAACCCACGAGAACCAGCGGTTATCTTCCTGTGCGTAACGGCCCAGCCAGTTGATCCACTGGCTGGCGGTCTGCTCGTCGGACTGCGTTTGTACGCTGGGCATTGAGAAGTCAGACAGCAATGCCTGGCGGTACAGCGGGCTGGTAAAGCCGTCTGAGGAGAACAGCCCCAGTTGATATCCTTGTTGATTCAACGCCGAAATCAGTGCTGCGGGCGTTCGGGTGGACAGAATACCGTCCATGTAGCTCGGTGACACGCCGTAGAACAGGCCAAAAATGCCGTTGTCGGTGGTATTGCCGGAACTCATGTGGCGCGTGAAGGCAATGTTCTGCTCGGCAAATCCGGCGAGGGCAGGCATCTGCTTTTCATAGCGCGAATAGTTCAGGCCATCGACGGTGATCAGCAGGACGTTTTGCCCGGTGCCCATATCGCGATAACGTAACTCGCTCAGCGGATACTGCACGGACACGGCTTCAGGATTTCCCTGCTCAACCAGACGGCGCTGATACTCCTGCGCATCCAGCAGGCCATGTTTTTCCAGAAACCGGCGCGCGGTCATCGGATAGGAGAGCGGCAGATTGGCGCGCTGCATGGTGATCGGGCGATAGAAATTGGCATCCGCCCAGATATAGACCACATGCGAGGTAATAAATGACACAAAGAAGAAGGCGGCCAGCGGCTTGGCGAAGTGGCGACGACGCGTCAGGCTGCGCAGTTTTTGCCAACTCCAGGTCGCAAACAGCATTTCAATCAGCAGGATAACCGGCACGCTGATAAACATCAGCTGCCAGTCACGCGCCATTTCATTCTGGTCGGGGTTAATCACCAGTTCCCAGACGATGGGATTAAGATGCAGGTGGAAACGGGTAAACACTTCGCTGTCGATCAGCAGAAGCGTCATTCCGGCCGTCGCCAGAATGGCTGACAGGAAACGCATCAGCCTCTGGGACATCACAATAAACGTCAGCGGGAACAGAATCAGCAGATAAGTGGCAAACACCAGAAAGCTGAAATGACCGACGATACTCAGATACGAGTAAACACGACCCGCCAGCGTTGTCGGCCAGTCGGCGACAAACAGGTAACGGCTGCCGAGCACAATGGCCAGCAGAATGTTGAACAGTGCAAACCAGTGCCCCCAGCTAACCATCTGGGAGACTTTTTCACGGTAGCGCTGACGGTGAGTTACCATAACTTGTCGTTCGTTTCCCCGAAGTCGGCTTTTAGTGCGCTTTGTCGTCGTTTACCGAGGACTGTAACGCGCGGGCAAAAGAGTTCGCAATCGCCTGGCGCTGAGCCGGGGCAATGCTGGTATTTATAAGGTTGGTGACCATGTTTCCCAGCACCATCAGGGAAAGGTCAGTCGGTGCCTTATGTTTTTCCAGTACGTTGAGCATCTCGGTGAGCAGTTGTTCAACGTGTTCGTCACTATAGCGGGAGATTTGTGGCATAAATCGAAATCAGTTTATTCATGAAAGGGCAACATATTACCGTAGCAACAGTTTTTTTTCCGCTTTTTTATCCTCAATAATTCGCGTTACCGTGCGACAGGCAAAATGGCGCTGCATCTTCTGTTGCGTCGCCTCGCCGGTGGTGGTTGAATACCGCCCGGTCTTTAAGGAGAGTTTATCATGAGTCTGGATATCAACCAGATTGCCCTGCACCAGCTTATCAAGCGTGATGAGCAAAACCTTGAGCTGGTCCTGCGCGATTCATTACTGGAACCGACAAACACCGTTGTCGATATGATGGCTGAACTGCATCGGGTCTATAGCGCGAAAAACAAAGCGTATGGCCTGTTCAGCGAAGAGAGCGAACTGGCGCAGGCACTGCGCTTGCAGCGTCAGGGGGAGGAAGATTTTCTCGCCTTTAGCCGCGCGGCAACCGGACGCTTGCGTGACGAGCTCGCCAAATACCCGTTCGCTGACGGCGGCATTGTGCTGTTCTGTCATTATCGCTATCTGGCGGTAGAGTATTTACTGGTGGCGGTGCTGAACAACTTAAGCAGCATGCGCGTTAATGAGAATCTGGATATCAACCCAACGCACTATCTGGATATCAACCATGCCGATATTGTCGCGCGTATCGATCTGACCGAGTGGGAAACCAATCCGGAATCCACCCGCTACCTGACCTTCCTGAAAGGACGGGTAGGGCGCAAAGTGGCGGACTTCTTTATGGATTTCCTCGGGGCCAGCGAAGGTCTCAATGCCAAAGCGCAAAACCGTGGACTGCTGCAGGCGGTTGATGACTTCACCGCCGAAGCGCAACTGGATAAGGCTGAGCGTCAGAACGTGCGTCAGCAGGTTTACAGCTACTGCAACGAGCAACTCCAGGCCGGTGAAGAGATTGAACTGGAGTCGCTGTCAAAAGAGCTTTCTGGCGTCAGTGAAGTGAGCTTTAGCGAGTTTACGGCAGAGAAAGGCTATGAACTGGAAGAGAGCTTCCCGGCCGATCGCAGCACGCTGCGTCAACTGACTAAATATGCCGGTAGCGGTGGTGGGTTAACCATTAACTTTGACGCGATGCTGTTGGGCGAACGCATCTTCTGGGATCCGGCCACCGATACGTTGACCATTAAAGGCACGCCGCCGAACCTGCGCGATCAGCTTCAGCGTCGTACTTCAGGCGGTAACTAAGCGCCATAAAAAAACCCCGCCGGAGCGGGGTTTTTCTTCAACTTGTTGGCGATTACGCGCGAACGAAGTCGATGTGAGTCAGCTTCGGCTTGAACGCGTGACGCTGTACAGCCTGAGCTTTAACTTTAACTTCTTTACCGTCAACAACGATAGTCAGAACGTCGCTATAAAAACCTTCTTTAGCTTGCATGTTCATGATGGAATCGTGGTCCAGTTCGATAGCAATCGGGGCTTCTTTGCCACCGTAGATGATTGCCGGGAACTTGTTAGCGGCACGCAGGCGGCGGCTCGCACCCTTACCCTGCTCTTTACGTACTTCAGCGTTGATAGTAAACATTTAAATCTCTCTTTAATAATTCCTGTTACAGGCGACCCAGCAACAGGTAAGTGATCTGCTTTGCGTATGCAAAAGCGGGCGAGATTCTATACTCAAACGCCCATTACATCAATCAAAAGTACGATTAACCGCGTAATTCATGTGCCCGACGGAAACGTCCCTCGTAATCGAACACTTTTTCCCGTACTTGCCAGTATTGACCTTTCATTCGCGCCACCACAAAGTCGGGATGACGTAACAACGTCTGCTGCGCGAGGATATCCGCCGCCGTGATCCAGCGTAGCGGCACGCCTGGCGTGCGGGTATGCGGGCGGATAAACAGTTGTTCAAACGCTGTACGCTGGGCTGGAGTTTGTAAGCGAAAGCGTTCGCTTACATCCGCGCCGTCTTCGTCGTAGTAGGTGATTTTCAGCCATTCGCCTTTCTCGTCATGACCGTGCTGCAACGTCATGCCGCTACAGCGGAGCACCAGCGCGTCTTTCAGCTTCAGCGCCGCTTTCAGCATGTCGTCCGGATCGACGAGGATCGTATCGCATTCCCGGCAGCGACGGGCGGCAATGTCGTTTTCGGCATTACACTGTGGGCAATTTTTAAAGCGAAAGCGAAAATCGCACTGCTCACGGTGTCCCTCATCATCTTCAAACCAGCCCTGACAGCGGCGTCCGAAATGTTCTATCAGGGTACCGTCAGCGGTGGTTTTGCCCCAGAAGGTGTTGGCGAAGCCGCAGGCCGGACAAAAGACCTGTACCGGCACGTTGTCACTTTTGCCTTTCGGGCTGCCCACTTCCGGGGAATAGAGGTCGTGTGGATTACCGGCGTAATCGAGAATCAAACAGTCCGTCTTTCCCGGCGCGAGGCGCAGACCGCGACCCACAATTTGTTGGTACAGACTGACCGACTCGGTGGGGCGCAGGATGGCGATAAGATCGACGTGCGGGGCATCAAAGCCGGTGGTTAAGACGGAGACATTGACCAGATAGCGAAAACCCTGGGCTTTGAACGCATCGATCAGTGCGTCGCGTTCAGGGCCGGGGGTGTCGCCTGTAATCAGCGCAGAATCCTCTTTGGGCAGCAATCCGGCTATCTCTCTGGCGTGTTCGACGGTGGCGGCAAATATCATCACCCCTTTGCGGGTCTGGGCAAATTCAACAATCTGGCTGATGATGTGCGGCGTGATGCGCTGCTGCTTTTTCAGCTCCCGGTTCAGATCGACGTCGCTAAACAGACCATTGCTCTGCGCCTGCAGGCGGCTGAAATCGTACTGTACCACCGGCATATCAAGTCGTTCCGGCGGTGTGAGATAGCCGTGCTTAATCATATAACGCAGCGGCAGTTCATAAATGCAGTCGCGAAACAGCGCCTGGTCGTCGCCGCGCACCATACCGTGGTAGTGGAAATGATAGATCCAGCCTTTACCCAGACGAAAAGGGGTGGCGGTCAGCCCCAGCAGGCGAATATGGGGATTAGCATTGCTCAGATGAGTAAGGATCTGCTGATACTGGCTCTCTTCGTCATCGCCGATGCGATGGCACTCATCAACAATTAGCAGCGAAAATTCGCTCTGGAAGGCGTCCAGGTTACGGGCCACGGACTGAACGCTGCCGAACACCACTTTGCCGTGGCTCTCTTTGCGTTTGAGTCCGGCCGCAAAAATATCGGCCTCCAGTCCCAGCGCGCAGTATTTGGCATGGTTTTGCGCCACCAGCTCTTTCACATGTGCCAGCACCAGCACACGCCCTCTGGCGACGCGCGCCAGTTCGGCAATCACCAGGCTTTTACCGGCGCCGGTGGGGAGGACAATCACCGCTGGCGTTTGATGGCGGCGGAAATGGTTGAGCGTGGCATCCACGGCTTCTTGCTGGTAGGGGCGAAGTGTAAAAATCATGGTCTCACAATACGTAACGAACTCGGGTATAGTATGCCACGAATCGTTTTCCCTTGAGGGATGTTGTTAGCCCGCTATACTGGGCAGATAACGGCTCCACTTTTCGGGCAGCGCGCCCGATTCCCGTATTGTTACAGGCAAAATCACACTCATGCGACTTGATAAATTTATCGCTCAGCAACTCGGCGTCAGCCGCGCTATTGCCGGGCGTGAGATCCGCGGTAGCCGTGTTACCGTGGATGGTGAAATCATCCGAAATACCGCGTTCAAACTGTTGCCAGAACACGACGTAGAATATGATGGCAACACGCTGGTTCAGCAAAATGGCCCACGTTACTTTATGCTTAATAAACCCCAGGGTTACGTGTGCTCGACCGATGACCCGGATCATCCGACGATCCTTTACTTCCTGGATGAGCCGGTCGCGCATAAATTACACGCTGCGGGTCGCCTGGATATCGACACCACCGGTCTGGTGCTGATGACCGACGATGGGCAGTGGTCGCATCGTATCACTTCGCCACGTCATCACTGCGAGAAAACCTATCTGGTCACGCTGGAGTCGCCGGTAACCGATGATACCGCAGAGCAGTTTGCGAAGGGCGTGCAACTCCATAATGAGAAAGATCTCACGAAGCCGGCTGTGCTTGAGGTTATTACTCCCACGCAGGTGCGTCTGACCATTAGCGAAGGGCGCTATCATCAGGTGAAACGGATGTTTGCCGCCGTGGGCAACCGCGTTGTCGGGCTGCACCGCGAGCGGATCGGCGCCATTATCCTCGATGCTGACCTTGAACCGGGTGAGTATCGTCCATTGACTGACGCGGAAATTGCCAGCGTTGTCTAAGCCAGACAGGCCAGGTTTTTAACCTGCCTCTGACAAATTCAGGAGTTTTTTGTGACCACCCGGCAGCACTCGTCTTTTGCCATTGTTTTTATCCTCGGTCTGCTGGCTATGCTGATGCCGCTGTCGATCGATATGTATCTTCCGGCGCTACCGGTGATCTCCGAGCAGTTTGGCGTGCCGGCGGGCAGTGCGCAGATGACGCTCAGCACCTATATTCTGGGCTTCGCCGTCGGGCAGTTGCTGTATGGTCCAATGGCGGATAGCCTCGGGCGAAAACCGGTGATCCTCGGCGGCACGCTGGTGTTCGCCGCGGCTGCTGTGGCCTGCGCGCTGGCGCAAACCATCGATCAACTGATTGTCATGCGATTCTTTCACGGCCTGGCGGCAGCCGCTGCCAGCGTGGTGATCAATGCGCTGATGCGCGATATGTACCCGAAAGAAGAGTTCTCCCGCATGATGTCATTCGTCATGCTGGTGACCACAATTGCGCCGCTGATGGCGCCGATTATCGGCGGCTGGGTGCTGGTATGGCTGAGCTGGCACTACATCTTCTGGATCCTGGCGATCGCAGCGGTGCTGGCCTCTGTCATGATCGCGACGCTCATTAAAGAGACGCTACCGGTTGAAAAGCGCCAGCCGTTCCATATTCGCACGACGATAGGTAACTTCGCCTCATTGTTTCGCCATAAGCGGGTGCTGAGCTATATGCTGGCCAGTGGCTTTAGCTTTGCCGGGATGTTCTCATTCCTTAGCGCCGGGCCTTTCGTGTATATCGAAATCAACCATGTATCGCCGCAGGATTTTGGTTACTACTTCGCCCTGAACATCGTCTTTTTGTTCATTATGACGATTTTTAACAGTCGCTTTGTGCGGCGGATCGGTGCGCTGAACATGTTCCGTACCGGATTGTGGATCCAACTGGCGATGGCGGTGTGGATGGTGCTCAGCGCGCTGTTTGGCGTCGGTTTCTGGGCGCTGGTGCTGGGTGTGGCGGTCTTTGTCGGCTGCGTGTCGATGATCTCCTCCAACGCGATGGCGGTGATCCTCGATGAGTTCCCCCATATGGCGGGAACGGCCTCGTCGCTGGCGGGTACCTTCCGCTTTGGCATTGGCGCGCTCGTCGGCGCATTGCTCTCTCTGGCGACGTTTAACTCGGCCTGGCCGATGATTTGGTCCATTGCTTTCTGTGCAAGTTGTTCAATTTTGTTCTATCTCTATGCGAGCCGCCCGAAAAAACGGTGATTAAATACACAACATGGAAGCCGTTCGGCTTCCTTTGTTGATGTATGTCAACGACAATTCCATCATTTCCCCGATATATGTTTATTTTATGTAAAATCAATTTATGTAAAAAGTCACATCATTGTAGTTAAAAAGGTTGAGTTAGATCGCAGAAACGGGTACATATAGCCCGCGCTCCCATCCCGACTGGAAACATCTATTTTAATAAAGGCCATACCGACCATACTGGCCACGCGGGATAAGGATCGTCACGTTATGCAACCGTTTAAGGACGGATTGTCAATGATGTGTTAATATGGATGTAAATAAATTGTGAAATTATTGTGCTTCCGGGGAAAGAAAGTGACAACATTACAGCTCTCAATCGTTCATCGCTTACCACAGAACTATCGTTGGTCAGCGGGTTTCGCAGGTTCGAAAGTTGAACCGATTCCGCAAAATGGCCAAAGCGTAGAAAACAGTCTGGTGGCGCTTAAACTGCTGAGTCCGGATGGCGATAGCGCCTGGCCGGTGATGCATAAACTCAGCCAGGCGCTCAGCGATATTGAAGTGCCATGTTCAGTACTGGAGTGTGAAGGTGAACCGTGCCTGTTTGTGAATCGCCAGGACGAGTTTGCCGCGACCTGTCGTCTGAAGAACTTTGGCGTGGCCATTGCCGAACCGTTTTCTAACAACAATCCGTTTTGAGCGTCAGCTTAGCGTGAGAAGCTGACGCGTATACGCCTGCTGCGGTGCGCTAAAGACGTGCTGGCATTGCCCCTGCTCGATTACCTCTCCCTGTCTTAGCACAATCACCTGATGGCATAACGCGCGTACCACGTGCAGATCGTGGCTTATGAAGATATAGGCCAGACGATGCTTTTGCTGCAACGATTTCAACAGCGCGAGAATTTGCGCCTGCACGGTCCGATCGAGAGACGACGTGGGTTCATCAAGAATAATTAATGACGGTTTCAGGATCAGCGCTCTGGCAATTGCGATACGCTGGCGCTGACCGCCGGAAAACTCCGCCGGATAGCGATGACGGGTGTCGGCATCCAGTCCCACTTCCGCCATCACAGCCACGACCTGCTGCTCACGCTGTTCGGCTGAGAGCGCTGGCTGGTGAACGCGCAGGCCTTCTTCAATGATTTGCAGTACGCTCAGTCGCGGATTCAGCGAGGAGTTGGGATCCTGGAAGACCACCTGGATGCGATGACGAACGGGCAACAGCTGTCGGCGCTTAAGATGTTGTAACTGCTGGCCGTCAAATTCTATGCTGCCCTGAGAGGTAATAAGCCGCAGGAGCGCCAGCCCGGTGGTACTTTTCCCCGAACCTGACTCCCCCACCAGCCCCAGCGTTTCACCCGGCTGCAGACTGAAACTAATGCCTTTCACCACCTCATTGTTCGCCACCACGCGCTTAAGGATACCCTTGCGAATGGGGAACGCGACGCGCAAATCCTCAACCCTGAGAAGAGGGGACAGTCCCGCCGGCAACGGTACCGGATCGCCTGCCGGTTCGCTGTTGAGCAACTTCTGCGTGTAGGGATGGGTGGGCGCATGGAGAAGGGAAGCGGCCCGGTTTTGCTCAACGCATTGCCCGTTTTGCATCACCGCCACGCTGTCGGCGAGCTTCCTGACAATGCTGAGGTTATGGGTGATGAACAGCATCCCCATATTCAGCTCGCGCTGGAGTTCGCGCAGCAGTTGCAGGATCTGCGCCTGTACTGAGACATCCAGCGCGGTGGTTGGCTCATCAGCGATGAGCAATTCGGGTCGCGTTAATAGCGCCATTGCAATCATCACCCGCTGACGTTCGCCGCCGGAAAGCTGGTGCGGGTAATCACCCAGTCGTGTTGCCGCCTGACGAATGCCGACCCGGTCGAGACAGCTTAATATCTCCGCGCGTGCCGCTTCCCGGCGCATTCCCCGGTGCAGGGAAAGCACTTCATAGAGCTGTTTTTCGAGATTGTGGAGCGGGTTTAGCGACACCATCGGCTCCTGGAAAATCAT
Organism: Citrobacter sp. Ct235; assembly: GCF_030332305.1. NCBI lineage: Bacteria > Pseudomonadati > Pseudomonadota > Gammaproteobacteria > Enterobacterales > Enterobacteriaceae > Citrobacter > Citrobacter sp. Ct235. The sequence goes on from NZ_JAOWIC010000034.1 coordinate 229,301, forward strand.
GGCAATCTTGTTGCCGCGTACGCCGCGCAGGGTCTGCTCACTGGCGTGCAGTAAGGACTCACCGTGAAAACGGATATCGCCGCCGAGATACACTGCGGGCGGGGTAGGCAACAGGCGCAGAATCGACAGCGCGGTAACGCTCTTGCCGGAGCCGGATTCTCCCACCAGCGCCAGCGTTTCGCCAGCCTCCACGCGCAACGAAATCGCGTTAACCACCGTGCGGACCGTCTCGTGCTTACGAAATCCCAGCGTCAGATTGTCAATGGCGAGCAAAGGTTGCGTCATATTACACCGCCTTGTTGGGATCGAATGCGTCACGGACGGCCTCGCCGATAAAGATCAGCAGCGAGAGTAAAATGGCCACGGACAGGAAGGCGGTGATGCCCAGCCACGGCGCTTGCAGGTTATTTTTACCTTGCAGGAGCAACTCGCCCAGCGAAGGAGAGCCTAACGGCAAACCAAAGCCGAGGAAGTCCAGCGACGTCAGGGTCGTAATGGAACTGCATAAAATGAACGGTAAGAAGGTCAGGGTGGCAACCATCGCGTTGGGTAGCATGTGGCGAAAGATGATACTGCGGTCGCTAACGCCGAGCGCCTGGGCGGCCCGGATATAGTCAAAATTACGCGTGCGTAAGAACTCTGCGCGCACCACGCCCACCAGACTCATCCAGCCAAACAGCACCGTAATCGCCAGCAGCCACCAGAAGTTGGGTTGCACGACGCTGGAGAGCAAAATGATCAGGAACAGCGTCGGCATACCCGACCAGACTTCAATGAACCGCTGGCCCCAGAGATCCACTTTACCCCCGTAATAGCCCTGCAACGCCCCGGCCAGCACGCCCATGACGCTTGAACACAGGGTAAGCATCAGGCCGAAAAGAATGGAAATACGCGTACCGTAAAGCACGCGCGCCAGCACGTCGCCGCCGTTGGCATCGGTACCCAGCCAGTTTTGCGCCGAAGGGGGCGAGGGAAAGGGGGTGTCGGTCGCAAAGTTGATGCTGTTCGCCCCAAAGCGCACCGGTGCCCAGAGAACCCAACCGCGCTTTTCCAGTTGTTGCTTTAACCACGGGTCCTGGTAATCCGCCCTCGTTGCCAGAGGGCCGCCAAAATCGCTCTCACTGTAGTTTTTGACCAGCGGGAAATACCAGCTTCCGTCGTAGCGCACCAGTAACGGTTTGTCGTTAGCAATCAGCTCAGAACACAGGCTCAGACCAAACAGGACAAGAAAAATCCACAGCGACCAGAAGCCGCGACGATTATGGCGAAAACGCGCCCTGCGGGCCTGATTGACGGGGCTTAAATGGGCCATTAACGTCCCTCAAAATCAATACGCGGATCGACCAGCGTATAGCTGATATCACTGAGAATATTCAGCAGCAGGCCGATCAGGGTGAAGATGTACAGCGTGCCAAACATCACCGGGTAGTCGCGTGAAACCGTTGCTTCATAGCCCAATAGCCCCAGACCGTTGAGTGAAAACATCACTTCAATCAGCAGTGAGCCGGTGAAAAACATGCTGATGAAGGTGGCAGGAAAACCGGCGATCACCAGCAGCATGGCGTTACGAAAAACGTGCTTCCACAGGATATTCCCTTCACTCACCCCTTTGGCACGGGCGGTGACGACGTACTGTTTACGGACCTCATCAAGAAAGGAATTTTTGGTCAGCATGGTCAATGCGGCAAACCCGCCAATCACCGTCGCAAGGACAGGTAAGGTGATGTGCCACAGATAGTCGGTTATCTTCTGATACCAGGGCAGGGAGTCAAAATTCGCCGAGACCAGACCACGCAGCGGGAAGAGATCGTAATAGCTGCCGCCGGCAAAGAAGACAATCAACAGTATTGCGAACAGAAACGCCGGGATAGCGTAGCCAATGATAATAAACGCGCTGCTCCAGACGTCGAACCGGCTGCCGTTATGCACGGCCTTGCGGATCCCTAACGGAATCGACACCAGATAGATGATGAGCGTACTCCACAGCCCCAGAGTGACCGACACCGGCAGACTCTCTTTGATGAGCGCCAGCACCGAGGCGCTACGAAACAGGCTGTCGCCGAAATCGAAGCGAATGTAATTCCACAGCATGGTGAAATAGCGCTCGTGCAGTGGCTTATCAAAACCGTAGCGTTGGGTGATTTCGGCAATCACTTCAGGGTCAAGGCCGCGTCCTCCGCGATAGTTGCTGTCGCTGATATTACCCACCCCGGTCCGGGCGTGGCTGGCGCGGATGCCTTCGCTTCCGGCACCGGGCAGTGCGCTCGTCTGACCAAACTCAATGGCGGCAATCGCCTGGTCGACCGGGCCGCCAGGGGCAATTTGCACGATGAAAAAGTTGATGGTGATGATCGCCCAGAGCGTCGGGATAACCAGCAACAAACGGCGAATCAGGTACGCGCCCATTTATTCTCCCTGTCGTCTGGCGGCTGGCAACTTCGCCGCCCGGTTTACGTCATACCACCAGTTATCCAGACCGAGGGTATAAATCGGACGAATGTCCGGACGGGAGAATTTATCCCACCAGGCCAGTCGGTCTTCAGCCATGTACCACATCGGCAGCATGTAGTAATTCCAGGTAAGTACTCTGTCCAGCGCGCGCCCAAGCGGCAGCAGTTTGTTTTTATCACCTTGCGCCGCGATGATTTGATCGATCAGTTTGTCAACCACCGGACTTTTCACACCGGGGGCATTATAGCTTGAGTCGATGTATTCAGACGCCCAGGAGATTTGCAGATCGGAACTGGGCCACGGCATCGCGCGCCACAGGGTCGGCATCATGTCGTAGTCCCGGTTGCGCAAGCGATTGGTGAGTTGTGAGTTATCTACCTGGCGAATATTCATCGTAATACCCAGCCGCTGGAGATTGTGCTGGAAGGGCAGGACCCACTGGCTGTTACTGGCGGCGGAAATGAGCAGTTCAAAGCTCAACGGTTTACCGGTGGCCGTGTTAATGCGCTGCTGGCCTTTCAGTTCCCAACCCGCGTCTTTCAGTAAGTTATCGGCTTTTAACAGGTTTTCCCGATCGTAACCGTCTCCTTTAGACTCGGGAGGCTGGTAAATCTGGCTGAAGACCTCCGGCGGCAGATCCTTTTTCATCGGCGCCAGCAGTACCAGTTCCGCCGCGTCAGGGTAGTTTCTGGCGGCATACTCGGTGTTCTGGAAATAGCTGTTTGCCCGGCTCCAGGCGTTGTAGAACAGCGCTTTATTCATCCACTCAAAATCGAACGCCAGCGTAATGGCTTCACGGACGCGTCGGTCGCTGAAAACGGGGCGCTGAGTGTTGAACGCCAGCCAGCGCGTATCCTGCGCCGATTCATTTTTTTGCTCATCTTTGATGATGTACTGATTATCAAAGTTTTTACCGACATAACGTGTCGCCCAGTTTTTGGCGTCGCTTTCAAGACGCAAATCGAACGCGCCAGCCTTAAAGGCCTCAAAAGCCACGTTGTCGTCGAGATAATAGTCGTAGCGAATGACATCGAAATTCCAGCGGCCACGATTGACCGGCAGATTGGCGGCCCAGTAATCCTTCACGCGTGAATAGACAATATACTGACCCATCTTCCACTGACTGATGCGGTAAGGCCCACCGCCCAGCGGAGGTCTGGACAGCGGGTCGCTGAGTTTGTGATCTTTCCAGTACGCTTGTGGCATCACGGGCAATGAGAACAGGCTGAGCATGTCCTCTTTACCGGGCTTCGCGAGTTCCATACGGACGGTCAGCGGCGCAATGGCTTTGACCGTTGTACCTTTGTAGACCAGACGAAACTGCGGCACACCTTCGGTCATAAATTTGTTGAAGGTGAAGGCGACATCCTTTGCCATGACGGGCGAGCCATCATGAAAACGGGCGCGAGGGTTGATCGTGATTTCAACCCACGAATAATCCTCCGCATAGCGTGCGCTCTCGGCGATCAGCGGATAATAGCTGCCGGGCTCGTCATCAGAGGTGGTAAACAGGGTGTCGTAGAGTTGTTCGGTCCGGGCTGCGGGATTACCGCGCAGGGCATAGCGGTTGAAATTGTCGAATGTGCCGAGGGCGGAAAGCGTGATCTGACCGCCTTTGGGGGCCGCGGGGTTGGTGTAATCGAAATGATCAAAATTGAATGCGTATTTAGGTTCTCCCAGCACCGCAAAGGCATAGCTCTCTTTGATCGCCTGCGCCTGGGCGCCCGCGCTCATCAATATGACAAACAGCAGCAATATGCGAATGATTATCTGCAAAGGGATTCCTTCTCTTGCTTACCTGCCGGCACAGGTCACACTTATGCCTGAATAATAGGGCAGGTGGCGTCTGTTGTGAATCCACGCGTTGGCGCTTTACCATTTCAGCGTGTGTGGCTGCGAAACCCACTGGACAAATTCGTCGAGCGGCATGGGGCGGCTGACCCAATAGCCCTGAAGGAAACGAACCCCGTGTTCATGCAGCCATTTCGCCTGCTCCGGCGTTTCCACCCCTTCGGCCACCGTCATCATATTGAGGCGCTTAGCGAGCGTCAGCACCGCATCAAGCACCGGTGAGGTGACGGTTTCTGTACCAATGGCGTGTATAAAACCACGATCGATTTTCAGATAATCCAGGGTGTAACGCTCCAGATAAATCAGCGCGCTGTGGCCGGTACCGAAGTCGTCTATTGCAATTTCGAAGCCTGCGGCATGCAACCATTCAAATAACTGTGAGGCTTCATGTTGCTGGATCATATCGCGTTCGGTAATTTCCAGCACAATCTGGAAGTGGTTGGGAGGCATTGCGGCGACTAACTGGCGAACGTCGTCTTTAAAACTGCTGCTGTGCAGGTGGTCAGGTGCAATATTGATACCGTACTTTGCGCCAACAGGGAGGACTTTCTGCAACGTAGGGGCATCTCGCGCCAGCAGTTTAAACAGATGCTGGGTCAATGGCACAATCATGTGCTGGGCTTCGGCGTAATGAATAAACGCATCCGGCGGGATTTCTCCCGCCGTTGGATGTTTCCAGCGCAGCAACACCTCCAGCCCGGTGACCTTCAGCGACTGCGTATCCACGACGGGTTGATAGACCACGTAGAATTGATCGCGTTTGATCCCTGTGAGGATCTCTTTCCCGGGACGCAAGCGAATGCACATGATGTAGTAGCAAAGTAAACCAGCAATGATGCCCCCCATCCCGCCAAGAAGCAGGGCATACCATAAGTCGGGCCAGGTCCAGTTGGTTGCGTACAGCCGGATCGTCACTGGAACACCGCTTATTTTTGCTTCGCGCTCCGGTGAACTGTCGAGATCGTTAACGGTGAGCAGATGGTCCGAAAAGGTCGACAACGCGGTGTTGCCAACGATAATGGCGATCCCATCAAAGTCTTCTTGTCGGGCGGTATACAGCAGATACGGCGTAAGGTTGATATTTAGGGAGGTGAAAACACCGCTGTTCACCAGCAGGGGATTGCGATACCAAATCACCATCGCAGGTTTATTGGGCATCATCGGTGTTCCCGGGATAATCGCCATGTCGATATCTTTACTAATATCGAGGCTGGGGACCAGTTCGGTCAGCAGCGCATCCATTCCACCGGTTGCCGATGAGCAAAATGCTTTCTTATCCTTAACCAACAAAAACGCGCGAACGTTCAGGCTAAACGCGGCACGAGAAGTGAGATCCGCGCTGACTTGTTTGCAGGTATTTAAGGTCAACGGCTGGAGGATATCGGTGGTGTTTTTGAGATCGGCGAAATAGCTGACCAGGTAATGTTGAATGTCGGAAACCAGCGTGTCGTATTTGACTTCCCGCTTATGCCACGCCATCACGAACTGTAGGCTACTGATAACAATAGCAATGACAACCCCAGTGATCAGGCAGGTAAGCACGATTTTTCGACCAGTCGTTAAGGCGCGTGTGAACATGATGCCTGGTTTTACCCTGAGATTGTCGATGATGACAAATGTGATGGAATAACAAGACTATAGCCTGGATTGATTCGGCGAGTCATGCTTTTCCACAGAGAGAAAAGGGGAACCAAAAAAAAACACCGCCGAAGCGATGCTTTTCGTTTGTCTCGTCAGGGTCGCCAAGGGATAGCAACTAAACGATTAACTGCGGCTCAGAACCCGACGCGCTTCGTTGTAGCGCTTTTTCCAGTATGGCTCGTTCATGCTGGAGATAATAACACCGCTGCTGGTAGAGGCATGAACAAACTGGTTGTTGCCAATATAGATACCAACATGACGGCCCGTCGAACCTGCGCGGAACAGAACCAGATCGCCAGTACGCAAATTCGTGCGTGACACGGACTTACCGGTTTCCTGCTGTTCGTAGGTGGAACGTGGGAGTTCTAAACCAAATTGTTCACGGAATGTACGTTGTACAAAGCTGGAACAATCAATACCTTTTTTGGAGTTGCCGCCGAGACGATAGCGCACGCCTTTCCAGTCAGCATATTGATCCATAATCCGCGACTTCACATCGAGGTTACGCACCATACTCTCAAATTCATCCTGAGAAGCTTGCAGTGAAGAAGCTTCTTGACCCACACCAAGCGTCTCAGAATGCGTGTTCTTTGCGGTGTTACTGGTAGTGCTACATGCAGAAAGCAGTACCGCGACTGCTATCGCGGGAATCCCGCGCAAGATATATCTCAAGATCGGTTGAGATTTGACCATTTTGTTTGTTTTCCCTTGAAGTCCTTAACGATAAATATCGTTATAAAAAATGCCAAACGTGACGAGACTAATTACCTACGCACAATGAGACAATTCTTTAAGCGCAAAACTGTGGCAGAACGCACAAATTTATTCGCGAAGAGAATAATAACCCAGCGAGGCAAAACGAGTTCGAGGTTACCCGATCGTTACAGGCTTGGCGAGTGATTTTATCTGAATTTTAATAAGAAAATGTGATACAGAAAGTGAATAAACGGGATTGGTCAATTTAAGTGCAGAATGGCGAAAAAACAGGCAACTCATTCATTCACAAAGATAATGTCATGACTAAATAATGACGGTGAGATGAATAATTTATCTTAATGCATCATCAGGGCTTAAGAATAAACCCTGATGATGTTAATAACTGTGGGTTATTTGTTTAAGATTTGTTTGTTTTTGCCGGGGAGATAATTGTCGAAAAGCGCGATGAGGCGATCGCTTAACGGGGTCAGGAGACACCAGGGCAGGCCAATTAAGACCACGGTTAATGAACCTACGGCGATATCAGTGAACCAGTGGGCACCGATCATGACGCGCGGGAAAGCAAAAACCACAACGATAATAAGGCCGATAATCCCTGCGGCTTTTCCGAAATAGCGCAGCATAAATGCGGCGAAAATAAGCAGCATCATTCCGTGATCGCCAGGGAAACTGTCTCTGGACGCATCCTTCGTCGAAATATGCAGCAATTCACTGACGCGATAAATATTGTCAAAACTGAGCGTGGGACTTGCGCGTTTTACGGGCAGCAGCGCCTGACCCGCCTGGTTCAGAACCACGGCGGTGAGCAACATCACCAGGCCGATGATGACAATACGGCGGCGGCCTGCAGGCGTCTCCTTCAGCCAGAAACTCAGCATCAGACCGCCCATCGCCAACAGGGAACAGGCGTCAAACGCCCGATTATTGGTGATGGCGACCAGCCACAGGAAGGCCTGGCTCTCCACCAGTTTCTGGTTGAAAAAGTGAAAAATGCCGGCGTCAAGGGGAAACCAGAATCCATGATTGGCAGGTATATACCAGCTCATGAACAAAGCCAGACCGGCAAGATTCAGCAGAAGTATCAGTGGTAACCTGATTTTCATATTCAAAGAGTTCACTGTTCAATAAATCGCAGGCAACCTTACGCGTGTTCAGCTAAACGAAGCTTCAACAATGCGCTCTGCAACGTATTCCAGTCTGCCTCAGTACTGGAAATCAGTTCAATACGACTGTCTGGCGGCGCGACGTTCTGCGTTTCAATGTGCAGATCTTCACCCTGGCGGTTAATGCGCACGAGACCTTCCGCAATACGCATGACCCCTTTCACCCGACCAACTGGCGCCAGACGCGCCCATTCCAGCAGCCCAATGGTGTCAAAGACGGTATCGGCATCGAAAATCCAGCCGCAGGCCTGATGCCCCTGGCCACTGTTCAGGCTACGACGCCAGCGCTGTTGTGCCGGCAGGCTCATCGCCGCGAGTCCTCGTGTTACAGGCTGGCTGTGCGAATGCGCCGCGCTGGCGGGTAATTCAGCCAGATTCAGACGCGGTAAGTCCAGCAACTGTCCGTCAATCTGACCGTGATCGGCTTGCACTAACTGACGGTTGCTGCCGAACTGCTGCCACCAGGTCTGCAAAGCGCGTTCACTCTCCGCCGTCGCGCGATCGGTTTTATTCGCCACGATGATATCTGCCGCAGCCAGTTGGTCACGAAAGTTCTCATTGGCGACGCTTTTTTCATCCAGCAACCCGCGTGGGTCAAGAATACACAGCGTGGCGCGAAGGTCTATCCAGGGTTCATACACCGGCGCGGTGAGGAGAGAGAGGATCTGTTTCGGGTGCCCCAGTCCTGTCGGTTCGATCAGCAGGCGGTCTGGTTTTCCCTGACGCAACAGCGTGTTCAGGCCAACCTGCATGGGCAGGCCGTTTACGCAGCACATACAGCCGCCGGGGATCTCTTTGAGCAACGCGCCGCTATCTGCCAGCAGGGCGCCGTCGATACCGACCTCGCCGAACTCATTGACCAGTACCGCCCATTTTTCGGCAGGATCTTTGTGTGCTAACAGATGAAGAATTGAAGTGGTTTTTCCGCTGCCGAGGAAACCGGTGATGAGGTTAGTTTTGGTCACGCCTGCTCCAGAATGATGTGCCGTAACGGGTTACCTTTAATCCTGGCGAAAAAAAGTGAAAAAGAGAAGGGCGGGACGAACGAAGACAGGCTCCGTTCGTCTTAATGGCAGAAATTGTTAATTTTTTAACGTATCAATCACCGCCTGATGCGCGCCGCGTTGCGCGATACGCTGCCAGGCCGTTTCAATCGCCTGAACAAAAGCAGGATTGTGCGGGAGGTCGTTGCCAAAGACTTCCTGTAAAGAGAGCAGTGCTGCGACGCGTTGGTCCTCATGACTGGCGGCGACGATTGAGCGGATTTTATCGCTCAGTGGGTCGCGAACGTCGATGGTCGAGCCGGCATCATCGATGCCACTGACGTAGCGCATCCATCCCGCCACACCCAGTGCCAGTAATGGCCATGCGCTTTCGCGCGCCAGATGGAGGCGAATACCGGCCAGCATCCGCTGCGGTAGTTTCTGACTGCCGTCCATCGCGATTTGCCAGGTCTTGTGCTTTAGCGCTGGATTCGCAAAGCGTTCAATCAGGCTTTGTGCGTACCCGGTTAAATCCACACCGGTAATACTGAGCGTCGGTGCCTGTTCATTCATCATCAGTCGGTACGCGGCTTCGCGGAACGCGCTGTCCTGCATACACTCATTAATATGCTGAAATCCGGAAAGATAACCGAGATAAGCGAGAAACGAGTGGCTGCCATTAAGCATTCGCAGCTTCATCTCTTCCCAGGGGCGAACATCGCTAACCATCTGCACGCCTGCGGCTTCCCATGCGGGACGACCAGCGACAAAATTGTCTTCAATCACCCATTGAATGAACGGTTCACAACTGATGGCGCAGGGGTCGGCAACGCCCAGTTCGCGGGTGATTTCCGCCAGAGATTCCTCTGTAGCAGCCGGAACAATGCGGTCGACCATGGTGGCGGGAAAACTGACGTATTCACGGATCCAGCTTGCCAGCGCGGGAGAGCGTTTTTCCGCCATCCCCAGTACGGCATTCTTCACTACGTGACCGTTATCAGGAATGTTGTCGCAGGAGAGCACAGAAAAAGGCGCCAGCCCGCGCGCCTGTCGACGTGACAGCGCTTCCACCAGAATACCGGGCGCTGAATGGGGTTCGTCAGGCGCCTGCAGGTCGTGAATAATGCGCGGGTTTGTCAGGTCCAGCGTACCGGTAGCCGGATCGATGCAATAGCCTTTTTCGGTGATGGTCAGTGAGACAATCGCGACCTGGGGCTCGCAGAATTTTTCAATAATAGTGGCGAGCGAATCGAGTTTTGCGTTCAGACATTCGTTGACGGCACCGACGATAATTGCCTGATTGCCGTGCGCACCTTTTTCCAGCACGGTATAGAGATTATCCTGTGCGCGGAGTTGGCTCATCAACGTGTCGCCGCTGAACAGGCTGATTTCACAAATTCCCCAATCCCCGCCCTGGGCGTTCAGCACCCGGTCGGTCAGTAATGCCTGGTGCGCACGATGAAAGGCGCCAAAGCCGAAATGCACCATGCGCGTTTTGAGCTGCTGGCGGTCATAGTGCGGCGTTTGTACGCCATCCGGCAGTATTGCTGAGGCAATTGTAGTCATGAATTACACACCTGATTAACCATAAATTAACAACCCTAGTGTAAAGTTATATGACAACAAATTGAATTGGTAAGCCGAATTTATCCGGGTAATGTGAGCTGGATCAATCAATCATGCCCCTTTTATTGATCACCTCACAGAAGCCTGTATGGTAGTCGTCATTCAGGTAAGCTAATTTGGTATAACAACTTTGTGAGGTAAAGCAATGGAACAAACCTGGCGTTGGTACGGGCCTAACGATCCGGTATCGCTTGATGATGTGCGTCAGGCTGGCGCAACGGGCGTTGTGACGGCATTGCACCACATTCCGAACGGCGACGTGTGGCCGGTCGAAGAGATTAAAAAACGTCAGGCAATTCTGGCGGAAAAAGGGTTAACCTGGTCGGTTGTCGAAAGTATTCCGGTTCACGAAGAGATCAAGACTCGCTCCGGTCAGTATCAGACATGGATAGCGAATTATCAGCAGAGCATCCGCAATCTGGCGGCCTGCGGCATCGACACCGTCTGCTACAACTTCATGCCGATTCTGGACTGGACGCGTACCGACCTCGAGTACGAATTGCCGGACGGCTCGAAAGCGCTACGTTTCGATCAGATAGCCTTTGCTGCTTTTGAGTTGCATATCCTCAAGCGTGCGGGAGCTGAAGCGGACTATAGCGACGAAGAACAGCGTCAGGCTCAGGCGTATTTCACCGCCATGAGCGATGCGGATATCGAAAAACTGACCCGCAATATCATTGCCGGTTTGCCCGGTGCGGAAGAGGGTTATACCCTCGATCGGTTCCGTGCGCGTCTGGCCGAGTATGACGGCATCAGCAAAGACGATCTGCGTGACAATATGGCAGTGTTCCTGCGCGCGATTGTCCCGGTGGCTGAAGAAGTGGGCGTACGCCTGGCGGTGCATCCTGACGATCCGCCGCGGCCGATTCTCGGATTGCCGCGCATTGTCTCTACCATTGAAGATATGCAGTGGCTGAAAGAGACGGTCGACAGCATCTACAACGGCTTCACTATGTGCACGGGATCATACGGTGTTCGCGCGGATAACGATCTGGTAAAAATGATCGAAACCTTTGGCGATCGTATCCACTTTACCCACTTGCGCTCGACGTGCCGCGAAGAGAACCCGAAAACCTTCCATGAAGGCGCGCACCTGCAAGGGGATGTGAACATGGTGGCGGTGGTAACGGCGATTCTGACCGAAGAGCAGCGCCGTAAGAAGGCGGGTGATTTACGTCCAATACCGATGCGTCCCGATCACGGTCATCAGATGCTGGACGATCTGCATAAGAAAACCAATCCGGGCTACTCTGCGATTGGGCGTCTGAAAGGGCTGGCGGAAGTGCGCGGTGTTGAACTGGCGCTGAAAATGACCCAGTTCCGCGACCTGCTGTAAGAGCGAAAATGACGAAAAGGACAGCTCAGGCTGTAATGCCGATCAGTTAAGGATCGGTTGAACGATCCAGTGGTTGTGTAAGAATCCGGAAATGCTCACCCGTTTCCGGATTTTTTTATGCACCTTGGACAGGCTGTTGATCTGGTATCCCGTTACGATTCTCTGCGTAATCCACTGACTTCTCTGGGCGACTATCTGGACCCGGAACTGCTCTCCCGCTGTCTGGCCGAAGCCGGCACCGTCACCCTGCGCAAGCGTCGTCTTCCGCTGGAAATGATGGTCTGGTGTATTGTCGGCATGGCCCTTGAACGAAAGGAACCCCTTCATCAGATCGTGAACCGGCTGGACATCATGCTGCCGGGCAGTCGTCCCTTTGTCGCACCCAGCGCGGTGATCCAGGCCCGGCAGCGTCTGGGCAGCGAGGCCGTCCGGCGCGTGTTCACGCAAACAGCACAACTCTGGCATCATAGCACTCCACATCCACACTGGTGCGGCCTGACCCTGCTGGCCATCG
>NZ_JAOWIC010000035.1:0-9037 GCF_030332305.1 Citrobacter sp. Ct235
CTGGGATACCGGGAGATCAAGCAGACGATGCAACTGAGCAGGCTGACACTGCGAAGTAAAAAGCCGGAGCTTGTGGAGCAGGAGTTATGGGGAGTCTTACTGGCTTATAATCTGGTGAGATATCAGATGATTAAAATGGCGGGACATCTGAAAGGATACTGGCCGAATCAACTGAGCTTCTCAGAATCATGCGGAATGGTAATGAGGATGCTGATGACGCTGCAGGGTGCTTCACCGGGTCGAATCCCGGAACTGATGCGTGATCTTGAAAGTATGGGGCAACTGGTAAAGTTACCGACAAGAAGAGAAAGAGCCTTCCCGAGAGTGGTAAAGGAGAGGCCCTGGAAATACCCCACAGCCCCGAAAAAGGGCCAGTCAGTTGCTTAACTGACTGGCATTAAAGCGATTCGCTGGCATTTTTTCTGTCAGGCTTTGTTCTGACGCCACCATTCGGCAAGCAACACACCGGTTGCCACCGAGACGTTCAGGCTTTCAACGTGACCCGTGCCATCGATTTTCACGCACAGATCGCTGGCATCGCGCGCCGCATCCGGCAAACCGTCAGATTCCTGACCTAACACCAGCACCATTTTCTCTGGCAGTTCGGTTTTAAACAGCGGCTCGCCGCGTTCGCTGGACGTTGTCACCACGGTGTAGCCCGCCTGACGGAAATCATCCAGCACATCAACGATGCTGTCGCCGGTAATCGGTTGAACGTGTTCGGCACCGCCTTCTGCGGTACGAATCGCCGCGCCGGATTCCAGCAGCGCCGCATCCTGCACCACCACGCCTTTCACACCGAAGTGCGCGCAGCTACGCATCATGCCGCCAAGATTGTGCGGGTTAGAGACATCTTCCAGCGCTAACACGCAGTCCTGCGTGCCCGCCTGGCTCACCCACTGCTTCACCGTAGTGCCGTTACGTTTTTTAATCAGGAAGCAGACACCGCCGTGATGCTCAGTTCCTGAGGCTTTCGTCAGTTCCGCTTCATCAACCACATGGTACGCTTTGCGGTTTGCCGCCATCCAGCGTAATGCTTCTTTGAAACGTGGCGTGACGCTCTGAATGAACCAGGCACGGACAATCGCTTCCGGACGGCTCTGGAACAGGGCCTGACAGGCATTTTCACCGTAAACGCGGGTCTCTTCCGCACGCTGACGACGTAAGACTTCAGGATCAATAAAGCTTTTACCACTGATACCACCGTGATCGGCTTTTTCAGGCGTTTCATCACTCGGCGCGCGGGATACGGTCCGCCACGGCGAGTCTTCACGCTTGCGATCGCGGTTCTGAGGGGTTCTTTCATCGCGGGCGGGGCGACGGCCACCGTCGGCACGAGATTTTCCTGGACGCCCGCCACCTTTCCCGGTACGCGGGTTATGGGTACGTTTATCAGAATCATCATCACTGCGGACATACATCACTTTGACCTTGCCGCTTTTACTTTTCAATTCATCGTTCATGCTTTTCTCCACCAGCGCTGCGCGAAGCGCGCAGATTACCCGATGTGCACCAGGTTAGCCATTATTTCATTTAAAAGCTTATGACTATTGTACTCATTGAATAAAACAGATTGTCGTTTAAAACAGTCTCATCGATAATATGTAACATATTGGAAACATACCGGCATTTCTGCCGTTCAACACCCCGACGCATCCAGAGGTTTGTTATGAATACCGTTTGTACCAGCTGCCAGGCCATCAACCGCATTCCCGACGATCGGGTTGAGGATGCGGCAAAATGCGGACGCTGTGGTCACGACCTGTTCGACGGGGAGGTGATCAATGCGACCGGTGAAACACTGGATAAACTGCTCAAAGACGATCTGCCCGTGGTGATCGACTTTTGGGCACCGTGGTGCGGCCCGTGCCGTAACTTCGCCCCTATATTTGAAGATGTCGCCGAAGAGCGCAGCGGCAAAGTTCGCTTCGTGAAGGTCAACACGGAGGCCGAACGTGAGCTCAGCGCGCGCTTTGGTATCCGCAGCATTCCCACCATTATGATCTTCAAAAATGGTCAGGTTGTCGACATGCTGAACGGCGCGGTTCCCAAAGCGCCATTTGACAACTGGCTGAACGAATCACTGTAAACTCCGCGGGGCGCATCTTGTGCCCCGTATTCACCTCTGCGACAATAGCGTTTTTCAACGCATTCACTATGACTGAAAACGCTGTTCTCAAGCTTCGCGCTGAACGTCTGGCGCGCGCCACTCGCCCTTTTCTCGCCCGAGGCAATCGCATTCGCCGCTGCCAGCGCTGCCTGCTGCCGCTGAAACTTTGCCTGTGCGCGACGCTGTCACCCTCTCGGGCGACAAGCCGTTTTTGTCTGGTGATGTTTGATACGGAACCGATGAAACCGAGCAATACCGGACGTCTGATCGCCGATATTTTACCGGACACCGCCGCGTTTCAATGGTCACGAACAGAACCGCCGCAGGCCATGTTGGATCTGGTGAAAAACCCGGATTATCAACCGATCGTCGTCTTTCCTGCATCGTATGCCGGAGCCGAACGTGAGGTGATTTTTACCCCACCAACAGATAAGCCTCCGCTGTTCATAATGCTCGACGGCACCTGGCCGGAAGCGCGTAAGATGTTCCGCAAAAGCCCGTATCTCGACTCTCTACCCGTGATCTCGGTGGATCTGTCGCGTCTGTCGGCCTACCATCTGCGCGAAGTCCATGCCGAAGGGCAATATTGCACGGCCGAAGTCGCCATTGCGCTGCTGGATCTGGCCGGGGATACCGATGCGGCAAGCGGCCTGGGCGAGCACTTTACCCGCTTTAAAACGCGCTACCTTGCAGGAAAAACCCAACATCAGGGAAGCATCACAGCAGAATCAGCAGAAAGCGTTTAGAATCATTCGGTCACTTCTGTGTAAGGGAAACCGGTATGAGTCAGCGAGGACTGGAAGCGCTTCTGCGACCAAAATCGATCGCGGTAATCGGGGCATCGATGAAGCCCAATCGGGCTGGTTATCTGATGATGCGCAACCTGCTGGCGGGAGGATTTAACGGTCCTGTCTTGCCGGTAACCCCCGCCTGGAAAGCCGTTCTGGGCGTCCTGGCCTGGCCCGATGTTGCCAGCCTGCCTTTCACCCCCGACCTCGCCGTATTGTGCACCAATGCCAGCCGCAATCTGGCATTGCTGGAAGCCCTGGGAGAAAAAGGCTGTAAAACCTGTATTATTCTCTCGGCCCCCGCCGCGCAACATGCAGAATTACTGACCTGTGCGCAACGCTACAACATGCGTCTGCTTGGGCCTAATAGTCTTGGCCTGCTGGCCCCCTGGCAGGGGCTGAATGCCAGCTTCTCGCCGGTCCCGATTAAACGCGGCAAGCTGGCGTTTATTTCTCAGTCCGCCGCGGTCTCCAATACCATTCTCGACTGGGCGCAGCAGCGGGAAATGGGGTTCTCCTACTTTATTGCGCTCGGTGACAGCCTGGATATTGATGTCGATGAGCTGCTGGATTATCTGGCACGCGACAGCAAAACCAGTGCCATTCTGCTTTACCTCGAACATCTCAGCGATGCCCGACACTTTGTTTCTGCCGCCCGTAGTGCCTCACGCAATAAACCAATCCTGGTGATTAAAAGCGGCCGCAGCCCGGCGGCACAGCGGTTATTGCATACCAGCGCCGGAATGGATCCTGCCTGGGATGCCGCCATCCAGCGCGCCGGTTTGCTGCGCGTGAATGATACCCACGAGCTTTTTTCCGCAGTGGAAACGCTCAGCCACATGCGCCCTCTGCGCGGCGACAGGCTGATGATCATCAGTAACGGTGCCGCACCTGCGGCGCTGGCGCTTGATCAACTCTGGTCACGTAACGGCAAGTTGGCCATGTTGAGTGAAGAGACCAGTCAGAAGCTGCGCGATGCTCTGCCTGTCCATGTTGAGATCGCCAACCCGCTGGACCTGCGCGACGATGCCAGCATTGAGCATTACACCCGAACGCTGGATATCCTGCTCGCCAGCCAGGATTTTGACGCGCTGATGGTGATTCATTCCCCCAGCGCAGCCGCCCCCGCAACCGAGTGTGCTCAGACGCTGATTGAATCCGTTAAGCATCATCCACGCGGAAAATTTGTCTCGCTGTTGACCAACTGGTGTGGGGAGTTTTCCTCCCAGGAAGCCCGCAGACTGTTCAGTGAAGCCGGACTCCCCACTTATCGCACCCCGGAAGGGACTATCACCGCGTTTATGCATATGGTCGAGTACCGGCGAAACCAGAAACAACTGCGTGAAACGCCGGCCCTACCCAGTAATCTGACGTCCAATACGGCTCAGGCGCATGATCTGCTTCAGCAGGCAATTGCTGAAGGCGCGACCTCGCTTGACACCCATGAGGTTCAGCCGATCCTGCAGGCTTATGGCTTGCATACGCTCCCGACCTGGATTGCCGGCGACAGCATCGAAGCCGTCCATATTGCGGAACAAATTGGCTATCCAGTTGCACTGAAGTTGCGTTCGCCGGACATCCCGCACAAATCTGAAGTTCAGGGCGTCATGCTTTACCTGCGCACGGCAAATGAAGTTCAGCAGGCAGCCAACGCCATTATCGATCGCGTGAAAATGGCCTGGCCGCAGGCGCGGATCCACGGCCTGCTGGTGCAAAGCATGGCGAATCGTGCAGGGGCACAGGAACTGCGCGTGGTGGTTGAGCACGATCCGGTGTTTGGCCCATTGATTATGTTGGGTGAAGGCGGCGTGGAGTGGCGTCCTGAAGAGCAGGCCGTGGTGGCATTACCTCCGTTGAACATGAACCTGGCGCGCTATTTAGTGATTCAGGCGATCAAGAATAAAAAGATCCGCGGCCGCAGTGCGTTGCGCCCATTGGATGTTGCAGGATTAAGCCAACTGCTGGTCCAGGTCTCAAACCTGATTGTCGACTGCCCCGAGATCCAGCGTCTGGATATTCATCCGCTGCTGGCCTCCGCCGGTGAGTTCACTGCTCTGGACGTCACGCTGGATATCGCCCCATTCGAGGGCGATAACGAAAGCCGTCTTGCCGTTCGCCCCTACCCGCAGCAACTGGAAGAGTGGGTGGAGATGAAAAACGGCGAACAATGTCTGTTCCGCCCTATCCTGCCCGAGGATGAACCTCAGCTTCAGCAGTTTATTTCCCAGGTCACCAAAGAAGATCTTTATTACCGTTATTTCAGTGAGATAAATGAATTTACTCATGAAGATTTAGCTAACATGACGCAGATCGACTACGATCGGGAAATGGCGTTTGTCGCGGTGAGGCGCGTAGAACGAACGGAAGAGATCCTCGGCGTGACCCGTGCGATCTCCGATCCGGATAACATTGATGCAGAATTTGCCGTGCTGGTTCGTTCCGATCTCAAAGGGTTAGGATTGGGTCGTCGATTGCTGGAAAAATTGATTACCTATACACGAGATCACGGACTGAGAAGGCTGAATGGTATTACGATGCCAAATAATCGTGGCATGGTCGCGCTGGCGCGTAAGCTTGGCTTTAGCGTGGATATCCAGCTCGAAGAGGGAATCGTCGGGCTGTCGCTGGATCTGGCTCCGCCCGAGGAATCGTGAGTAAGGTACTGGAAATGTTGACCACTTTGACGGGGACGGTGTTATCATTGCCCGCTTATGTCGTCTGCATAGCACAGAGGACCCTTCAATGAACAGAGAAGAAATGCACTGTGATGTTGTCAAAATTTAAGCGTAATAAACATCAACAACACCTTGCCCAACTACCTAAGATTTCTCAATCAGTTGATGATGTCGATTTCTTTTATGCTCCCGCTAATTTCAGGGAGACACTGCTGGAAAAGATAGCCAGCGCGAAGCAGCGCATTTGCATTATTGCCCTGTATCTGGAACAGGACGACGGTGGCAAAGGCATTCTCAGCGCGCTATACGAGGCGAAACGGCAGCGTCCTGAATTGGATGTTCGGGTGCTCGTCGACTGGCATCGTGCGCAGCGTGGGCGTATTGGCGCGGCAGCATCCAATACCAATGCCGACTGGTATTGCCAGATGGCGCATGAAAATCCGGGAGTCGATGTTCCGGTATATGGCGTGCCGATCAATACCCGTGAAGCGCTCGGCGTTCTGCACTTTAAAGGCTTTATCATCGATGATAGCGTCCTGTATAGCGGTGCAAGTCTGAACGATGTTTATCTGCATCAGCACGATAAATATCGCTATGACCGCTATCAGTTAATCCGCAACGCCCGAATGGCTGACATCATGTTCGAATGGGTGACCCAGAACCTGATGAACGGTCGTGGCGTGAATCGTCTGGATAACACCCAGCGTCCGAAAAGTCCGGAGATTAAAAACGACATTCGTTTATATCGCCAGGAGTTACGCGACGCCGCTTATCACTTCCAGGGCGATGCCGATAATGAACAGCTGTCCGTGACGCCATTGGTCGGTCTGGGGAAATCCAGCCTGCTGAACAAAACCATTTTCCACCTTATGCCCTGTGCGGAGCATAAGCTTACGATTTGCACCCCCTATTTCAACCTGCCGGCAATTCTTGTCCGCAACATCATTCAACTGCTGCGGGAAGGGAAAAAGGTTGAGATCATTGTGGGAGACAAAACCGCCAACGACTTTTATATCCCGGAAAACGAGCCATTTAAGATAATCGGCGCACTACCCTATCTCTATGAGATTAACCTGCGTCGTTTCCTGAGCCGTTTGCAGTATTACGTGAATACCGATCAGCTGGTTGTCCGTCTGTGGAAAGATGACGATAACACCTACCATCTCAAAGGGATGTGGATCGATGACAAGTGGATGCTGTTGACCGGGAACAACCTCAACCCGCGCGCCTGGCGTCTGGATCTGGAAAATGCGATCCTGATCCACGATCCTAAGCAAGAATTGGCTGCGCAGCGAGAGAAAGAGTTGGCGCTGATTCGTACGCATACCACCGTCGTTAAGCACTATCGTGACTTGCAGAGCATTGCCGATTACCCGGTAAAAGTTCGCAAACTGATCCGTCGATTGCGTCGTATTCGAATCGACCGGCTGATAAGCCGTATTCTGTAAGCGAGACCCCGTCCTGAACGGGGTTTTTTCTATGGGGACCGCGGGTGCGCGTTATTTTTCTTCTTAATGTCTTTATTCTGTCAGGCTGTAGCCATATGGCGCAGGACAACTGGAGTGGACAGGACAAAGCACAGCACTTTATTGCTTCCGCGATGCTCTCAGCCGCAGGCAATGAGTTCGCTCAGCATCAGGGGATGAACCGCGATCGCAGTGCGATGGTGGGTTTGATGTTCTCGGTAGGTCTGGGGGCAACAAAAGAACTTTGGGATAGCCGCCCCGCAGGGAGCGGCTGGAGCTGGAAAGACTTTGCCTGGGATGTCGCCGGCGCAACGACCGGCTATACCCTCTGGCAAATGGCACATCACTAGAGACGCAGACCTTTCCCTTTTCGATGCAATGTCAGCGAGACCAGAAATGCCACGATCGACATAGCGGTGACATACCAGAAGAACGAGGTCTCCATGCCGACCGATTTCAGCGACAGCGCCACATATTCCGCAGAACCACCAAACAGCGCATTCGCCACGGCATAAGAAAGCCCCACACCCAGTGCGCGAACCTGCGCCGGGAACATTTCAGCTTTCAAAATACCGCTGATTGAAGTGTAGAAGCTGACGATCAACAGCGCACACATCACCAGACCAAATGCTGCATACGGTGAAGTCACATTCTGAAGTGCGGTCAAAATAGGCACAGTAAACAGGGTTGCCAGCGCACCGAAGCACAACATAGAGGTACGTCGGCCAATTTTATCTGACAGTGCGCCAAACAGCGGCTGCACGAGCATATAAACAAACAGCGCCGCCGTCATAATGCCGCTCGCCACATTGGCATGCATACCTGCGGTGTTCACCAGATACTTTTGCATATATGTGGTGAAGGTATAGAAGCACAGCGATCCTGCCGCAGTGAAACCCAGCACCATGATGAAGGCTTTGCGGTTACGCCATAACCCTTTCAGCGATCCCGCCTCTTTCAGCGCACGAGTTTCCTGCTTTGACGTTTCATCCAGTTGACGACGCAACCAAAGCGCCACTACCGCCAGCACAGCACCTAAAGCGAAAGGAATACGCCAGCCCCACTCCCTGAGTGCTGAATCTTCCATGGTCTGCTGTAAGACAACCACAACGAGCAGAGCCAACAGTTGACCGCCAATAAGCGTGACGTACTGAAAAGAGGCGTAGAACCCCTTACGGCCTTCTACGGCAACTTCACTCATATAGGTTGCGCTGGTGCCATACTCCCCGCCGACGGATAACCCCTGGAACAAACGCGCCAGCAATAACAGTGCCGGAGCCCAGGTTCCGATGGTTTCATAACCCGGCAGGCAGGCGATCACCAGCGATCCCAGACACATCATGCACACGGACAAAAGCATGGATTTCTTACGGCCATGTTTATCGGCGATGCGACCGAATAGCCAGCCGCCAATAGGACGCATTAAGAACCCGGCGGCAAAAACACCTGCGGTTTGTAGTAGCTGCGTTGTCGTATTTCCGGAAGGAAAGAAGATGTGGGCAAAATAGAGCGAGCAGAACGAGTAGACATAGAAATCAAACCATTCAACCAGATTCCCGGATGATGCGCCTACAATTGCCCATATGCGACGACGGGTATCACTGTCAGTCAGTGACCCGGTCGCAGTTACACTGCTTTCAGTCATTAGAATGGTACTCCTGCCAAAGTTCCGATTGTTCTTTTCGGTTGTGTTTGCTGTCATTTTTAGTAAAAAAAATGTTATATAATTGTTATATTTTATTATGAGACAAGGATCACGATTTTAATTAGCAGGGAAAGAATTTAGGAGTAAGCGCAGGAGATTTGAAAGGGTTAGAAGTAGATATAAACGCAAAAAGGCCATCCGCAGGATGGCCTCTTCACTGAACTGCGGATAAAACAAAAAAACCCCATGCTTTCGCATGAGGTTTTCCTGTTTATTTGATGCCTGGCAGTTCCCTACTCTCGCATGGGGAGACCCCACACTACCATCGGCGCTACGGCGTTTCACTTCTGAGT
>NZ_JAOWIC010000036.1:0-137084 GCF_030332305.1 Citrobacter sp. Ct235
CTGGGATACCGGGAGATCAAGCAGACGATGCAACTGAGCAGGCTGACACTGCGAAGTAAAAAGCCGGAGCTTGTGGAGCAGGAGTTATGGGGAGTCTTACTGGCTTATAATCTGGTGAGATATCAGATGATTAAAATGGCGGGACATCTGAAAGGATACTGGCCGAATCAACTGAGCTTCTCAGAATCATGCGGAATGGTAATGAGGATGCTGATGACGCTGCAGGGTGCTTCACCGGGTCGAATCCCGGAACTGATGCGTGATCTTGAAAGTATGGGGCAACTGGTAAAGTTACCGACAAGAAGAGAAAGAGCCTTCCCGAGAGTGGTAAAGGAGAGGCCCTGGAAATACCCCACAGCCCCGAAAAAGGGCCAGTCAGTTGCTTAACTGACTGGCATTACTCCCAATATGTGGGAGGCCTTTTTATTGCCGGATACCGCCGGTTATTTCCGGCGGAATTTGCGGGTGAGCGGTTTCTCAATCTCAACAATGAAGAATAGCGCGATGCCGATGGCAAAGGTAATTCCCCAGTAGCGCAGCGGCAGGGCTTCGGTACCAAACAGCATTTGCAGGAACGGCACATAGATAATCGCCAACTGCAGCAGCAACAGAATACCGCTGACCAGCCAGATGCCTTTATTCATCAACAGTCCACGACCCAGAGAGAAGCCATCGGAGACGCGGCAGTTAAGCATGTATACCCACTGCGCCGTCACCAGCGTTTGCAACAGGACCGTACGGATGAATTCCGGGCTGTGACCGCGCGGCTGCAGCCAGGCTTCCAGCGTAAAGGCACAGGCGGCAATCAGCGTGCCGACAAAACCGACGCGCCAGATAGCAAAGCCATCCATCACGTTCTCGTTACTCTGACGCGGTGGGCGGCGCATGATGTTGCGCTCACCGGCTTCAAACGCCAGACCGAATGACAGCGTGGCAGAGGTCGCCATGTTCATCCACAAGATCAGTACCGGGGTCAGGGGGATCAAATTGCCAGCCAGTAGCGCGACGACGATCAGCAGACCCTGCGCCAGGTTAGTGGGCATGATAAACAGAATGGTTTTCTTCAGGTTGTCGTAGACGCGTCGCCCTTCCTGTACCGCGCTGGCGATGGTCGCGAAGTTATCGTCCGTCAGCACCATGTCGGCGGCTTCTTTCGTCACTTCGGTGCCTTTAATACCCATCGCGATCCCCACGTCGGCCTGCTTCAGCGCCGGGGCATCGTTCACGCCATCGCCGGTCATGCCGACGATCTCGCCTTTCTCTTGCAGGGCTTTTACCAGACGCAATTTATGTTCCGGGCTGGTACGGGCAAAGATATCGTAGGTGACAGCCGCTTCGGCGAGTTCAGCATCATCCATCTGCTCGAGCTCATAGCCCGTCACCGCGTGGCCGCTGTTATGGATACCCAACATGCCGCCGATGCTCATGGCGGTTTGCGGGTGATCGCCAGTGATCATTTTGACGCGGATCCCGGCCTGCTGGCAGGCGCCGATCGCCGCAATGGCTTCCGGGCGCGGCGGATCCATCATCCCGGCGATGCCGAGGAAAATGAGCCCCTCGTTCAGACAGTCATGAGTCAGCGTACTGGCATCGGCACGCGCGGGTTTCCAGGCGGCGGCCACCATCCGCAGACCTTCTTTGGCATAGCGGGCAATTTCGGCCTCCCAGTGCGGCTGGGTAAAGGCTTCCGTACCGTTCGCGGTTTGCTGCAACTGGCAGAGTTTAAACAGCACATCCGGCGCTCCGGTCACCAGCACGCGCTCGTCGTTGCCGATGCGATAGTGCGTCGCCATGTATTTGTACTGGGAATCGAACGGAATTTTACTGCGCAGTTCGCACTCGACGGCAGGTAGCATGGCTTTGGCGGCCAGCACTTTCAGCGCCCCCTCCGTGGGGCCGCCGGTAATCCCCCAGTGACCCTGATCATCGCGAATCAGCTGGCTGTCGTTACACAGGTCAATCGTGCGCAGATAGTTTTCAAGCAGGCTGCCTGGCGCAATCTCTGCCAGCGCGTCATCTCCCTCGACGTGGATCTCGCCCGTTGGCTCGTAGCTGTTGCCCTGCACGCGGTAATTTTTATCCGCCGTGATGATGGCTTTGACCGTCATCTCGTTCATGGTCAGGGTGCCAGTCTTATCGGAACAGATCACCGACATGGCCCCCAGCGTTTCAACGGTAGGCAGTTTGCGGATGATCGCGCGTTTGCGGGCCATGGTCTGCACACCCAGCGACAGGATGATCGAGATAATCGCCGGTAAACCCTCCGGAACGGCCGCGACAGCAAGGCTGATTAACGAAAGCAGCAGCTCGCTCATTGGCATATCGCGTAGCAACAGGCTGAAGATAAACAGACCGGCCATCATGGCGAGAATGAGGGAGAAAATCGCTTTGCCGAGCTTATCCATCTGCACCAGTAGCGGCGTGCGGTGCTTCTCGATCCCGGTCATCATCTGGTTGATATGGCCCAGTTCCGTCGCTTCCCCGGTGGCGATCACCACGCCAAGCCCGGCACCGGCGCTAATCGTTGTGCCAGAGAACAGCAGGTTTTTGCGATCGCCCAGCGGCAACTCGCCTGCCAGCGCGTCTGCCGTTTTATCCACAACGGTAGATTCGCCGGTCAGGATGGCCTCTTCAACCCGCAGGTTATGGGCTTCCATGACGCGAAGATCGGCGGGGATGCGGTCGCCCGCGCGCAGCACCACGATATCGCCAACGACCAGATCGGTGGTCGCGACCGTCTCATGTTGCCCGTTTCGTACCACCACAGCAGAAGCGGAGAGCATGTTGCGGATACTTTTTAGTGATTTTTCCGCGTTGTTTTCCTGAATGTGACCTATCAGGGCGTTGATCACTGCGACGCCGAGGATGACGGCAGTATCCACCCAGTGCCCCATTACGGCGGTGAGTGCCGCTGCGGCAATCAGGACGTAGATCAGGACATCGTGAAAATGGGCCAGAAAGCGTAGCCAGGCGGGTTTGCCGGCTTTTTCAGGCAGTGCGTTAAGACCATCCCTGGCAAGACGTGCGCTGGCCTCATCATGAGTCAGCCCGGAAGGTTGGCTCTGTTGATTTTTCAGAACCTCATCAACGGTCAGCTGGTACGGCTTTTTTCCAGCGCATGGCGCAGAATGGAGACGATTGCTGTTCGGCATTCTGGTCAAAGTAAAATTCCTCGAAGTATTAAATTTAAATATTTTGAAACACAGGCATACTATTTGAATAATGCCTGCAGATATTTGACATTAATCAATGGCGTTTCTGTAATTATTATTTTATCTTTGAATGAAGATGATATTTTTCCATGCGGGTCATGGGGTTAAATGGAAATGTAAATTTAGGAAAGGAGGTTTTATGTTTGGAATTTATAATGCTAAGAAATTGATTTTATTGATTGTTTTTGCAATTGTTGTAGCGGCTGTTAGCGGTATTTCAACCTATGCCTTTGTAAAATATCTGGGTTGAGAATAATAAAAATAGTCTTCCTTACATAACTTTTAAATCCTGAATAATAATGACAATAGGGAAACGAACACAGCGCAGAAAATATATTTTAAGCCGCGGTCTGTTGAGTAGACCGACCGCGCCAGATGAACGCATAATAGACGCGGACTTGCTGAAATCGAGACGGGACGAATTTGTCCGCAAGAGATAGGTCGGGATTTTCTGGAAACAATAAAAAAGCCTCCGTCAGGGAGGCTCAGGTGAAATCAGGTCAAGACCATCGGCCATTCCGGCGGGGTCTGACTCATCACTTCGACCATCACGGATTCAATGTTGTTCCAGATGGCGGAGAGATCCATCAGGGTGATGCCGAGTAACCCCGTCGCAAACCAGCAGGCGGCGACAACCCCGAGTCCACTGCTGATCACAGCCAGACCAATGTAATCTGAGCGACGAAAACGAATATTTAACGTGCTGGCTAAAAACATGAGCACAGCGCTCAGCAGTTGCCAGCGGAGAAGAACCACGCCAGTGGTTAGGGTAGCCATGAAACATTTCCTCTGAGAGTAGCAGGTGCCCTGGACAGCGTGGCGTTTTCACGGGAAGCGTGGCACACTCCTGGCTATCGACGGGCATTCACATCAATACCGAATGAAACGTTGTTTCTGTTTCAGAATATTTGTGAACTATATCACGTTTAGTCATTCGTTCGCCAGCCTGTACGCCTCTTTTTTGTTTGCTTTTTAACCACATTTTAAAAAGGGTTATTGGGCGATAATGAACACGTTTTGATCGTGGCGTAACTGGAGGGAGGCGATGTAAAAAGATGTATTTATTCTACCCTTTCTGTTTTGTCCTAAATAAGCATACAGGGAAATTTAACTTAATTTCATTTTGTGTATGAACCGACAAAACTTTCATAAAAAACTACCCCTTTCGGAGAATGGATTACCCTTAATAAAATTAATCGTCACTGTAGGTTTGCTTTACGGTCGAATATTATCACCATCCTGCAATATCAGACTTTTGCTAATAAAAGTCTGTTGCTAATATCGATAGATTCATGCAACGTAATCACCTGTGTGATTTAGCATCCTGCCTTGATGATAAAGGCACATAAAATGCAGGGATATAGGGCTTAAATGAATCATCGGGCGCGACGCAAGATGCTGAGGTTCCTCGGGATAATCATGGTGGTTTTGCTCCCCGTGATGCTGGCGCTATGGTTTGCCCAGTTGCGAGCCACCTCTCAAACCAGTAGGCAACTGAGCACCTTTGCCCATTTGGCTTTAGATAAAACAGAACTGGTTGTTTTACAGGCTGATTTAGCGCGTGATGCCGCTGAACAGTACCAGGGGCAGGCGTGTACACCGGCGCATCAACAACGGATGTTGAATATTATCCGTGGGCGCCTGTATATCAACGAGTTAATTTATGCACAGGGCGATCGTTTTTTATGCTCTACGGTAATGGCACCGTCAGAGCCCTATATTATGCCAACGGCAGACTATAAACGAAAACCTAATATCTCCATTTATTACTTTCGCGATACGCCTTTTTTTACCGGTTATAAAATGACGTATATGCAACGCGGAAACTATGTCGCGGTGATCAATCCGCTGTCATATAGTGAAGTGATGTCCGAAGACCCCGAAATGGCCTGGGGGGTATATGACACCGTGACCAATACCTTTTTCTCCGTCAGCGAACAGGCCTGGGTGGCACAGCTGTTGCCACTGGTCCAGCGTCATCAATCTGTCTTTCAGCAGGACGGTCACTTTTATACCATCGCCCACTCGGATAAACGGCCCATTGCCGTGATTGTGTCGACCTCGATGCAGCGGTTTTATCAGAACCTGTATCAGCAGTTGCTGATCACCCTTCCGCTGGCGGTCATCAGTAGCATTCTGTTGTTAATGTTCTGGTCGCGGGCGCGTCGGCAATACTACTCCCCGCGTCGTATGCTCCAGCGCGCGCTTAAGCAACGCCAGCTCTGCCTGCACTATCAGCCGATCATTGATATCAAAAATGAGAAATGCGTGGGGGCGGAAGCGCTGCTGCGCTGGCCGGGCTGCAAGGGTCAGGTCATGAGTCCGGCCGAGTTCATCCCGCTGGCGGAAAAAGAGGGGATGATCGCGCAGATAACCGACTATGTGGTGGAAGAAGTGTTCAGCGATATGGGGACATTTCTGGCTGCCAACCCGCAGTTGTATATCTCTATCAACCTTTCCGCGTCGGATTTCCACTCTTCGCGACTGATTGCCATGATTGCGGATAAAGCGCGCGAACACGCCGTGCTTGCACAACAAATTAAAGTGGAAGTGACTGAACGAGGATTTATCGATGTGCCGAAAACCACGCCGGTGATCCAGGCATTTCGCCAGGCGGGCTATGAAGTGGCGATTGATGATTTCGGCACCGGCTACTCTAACCTGCACAACCTCTATTCACTCAACGTCGATATTCTTAAGATCGACAAGTCCTTTATCGATACGCTGACCACTAACAGTACCAGCCATCTGATTGCGGAACATATCATTGAGATGGCGCAAAGCCTGCGTCTTAAAACCATCGCGGAAGGCGTGGAGACGGCGGATCAGGTGAGCTGGTTACTTAAACGCGGGGTGCAGTACTGTCAGGGGTGGCACTTCGCGAAGGCGCTGCCGCCGCAGGACTTCATTCACTGGTTGCAACAACCGCCCGCACTCCTGATGCAGCGCGGACAGTAACACTACAGGCGGTGACGGTAGTCGCTGGGGGTGCGATCAAATTCCCGGCGAAACACGCGGGAAAACGTCTGCTGCGACACATAGCCTAAATCCATCGCAATATCGAATATCGGTCTTTCGGTGTTGCGCAGTTCAACGGCGGCTAACAGAAGTCGGCGCTGACGGATATAGTCACCCAGCGTCTGGCGCATCACCGTGCGGAACATCCTCTGTAAATACCACTTTGAATAACCTGATTTTTTTGCGACCACATCAATATTCAGCGGTTGGTCGATATGTTCATCAATCCATTCAATAAGGGTTTGAATAATTTGCTGATGGGACATATTGCTGCCTCCTTCTCAGTGTTCGATTCGTCTTTTGTCTGCGGGCGAGTATAATTCCTCAAGTTAACTTGAGGTAAAGCGATTTATGGAAAAGAAATTACCCCGTATAAAAGCGATGCTCACGCCGGGCGAAGTGGCAAAGCGCAGCGGCGTGGCGGTTTCCGCACTGCATTTCTATGAAAGCAAAGGGCTGATCAGCAGTATCCGCAACAGCGGCAATCAGCGCAGATATCGGCGTGATGTGCTGCGTTATGTCGCGATTATCAAGATTGCCCAGCGGATCGGCATCCCGCTGGCGACCATCAGCGAAGCGTTGGGCGTGCTGCCGGAGGGCCATACCCTCAGCGCTAAAGAGTGGAAGCAACTCTCTTCGCAATGGCGCGAGGAGCTGGACCGGCGCATTCATACGCTGGTGGCGCTGCGTGACGAACTCGATGGCTGTATCGGCTGTGGCTGTTTATCGCGTAAAGACTGTCCGTTGCGTAACCCAGGGGATCGGTTGGGCGAAGAGGGCACGGGCGCACGCCTGCTGGAGGATGAACAAAACTAAAGCGCCGCAAGGGCGCTTTAGTTTGTTTTCCGGTCTTTGTCTTTCTCTCTATCCCGCTGGTTCACGGGAGGGTTTCCCCCGACGTCAACACCCCTCATTCGAGCACGTGGTGGAGGTTCCGGTTTGTGTTGATACTGTAAGTGTAAGCCGCATCATCCCGTTCGCCAGCTAATCTGGCGTTTTTTTAGGCGAATTTTTTTCGTCATCTCCCATAATTTACTAGAGTGAGTAAGAGGAAATAACGGGAGAACATCATGCTGACGGTGCATCATTTAAACCAGTCCCGCTCACAGCGCATTCTCTGGGCGCTGGAGGAGTTGTCGCTGCCTTACCAGATTGTTCGCTATCAGCGTGAAAAGAGTATGCTCGCCCCGCCTGCCCTGAAGAAAATCCATCCGCTGGGTAAATCCCCGGTAGTTGAAGATAACGGTGCAATCCTCGCGGAATCAGGAGCCATTCTCGACTATTTGCAGGACACCTACGACAGCGAAGGGCGATTTAAACCGAATGAAGCGGAGCCAAAGCGCCAGTATCGCTTCTGGTTGCACTACGCCGAGGGTTCACTGATGCCGTTGCTGTTAATGAAGCTGGTCTTCGTCAGTCTGGGTAAACCGCCGATGCCCTTTGGTTTGCGCACGCTGGGCGGCGCGCTGGGGCAGGGCGTGCAAAAAGCGTATCTCAATCCGCAACTGGAAACCCATGCGCGCTTTATTGACGCGCATCTTGCTGAGCGACCATGGTTTGCCGGGGAGCATCTCAGCATGGCGGATATTCAGATGAGTTTCCCCCTGTTTGCACTGCTGGCGCGCGGTGGTATTGCCGATCTTCCCCATATCCGAGAGTGGAAAAAACGTGTGGAGATGCGTCCCGCCTGGCAACGTGCCATCCAGCAGGGGGGACCTTTTGAAATTCCCGGCGGCTGATGGCGGGTTTTTAGCCGTCTTCAGCTGTGCATCTGCAATATGGCCGGGAAAATGATGTTGCCGGATTGCGCATTGACGATAACGTTTGCGCATCAGTTGATGATTTCTTCAGCGTTAGCGCAAGAAATGAGTAAAAAGCGGCAAAGTTCAGTTGAAAATCCCCGTATGATCGCTGGATAATCGTTTGCTTTTTTTTACTACCCGTTTTTTTATGCGCGGAGCTAAACGTTTGCTTTTTGCGACACCCCTTTTGTCGCGATCAGAGCACAGGGAGTTGACGTTGCGCTGGCAGTGGATTGTCCACCACGCATAAGAACGAATAATAAACTCTCAGGGGATGTTTTCTATGTCTACGCCTTCAGCGCGTACCGGCGGTTCGCTTGACGCCTGGTTTAAAATTTCACAACGTGGAAGCACTGTCCGTCAGGAAGTGGTGGCAGGTTTAACAACGTTTCTGGCGATGGTGTACTCCGTTATCGTCGTGCCTGGCATGCTGGGCAAAGCCGGATTTCCGCCCGCAGCGGTGTTCGTTGCGACCTGTCTGGTGGCTGGTTTGGGTTCTATCGTCATGGGGCTGTGGGCAAACCTGCCGCTGGCGATTGGTTGCGCCATCTCGTTGACCGCTTTCACGGCGTTCAGCCTGGTACTGGGCCAGCAGATTAGCGTTCCGGTCGCGTTGGGCGCGGTATTCCTGATGGGTGTGCTGTTTACCATTATCTCCGCGACCGGGATCCGTAGCTGGATCCTGCGCAATTTACCGCAGGGCATCGCGCACGGCACCGGCATCGGTATCGGCCTGTTTTTACTGCTGATCGCGGCGAACGGCGTAGGTCTGGTCATCAAGAACCCGCTGGACGGTCTGCCGGTAGCCCTCGGTCATTTCGCGACCTTCCCGGTGATTATGTCGCTGGTTGGTCTGGCGGTGATTATCGGTCTGGAGAAACTGAAAGTGCCGGGGGGTATTCTGCTGACGATTATCGGCATTTCTATCGTCGGCCTGCTTTTCGATCCGGCCGTGAAATTCTCCGGCATTTTCGCCATGCCGTCGCTGAGCGATGAAAATGGCAAATCGCTGATTGGCAGCCTGGATATCATGGGTGCGCTGAACCCGGTTGTACTGCCAAGCGTCCTGGCGCTGGTGATGACCGCCGTGTTTGATGCCACTGGCACCATCCGCGCCGTGGCGGGTCAGGCGAATCTGTTGGATAAAGACGGGCAGATCATCGACGGCGGTAAAGCGCTGACCACCGACTCCCTGAGCAGCGTGTTCTCCGGTCTGGTGGGCGCGGCGCCGGCAGCGGTCTATATCGAGTCAGCGGCTGGTACGGCAGCGGGCGGTAAAACCGGTCTGACCGCCATCACTGTTGGCGTACTGTTCCTGCTGATCCTGTTCCTCTCTCCGCTCTCTTATCTCGTTCCGGTGTATGCAACGGCGCCTGCGCTGATGTACGTCGGTCTGCTGATGCTGAGCAACGTGGCGAAAATCGATTTTGCTGACTTTGTTGATGCAATGGCGGGTCTGGTGACAGCTGTATTCATCGTACTGACCTGTAACATCGTGACCGGTATTATGATTGGCTTTGCCACGCTGGTGATTGGCCGCGTGGTTTCGGGTGAGTGGCGCAAGCTGAACATCGGCACCGTGGTGATTGCCGTGGCGCTGGTGGCGTTCTATGCCGGCGGCTGGGCCATCTGATTGCGAAAGGGACTGTGAAAACGGGTGGCTTTTGCCGCCCATTTTTATTTTCAGCACACACTTGTTGTCTTTTGCGATACTCTGAAAAAGGTAAAATCAAGGCACGACGCCTCTCAAACACATAAGAAACATCGCAAACAGGGAACGCATGGAAATCTTCTTCACAATACTCATCATGACCCTTGTGGTCTCGCTGTCCGGGGTATTTACGCGCGTATTGCCCTTCCAGCTCCCCTTACCCCTCATGCAGATTGCGATCGGCGCGCTGTTGGCGTGGCCCACGTTTGGTCTGCACGTCGAGTTTGACCCCGAACTGTTTCTGGTTCTGTTTATCCCGCCGCTGCTGTTTGCCGATGGCTGGAAGACGCCAACGCGAGAATTTCTTGAACATGGGCGAGAGATATTTGGCCTCGCGCTGGCGCTGGTCGTCGTCACGGTGGTCGGGATAGGGTTCCTGATTTACTGGGTGGTGCCGGGTATTCCGCTGATACCCGCCTTTGCGCTGGCCGCCGTGCTGTCACCCACCGATGCGGTGGCCCTTTCCGGTATTGTCGGCGAAGGCCGTATACCGAAGAAAATCATGGGCATCCTGCAGGGCGAGGCGCTGATGAACGACGCCTCCGGCCTGGTCGCGTTGAAATTTGCCGTTGCCGTGGCGATGGGGACGATGATTTTTACCATCGGCGGCGCGACCGTGGAATTCTTCAAAGTCGCGATCGGCGGCATCCTGGCCGGGTTTGTGGTGAGCTGGCTGTACGGTCGCTCGCTCGGGTTCCTCAGCCGCTGGGGCGGTGACGAACCCGCCACGCAGATCGTCCTGCTGTTCCTGCTGCCGTTTGCTTCTTATTTGATTGCCGAACATATCGGCGTGTCGGGCATCCTGGCCGCCGTCGCGGCGGGGATGACCATCACCCGTGCGGGCGTGATGCGCCGTGCGCCGCTGGCGATGCGTCTGCGCGCCAACAGCACTTGGGCAATGCTGGAGTTTGTTTTTAACGGCATGGTGTTCCTGCTGTTGGGCCTGCAGTTGCCGGGCATTCTGGAGTCCTCTCTGGTGGCGGCAGAAGCCGACCCGAACGTTGAAACCTGGATGCTGTTTACCGACATCGTGCTGATTTATGCGGCGCTGATGCTGGTGCGTTTCGGCTGGCTGTGGACGATGAAAAAATTCAGCGTGCGTTTTCTGCACAAGAAGCCGATGGAGTTTGGCTCCTGGTCCACGCGTGAGTTGCTGATTGCCTCCTTTGCGGGGGTTCGCGGGGCCATCACCCTGGCGGGTGTTCTGTCTATCCCGCTGCTGCTGCCGGATGGCAACGTCTTCCCGGCGCGCTACGAACTGGTCTTCCTCGCCGCTGGGGTGATTCTGTTCTCGCTGTTTGTCGGCGTAGTGATGCTGCCGATTCTGCTGCAACATCTGGAAGTGGCCGATCATTCTCAGCAGTTGAAAGAGGAACGGATTGCTCGTGCGGCGACGGCGGAAGTGGCGATTGTCGCTATCCAGAAAATGGAAGAGCGTCTGGCGGCGGATACCGAGGAGAATATCGATAATCAACTCCTGACCGAAGTGAGCTCCCGCGTCATCGGTAACCTGCGTCGTCGTGCTGACGGGCGTAACGATGTCGAGAGTTCGCTCCAGGAAGAGAACCTGGAACGCCGCTTCCGCCTCGCGGCGCTGCGATCAGAGCGGGCGGAGTTGTATCATCTGCGCGCCACCCGCGAAATCAGCAATGAAACCCTGCAAAAATTACTGCACGATCTCGACCTGCTGGAAGCGTTGCTGATCGAAAATCAGTAAAACCGTCGTGTTGTCTGATGGCGCTGCGCTTATCAGGCCTACGGTTTGTGCATGTTGTAGGCCGGATAAGATGCCAGCCGTCATCCGGCATGGGTCTGTCTGCACATATTTGTTGTGTTGCCTGATGGCGCTGCGCTATCAGGCCTACGGTTCGTGCATGTTGTAGGCCGGATAAGGCGCCAGCCGTCATCCGGCGTTGGTCTGTCTGGACATATTTGTCGTGTTGCCTGATGGCGCTGCGCTTATCAGGCCTACGGTTCGTGCATGTTGCAGGCCGGATAAGGTGCCAGCCGCCATCCGGCGTTGGTCTGTCTGGACATATTTGTCGTGTTGCCTGATGGCGCTGCGCTTATCAGGCCTACGGTTCGTGCATGTTGTAGGCCGGATAAGGCGTTAGCCGTCATCCGGCGGTACGATGTTTATCGGTCAGCCGAGGTTAACCAAAACCCTTCACAACAGGACAGCCAGGCTTTGGCGCTGTGTGAGAGATACACCCCTTCGCGCCAAATCATTCCTAGCTGCCAGCGTAACTCACTTTCCAGCGGGATCCAGCGCAGCGTATTCTTATCCAGCCGCTCGCAAATAGGCTCCGGCAAAATGGCGATCCCCACGCCTGCCTGCACCATTGCCGCAAGAAAGTCCCACTGACCGCTGCGCACTGCGATACGCGGTTTCACCTCATGCTCACTAAACAGTTGCATCAGTTGGCGGCTCAGGGCGAAATCCTCGTTGTAGATCAGCAGTGGATGCTCGGCCAGCGCTTCCGGCGACACGGACAGGCAGGTGGTCCACTGACCGGAGCGCGGCACCAGTACGCAAAGAGGATGGCTGAATACCGGTAATGTCGCCAGACCGCTCTCTTCCTCCACGGGGAGTGCGGTCATCGCGACATCCAGTTCCCCGTTCATCACCGCCTGCTGCACCGTCAGGCCGCCAAACTCAGAAACCTTAAGCTCCACGCCGGGGTAGCGCTGGCGAAACAAGCCGATCGGTCCGGCCATCAGCATGCCAACCATCGGCGGGATGCCGAGACGCAGCAGCCCTTTATTGAGGTGATTGATGTCGCCCAGTTCGGCTTCCAGTTGGCGAAACTCGGCCAGAATCGCCAGCCCGCGTTCGAACACGACGCGACCGGTGTCGGTGAGCAACAGTTTGCGACCATCGCGGATCAGCAGCGTACAGCTCAGCTCATCTTCCAGGTTTTTCAGCATTTTGCTAATGGTCGGTTGGGTGACGAAAAGCTTCTCCGCTGCGCGGGTGAAGCTCTGTTGGCGCACCACTTCAACAAAATAACGCAGCGTTCTGATATCCATGAGTATTCCTTCCGACTATGCCTGTAATGATTTTAATTCATTTCAGGCATCGACGGGGTCTCTCTATACTGGCGTTCCGTATTATTTTGCAGGATGTTCCCTCATGGCTGTGGCGATAAGCCGCGTTACGCCTGCCGTTATGCAACGACTCCAGGTTCCGGTTCAGGTACTGCTGTATGCAGGTTTGTTTATCGTTGCGCAATATCTGGTTTCCTGGCTGCATCTGCCGCTACCGGCCAATCTGGTGGGGATGATGCTGATGCTGGCGCTGATTGTTTGTCGCATCCTTCCATTGCGCTGGGTTCGCGCCGGGGCGCGCTGGCTGCTGGCGGAGATGCTGTTGTTCTTTGTTCCGGCGGTGGTGGCGGTAGTGAACTATGCCCATCTGCTACTGGTGGACGGCTGGCGGATTTTTTCGGTCATTGCGATCAGCACGCTAATGGTGCTTGGTGCAACGGCGTGGGTAGTGGATAAAGTCTATCGTTATGAAATAAGCAGGGTAAACCGTGACTAATCTCCAGCTCAGCGTGCTTTGTCTGGCGATCACGTTGATTATCTATTTCGCCAATAAACGCCTGTACCGTCGTTTTCGTAAGCTGCCGCTGATGCCGCTGGTACTCACGCCCGCGCTACTGGTGCTGATGCTGGTATTTGGTCATATCTCCTGGCAAAGCTACATCGGTGAATCACACTGGCTGCTGTGGCTGCTTGGTCCGGCAACGATCGCCTTTGCGGTGCCGGTTTACGACAATTTTGCCATTATCAAACGTCACTGGATGTCGCTTACCGCAGGCGTGGTAACGGCAACGGTGGTCGCGGTGACCAGTTCAGTCTGGCTGGCCCGTTTATTTACCCTGTCGGACGACATTCAACGCAGCCTGGCGGTGCGTTCGGTGACTACGCCGTTTGCCCTGGCGGCGGCTGAACCGCTGGGTGGGCAGCCAGATTTAGTGGCGCTATTCGTGGTGGTAACCGGCGTATTTGGCATGGCGGTCGGCGATGCGCTGTTTTTGCGTCTGTCGATTCGTGAAGGGATGGCGAAAGGCGCGGGATTTGGTGCGGCTTCGCACGGGGCAGGGACGGCGCGCTCGTATGAGCTTGGCCAGCAGGAGGGCGTGGTCGCCAGCCTGGTGATGATGCTTTCCGGTGTGGTGATGGTACTGGTTGCCCCGCTGGTAGCGAAGCTGATGTTCTGATAAAGGATCCCCGGCCAGATTGACCGGGGATGAGTACGTTGATTAGTGGGCGCGGCCTTGCTCGACCCCGAAGCCCGTCTGGGAACGGATGAACTGAGCACGGAACTGCTCGCGTTCGCGATTCCCTTCTGCCGAGTTATCGGTGGCAGAGAAGAACCAGATCCCAAGGAATGCCACGGTAATGGAGAACAGCGCCGGGTATTCATACGGGAAGATAGCCTTTTCGTGGCCGAGGATTTGTACCCAAATGGTAGGGCCAAGCACCATCAACACCACGGCAGTCAACAGGCCTAACCAGCCGCCCAGCATTGCGCCACGCGTGGTCAGTTTCGACCAGTACATGGAAAGCAGGATGATCGGGAAGTTACAGCTCGCGGCGATAGCAAACGCCAGACCTACCATGAAAGCGATGTTCTGATTCTCGAACAGCACGCCAAGAATAATGGCGATGACGCCCAGCACCAGCACGGTGATTTTCGACACCCGCAACTCGTCACGTTCGGTCGCACCTTTGCGGAACACGTTCGCGTACAGATCGTGAGAGACCGCAGAGGCGCCCGCCAGCGTCAGACCGGCGACGACCGCCAGAATAGTGGCGAACGCCACCGCTGAAATAAAGCCGAGGAACAGGTTGCCGCCCACCGCATTCGCCAGGTGTACCGCCGCCATGTTGTTCCCGCCAATCAGCGCGCCCGCCGCATCTTTATACGCCGGATTCGCACCGACCAGCATAATGGCGCCAAAACCGATGATGAAGGTCAGGATGTAGAAGTAACCCATAAAGCCGGTGGCATAGAACACGCTCTTACGCGCTTCGCGGGCATCGCTGACCGTGAAGAAACGCATCAGGATGTGTGGCAAACCCGCCGTACCAAACATCAGGCCGAGCCCCAGTGAGAGCGCAGAGATCGGGTCTTTCACCAGCCCGCCCGGACTCATAATCGCAGAACCTTTCGGGTGCACCGCCATCGCTTCGGTGAACAGGTTATTGAAGCTAAAGCCCACGTGCTTCATGACCATAAAGGCCATAAAACTGGCGCCGAACAGCAGCAGCACGGCTTTGATGATTTGCACCCACGTGGTTGCCAGCATGCCGCCGAACAACACGTACATCATCATCAGCACGCCGACCAGCACCACCGCGATGTGGTAGTTCAGACCGAACAGCAGTTCAATCAGTTTGCCCGCGCCGACCATCTGGGCAATCAGATAAAGGGCAACGACCACCAGCGAACCACAGGCCGACAGAATACGGATCGGGCCTTGCTTGAGGCGATAGGAGGCCACATCGGCAAAGGTATAGCGCCCGAGGTTACGCAAACGTTCGGCGATCAGAAACAGAATGATCGGCCAGCCCACGAGGAAGCCCAGCGAGTAGATCAACCCGTCATAGCCGGAAGTAAACACCAGTGCGGAGATCCCGAGGAACGACGCTGCCGACATATAATCGCCGGCAATCGCCAGTCCGTTCTGGAAGCCGGTGATATTCCCGCCCGCCGTATAGTAGTCGCTACGTGAACGTACACGTTTGGAAGCCCAGTACGTAATACCCAGTGTAAACACGACGAAAATCAGGAACATGACAATCGCCTGCCAGTTGGTCGGCTGGCGTTGTACCGCACCGCTAATGGCATCCGCCGCGTTGGCCGCGAAGGGTAGTGTGGCGGCAAGCGCCGTCAGGACTCTCTTCATGATGCGTTAACCTCGCGCAGTACTGCATTGTTCAGACGGTCGAATTCGCCGTTCGCCCGCCAGATATAGATGCCGGTCAGAACGAAGGAGATCAGAATCACCCCCACGCCAATCGGAATACCCCGGGTGACGCTGGTTCCCTCGTGAAGCGGGGTTCCCAGCCAGCCAGGCGCAAAGGCAATCAGTAGAATAAAGCTGATATAGACCACCAGCATGATGATCGACAGTATCGTGGCAAACCGTTGCCTTTTTTCAACTAACTCCCTGAAACGCGCATTGTCTTCTATCCGCTGATAAATGGTGTCATTCATCACAGAGTCTCCAGAGGTTCCCTTCGTCTTTCACGCCGCAGGCAAGACCTGACTGCTGTCGTAGTCCTGCAACGCGAAATCCTTTGGGGAGGTTTTATCATTTCCCTCTCTCATGTAGAGAAAGGGTAGGGGGTATTGTTTATTTTGCCGGATGGCGGCTAAAGCCTTATCGGGCCTACAAGGGTTGCTGAACCTGTAGGCCCGATAAGCTTTTGCGCCATCGGGCATTTCACGGTGGTGGTTATGATGGCATCGCGATGGCCTGCTTCTCTTCGAGCAGTTTCTCTACCACGCCAGGATCGGCGAGGGTCGAGGTATCGCCCAGATTGCTGGTATCGCCCGCCGCGATCTTGCGCAATATGCGGCGCATGATTTTGCCGGAGCGGGTTTTCGGCAGTGAGTCGGTCCAGTGCAGCACGTCTGGCGTCGCCAGCGGGCCAATCTCTTTACGTACCCAGTTGCGCACTTCGGCGTACAGCTCAGGGGACGGCTCTTCGCCGTGATTCAGCGTCACATAGGCATAAATCGCCTGCCCCTTGATGTTGTGCGGGATGCCGACCACCGCCGCTTCGGCGATCTTCGGATGTGCGACCAGCGCGGATTCAATTTCCGCCGTGCCAAGACGGTGACCGGAGACGTTCAGCACGTCGTCGACGCGGCCGGTGATCCAGTAGTAACCGTCTTCGTCACGACGCGCGCCATCGCCGCTGAAGTACATGTTTTTAAAGGTTGAGAAGTAGGTTTGCTCAAAGCGTTCGTGATCGCCGAACAGCGTACGCGCCTGTCCCGGCCAGGAGTCGGTGATCACCAGGTTGCCTTCGGTGGCCCCTTCTTGCGGATGGCCTTCGTTATCCACCAGCGCCGGTTGCACGCCGAAGAACGGACGCGTGGCAGAACCCGCTTTTAGTTCGGTCGCGCCGGGCAACGGGGTGATCATGAAGCCACCGGTTTCGGTCTGCCACCAGGTATCCACCACCGGGCATTTTTCATTACCGATCTTCTTCCAGTACCACTCCCATGCTTCCGGGTTGATGGGCTCGCCAACCGAACCCAGAATGCGCAGCGATGAGCGGTCAGTGCCCTCAATCGCCTTATCGCCTTCCGCCATCAGGGCGCGGATCGCCGTCGGCGCGGTATAGAGAATGTTAACTTTATGCTTATCCACCACCTGGCTCATACGCGCCGGAGTTGGCCAGTTTGGCACCCCTTCAAACATCAGCGTGGTGGCGCCGCAGGCCAGTGGGCCATACAGCAGGTAGCTGTGTCCGGTGACCCAACCCACGTCGGCGGTACACCAGTAGATATCGCCCGGATGGTAGTCAAATACATACTTAAAGGTGGTTGCGGCATACACCAGATAGCCGCCGGTGGTGTGCAGCACGCCCTTCGGTTTACCGGTGGAGCCAGAGGTATAGAGGATGAACAGCGGATCTTCGGCGTTCATTTCCGCAGGCTGATGCTCGGCGCTGGCCTTATTAATCAGGTCGCTCCACCACAGGTCGCGACCTTCCTGCCACTCAATGTTGCCGCCGGTGCGCTTGAGGACAACCACATGTTCGATGGTTTTTACGTTCGGGTTTTTCAGCGCATCGTCGACATTTTTCTTCAGCGGAATGCTGCGACCGGCACGTACGCCTTCGTCGGCGGTGATCACCAGCTTCGAACTGGAATCAATGATGCGCCCGGCAACGGCTTCTGGTGAGAAGCCACCGAAGATCACCGAATGGACGGCACCAATGCGGGCGCAGGCCAGCATCGCGACAGCGGCCTCTGGCACCATCGGCATATAGATAGCAACCACATCGCCTTTTTTAATGCCCAGATCCTGCAGCGTGTTGGCGAAACGGCAGACATCGCGATGCAGTTCGCGATAGCTAATCTGTTTGCTCTGCGAGGCGTCATCGCCTTCCCAGAGGATGGCGGTACGATCGCCATTTTCCTGCAGGTGACGGTCGAGACAGTTTGCCGCCAGGTTCAGCGTACCGTCTTCGTACCATTTAATGGACACATTGCCCGGCGCGAAAGAGGTGTTCTTCACTTTCTGGTACGGCTTGATCCAGTCGAGAATCTTTCCCTGCTCGCCCCAGAAGGTATCTGGTTCGTTAATAGATTGTTGGTACTTCGCTTCGTACTGCTCCGGATTTATCAGGCAACGATCCGCAATGTTTGCGGGAATAGCGTGTTTGTGAATTTGGCTCATGGCTTTTGTTCTCCTTGTAGGATGTTAATAATATGTCTCACAAACGTTAAATGTAGGGGCTTTGACAGTTTTGTTTAGGTTTTGCGCGACAGATCACGCAATACGGGAATTGTGCAAATTAGCGGCAATACGTTTTTTGAAGGAAACCAACAAAAGTTGCCAAAATCTTTCCGTTACAGAGGGTTATGTTAATTTTTCCAGAAAGGCGATCGGGGTCGAAAAAGGGGAAAGGAGTAGAGAGAAAACGGCCTGACTAACTCTAAAGTGGTATTTTACATACACTTACAATTGATTAAAGACAACATTTTGTGTGTGGTTTTTTGTTACATCTAGATTAGGGCAATGTCATGGCGGTGTGTGTGGTTATCGTCATGGATAGAATAAAAAAAGAACCGTCATTGAACACAATGGCGCAATCTGGATGAGACCTCTATGGCAAGGATTACACTACGCGCACGCCGTTTCTTCAGCCTGGTCGTACCGCTGTTTTTCATTTCTGCGGTTTATGCTGAGCAAACGCCCGAACCCGCAAAGACTGTTACCGTTGAAGCGAAGAATGAAGTCTTCGCCCCTCAGCACCCCGATCAATACCTTTCATGGAAAGCCACCTCAGAGCAATCAAAACGTGAAGACGCATTAGCGGAAGATCCCCGTCTGGTGATCTTGTGGGCGGGATATCCGTTCTCCCGTGATTACAACAAACCGCGTGGGCACGCCTATGCGGTGACCGATGTACGCGAAACGTTACGTACCGGCGCACCAAAGACGGCTGAAGACGGTCCATTACCGATGGCCTGCTGGAGCTGCAAAAGCCCGGACGTGGCGCGTCTTATCCAGAAAGACGGTGAAGACGGCTACTTCCACGGTATGTGGGCGCGCGGCGGTCCGGAAGTCGTTAACAACCTGGGCTGCGGCGATTGCCATAACACGGCGTCACCTGACTTCGCGAAAGGCAAACCTGAGCTGACGTTGTCTCGTCCGTACGCTGCACGCGCGATGGAGACCATCGGCAAGCCGTTCGATAAAGCCGGTCGTTTCGACCAACAGTCGATGGTGTGCGCGCAGTGTCATGTGGAATACCACTTTGACGGCAAAAACAAAGCCGTTAAGTTCCCGTGGGATGACGGCATGAAGGTCGAAGACATGGAGAAATATTATGACGCCATTACCTTCGCTGACTGGACCAACTCGCTGTCAAAAACCCCGATGCTGAAAGCGCAGCATCCGGAATATGAAACCTGGAGTGTGGGCATTCACGGCAAAAACAATGTGACCTGTATCGACTGTCACATGCCGAAAGTGCAGAACGCCGATGGCAAACTCTATACCGATCATAAGATTGGCAACCCGTTCGACAACTTCCCACAGACCTGCGCGAACTGCCATACCCAGGACAAAGCCGCCCTGCAAAATGTTGTTGCTGAGCGTAAGAAGGCGATCAATGGGCTGAAAATCAAGGTTGAAGATCAGCTGGTGCGTGCTCACTTCGAAGCGAAAGCGGCCTGGGATGCGGGCGCAACGGAAGCGGAAATGAAACCGATTCTGAGCGATATCCGTCACGCGCAGTGGCGCTGGGATCTGGCCATTGCTTCTCACGGTATCCATATGCACGCTCCGGAAGAAGGTCTGCGGATGTTAGGCATCGCGATGGACAAAGCCGCCGATGCCCGGACGAAACTGGCGCGTCTGCTGGCAACCAAAGGCATCACCCATGAAATCGCGATACCGGATATCTCCACCAAAGAGAAAGCCCAGGCGGCCATTGGTCTGAACATGCAGCAGATTAACGCCGATAAGCAGGACTTTATCAAAACGGTGATTCCGCAATGGGAAGAACAGGCGCGTAAAAACGGTTTGTTAAGCCAATAACCTCAATTTGCCGGATGACAGCGCCAGCGCTTTATCCGGCCTACGGAAGTCTTGTAGGCCTGATAAGCGTAGCGCCATCAGGCATTATGCAACGGAGTGAATATGAGCGTATTCCGTTCGTTATTAACTGCTGGGGTGCTGGCGTCAGGTCTGTTATGGAGCCTGAGTGGGATAACCGCCACGCCAACGCCGCAGGAGTCTGAACGCTGGACGGTCACCCAACAGCGTAGCCCGGATGCCGCGTGTCTGGACTGTCACAAGCCGGATACCGAAGGGATGCATGGTAAGCATGCATCCGTGACCAATCCGAACAACAAACTGCCGGTCACCTGTACCAATTGTCATGGCAAGCCATCGCCTCAGCACCGTGAAGGGGCGAAGGATGTGATGCGCTTCAACGAGCCGATGTACAACGTGGAGCAGCAGAACAGCGTTTGTCTGTCCTGTCACTTGCCTGAGCAGTTGCAAAAAGCGTTCTGGCCGCACGATGTCCACGTGACTAAAGTGGCCTGCGCCAGTTGTCACTCACTGCATCCGAAGCAAGACACGATGCAGACGTTAAGCGATAAAGGACGGGTTAAGATTTGCGTCGATTGCCATAGCGATCAGCGTAACAATCCGAACTTTAATCCGGCGTCTGTTCCTTTGCTTAAGGAGCATCCATGAGTTGCTCTCGTCGCCAGTTCATCACCGGCGTCGGCGCGCTGGTGGCCGTCAGCGGTACTGCAGGACGCGTGGTGGCGAAAACGTTGAATATTAATGGCGTGCGATACGGCATGGTGCATGATGAATCATTATGCATCGGCTGTACCGCCTGTATGGATGCCTGTCGGGAAGTCAACAACGTACCGGAAGGGGTGTCGCGACTCACCATCATTCGCAGCGAACCGCTGGGCACGTTTCCGGATGTGAAGTACCGCTTCTTCCGTCATTCGTGCCAGCACTGCGATCATGCGCCGTGTGTTGACGTCTGCCCGACCGGGGCATCGTATCGCGATGCCGCGAATGGCATCGTGGACGTGAACCCGGATCTCTGCGTCGGCTGCCAGTACTGCATCGCCGCGTGTCCGTACCGCGTGCGCTTTATCCATCCGGTCACGAAAACGGCGGATAAATGCGATTTCTGCCGCAAAACCAACCTGAAAGCGGGCAAATTGCCGGCCTGCGTCGAGTCGTGCCCGACGAAGGCGCTGACGTTTGGCAATCTGGACGATCCTGACAGCGATATTTCCCGGCTGCTGCGACAGAAAACCACGTATCGCTACAAGCTGGCGCTGGGTACCAAACCGAAGGTCTACCGCGTTCCCTTTAAATATGGGGAGGTGAGCCAATGACAAACGCATCTGCTTTCCACTTTGAATCGCTGGTGTGGGACTGGCCTATCGCCATCTATCTGTTTCTGATCGGTATCTCTGCCGGACTGGTGACGCTGTCGATCCTGCTGCGCCGTTACCATCCGGAGGCGGGCGGAGCGGACAGTACACTGCTGCGCACCACGCTGGTGGTGGGGCCAGGGGCGATTATTCTCGGTCTGCTGATTCTGATCTTCCACCTGACGCGTCCCTGGACCTTCTGGAAGCTGATGTTCCACTACAGCTTTACGTCGGTGATGTCGATGGGGGTTCTGCTGTTCCAGTTGTATATGGTCGTGCTGATTGTGTGGCTGGCCATCATCTTTCAAAAAGAGGTCATTGCCCTGCAACAGCGTTGGTTCCCCCGTCTGGAGGTGGTGCAGAAGGGGCTGACGCTGTTAACGCCGTTCAACCGTGGACTCGAAACGCTGATGCTGGTGCTGGCCGTGCTGCTGGGGGCTTATACCGGTTTCCTGCTTTCGGTACTGAAATCCTATCCGTTCCTGAATAACCCGATCCTGCCGGTATTGTTCCTGTTCTCCGGGATCTCTTCCGGTGCGGCGGTGGCGCTGATCGCGATGGCGTTACGCCAGCGCGGTAACCCGCACAGTACCGAGGCGCACTTTATTCACCGCGTG
Source organism: Citrobacter sp. Ct235 (assembly GCF_030332305.1). Classification (NCBI taxonomy): domain Bacteria; kingdom Pseudomonadati; phylum Pseudomonadota; class Gammaproteobacteria; order Enterobacterales; family Enterobacteriaceae; genus Citrobacter; species Citrobacter sp. Ct235. Next base: position 22,032 of record NZ_JAOWIC010000036.1, read on the forward strand.
GAAACCCCGGTGGTGTGGCTGGAGATCTTCCTGCTGGCCGCCTTCTTTGTGGGGCTGGCTCTGGGGGATGACGGCAAAATGCGCGCGCTGTCGGCGGCGCTGGGCGGAGGCTTCTGGACCTGGTGGTTCTGGATCGGCGTCGCGGGGCTGGGACTGATCGTTCCGATGCTACTGAAACCCTGGGCCAGTCGTGGTTCGACGTTTCACGGTGTGCTGGCGGTATGTGGTGCCAGCCTGACGGGCGTACTGTTGCTGCGCTTTTTCATTCTTTATGCTGGACAGCTCACGGTTGCATAGGCCTGGCTGTGAGGGAAAGGTGATTTCTGGACGTACTCCTTCCTGAAGCCGGTTTTCTGGCGCTGCTATTCAGTCTCGGGGTCAACGTGTTGACCCCGCTTGCCGTACTGGCAGGTGAACGCCTGCGCTGGCAGGGCGTAATGCGTCTGGCGAGCGCAGGCGTCTGGGCGCAATTTGCGTGCCTGCTGCTCGCCTTTTCGATTCTGGTATTCTGCTTTCTGACCAGCGACTTCTCGGTTCTCTATGTGGCACAACACAGCCACAGCCTGTTGTCGTGGGGACTCAAACTGGCGGCGGTATGGGGTGGTCACGAAGGGTCGCTGTTGTTGTGGGTACTCTTCCTGTCCGGCTGGAGCGCGCTGTTTGCCTGGCGTTATCGCCGCGAATCGGATCCCCTGTTCCCGCTGACGCTCGGCGTGCTCTGCGCGATCGTCGCCTTTCTGCTGCTGTTCATCGTGTTCTGGTCCGATCCGTTTATCCGCATTTTTCCGCCGGCGATAGAAGGGCGCGATCTCAACCCGATGCTGCAACATCTGGGGCTGATCCTGCATCCGCCGCTGCTGTATCTCGGCTACGGTGGTTTGATGGTCGCCGCCGGTGTGGCGCTGGCGTCCCTGCTGCATGGCGATTTCACGAAGATGACGGCCTGGGTATGCTGGCGCTGGGCGCTACCCGGCTGGTGCGCGCTGACGCTCGGTATCATTCTCGGTTCCTGGTGGGCGTATTGCGAACTGGGGTGGGGCGGCTGGTGGTTCTGGGACCCGGTGGAAAACGCCTCTTTATTACCCTGGCTTTCCGCCAGTGCGCTGCTGCACAGCCTGTCTGTGTCGCGCGAACGCGGCAGTTTCCGCCACTGGTCGCTGTTGCTGGCGATCGTCACGCTGATCCTCTCTTTGCTGGGAACGCTGATAGTCCGCTCCGGCATTCTTGTTTCTGTACACGCCTTTGCGCTGGATAACGTGCGCGCTGTACCGCTGTTTGCCCTCTTTGCCATTCTGAGTCTGGTCTCGCTCGGCTTGTACGGCTGGCGGGCGCGAGCCTGCCAACAGACAGTCCGTTTAGGCGTATGGTCGCGCGAGATGTTGATTCTGGCAGCGCTGCTGCTCTTTTGCGCGGTGCTGCTGATTGTGCTGATGGGTACACTCTACCCGATGATTTATGGCCTGCTGGGTTGGGGGCGACTCTCCGTGGGCGCACCTTACTTCAACCGTGCTACCTTGCCGTTTGGGCTGTTGATGCTGGTAGCGATCGCTATTTCGATGGTCAGAAGCCGGAAGCGGTCCGTACGCCGACAGCTTCCGGCGCTGCTGGCGCACGCTGGCGTGCTGGTTTTTGCCGCGGGGATTCTCTTCTCCAGCGGCAGTCGCCAGGAGATAAGCCTCAACCTGAGCCCGGGTCAGCAGGTTGAACTGGCAGGTTACACCTTCCGTTTTGAACGGCTGGAGCTGGCCGCGAAAGGGAACTACACCACCGAAAAGGCGCTTATTACGCTGTGGCAGGGTGACAAACGGATAGGCAGCCTGACGCCCGAGCGGCGCTTTTATTCCGCCCGCCGCCAGCAGATGATGGAGCCTGGCATCCGCTGGGATCTGCTTCACGACTGGTATGCGGTGATGGGCGAAAAAACCGGCGAGGAGCGTTATGCCATGCGCCTGTACGTGCAGAGCGGTGTGCGCTGGATCTGGGGCGGCGGGCTGTTGATGATTGCCGGGGCGCTGCTCAGCGGCTGGCGGGGGAGAAAGCGCGATGCGTAGTCTTATCTGCAATGTGCCGGATGGCGGCGCACACGCCTTATCCGGCCTACGATTTAAGCGCTGCGCAGGCCTGATAGGCACAGCGTTATCAGGCACTCTCATGGCGTTTATCTTACTGTTGGTTATCTCCTTTTCCGCTCATGCTCAGGTGGTGGATACCTGGGCCTTTGATAACCCGCAGCAGCAGGAAAAGGCGTTGTCGATCGCCAGTCAGTTACGCTGCCCGCAGTGTCAGAATCAAAACTTGCTGGAATCCAACGCGCCGGTTGCCGTCAGTATGCGCCATCAGGTCTATACGATGGTGGCAGAAGGGAAAAATGAAGCCGAAATCACCGCCTGGATGACCGAACGGTATGGTGATTTTGTCCGCTATAACCCGCCGCTCAACGGACAGACCATGCTGCTGTGGGCGCTTCCGTGCCTGCTGTTGCTGCTGGTGGGCGGGGTGCTCTGGCGGGTCAGTACGCGTCAACGTAAAGAGGAGGACGAGCCATGAGCCTGCCCGAACGTTCAGACGCGTCTTTTCGTCCGCTGCCGCTGAAGTGGCTGGCGCTGGCCGTTGGGCTGATGATTAGCGTTTGCCTCAGTGGCTACCTGCTGTCGCCAAAATGGCAGGCCGTGCGTGACGAACAACGACGACTGGCCGATCCGCTGCATGAATTTGCTGAAACATCGACGCCGGAAGCCCAGTTGTTAGCCCTGCAAAAACAGATTCGCGCCAACCCGCAGGACAGCGAAAAGTGGGCGCTGCTCGGCGAGTATTATCTGTGGCGTAATGATTACGATAATGCGCTACTGGCTTATCGTCAGGCGCTGCGTAGCCGTGGAGAGAATGCGGAGATCTATTCGGCGCTGGCGACCGTGCTCTACTACCAGGCCGGGCAGCATATGACGCCGGCGACTCGCGAGATGATTGACAAGGCGCTGGCGCTGGATGCTTCGGAAGTCACCGCATTAATGCTGCTGGCGTCGGATGCATTTATGCAGGCGGATTACAAACAGGCGATTTTGCAGTGGCAAAAAGTCCTGGATTTAAATTCGCCGCGGGTGAATCGTGTACAACTGATAGAGTCGATTAATATGGCGAAATTGTTACAGAATCGGCAGAAATAATTTTGTGATTTGCGTCATTTATCTGTTTAAAAAACAAGCAAATGAACCTCGCGGTCAAAATAATTCCTGAAAGTTATAATTCAAAAATGCAGATTTAAAAATCTTTCCATAACAAATAGTTATGCAACTCAATCCCGATAAATTCGCGTTATTATGCATTATTTCAGCGAAAAGCCCTGTTCTTAAAGGGTTGCGTAAGATGCCCTGCAAATGGTACTGATTATGTGCGTTAAAAAACTCTACAAACCAACGCAACACAATTCATACCCTTTCAGTATGTAACCATTCCTGTTTTTTTAACCGGAATGGCGCTCCATTGAGGAAGTCCGTCGTTATGAAAAGTTTTAAACTCAGCCTGGCCTGGCAGATCCTGATTGCCATGGTGCTGGGCATTTTACTCGGCAGTTATCTGCATTATCACAGCGATAGCCGCGAGTGGCTGATTGCAAACCTGCTCTCTCCGGCAGGGGATATCTTTATTCATCTGATTAAAATGATCGTTGTGCCGATTGTGATCTCTACGCTGGTTGTCGGCATTGCCGGTGTCGGCGATGCGAAACAACTGGGACGTATCGGCGCGAAAACGATTCTCTATTTCGAAGTGATCACGACCATCGCCATTATCCTCGGGATTACGCTGGCGAATGTGTTTCAGCCGGGGTCCGGCATTGATATGTCGCAACTGGCGACCGTGGACATTTCGAAATACCAGAACACGACGGCAGAAGTGCAGAGCCACGCGCATGGCCTGATGGGCACGATTCTGTCGCTGGTCCCGACGAACATCGTCGCCTCGATGGCGAAGGGCGACATGCTGCCCATTATCTTTTTCTCGGTGCTGTTTGGTCTGGGGCTTTCCTCACTGCCGGCAACGCATCGTGAGCCGCTGGTGACGGTGTTCCGTTCCATTTCCGAAACCATGTTTAAAGTGACGCACATGGTGATGCGCTATGCGCCGATCGGGGTATTCGCGCTGATTGCCGTGACCGTGGCGAACTTCGGTTTTGCCTCACTGTGGCCGCTGGCGAAGCTGGTACTGTTGGTTCATTTCGCGATCCTGTTCTTCGCGCTGGTGGTGCTGGGTATCGTCGCGCGCATTTGCGGGCTGAGCATCTGGATCCTGATCCGCATTCTGAAAGACGAGTTGATTCTGGCGTACTCTACCGCCAGCTCCGAAAGCGTTCTACCGCGGATTATCGAGAAGATGGAAGCCTATGGCGCGCCGGCCTCGATCACCAGTTTTGTGGTGCCGACCGGTTACTCGTTCAACCTCGATGGTTCGACCCTGTACCAGAGTATTGCCGCGATCTTCATCGCGCAGTTGTACGGTATCGATCTGTCGCTGTGGCAGGAAATCGTGCTGGTGCTGACGCTGATGGTGACATCGAAAGGGATTGCCGGCGTACCGGGCGTCTCCTTCGTGGTACTGCTGGCAACGCTTGGTAGCGTAGGCATTCCATTGGAAGGCCTGGCCTTTATCGCGGGTGTGGATCGTATTCTCGACATGGCGCGTACGGCGCTGAACGTGGTGGGGAATGCGCTGGCGGTGCTGGTTATCGCCAAATGGGAACACAAGTTTGACCGCAAAAAAGCGCTGGCGTATGAGCGCGAAGTACTGGGCAAATTCGATAAGACCGCCCAGTAACGGTTAGCGAGTTGCCTGATGGCGCTTCGCTTATCAGGCCTACAAAGGATGTGTAGGCCTGATAAGACGCGTGAGCGTCGTCATCAGGCAATCCGCCAATCTGATTCACCCATTGGTTAACTTATCAAACTCTTCGCAGCCGGTATCAAACCCTTCGCTACAGCTCAGATTTAACCAGTGCAGCGCCTTCTGTTTATTCTTCTCAATAAAGCCCTGTTCGCCGTTCAGAAACATCATTCCCGCCCAGTATTCGGAATATCCGGTACGAGAGATGGCGGAACTGCGCTTGAAGTACCAGGTCGCTTTATCATCATCGGCCTGAATCCCGACGCCGTTGGCGTAAATCAGACCGAGCAACATCTGCGCGTCTACAGCAACATCGCTCTCCAGATTTTCAGAAGCGTTTTGCAGCAGGGAAATGGCTTTGGGGTAATCGGGTCTACCGGCCTGAGTATTGACCAGAATTCGCGCCAGCGTAATTTCACCCGCTTTACTGCCCGCCTGGGCAGCCTTTTCCGCCAGCATTTTCGCTTCCGGATAATCCAGACTGACCGGGTTAGTGATTTTAATTTGCGCCAGCAGCGCACAAGCATCCGCATCGCCATTATCAGCGGATTTCTGTGCCCAGTACTCGGCTTTGCTCAAATCGCCGAAGCTAAACCAGCTGTCAGCAAGGTAATATTGCGCGCGTTTGTCACCTGCCTCTGCGGCCTGCAAATACTGGCTTCCAGGCTCAGGATTGGCAGCACGGGCAAAGAATGTCATCAATAACATCAATGCAAGAAGTGGTTTCATTATTAAATTTTAATTAGGGTACGGAATGGACAGTATAAAGAGATCGTATGGATAAAAAAACAGCCTCCGGGAGGAGGCTGTTGAGATGCATCAACGTTGTGGTTAACCCATTGCGGTTTCGCGCAGGTGGGCCTTCAGCTTGTTGTACTCATCAATCACGTACTGCTCGGCGGCGGATTGATTGGCAATCGGCTCCACGCGCACGGCGCAATACTTGTACTCCGGCGTTTTAGTAATCGGGCTTAAGTTCTCCGTCACCAACTCGTTACAGGCGCCAATCCACCACTGGTAGGTCATATAAATCGCCCCTTTGTTCGGGCGTTCGCTGACCTGTGCGCGGGTGATGATTTTGCCTTTGCGCGAGTGAACCCAGACCAGCGCTTCATCTTCAATGCCCAGACGCGCCGCGTCGGCCGCGTTGATTTGCGCATAGCCCGGTTCGTCTGCCAGCGCGGCCAGGGCCGCACAGTTACCGGTCATCGAACGACAGGAGTAGTGGCCGACTTCACGCACCGTTGACAGTACCATCGGGTACTCTTCGGTGAGTTTATCGATAGGTGCAACCCAGTCGCAGGTGAAGAACTGCGCCATGCCGTTCGGGGTATCAAACTTCTCTTTAAAGAGGTAAGACGTCCCCTGATCGGCGTCCGCCGTGTCGCGGCAAGGCCACTGGATATACCCCAGTTCGCCCATCTTCTCGTAAGTGGCACCGTAGAAATCCGGGCACAGATGACGCAACTCATCCCAGATCTCCTGGGTGTTGTTGTAGTGCATCGGATACCCCATCCGTGTGGCAATTTCACTGATGATTTGCCAGTCGGTTTTCAGATCCCACTTCGGTTCAACGGCTTTAAAGAAGCGCTGGAAGCCACGGTCAGCCGCGGTAAAGACCCCTTCATGCTCACCCCATGACGTCGACGGTAAAATAACATCCGCCGCCGAGGCGGTTTTGGTCATAAAGATGTCCTGCACGATGACCAGCTCCAGATCCTCAAAACCTTTGCGCACCGCAGAGAGTTCCGCATCGGTTTGCAGCGGATCTTCACCCATGATGTATGCCGCACGCACTTCGCCATGCGCCGCACGGTGCGGCAGCTCGCTGATGCGATAGCCGGTGTGCGCGGGCAGACTGTCCACGCCCCAGGCTTTGGCGAATTTCTCGCGGTTGGCCGGTTCTTTCACATACTGATAGCCCGGATAGGTATCCGGCAGCGCACCCATATCGCACGCGCCCTGAACGTTGTTCTGACCACGTACCGGGTTAACGCCCACGCTGGGCTTACCGAGGTTGCCGGTCAGCATCGCGAGGCTGGTCAGTGAACGCACGGTTTCCACGCCCTGATAGAACTGGGTTACGCCCATGCCCCACAGGATGGTCGCGTTTTTCGCTCCGGCATACATCCGCGCCGCCTGGCGAATTTCACTCGCGCTGACGCCGGTTATCTCCTCAACGGACTCCGGCGTATAGCCTTCGACAATCTTGCGGTACTCTTCAAAGCCTTCCGTACGCGAGGCCACAAACGCCTGGTCGTAGAGGTTTTCTTCAATAATGACATGACCCATTGCGTTCAACAGCGCGATATTCGAGCCGTTTCGCAATGCGATGTGCATGTCGGCAATGCGCGCGGTTTCAATTTTGCGCGGATCGCAGACGATAATTTTCGCCCCGTTACGTTTAGCGTTAATCACGTGATTCGCCACAATAGGGTGGGAATCCGCCGGGTTGTAGCCGAAGATAAACACTAAATCGGTGTTATCAATTTCGTTAATTGCATTACTCATTGCGCCGTTACCGACCGACTGGTGCAGACCTGCAACCGATGGGCCGTGTCAGACGCGAGCGCAGCAGTCAACGTTATTGGTACCAATAACGGCGCGCGCAAATTTTTGCATGATGTAGTTGGTTTCATTCCCGGTACCACGAGACGAGCCGGTCGTCTGGATGGCATCAGGGCCGTATTTCGCTTTGATGGCGCTCAGGCGCTCGGCGACGTAGTTCAGCGCTTCATCCCAGGAAACAGATTCCAGTTTGCCGCCACGCTGGCGACGAATCATAGGGGTTTTCAGGCGCGGGGTCAGGATCTGGGTATCGTTAATGAAATCCCAGCCGTAATAGCCCTTCAGACACAGAGTACCCTGATTGGTTTTCCCCTGCGCCGCCTCAGCCCGGACGATTTTGCCGTTATCGACCACCAGGTTTATCTTGCAACCTGATGCGCAATACGGGCAAACCGTGACGACTTTTTTCATCGGTTTCGCTCCAGTTAATCAAATCGCGCATACACGCTTGTCGCCCTGAGTATGCATCTTTTATGCCACATTTTAATTGGGGACTTTCCCTGATATTACGGGTAATTTTTGGTCAAAACCCTGACGAAAAGCAGGCTGTCGTCATATTTGACGTGACGATTTCCAGTGAATGACAACATATCGACCCCGCGCAGCGGCAGAGTCGTGTTGGCTGGCTAAGGCTTTGAACCCGGTACACCCATGGAGGGACGCTGCTGACCCAGACTGAATTTGGGATTCCTCCTCTGGTTGCATCAGGTTGCGTTGACTAACGTAGAAAACGTCCCCTTTTGAGGCTGGTTTTATGAAACGCACTCCGACGCTCTTTTTATTCAGTCTGCTGTCGCTGGCTACCGTGCCGGCGCAGGCCGATATTATTGATGATGCCATCGGCAACATTCAGCAGGCGATCAACGATGCCTATACGCCTGACAGCGGGCGGGACTACGAGGATTCGCGTGACGACAGGTGGCAGAACGAAATGAGCGACGATCGCCGCAGGCAGTATGACGACCGTCGCCGTCAGTTTGAGGACAGACGTCGTCAACTGGATGAACGCCAGCGCCAGCTCGATCGCGAGCGCCGCCAACTGGAAGATGAAGAGCGTCGAATGGAAGAGGACGACGAACGTTAACGCAGTCGTGCACAAAATGCCCTAATCCACCACAATCTGCATTCCGTCATAGCCCGCTTCAAATCCGTCCGGGAGCGGGTTATCCATCAGCCAGACGTCGAACTGGTGGCTAATATGGGTGAGGATCACCTGCGGGCAGTGGATCACCTCATTCATCGCCATCACCGTGGTTAAATCACCGTGGTTGCGCGGGGGTTCCGGACTCGGCGCATGGCTACAGTCGATGACGATAACCTGCGGCTGATTGTTGAGCAGAAAGGTGAGCGTTTTATCGGGCAGTCCGGCGGTGTCGGATAGCCACGCCACGCGACTGTGCGCCGTCTCCAGAAGATAACCCAACGTCAGCTTTGAGTGATTCAGCGGCAACGGTGTGACCTGTAATCCCTGTAACTCAAACACCACAAACGGCTCGACGGTGTAGCTAAAGTCCAGAATGCCGGGGTGCTTAAACAGATCGTCGCAACCCTGTTCGTCCGGCGGGCCATACACCGGGATAGACGCACCAACGCCCCAGCGCAGCGGAAACAATCCCTGTACATGGTCCATGTGGTAGTGGGTGAGTAAAAACTGTCGGAAACTGCCCGCCGGCCAGTCGTCCATCAGGTGCGGTATGCCCGCATCCAGCAGCGTCACCGCATCGTTGAATTTGACCACGCCGCTACACGGGCGTCGGCGATACTGTTCCTGCAAGCGTGCGCGACGACAGGCGGCGCAGTCGCAGCCATACGCCGGCACCCCTTGCGCGCCGCCCGTGCCGCTCAGCGTAATGGTCAGGCTCATCGTGACTCCCCTTGTCGTATCGTGCCGGATGGCGACGCGAGCGCCTTATCCGGGCTACGTACCTCACAATGCTTTTGTGAAGCGAAAATGGCTCTGTTCGTAGCCTTCGCGCAGATAAAAACGGTGGGCGTTATGACGCTTCACGCTGGTGGACAGCTCCGTCATCTCCGCTCCCGCCTCGCGGGCTTCCTGTTCCGCCCATGCCAACAACTGGCTGCCGATTTTCAGACTCCGCGCCTGCGGCATCACCACCAGCTCCTGAATCTCGCCAATCCAGTTGGCGTGATGTAAATGATACTGCAAATGCAGGCCAATCAACCCAACCGCCTCACCGTCAAGCAGCGCCAACTGATAGCGCAATCGGGTATCCTGCAAATTGGCGGTGAATCCGGCGCGAAAGGCCGGGTAATCAAACGTGGTTTGTTTCAGTTCGCAGATGAGCGCGTACACGGCCTCGGTGTCTTGTACCGTGGCGCGACGAAGTTCACAGGCAGACATGGCGTGGCTCCTTGCGTCCCATTAACGTTAACAGTGTATCGACGGACTGGCGCAAACTGCCGTCGTTATTCAACGTATGGCAGTCAAACGGGGCATAGCGGGCGGCGCGTTCGAGACGCGCGGCGATCTCCGTTTCGCTTTCCCGCCCGCGCGCCTGTAAACGCTGGCGCAAAATCGTGGGGGAGACCTGCAAACAGACCGGCAGCAGCGCCGTACCGTAGCGCGCCTGCGCCTGGGGAAGATGCGCCCGGGAGCCGTTGACCACTACGTCGAAGCCGCCGTTGAGCCAGAGATCGATCTCCACGCCGACGCCATAGTAAAAGCCGTTAGCATGCCAGCTTAGCGCCAGCAGGTTATGCCCGGCGCGGGTGAAAAACTCCTGTTCGCTCAGGGCAACATGATTCTCGCTCCCGGCGTTCGCCGCGCGGGTGATGTAACGATGCGCCACCAGCAGTTGCGCATGTTCCTGCTGACGGAGTGCCGTCAGCAAACTGTCCTTTCCGGAGCCGGACGGCCCCATCAGCCAGATCAGTTTTCCCATACTCAGAACACCCTCTTTCCCTGACGCCAGACGTGGTCGATGTGGATGTGATCGCCCTTGCGGTGTGCCAGTACCAGATCGGCGCGTTTCCCTTCGGCGATCGTGCCGCGATCGCTGAGACTGAGCGCCCGTGCCGGGTTGGCGGTGACCAGGCGGATCGCCTGCGGCAGGGTGAAGCGGTTGGCCGCGTCGTCCGCGACGCGAAACGCCGCATCCAGCAGGCTGGCAGGGTAGTAATCCGACGAGAGAATATCCAGCAGGCCCAACTCCGCCAGCGTATGCGCCGCGACGTTGCCGGAGTGAGAGCCGCCGCGCACGATGTTCGGTGCGCCCATCAGCACGTTCATGCCGTGCTGGCGTGAGGCTTCTGCGGCTTCGAAGGTGGTGGGAAATTCGGCGATCACGCTGCCAAGCTGATGTGATTCAAGCACATGTCCGGCGGTGGCGTCATCGTGGCTCGCCAGCGCAATGTTGCGCTCACGGCACAACTGCGCGATGGCCGTCCGGTTGGGCTGTGACCAGCGTGCGGCAAGCTGAAGCTGTTCCTCTTCGTAACGCGCCATCTGTTCATCGGTCAGCGAATACTTGCCCTGATAATACTCACGGTACTTCTCGCGGTTGGCGAACTGGCGCTGGCCCGGCGAGTGATCCATCAGCGAAACCAGCGTGACCGGTTCACGACCCACCAGTTTCTCGAACAGCGGTAACGTGGTGTGGTGCGGCAGTTCGCAGCGCAGATGCAGGCGGTGTTCGGCGCGGTTCACCCCACGCTTTTGCGTCTCTTCCACGGCGTTGATCATCTTCTCCAGGTTTTCCAGGCGATCGCCGCCGTCGCGGACATCGCCAATCGCTACCGCGTCCAGCACGGTGGTGATACCGCTGGCGACCATCAGCGCGTCGTGGCTGCTCATCGCCGAATGGGCGGGCCAGTCCACCTTCGGGCGGGGGGTGAAGAATTTGTCGAGATTGTCGGTGTGAAGCTCAATCAGTCCCGGCAGCAGCCAGCCGCCTTCACCGTCCAGCGCCTGTGGCAGACGGCTCTGACTTTGCGCAAACGCGCGAATCACACCCTCCTGCATTTCCAGCGATCCCTGCACCACTTCATCTTCCAGCACCAGCTTTACATTGTTGATAATCATGGTGTTGTTCCCATCAGGTGCAAACGATCCGCTACGCGGTCGCGCACAGTTTGATCGTGAAAAATGCCGACAATGGCCGCGCCGCGCGCTTTTGCCTCTTCAATCAGCGCCACCACGGCGGCACTGTTTTTGGCATCGAGCGATGCGGTCGGTTCGTCGAGTAACAAAATCGGGTAATCGACGATAAAACCGCGCGCAATGTTGACGCGCTGTTGTTCACCGCCGGAAAAGGTTGACGGGGCGAGATGCCACAGGCGTTCCGGCACGTTCAGACGGGTCAGCAGGTTTGCGGCTTTAGCGGCGCACGCCTCGCGCGGTACGCCGAGATCCAGTAGCGGCTGCATGACGACATCCAGCGTGCAGACGCGTGGGATCACCCGCAGAAACTGACTCACCCAGCCGATCGTCGCACGGCGCACTTCCAGCACTTTGCGCGCCGGTGCCTGCACCAGATCCACCCACTCGTCGCGATGGCGAATATGGATTTGCCCTTCGTCGGGCAGATAGTTGGCATACAGCGAACGCAGCAGCGTGGATTTCCCGCTGCCGGAGTGACCGTGCAGTACGACGCATTCCCCGTTTTTTACCTCCAGCGAGGCGTTTTGCAGCACCGGCAGGCGCACACCGTTTTGCTGGTGGAGCACAAAGGTTTTACTGACGTTTTCAACGCGGATCGCGTTCATTTTTAGCCTCTTTAAGCATTTGTGCATTCAATTGCCTGATGGCGCTTTGCTTATCAGGCCTACGAAATGTGTAGGCCGGATAAGACGCGTTAGCGTCGTCATCCGGCAAAACAACGACATCAATTCTGTAAAACCGACGACACCAGCAGTTGGGTATACGGATGATGTGGATCGTCGAGCACGCGGTCGGTTAATCCACTTTCCACCACCTGACCCTGTTTCATCACCAGCAGACGGTCTGCCAGCAGGCGCGCGACGCCTAAATCGTGGGTGACAATCACCACTGCCAGATCCAGTTCCACCACCAGTCCACGCAGCAGGTCCAGTAGCTTCGCCTGTACGGAGACGTCCAGGCCGCCGGTCGGTTCATCCATAAACACCAGCTTCGGATGCGTGACGAGGTTGCGGGCGATCTGCAGACGTTGCTGCATGCCGCCGGAAAAGGTGGTCGGCAGGTCGTCGATACGTGAGGCCGGAATTTCGACCTCTTCCAGCCAGCGCTGCGCCGTGGCGCGGATCTCGCCGTAGTGGCGCGCACCGGTCGCCATCAGGCGTTCGCCGATATTGCCGCCCGCAGAGACCTGACGACGCAGGCCGTCCAGTGGATGCTGATGCACCACGCCCCATTCGGTGCGCAGCAGGCGACGGCGGTCGGCCTCGCTCATGGCGTACAGCGAACGGTTCTGGTACTGAATCTCGCCCGACTGCGGCGTCAGGCGTGAAGAGATCGATTTCAGCAGGGTGGTTTTGCCGGAACCGGACTCCCCGACAATGCCCAGCACTTCGCCAGGCCACAGGTCAAAAGAGACCTCGCTGAAGCCTTTGCCCGGTGCGTAGAGATGGGTCAGGTTATTAACCGAAAGCAGCGGTTGCGTCATTGGCTGAGTGCCTCGCTCTGTTGGCGGCAGTAGTCGGTGTCGGAGCAGACAAACATCCGTTTGCCGGTGTCATCGAGCACCACTTCGTCAAGATAACTGTGTGTTGAACCGCAGATGGCGCAGGGCTCATCCCAGGTCTGCACGGTGAACGGATGATCGTCGAAGTCGAGGCTTTTCACGCGGGTATACGGCGGCACGGCGTAGATGCGTTTTTCGCGTCCCGCGCCAAACAGCTGGAGGGCGGGCATCATGTCCATCTTCGGGTTATCGAATTTCGGGATTGGCGACGGGTCCATCACATAGCGGCCATTCACCTTCACCGGGTAGGCGTAGGTGGTCGCGATGTGGCCGAAGCGGGCGATATCTTCATACAGTTTTACCTGCATGATCCCGTACTCCTCCAGCGCATGCATAGTGCGGGTTTCTGTCTCGCGCGGCTCGATAAAGCGCAGCGGTTCGGGGATCGGCACCTGGAAGATAATGATCTGATCTTCCCCCAGCGGCGTTTCCGGGATCCGGTGACGGGTCTGGATAAGCGTGGCGTCTTCCGCGCGTTCGGTGGTATTAACGCCGGTGACGCGTTTGAAGAAGTTGCGGATCGATACGGCGTTGGTGGTGTCATCCGCGCCCTGATCGATGACTTTCAGCACATCCGGTTCACCAATCACGCTGGCGGTAATCTGGATCCCGCCGGTTCCCCAGCCGTAGGGCATCGGCATTTCGCGACCACCGAACGGCACCTGATAGCCTGGGATCGCCACCGCTTTGAGGATCGCGCGGCGGATCATGCGTTTGGTCTGTTCATCCAGATAAGCAAAGTTGTAGCCGGAGAGGTTAGTGGTCACGGGCGGCCTCCTGTTGCAGGCGTTTGAGCAGTTCCAGCTCGGCCTGGAAATCGACGTAGTGGGGGAGTTTGAGGTGCGAAACAAAACCCGCCGCCTCGACGTTATCCGCATGCGCCAGCACGAACTCTTCGTCCTGTGCCGGTCCCGTGACCGTTTCATCGTAGTCGGGTGCCTGTAGGGCGCGGTCCACCAGCGCCATTGCCATCGCTTTGCGTTCGCTCATGCCGAACACCAGCCCGTAGCCGCGAGTAAAGTGGGGCGCGTCGTGTTCCGGGGCGACAAAGCCGTTGACCATTTCGCATTCGGTCATCAGCAGTTCGCCAACGTTGACCGCAAATCCCAGCTCTTCCGGCACCGTTTCCAGTGCAACGTAACCGCTGCGGATCTCGGCTGCGAACGGGTGATTGCGCCCGTAGCCGCGCTGGGTAGAGTAGGCCAGCGCCAGCAGATAGCCCTCATCGCCACGCATCAGCTGTTGCAGGCGCGAGGCGCGGGAGCAGGGATAAACCGGCGGCGTGCGGGTGATGTCATCCGGCGCGATGCCGTTATCTTCTTCGGGCTTCGCCAGCCCCTGATTCGCCAACAGCGAAAAGACGTGCGGGGCGGCTTCCTGTGTACTCTCTGCGGTCCGCAACGGTGGCGTTTCGCCATTCGCCAGCAGCGTAAAATCGAGCAGACGATGGGTGTAGTCATAGGTTGGCCCTAACAGCTGTCCACCCGGAATATCTTTATAGACGGCGGAGATACGGCGTTCCAGGCGCATTTCCGCGCTGTTCAGCGGCTCACTCACCGCCAGCTTCGCCAGCGTGGTGCGATAGGCGCGCAGCAGAAAGATGGCTTCGACGTTATCGCCGCTGGCCTGCTTGAGCGCCAGCGCCGCCAGTTCGCGATCGGCAATACCGCCTTCGGTCATTACCCTGTCGACAGCCAGATTCATCTGCTGTTCGATCTGCGCCACGCTCAGTTCGACAACCGCATCGTCGCCCCGGCGTCGGTGCTCCTGTAACGCATGGGCATTGGCTATTGCCTTCTCGCCCCCCTTGACGGCTACGTACATCAGCACACCTCCACATGAGTGGTTCGCGGAATGGCCAGCAGCCGTTCGCCGCAGGTGAGGATAAGATCGACGCCCAGCGGGAACGGGTGCGGGCGCTCGGTGAGTTCGTGAATCAGGCACTCTGGCAACTGCGGCGCGATCATCCGCTCTTCGGCGATCCCCGCGCCGGTCAGACGTAGCATCCGCCCGCCGCTAAGGCTGGAGACCTGCACGATCAGCGTGGCGCTGGATTCCGGCGCGACGGCAGAACCGGCGGAGAGGGCATTAAGCTGTTCGCTGCTGATCTGCTCGTCGGCCACGGCAAAGGTTGCCAGTTGCGGCTGTTCGACCATCGGCGCGTTGGTGTGAAAACGCAGGTTCTGGCTGGCGACGTCATTATTAAGCGCAGGCGACAGCCAGACCGGCGTATCGCCATCGACCAGCGTCAGCAGAACGCTGGTGGTTGCCAGATTCAACGGCTGCCAGCCGTGTTTCAGTTGATGCAGGGCAACAATCACCCCCGGTTCGCTCATCGCTTTCAGCAGGCGGCGAAAGCTTTGTTGGGCGTCCTGGACGGGCAGGGTAAAGGCGGTCTGTAGGGTCATTCGTTATCTCCGCGTACCAGCGTAAAGAAGTCGACCCGGCTGGCGTTGACTTCGGCGCGACGGGCGGTAATTTCCGCCTCGCGTTCTGCCTCCAGCGGGCTAATTAAGGTTTCCATCAGGTTCTGGAAATGCGTCTGTTCCTGCAGTAAGGCGTCGATGACGGCGCACTGCTCGGCGTGATGTTTGTTGCGTCCCAGCAGGTAGCTGTAGCCCAGCGTGCCGCTTTTCAGGCGTACTACTGCGCGGGTCAGCGTGGTGTCTCCGGCAAAGAAGCGGTTACCGGTGCCGCCCATGCGCGCCTGAATTTGCATCAGCCCGGTTTCCGGGGCGCGAATCAGCTCATATTCCGGCGCCAGCTTTAACGCCTGGAGCCGCGCATTCAGGGTATCGGCCTTACTGAAAGCCAACGCGCGCATCCAGCGTTGGCGGGTGGCGGTATCGAAATGCATTCAGTGCTCCATAGTGAATTCGATCATGTCGGCGCGGGTCAGGCTGACGGAGTACTCCATCGCACGTTCTTCGCCTTCACGGTGGTTCAGGGTGCGCACGCAGAGCAGCGGCGCCATGTTGGGGATTTCCAGGACCTTGCTCTCTTTCGCCTGCGCACGGCGGGCGCTGATGCGTGTCTGCGTGCGTTTGAGCGTGAGGCCGGACTGCTCGCGCAAATAGTCGTGCAGCGAGCCGTGGTTAAAGCCCTGCAGCAGCGGCCAGAGGGTGAGGTCGGAAAAGTAATGGTCAATCAGACACAGGGCAATGCCGTTCACCCGTCGCAGGGTGCGCAGGTGGATGACGTTAGTGCCCTCCTGCGTGCTGAGCGCATCGGCAACGTGACGGGAAGCCGGGCGCAGCACCGCCAGCAGTTTTTCGCTGGTGGGATGGCTTCCCTGATCCAACAGGTTTTGACTGAAGCGTGCCTGGGCGTTAAGCGGATAATCGAACGGGCGCATCAGCACCAGCACGCCAACGCCCTGACGACGCTGTACCCATCCGCGCTCAACCAACTGGTCGATGGCGCGGCGCAGGGTGTGACGGTTAACCTCATAATGCGCGGCAAGCTGATGCTCGGCGGGCAGGTAATCGCCGCAGCGGTAGTGTTGGCGTAGCTCCTGCTCAAGTCTCGCGGCAATCTCCTGATAACGCGTCGGATAACTGGTCGGATGTGTAGACAAGTGCATAGCAATCAATGCCTCGCTAATCAGATAAAGTGCTTACGTAAACGCTGGGAGAGAAAATCCAGCAGGCTGACGGTGACGATGATCAACACCATCAGGGCGCAGGTTTGCTGGAACTGGAAACCGCGAATCGCCTCCCACAACGTGACGCCAATGCCGCCTGCGCCCACCATCCCCACTACGGTTGCCGAGCGGACGTTGGATTCAAAGCGATACAGTGAGTAGGAGATCAGCAGCGGCATCACCTGGGGCAGCACGCCGTAAAGAATCTCTTCGATTTTGTTGGCGCCGGTGGCGCGAATGCCTTCAACCGGACCGGGTTCAATGGCTTCCACCGCTTCGGACAGCAGTTTGGAAAGTACGCCGGTGGTGTGGATAAACAGCGCCATGACGCCAGCAAAGGGACCGAGACCGACGGCGACCACGAACAGCATGGCAAACACCATTTCGTTGATGGCGCGGCAGGCGTCCATCGCCCTTCGCATTGGCTGGTAGATCCACCAGGGCACGAGGTTGTCGGCGCACATCAGGCCGAAGGGAATGGAGAGGATCACGGCCAGCGCGGTGCCCCAGACGGCAATTTGCAGGGTTACTGCCATTTCGCCGAGGTAGTCCCGCCACTGGCTGAAGTCCGGTGGGAAGAAATCGGCGGCGAAGGTCGCCATGTTGCCGGAATCCTGAATCAGCGTGAGCGGGGCCATTTCGGCGCCTTTCCACGACACGACCAGCACGGCGAGCAGAATGGCCCAACTCACGAGCGAGAACCAGCTACGTTTCGGAGGTGGGACGGTGATGGTTTGCATGAAGTTCTCCGTGGTCTGTCATTGCCGGATGGCGGCGTTGCCTTATCCGGCCTACACATTACTGTCATTGCCGGATGACGCTACGCTTATCCGGCCTACAGGTGGAATGTAGGCCCGGTAAGCACAGCGCCACCGGGCATAGCATTACTGCACTGCTTTGTTCACGCTGGTCATGGCGCCGAGCGCGGCGGTCAGACGGTCGAGATCGTCCAGTTGCGCTTTAATCGCGGAAGATTTACTGGTTTTCTCTTCAGCGTTCAGTCCTTTGTTGTCCTGCACGCTCTGCATCTCTTTAAACAGCGCGAGCTGGCGAATCGGTACCAGTTGCAGGTCGCTGGAGGCACGGAACGGTGCCCAGCCCAGACGTTCCAGCACGGTTTTTTCTTCCGCTGTTTTGCCGTAGTTCATGAAGAAGTCGTACACCTTGTCCTTGGTGGTTTCTGAGAGGTTCTTACGCCAGACGATCGGATCGCCCGGGATCAGCGGCGACTTCCAGATAACCTTCAGCGCTTTCAGCTTGTCCGGCGCGGAGGTTTTCAGCTTATCGAGGTTCTCGGTATTGTTAGTGGCAACGTCTACCTGTTTGTTAGCGACCGCGAGGGCATTGGTTTCATGACCGGCGTTGACGGTGCGTTTGAAGTCGCTGGCGGCGATGTTGTTTTTTGCGAAGACGTAATAGCCCGGGACGAGATAACCGGAGGTGGAGTTGGGATCGCCGTTACCGAAGGTGAGCTCTTTGCGTTTGGCGATCAGTTCGTCGAGGTTGTTGATCGGGCTGTCCTTGTTCACGATCAGCACGCTCCAGTAACCCGGAGATCCATCGGCGGCGACGGTCTGGGCGAAGACCTGGCCGTTGGCGCGATCCACGGCTTCCATTGCCGAGAGGTTGCCGTACCAGGCGATATCGACTTTATTAAAGCGCATACCCTGGATGATCCCGGCGTAGTCCGGGGCGAAGAAGGCGTTCACTTTTACGCCCAGCGTCTTCTCCATGTCCTTCAGGAACGGGTCCCATTGGGGTTTCAGGTTTTGCTGTGATTCGGTTGAAATAATGCCAAAGTTCAGCGCTTTTTCCTGCTCTTCGGCAAAGGCGGGACTGAGCAGAGTACTGACGCTGAACATGCTGGTAAAGGCCAGCGCGGCTACCGTTTTATAGCTCATTTCCATTCCTCATATTGTTCCAGGCTGTTTCACTTGTCCGCCTGGTCTTTTTGAATTAAGCAGCCTGTGCGTTCGGTTCGACGCGGTTCATGCTGCGGTAGAGATGGTCAAATCTTTCGTTATCAAAGAGCTGGCTGCTGCCGTCATAGAAGACGTGTCCCTGACGCAGCGCGACAATGCGTTCGCAGTAGCGCAGGGCGTAATCCACCTGATGCAGCGTGACGACGACGGTAATGCCGTCGGTCTGGTTGATGTCGCGCAGGGTGTCCATCACGATGCGCGCCGATTCCGGGTCCAGTGAGGCAATCGGTTCGTCGGCGAGGATCACTTTGGCCTGTTGCATCAGCGCCCGGGCGATTGCCACACGCTGCTGCTGACCGCCGGAGAGCGTTGAGACGCGCTGGTGCGCAAAGTGCGCCATCCCGACGCGGGTCAGCGCCTGGAGCGCGCGCTGTTTCTGCTCTGCGCTAAACCAGCTAAAACAGGTGCGCCAGAACGGTGTACTGCCAAGCGCGCCAATCAGCACGTTCTCCAGCACCGTCAGGCGATTCACCAGATTGAACTGTTGGAAGATGTAACCGGTATGCGCGCGGCTCTTGCGGATATCGCGCGCCAGTCGGCCTTCATGCTGAACGGTGCGACCGAGCAGTTCGACGCGGCTGCCTGGCGATTTATCGCCGGTAATTAAGCCGCTCAGATGACGTAAAAGGGTGGATTTGCCGGAGCCTGACGGCCCAAGCAGAGCCACCATCTCACCGGAACCGATGTTCAGATCAACCGCATGCAGCGCCTGATGCTGATTAAACGTTTTGGAGAGTTTCTCGACGCGAATGATCGTTTCCATGATGCGGCCTCTCTAAAAAAAGTGGCCCCATCGTGGCGGATCAATATGACGTTTGGGTTAAGGGGGCGTTACCTGCCGATGAAGAGTTAAGGTGAGTTTGATGACAAGACGGGAGGCACGCCCCCCGCTGTGTTACTCGGTTGGCTGGGGTTGTTTGACGACATTGATCATCCACGGTATACCGTAGCGATCGCTGACTTTGCCAAAGCCATGTGCCCAGAAGGTTTCCTGCCAGTCCATTTCGATTTGACCCTCAGCGGCGAGATGGTCAAACCAGCGCTTCCCTTCATCGACATTTTGCGTGTCGAGGACCAGCGTGAATCCAGAATAGTGGGCGTTGTCCGATGAAATGGCATCACTCATCATGATGTCGCTATTGGCGATACGCACGTTGGCATGGGCGATAGCGGTATCGGGGAATGTCATTGCGGACGGGCAACCGTCTTCGCTGTCCTGCGCCGATTTGGGCATTTCACCGAAGCTGATTTTATAAAGGAGTTCTGCACCCAACGTCTTTTGATAATACGCGATGGCGTCAGCACAGTTTCCGGCAAAAGAGATGTAGGGACTTAACGGCATAATCTTTACCTCAGGTAAGAGAAGCCACTTAAGTGTAGTTACCCCGGGCCCGGTAAGCGAAGCGCCACCGGGCAATTAAAATCAGTTCTTTTTCACGAACTCTGATTTCAGTTTCATCGGGCCAAATCCATCAATTTTGCAATCGATGTTGTGGTCGCCTTCCACCAGACGAATGTTTTTTACTTTCGTACCGATTTTCAGCATCGAGGAGCTGCCTTTCACTTTCAGATCCTTCACCACGGTGACGCTGTCGCCGTCAGCCAGCAGATTACCGTTGGCATCTTTCACAATCAGCGAATCGTCTTCATGCGCCGATTCCGCATCGTTCCATTCGTGGGCACATTCCGGGCAGATGTACATGCCGTTATCTTCGTAAGTGTATTCGGAGTTGCATTGTGGGCAGTGGGGTAATGACATGTCGATTTCCTCAAAAGTCAGCAAGGGCAAAAGCGCCCAAAAAATGGCAGATTGCCGAAAAAGGACGCAATTATACACAAAATCCTTAACGTTGTCGGGACTACTCTGTTTTTAACGTAAATGCCGAACTGTGACCGTAACCGGACGGCCAGGCCAAAAAATCGAGGTAATATTTTTAAGGGAAATTGCTACCGTTTGTTATTTGAGATAAGGTGGCGAGAAATATCCTAAATAATTGGCTGGTCGATTTTCAGTCTGGGTTCTTTCAGCGCTTTACCCCTTATTTTTGGTAGGTGAAATTAACCTAAACTGGTCTGGTTTTTTATAAAACTGAACTACGCTTTTTTACTTCTTTACGTCACTGAACGTCATTCAAAAGACAGTAATTAAAATAATAATTTCAATAATATCAGTAGATTAATTAATAAATTCTTTTCCATACGTAATTATTAAAGCCGAATATTCACTAATAAAATGAAACGGCTAAATAAAAGCAATAAAATTTGCGTTAAGGAAACATTTTTTATGTACACACAGACAATATATGAATTGAGCCAGGAAGCGGAACGCTTGCTGATGCTCTCTTTAGAACATCTTAAAACGGTAAAAAAAATGCCAACGGCAACGCTGGAGGGCGCTTCCTCATTAAAGAGAGAGGACGACCTTAACGTTCAGCCCATGCATTTTAGCGCCCGTGGGATCGAAACCCAACAGGCCACGCTGAACAATGAGTTGCGAAAAATCTCGCGACTGGAAATGGTGCTGGCGATCGTCGGTACCATGAAAGCGGGAAAATCGACAACGATCAATGCCATTGTCGGGACGGAAGTACTGCCCAATCGCAATCGTCCGATGACGGCATTGCCGACGCTGATCCGCCATACACCCGGTCAGAAAGAACCGGTGCTGCATTTTTCCCACGTTGCGCCCATCGAGGCGCTGATGAAGACCCTCCAGGAGAGCATGCATGCTTGCGATCGGCAGAGTCTGACTCAGGTGCTGGAAATTGATAAAGACATGAATGGTCTCATGCAGCGCATCGAAAGAGGGGAAGCGTTTGAGCGCCATTATCTCGGCGCGCAGCCGATCTTTCACTGTCTGAAAAGCCTCAACGATTTGGTGCGCTTATCGAAAGCGCTGGAGGTCGATTTTCCTTTTTCTGCCTATGCGGCTATTGAACATATTCCAGTGATTGAGGTGGAGTTTGTACACCTGGCGGGGCTGGAGAACTATCCTGGCCAACTGACGTTGCTGGATACGCCGGGGCCAAATGAAGCCGGGCAGCCGCACCTGCAAAAAATGCTCAATGAGCAACTGGCCCGTGCCTCCGCCGTGCTGGCGGTGATGGACTATACACAGCTGAAATCGATTTCCGATGAAGAGGTCCGCCAGGCCATCGCCGCGGTCGGAAAATCGGTGCCGCTGTATGCGCTGGTGAATAAATTTGACCAGAAAGATCGCAACAGCGATGACGAAGAGCAGGTGAGGGCGCTGATTTCCGGCACCCTGATGAAGGGCTGTATTAACCCGGCGCAGATTTATCCGGTCTCTTCGATGTGGGGATATCTGGCCAACCGGGCGCGTCATGAACTGGCAAGCCGCGGTCATCTGCCGGATCACGAGGAGCAGCGTTGGGTGCAGGACTTTGCCGAAGCGGCGCTCGGGCGGCGCTGGCGAAGCGCCGACCTCGATGATATTGAACACCTTCGCCACGCCGCGGACTTGCTGTGGGAAGATTCGCTGTTTGAACAGCCGATCCGGACCTTAATTCATGCCGCTTATGCCAATGCATCGCTGTATGCATTGCGCTCCGCCTCGCATAAATTGCTGAATTACGCCCACAGCGCCCGCGAATATCTGGATTTCCGCTATCACTGTCTGACGGTGGCTTTTGACACGCTGCAACAAAATATCGTGCGTCTGGAAGAGGACATGCAGCAGTTGAAGGTGAGTCAGGACAGCGTCAGCGATGAAGTCCACCATGAGGTCGGGCTGGCGCTGACGTCGGCCAACGGCTTTCTCAACCAGCAGCAGGCCACGATCTTGCGCAGTATCGAGACCTTTTTCAGCCGCGAGCAGATACTGAAACTGTCGCGTGGCGATAGCTGGTCGCCGCTACCGCAGGCGGAGTTTGACGCAGAGATGCTGGTGCTGCACGACGAAGCGCAGGCGCAGGTGATCCTCAGTAAGCTGCGTGCCGCCTGTGAGGGCGTCCTGCTGGCGGCGCAGGAAAACATCAGCCGTGACCTGGGAATACGTTTTGAACAACTGGAAGTGACCCTCAGCCGTTCGCTGAATGAGGCGATGCGCCCCATCGAAATGCGGGTGAAAGCGGAGTTGAGTCATGCGGGATTCAGTCCCAGGATAAGCTTCCCGGCCTTTCACGCCGCCATGTTTAACTTCACGACGCGGCAGTTGTTCAGCGACGCGATTGCCCAGCAGGACCACGTCGAAAGCGATGAACCCCGGGTGGGCGGGGTGCGTGAGACGTTCTCCCGCTGGCTGAATCAGCCGAACTGGCGCTGGAATGACTATGTTGAAGCGAAGACGCGCTATCTGATTGATATTAATGCGCTGCACCAAAGTCTGGTGGAGTACGTCAGCCATTTCTGCCAACAAATTCGTAAAGCTTTAGCCGCGCAGGTCGATGTTTCAGTTACGGCAGGTATGGCAACATTTTTTGCCGATTTCTCATTGTGCCTGGCGGGATTGCAGGAGAGCCTGCGTGAGAGTTTGCTGGTTCGTCAGCAAAATGAATCGGCTGTCCAGAGTCTGAGTCAGCAGTTGCAGCACAGTATTGCCGCCTCCGCCTGGATTTATGAAGACTCCCGTCTGCTCCGTGACGACATTCAAACCCTTTTTGCGGCCGAACACACATGACAAACGCGTTACTGGAAGGCCCCGGACGGACGCTGGAATGTATCCACCCGAAGTTTATGGTCGATCTGGTTCAGGGAGAAGAACCGAAACGGGCAGGCGGCACGCTGCAACAGCAGCAGTTTCGCGAACGCCTGACGCTGGAGATCCTCTCCCGGACGCAGTTGCGGGCGTGGGCCATGGCCGGAATGTTCAGTGAACATCTGATGATGCGCCTGAAGCTGGTGGAAAAACTGGCGGGCATGCTCGATCCGGGGCATCTGGCGCTGACGCGAATCTCTGCACGATTGCATGTTTTACAACAGACTGACCTCTCTCGCGGGCCGTCCATCCCTGGACTGGCTCAACAGCTTACTTCGCTGAGCGAATGGTTTCGCCAGCGTAGCGCCTGGAAGGAGAAGGCGCTGAGCCAGCGTGGTCTTACGGTCCAGGCCGGGGAACACAGCGAGCAGGTGTTTACCCGCTGGCTGGCGGGCGCGTATGAGGGGTGGTCGTTACCGGGGCGCTGTTTTATTGCGCTGGAAGAGTTGCGCTGGGGACCGTTTGGCGATGCCTGCCGTCTGGCGAATCCGGACGTGGCGGCGATGCTGAAAGATAATCTCCGGGCGATGGCGACAAACTATCTGGCCCACAGTATCAATGCCGCACCCACGACGCGTCACTACTATCACCAGTGGCTAAATACCCCCGCGACCACCGGTTCAGGCGACTACAGCGACATGCTGAGCTGGCTGGGAGACTGGTGTGAGGCGGATAAACATCCGGTGTGCTGGTCTGTGACGCAGCGCTGGCAGACGGTTGCGCTGGGTATGCCGCGACTCTGTTCGGCAAAACGACTGGTGGATGCGATGGTTGAAGAGGTGTTTCCACCCTCTCCCCTCATGCGCTGAGAGGAGAGGGGTGATGATTAGTGGTTTGCGGATTCCGCTGTCGTTTCTTCCACCGTCGCTGGTGCCGGAAGCCTGGCGAAACGTTTGGCGTAGAGCGCCGTAATAATGGGCACCAGAATCGCCGTGACCACTACGCTTGCGGCGACCAGCGCCGTTGCGGAGGCGGCGACCGGTTCAAACGCCGGGTTGATTTGCGCGATGATCACCGGGTTGGCGACGGCGGCACCTGCCGCAGAGGACGCCGCGACACCCGCAGTACCATTACCGCCACCGATCACGCGGTCAGCAATAATCAGCGGAATACCGGTGATGATAATGACCGCCACACCCAGCAGGATACCCAACAGACCTGTATCAACAATCACGCCCAGGTTGATGGTGTTACTCAACGCAAAGCCGAAGAACGGAATCAGTACCGGCGTCGCTTTACTGAAGAATGCACGCAGATCGTGGTCAAGGTTGCCCAGCGCGAAGCCGACCAGGAACGGCAGCACCGCGCCGATAAAGTGATGGGGTTCAAAGGAGCCCAGACCCGCCGCGCCAAGGATGACCATCGTCATCAACGGACCGGATTCCAGAGACATCAGGACGAACGCACCAGACTCTTCTTTCGTACCGTACTGGTTCATCAGGCTGGCATACAGACCGCCGTTGGTCATATCCATCGCGGAAACAATCGCCAGTACGGAAAGACCGGCAAAGAAACCGGTCTGAATACCGGTATCCGGAATAAACGATGCAGCAATCATTGCCACTGCCCACGCTACGGCAATTTTGGTAATCACCAGCGTGCCGGATTTACGCAAGACCGTACCGGTAGCGCGTAAATCAATCGATGCCCCAATACAGAAAAACCACACAGCAAGAATCGGTACCGTGCCGGTAATCATGCCTTTTGTAAAGGAACCAAAATAAGCACCGGTATTCGGTGCAAGGGTATTTACAACCGCACCCAGCAGCAATGGAATCAACATCATCCCACCAGGGATGCGTTCAATGGTGGCTTTAATTCTCATAAATGTCCTCACTTCTTGCCCGTGGAACAAACGGGTAAGGTGGCAAAAAATATTAAAATTCAGATTGTTATATCTAAAAAGAAAGCAAATTAACCTGCATTCTCTTTATGTTGTACGTAGCGATTGCGCCTGGGAACGGCGTCTTTCGCTTCCCGGTGGTATGACATCGGCTATTATCTTGCATTCATCGGAATGCTGATTCAATCAAAACGAAACAGTGTTTTAGTTATCTTTGTCACATAATCAATCTAAACATTCCAGTGCGATCTGAATATTTAAAATTACCGTAAAGAATTTGTGAAAAATGAGAGAGAATTACCTGGCAGAATAATAATAACGACAGTGACTTTTTATTAAGGAAGCGCAATAAAATAGAGATTGAAAGCGTAAAAAAGAACAACTCTGCGCTTTAAAAAAAGAGACTCAGAATCACCTTATTTACCTCCGTTGACGAAACCTAAACATATATGTGAAGTTGATCACAATTTTAAACACTGGTAGGGTAGATAGCTCATTAACCGCCCAAATCAGGCGTCAACAGGTTCGGTTGTACAGGCCTTAACCAGTCCGTGTAAGTAAACCTGCTACGCTTGTTACAGGAGTTGCACCTGAGTAACTCCGCGCTCGACGACGACGTTTGCGCTCACTGCGCCAATGGCGTCGGTATGCAGCGAGACAGGGCTTAGTCTACGAGGACAGCTATGCTGAAAAGGAAAAAAGTAAAACCGATTACGCTTCGCGATGTCACGATTATTGATGACGGTAAATTGCGCAAGGCGATTACCGCAGCGTCGCTGGGTAACGCGATGGAGTGGTTTGATTTTGGGGTTTATGGGTTTGTTGCTTACGCATTAGGTAAAGTGTTCTTCCCGGGGGCTGACCCCAGCGTGCAGATGATTGCCGCCCTTGCCACCTTCTCTGTTCCCTTTTTGATTCGTCCGCTTGGCGGTTTGTTCTTCGGTATGCTTGGCGATAAATATGGTCGCCAGAAGATTCTTGCCATCACCATTGTGATTATGTCGATCAGTACTTTCTGTATCGGCCTGATACCGTCCTACGCCTCGATAGGCATCTGGGCACCTGTCCTGCTGCTGTTGTGTAAGATGGCACAGGGCTTCTCTGTCGGCGGTGAGTACACCGGCGCGTCGATCTTTGTGGCCGAGTATTCCCCGGACCGTAAACGCGGCTTTATGGGAAGCTGGCTGGATTTCGGCTCCATTGCCGGGTTCGTGCTGGGGGCGGGCGTGGTGGTGCTGATTTCGACGGTTGTCGGGGAAGAGAACTTCCTGGAATGGGGCTGGCGTATTCCGTTCTTTATCGCCCTGCCGTTAGGGATTATCGGACTCTATCTGCGTCATGCGCTGGAAGAGACGCCGGCGTTCCAGCAGCACGTTGATAAGCTGGAGCAGGGCGATCGCGAAGGTTTGCAGGACGGGCCAAAAATCTCCTTTAAAGAGATTGCCACTAAGCACTGGCGCAGCCTGCTGGCCTGTATTGGCCTGGTGATTGCCACCAACGTCACCTACTACATGCTGCTGACCTATATGCCGAGCTATCTGTCGCATAACCTGCATTACTCTGAAGATCACGGCGTGCTGATTATCATCGCTATTATGATCGGGATGCTGTTTGTTCAGCCGGTGATGGGGCTGCTGAGTGACCGCTTTGGCCGTCGCCCGTTCGTAATCATGGGCAGTATCGCGCTGTTTGCGCTGGCCATTCCGGCCTTTATCCTGATTAACAGCAATATCATCGGCCTGATTTTTGCTGGTTTGCTGATGTTGGCGGTGATCCTCAACTGCTTCACCGGGGTGATGGCCTCTTCGCTGCCGGCCATGTTCCCGACGCACATTCGTTACAGTGCGCTGGCGGCGGCCTTTAACATTTCGGTACTGATTGCCGGTCTGACGCCAACGCTGGCGGCCTGGCTGGTGGAAAGTTCGCAGAATCTGATGATGCCAGCCTACTACCTGATGGCGATCGCCGTGATTGGTTTCATTACGGGTATCACCATGAAAGAGACCGCGAACCAGCCGCTGAAAGGGGCAACGCCTGCGGCCTCGGATATTCAGGAAGCGAAAGAAATTCTCGGCGAGCACTACGATAACATTGAGCAGAAAATTGAGGATATCGATCAGGAGATTGCTGACCTGCAGATGAAGCGTACGCGCCTGGTGCAGCAGCATCCACGGATTGACGAGTAAGCCTTAAGGTTCGCTTAATCTCTGACTGGCACACTCTCCTCCATACCCTGGAGGAGAGTGTGATGAAACAGCGTGTTTATGAAAGTGTAATGACCGTGTTCAGCGTAGTGATTGTCAGTAGCTTCCTGTACATTTGGGTCTCAACCTACTAAGCCTTCTTCAATATCACCGACGCGCGGGTTCCGGTTGTTCCACTGCGATTTTGCAGGAAAAACTGCCCGTGATGCAGCTGCGTAATGCGGCTGACAATGCTTAACCCCAGGCCGATTCCGCCGTAACGGCTGTCCATGCGTACGAAGGCTTTGCTGAGTTCGCCGCACTTGCTCTCGTCGATCCCCGGTCCTTCATCTTCTACCGCCATGGTTGCCCGATCATTAACATTTAGCGTAATGGTGATGGTAGTTCCTTCCGGACTGTAGCGATGGGCGTTCTCTACCAGATTGCGCAGCAGCATTCGCAGCAGCGTCGCATCGCCCTGCACGATGGCATCGTCCTGACGATCGGGCAGCAGCAACAGCGTTTGTTCGCGCTGTTCCAGCATTGTGCTCAGCTCATCGTAAGACGGCAGGACAACATCTTCCAGCAGCCTGACCTGTTGATAATTTCCCGATGAAAAGGACTGGCCCACGCGGGCGAGTTGTAGGAGCTGCGAGACGCTGTCCATCATTTGATCCAGACGGCCAAGCAGCGGGGTGACATCCACGTTATGCGCCTTTGACAACAGCTCCAGATGCAGGCGAACACCCGATAACGGCGTTCGCAACTCGTGTGCGACGTCGGCGGTAAACAGGCGTTCGTTCTCGATGGTTGCGGTCAGTCGATTCACCAACTGGTTGAGTGCGGAAACAACCGCTTCAATTTCGACCGTCGAACTGTGAATTTCGATGGGGGAGAGATTATCCGCCGTGCGGGTCTCTAACTCTTGTTGCAGATTGGCGAGCGGACGGGTGATGCGGCGAACGGCCTGATAGCAAATGAACAGCGTTAACCCCACCATAAACACGCTGGGGACGATCAGACTGGCGACCGCCTCGCGGATTTCATGCATGATGTGGCGATCGTTATTGCGGTTATCCCGCAGCGCCTGTTCAAACAACTGGATCTGCTCAGTGCTTTCGTGCCAGAGCCAGAAGGTGCTGATAAGCTGGAAAACCAGCAAAATCATGCCGATGGTTATCATCAACCGCCGACGCAGGGTCATTGGCTGGCGCAGAAAACGCTTCAGATTCAATTAGCTTTCCTCAGTCGCGGTCGCCACCAACATGTAGCCAAAACCGCGCACGGTACGAATACGTGACTTTCCAACTTTATCGCGCAGGTTGTGGATATGCACTTCCAGGGTGTTGGTCGACGGTTCGTTATCCCAGTTATAGATGTCGTTATAGAGAATTTCCCGGTGCACCGGACTTCCCGATTTCAACATCAGGCGTGACAGCAGCGCGTACTCTTTGGGGGTGAGGATTAACTCTTCTCCCTCTTTCCACACCTGCCGACGGCCCATGTTCAGCGTCAGATTGCCGACGACCAGTTCGCTCTCGCCCTGGTTATTGTGACGACGCAGCAGCGCGCGAATACGGGCGTGCAACTCTTCCAGCGCAAAAGGCTTCACCAGATAATCATCCGCGCCGACGTCCAGCCCGGAAATCTTATCGCCGAGCGTGTCGCGCGCGGTGAGGATCAGCACCGGCAGGGTATATTTTTTCTGCCGGATGCGGGTAAGAAAATGCAGGCCATCTTCGTCAGGCAGGCCGAGATCCAGCACCACCAGACTGTAATGACCGGTCTCCAGGCATTGCTCAGCCGCGCGGGCGGTCGACACGCCATCGCAGGCATACCCTTCGGTTTGCGCCGCCAGAATCAAGCCCTGCAAAAGCAGCGTATCGTCTTCAACAATCAATATTTTCATTCAGTGGTTCTCCTGCAAGGCTGCAGAATATCATCTGCGGCTTGATATTGCGTGGTCTGTACGCCGGTCAGTCCCAGCATGGTCGAGAAAAGATTGTCCTGCGAGTAGTCCCGATCGTGCGCCTGTTTTTGCAGGCAGTTTGCATCAACCTGGTAGCGCTGCTGATAATCCTCTGACAGCCACAGCAGCATCGGCACATGCTTCTGCGCATCTGGCGCAATGGCATACGGCAGGCCGTGCAGATAGACGCCGTTTTCGCCCAGCGACTCGCCGTGGTCGGAAAGATAAACCAGGCTGGTGGTAAATTTGTCCTGATGCGCTTTCAGGAGATTAATCGTTTTATCAACAATATAGTCGACATACAGCACGGTATTATCGTACGTGTTCACTAATTGTTCCTGTGAACAGGTCTGGATTTCATTGGTATCGCAGGTCGGGGTAAATTTCCTGAACTGCGGCGGGTAACGGTTGTAATAGGTGGGGCCGTGGCTACCAATGGTATGCAGCACGATCACCCCGTCGCTCTTCAGGCTGTTGATGTACTCCTCCAGACCGTGGAACAGCACCTCGTCATAGCATTCGCCGTCGATGCATTCACCTTTCAGGTTTAGCGCCGTCATATTCTGATGCGGTACGCGATCGCAAGCGCCTTTACAGCCGCCGTCGTTGTCGTTCCACAGCACGTTAATCCCCGCGCGCTGGATAATATCGAGCATGCCTTCCTGATGCTGCGCCAGTTCTTCGTCGTAGTGCTTGCGCGGCATGTTGGAGAACATGCATGGCACAGACACCGCCGTGGCGGTACCACACGACGTGGTGCGCGGGAAGTAGACCACATTATCTTTTGCTAACAATGGGTTGGTTTCACGTGAGTAACCGCCAAGCGAGAAGTTTTCGCCACGTGAGGTTTCACCGACGATCAGGATGGTCAGATTTTTACGCTTCTCTTGCGGCATCTGCGGATTGCGATGTGCATCTTCACCGATACGTACCAGCGGCAGGTGCGCGAGGCGTTGATGGGAGTACCAGGACGAACTGGCGACAATGCCGTTTGACGGGCTGAGGGCTTTGACCAGTTCCTTATTGTTGCGAAACAGCGAGGCGTAATCTTTATAGAAAAAGGCCGCCACCAGAACAATCAATAATACCGACACCAGCACGTTGGCGGCGCGATACAGCACGCTGCGCAGGGCCGGCGTGGTCGGTTTGATTTTGATCCAGCAGGCGACGAACGCCGCCAGAATGCCGCTAAGACCGAGTGTGAGAACCATTCGCGGCGTCATCAGGGCAAACGTTTCGGCAGGCGTGGTATCCACCATATTGGCAATCATCGAGCGGTCGATGATGATGCCGTAGGTCATGATGAAGTACTGCGCCGACGCGGCCATCAGAATAAACAGGCAGGCCAGCAGGCGGTTTAGCCACAGGAAAGAGGCCAGCGTCAGGACAATATTGATGACGCTGAACGCCACCACCGGCATTGATAAGAAGACCAGTACGTTACGCAGGGAATCCAGCGGCAGGGCCTGCACAACCTGCTTGTAGAATGCGATGTTCAGACAAACAGACAAATAGAATGAAACCAGTAGTAACCAGGCCAACAGGCTGAGAATGGGTCTTTTGATAATGCGCTTTAACATGGTGGAGCTTCCGTAGACTAAGTAGCGCCGATCCTCGCAAAGTAAAGTTAAGCCAACCTTAAGAACTTAAGGTTGGCTTAATGGGGGGAAAATGACGGGGGTTAGTTCCGGTTAACCGGCGCATCCAGCGGGAAGGGGTTTTTGTGGATCCGGTTGTAGTTCAGGGCGTACAGCGCGGTGATGATCATCAGGGTCACAAACGACCACATCACCTCTTTCGCGCCGGAACCGACCACCGCCCAGATGCAGTAGATAAAGGCGACAAAGGTCACCAGCAGATAGAGCGGACGCGCTTTGCCGAAGTGTCCGTGGCCGAGCAACAGCAGCGCAGCGCAGGTGTACAGATACGGCACCAGCGTAAAGATGACGGACACCGAGGAGACGAGACCAAACTCTTTCGCGGCGTTGGGCGACATGCTGCTGAACTGGAAGACCGTCATCAGAATACCGACGATAATCAGCCCGGCAACCGGCGTACCGGCCTTATTCACGCGGGCAAAAATGGGCGGGAAAAGACCGTCATCGGCGGCGGCTTTTGCGGTCTGCCCGGCCAGCAGCGTCCAGCCACCCAGTGAGCCTAAACAACCTGCTGCCGCGCAGAAGGAGACAATCGCGCCGGCGGTATTGCCCAGCGCCATGCGTGCCGCGTCACCGAACGGTGATGCGGAGACGCGCAGCGCAGCGTTGGGGATCATCCCCATGATGGCGGTCGTGGAGAGCACGTAGCACACGGCAGCAATCAACACGCCGCCAATGGTGGCAATCGGCACGTTGCGTTTCGGGTTTTTGACCACCCCTGCCGCGACCGAAGCGCTTTCGACCCCGATGAACGACCATAGTGTGACGTTAAGGGTGCTCTGAATCGCACCAAAGGTGTTCATACCGCTCACGTTCCAGGCGGCCATATAGGTTTCGCCACGAAACCAGAACCAGCCAAACACCGCGATACCGACGATGGGGACCAGCGCCAGCACGGTGGCGACGGCCTGAACGCGGGTGATCATTTTCGGACCGACAATATTGAGCAGAACGAAGATCCACAGTACCACCACGCAGGTCAGCGTCAGCACCAGCGGGTCTTTCAGAATCGGGAAGAAGTAGCTTAGGTAACCGACGCCGATAACGACCATCGCGATGTTACCGATCCAGCAGGCCAGCCAGTACAACACGTTGGTTTGATAACCGAGGAACGGCCCAAAGCAGCGGCGTGCGTAAGCGTAAGAACCGCCGGGACTGGGATCTAAGGACGACATTTTCGCGTAGACCATCGACAGCGCCAGCGCGCCAATAATCGTGACTAACCATCCGTAGATTGCAATCCCGCCGGTGGCGGCCAGGTTAGCAGGCAGCAGGAAAACCCCTGAACCCATTATATTCCCCGACACCATTAAGGTGACGGGGATTAAGCCCACTTTGTGAGCATCAGCATCCGAGGACATAAATAGACTCCTGAAAGGAACAACAAATGATGTTCTATAATACGCCTTCAGGAGTCGGTTGAATTATGTCCGGTACGGGTTATCGCTAATGCTGATATTATCGTGGCTCATTGTAAAGCGATCAAAAATCACGCTACTGCACGGTCTTTAAACTGGCTGACATAATGCAATGGGGTCATGCCATAATACTCTTTGAACACAGAGATAAAGTAAGATGTACTGTTATAACCACACAGTTCGGAGACCTGGGATATATTCTTGCCATCCATCAGGAGCTGATTAACGGCGTAGCGCATGCGGCAAGTGGTGATGATTTGACTGTAGCTGGTATTTTCGCTTTTGAGTTTCTTCTTTAGCAAACTCGGGCTAAGACAGAGGCAACGGGCGACCTGGTTAAGATTCCAGGCTTTATGAATATCACTCTCAATAATATGATAAACGCTGTCGCTGACGCGACTTCGCAGCATATACATGAGCAGGGGCATGAACTTCTTACTGTCGAGGAAACGTGATAACACGGTGAACAGCAGGGCGCGCGTGCGTTCC
The DNA here is from genome assembly GCF_030332305.1 of Citrobacter sp. Ct235. NCBI lineage: Bacteria > Pseudomonadati > Pseudomonadota > Gammaproteobacteria > Enterobacterales > Enterobacteriaceae > Citrobacter > Citrobacter sp. Ct235. Next base: position 55,058 of record NZ_JAOWIC010000036.1, read on the forward strand.
TCTTCACCTGGACTGTCGGTATGCGCAATGCTGTGTTGCGCCGCTACCCGAAAAACATCGGGGGTCAGACAATCGGCGGTTAATACCGGGGAGGCGCTCCGTTGCCAGAGTGGAATAGCCGTGAGATCTTTATTTAAGAAACGAAGGTAGTCTTTAATTATATCGCGGTTAATATGTGCGACCAGTGCGTTATTAATTGATGATATATCGACGATGTTATTTTCACAGGCGATGAGTGCCATATGATTAGCTTTTAAATTGATAGCCTCTTTACCATTTACACGTAGCCAGACGTCTTTTTCAGTTAACACTATGATGCAAGGATTATTGCTGAAAATTCTCATACCCCAACTCCCGAAATATGAACATAAAATACCCGTTCTCGCCAAAGGGGAGAGATAAAACAGATATTTTGATTTGTATGACGAATGAAGTCCACAATAAAATAATGGTTTTGGTTAAAATTACAATAGGCGCCAGCTAAATACTATGTACAGAAATTTTTACGCGGTGGAAACCCTGCATTGTGGATAAAAAAAAGCGCGGGGGGCACCCGCGCAAAAAGGTATGACAATGTTAGTTTTTTTCAGCAATACTCAGGAAACGCACGTCATCACCTTGTGGCCAAAACCAGGCTGCATCAGGATGGCCATTTCATGACGCAGTCGTCGGAATAGACTTACGCTTTCACGCACATCACGTGATAGACGCCATCAATGATTTCAGTGCCTTCGGTTTCATGCTCGAAGCCAGGGAAGTGATGATCCCAGGATTGCAGAGCGCGAAGATAAGCAACCTGCGGACTGTTTTCATCACCAAAGTTCTCGCCGGAGAGCAGCATCGGAATTCCCGGCGGGTAAGGGATGACGGAGTTCGCCGCGATACGTCCCGGCAAATTCTCAATGGCAACCATTTCGATGTTGTCGTTAACGATGGCGTTATAAGCCTCACGCGGCGTGATCTCGGCAACCGGCAGCCCGGAATAGGCGGCGTTCAGTTGCGCGCCTGGGTTGTTCTCACGCAGCCAGGCAAACATCTGGTCGCCCAGATCGTGGATCCCCATGTTGGCATAGGTTTGGGGATGTTCCTCCACCAGTTCCGGCATGACCTGCGCCAGCGGGGTGTTGGCATCGTAGTGATGTTTGAAGGAGCACAGCGTATTGATCAGCGTCCCCCATTTCCCACGGGTGATGCCCATCGAGAACAGGAACATAATCTGAAAATCGGTGGTACGGGTCGGTACGATACCGTGACGTCCAAGCCAGGCGGTGACCAGAGCAGCAGGCACACCCGTCTCTTCCAGTTCGCCATCGTCGCCCATACCCGGTGCAAGGATACTGACCTTGATCGGGTCGAGCATACTCCAGTTATCGGGTAAGTCCTTAAAGCCGTGCCAGGATTCGCCTGGACGCATCACCCAGCAGTTCTGGTCAGTGGCCAGCAGTTTCGCCGGAGCATCAGCAAAATCGAATGTTTTACCGGTCTGTGGATCGGTGACCACCTCTTTGTTCCACGGCTTGAAGAACCAGTCGCCGTCGGCGCTGAACGCTTTATACAGACGCGCCATGGCCTGGCGGAAGTCGATGGCTTCGTCGATCACTTCCTGAGTCAACGACAGGCCGCTGTTGCCGTCCATCATCGAGACCGCGACGTCGTTGGATGCGCAAATGGCATACAGCGGCGAGGTGGTGGCATGCATCATGTATGCCTGGTTGAAGCGGGAGAAATTCACTGCGCCGCGACCTTCCCGCACATGAATGTAAGAGGCCTGAGAGAGCGCGTTCAGCAGTTTGTGCGTGGAGTGGGTGGCAAAAACGGTAGGACCGCTGTGATCGCCCGGTTCGCCGCGCATTGCATAGTGATCGGCGTAAATCGGATTGAAGCGAGCATACCCGTACCAGGCTTCATCGAAGTGGATACGGTCGGTGGTTTGCGCCAGTAACGCCTGTGCGGATTTCGCGTTATAGCAGACACCGTCATAAGTGCAGTTGGTTACGACGCTGTAAGAGGGCTTTTGTCCCACTTTATCCTTGGTTAGTTTACTTTCGCTGATTTTTTGCTGTAGCGTTTCCGGCTGCATTTCCTGTGGGTAGATAGGGCCGATGATGCCGTAGCGGTTACGGCTCGGCACCATATACACCGGTTTCGCCCCGGTCAGGATCAGCCCCTGTTCGATCGATTTATGGCAGTTACGGTCCAGTACCACCACATCGTTATCGGTCATACAGGCCTGCATAATGGTACGGTTAGAACCGGAGGTCCCGACCACTACGGACCAGGAGCGGTCTGCGCCAAATACCCGTGCGGCGTACTTTTCACTTTCGCCAAAGGCACCGGTGTGATCGAGCAGGGAGCCCAGCGATGCACGCTCAATCCCCATGTCGCTGCGGAACAGGTTTTCGCCGTAATAATCATGATAGAAGCGACCGGCAGGCGTTTTGGTAAAACCCACACCGCCCTGGTGGCCCGGCGCGGCCCAGGAGTATTCGTGGATATCGCTGTACTTCATCAGCGCATTGAACAGCGGCGGTAATAGTTGTTGGCGATAACGGGTCATCGCCGCAACGGCGCGGCCTGCGATAAAGTCAGCGGTGTCTTCGAGGATCCAGGCGAACTCATCGACAAGCTCCAGCATATCGCGGTCCAGCGATGCGGTGGCTTTCTCTCTGTCACCTAACAGAAAGACCGGCACGTTTTGCTGGCGCTCATGAAGCTTACCGATCAGTTCTCTGACGTTCTGATGTTCATCAGGATGTTCCATTTGATAGCTGAACATCAGGCAATCAATGGCTTCGTTTGCCGAAAGGATGGCGTAGCCGTCGTCGAAAGACGTGGACTTAATGACGGTAACATTTTGCCGACTTAAGGCGTCTGCCAGACGTTCCACGGCCTTGCCGACCCAGGTGTCCTGATGCAGAAATTCACTTTCAACAATTAATACTTTCATCATCTTTTACCCGGTTGTGGAGGAATCTGTGATGCGGGCAAGTATTACCCTGACAAAAAAAGGTGTAAAGAGGGGGTAAAACGATGATTTTTTGAAATTAGTTGTTTATAAACAATGTGTTAAAGTGATTTTTCTGGTGTTTTTTGCAGCAGTTTATCGACAGCTGAACTATTTTTTGAGCTGATAGTGATATCACGCGTCACCCGACCATGAGCTGCCGACGCTGCTGGCTCAACTTACGGTATTGTTGCGGTGACATGCCGACATATTTACTGAAGGTACTGTAAAAACGACTACTGGAGCGGAAGCCTGCTGTCAGCGCCACGTCGAGAATGGTTTTATCCGTATCGCTGAGCAGGGCGCGGACGTGATTAATCCGCATGGCGGTGATGTATTGCTTCAGGGTCAGCTGCATCACGCGTTGAAATATCCCCATCGCATAGTTGGCATTGAGTTTCACATGGTCCGCGACGTCATTAATGGTGAGTGCCTGATCGTAATTATCAGCAATAAATCCCAACATCTGGCTGACGTAAAACTGCGCGTGGCGCGAAACGCTATTCTTATGCGTGCGTGAGGTTTTGTTGAGCAAAATCGGCTGCCAGCCGGAAAGGCTAAAGCGCTTAAGCATCAGGCCGATTTCATCGATCGCCAGTTGACGAATTTGTTCATTTGGGCTGTTTGTCTCCTGCTGCCAGCGCAGAACTTCAAAGGTACTGAGTTGCTGAGTGGCCAGGGATTTAATCACCATGCCGTGTGTGACATGGTTGATAAGCTCCCTGTCCAGCGGCCAGGAGAGAAACAGGTGCATCGGCAAACTGAAAATCGCCATCTGCCGGCAGTTGCCGGGACGGGTAAGCTGATGTGGCGTACAGGCCCAGAACATTGTGATATGCCCTTGTTTTATCTGTACAACCTCATTGTTGATCAGATACTCCACGTCCCCGTCAAAGGGGACATTTACCTCGACCTGACCATGCCAGTGACTGGCGGCCATCGCATGTGGCGGGCGTAGCTCAATATCCATCCGTTGATATTCGGAATAGAGCGACAGCGGACTGCGCGTCTGTTTTTCGTCACCATTGCACATATGCGGGTCAGGTGGGAGAAAGGGGATTGGTTGCGTGCTCATCGACACTCCGTTTCCTGAATTGTCAGAATCATGCCAGCTTTACGGGAACAGAACCGGGAATTCGGACACAAAACCGACGGTTGTAATTGATAGTAGCCCTTATAACCGCCCGGATACTCTGCTTTTCTGGCTATTTTGTCCCAAAAACTCAGATCGCCGTGCGACCAGCAGAGGATCTGAGTTTTCGGGAATGCTCATCGGGGAAGACGGAGGTTTTCACTCAGATCGCGTGCCACCATGAATCTGTTCACTACTGTTCTGGAGAGTCATGATGACAGCACCCAAAATTACCTTTATCGGCGCCGGTTCAACGATTTTCGTGAAAAACATTCTTGGCGATGTCTTTCACCGCGAGGCGCTGAAGTCGGCGCATATTGCTCTGATGGATATCGATGAGACGCGCCTTGAAGAGTCGCACGTCGTTGTACGTAAGCTAATGGATTCTGCCGGTGCGTCCGGACACATTACCTGTCATACAGAACAAAAAGCGGCACTACAGGATGCCGATTTTGTCGTTGTCGCCTTTCAGATTGGCGGCTATGAGCCCTGCACGGTGACCGATTTTGACGTCTGTAAACGTCACGGTCTGGAGCAAACCATTGCCGATACGCTCGGCCCTGGCGGCATTATGCGCGCGCTGCGCACTATCCCGCACCTGTGGCAGATCTGTGAAGATATGACGCAAGTCTGTCCGGATGCCACCCTGCTGAATTACGTCAACCCGATGGCAATGAATACCTGGGCGATGTATGCCCGCTATCCGCACATTAAACAAGTGGGGCTTTGCCACTCCGTGCAGGGAACGGCGGAAGAGCTGGCTCGCGATCTGAACATTGATCCTGCTTCATTACGCTATCGCAGCGCCGGTATTAACCATATGGCGTTTTATCTCGAACTGGAACGTAAAACCGCCGATGGCACGTATGTGAATCTCTATCCGGAACTGCTGGCAGCCTATGACGCCGGGCAGGCACCGAAGCCCAACATTCATGGCAACGATCGCTGCCAGAATATTGTACGTTACGAGATGTTCAAAAAACTGGGGTATTTCGTCACCGAATCCTCGGAACACTTTGCTGAATACACCCCGTGGTTTATTAAGCCAGGCCGCGATGATCTGATCGAACGTTACCAGATCCCACTGGATGAGTACCCGAAACGCTGTGTGGAGCAACTGGCGAACTGGCATAAAGAGCTGGAGGAGTACAAAACCGCAGAGCGTATCGATATTCAACCGTCACGGGAATATGCCAGCACCATTATGAACGCCATCTGGACGGGTGAGCCGAGCGTGATTTATGGCAACGTGCGTAACGACGCGCTGATCGACAACCTGCCGCAGGGCAGTTGCGTGGAAGTGGCCTGTCTGGTGGATGCTAATGGTATTCAGCCAACCAAAGTCGGGGCGATTCCGTCGCATCTGGCGGCGATGATGCAGACCAATATCAACGTACAGACGCTATTGACCGAAGCCATTCTGACGGAAAACCGCGATCGCGTTTACCATGCGACCATGATGGACCCGCACACCGCTGCCGTACTGGGTATTGAGGAAATCTATGCGCTGGTGGATGACCTGATCGCCGCCCACGGCGATTGGCTTCCCGCCTGGTTACACCGTTGATTGTCAACGTCGCCGGACTCAGACCCGGCGTTTACCCTCTCTAATAACAGAAGGCGGGCGCTGGTAACAGCGACCCGGTACCCTATGAGCATCTCTCTGACAACAAAATTAAGTTACGGATTCGGTGCGTTTGGTAAGGATTTCGCCATCGGCATCGTCTATATGTACCTGATGTATTACTACACCGATGTGGTGGGGTTATCGGTGGGTGTCGTGGGTTCGTTGTTTCTGGTGGCAAAGATCTGGAATGCGTTCAACGATCCGGTAATGGGCTGGATTGTGAACGCCACCCGGTCGCGGTGGGGAAAATTTAAACCGTGGATCCTGCTCGGCACACTGGCGAATTCGCTGGTACTGTTTCTGCTGTTTAGCGCCCACCTGTTTGAAGGCACGGCACAGGTGGTCTTTGTCTGCGTGACCTACATTCTGTGGGGCATGACGTATACCATCATGGATATTCCGTTCTGGTCGCTGGTGCCGACCATTACGCTTGATAAACGTGAGCGTGAGCAGCTGGTACCGTTTCCGCGCTTCTTTGCCAGTCTGGCGGGATTTGTTACCGCCGGGGTGACGTTGCCGTTTGTGAATTATGTTGGGGGGGAGGATCGTGGGTTCGGTTTCCAGATGTTCACGCTGGTGCTGATCGCGTTCTTTATTGCCTCCACCATCGTGACATTGCGCAATGTGCATGAAGTGTATTCGTCTGACAGCGAGGCTACCGCTGACAGTACCCGGCTGTCGCTGAAGTCGATCCTCGCGTTGATCTACAAAAACGATCAACTCTCATGTCTGCTGGGAATGGCGCTGGCTTACAATGTGGCCGCCAATATTATTACCGGTTTCGCGATTTATTATTTCACCTATGTGATTGGCGATGCTGACCTTTTCCCGTATTACCTGTCCTATGCCGGCGCGGCGAATTTATTGACGCTGATCCTCTTTCCTCGTCTGGCGAAGGCGCTTTCCCGGCGGATTTTATGGGCGGGCGCGTCGGTGATGCCGGTTCTCAGCGGCGGGGTATTGTTAATCATGGCGCTGGCTGGATACCACAATGTGTTTCTTATCTGCCTGGCCGGAGTCTTTCTGAACATAGGCACCGCGCTGTTCTGGGTACTACAGGTGATCATGGTGGCAGACACCGTCGATTACGGTGAGTATAAGTTTAACGTGCGCTGCGAGAGCATTGCCTATGCTGTGCAAACGATGGTGGTAAAGGGCGGCTCCGCGTTTTCGGCTTTCTTTATCGCCGTGGTGCTGGGGATCATTGGCTATATCCCCAATGCGGTTCAGTCTGCTGAAACTATCCTGGGCATGCAGTTCATCATGATTGCATTACCGACGCTGTTTTTCATCGTGACGCTGATCCTTTACTTCCGCTACTACCGTCTGAACGGCGATACATTGCGTAAGATCCAGATTCATTTGCTGGATAAGTATCGTAAAGTGCCGCCGTCCGCTTTGCATCCGGAAACGCGCCCGATACCGGTTAGCGCGACTGGCGATGTGAAGGCGTAATCATGGAATGGATTTCGTTGATAGGCTATCTGGCGGCAAGCCTGACCACGCTCTCTTTTCTGCCGCAGGCGATAAAAGTCATCACCACCCGTAATACGCAGGGGATTTCCGGACTGATGTACGTCATGTTTGTCTGCGGGTTAGTGATGTGGTTGATTTACGGATTACTCATTGAGGACACCGCGGTCAGCATGGCGAACTTCCTGACGCTGGTGTTCGCCTTGCCGATTCTGGTGATCAAATACCGCAGGGGATAGTGCAACAGGGGATAGTGCAAATTGCCGGAGGGCGTTGTGGCTTATCCGGCAATTAACCGATAGCGCTTCAACTGTCGGCAATGAATGCGCGCCAGCAGCATCACCGAGGTTAACGCGCCCAACAGCGCGCAGAACATGTCTGACTGGGTATCCCACGGGTCTCCCTGGGTACCAAGAAAATCATCCGCGCCTTGTCCCATCGCCAGTGCCGCCCACCATTCAATCAGCTCGTAAGTGGCGCTGATCGCCAGCGCCACGCAGCAAACCAGAAATGCCAGCATCTTGTTTCCGCGAACAATCTTTCCACGAAGCAGAATTTCGCGCGCCACCAGTGCCGGCACCAGCCCCTGGAAGAAATGACCCAGTTTGTCGTACGGATTGCGGCTTAAGCCCAGCCAATCCTGCACCTCAAAACCGATGGGCACTTTGGCGTAGGTGTACATTCCGCCGACCATCAGGATGATGGCGTGGAAGAAAATCAGCGTATAAAGCAGCGGGGTAAGCGGGTAGCGCGTTGCGGTTGCCAGCAGCAGCGGTACCACAATAATCACCGGCGTCACTTCCATCAGCCAGGTGATTTTCTCACCCGCCGAGACGCCGGTGTAGATGAGGATAAGCGTCAGTATCAGGGCAGCAACAGTGAGCAGGCCGGGATTCAGTGTGCGGATCATCGAGATTCTCTCAGTAAGGGAAAAGACGACTATTCACCGATACCGATAAAAATTCAACGTCTGCTATGGGAGGATAAAAAGTGGCCCGGGGGGATCACCGGACTGCCCTCAAACGTTGAGAACCGTCCGGTGCCGGGCCGAAGAGGTTATTTCGCGCAGTTAGCGCACTGCTTGCTGACTATCTGCTGGAAGAAATCGTTGCCTTTGTCATCCACCAGGATGAACGCCGGGAAATCTTCCACTTCAATTTTCCAGATAGCCTCCATACCCAGTTCCGGATACTCAATGCATTCCAGATGCTTGATACTCTGCTGCGCCAGGACCGCGGCCGGGCCGCCAATGCTGCCCAGATAGAAGCCGCCGTGTTTCTGGCAGGCATCGGTCACCTGCTGACTGCGGTTGCCTTTCGCCAGCATGATCATGCTGCCGCCGTGTGATTGCAGCAGATCAACATAGGAATCCATGCGGCCTGCGGTGGTCGGCCCTAGTGAACCTGACGGATAGCCCGCCGGTGTTTTCGCCGGACCCGCGTAGTAGATGGGGTGATCTTTAATGTACTGCGGCAACCCTTCGCCAGATTCGATACGCTCTTTCAGCTTCGCATGCGCAATATCGCGACCCACGATAATGGTTCCGGTCAGCGACAGGCGGGTTGAAACCGGGTACTGCGAAAGCTGAGCCAGGATCGCTTTCATCGGGCGGTTGAGGTCAACTTTTACCACTTCGCCTTCGCCGGCCTGACGCAGGGCTTGCGGGATGTACTGGCCTGGGTTGTGCTCCAGTTTTTCGATCCAGATCCCTTCGCGGTTGATTTTTGCCTTGATGTTACGGTCTGCCGAGCAGGAGACGCCCATACCGACCGGACAGGAGGCACCGTGACGCGGCAGGCGGATCACGCGGATATCGTGGGCGAAATATTTGCCGCCAAACTGCGCGCCGAGACCGAGTTTTTGTGCCTCTTCCAGCAGTTCCTGTTCCAGTTGTGTGTCGCGGAACGCCTGACCGTGCTCGTTACCGGTGACCGGCAGCGCATCGTAGTAGTGCGTGCTGGCGAGCTTCACGGTTTTCAGCGTGCTTTCTGCGGACGTACCGCCAATCACAAAGGCGATATGGTACGGCGGGCAGGCTGCGGTGCCGAGGGTACGCATCTTCTCAACGAGGAAATTTTTCAGCTTGCCCGGGGTGAGCAGCGCTTTAGTTTCCTGATACAGATAGGTTTTGTTGGCAGAACCGCCGCCTTTTGCCACGCAGAGGAACTTATATTCATCGCCATCAACGGTGTAGAGGTCGATCTGTGCCGGCAGGTTGGTACCGGTGTTCACCTCTTTGTACATATCCAGCGCGGCGTTCTGTGAATAGCGCAGGTTGTCTTCGATATAGGTGTTGTACACCCCTTTTGACAACGCGGCTTCGTCACCCCCCCCGGTCCAGACACGCTGGCCTTTTTTCCCCATGATAATGGCCGTACCGGTATCCTGACAGGTCGGCAGAATGCCTTTAGCGGCGATTTCGGAGTTTCTCAGGAATTGCAGCGCGACGTATTTATCGTTTTCGCTGGCTTCGGGGTCGTGGAGAATGGCGGCAACTTGTTGCTGATGTTCGGGGCGGAGCATGAAGGAGGCATCGTGGAAGGCTTGTTGCGCCAGTAGCGTCAGGGCTTGCGGCTCAACCTTCAGTATGGACTCGCCTTCAAACTCACTTACGCTGACATAATCGGAAGTGAGCAGGTAGTACTCTGTTTCATCTTTCCCCATCGGGAAAGGTGCCTGATAGAAGAACTCTTTATTTGACATGTGCTTCCAGCCTATTGATTTCTTTTAATATCATAAGTGACGCGCCGCCCGGTGAAGGGCGGCACGCGGGAGACCTTTACAGGAATCCGTACATGGCAGCAAAGATCCAGCCAAAGACGCAGGAGACGCTCACGCCAATCAAACCTGGCAGAATAAAGCTGTGGTTGATGACGAAACGACCAATGCGGGTGGTACCGGAACGGTCAAACTGAATCGCAGCCAGATCGCTTGGATAGGTCGGCAGAATGTAGTAGCCGTAGCACGCCGGGGCAGATGCCACGATGTACGCCGGGTCAACGCCGATCGCCAGAGCGACTGGAACGATAGCCGCCAGCGCCGCAGCCTGGGAGTTAACAAATTTGGACACCAGCAGCAGAACAATTGCATAGGCCCACGGATACTCTTTCACCATCTCGCCCAGCACGCCCTGGATCTCATCCATATGGGCACCGAACATGGTCTCTGCCATCCAGGCGATACCGTACACCGCCACAATCGCGATCATACCTGAACGGAAGACTTCGTTTTTAGAGATTGAAGCGGGATTGGTTTTGGTCAGGATAATAATCAGCGCGCCGGTCAACAGCATGAACATCTGGATAACCAGCACCATTGACAACGCTTTGCCGCCAAAGGAAGGACGCAGCTCGGAGAAAGCACCCAGAATGGCTACAATCGCGATAGAACCCAGGAAGATCCACATCGCCAGCCAGTTGCTTTTCGGCAGCTTTTTGTCCAGCAGCGTTGCGGTGTCACCATACACGTAGTGATGGTTTTCCGGTACGGAGATGAATTTCTGGAAGTCTTCGTCTTTATCCAGATCTTTACCGCGGAACCAGCTGAAAATACCGATTGCCAGGATACCCAACAGCGTGGACGGGATGGTGATTGCCAGCAGGTCGAGGAATTCCAGGTGTTTACCTTCAAACGTCACATTACCCAGCATCGCAACCAGAGAAACCACTGCGACTGATACTGGACTTGCGATAATCCCCATTTGCGCGCCGATGGAGCTGGCGGCCATTGGACGTTCCGGGCGAATGTTGTTTTTAATCGCAACGTCGTAAATGATTGGCAGGATCGTGTAGACCACGTGGCCGGTACCGCAGAGGATAGTCAGGGTACAGGTCACGAACGGCGCAACGATAGAGACATATTTTGGGTTGCGGCGCAGCAGTTTCTCTGCGATCTGCAACATGACATCCAGACCCCCGGAGGCCTGTAGGGTTGCTGAGGCCGCGACCACCGCGATGATCACCAGCATAACGTCAACCGGTGGTTTACCCGGCTGGAGGTGGAAAACGAAGACCAGAATGACCAGGCCGATACCGCCTAACAAACCCAGCGCGATACCGCCCTTTCTGGCACCATAAAACAAACATATTAATATTATGAGAAGTTGTATACTAAATAGCATTTATTTACCCTCGCGATAAACCAGTCAATTTTGATAAATGGATCACAGCCATGTTCTGTTTTTTGTGTAGTGGGCGCAGAGCCTGGCTAATATTCGTTTCGTCTGAAAGTGTGATTAGTTTCTAAACATTGAATAAAAGTTTTTCATAAGGAACATGGAAACTCTTATCGTTTTTTCAGGCTGTTTTCAGAAAGCAAGACTCTCTGGCGATGGGCAGTGTTGAAAAAGGAGAGCAGAAGCAGTTTCGGGATCTTTTTTTGTATCTTTATGAAAAATATGAACATGTCATCTGCTCACAGAGTGTGCTTATCCCTAAGATGTAGCATGAGCTCCGTTGCTACCGTTTATCGTTTTTGTTAATCCGTCTGGTTATTTCCAGACTACTCCTTTGTGATTAAAAATACACACTCTATGAGGTGGATAATACTTTATTAACTTTTGTTAGCGTTTTTGAAATTAAAAACAATGCTATGTCGGATAATAATAAAGCATTGATAAATGTGAAGTGATGCAATTATATTTGATCTGGCACAATTTCTGAATTTTCAGACAGTAACCTTAACCTTTTTATTTTTTCATTATTGTAATAATTGTTACCAATATATAACGAAATAACGCAAGGTTAAGATTGTTCTTCTACTGACAATATTGCTTAAGTAAAGAATAATGTTCTGCCTGAATACGGTAGCGGTAAACCGGTCTGCCCGTGACGCCATAATGAATGCTGGTGACCAGAATATGGCAGTTAACCAACCAAATGAGGTATTTGCGGCAGGAGACGCGGGAGATATTCACCGCATTCGCCAGCTCATCGGTTGAAAACTCATAATCCTGATGCGCATCGATCCACTGACACAGCGTACGCAGCGTTTGTGGCGTTAGCCCTTTCGGCAGGCGGCGAGTGTCCTGCTCATTGGACGCACTGCCGTGAATCAGTTGGTCCAGCTCTGACTGCTCATAATACTGGTGCTTGTCCATGTCCCTTTTCTTTTGCAACCAGCTGGTGAGGGCTTCTTCAAAACGTGAGGCCTGAAACGGCTTGATTAAGTAATCAACGACGCCGTAGTGCAGCGAGTCCTTAATCGTTATGGCATCGGCGGCAGACGAGATGACAATGACATCAATTTTGCAGCCGGCGGCATGCAGAAGGGGAAGCAGATCCAGCCCATTCTCTTTCTGCATGTAAATATCCAGCAAAATCAGGTCTATCTGAACGTCGCTATGAAAAATAACTTCTTTGGCTTTCTCCAGCGTTGAGGCGGTTCCGCAGCACTGAAAACCGGGGATCTGTGCGACATAGCGGCGGTTTAACTCCGCTACCATTGCGTCGTCATCGATAATAAAGACATTGATCATGTGCTGGCCCTCTGCCCATCCCAGGGTATTTGTACAAAAAATTGTGTGAAAACGCCAGGTTCGGATTCCACAAAAATATTGCCGCCAAGACTTTCAACTTGTTGTTTAACAAGCGCTAAACCGACGCCGCGTTCAGTTCCTTTAGATGAGACGCCTTTCTCAAAGATAGCGTCAACACGGTGCGGTTCGATGCCGGGACCATCGTCACTCACTTCACAATGCAACCAGCCATTGCGATAATATAAGGAGACGTTGATTTCACCTCCTGACTGCTGTGCTAACGCGTCGATCGCGTTTTCAATCAAATTTCCGAGCGCGGTGATCAATACCGCAATTTGATCTTCATTGCCGCTGTCCGGTAATTGGCTGTCATGGCTAATCACCAGTTTGTGCCCTGAATCGGATGTGCGATTAATCTTACTGAGTAAAAAGCCCGCAATGACCGGCGATCTAATTTTGCCTAGCAGTGAGCCGATCTCTTCCTGATAGTTGTTAGCCGTCCTGATAATATAATCTTCAAGTTGCTTATAACTCTTCAGATGTAACAATCCCAGAATCACATGTAATTTATTCATGAATTCGTGGGATCGTTCACGGAGTGAGTCGGCATAGTTCACCATGCCATCGAGCCGTTGCATCAACTTGCGAACTTCCGTTTTGTCCCTGAAGGTGGAGATTGCGCCAATAATCTTGCCGCCGCTGCGAACCGGGACGGTATTAATGAGCAACAGCCGGTCTTTGATGTTGATCTCTTCATCGCGGTGCGGCGTACCGTCGCGCAAAACTTCGCTGAGATCCACCACCTGCGACCAGGCGTGGCTGAGCGTGGAAAACTGGGGATCGTCCTGTGACTTGCGATAGTTCAGCAATTCCTGGGCGGCATCGTTAATCAACGTCACTTCGCCTTTGTCGTCAACGGCGATCACCCCTTCCTTGATCGACTGTAGCATCGCCTGGCGCTGTTCAAACAGGGTGGAAATCTCATATGGCTCCAGACCAAACAGGATGCGCTTGAGCACTTTCACCAGCACCCAGGTGCCCAGCAGACCCACCAGCACGCCAAAAAGTACGGACCAGATAATACTGCCACGACTGTTGTTAATCTGTTCGGTGACCCGGCTCAGTTCCAGACCGATCGCCACCACCCCAATCTGGCGGTGATTGTCGTCGTAAATGGGCGTGAAAACGCGCAGCGCCTGGGCGAGAAAGCCCCGGTTGATGGCAATATTCTCTTTGCCATCTAACGCCCGCAAAATATCGTCGCCTTTAAACGGCTGTCCGATGCGCTGGGCTTCCGGGTGGGAATAACGCAGGCTTTTCATGTCGGTGACGACAATAAACAGCATATCGTTACGCTTGCGCACCGCTTCGGCAATTGCCTGAATCCCGCTATCCTCCGGTTTTTTCATCAACCCCCTGCGGATCTCCGGCGAGTCTGCCAGCGTTCGGGCAACGGCCAGCGCCTTATTTGCTAACGCATCACGCGTCATGTGGCTGATTTGTGAGAAGTAGAACAGGTGGACGACCAGCAATACAGAAAACAACACGGCGCTGACCATCAATATTACCGTCGTACCGAGTTTCATCGGCCGTGTACGTAGCGTGCGGCAAGGCAGAGAGTGTCTCATTGTGGTCCCGGGTTCACTGTTCGTGTGGTTATTATCCCTATTGGGACACGTAATTCCAAGGTGGCAGGGAAATTCACCGGAGCAGGTACGCAATTATCGGACAATTATTGCGCTTACCGTTAGCAACCTGCGGCAATAAAATCGCCATTGGCGCTAATCGGGATCACCGTTAAGAACAGGATCGTGGCAAAAAGAATCAGCACCACGCCACCGACAATTCTGGCTGCAGGCGCCAGCCATTTCAGGGCCGGATGTCCAGTGCCGAACCATGAGAGCGTCTGATTGCGGGCATAGCGTACCGCCAAAGACAGTCCCATGATTGACAGCGCGGTGCCAAAGGACATGGTCATCACCGCCGCAATGCCCCAGGTGACGATGCCGAGCGCGTTGGAAAATAACAGGATCATGATCGCCCCACTGCACGGCCGAGCGCCGATGGCGAGAATCACCCCCAGTCGGGTTTTCCAGTTGCCGTCCTCCAGCGTCTTCCCGACGCCGTGATGCCCGCAGCCGCACTTCTCGTCATGGTTATGCAGGGGAGTAAACCGGGTGAAGGTGATGGGACGCAGGGATTTTAAAGCATGATAGATCATAAACGCGCCAAACCCGGCGATCAGCACCGCGCTAATTTTCTCAACGTACCACCGGCTGGTGCTCAAATCACCGGATGCCAGGTTAAAGCCAATCGCGAGGATAAACACAAACAGAATCGCGCTGACGCCTTGCATCAGGCTGCCAACAAAAGGCACAACCCGTGCAGCCAGCAGGCTTTCCTTATTGGTGCTCAGATAAGTCGTCACGATGAACTTCCCATGCCCCGGCCCGATGGCATGCAGCACGCCGTACAGAAAGGCCCCCGTCAGTAACCAGAAACCGCCGCTGTACTGATGATTATTCAACTGCAGCAGGTACATCACCAGATAACGGTGCAGCGTGATTTGCGTCGCCAGACACCATTGAATGAATGCCCCCCAGTGCAGATGCAGGGTGTAGCCGACCCCGAACAGTGTCAGAGTCAGGAGTCCTGCCAGCGACAGGCGCAGAGAGGGATGGCGTCCGGATGCGATCATGATTCGGTCTGGCTATGGGTATGATGAAACAGTATAGCCTGATTAAGGGGAGAACCCAGCTCACTGAGCAGACTTCCCCCTTTTTTTACATAACAAATAATTATATTATCTATAAATTATCATGAAAAGTTTATATGACACCGGCCGCCAGGAATATCACTTTCGTCCAGGAATAATCTTTTTACGCACGCCGCGAAAATAAGAATTTTATTTCACTTGCCTGACGGGATATTGATTCGTAATATATTTAAATACATAGCGACTATGCCGTTGTTGTTCTGTTTTTATTTCTTGTTTGTATCGAGAAATGTCACTTTCAGTTAAATCACTGCTTTTTATCAGATGAAAAATGATAAGACGGTCATGGTTTTTCCACTTTATTTTCCCATAAAAGTTCGTTTGATCATAATCAACCATCAGCCGTGTTTAGCCCTTTATGATGACTTATTAATAATAACTATGGATGAAATGTGAGAAATAAAGATGGAAATAAAAAAATGGCTAAACACAACACTGTCCCGACGGGATGCGGTGACAGGCACCGCCAAAATAGGTGCCGCCGTTGCGCTCAGTAACGCGATTACGTTGCCTTTCTCTGTTACCGCGCAGGCCGAAACGACCGCTGCGCCGACGCAGGGTGGTAGTGGTGAAACCGTTCGCCACAGCGCCTGTCTGGTCAACTGCGGCAGCCGTTGCCCGCTGAAAGTGATCGTTAAAGACGACCGTATTGTGCGTATTGAACCAGAAGACGCAAAAGACGACGCGGTATTTGGCGAGCACCAGATTCGTCCGTGTTTGCGCGGACGTTCCAGTCGCTGGCGGGTATATAGTCCGGACCGAATTAAATATCCGATGAAACGCGTAGGTAAACGCGGTGAAGGGAAATTCAAACGTATTTCCTGGGATGAAGCGACCGCATTTATCGCAGCAGAATTGAAACGCGTGACGGAAAAATATGGCCGTGAGGCCATTTATTATAATTATCAGTCAGGCGCTTATTACCATACCCAGGGAACGCCAGCCTGGAAGCGTCTGCTGAATCTCACCGGCGGCTATTTAAATTATCATAACACCTATTCCACCGCGCAAATTGCCACGGCAACGCCCTACACCCACGGTGTTTATGTCGGGAGCCACTTTACGCAAATTGCCCATTCCGATTTGGTCGTGCTGTTTGGTCTGAATTTGTCTGAAACGCGCATGTCCGGTGGCGGACAGGTTGAAGAGTTACGTCGCGCGCTGGAAGTCTCAAAGGCGCGAGTGATTATTATCGATCCGCGTTATACCGACTCGGTGGTGACCGAGCATGCCGAGTGGCTGCCGATTCGCCCAACGACCGATGCTGCGCTGGTGGCCGGTATCGCGCACACGCTGATTACCGAACAGTTGATTAATGAAGCTGAAGTGAATAAGTACTGCGTGGGTTATGACAGCAGCACGCTGCCCGAAGGCGCTGCGCCGAATGCCAGCTATAAAGACTACGTGACCGGTAAGGGCGATGACGGTATCGCTAAAACGCCGGAATGGGCGGCGGAGATAACCGGTATTCCGGCGACGCGCATTCGCCAACTGGCGCGTGAAATCGCCTCGGCCCGTGCCTGTTACATTTGTCAGGGTTGGGGACCGCAGCGTCACGCCAACGGCGAGCAAACTGTGCGCGCCATTCAGACGCT
This sequence comes from Citrobacter sp. Ct235, assembly GCF_030332305.1. Classification (NCBI taxonomy): domain Bacteria; kingdom Pseudomonadati; phylum Pseudomonadota; class Gammaproteobacteria; order Enterobacterales; family Enterobacteriaceae; genus Citrobacter; species Citrobacter sp. Ct235. The sequence goes on from NZ_JAOWIC010000036.1 coordinate 72,141, forward strand.
GCCTGCGCTGACGGGCCACTTTGGCCTGCCGGGAACCAACAACGGTAACTGGCCTTATGGCACCCCGTACGGCGTGCCGCTGCTACCGATTTTGACCAACCCAATCAAAACCTCTATTCCGTGCTATCTCTGGACGGATGCGATTCAACGTCCTGAAATCATGACGGCCACCACGATGGGCGTGAAGGGGGCGGACAAACTGAAAACCGGCATTAAGCTGTTCTTCAACCAGGCCGGTAACACGCTGTTGAACCAGCACGGTGAAACCAACCGTACGCGCAAAATTCTCGCGGATGAAAGTTTGTGCGAAACCATTATCGTCATTGAAAACCACATGACGCCGAGCGCGAAATACGCCGATCTCCTGCTGCCGGAAACCAGCTATCTCGAAGCGGAAGATCTGGTGGACAGCTCCTATGCGGCGGGTTCTCACAACTACATGATAGCCCTACAGAAAACGGTCACGCCGATGTGGGAAGTGCGTAGCACCTACGACATCTGCGCCGATATTGCCGGGCATCTTGGCTTGCGCGAACAGTACACCGAAGGGCGGACGCAGGCGCAGTGGGCAGAAATGCACTATCAGCAGATCCGCGAAAAACGTCCGTATCTGCCGGAATGGCCGGTGGCGAAAGAGATGGGGGTTATCGACCAGCGCGTCGCGACAAACAAACAGAGTCTGGCGTTTGCTGATTTTCGCGCCGATGCCGTGGCGAATCCACTGACTACGCCATCCGGCAAGATTGAGATCTACTCTCAGGCGCTGGCCGATCTCGCAAAAGCGTGGACGCTGCCGGAAGGCGATCGTATCCCGGCGGTGCCGGAGTTCTGCGAAGTGAAAGAATCACACCTGAACAAAGTGTTAACCGTGAAATATCCGCTACAGCTGAGCGGTTTTCACACCAAAGGCCATACCCACTCAACCTATACCAACGTGCTGATGCTGCATGAAGCGGTACCGGATGAAGTGTGGATCAACCCGATAGACGCCAGCGCGCGTCAACTGAACTCAGGCGATCTGGTGCACGTGTTCAACGATCGCGGGGTGGTGGCGATCCCCTGTAAGGTGACCCAGCGTATTCTTCCGGGCGTGGTGGCGATGCCGCAGGGGGCGTGGACCCGTCTGGACAGCAACGGTGTGGACGTTGGCGGGTGCATCAACACCCTGACCAGTCATCTGCCGTCGCCGCTGGCGAAAGGGAACCCACAGCATACCAACCTGGTTGAAATCAAACGCGCTTAAGGAGTGATCTGCAATGAAACAGTATGGCTTTTATGTTGACTCCTCGCGCTGCTCAGGCTGTAAAACCTGCCAGGTCAGCTGTAAGGATAATAAAGATCTGGATGTCGGTCCGAAATTCCGCCGGGTCTATGAATACGGCGGCGGAAGCTGGGTGAAAGAGGGGGAAAGCTGGCACAACGACACCTTTACCTACTATCTCTCTATCGCCTGTAACCACTGTGATGAGCCGGTCTGCGTATCCGGTTGTCCGACCGGAGCGATGCACAAACGTGAAGAGGATGGCCTGGTGCTGGTCGATGACAGCATCTGCGTCGGTTGCCGCTATTGCGAAATGCGCTGCCCGTATGGTGCGCCGCAGTTTGATGCTACGGCTAAAGTGATGCGCAAATGCGACGGCTGCCTCGATCGACTGGAGCAGAATCTGCGTCCAATCTGCGTGGACTCCTGTCCGCAGCGGGCGCTGGATTTCGGTCCCATTGACGAACTGCGGGCGAAGTACGGCACCGGGAATGAGATTGCGCCGCTGCCTGCCGCGTCGTTTACCCATCCTAACCTCATTATTAAGCCGCACCCGAAGGCCAAACCTACGGGCGACAAGGAAGGGGCCATTATGAACATGGGGGAGGTGCGCCATGCATGAGTTACCGCTGGTCTTTTTTACCGTCTTTACCCAAAGCGCGGTCGGCGCGTTCATTCTGCTGCTAATTGGCGGTACGCTGGGGCAGATTGACGCGCGGCGGATGGCCATTGGCCTGTTCTCCGTCATGTGTCTGTTTGGCGTAGGGGTACTGCTGGGGATCATCCACGTCGGGCAACCGCTGCGTGCGTTGAACATGCTGCTGCGCGTAGGCCATTCGCCGATGAGCAACGAAATCGTGCTGTCGGCGGTATTTGCCACGCTTGGCGGGCTGGGTTCCCTCGGTTTGCTTCTCAATCGTGGGGCGACCGCAGTGTGTAAAGCGCTGGTGTGGCTGGCTGCGATAGTGGGCGTGGCCTTTATTCTGGCGATCCCGCAAATCTACCAGTTGCCGACGGTGGTCACCTGGCGCACTTCGTATACAACGGCGATGATGGTGCTGACGCCGCTGATTGGCGGCGGCATTCTGGCCGGACTGTTTGGGCTGCGTCTGGGTCTGCTGGTCAGCGTGTTGGCGATCCTGGCCAGCTTCTGCCTGCGCCCTGGGTATATGTCGACGTTGATGAGTGCGGACGGCGCCTTGACGGCGGCGCAAACCAGCTGGTTTACCGCACAGGCGGCGCTGTTGGCCGTGGGGATTGTTGGCGTGGTGACCTGGGCGCGACTGAAGTCCAGTGTCACCGTTCTGGCGATGACCGCACTGATTGTCATCGTGGCGGAGCTTGTGGGAAGGATTGCGTTCTACAATTTGTGGACGCTGCCGATGTAAGCTGTGAGCGGCCTCGGCCGCTCTTTTTCCGTAGTCGTCGTAGACCTGATAAGGCGTCAGCCGCCATCAGGCACGTTCAGGAGTATTTAGAGATGTCGTCTCTTGCCGTATTACCCCGTATCCTCGGTGCACTGTTTTACTACTCTCCCGGGCGACCGGAGGTGAAAGCGCTTTTCGACAGTTTGCCCACGCTGCCCGATCTGTACCCGTGGCGCGATCCGGCGCAGATGGCCAGACTGTGTGCCGACTGGCCGTTGCCGGACGATGATGAACTGGCGTGGCAATTTTCCGTGCTGTTCGAGGGGCAGGGCGATATGCCCGCGCCGCCCTGGGGTTCCGTCTGGCTGGAACGCGATAATCTGCTGATGGGCGATACCACCGCGGAGTACCGTGGGTTTTTACAGTCACAGGGAATGGCGTTTGACGCGCGTCAGAGTGAGCCCGAAGATCAGTTTGGCCTGATGTTGTTAGCCAGCAGCGCGCTGCTGGAGGCCGGCAAAGATGCGGCGGTTAATCAGCTATTCGAGATGTATCTGCTGCCATGGGGATATCGCTATCTGGAACGGTTACAGGACTGCCCGGTGAGCCCGTTCTATGCCCGCCTTGCCGCTGTAACCGCGCGTTATCTGCATGATATGGAGCAGCAACGGGCGCTGCAACCGGTGGTAAAACGGTTGTACTTCGGATGAACAAGTCAGAGAAATATTATCAGGCGCTGATGACGCACCGGCACGTCAGTCGACGCGGGCTGTTTCGCGCGTTTGTCAGTGCCGCAAAACACACTGCGCCTCAGGTGCCGGTGTCTCAACTGACGCATCCGCTGCCGCCGGGTGCCGTGCCTGATGTGCAGTTCATCACGCAATGTACCCGCTGTAACCAGTGCATTACTGCCTGCCCGATGGGAATTCTGACCCGACATGAGGACGGCTACCCGCAACTGGCGATTGAGTATGCCAGTTGCGATGGCTGTGGCTTGTGCATCGCCGCATGCCCGAGTGACGCGCTGTGCGTTCAGGCTCGCTTTGATACTGGCCTGCGCCCGACGTTCAGCTCTGCCTGCGTTAATCCGTTACGCTCGTGCAACCAGTGTATCGAAGCCTGCCCTGAACAGGCTTGTGCCATCGGCGCGGCGGGGATCCCTGTGCTGGACAGCGAGCGCTGTACCGGCTGCGGCGAATGCCGGGTGCAGTGCAACGCTGATGCCATTCGTCTGAGATAACCCTCCAGCCTGGATTTGCGAGGCGGCCTTCCGTTTTGATGTGACTGGCGACGTTAAAAGATTTGCAGGCAAGTCTTTAATGTTGAACGTCGCGCTAAATATCTAATGATTTCCTAAATTATTATTTTATTTTCACTATAATTATGAATTATCCTAATCTTCCTTCTGATTTTTTATTTTATATCCGTTAAAAACCCATCATGTATTTAGGATTAATCGCACTGCTTCGCGAGATATAAATCCGCCTTTCTTCTCCTTGCGAGTTAACAATGCGTATCTATTCCATAGCAAATGTAGTGCTTTGTGTGGAAATTTGGATTTGGTAGCATTTTTATCAGTTCAAAGGAGTGGTGATAATTAATATTATTGCATATTTAATTATTACCGGAACAATTCCAGAACAAAACCAAGAGTTGATTACAGCAGAACGAAATAACGATTGCGACGTGATGACTCTTTATTTCTCAGGATATTGGTACAAACAGGATATTGTTATGAAAATGAATAAAGTTGCTATGGCTGTTGCTTTCACCGCTGCTCTGGGTTCTATGTCTGTTTTAGCTGACACGACGAACGGTGTGATTGAATTCCAGGGTGAACTGGTGAATACCGCCTGTGGTCTGGCACCTGGTTCAAGCCCGGTGACCGTTGATTTTGGTCAAATTCCTGTTTCTGCGCTGGCTAACGGTGCACGCGTCGGGAACGTACACCAGAACATCGAACTGCAGCACTGCGACATCACCGTGGCGCAAACTGCAGAAGTGACTTACACCCCGACCAGCTTAAACCAGGCTGACGGTACTCTGGCTGCATTCACCTCTGGCACCGCCTCTGGCGCGGGTATCGGCCTGCGTGACAGCGCCAGCCAGGATGTGGTGTGGGGCACGGCTACAACGCCTGTTCAGTTAGTTAACGGCACCAACAGCATTCCGTTTGTCGCCTATGTGAAAGCAGAAAGCGCAAGCGCAACCGTGGCTGCGGGTTCTTTCCAGTCCACGGTTAACTTTGAGATTGCTTATCAGTAATCCACCCGACGTTCTGAGTGCGGGAGTTTATCCCGCACTTTTTTAAATCAGGGATCGTACCAGGGAGGGACAAAATGAAAATAAGCAATATGTTCATACTATCGCTTTATTTGTGTGCTCTGACGGGGTCGGTTTCTGCTTTAGGATCCACCGTCACGCCGGGTAAATTAGCGATGAGCGGTGAACTGATTGAGGCGGCATGCAGTCTTGATCCGAACAGTCGGGATATTGTGGTTGAGTTTGGCGATGTGTCTGCCAGCCTGATTAATCGAAATGATGAAGGCAATATTACGCGGCCAGTATTGGTACGCCTGACCGGTTGTTCCGTGGTGAAACGGGGCAACGATGGTTCACTTTATCCTTATGCCTCGGTCACCTTTATAGGTAATGCGGCGGCATCCGATCCCACCACGTTATTAGTCAGTGGTGAAGCCGATGGTTTCGGCATTCGTCTACGTGACAGTCAGGGTGAAATATTAACGCTGGGTCAGCCCTCTCCGGGATATGAACTGAGCGAGACTGATAACGTTTTAAAATTTTCCGCATCGCTGGTACCGGTTCAAAAATATATAAGAGCGGGCGAGTTTACTGCGGTTGCGCAGTTTTTTATGGATTACCACTAACAGCATAACAATAACGTCGCGGGACGCAGAACGTATTTAACGGATTTATTTGGGACGAAAATCATGTCGGTAAAATTAAAAACCCATATAACGATGATTGCTCTTCTGGTGATGAATAGCGGCTACGCGGCGACGGCCAGTGCCGAGGAGAGCATAGAGTTTAATACCGATGTCCTGGATGCTTCGGAGCGTACCCAGATTGATTTGTCGCGTTTTGCGACCGACAACTATGTCACCCCTGGCGATTATTTGCTGGATATCCGCATTAACGGTCAACCGGTCGGCCAGGAGAAAATTCGTTATATCGATGCTCCCGAAGGCAAGCGCACGCTGCCGTGCATCAGCGGCGACCTGCTGGATAAGCTGGCGCTGAAAGATGACGCGCGCGCGCAGGTCACTCAACTCTATGAGAATTGCTACTCATTGCAAAGCCTGCCGGGGGCGAAATTAAGCAACTACGCCGGCGTGCTTGAAATTACTGTACCGCAGGCGTGGATGAAGTATAACGATCCGAGCTGGACGCCGCCTGAACGCTGGGATGAAGGGATTGCGGGGCTCCTGTTCGATTATAGCCTCAACGGGCAACTCACTCGCCAGTTCAACGGCCAGGAAAACTACAGCGCAGTTTCAGGCTACGGTCAGGCAGGGGCGAACATCGGCGGCTGGCGTCTGCGCGGTGAGTATCAGACCAGCTACTACAGCCAGAACCATCAATTCGATTTCGACTGGAACCAGATCTACGCCTACCGCCCCTTGCCGATGATCGCGGCGAAACTGACGCTGGGTGAGATCTACCTGAATTCGCAGGTTTTCGATACCGTGCGTTTTACCGGGATCAACCTTGCCAGTGATGAGCGGATGCTGCCACCGGCGTTACAGGGCTATGCCCCTGAAATTCATGGTATCGCCCGCACCAACGCCAAAGTGACCGTCAGCCAGAGTGGGCGCGTCATCTATGAAACCACCGTGCCCGCCGGACCGTTCAATATTCAGGATTTACGCAGTTCGGTGCGCGGTACGCTCGATGTGCGCGTTGAAGAGCAGGACGGCTCGGTGTCGACCTTCCAGGTGAACACCGCCAACATTCCTTATCTCACGCGTCCGGGCTATGTTCGTTACAACATCTCAGGCGGTACGCCATCCCGCTACAACCATAAAATGCAGGGCCCGACGTTCCTCTCCGGCGATTTCTCCTGGGGGGTCAGCAACGCCTGGTCGCTGTACGGCGGTTTACAGTCTTCCGGTGAAGAGTACACCGCGGCGTCGTTGGGTATCGGGCGCGATCTCTACGCATTTGGCGCCATTTCCGTTGATGCCACCGAGTCATGGAGTCGCGAGTCTGACGGTAAACGACTGAAAGGGACCTCTTACAAGCTGAGTTACGCCAAAACCTTCGACGAATACAACAGTTCCATAACCTTCGCGGGTTACCGGTTCTCGCAGGAAGACTTCCGCTCAATGTCGCAATACCTCGATGAACGTTACCAGGGATATGACCATCTGGGACGCGAAAAAGAGCTCTATACCATCACCGGGAATAAAACGTTCTGGGCTGGCGAAGCGGGGAAGGCGACGACCGTCTTTCTCACCTGGACGCACCAGAACTACTGGGATAAGCGCAGCCAGGATCGCTACGGTATGTCTGTGGGACGCTCCTTCCGGATTGGCGAGATCAACGGCATCTCTGCCAACCTTTCCGCTTACCGTACCGATTACAAAGGGCGCAAAGACGACTCGATCTCCTTCTCGCTGTCGGTGCCGATTGGCGACAACAAATGGGCGGGGCTGGATATCCAGACCAACAACGGCAAAACCAGTCCGATGGCGTCTTACACCGACAACAGTGATTACAACAATTTGTGGCGTATTCGTGCCGGCGCCAGCCAGAGCGGTAATGCCAGCGTTGACGGCTATTACCAGCATCGTTCGCAACTGGCGGAAATTAATACCAACGCCAGCTATCAGCAGAACCAGTACATGGCGCTGAGCACCACCCTGCGCGGCGGCTTCACGGCAACCCGCCACGGCGCGGCGATGCATAACAGCGGCGCAACGATCAATACGGCACGCGTCATGGTGGATACCAACGGCATTGGCGGCGTTCCGCTCAACGGCAAGAAGTCGAGGACTAACGGCTACGGCATTGCCGTGGTGCCGGATGTGGTGAGCTACAACAGCTTTGACACCCGCGTGGACGTGGATGCGATGGACAGTGATGTCGAACCGTCAAAAGCCATCAGTACAACGACCCTGACGGAAGGCGCGATTGGCTATCAGGCCTTCGGCATGGCGAAGGGGATGAAGATGATGGGGACGTTGCGCCTCGCGGATGGCAGCGTACCGCCATTCGGCGCGGAAATTTACAACACCGATGGGGTGAGCGTCGCGATGGTGCTGGAAGACGGGCAAGCCTGGCTTGCCGGGGTCAATGCTAACGAAACGCTGAACGTGATGTGGGGCGGCAAACAGCAATGTCAGGTCACGATCCCGCCAGGTGCAAACGACGGGCGAGCGAACGGGTTTTTGCCGTGTCGTTAACCTCGACGCAACGAGTTTTCTCACTGTAATAAAAGGCCAAAAATGAGCAAGAAAAGACATAACGGATATCTGATGGCGGCGTGGGCGCTGAGCATGATTGGCGGCTACGCGCAGGCAGGGGTCTCTCTGGATCGGACCCGCGTCATTATTACGGAGAAAGAGGCCTCGTCGAGTGCCAATCTGTCCAACACCAGCCCGGATATTCCCTTCCTCGCCCAGTCGTGGGTAGAGGATGAAAAAGGCAACAAGATTACGTCACCACTGATTGTGTTACCGCCTCTACAGCGGATCAACGGGGGACAGAAAGGGATCGCGCGCGTCACCAAAACCGCCGGGATTGAAAAGCTGCCGCAGGACAGAGAGAGCCTGTTCTACCTCAACGTCAGAGAGATCCCGCCGAAGCCGGATAAACCGAACACGCTGCAACTGGCCATGCAGTCGCGCATCAAGCTGTTTTACCGCCCGGCGGCGGTGATCCCGAAGACCCGAAGTGAAGTCTGGCAGGACCAGGTGGTGTTCCATAAAAACGGCAGCCAGATGACGGTACAGAACCCAACGCCTTATTACGTCACGATCCTTGGGCTGTCCAAAGGGGCTGGACAGAAGATCACCCAATTTCCGGGGATCATGATCGCGCCCAAATCGAGCCAGCAGTTTGCGGTAACGGACGGGAATGTCAGTCAGTTTTCCATGATGTTCGTGAACGATTATGGCGGACACCCTGAGCTGAAGTTTCGTTGCGATGGCAACACCTGCAAAGCGCTTCCACCCGCGCAGCAGGGCTAACCAGGAGGAACCTGACAATGCAAAATCCTTTATCCACTGTGGCCCTCCTCGCGATGGGCGTGGCGTTTCAGTGCGGGGCGGATGTGCCGGCGCAGCCACAACATAACGCTCAGGAACATGTCAGCGAAGATAGCGGCATTGTCCGGTTTCACGGTTCTGTGTTTGCTTCTCCCTGCGTACTGATGACACAAGGGCGCATTCAGGACGTCGAGATGGGCGAGATCAGCGCGCAGCATTTTCGTCAGGCGGGCGATCGCAGCGAGCCGGTGCGCTTCAAGTTGCACCTGAAGGACTGCCTGAAAGGGGCGTCGCAGTCGCGAGGGAGTCTGGCTTCCAGAACCACCGGGAATGACTGGCGGGCTTACAGCACCGGGGAGCAGGCGGTGCAACTGACGTTTGTCGGCGAGTCCGACCACAATAACGGACAGCTGTTACGCGCCCACGGTACGACTCAGGGCGCGGGCGTGCGCCTGCTCGATAAGGACGGGAATGCGCTGGATGTCGGCCAGACCCATGCTCCCTGGCTGGTGAATTCCGGTGACAGTGAGCTGAATTTTATGGCGGCGCTGGAATCCACCGGTTTGCATGTGAGCGCGGGCGACTTTAGCAGCCTGGTTCGCCTGAAGATGGAGTACTTGTAATGAAACTGTCAGGCCTGTTCCGCCGCAAATTGCCGGTTTTACTGGCACTCAGCACGCTCGGCTTGCCGGGCGCGGCGTGGTCCGTGGTGGACGGTGAAATTGAACCGGTGAACGGCACCTACGACTATCTGATTAATATTTCTAATCATGACATTACCAACAACCAGATGGGCGCAACGGTTACCGATGAATTCGACCTGGCCGGGATGTTCCAGGGGCGCGCTTACTGCTCACAGCCGATGAGTAATCAGCCGGTATTTTTCATGGCGCAAGCGACGTTAACGCAGTCCGGCATGACGCCGGGTTACCTCAAGCTCAACGACTATATGGACGTCAAAATTGAGATCTACATCGGTGGTAATCTGCAAGACTATAAAACCGTGCCGTTCGAGAACGTCTCAAACGGCGCCGATCAGAACTTCTGTAACGTCCCCAGCACCATTCTGCAAAACCAATTCGCTTCCGGTGCGAGGGGGCGGGTGACCTTTATGATCACCAAACCGATTATCAACGGGGTGAACCTGCAAGGCTCTGAAATCGCCAAACTCTTTGGCCGTCTGGGGCCGGGGGCCATGGGGCAAACCCCGCTGTCGCGCGTCACCATTGCCTCAGGCGTCATCACCGTACCGGATAAATGCATCGTCAATCAGGGAACGCCGATCGTCGTCGACTTCGGCAATATTCCGGGGAACGGCAGTCGGCTGAACGGCACCAACTACAGCCAAAACGTGCCGATTCATGTGAAGTGCGAGGGCGGCAGTTTTGCTCAGGGCGCACTGAATATCAAATTAGGGATCCAGCAGGCCAATCCGGCGTTTGATGACGGCAAATACCTGAGTACGCAAGGAACAACGGATCGTTCCGAACTGGGTATTGCGCTGCGTGACCGTCAGGGTAACCCGGTGGCGCCGAACACCTTCTATAACGTACCGGGGTTTGCCAATAACGAAGGCGACTGGAACCTGACTGCCGCACCGGTGGCGAAATACGTCACCTCAGTCATTCCGGAAGGCGAGTTCCATGCATCTGCAACGGTTGTGGCTGAATTCCAGTAAGGAGGGAATATGCATCGCATAACAATGATCTTTGCCTGTTTATTGACGACGTTCGCTCCGGCCCCGGTATGGGCATTGGGGGAGTTGATTGGCGGCGATCTCAGTTTCAACGGCGTAGTGATGGCTTACCCGTGCAGCATTGCGCCCGAGTCAGAACGGGTGCCGGTCGATTTCGGAAACATATCGACAAAGTCATTGTATATCAACGGCAAAACAGTACCTGTTCCGTTCACGATCAAATTAGAGGATTGCACGCCAAACGTCTTTAATTCTGTGACGGTAACGTTCAGCGGGGCTGCCAATGGCAATCTGGCGGAGCGACTGGCGATCAGCGCGACGTCACCGGGCAATGCGGGTGGCGTCGGGGTTGGCCTGCTGGAAGAGGACGATACGCCCGTGCGTCTGAATGTGGCGACCCGTCCGACCGCGATCGGCGACACCGTTTTGCGGCTTAACTTCCAGGCGTTTGTTGAAGCCGAACCTGCTGCCTTAGCAAACGGCACCCTGACCACCGGCCCCTTTACCGCCACGGCAAATTACACATTGAACTATCAGTAACGTCATCAACAGGGAATTGAGGCATGGAGTATCGGTGTTTTCTTTACAATAAAGATCTCTTTTTTTCGCAAGGAATAAAAACGGTCATTGCCAGTTTGCTCGCGGAGCAGACGGACGTTTTATATTCCTTAACGGATGACTACACGCAGCTTATCAGGCAGTTACAGACTCGCGTTAATGATGACTGCTGCCTGTGGATCCTGTGCGATCTGGACAGCCTGCCGCGGGAGCGGATTCGTGCGCTGCAACTCATGAATAATTTCTATCAGCGTGAAAATAAGAATCTGATCATTTTATTAAGCGAGCACAACATGCCGCTATTTTTCACGCTTTATGCGCTCTTGCCAAACGCCCATTGGTTATTGAAAAGCGAGAATCTCGCCAATACCACCCCTTTTTTTCAGGAATTATTGGATCAACGACGTCAGGGATGCTGCTTTAGCTATTCATTGGTGAATTACACGCGCAGAAGACTGCACCGCCGGGAAGTGAATTATACGATTTCCGGTAATGAATGGTGGCTGATGGAAGAGATATTCAAAGGAAAATCGCTGTCGCAGATTTCCTGCGAGGTAAATATCGATGTCCGACGCCTGAGCTATATCAAGCGGCACTTAATGAAGCGACTGAATATCAGAAACAACATTGCGTTATTTACGGTGTTCAAGGGAATTATGCCGTGACCCGTAAAAGTCTTTTCGGCAGTAGCATTCGCCGAACTATCGGTGCAAATGATTGCACTACATTAAACCCTAAGTAAGGAAAACAGAGATGAAAAAATTAACTGCAATCGAAGTGGCTAACGTTGTGGGCGGAACCTGTAAAACCTGCGAAACAACGTATCAGAACGTCACCGTTGGTGGTGTGACCTCCTGTAAGGAACTGACAACCTGCACGGATAAGCACGGTAGCACCACGTCAATGAAAGATGCAAATGCCAGCAAGTGTGGTGGGATTCCGAACCGCTTCTAATTGGCTATAGCCTGGAGGTACCCGCGCCTCCAGGTTTATTTTTCCACTGCGAGAATACTATGGCGACCCAATTTAAACGTATCACCATTATTAGCTATTCACTGTTTCTGATCGTTATCTCTTCGCTGATAACGGTGCTTTGCTATCACCTTTTTGTCTTTAATACGTTTGCCACGGATAGCTCGCAAACGCAGGCTTTTCGTGAAGTCAGCGCAGAGCAAATTGCGAATAGTCCGATCAAAGAAGCGCGCAGTATTATCGAAGTGATGTCTTACGGTTGCCATTATTGTGCGGCAAACGAAGAGAATCTGGCGGAATTTTCTCGCACGCTGCCGCCGGGAAGTTCGTTTACCTCGATCCATATTACCAGTGAGAACAGCGGCCTTGCCGCTTACGCCCCGATTTTTGCCACGCTGGAAGAGATGGGGATTGAAAAGAACGTTCGCGACAGCGCCTATAACGCCGTTATTACGCGCAATGTCGATCTCACCGATGAGAAGGTACTGAATGCCTGGCTGGAAAAAAACAAGATTGATGCGGATAAATTTAAAACCCTGCGCCAGAGTGACGCGGTAAAAAACCGTCTCAGCACGATGGCGGCCATTACCGCACACTATGACATTAACGCGACGCCGATGTTTATTATCAATAAACGCTATGTGGTGGCCCAGGACAGTGAATTTCCTCAATTTGCGCAGCGCATGCTGCAATTGCTGAAAGAGGATAAATAACCCCGGTGGTCAGATTTTTTATTATCTGGAGCGTGTTTAGTTTTAAAAACAGCACGGGATGGCTGTATAACGCGAAACGTGATTTTTCTCAGGGAAGGCTACTTCTGCTGCGAAAAATGGTGCGTTATCTGCCGCTGCCTGCGTTGCTGACCGTGGCGAAAGGACTTTGCGCGCTACGGTTGCTGGGGCGTCCATTCCGTTTACGCAATGCCGTGGCAAACGAAAACGCCCGTTGCCTGATCGGGCAAACCGGTCGGGTGGACGCGGCCTGGGTTGCCGTGCGTCGCCGCCTGCTGGAAGAAGCCGCGACCTGGGGACAAAACCCAGAGCTGTTACGGCAGATCCGCGCCTGCGCGTCTGAACTCGACGCGGTTGTCGCACCACTGCATCAGCAGAACATACCTTACATTCTGGCACCGTTACATACGGTGTCGGACGTACTGGCGGCGATGGTCGGTGCCTGCGTCACGCCAGGCAAAGCCAGCGTGGTGGTCTCTTCCAGCGCTGAACTTTATAACGCGCAGACTCGCGCGCTTGGCGGTATCGACCTTTCCTACTGCTCTATTCATCAGCAGAACAAAACGCTGGCCGGCAGCCTGATGGGACTCATCACCGATGTCGCCGCCGGGCAGCAGAACATGATTATTTTTCCCGATATTTCGCCGGACTACACCTTACAGGCCGAAGGGGCGCTGGCAGCGAAATAGCCGTGTCGTTTATTCGGTCGCAGCGCGAAGTTACACAATGGCGTGGTTCGCCTCTCCGGGGTGATTGCGGCGCAGGTGGTGTTTTATCACCTCAGTTATGACAACGGCCTGCGCATCCACATTCATCCACCGGTGAGCAGCCAGAACGTCGCCCACGCGCTGCCCGGCATTATTGAATCCACTCTGCGTGAACATCCGCAGGAGTGGCTCCTTTGGCACAGCCATTCTCTCTTCTTTATTAATCATTGATGATAAAAATGACAACCACGATCCCGAATCTGATCTTTCAGGAAGAGACCAACGAATGCGGACTGGCGTGCGTGGCGATGCTGGCGCAGACGCAGGGGCAGCCCGTTTCGCTGGCAACATTGCGCGAGCTGTTTCCGGCGTCCGATCACGGTACCTCGCTGGATACGCTGATGAGCATCCTGGCGCGACTGGGCATAGCCACGACGCCGGTGCTGTTTGAGCACGATGAGCTGAGCAGTCTGCCGCTGCCGGCCATTTTGCATTACGGCGCGAGCCACTATGTCCTGCTGGCCTGGCGCAAAGGCAACCACGTCTGCGTGATGAATCCGGCGATTGGCGAGCAGTGGCTGCCGTTTGCCGCGCTTAAGCAGGAGATCAGCGGCTATGCCCTGATTGTCGAAGCTGAGCAAGCGTCAGCCGCCGACCCTGATTTACCGTTGCCGACAACAGCGCAGAGTGCGCCGCGGGCGATGAGTATGCAGGAGACCGCTGCGGTGCCGGGGATCTATCGGCTGATGCTGTTGACCTTTCTCGTCTCGCTAACGCTGTTTCTGATGCCGACGATGGTAAGCAGCGCCATCAACCAGGCCTTCTCCAGCGTGGAAAGCAGCAGCTTCCCCTACGGCTGGTTTATCCTGGCGTTTGTCGCCTCTTCACTGATGGCGCTCGGTGTGCGGGTCGTTAGCGAACGCTTTATCAAACGCTTTGTGCTGATCCACAGCGGCGTGGGATTTTCCCGCCTGCTCCGCAACCCGCTGCGCTTTTTCGAAAAAAGGGCACCGGGGGAGATCTTCAGCCGCTTCACGGCCTGGCAGATTGGCCTGCTGCAAAAAATTGAACTGGATAACGGCCTGCGCTCCGACTGGGTGATCTGCGCGATCGCACTGGCTGTCATGTTCTGGATTGCGCCCGTGCTGGCGGCGATCTCCGCCGTCGGCGTCACGGTGATGGGGATCATCAGCGTCTGGGCGGTGATCCGCGACCGCTGGTTCACCCAGCAACTGCAGTTGAAAAGCGCCACCCTGAACGATTTTTTCATGGAGACCATTCAGGGCATTTTGACCGTCAAAACCGCCGGACTGGAAGGTCAGCGTCAGGGGCAGTTTGCCAACTTCAGCCGCGATCTGTTTTCGTGTCTGCAACGCCAGAAGGTCTATCAGCAGGTGAAAGAGGGGTTGTATCAGCTCACCGGGAGTCTGGAGATGGTGGTGTTCATGCTGGTGGTCCTGCCGATGGTGCACAACAAACTGATCTCTCTGGGCGATTTTTTTGCCTACAGCTTCCTGCGGCAAATATTCACCTCCTACGTTACGCGGATTTTCTACGCCATCATTCAGAAATCTCAATTGAATGTGATAGACACCCGCGCCCATGCGCTGTTTGCGCCGCGAGACGAAGACGCACCCGCACCGCTGGCGGCACAACCTCCCGCCGATACGGTGCCGGACCTGACGTTTGAGTCGCTGTGTTACGGCTACGATCCTGCAAGACCGGTGCTGTCGTCGGTTTCGCTGTCGCTGCGCGCGGGCGAGC
The DNA here is from genome assembly GCF_030332305.1 of Citrobacter sp. Ct235. Taxonomy (NCBI): domain Bacteria; kingdom Pseudomonadati; phylum Pseudomonadota; class Gammaproteobacteria; order Enterobacterales; family Enterobacteriaceae; genus Citrobacter; species Citrobacter sp. Ct235. Next base: position 87,427 of record NZ_JAOWIC010000036.1, read on the forward strand.
AGATTGCGATTGTCGGTGAATCCGGCGCAGGTAAGAGCACCTTACTGCGGCTGATTGCCGGACTGTTTTCTCCTCAGGCGGGAGGCTGTTATGCCGCCGAGACGGCGCTCCCGGCGCAGCAACTGGCGCAGTTTGTCTGCCTGCAAAGTCAGGAGGATATTTTGTTTAATGCCTCGGTTCGCGAAAACATCACCCTGTTCGATGCGCACTACCGTGAACGTGACCGTGGGCGGATTGAGGCGCTGCTGGAATCCCTCGCGCTGGGTGAGGTGGTGCGTGGATTACCGGGCGGTATCGACGCCCTGATCCGTGAAAGCCATGCGGCGCTTTCGCTCGGTCAACGTCAGCGGTTATTGCTGGCGCGCGCGCTGTACAGCTCGCGTCCGATTTTGTTGCTCGACGAACCGACCGCCAATCTTGATGACGACACGGCAGCCATTGTGACGGAGACGATTCACGCGCATTGCCAGAAAGCCGGTAAGTCACTGATTGTGGTCACCCACAGCGACGCGATTCTGTCGCGGTTCCAGCGGGTTTATCAACTCACTGAAGGCAAACTCAGCCCGCTGGAGGTCAACGTATGACGCTGAAATCCCGTTGGTTGCCGATCGGCTGCGGCCTGGCGCTGGCCGTTGCGGTCGGTGGGACGTGGGTGACGATGGCCTCGACCTCGCCGCAGGAGAATTTACCGCTGGAGACCATTGGCACTGGCGATATCGAAAAGGTGGTGCTGGTGACGGGGGTTCTGAAACCGGCGGTGCAGGTTAACGTCGGCGCGCAGGTCAACGGACAACTGCGCAAGCTGTACGTGCGCCAGGGCGAGAAGGTCCAGAAAGGGCAACTGCTGGCGGAAATTGACCCCACTTTGCAGGAGTCAGATCTGAACAACACGCGCGCACAGCTGGCCAGCGCCAAAGCGCAAAAGCTGTCGGCGCAGGCGACGCTGTTACGTTATCGCCAGGAGCTGAACCGCCAGAGCATGATGCTGCGCGATGGCTCCGGCGTACGTAGTGAATATGAACAGGCCAGAGCGCAATACGATGCGCAGGTGCAGCAAATTGACGTGAGCGACGCGCAGATTGTGCAGGCGGAGATGGCGGTGAAAACGGCGCAGGCCAACCTCAGCTATACCCGCATTGTGGCGCCTATCGATGGCGAAGTGCTGGGCATTGTCACCCGTGAAGGGCAAACCATCGTCTCCTCGCAAACGGCACCGACCATTCTGGTGCTGGCGGATCTCGATACCATGCAGGTGCAAACGCGCATCTCTGAAGCCGACGTGCAAAAAATCCGCCCCGGTCAGCCGCTGCGTTTCTACGTCATCGCCAACCCGGATAAACGCTACACCGGTACGATGGGCTTCGTGCAGCCAGCGCCGCAGGAAGCGCTGGAAGCGCCCGGCGAAGGCGGAATGGGCGGCAATCAACAGGCGATGGCGGTGTACTACACTGGCACCTTTGAAGTGCCTAACGCCGAGCGCGAGCTCAAAACGTCGATGACGGCGCAGGTCTTTATTCAGACCGCCGAAGCAAAAAACGTCTTGCGCGTGCCGGTCGCCGCGCTCGGGCAGGCGCTGGACACCGAGCGATACACCATCACCACCGTTGAAGACGGAAAAACGCGCACCAGCACGATCCGCATCGGGATCAACGATCGGCAGTACGCCGAGGTGCTGGAGGGATTGCAGGCTGGCGATCGCGTGGTGCTGGCGCAGGACACGGTGCGAGGGTAGCGGATGGAACCGATTATCGTCTTACGCCAGGTTTGCCGGACATTCAGCGCGGGGAGCGAAACGCTTGCGGTACTGAGCGATATTTCGCTGACCATCCACGGCGGTGAGATGGTGGCGATTGTGGGCGCCTCTGGTTCGGGGAAATCCACGCTGATGAACATCATCGGCTGTCTGGACAAGCCTTCTTCCGGTGAGGTGTTGATCAACGGTACGCCGGTGCATGACGCTGACAGTCTGCACCTGGCCGATCTGCGCAGCCGCTATCTGGGGTTTATTTTCCAGCGCTATCACCTGATGCCGTATCTGACGGCGGAAGAGAACATCGCCATTCCCGCGCTGTACACCGCGATGTCGGAAGCCGAGCGTAAAGTGCGCACCCAGCGGCTTGCGGGCCAGCTCGGCCTGGAAAACCGGCTCCAGCATCGTCCTGCCCAGCTTTCGGGCGGGCAGCAGCAGCGCGTGAGCATCTGTCGGGCGCTGATCAACGGTGCGCATATCATTCTGGCGGATGAACCTACCGGTGCGCTCGACAGCGTCAGCGGCAAAGCGTTGATGGACGTGCTGCACCAGCTACATGCGGTGGGGCACACGGTCATCATCGTCACCCACGATCGCGACGTCGCCCGACAGGCGCAGCGAATTATTGAAATCAGCGACGGGCGGATAATTAGCGATGTTCAGCACGCCGCCGCCCGCCGACCAAGTGCGCTGCCGAAGCAGGATAACGGGCGCGCCTCGTTGGGGCGCCGTCTTCGTGAGTCGGTCCGCATGGCCTGGCGTTCGCTGCTCGGACACCGGATGCGCGCGTTTCTCTCCATGCTGGGGATCATCATCGGCATTGCGTCGGTGGTGTCGTCGATGGCGGTAGGTGAAGGCGCACGGCAGGCGATCATGAGCGAGATTGGCAAGCTGGGAAGTACCACGCTGGAGATCCATCCCGGTACGGGGTGGGGCAGTAAGCGCCCGGACATGGAGCGTGCGCTGTCGATGGACGATGTGCGCAGTTTGCAGACGCAGCCGTGGATCATGGGCGTCTCGCCGGTGGTCAGCAGCACAACGCTCGCGGTACGCAAGGGGCTCGACTCCTCCATGATGCTCTCCGGCGTTTCTCAGGACTTTTTTGCTCTGCAAGGGCTGCGTTTTGTGCAGGGAAATGGTTTTACCGCGCGCGACGTCGCGGAAGGCGAACCGGTGTTGATTCTTGATGAGACCGGGCGCGATACGCTGTTCCCCGGTGGTGAAAATCCGCTTGATGAGATAGTCCAGATTGGCGGCGCGCCGTGGCGGGTAATCGGCGTGGCGACGCGACCCGGTCCGAAAGTGGTGGGTGGATTTATGACTGCCTGGGTTCCGCATACGTCATTACAGCAGCGGCTCACTGGCGAAAAGCCGCTGGAATCGTTGATTCTGCGTTTTCAACCGCCGCTGGAACCGCATGAGGCAGCGCAACGAGCGGAGCGTCATCTGTTGCGGGAACATGGCCGAAAAGATTTTTTTATCCAGACCGACGATCAGCTGGCAAACGCGCTGCAAAAAACCTCTGACTCCCTGTCGCTGTTGATCACCGCCATTGCGGCGATCTCCTTGCTGGTGGGCGGCGTCGGGGTGATGAACATCATGCTGGTATCAGTGACCGAACGGACCCATGAGATTGGCATCCGCTTATCGGTTGGCGCGCGTCCCTCGGACATCATGAACCAGTTTCTGATTGAGGCAGTGATGATCTGCGCCCTCGGCGGCCTGCTGGGGGTTTTGGGATCGTGGGTGGCGGGGCATCTTTTCGCCTTTGCGACCGATGCGTTCTCGATGGTATTCACCGCGTTCCCGGTGCTGATGGCCTGTGGGTTTTCTGCCCTGATCGGTCTGACGTTTGGCTATTTTCCGGCGCGCAGAGCGGCTCGCCTCAATCCGACCGAGGCGCTGGCTCGCGAATGAAAAGACTCCTTTTGTTACCCGTGTTCTTATTGCTGGCTGGTTGTAGCTCGCTGACCCGCAGCGACTACCAGCGGCCGCTGTTGTCATTGCCCACACGGTGGCAACCTGCAACCGACACGGTGTCGGAATATGGCTGGCAGCGCTTTGGCGATCCCCGGCTATCGCGGGTGATTGAACAGGTGCTGGAAAGCAATAACGATCTCGCTGCGGCGGCGATCACCGTGCAGCAGGCGCGCGTTGCTGCGGGGTTAACCGACACCAATATGACACCCGACGTGGCGGTTAGCGGATCCGCCAGTAACAGCAAAAACGTGCGCCGTGGGACATCGTCGCAGGAAAGCTACAGCAGCGGCATCACCATCGCCTGGGAACTGGATCTGTGGGGAAAGCTGGCGCGAACCCGTGAACAAAGCGAATGGGAAGCGGTGGCGAGCGAGCAGGATTACCATGCGACGGTACTTACCACGATGGGCACTACCGCCCAGCTTTACTGGCGTATCGCGCTGTATAACCAACAGATTCGCAATCAGCGTGACGGTCTGGCTATCTCGCAGCAAACCGTGCAGCAGGTGCAGTCATGGTTTAACGCCGGGAAGGTTGGCCAGCTCGATGTGTTGCAGTCGCAGCAGTCCCTGCTGGAACGAGAGAATCAGTGGCGAACGCTGGTTCAGCAGCGCCAGAACACGCGCAATGCGCTGGCGCTGTTGCTCAACAGACCGGCGGAACAGCATGCCGATGAATCGCCCGCGCTGGATGCCAACCAGCAGGTGCCGATCGCGCAAAAAACACCGCTGCGGGTGATCGCGCAGCGGCCTGACATTCAGGCGGCAGAGTCGCGTCTGCGTGCGGCGCTTGCCGGTTACGACGCCTCGCGACTGCAGTTTTATCCCGCACTTTCTCTTGATGCCTCGCTGAATGCCGGCAGCCAGATCTTCAGTCAATGGTTCAGCGACCCGATCCGCTCGATTGGCGGCGCGCTGACGCTGCCGTTTATCCAGTGGAATACCCAACAACTCACCGTGAAGCAGGCGGATCTCGCGGTAAAACAGGCGGCGATAACCTTTCGCTCGACGGCCTATGCGGCGCTCGCAGAAGTGGATGAGGCAATGGAGAACCGCCTGAGCGCCGATGAACAACGCGCGCGACTTCACCAGTCGCTGGTCCTCAGCCAGCGGCGTTTAACCCTGACGGAAAGCCGCTATCGCGCGGGCGCCGTGGATTTTCAGACGTTGTTGAACGCGCAGGACGATCTGTTGACGTTAGAGAACTCCCTCGCACAAACCCAATACGACTACCTCTACGCCACGTTGCAGCTCTGGCTGGCACAAGGGGGTGGCGAAACGCAATACAGGATGATGCAACATGAAGCTGAATAATGAATTTAAGCGGGTCGTCGTTACCGGGTATGGCGCCGTGACCCCACTTGGCGCAACGGCTGATGAGAGCTGGCTGGCGATGATGGATAACCGCCTGGGCTATCGCTACGTCGATAAAACGGCGCTGAATATCAAAACCCATTTTCTCGGGCTGGTGGATAACGAACCGAGCCTGGCAGGTATTCCCGCGGTTATTCGCCGTCGGCTGCCGCGCTTTGCCCGGCTGACCGTCGGCGCGGCGCGTCAGGCGATGACGATGGCTTTTGGCGTCAGGCCGCCGCAGGAGTACTACAGCACGCTCGACTGCGGCGTGATCATGGGGACCGGCTGGGCGGGGCTGGACGAAAGCTACGACGCGCAAAGTGAGTTTGCGACCACGGGCGTCGCCTCGCCGTTTAACTGTTTCTACTCGATGCCCAGCGTCACCACCGCGGCCTGCAGCCAGTACTGGGGACTCAATGGCTATCAGAACACTGTGATTGCCGCCTGCGCGACGGGGACGATCGCCATTGGCGACGCTTACGAGGTGATCCGCAGCGGCAGGGCGAAGATGATGCTGGCCGGTGCCGGAGAGTCTCTCACCAGCCACTGCGCGGTGTGGAACATTGACGTGCTGGGTGCACTGAGTAAGGAGGCGTCGGATCCGCAGCGCGCCAGCTGTCCGTTTAGCGCCCATCGTAGCGGCTTTGTATTGTCGGAAGGGGCGGCGGTGCTGTGCCTGGAAGAGCGCGAAGGGGCGCTGGCACGCGGCGCGACGATTCTCGGCGAGATTACGGGCTACGCCAATTTCTCTGACGCGTGGGATTTCACCTCGCCGGCGGAAGACTGTCTGGCCCGCGTACAAACCATTACCCACGCGTTGCAACAGGCGGCGCTGGAGCCGGATCAACTCGACTACATTAACGCCCACGGCACCTCGACGCCGCTGAACGATATCAATGAAACGCAGTCGCTGAAAATGGCGCTGGGGGACGCAGTGTGGTCTATTCCGGTTTCCAGCACGAAATCGTACTCCGGGCACTTAATCTCCGCGGCGGGCACCTTCGAGAGCATCGTCTGTCTGCAGGCGATCGCCAACGGCATTATCCCCGCAACGGCCAATTTCCAGCAGGCGGATGAATGCTGCGATCTGGATTATGTGGTTGAAGGCCATCGGGCGGGCAATGTCCGTCGCACGCTGAATCTGAGCTTCGGCTTTGGTGGCGCGAATGCGGCGCTGGTTCTGGAGAAGCACGTATGATGCCCCTTCATTACGGTCAACAGGATGCCCGACGCTGGGCCGCGTTTTCGGGCGATTACAACCCGGTGCATTTTGACGAGGCGTGGGTAAAAGCGCAGGGGGGAAGCGGGCTCAGCGTGCATGGCATGCGCGCCTTACTGGACGTAAAACGGTTTATCAGCCCGCCGGTTGATGACGCCCCGTTTCTGAAATGTACCGTGCGTTTGCGCCGACCGCTGTGGCGGGATACCGCCTATCGCCTGACGCGCGATGTGAATAAACGTGTTGCGGCATCGGTGCGCGAGTTTTCTGCCGAAGAGGCCTGCCTTTCCTGCCAGCTTACACCGGAAAAACACCTGCCGTTGGCCGATGGAGAAAGCCGGCGGGTGCTGGATACAGCGGCGCTAGCCGCGCTGCATCAGACGTTCATGCCGTTGCTTCCCGATGCTCAGCAATGGCACTTTCTCGATGCTTTGCTGTTTCGTCATCTTCTTCAGGATACCGCGCTGTTACGCCAGCAGGCCATTGCCGCCATTTTGCCGACGTGTCGGACGCTGGATGCGCTGTTTTCTCACTTTCCTGTCGTGCAAACCCATCAGGAAGTCATTTTCGACAGCCATCTGCTGGCTCCCTGGCAAGCAGAGTCGCTACCGGAAAACCTTGAAATCGACACATTGCCCGCCCTGGTGGTTGGCGATCTTGCGAGTGGCGCGGTGGTGGTGCGAATCGCCGCGCGAACCTGTTATCAACATCACTACATTAGCAATGCCGTGACGCTTAAAGTCGGCGCGCTGACAAAAGGAAAATCGAATGAGCCAGCATGAAATGATCTACGACAAAATCAGTGAAATGATCTGCGACGCAAAAGACCTGACGCCGGAGGCGTTGACGCCAGAGACGACGCTGCCTGAACTGGAACTGGACAGTCTCGACTATGTTGAGCTGATGGTGCTGGCGAAGCGTGAATTTAACGTCACGCTTAACCCCGAAATGTTTATGAAAAATCCAACCATGACGCTTCGCGAACTCAGCCAGCGCATTGCGCAGGAAATGGCGGATTGATATGGCAAAGAAATGGATGCTCATTACTGGCGGCAGCCGGGGAATCGGCCAGGCGCTCGTGAGTCACCTGCTGCCCGAATGGAACATTGTCTTTACTGGTCGTAACGAGGTCGGTATCGCCCACACGCTGGACATCGCGAAAAGCCAGAGTACATCGACCTGGGTAAAAGGATTTCGCTGTGACGGCAGCGACGAAGCCAGCGTTGCGCAGTTAGCCACGTCGCTGCTTGACGTGCATGGCGCGCCCGCCGCCATCATCCATAACGCTGGCATGACTAATGATGCGCTGCACATCCACCAGAAAGCACGCGACTGGCAGGAGGTGCTGGGAAATAATCTGGTCGCGGTGGTCAACTGGAATCGTATCCTGCTGCCCGCCATGATGACCCAGGGCAACGGTTCGATTGTGTTTATGTCGTCCGTGACGGCTATTAAAGGCAACAGTGGACAGACGGCTTATGCGGCCAGCAAGGCAGCGATGATTGGGCTGACGCATTCACTGGCGCGGGAAGTGGGGCGCTTTGGTATTCGGGTTAACTGTCTGGCACCGGGATTGATTGAAGGTGAAATGGTTCAGGCTATTCCGGAAGCCCGATTAAAAGCGATGCGGCAGAATATTCCTCTGCGCCGTCTCGGGCGGACGCAGGATGTTGCCCGCGCGGTCGCATTTCTGGCTGGAGAAGGGAGTAGTTACCTCACCGGTCAGATGCTGGTGCTGGACGGCGGTTTGTCCGCCTGAGAAGGGGAAATCGCGAGAACGACGTCTCGCGGTTCAGGACAGGCTGAGTTGGTTTATTCTCTGAACCAGGGCGCGTCGCTCTTTGACGGACTCCTGAAAGATCTGCAATAACGCCCCACAATTTTGTCGCACAATGCCCGCCAGTTCGGGGGCGATTTCTGCGGTTTCTCCAACGCGCGCTTTAAATTCTGACGACAGCGTGACGCCCTGCAGCAATGACGCCAGCCAGATGCTGGCTTTCAGAATCTTCACCTCCGGAGGATGCGCGGCTTGTGCAATCACCGTCTTCTGGATCTGGCACCAGCGGGAAATATCCCGAATGGCTTCAATAGGATAGAGTTCATCCCAGACGGCATTCTCTTCCCCGGTATGTGCTGGCGCGGCACACAGCGCCAGAGACGTCAGGTTGTGCAGCAGGCCACCTATTTCGATTTTCAGACACCGGACCGGGGGAATCCCCATTTCTCTGGCCAGAAAACCGGATATACGACCGACGACCAGAGAGTGCTGGACGCCGTTCTGGCTGAACCCATCAATAATAAACGCCAGCATGGTGGCGATATCGCGAAAGTTATGCAAAGAGATGGAGTCGTTATGGATGCGGGGGATGTCCTGGATGTAATCATCGAACTCTGTGGATTTAATTTTTAACCAGAAGTGCTCGCAGTTTGCTATTTTTCTGAATGCGTTGATAAATTCGGGGTTATACAGGATGTGTTCGCCGCCAACAATTATATTAATAATCTCATCTTTTACCGATATTATATCGCTGGAGCGGTAATGGGCGATTAAAACATCCAGACGATCCGCCAGATAAACAACATGGCTCTCTTTGGGCACTTTTTCACCGTTAACATGGTCACCCTTCCCATTATCCCAGTGGGTGTGGTGATAGCGAACAATGGGACTTAACGGGGTCAGTAAAGGGACACTGGCCAGTAATTCAGCGCCGACGGCCGCGTGGTTATTGAGTTCATTGTCGTAATAGCTGAGGGGCTGAAGACGTGACTCTTCGTTCAACCCTCCAATATCATGAAGCAGGGCCGCCAGCAGGGTTTTCCTGCACTGTGCCGGCGTGAACCGGGACTCACGGGCCAGGTGCCAGGCGATAAATGCCGTTCTGACATGATGCAGGTTAAGCCTGGGGTTAATCATGTCTATTATTTTTGAGATGCAAGCCAGTGATTCTATTAATTTTATATTCATATAATGAGCAATTTAACTTTCGCTGTGCTTCATGAAAGAAAACCACGCAAATTAATCTCGTTTGCAACCATATTGCGGGAATGCGTGGTTACCAAATAGTATGACATTTTTATTGAGTTTTTTTAGAAAAATTATTTTATCGTTCGGGCCTTTACCAAATAACAAACTATTAGCAATCTCATCATCAACATTGTCAGTATTATCATGTATGGTTTTGACACTCATTATCTTATACAGATTCGCATTGGCATTGTACGTTTCATATTTCATTTTAAGCGTTCGCGAGATTAAATACTTTTTTTCATTATGTGTGAGAAGGCCATCAATATTGACAAGAAGTTGCTCGTCCGTCATGTGAACAAAAATTAACCCCTCGGCCCGAATGTTGTCACCGTTGATACTCTGAATGACAGAAAACTGTGACTCGCAAGAGAAAACCGGAACCCGGGTTAAACAGTAAACGGTGCCGATCAATAAGAGACCGACACAGCTCAAAAGCAAGATGGCTTGTTTAGGCATTATTTTTTTCTCTGTAATAAAAACTCATGCAACTGTCTTTATCACATTTGATCAGGAGCAATTGTACAGTATCGCCCAGGGCACCTTTTACCTGCTGCTTGTAAATGTACAACTCCTTTTGCTGTGAGCAATCGAACGGTTGCGGGACAAAGTCAAAACTTTTTGTCACCTCTCGCAACGAGAGTGAAGAGGGCATAAAAATGACGCACTGGCCCTTAACCATTTTTTGTATATCGGTGTCGGCCCTGAATGACTCGGGATTTATTATGAGAAGGAGGAAGGCGATTGCCAGGGCGATAATGCGGGTAAACCGCTTAAAACCGTTTTTTTGCGGTTCAACGGGTTGCGGCTCAGGCTCCTTTTCTTCGAGAAATGGGGTTCGATACTCACGATCGTTATTGATAATGGCATCTTCCGCTATTTTGAAACCAATACGGGGAACCGTGACGATGATTTCTTTTTCGACGCCCAGATCATTCAGGTTTCTACGCAATGTTGAGATATATTGATTTAGATTACTATTTGACGCTCTGGCACCGTATTTATCAAAAACGGCCTGAAAGATTTCATTTCTCGAAAGGATATCGCCGTGGTGATTGAGCAATTCTGCCAGCAGGCGCGTAGAGGTTTGGGATAATTCAACGCAATCCCCAGTCAACAGGTTTACGAGAGACGCATCCTCGGTGTCAAAAGTGATAAATCCCTCAATGTCGAACCTCATGTTCATCTCCACCCTAAACCTTGCTTTTCTCTAACACACAGCTTTCTTTTAATAAAACGGCGTAAATGTTAGATAAAAATCCTGAATTTACATTCATTTCAAGCTAATGTTGCTGGTTGACACAGGAGAACGCATACTGCTAACACCTTCAAAATCCAGGAGTCCGTAATGAAACTCTCGCTGTGTTCATATAACCCGGGTGCAGCACATCCAGGCTACAACGTACCTCATGACAATCTGCAGATGTTAGCGGCGGAAATGGGAATAAGTGACCTGGCGATGATCAGGGGTCCGGAACAAGTTTTTATTCTCAATCTATTAAAAGATCGCAGTACTCAAGGCCTGTCGACCAGGGAGCTTGCCGATCTGTGTGGTGTTTCAATTTATAAAGTCAGACACTTACTTCTTCCGCTGGAGAAATATGGTCAGGTTATAAGAGATAAAATGCAAAAACACCATCAATGGTTTTTGTCAAAGGACTCTACAGATATTGATTGGCATTCTAACAAGCGGTATTTTCATTTGCAACAATGACCAGGAAGTCAATAAGATAACCCTGGGGATATGGAAAATACTGATTATTATCTCGCAAAATGTTAGGAAAAATCTCAATAAAATTTTAATATTCTCGCACTCACACTATTGCCTTTAGGGAACAGGTGGACCATATTTTACCGATAAGAACAAGAGTAATGCTTAACACTTTTTAACGGTGTATTACATTTTTGAACGGCTTGCTTATCAGATGCCCGTGAAACAGGGTGGCAACGGGCAACCATTTTCGCTAATTTTCTTTATATCCAGGCAAGGGTTCTTTCATCTGACTACGCCATGTGACTGCACTGGCATCCTGACTTTGTGCTGATGAGTTTATACGCCGCGGCGAGGTAAAATAAGATGACGACAATGCCCAAAGCAGCGATCCGCGAACAAAAATATATGTAGACAGACGGCCCCGTGAAGGGCTATCGACCAAAGAGATCCTGAGATGTCTAAAGCGCTATATCGTCCGTGAGCGCTATCCACTGATTTTATCGGACCTCGCACATGCAAATCGTTAGCTCTTGACCTGGGAGCGTCAATGCGGTGGTCGAATCACTCTTCAGTTTGCTGAAAAAAGAACGCATCAGGAAGAGAATATACAAAACCCGGGATCTGGCCCAGGCGGATATCTTCGATGACATTGAAGTATTCTACAACCCGGGCCCGGCACCACAGTCACCCCGGCGGCGTCAGTCCGGAGGACTTCGAACTGGCCTCGTCGTGAGGACAAAATTTGTCCACTGTCGCGGGGGCAGTCCAGTACTATCGTTGCTTTACTGACATTTATTGTTCACATGGTGGTGGATATTCCATTCCATGGCGGGGTTTCTTAATTCAAAATAACATAATTTGATAACGCGATTTTTGAAAAATTATATATAGCTCGATGTAATATAACAGGATGGAACCATTTTATTTTACATCGAGTATTTTTTTTCAATTAAAATAATTGCACGTGGCCTTGAACACAAAATGTAGTCATAGACTAAGAAACCTTCAAGAATAACGCTTACCGCTCATGGGCTCCGCTCTTTAAGCCACCTTAAATGACGCAGAGGTGTCTGTTAAAATCGTACGATTCAGTATCCCATTTTTGACAGGGTTCAACTATGTCGGCTTGGTTAATTACAAACAGCGCCTGCGGTTGATAAGTCTGCATCACACCACGCCAGAACTGCTCGTGGTACCGTTGTTGCCCATGATGCCAGTCACCGGTTCGTAGTGCGTTAGTTTCTGAATACGTTCTAGAATAAGCTGGTGAAGTATGTGAGGAAGTGATGCCAGCGGTTGTTCAACGGACTGGAGGCTGTCAGGTTTTTTCATGCGGGGTTCTCAGCGTGAAAAACAATAGTCCCCACGTCCCTGTCAGGGAGGCGGGGGATTCACAGAGATAAGATCTTTCTGGAATGATCAATAGCTTCCAGTCCTGGGGGCGATGACTTCGTTGACGGGGGTTAATACTCGAGCGCAGTCGACAGGATGCTGTGCAGCAAAACGTTAGCACCTTTTTCTGCCCATTCCGGCTGAATGTTTTCTGCTTCGTTATGACTGATGCCTTTTTCGCAAGGGATAAAAATCATGCTGGCGGGTGCGATTTTGCTTATATAACAGGTATCGTGACCGGCACCAGATACCATTCTTTTGCTGCTATATCCCAGTGCCTGGGCTGCATTTGCACTGCGCTGTAGGCTGGTCTCGTCAAATGCGATGGGGGCGTAATCGAAGATACGTTCCACATCGAGTTGAATGCCGCGCTGATTCAGATCTACCGCGGCCTTGCGAAGCGCCGCTTCCATTGCCTGGAGGGCGACAGTTTGTGGATGACGAAACTCCACGCTGCAATGTACTTCCCCTGGTACTACGTTACGCGATCCTGGTGAAATCTGCGCCATGCCAATTGTCGCTCTGCCGTCTGGTTCGTGTTGATTACCAATGTCTTCCACCGCCAGCGCCAGACGGGCGAAGGCGGTCAACGCATCGCGGCGGCTGGCCATTGGTGTGGTGCCTGCATGGGCGGCAAATCCGCGGATTACAACGTTGAACCAGCGCTGGCCCATAGCGGCATGCACCAGGCCGATATCAATACCTTCCTCTTCGAGGATCGGGCCTTGCTCGATATGTAACTCGTAACAGGTGTAGACAGGGAAGGCGATGGCAGGCTGGTCGCCACGGTAACCGATGGCCTCAAGCGCCTCGCCAACGCTGATGCCGTCCTGATCTTCACGCGCCCACGCGTATTGTTGTGAGAACTGCCCGCTCCAGACGCCGGAGGCCAGCATTGCTGGCGCAAAGCGCGCGCCTTCTTCATTGGTCCAGTTGACCAGTACAATATCGCGTTCGGTCTCAATGTTCTGATCGTTTAAAGTACGCAGCACTTCCAGCCCGGCCAGCACGCCGTAAATTCCATCATACCGCCCACCCAGCGGCTGAGAATCGACGTGTGAACCGGTCATAACCGGCGCAAGCTGTGGTTTTCTGCCGGCGCGGCGAATAAACATGTTGCCCATGCTATCGATTTCGCAGCGAAATCCGGCTTCCTGCGCCCAGTCGCGCAGTAAATCACGGGCGAGGCGATCCTCATTGCTTAACGCCAGTCGGGTGACGCCACCGGCTGGCGTGCCGCCGATTTGCGCCATTGTCTCAAGCGTCGACCATAAACGTTCTGCATTCACGCGGATCATACGTCTTCCTTTTGGGTGCGATAGCGAAAGTCACAGCACGCGCCACCCTGCATGATGGTGGTCGTACGGGTCAGCTCCACGTCGGGCGCGTAGCCGACGATAAATTTCTCATCGCGGGCACAGGAGAGCAGGTGACCAATCTCGCCGAGGCCCATCTCGTGGTACATCTCGGCGTAACGGCAGCGGGTGACGTTATAGTTGTACTGCTTGTCGTCGGCGTCGATCACTTTGACATCCAGCGCGTTATCCTTCTCCCACAGGTATTGCAGGGCGATAAAACTCTTCACGTCTGTGCCATTCGGCTCCTTGCGCGCAAATTCTTTGCCGGCATCGATCGCCGCCTGCTCAATGGCTTCGCCAATGACCGCCTGGGCGCGGGCTTTCCCTATCTCGCGCACCAGGATTTCATAGATTGGTTTAATAATCTCTGCTTCTATTTTACGGCGGGCGAGAATGCCCAGCTCGTTATTATCACTCATCACATTGCCTCACTGCGTTACTTCGTTTTGGCGCCGCCCAGTACCGTTTGCGGCTGCCATTTGCCATCCACGACTTTGTAGACGGTGAAAGACGGCGATTTCAGGTTGCCTTCATTATCAAAAGCGATCTGCCCGGTAACGCCGGAATAGCTTATTGCGCGCAGAACGGGCAGATACTCAGACGGATCGACAGAGTCGGCTTTTTCCATCGCGGCAACCAGAACGCGGGTGGCGTCATAGGCGAATGGGGCGTGGAGTTCAATATGGGTGTGGTAGCGAGACTGATACTCTTGCTCGAACGCCTTACCGCCCGGCATCTGCTCAACCGGCAGGCCCGGCTCCAGCGCCACGACGCCTTCACCTTCTTTCTGGGCCAGTTGCAGGAAGGTCTGGCTGACGAAGCCGCCTGCGCCCATCAGCGTGGCGTTCATACCCAGCTGTTTGATCCGACGCGCCAGCGGCGCGGCCTGGCTATCCACGCCGCCGAAGAAGATCAGGTCAGCGTTTTTGCTACGAATGGCGGTCAGCACAGCGCTGAAGTCCACGGTTTTGTCGTCAACGTACTGGCGGTCAACAATCTTCACGCCCTGCGCTTCAAGTGATTTTATAAACTCGTCGGCCAGCCCCTGACCGAATGCGGTACGGTCGTCGATCACGGCAATACGTTTTGCCTTCAGGGTATTCACCGCGTACTGACCGGCAAACTGGCCGCCGTCATCGTCATGCCCCATCACCCGGAAGCTGGTATCAAAGCCCTGTCTGGTGTAGGCATGACCAGTCGCAACAGGTGCGACCTGGGCGATACCCGCATCGTGATAGACGCGTGCCGCCGGAATACTGGTGCCGGTATTCCAGTGGCCGACAACGCCTGCCACACCGCTGTCCACCAGACGTTGCGCTACGGCAACGGCAGTACGCGGGTCAGACTGATCGTCCTCGGACTGCAGTTTGAAGGTTACGGCTTTACCACTGATGGTCGGGTGCTGCTTGTTGATATCGTCAATCGCCAGTTGGGCACCGTTCTCCAGATCTTTACCAATACGGGCAGACGGGCCGGTAAGCGGGCCTGCAAGACCGATTATCACGGTTTCGCTTTCCGCTGACCATGCACCTGTTGAGGCAAAACTACTGAGTAGAATAGCGGCGCTGAGCGCACTGATTTTTACTGTTTTCATTGTTTTTCCCTGCTGTTGGTGAGTGTGTTAAACAGGCATTTCGCCCAAATAAATCTGTGCAATTTGATCGTCATTAAGCATTGCTTTCGACTCGCCGTGATGCACAATGCTGCCGCTGTCCATCACCCAGGCGCTGTCGGTTACTTCCAGCGCCAGTCGGGCGTTTTGTTCAATGAGCAGCAGGGCGACGCCGCGTGTGCGCAGCCCGGCGATCACGGTAAAAATGTTTTCCACCATCCTGGGGGCTAGCCCCATAGACGGCTCGTCGAGGATCAGTAAACGCGGGCGGCTCAGCAGGGCGCGGTTGAGCGCCAACAGCTGCTGTTCGCCGCCAGAGAGCAGTCCTGCAAGCTGGTGCTGGCGTTCGCCAAGACGCGGGAAACGCTCAAAAATCTCTGCCATTTCGCGCTTAACGCTGGCGGTGTCACGCCTTAACCATGCCCCCATCTGCAAATTTTCAAGCACCGTCATGCGGGCAAAGATGCCGCGACCTTCCGGCACCATCACCAGCCCGTTGCGCAGCAGCGTCTCCGGTTTCTGTTTGCGTACGGCTTTACCATTGAATTCAATGTTGCCGTTAAAACTTTCCAGCCCGCTGATGGCGCGCACGGTGGAACTTTTACCCGCGCCGTTGGCGCCAATCAGCGTGGCCTGTTCACCCTCATGCAGGGTAAAGGAGATATCGCGAACGGCCTGAATACCGCCGTAATGCACATCCAGGCGTTCCACCTTCAGTAACTCAGACATGCTTATTGCCTCCAAGCCAGGCTGCGATAACTGCCGGATCGCGACGCACGGTATCCGGCGTGCCGCAGGCCAGCGTTTTGCCGTAATCGAGTACCGTCAGGCGATCGCAGATGTTCATCACCAGCTTGACGTCGTGCTCGATCATCAGCAGGGTTTTGCCATCTTCACGAATACGGATTAACAGCTCACCAAGCGCGACCTTCTCGGCGGCATTCATCCCCGCAGCAGGTTCGTCAAGCGCCAGAAGCAGCGGATCTGTAGCCAGCGCGCGGGCGATCTCAAGACGACGCTGGTGGCCGTAGGCCAGATCGCAGGCGCGGTAATGGGCAAACTTTGCAATGCCGGTGTACTCCAGCCAGCGCCAGGCCTGTTCGCGGGTTTGCGCTTCTTCCTCACGGGCGCGCTTATGACGGCTCAGTGCAGCCCATAGCCCATTACGGGTGCGAACGTGGCGACCGACCATCACGTTTTCCAGCACCGACATCTCGTTGAACAGACGCACGTTTTGAAAAGTGCGTGCAATCCCGGCGGCGGTCACTTTCTCTATCTGTTTTGGGTAATAGGGTTGGTCTGCAATAAAAAATTCCCCCCTGTCTGCCGGGTAAAGTCCGGTAATCAGGTTAAAACAGGTGGTTTTTCCGGCTCCGTTGGGGCCGATCAGACCGTAGATCTCGCCTTTATTAATGGAAAGCGAAACATCGTCCACGGCGGTCAGGCCGCCAAAGCGTTTGGACATATTGCTCACGGTTAACAGGCTCATGCTTTCACCTCTTTGTGGCGAACCGGCCAGATACCGGATGGGCGAACCAGCATGACCAGCACCAGTGCAAGGCCGTAGAAGAGCTGACGCAAAATTTCTGGGTCAATCAGTACCGTGCCGAACAACATCTGTTGAACAGGGGCCGCCTGGCTACGGAGCAGTTCCGGCAGGGCGGTCAGGAGCACCGCACCGAGGATTACGCCGGGGATATGGCCCATACCGCCCAGCACCACCATCGCCAGCACGGCAATGGACTCTTGCAGGGTGAAGGATTCCGGGGAGACAAATCCCTGAAACGTGCCAAACAGCGCGCCAGCGACGCCGCCAAACGAGGCGCCCATAGCAAAAGCCAGCAGCTTATAGTTGCGCACGTTAATGCCCATCGCACGGGCCACGTCTTCGTCTTCACGAATCGCGTGCCAGGCGCGACCGATACGTGAATGTTGCAGGCGCAGGCAGACAAAAATGATCGCCACAATGACCAACATCAGCAGGTAGTACCACAGCCACAATGCGGGCACTTTAAAGCCTATCCAGTGATAAACACCGCTGAACTTCAGGCCAAAGAGGTTAAGCGTATCCACGCCGGTAATGCCTTTGGCGCCGTTGGTGATATTCACCGGGCGATCGAGGTTGCGCATCAGAATGCGGATAATCTCGCCAAAGCCCAGCGTAACAATTGCCAGATAATCCCCGCGCAGCTTCAGTGTCGGTGCGCCAAGCAAAATGCCGCATACGGCAGCGACCAGTGCCGCAGCCGGAACGATCAGCAGATACGAGGTATGTAGCCCGTCCGGGAACCAGACGGCGAGGATGGGGAACACCTCAGACAGATGAGGAGAGGCCAGCAGAGCGGCCAGATAAGCCCCAACGGCATAAAAGGCAATAAACCCCATATCCAGCAGGCCGGTATAGCCCACGACGATATTGAGCCCCAGCGCCAGCATGATGTAGAGCAGGGCGAAATCGATCACGCGGACCCAGTAGTTACCGCCAAGCTGGCTGGCAACGACAGGAGCAATCAGCAATGCGATACAGAACAAGGTCATGCCTGACCAGAATTTGCGCGTTGTGGCCGGAGCTTGCAGTTGTACGGTTGTCATTGATTTTCCCTTACGCTCTGTGCGCCACGCGCTCGCCCAGCAAACCTGCCGGACGGAATACCAGCACCAGGATCAGCACGATGAAGGCAAACACGTCCTGGTAATTACTGCCAAAGACGCCGTTAGTGAGCTCACCGAGATAGCCCGCACCAAGCGCTTCTATGACACCCAGTAAAATCCCGCCGATCATCGCGCCGCGAATATTGCCAATGCCGCCAAGCACGGCGGCGGTGAACGCTTTTATTCCGGGTAGAAAGCCCATTGAGAAGCTGGCGTTACCGTAGTTGCTTGCCATCATCACACCGGCCAGCGCCGCAAAAATGCCGCCGATAGCAAACGTCAGGGTGATGATGGCGTTTGGGTTAACGCCCATCAGCGTGGCGACCCGCGGATTCTCTGCCACTGCGCGCATGCCTCGCCCGAGGCGAGTGTATTCAACCAGCAGCCACAGACCGGTCATGACCGCCAGTGCCAGCCCGACGGTGACAATGCCGGTGAGAGTGATAATCGCGGGTGGGTGAGTTTCGCTTCCGGAGGTCACGGCGATCGGGTTCATCGACAGGATCTGCGGGAACATCAGCGGATTGCGGGTCCAGACGATCATCGCCATGGTTTGCAGTAATACGGAAACGCCGATACCGGAGATCAGCGGAGCCAGCCGTGGGGCGTTACGCAGCCTGCGATAGGCGAAACGTTCAACCGCCATCGCCAGCAGGGCGCAGACGGCCATCGCGATGAGTAGCGCTACACCGAGTTGCAGTAACTGCGGCATAGCAGGGAAGGTATGATTCAGGACGTTGATGGCGGAGAGCGTAGTAAGCGCGCCAACCATCAGGATATCGCCGTGAGCAAAGTTAATAATACGCAAAATACCATACACCATGGTATAGCCCAGCGCGATCAGCGCGTAGATGCTGCCCAGCATCACACCGTTTATCAGTTGTTGTATGAGTGTGTCCAACGTTTGTACCCGACAGATTGCTCTTTCAGTGGGTACCATCTAATAATTGAATAAAATTGTAAAATACACATATATTATTTCTTATGATAAACAGATTTTTTTATATCTTAATGATTAATAAGATTATTTTGTTAATCACAAAACAAGGTTATAGCCTAAAGAAATCAATATATGAATAAAACAGAACAATTGACGACATTGCCCTCCTTTGCGGAGAGTCGCCTTGCCAACGATCCTCCGCTACGGGCGGTGCGTGCCTTTGAAGCCATTGCCCGATTAGGAAGCGTGACCCAGGCCGCGAAAGAGCTGGCGATTTCGCCCTCTGCGGTTAGCCATCAGCTCAAATTACTTGAAGGGTATCTGCAAATCGCGCTCACCGAACGGCATGGACGACGACTGGCGCTGAGCCAGCAAGGGCGTGAATATTATCGTTCGATCCGTGCGGCGTTTAACGTTTTGCGTCAGGCGACGGAGCATCTGGTGGAGCAGGAGCAGGCCCGGCAGGTAACGATTAGCCTGATTCCTCTTTTTGGGATGGGGTGGTTTATTCCTCGCCTGCCGATGTTTACGCGCGCGAATCCGCATACTGAGATTAACGTGGTGTATGCCAATCACCGCAACTATCTGAGTGACGCTTCAGATATGTCGATCCGCTTCGGAGATGGCAACTGGACGGGATACCAGAGTGAAAAACTGATTTCCGGGCGCATGGTACCGGTATGCAGCAAGGCGTTTTTGCGACTGCATGGTCATATTGATACCCCGGAGCAACTGATGCAGATGCCGCTGCTGCATGATGAAGAACGAACCACCTGGCATCAATGGTTTATTCAGCAGGGCGTGAAGCGTTCCCCGCCGCGCTGCGGCCCCTTGTTTGAGGACGGTCTGCTCACGCTGGCGGGCGTACAGGCAGGACTGGGATGCGCCCTGATGCGCGAGCCCCTCATTATGCCGTACCTGGACAAAGGCGAGCTGGTGAAGATTTTTGATCTGCCAATAGATGACGGGCGCGACTACTATTTGTGCGTTCGCCAGGATAATGAGATGACGCAGGATGGCAAGCTATTACAGAACTGGTTAAGGCGCGAAGCGTCTGCCGTATAATGATGTCACTGCATATGAAGAGAATAAGGAGGCGGCATCATGAAATGCCGTTTTCAGCGCAGCGTTTCATCGCCTCTATTCCCACTCCATCAGCAGACGACTTGCCGCAGGCCTCGCCAGGGATTATTGCTGCCAGTATTTTTGTCTTCCTCGAATCGCTGGATAAGTTTACCGGTACCTTTTCTGTCGGCGTGCCGGATATCACTACGCTACCGCGGCTACTGTATAACGCCAGTATGTCGGGTAACTATCAGGTATTGTCCATTACCGCCCTGATTCTGTCTGGTTAATCAGTTCAATGCGAATCGTGCGCCGTCAGCACGCCCGTGATCGTCAACGAGCGTACCCGATATTGTCCGCTGCACTCTGGTCGCCAGGCGAGTTCCTGCATATAGCTAACCCGACCGGCCACATCGTAATGTCATCCAGTCATGCATAACATCATGCAGCGTTCCATTAATGAGTCGGGAATGACATTCAACCTTCTCAAGTGTCATTCCAGTCCTTTGTAAGGTACGTACAGAGCGGCTATTTGGATTGACCCCACTCCGGTAGGTGTTTCTGGCACATAAGCGACAGTCAGCCTGAATATTGTTAAGAACAGGAAAGTGTCAGTCCTGAATTTCTGCTCAGCAGTAAGCACTGCAGAGATATAAACTCCGCCATTAACCTCGCTTGCCGGAGGCTTAACAGTGGCGGGGAGTCAGTTGGTTGAAGGAGGGGGTCATAACCGATTTTATTGAGAACCGTGAACAAGGTCGGGAATCCTTCCCGGCGTTGTGAGGGGGCGAGCAAGCCAGGCGGCGCGGTAGTGTTTTGCATAGATCAGAATCGAAGGGATGACGCTTTCGTTCCCCAGACCGGACAAAGACCGGATTCGGCCTTGCTGTGATGAATCCATCAGCCAGGCATACAAGTTGGAGATCGTGTTTATTGGCCGTTTGAAGCCGAACAGGCAACGACATCGGGACCGGAAGGGCAGGGAGCCGCTAAAGGGAAATGCTCAGGTGGGATTCAAGAGATAAAGCAGTGACACCTGTGGCTAAGACGACCAGATATCTACCGGAAGGAACCTCAGAAAGCAAAAAACCAGCCCTTAGGCTGGTTTCTTTAAATGAGTGGTGCCCGGACTCGGAATCGAACCAAGGACACGGGGATTTTCAATCCCCTGCTCTACCGACTGAGCTATCCGGGCAACGGGGCGCATTAAACCGTAATCATGCCTGACAGTCAACCAAATTTAGGGGAAAGCTGTTCAACTGCTTAAGTTTGCGGCAATCTGTGCGTTTCTGCATTCAGTTTGCACAAATATTCCAGACAGACGCGTTCTGAACAGGCAATGCTGACAGCGAGAGGAGGGCAGTATGGCAAACGACTGGCTTGAGCTGCGACAACATGCCGATACCGGTATTGAAACAATCAAAGCCCATTTTGAAGGGCATGCGTTCGATCCGCACTGGCACGACAGCTATCTGGTCGGCATTACCCTTTCCGGCACGCAGCAATTTCACTGTCGGCGTGAACGTCACCGCAGCCAGCCTGGTGATGCTTTTTTACTGGAACCGGGGGAGATTCACGATGGCGATGCGCCGGTGGCCGGAGGGTTTACCTATCTCACCTTTTATCTGGATGAACAGTGGCTGACAAAAACGTTGCAGGGCCTTTATGACACCACGCCGGACCGCTATTCCCTGCATTTTAGCCGCACGTTGTCGCGTGAGCCGCAATTGGTGCGTGCCATCGGCGAAACGTTTAGCGCCTTGCATACCGAAGAGATGCGCATTGTACAGCAAAGCACGATGGATAATCTGCTTTCGCAACTCACCACCCATTGCCACTGGCGAAAGCGTCTTCCTTCACAGATACAGAGCGCAGCGATAGCCCATCGCGCCCGTGATTATCTGCATGCGCATATGGGCGACAATATTGGCCTTTCCGATCTGGCGCGCGAAACCGGAACGGACCGTTTTACGCTGACGCGCAGCTTTAAACGCGAGTTTCACCTGGCGCCGCACGCGTGGCTGATTCAGCTTCGGCTGGCAAAGGCACGCCAGATGTTGGGGAAGGGTGCGCTGCCGGTCGATGTGGCGGCGGCGCTGGGGTTCGCCGATCAAAGCCACCTTGGGCGCTGGTTCCAGCGTGCGTATCGCATTTCGCCTGCGCACTACCGTCGTTTGTGCACAAACCTTCCAGACGGTAACAGGAAATAAGGTCACAGTCAGAACTCAACTAAAAAGGAGTCTGCCTGTGAGTATCGCGCCATTTTTGCTGTTTGCGTTTGTTGCCTCTATCACCCCCGGTCCCACCAATATCCTCATCCTGGCGAACAGCCAGCATCATGGTGTGAAAGCGACGCTGCCTGCGTTGATCAGTGGCTGTGTGGCGGCGAGTATGATTGTGTTGATTTCAGGTGCCGGGGCAGGGGAAATACTGCGTCAGTATCCGCTGGTGCGACAGGTGATGAGTTGGGGGGGCGTGGCGTGGTTAAGCTGGATGAGCTGGCAATTATATAGCGCCCCGGCCGCGAATTTGTCCGCAAAGCAATCTCATCGTTTTACCGCGCGGGCGGCGGCGCTTTTGCAGGTGGTGAATCCGAAAACGTGGATGATGGCGCTGGCGGTGGTGAGCCTGTTTGCGCCGACGGGGAGTCATGCGCTGCGCGATATTGCGTTCATGGCGCTGTGGTTTTTGCTGATCTCTATCGGATGCCTTCTGTGTTGGGCGTGGCTGGGGAAGGCAGTGAACAGGGTGTTTCGCACCACCGTGGCGATGGTGCGTTTTCAGCGTCTGATGGCGCTGTGCCTGCTGATTTCAGCGTGGGCGGGAGGGCTGGCTTAGGTCAGCGCGCCACCCTGACGGCACTGGGCAAAGCGCAGAATATCTTCCGCCAGACGATGCGCTGTCTCTACATCCGCATGGCTGCGATTGACCAGCATGCGGCTCAGACAGCCTTCCAGCACCAGTTCCATCTGTTTAGCAACCATCGCCGGATCGTCAATCTCCAGCGTGGTCAGCAGTTCGTGGGTAAAATCGTGCGCCGCGCTTTTCTGCTGATCCGCCAGTTGATGAATGGGGTGTGATGGATCGGGATAAAACGTACAGGCGGCGATAAACAGGCAACCCGGGTAGCGATTATTACTCACGCATTCTGCCAGCGCATTGTAGCGGGCCAGCAGCTTTTGTTCAGCACTCAGGGAGTCATCAAGCAACAGCTGGCGACGCCAGATATCCACCTGCTGGCTGAGATAGCGCAGCGCGTCATACAAAATAGCCTCTTTGTCCGGCCAGAAACGCTGCATTTCGTCGAGCGGATAATCAACGCGCTCAGCCACCATTTCCAGCGTGGTGTTCGCAATCCCATGGATCTCGAGTAATTTTAGGGCTTCTCCCAGGACATCTTCACGTTGCACGGTCATTCCTCCGTCTTTACCTCTGAAAGTGTCGCTCACGGTTGGCGATCGTGCAAATGCGCACTAAACGTCGCCGCATCCATAAAGCCCGTTACCCGTACCTGCGGGTGCTCCTGACCTTGTGCGTCAAAGAACAGGATGGTTGGCAGTCCTAATACCTGCAAATGCTTCAGCAGCGCCACATCCTGCGCGTTATTGGCGGTGACGTTAGCCTGTAACAGCACCGTATCGCCCAGCGCCTGCTTTACCTGCGGATGGCTGAAGGTGTACTTTTCAAACTCTTTACAGGCTACACACCAGTCGGCGTACAGGTCCAGCATAACCGGTTTGCCTTTCGCCTCGACCAGCGCCTGATTGAGTTCCTCAACGCTTGCCACCGGTTTGAAGTCCAGATGCGCCTGCGCCTGCGTCACCGTTGTGCCAAACGCCCAGTCCTGGAGCGGACGTACGCTGACCAGTGCCGCCGCCAACAGAATTATCTGTACGAGGCGCATCCAGCCACGTGTTGCTTGCAGACTGGTGATAAACGCCCAGCCAAAGAAGGCCACGCCCAGCAGCGACCACAGGCGTAAACCCCACGTATCACCGATGATGCGCTCCAGCAAAAAAACCGGCAGCGCGAGGATAACAAAGCCAAACGCCGTTTTGACCTGCGCCATCCACGGTCCGCTTTTTGGCAGCAGACGGTTACCAAAAACGGTGACCAGCATCAGCGGCAGCCCCATTCCCAGCGCGTAGAGGTACAGCGTACCGCCGCCGAGCCACAGGTTCCCGCTCTGGGCGATGTACAGCAAGATGGCGCTGAGCGGCGCGGTCGTACACGGCGAACAAATCAGCCCGGCAATCGCGCCCATAGCAAAAACGCCACCCGCGGAACCGCCCTGCTGACGGTTACTCATCAGCGTGAGGCGTGTTTGCAGCGACGAGGGCAGTTGCAGGGTGAACAGGCCGAACATCGACAGGGCAAGCAGGGTAAAGACCACTGCCAGACCGATTAAGACATAGGGATGCTGAAGGGCGGCCTGGAATTGCAATCCGGCGGCGGCCACCACCAGACCCAGAGCGGTATAGGTCAGCGCCATTCCCTGCACATAGATGAATGTCAGTAGCAGTGCGCGTCCGGTAGAAAGACGCTGTTTACCGCCAAGTACGATGCCGGAAATCAGTGGATACATCGGCAGCACGCAGGGGGTAAAGGCGATGCCAATGCCGATCAGCAGCGCCCACAGGGCGGAAAAGGGAAGTTGCGCTGGCGCGTTTTCCGGTTGCGGCGGCTGTGCCGCTGCTGGTGTAGCCGGTTTCGGATCCACACTGGCGATCACCGCGCTTAACGGCACGGTTTTGCTTTCCGGCGGATAGCAAAAACCCGCGTCGGCACAGCCCTGATACGTTACCGTTAGCGTCGCGCCAGATTGCGCCTGGTTGATGGTCACCGGGATCGTGAGCGTATTGCGATAAATTTCGCTTTTACCGTAGAACTCATCTTCATGCCAGACGCCCGCCGGCAGAGTGACTTCCGCGATTTCTGCCTGAGCAGGGGTAATACTGATCTGCTTGCGATACAGGTAATACCCGTCTTTCACCTGCCAGGTGAGATTCAGATCGTGTTGGTTTTGCTGAAAGTCAAAGGCAAAGGCCTGGTCAGCAGGGACAAAATTCGAGCGACCCGGCGCGTCGAAAAGTCCGGCAAAAGTTGATGTGCTGCAAAGAAGCAGGATCAGCGTAAGGATGCGTTGAGCCATGAGAGGTAATCACTGTCTCCATGAGTAACGGGTAAAACCAGAAGTTCGGGCGTTTGATACGGGTGATGAGACTTCAGGCAGTCGAGTAAGGCATCCTGATGTATCACCGAGGTTTTTAAGATCATCTGGACTTCGTATTCCTGCTCCAGTTTCCCCTCCCAGTAATACAGCGAGGTTGCACCGGGAATAATCGTGGCACAGGCCGCCAGTTTTTCTGCCAGCACTTTGGCTGCCAGATCCTGGGCTGTGGCTTCATCCGGCGCGGTGCAGAGCACAACAACGGCATCGGGGAGGGAGATATCCTGACGACTAACATCATGCATAAACACCTCGAATGAACAGAATGACCCGCAAAAGAGTGGTCACTATACAACGGACGAGGAAAGGATGTTAGACAAAGGGAGGGAAATGCGGGGCGCGAACACGCCCCGCAGGTAACACTTACAGCATGAAGCTGCCCAACAGGAAGCCGAAGCAGACCGCCAGTACCACACCCAGCGTACCAGGGATGAAGAACGGGTGGTTAAAGACGAATTTACCGATACGTGTTGTCCCGGTGTCATCCATCTGTACCGCCGCAACCAGCGTTGGATAAGTTGGCAGAATGAACAGACCAGAAACCGCAGCGAAAGAGGCAACGGCAGTCAGCGGAGAAACGTTCAGCGCCAGCGCCATCGGCATCAGTGCTTTAGCGGTTGCTGCCTGAGAGTACAGCAGCGCAGAAGCAAAGAAGAAGATCACCGCCAGCAGCCACGGGTGGCCCTGAATCACTTCACCTGCAGTGTCTTTGATCCAGTCAATATTGTGAGAGACGAAAGTATCACCCAGCCATGCAACACCCAGGATACAAATACAGGCGCTCATACCGGCTTTGAAGGTGCTGGAGTTGAGGATAGCGTCAGTTTCCACTTTGCACAGGATAGTGGTCAGCGTCGCGACGCTCAGCATGATGATCAGGATAGCGTTAGTGGTGTTCATCAGCGGTTTCTCAACCAGACCGAGGCTCGGGCTGTTGACGATCGCATAAACGACTACGCACACTACGCCCAGCAGGAACATCCAGACGGAGTTTTTCGCCATCGGTTTGATTTCAACCTGCTTCTCACCGCGCAGTTCAACCAAACCTTCTTCCAGACGCTTGCGGTACACCGGATCGTCAGAGAGTTTGGAGTTGAACAGCATGGTCACCAGGAAAGACATTACCAACACTGCCAACAGCGTGGACGGAATGACCACGGACAGCAGGTGGATGTAGCTAATGCCATGACCTTCCATCACTGAAGACATGTAAACGACCGCTGCGGAGATTGGCGATGCAGTGATCGCAATCTGAGCGGACACCACGGCGGTAGAGAGCGGACGGCAAGGCTTGATGCCCTGTTCCTTCGCAACTTCAGCAATAACCGGCAGCGTTGCCAGGGAGATGTTCCCGGTACCTGCAAAGATAGTCAGGAAATAGGTCACGATCGGTGCAAGGATCGTGATGTATTTCGGGTTCCGACGCAGCAGTTTTTCTGTCTGGTTAACCAGATAGTCCAGACCGCCCGCAACCTGCATCGCGGAGATAGCAGCAATGACCGCCATAATGATGGAAATGACATCGAACGGGATATTACCCGGTTTCACGCCGATAGCGGCAAGAACCAGAACACCCAGTCCACCTGCAAATCCAATCCCGATGCCCCCAAGTCTGGCACCCAAAAAGATTGCCAGCAAAACAATGATAAGTTCGACAACTATCATATTAGCCTTCCTTGTTGTTTAACAAGTTGATATTAAATTGTTGTTATTTAGTAACTTCTTATAAGAAAAAAGGCACGTCATCTGACGTGCCCTCCTTGGTACTACCCTGTACGATTACTGTTCACTTTCATCAGTATAACGTTTTGCTTTGTAAGCCGGGTGCATCAGGTTCTGTGCGGAGAAAATATCGTCCAGCTCAGCTTCAGTCAACAGACCGCGCTCCAGCACCACTTCACGTACGCTCTTACCGGTTTCGGCGCAAATCTTACCAACGATGTCGCCGTTGTGGTGGCCGATGAACGGGTTGAGGTAAGTGACGATACCGATAGAGTTGTAGACATATCCTTCGCACACTTCTTTGTTAGCGGTGATACCGTTAACACATTTCTCCAGCAGGTTGTAGCAGGCGTTGCTGAGGATGTGAATGGATTCAAACATCGCCTGACCAATCACGGGTTCCATCACGTTCAGCTGCAACTGACCGGCTTCAGACGCCATGGTGACGGTGATGTCGTTACCGATGACTTTGAAGCACACCTGGTTGACGACTTCCGGTACGACCGGGTTAACTTTCGCCGGCATGATAGAAGAACCCGCCTGCAGTTCCGGCAGGTTGATCTCGTTCAGGCCAGCACGTGGGCCAGAGGAGAGCAAGCGCAGGTCGTTACAGATTTTAGACATCTTCACAGCCAGGCGCTTCAGGGCACCGTGTACCATAACGTAAGCGCCGCAGTCAGAGGTCGCTTCGATCAGGTCTTCAGCCGGAACGCAGGCAAAACCGGTCACTTCAGCCAGTTTCTGTACGGCCAGCGGAGAGTACTCTTTCGGAGTATTCAGACCAGTACCGATAGCCGTTGCGCCGAGGTTAACCTCCAGCAGCAGTTCAGCGGTACGTTCGATGTTTTTCACTTCTTCTTTCAGCAGTACGCTGAAAGCGCGGAATTCCTGACCCAGGGTCATCGGAACCGCATCCTGCAACTGGGTACGACCCATTTTCAGGATGTCCTGGAACTCGACAGCTTTACGCTCGAAGCCTTCACGCAGTTGGTTGATGGCGTCGACCAGTTTAACGATAGAAGCGTAAACGGCGATGCGGAAACCGGTTGGGTAAGCGTCGTTAGTAGACTGACATTTGTTCACGTGGTCGTTCGGGTTCAGGTACTGATATTCACCTTTCTGGTGACCCATCAGCTCCAGCCCGATATTGGCCAGCACTTCGTTGGTATTCATGTTGACGGAGGTGCCTGCACCGCCCTGGTAAACGTCTACCGGGAACTGGTCCATGCATTTGCCGTTATTCAGGACTTCATCACATGCGGCAATGATGGCATTCGCTACACTCTTAGGAATGGTCTGCAACTCTTTGTTTGCCAGCGCAGCTGCCTTCTTAACCATTACCATGCCGCGCACAAACTCAGGGATGTCACTGATTTTGTTATTGCTGATGTAGAAGTTTTCAATCGCTCTCAGAGTGTGAACACCATAGTAGGCTTCGGCTGGAACTTCCCTGGTACCCAACAGATCTTCTTCGATACGAATGTTGTTTAACATGTGAACCTTCTTTATTTAAAGCTGCCAATGAATGCACTAAACACACAGAATATATGTGGTTTCGATTGTTTCTTGACCGACGATTATCCCCTACATCGGTCTGGTCAACGAGATCATATTCTGCTCCAGAAATTGTGCCGTAATCTGGATCACTTTAAGTGTGGTAAATTACTCCTTAATTATTATTTTGTGAAATAGGTCACCGCTTTAGGATTAACTCTAAAAATAAGTGCGTAAACAGCTTGAAATTTTGTGAACTACCCTTACATCCGACTAATGCGAATCGCAACTATTTTCGGGCCGACGTGCGCATCACGGCGGTCGTTTGAGGAGAAACCTTTTGCGCTGGATACCGTTACTTGCAGTCTTTCTCTATGTTTATATTGAGATTTCTATCTTCATCCAGGTCGCCCATGTGATGGGTGTACTGATGACGCTCATCCTGGTGATTTTTACCTCAGTCATTGGGATGTCGCTGGTACGTAATCAGGGATTTAAGAACTTTTTGTTGATGCAGCAGAAAATGGCGGCAGGAGAGAGCCCTGCTGAAGAGATGATTAAGAGTGTTTCGCTGATCATCGCGGGCCTGTTGCTGTTGCTGCCAGGCTTTTTCACCGACTTCCTCGGTCTTCTCCTTTTACTACCGCCTGTGCAGAAGCACCTGACGATGAAGCTGCTGCCGCATTTGCGTTTTTCCCGGATGCCGGGTGGCGGCTTTAGCGCCGGAACGGGCGGTGGCGACACCTTTGACGGCGAGTTCCAGCGCAAAGACGACGAGCGTGACCATATCGAACATAAAGACGATCGTCGCGACTGATGACATCTAAAGACATTGTAGACTTGTCGGCCCGGTAAGCATAAACGCCACCGGGCTCTTGCGTTTATCCGGTCTATCCCTGATGTTCAGCCATCTTCCGTTTCGGCAAAAACAGCCACAGGATTGCCAGCATAATCAGCGCATACAGACTCTTCCAGCCGACCATCGCCAACAAAAGAAGGCATAATAATCCACCCACCATCGCCAGCGCGCGATACCGACCTTTCAACAAGCGACAGCCTGCCAGCATGCACAACAGATAGATCATAATAAAGATGCCGTTCGCGTAGACGATGAGCGCATCGAGATTGATCGCCAACGCATAGATGCACAGCGTACTGACTACGCAACAGCCCAGCACGGCATTGAGCGCATTGCGCGGAATATGGCGGTGAGAGAGGCGGGCAAGATAATGGTCTGGTTTGTACTGCGCCTGTGACCACACCAGACGGGCAAAACTCTGTATATAAATGTTGAGACTGGCAAAACAGGCCAGATAACCGATCACACAGGCTACCCACAACGCCTGAACGCCAAACAGTTGCACCACGATTTTCGGCAACGAGGCCGCTGCCGCCATCGTTTCGCCATAGGCGTCAAAGTGCAGAACGACAACGGTGCAGGCCCAGTAGACCGAACCGGCCAGCAGCAGACCAATCATCAGCGCACGCGGGAAATCCCGTTCGGGATCCTTGAATTCAGAGGCCAGATGGGCGAACGCTTCCAGACCGACGAAACACCAGAACATCACCGACAGCGCGGAGAACAGCCCTGACATCTCAATATCGCCTGGCGCAGGGAAAGGAATTTCTGTCGGTTTGAGGTTGCCGGCCCACCAGATGGCGACAATCAGTGCCACAATCAGACCCGCAATCACCGTTTGCAGGTTTGCACTGGAGCTGGCCCCGCGTGAGCCGATGAACCACACCAGCGCCAGGGTGCCGAGCTCGGCCAGCAACAGTTGCCCGTCGTGCCAGCCAAACATCGCCTGACCAAACCCGGCAGCAATGTGCAGCGCCGCGGGAAGCCCAACGGGGATAACGGACAGAAACAGCCAGCCGGTGACCCGTTCGAGATGTGGGCCAAATGCCATACCGACGAAATGGGCGACGCCGCCTGCGCTGGGATAGTGGCGGCCTAACAGGGCAAAAACAATCGCAACGGGAAACACCAGAACAATCAAAACGGGCCAGGCCCACAGGCTGTTATTACCTGCCACCAGTGCCGCCAGGGCCGGGACGGCAAACACGCCTGTCCCTAATAATGATGTCGACAACAGGCCAATGCCCTGAGCCAGTCCAAGCTCTTGTTTCAGTCCACTCATGAGTTGTTATCCGTTTGCGCCTGGATTCCAGGCAACTGCGCAGGTTTTCGATGTTATCACAATCAGATTTGCTTATGACGCCAGCGATTAAATAGGCGAGAAATGTGAGATAAGTACGGTTTTTGCAGGATTTTTGCCTGAAGAAAATTTTTTTTCACATTGCCCCTTGAAGGGGCAAAACCCCATCCCCATCTCTCTGGTCACTAGCCGGGAACCTTAACGGGCCGGCGTCACCCATAACTGATAAAGACCTTCTCAAAGGAGAGCTATCAATGAGTATTCGTCCGTTACATGATCGCGTGATCGTTAAACGTAAAGAAGTTGAGTCCAAATCTGCTGGCGGCATCGTTCTGACCGGTTCTGCAGCGGGTAAATCAACTCGTGGCGAAATCATCGCTGTCGGTAAGGGTCGCATCCTGGATAACGGTACCGTGCAACCGCTGGATGTGAAAATCGGCGACATCGTGATTTTCAACGATGGTTACGGTGTGAAATCTGAGAAGATCGACAATGAAGAAGTGTTGATCATGTCTGAAAGCGACATTCTGGCAATTGTTGAAGCGTAATCCGCGAACGACACTGAACATACGAATTTAAGGGAAAGAGAAAATGGCAGCTAAAGACGTAAAATTCGGTAACGACGCTCGTGTGAAAATGCTGCGCGGCGTAAACGTACTGGCAGACGCAGTGAAAGTTACCCTCGGTCCGAAAGGCCGTAACGTGGTTCTGGATAAATCCTTCGGTGCACCGACCATCACCAAAGATGGTGTTTCCGTCGCACGTGAAATCGAACTGGAAGACAAGTTCGAAAACATGGGCGCGCAGATGGTGAAAGAAGTTGCCTCTAAAGCGAACGACGCAGCGGGCGACGGTACCACCACCGCGACCGTACTGGCTCAGTCCATCATCACTGAAGGTCTGAAAGCCGTTGCTGCGGGTATGAACCCGATGGATCTGAAGCGTGGTATCGACAAAGCGGTTGCGGCTGCGGTTGAAGAACTGAAAGCGCTGTCCGTACCGTGCTCTGACTCTAAAGCCATTGCTCAGGTGGGTACCATCTCCGCTAACTCCGACGAAACCGTGGGTAAACTGATCGCTGAAGCGATGGATAAAGTCGGTAAAGAAGGCGTGATCACCGTTGAAGACGGTACCGGTCTGCAGGACGAACTGGACGTGGTTGAAGGTATGCAGTTCGACCGTGGCTACCTGTCCCCGTACTTCATCAACAAGCCGGAAACTGGCGCAGTAGAACTGGAAAGCCCGTTCATCCTGCTGGCTGACAAGAAAATCTCCAACATCCGCGAAATGCTGCCGGTTCTGGAAGCCGTTGCGAAAGCAGGCAAACCGCTGCTGATCATCGCTGAAGATGTGGAAGGCGAAGCGCTGGCGACCCTGGTGGTTAACACCATGCGCGGCATCGTGAAAGTGGCTGCGGTTAAAGCACCTGGCTTCGGCGATCGTCGTAAAGCGATGCTGCAGGATATCGCAACCCTGACTGGCGGTACTGTTATCTCTGAAGAGATCGGTATGGAGCTGGAAAAAGCGACTCTGGAAGACCTGGGCCAGGCAAAACGCGTTGTGATCAACAAAGACACCACCACCATCATCGATGGCGTGGGTGACGAAGCGGCAATCCAGGGTCGTGTGACTCAGATTCGTCAGCAGATCGAAGAAGCGACTTCTGATTACGACCGTGAAAAACTGCAGGAACGCGTAGCGAAACTGGCAGGCGGCGTGGCAGTCATCAAAGTCGGTGCAGCGACCGAAGTTGAAATGAAAGAGAAGAAAGCCCGCGTTGAAGATGCCCTGCACGCGACCCGTGCTGCGGTAGAAGAAGGTGTGGTAGCCGGTGGCGGTGTCGCGCTGATTCGCGTAGCAAGCAAACTGTCTGAACTGCGTGGTCAGAACGAAGACCAGAACGTGGGTATCAAAGTTGCGCTGCGCGCAATGGAATCCCCGCTGCGTCAGATCGTGCTGAACTGCGGTGAAGAACCGTCTGTTGTAGCTAACACCGTGAAAGCGGGCGACGGTAACTACGGTTACAACGCTGCAACTGAAGAATACGGCAACATGATCGACATGGGTATCCTGGATCCAACCAAAGTGACCCGTTCTGCTCTGCAGTACGCGGCATCTGTGGCTGGCCTGATGATCACCACTGAGTGCATGGTGACCGACCTGCCGAAAGGCGACGCGCCTGACTTAGGTGCTGCTGGTGGTATGGGTGGCATGGGTGGTATGGGCGGCATGATGTAATTTAATCTTCATACTTCAAGCCGCAGGTGCGTTGGCTGCGTTTATTCACCCCGGTCACTTACTAATGTAAGCTCCCGGGGAATCATAAACTTGCCGCCTGCCTGCAACCTGAATTATTCGATTAAATCAGCATTTCGCGAAAAATGAGAAACCCTCGGGCAGAAATGTTCGGGGGTTTTTCTTTTGGTCATCTTTTTAGTATAAGATTCAGTGACGGACAAAACGTCCAGCTCATTGATTATGGGGAATAACATGCACGCGAAATATTTTGCAGGGATTGTCGGTGCCGCGCTACTGATGGCGGGTTGTAGCTCCAGCAGCGAACTGAGTTCCGCAGGACAAAGCGTTCGCTTTGTTGAAGATAAGCCTGGCGCTGAATGTCAGCTAATTGGCACGGCAACCGGTAAGCAGAGCAACTGGCTTTCAGGTCAGCACGGTGAAGAAGGCGGCTCTATGCGTGGTGCGGCAAATGACCTGCGCAACCAGGCGGCAGCCATGGGCGGCAACGTGATTTATGGCGTCAGCAGCCCGAGTCAGAGCATGTTATCCAGCTTTGTCCCAACGGCCAGTGAGATGATTGGTCAGGTTTACAAGTGCCCTAACTAATAGACTTTGTGTCTGTGGTTGCCGGGTATTCCTCTTATCAGGCCTGTGTTCACACCTGTAGGCCTGATAAGCGTCGCGCCATCAGGCGTGTTGTTCTGTCGTGTTAACGGACTGAACCCGTAAATGATGCAGCGCGCGCAGGCATTGCTCCTGGGTTAGCGTTTGCGTTTTATTCGCCGTCAGCGTTCTGACAAAGACCTGACACGGCTTACCTGCCAGCTTTTTCAGTCTCGGGCTAAAGTCGAGTAAACGCCGTAAAATGGCTTCCGCCTCCTGGCTACCAGACTGAACGCGGGTTTTCACGATGGCGCCGCTGAACTGCTCTTTTCCTGTTTCACCCGTAAAACGGTAGAGCACCGCAAGATAATGTGTGAAAAGCGAGTGCTTCCACTCTGGCTGCGCATAGGCGTCGTATTCCAGTCGCTCATGGTCCAGGCAGTCCGCATCATACAGCGGCAAAAAGTCCAGCAGCGAGGAGATTCGCAGCGCCAGCTCCCGCATGCCAGCGTTCTCTATCGCACGAATAATGGCGTACACCAAAATCTCAATCTGCAATTCGTTCACCTGCAGGATGCAGGTATTGCCATCGTGAAGCGTGAAGGTCAGCGTTAAGCTGTCGCTGCTTCCATCGGTTAAGGCGACGGCGGTGACGCGGCGATGAATATCTGCATGTCGAAGTTCGTCTTCCACCATCGCAGGGATGTTTTCCTGCATTTTCTTGCTGATAACATCGCGCGTTTTTTCGTAACGCTGACGTTCAGCGACGCCCAGTTGCTGCTTCTGATGCAAACGACTCTCTACGGCGATCAGCAGATCGCGTAATTCCAGCGCGGGCAGAAAAAACAGCGATTCCTTGTTCCTCGGTTCTTTAATTTTCAGCGCCAGCGCTATGAATTCGTTAGCTTTACGGATAACACCCGTATTAACCCCTTTGATACTAATAGCCATAAAGGTTCTCCCTCACCAATGATAAATTCAGCGATTGGTTGTGACTTATAGATATGATTTTTAAATATATAGTTCGTAAGGCGTCGCTAAAATAACATACAGGGAGGGGGAACCGGAGGTTTTGGTAGCAGGTGTCCGGAAGTGGACACCTGTTTGAGAAGTTATTGCTGACGCAGTTGTAAATCCAGTGGCGTTTTACTGGGCTCGCCGCCAATTTCCCGCGCCAGTTTGGGCACCATATAGCCCGATATCAGCGTGAGCAGTTCGCGCATAATCTGGCGGGCTTCATCGTCTGTCACCATGAAATGCGCGGCGCCCTGAACCTTATCCAGCACATGCAGATAATAGGGCATGACGCCTGCATCAAACAGCGCGTTGCTGAGGTTCGCCAGCGTCCGGGCGTTATCATTGACGCCGCGTAGCAGAACGCTCTGATTGAGCAGCGTAACGCCTGCGGTGCGCAGTTTTGCCATCGCCTGCCGGAAGGACTCATCGATTTCGTTGGCGTGGTTGATGTGATTCACCAGCAAGATTTGCAGCGAAGAACGGGTGAAGCGGTCAACCAGCTCCCCGGTAATACGCGCAGGAATGACAATGGGCAGGCGACTATGAATACGCAGGCGTTTGATATGGGGAATGGCTTCCAGTTGCGTGAGCAGCCAGTCCAGCTCATGATCTTTGGCCATCAGCGGATCGCCGCCGGAGAAAATGATCTCATCCAGCTCGGTATGCGCGCTAATGTAGTCCAGCGCGGCCTGCCAGTTTCGCTTATTTCCCTGATTTTCCGCATACGGGAAGTGGCGGCGGAAGCAATAGCGGCAATTTACCGCACAGCCACCTTTCACCAACAGCAGCGCCCGGTTACGGTATTTATGCAGCAGTCCCGGTACGACGCTGTGTTGTTCTTCCAGAGGATCAGTGGAGAAACCCGGCGCGGCAATAAACTCATCCTCGGAGGTAAGTACCTGACGTAAAAGCGGATCGTCAGGATTGCCTTTTTCCATTCGCGCGATAAAGGCACGCGGTACGCGCAGGGCGAACAGACGTCTGGCATCACGCCCGGCCAACAGTTTTTCATCTGCGTCTATATTCAAAAGACGCAGGAGTTCATCGGGATTGGTCACAACATCGGCAAGTTGCGATAACCAATCTTCTCTGGATGGGGTATTTAGGGTTACAATATGCGCCATTTTGTGGCTTAGCTACCAGTTAACAATTTTCAGAGGGCCTTATGGCAACGTACTATAGCAACGATTTTCGTGCTGGTCTTAAAATCATGATGGACGGCGAACCGTATGCGGTTGAAGCCAGCGAATTCGTTAAACCAGGTAAAGGCCAGGCATTCGCGCGCGTTAAGCTGCGTCGCCTGCTGACCGGCACCCGCGTTGAGAAAACCTTCAAATCCACCGACTCCGCCGAAGGCGCAGACGTGGTCGATATGAACCTGACCTTCCTGTACAACGACGGTGAGTTCTATCACTTCATGAACAACGAAACTTTCGAACAGCTGGCTGCTGATGAGAAAGCGGTAGGTGATAACGCGAAATGGCTGCTGGATCAGGCTGAGTGCATCGTGACCCTGTGGAACGGTCAGCCTATCTCCGTGACGCCACCGAACTTTGTTGAACTGGAAATCGTTGATACCGATCCGGGTCTGAAAGGCGATACCGCCGGTACGGGTGGTAAACCGGCAACGCTGTCTACTGGCGCAGTGGTGAAAGTGCCTCTGTTCGTTCAGATTGGCGAAGTGATTAAAGTAGATACGCGTTCAGGCGAGTACGTCTCCCGCGTGAAATAATCCGCGCGTTTAGCGCATTATGGTGCAGCGCTTTTGCTGCGCCATTATTTCTCCAGGGCAGGAATGATGAAACGTCTTCTCGGTCTTGTAACACTGCTCCTTCTCACCACCTCGTTGCTGGCGGGTTGTAATACCGCACGCGGCTTTGGTGAGGATATTAAGCACCTCGGTAATTCCATTTCCCACGCGGCCAGCTAATTTTCTTCTCGTCGTCCTAAAAAGCGTCTATCTCCCGCCATTGTTCGGGATCTTGTCTATGATTAAGTGGCACGACACAAACAACATAGGCTAGAAAAGGAAGACGTTATGGTTAAAAAGACAATTGCAGCGATCTTATCTGTGTTGGTACTTTCCTCCGTGTTAACTGCCTGTAATACCACGCGCGGCATGGGTGAGGATATTTCCGACGGCGGCAACGCCATTTCGGGCGCCGCAACCAAAGCTCAGCAGTAGCCGCGTAAACGGTACGGCGAGTTTTGTCGTGCCGTTAATTTTTCAGCTCAGACGGCGCAAGAAACGGCGAAAAGCGATTATCCATGTGTAACTTCATGCGGATATTGCGTTTGTAGGTGTACACCGTTTTGCCATGAATGCTGAGCGCACAGGCAATCGCGTTGTTACTCGCCCCTTCCATCCACATCGTCAGCACTTTCTCTTCCTGTGGCGTAAGCAGCGTCGAGGCGTTGCCGGGCGCTTCGGATACCGAACCGGTTAGCAGCGCGTTGTGAATATTTTCAGCCAGCTCCGCCAGAGAAACCTGTTTGGTTAATGACGCACAGACCGGATAGCGCAGCGTCTCCGCCATCGCACCACCAGACTCCAGTAATATCAACGGACTGCCACCGCAGGCGAGAAAAAACGGGGCAATATACTGGGCCGACTGGGTGTCGTTGAGAAAACCGTACAAGTCCGCGATCACCAGGTGAGGTTTCCACTGCTGGATGTGCTCTTTAACCAGTAAGAGGTTATTGAGCCCAGAGACCAGAAACGACGTATTAAAGAGTTCGGAATGATTAAGCCATGCCTCGATCCCTGTGCGGGTGAAGTGGCAACGGTCAATCACTAATATTTTCAACATAGCGTTTTCGCATTCAGAAGTAAGGCAAATGGCTTCCTGACTTCAGAAAGCGTCCCATCATAGAGAAGTCGGATGAGTGCTGAATGGGCAAAATGCGCTGCGAAATGCGCCTAATTCAACCTTTTAGGTGCGAAAAGATAAAAATGTTGAAATTCACCGCCGCTCGGGCAAGAATGTTTTTTCTACCTTCAGCGTTACAGGACGACCTGCTAACGCTTCTTTCACCGGGGACGGCCCCATTTCTCTGGAGCCTGATATGTCCTGGATAATCTTACTCATCGCCGGTCTGCTTGAAGTCGTTTGGGCCGTGGGTCTGAAATATACTCACGGTTTTAGTCGCCTGACGCCGAGTATCATCACCATTGCCGCGATGATCGTCAGTATGGCGCTCCTTGCGTGGGCGATGAAAACGCTCCCCGTGGGCACTGCATACGCCGTGTGGACGGGGATTGGCGCCGTCGGTGCTGCCATCACCGGCATTCTGTTGCTGGGTGAATCGGCTAATCCCATGCGTCTGGCAAGTCTGGCGTTAATCGTAGTCGGTATTATTGGTCTGAAATTAAGCACCCACTAAGCACCGGGCTGCTTCACCCAGATTAGCTTACTGACATCAAACCCTTCCCGGGTCGCGACGGCCAGCATCTGCTGCTTCATTTCGTCAGAAAGCGTCGGCGTGCGAGAGAGTATCCACAGGTAGTCGCGATCCGGGCCGCAGACCAGCGCGTGCCGGTACTCTCTGTCGAGCGCGATAACGTTATAGCCACCGTAGAACGGACCGAAGAAGGAGACTTTCAGCGCGGCGCGGCTGGGGTCGCCGGTGAAATATGCTTTCCCCTCGCTTTTTTGCCACATCGCTCTGTCCGGGTTCCAGCCTTTATTGATCACGTTGAGACCGCCGTCATCGCGCGGACTGTAGGTCGCAGTGACCTTTTCCAGTCCCCGTTCGAAGCGATGATCAAAACGGGCAATTTCGTACCAGGTCCCGAGATAGCGTTTGGCATCGAAGTTATTCACCACGGTGACGCCCTGTGGCGGAGTAGGGGTACTACAGGAGACCACCAGAAACGCAGTCGTCACAGCGGTAACGATAGGGAGCAGGCGCATAGGTTTATCCTTAGGGTGTTTTTCCTAAGTGTAGAACCTGGTGGAGAAAATAACGGTGGGGATGAAAAAAACGCCCTCTTATCAGCAGATAAGAGGGCGGATTGCTTTAGACAGACAGAATGCCAATCGCCGTTACGACGGTCAGGATGGCTGCCAGACCGTAGAACACCCATTTGCCAGCCGGCACATGGATTTTCAGGTCATGCATCGCGTGGTGCATACGGTGTAAGCCACACCACAGTGGCAGGACAATCATCAGGAACAGGAAAGCACGGCCGATAAAGCTCTGAGCAAACGCCAGTACGCGCTCATAGCTCAGGGCATCGCCCGGGAACAGACCCAGCGGCAGCAGAATCCCCACCAGCAGAACCATCACTGGCGCGATAATCGCACCCCACATACCGCCTGCGCCAAACAGACCCCAGAATACGGGTTCGTCAGAACGTTTTGGATTTGGATTAATCATCCCGGACTCCTTACCAGAACAGGGCAACAAACAGTATGACTACGGTCGCCACCACAGTAACCGCCCAGAGACCTTTGATGATCGGCTCTGGCCCCATTTTTTCGCTTTTTACGATGATGTTGGCTGCTTTCGGCGCCAGCTCAAACCAGGTTTTGGTGTGCAGCAGTGCTGCCGCTAGGGCGATCACGTTGAGGATCACCACCACCGGGTTTTGCAGAAAACCAACGAAGCCTGCCCAGGATTCCACACCGTGCTTCAGTGCGAACAGGCCGAAAATCAGCTCAATGCTAAACCAGACTGCCGGAACGGCTGTGCCTTCGCGCAGCATGTAAAAGCGATAAAACGGCAATTTCTTCCACCAGGTGGACGTCATCGGCCGCACATAGGGTTTGCGTTTAGTCGTCATGTTGCACTCCTTAGCGTGGTTTCAGGGTGGCGATAAGAAAGTCTTTCGAGCTTTCCACTTTACCCTGCTGAATGGCAGCCGCCGGATCGACGTGCTTCGGACAAACTTCGGAGCAGTAGCCCACGAAAGTACAGGTCCATACGCCGTTCGGACTATTCAACTGCGCCATACGCTCCTTCTTACCGTGGTCGCGACTGTCTTCGTTGTAACGATGCGCCAGGGTAATCGCAGCCGGTCCGATGAACTCAGGGTTCAGACCGAACTGCGGGCATGCGGCATAGCACAGACCACAGTTGATGCAACCAGAGAACTGGTGATACTTCGCCATCTGCGCCGGGCTCTGGGTGTTTGGCCCCTGATCCGGCGTACGCGGGTTACCGATGATGTACGGCTTAATCGCTTCCAGACTTTCGATAAAGTGCGTCATGTCGACGACCAGATCGCGCTCAATCGGGAAGTTACCCAGCGCTTCAACCTTAAGACCGCTGGTGTAATCACGCAGGAAGGTTTTGCACGCCAGCTTCGGCACGTTGTTGACCATCATGCCGCAGGAGCCGCAGATCGCCATACGGCAGGACCAGCGATAGCTCAGGTCTGGCGCCAGGTTATCTTTGATGTAGCCCAACGCGTCCAGCAGTGACGTTGTTTCATCATAAGGCACTTCATAGAAAGCACTGTGCGGCGCGGTGTCGGTCTCAGGGTTATAGCGCACCACCTCAACTTTCAGGTTTTTCATCTCAGCCATTACGCCTTCTCCTTCTTATCGGCTGCTTCCGCTTCCGCACCGTAAACACGTTTTGCAGGCGGCAGCGTGGTGATTTTCACGTCGCTATAGTCGAGGCGAGTCGTGCCATCAGCATCGCGGAAGGCGAGAGTATGTTTGAGGAAGTTGACGTCGTCACGCTCGGTGCAACCTTCATCCAGACGTTGGTGTGCGCCACGTGATTCCTTACGAGCCAGCGCGGAATGCGCCATACATTCAGCGACGTTCAGACCATGACCCAGCTCAATGGTGTACAGCAGGTCGGTGTTGAATACGCTGGAGGTGTCGGTGATGCGAACGCGCTTGAAGCGCTCCTGCAATTCGGCCAGTTTATCAACCGTTTTCTGCATGAGTTCCGGCGTACGGTAGATACCGCAACCTTCTTCCATGGAGAGGCCCATTTCGTCGCGAATCTTCGACCAGTTCTCGTTACCTTCCTGGTTAACCAAGTTTTTCAGCCGTTGTTCAACGCCCGCAACCTGTGCGTCGAGCGCGGCGTCGTTAGCGGTGCCCGCTGTCGATGCACGCTCCATCGCCTGCTCACCTGCCAGACGGCCAAAGACCACCAGTTCAGCCAGTGAGTTAGAACCCAGACGGTTCGCGCCATGCAGACCCACAGAAGAACATTCACCGACGGCAAACAGACCTTTGATGCGGGTTTCGCAATTCTGATCGGTTTCGATACCGCCCATGGTGTAGTGCGCGGTCGGACGAACCGGAATCGGCTCTTTCACCGGATCGACGCCCACGTAAGCTTTTGCCAGTTCACAAATGAACGGCAGACGTTCCAGCAGTTTCTTCTCACCCAGATGACGCAGGTCGAGGTAAACCACATCGCCACGCGGCGTGGAGATGGTGTTGCCTTTACGCCATTCATGCCAGAAGGCCTGAGAAACTTTGTCGCGCGGACCCAGCTCCATGTATTTGTTTTTCGGCTCGCCCAGCGGTGTTTCCGGACCCATGCCGTAATCCTGCAGATAACGGTAGCCGTTTTTGTTGACCAGAATACCGCCTTCACCACGGCAGCCTTCGGTCATCAGGATACCGGAACCTGGCAGACCGGTCGGGTGATACTGAACAAATTCCATATCACGCAGCGGAACGCCGTGGCTCAGCGCCATGCCCATGCCGTCGCCGGTAACGATGCCGCCGTTGGTGTTATAGCGATACACACGGCCTGCGCCGCCTGTTGCCATCACCACCGCGTTAGCACGGATTTGCATCAGCGTGCCTTCCATCATGTTCATCGCCACCAGGCCGCGAGCATGACCATCATCGACCAGGATATCCAGCACAAAGTGTTCGTCAAAGCGCTGGATCTGTGGGAACTGCAGAGAGGTCTGGAACAGGGTATGCAGCATATGGAAGCCGGTTTTATCCGCAGCAAACCAGGTACGCTCAATTTTCATCCCGCCAAAGCGACGAACGTTGACGCTACCGTCTTCACGGCGACTCCACGGGCAGCCCCATTGTTCCAGTTGGGTCATCTCGGTAGGACAGTGGTGGACAAAATAATCCACGACATCCTGTTCACACAGCCAGTCTCCGCCCGCTACCGTATCGTGAAAATGGTAGTCGAAGCTGTCATGATCCTGGGCGACAGCGGCTGAGCCCCCTTCGGCAGCAACGGTGTGGCTGCGCATCGGGTACACTTTTGAAATCAGTGCGATTTTTGCATTAGGATTTGCCTGCGCTGCGGCAATTGCAGCACGTAATCCCGCGCCACCGGCGCCTATAATGGCAAGATCGGCTTGAAAGGTTTGCACGACATTCCTCCAGATTATTGTAATTTCGCCACCACATATCTCGTAAAAGAGCCTGAAAAAGGTGGGTAGCGAACGTGTTTCCACTGCTCCTTTATAGGTACAACAGTATAGTCGCTGCTATGTGCTGGAAATTTGACGTGTTCGATTTTTTTGGCGTGTCGGAAGGGCGAATTATCATTGATTTTGATTAATTTAATTACTAAACCATCCTTCTACGGTTTTTTAACTCTTTAGCCGCGCTTGAGTATTCCTGAGCAAAATTTGTTTCATTGCCGCGTTACGAGTAGACTTCGTGCCCTTGTCTTAAACTGGAGAAAGAACCATGAGCGAAACGGCAACCTGGCAGCCGAGCGCGTCCATACCTAACCTGTTAAAACGCGCGGCAATTATGACGGAAATTCGTCGTTTCTTTGCCGATCGCGGAGTGCTGGAGGTTGAGACGCCCTGCATGAGTCAGGCGACGGTCACAGACATTAATCTGTTCCCGTTCGAAACGCGTTTCGTCGGCCCCGGCCATTCGCAGGGGATGAACCTCTATTTAATGACCAGCCCGGAATACCACATGAAACGTCTGCTGGTGGCAGGGTGTGGTCCGGTCTTTCAACTGTGCCGTAGTTTCCGTAATGAAGAGATGGGGCGCCATCACAACCCTGAGTTCACGATGCTCGAGTGGTATCGTCCGCATTACGACATGTACCGGTTGATGAACGAGGTGGACGATCTGCTGCAGCAGGTGCTGGAATGCCCGGCGGCGGAGAGCCTCTCTTATCAGCAGGCGTTCCAGCGTCATCTGGAGATAGACCCACTCTCTGCGGATAAAACGCAACTGCGCGACGTCGCCGCGAAGCTGGATTTAAGCAACATTGCCGACACTGAAGAAGATCGCGATACCTTACTGCAACTGCTGTTTGCGATGGGTGTTGAGCCGCACATTGGCAAGGATAAACCGACGTTTGTTTATCACTTCCCGGCAAGTCAGGCATCACTGGCGCAGATCAGTACGGAAGATCACCGCGTGGCGGAACGTTTCGAGGTCTACTTCAAAGGTATTGAACTGGCGAATGGTTTCCATGAACTGACGGATGCGCGTGAACAGCAGCAGCGTTTTGAACAGGACAACCGCAAGCGCGCCGCGCGCGGATTGCCGCAGCAGCCTATCGATAACAATCTGATCGAGGCGCTAAAGGTCGGCATGCCGGACTGCTCGGGTGTTGCGCTGGGCGTCGATCGTCTGGTGATGCTGGCGCTGGGCGCGGAAAGCCTCGCGGAAGTGATTGCTTTTACGGTTGATCGTGCATAACGCGTTCTGATGTGATGAAAAGCGGTGCGTTGTGCACCCCTTTTCATCTCTACAAGCCCGTTCCGTCTGCCCTGCCGGGTATGACGAAGACTTACAAACTCCCCGCCGGGCGACTTCTTCTGCCGGCAGAACTGAGCGTTTTCCCCGTTTGTCTGCCATTCAAACTCTCCAGACGCATCTGGAACGGTGGGAACGGCATATCGATACCGTGCTCGCGGAAGCCCGCCAGAATCAACTGGTGGATTTCATGGCGCAGCGGCATACGGTGGCCCATCTCGGCGGCATAGATACGCAGCTCAAAGATCTGGATCCCTTGCTGGAGATCGACCAGGAAGACTTCCGGTGCCGGGTTGTCGATCACCAGTGAGCAGCGGTGCGCGGCGGTCAGCAGGATCTGCGTCACCTCTTCGCTGTTCACATCGGACGGCGCCGGAATCGTCAGCACCACACGCGTCACGGAATCAGACAGCGACCAGTTGATGAACTGTTCGGTGATAAACGCTTTGTTCGGCACGATGATCTCTTTGCGATCCCAGTCGCTGATGGTGGTCGCGCGGGTATTGATCTTCGTTACGCTGCCGGTCAGATCGCGAATGGTCACCGTATCGCCAATACGAATCGGTTTTTCGAACAGGATGATCAGGCCGGAGATAAAGTTGGCGAAGATTTCCTGCAAGCCAAAGCCCAGACCAACACCGAGTGCCGCCACCAGCCATTGCAGTTTTGCCCACTCAATCC
This sequence comes from Citrobacter sp. Ct235, assembly GCF_030332305.1. Classification (NCBI taxonomy): domain Bacteria; kingdom Pseudomonadati; phylum Pseudomonadota; class Gammaproteobacteria; order Enterobacterales; family Enterobacteriaceae; genus Citrobacter; species Citrobacter sp. Ct235. The sequence continues at coordinate 131,305 of NZ_JAOWIC010000036.1, forward strand.
CAATCATCGAGAAGCCCACCAGACCGCCAATCAGCATCAGCAGGTACTTAGTGATGGTGGTGATGGCGTAGCCGGTACCCGGCGTGAGATCGAGGTGTTGCAGCAACGCCAGTTCGAGAAGCGCAGGCAGATTACGCACCAGTTGGGTGGTGATGATAAACACCAGAATGGCGATCAGCACCGCACCCAGCGTAATGGGTTCTAAACTTTCGACCCCCTGTACCGTAGAGGTGACGTCCCACAGCGAGATGTTTTCGAGGAAGCCGAATGCGGAATGAATTTCCGACCACAGCACAATGACCGACAGCAGGGCGATCAGCATCAGAATGGAACGTACCAGACGTAGCGACTGGGTGCTGATGGCGTCAAGGTCGACTTCGCTCTCGTCAACGTCAATGGTCCCTTCCAGGCTGGTTGAATGGGCTGGTTCCTCTTCGCCACGTGCGCGCTGGGCCAGCATTTCCGCGCGACGATGCTTGGCGCGGTCAAAGGCCAGTCTGCGGCGTTGAATGAGCATCCAGCGGCGAATGACGTGGTAAATCACCAGTAGCAGGAACCAGATGGCGACGGAGGTTTCCAGTCGCGCCAGCAGCGCCTGTGATGTCGCCAGATAACCCACGGCAGCCGCCAGTATCGCGACCACCGGTGCGCCAGTCATCAGATTCCACAGCATGCTGTTCACAATATTATCGCCGCTGCCCTCTTTATCGAGATAGAGCGGAATGCCGGCTTTTTTCAGGCTCAGGGTGACCAGCGCCAGCGCACCGCAAATCAGAATAAAGCACAGACGACCGAGTGAGCCGGAGAACTCACGATCGTTCAGATTATCGAACATGATGAGCGCCATGATCAGCGGCACAATAAGCCCGATACTCATCAGGTAATAACGCATTGCGCGTGACACGCGTTCGCGTGGCCAGCCGAAGTGGGCAATAAACAGGCCATTTGGCCGGGCAAACGCCGCGCAAATCATCACGACCCACAGCAGCGGTACTGTCGCCGTGACGCCATCGCCTATCGCAACGGCAAGAGGATAAGGCCAGGCTTCGCGCAATCCATATCCCAGCGTCATCCACAGTACCGGCAGCGGCGAGGCCACCAGTATCGACCAGAACACGGTACGCAGCGTGAGCCAGAAGTGGTCCTGCGTCACCTTGCCCACTCTGGCGGCGGAACGTTCCAGAAAACGGGTGAAGTGGCGACGTGAGTAAATACTGAAACCGACCAGAATCAACGCGCCAAACAGCGGTAGCAGGGTATCCCTGCTGGTCAGCATCATCAGACTGGCCTGACCTAACTGGCTGAAGGTGTCGAGTGAGATCAATCGACGCAGATCCTGCACGATATCTATCGGCCACGAGAAAGACATTGGGCGAACGTCAGAGGTCCAGAACAGATAGCGGTGGGTCGCTTCGTTCACCTCTTTCAGCGCATCCTCAAGCTGACTATTGGACACTTTCAGTTTGGTTAGCTCGAGGATTAACGTGTCGCCGCCCTGTAACAGCGAATTCAGCAGCTCGCGTTGGGTGCGCAGCTGTGCTTCAAGAATGCGGTTTTGTTCCGCAGTGAGCGGTTGTCCGTCCGCCTGATGGAGCTGGCGCAGCTGAGGCTGTTTGTTGAGTTGATCTTCATAGCGCAGACGCTGGACGCGCAGTTGCGCCATTTCGGTATCCAGCTGCTGGGGTTTAGGCATTTCCGGCAGACGCGCCACCTGAGCGCGTAATGCTTCGCCCAACAGGTTAGACGAACCTAACCACTGCGACTGTTCGCGAAGTGTCGTTAATGCCTGTCGTACCTGCTGAGTCTGACTGGCGGCCTGACGTTGCTGAGAGGCGACGAGATCCATGCGCTGCGCCTGCTGATTCAGCGCGGCTGACAGTTCCCGGTTCACTTTGAACTGGGCAACAATGTCCGGCGGTAAATCAGCGCTGTTCTCTGCCAGGAGCTCGGTGCTTTCCAGCGCGCGTTCAGCTTCACGCTGACGCTGGCTGTTGAGCTGATTGCGCAGAGCCTGTAAATACGCATCCAGTTGCTGACTCTGTTTTTCCGCCAGTTCGGAGCGCATACGCGCCAGTTCCTGACGGTTGTTAGCCGAAAGCTGCGCCAGCTCCAGCTCATCAACCAGCGCTTTCAGGCGGGCGGATTCCGCCTGCATACTGAAATTTTGTGCCTGGTTGAGCGGGGTGTTGCCGGTGGCGGTACCGATGCGGCGCTCAATCTCATTGAGCTGTCGACGGGCATCGGTTTGCTGCTGGGGCAGTTGGCTCAGCGAGTCGGCAATCTCACGGGCGCGCTCTTGCTCCTGCTGGGCCTGACGGCTTTTTTCCAGCAGTTGACTGCTAACCTGAAGGATTTCCTGATTCAGCGCATCGGTCGTCATGCCCGGCGACACGCTGCGGGGTTCATCGCGCAGGTTGGTTAACTGCGCGCGCAGACTGGCGGACATTTTCGGGAAGTTATCGATAACCTGCTGGTATTGCTGAACGCGCTCGAGAGAACCTTTGCGTTCATCAAGCGCGTTCAACGCAGACTGAAGGGCTTCGACGACATCGGGCTGGGCAGGCTTTGCGGATTTTGCCTGCTCCAGTTCCTGGGTGATTTGTTTGGCGTCGGGGGCGGTTGCAGCGTACGCCCCCAGGCTGAGGCACCAGGCCATCAGAAACGTTATAATCAGGCGCACAGCAGCTTCCCTCTACACGTCATCATTTAAGCGGCTTGATGCTTCTCGCATGATGCTATGTATGTATTAAGTTTCGTCTTTCTTATCGTCGACCAGCGGACTGGCGTCGTGCTCGGCGTTAATTTCTTCTTCCGGTAACGGTGCAGGTTCCGCTTCTGGCATCACAAACGTTTCGGTAGATATCGCCAGCGGCTGACCAATTTTGGTCACGGAAAGGCTTTCAAGCTGCTCGACCAGATTCACTTTGCCCGGTGCGAACAGATTGATTACGGTGGAACCCAGCTTGAAGCGGCCCATTTCCTGACCTTTCAGCAGTGCAACCGAACCTTCACTTTCGCCCGCAGGCCAGGTCCAGCGTTTGATCACGCCTTCGCGCGGCGGCGTGATGGTCCCTGCCCAGACGGTTTCGATACTGCCAACAATCGTAGCACCGACCAGAATTTGCGCCATTGGGCCAAACTCAGTATCGAACAGGCAGATAACACGCTCATTACGGGCAAACAGGTTCGGGACGTTCTGGGCGGTCAGATGGTTGACCGAGAACAGATCGCCCGGCACATAGATCATCTCACGCAGAATACCGTTGCACGGCATGTGCACGCGGTGGTAGTCGCGCGGTGACAGATAGGTGGTCACAAACGAACCGTTGCGGAAAAGATCCGCCATCAGGTAGTTGCCTGCCAGCAGGGCTTCCAGACTGTAGTTGTGGCCTTTAGCCTGCAGGAGCTTATCTTCTTCGATAGCGCCTAACTGGCTGATGACGCCGTCAGCCGGCATGACCAGTACGTTTGGATCGGTATTCAGCGGGCGAACGTCGTCACGCAGTGGACGGACAAAGAAATCATTGAATGAGCGGTAGCTGGCGGTATCCGGCTTCTGCGCTTCTTTCATATCGACCTTGTAGTACTTCACGAACAGATCGATAACCAGTTTAGTCAGCCATCCCGCTCGTTTGCTCGCGCCCCAGCCCGCCAGGCGAGTGAGCCATAGTTTCGGCAGAATGTATTGTAGCGAAAGTTTAAATGAGTTTAACAAGGTAGCCTCCAGGCCATTGTTTTATCGTTCCTGATCCGGCGTTCGCACCGGATCCTGAAAAAGGGGGACGATTCTAGCGATGCTTAGCTTAGTTGTCAGTCATCGGTATCAGAAAAGTTTTTACGCGTTTTTACCTGCGACATACTTTCAAGAATACGGTGATAATTTTCGAAACGGGTTTCCGCAATTTTCCCGTCTTCAACGGCAGCACGGATGGCGCAGCCTGGGTCTGCGTCGTGCTTACAGTCACGATATTTACACCGTCCCAGATAGTCATGAAATTCGACAAAGCCGTGGGTGATTTGTTCCGGCTCCAGGTGCCACAGACCGAACTCTCGCACGCCAGGGGAATCAATGACATCGCCGCCATGCGGGAAGTGATAGAGACGGGCTGCGGTGGTGGTGTGCTGTCCCAGACCGGAGTTGTCGGAAACATCGTTGGTAAGAATGGCTTTCTGCAGCCCCAGCAGCGCGTTGAGCAGGCTGGATTTGCCGACGCCGGACTGGCCAGCAAAGATGCTGATACGCCCTGTCAGCGCTTCTTCCAACGGTTTCAGACCATCCTGAGTATGGCTGGAGACCATCAGCACGCGATAACCGATATGACGATAGATATCCATCTGCTCATTCACAAAAGCGAGGCTTTCGTCATCCAGCAGATCGATTTTGTTGAGCACGATGATGGGTTCAACCTGCAATGTCTCGCAGGCCACCAGATACCTGTCGATAATATTGAGTGACAGCTCCGGTAAAATCGCGGAGACAATGACAATCTGGTCGATGTTGGCGGCAATCGGTTTTACGCCATCGTAAAAGTCCGGGCGCGTCAGTACCGAGGTACGTTCATGTACCGCCTCGACGATGCCTTTGACGTTGACACCTTCCGCCGCCGTTTTACCGGGACGCCAGACCACGCGGTCGCCGGTTACCAGCGAACGGATTGTGCGACGAATATTGCAGCGATGAATTTCACCGTCGGCAGATTCGACGTCGGCGTGCATGCCAAAACGGCTAATGACGATACCTTCAGCGGTCTCGCCAAACAGGTTGTCATCGTAGTCTGGCTTCTCCTTAGACGTTTTAAGACGACGCTGGTGATTAGCGTTCACGCGGCGCTGTTGGCCTTTGGAGAGTTTATTTTTACTCAATCGTACTGGCTCCTGGTCGCCCATGTTGGGCAAAACATCTATGATACACACAATTCTAGATGAGAGTAGTCACACTGAATGTGACGTATGAGGGGTGGAAAATAGCATGAGTGCCAATGAAAACAACCTGATTTGGATTGATCTTGAGATGACCGGTCTGGATCCCGAGCGCGATCGCATAATTGAAATCGCCACGCTGGTCACCGATGCCAACCTGAATATTCTGGCAGAAGGGCCGACCATCGCTGTTCATCAGTCCGATGAACAGCTGGCGCTGATGGATGACTGGAACGTGCGTACCCATACCGGCAGCGGGCTGGTGGAACGTGTGAAGGCGAGCACGATGGGCGATCGCGAAGCGGAACTGGCGACGCTTGAGTTTCTGAAAGCGTGGGTGCCGGCGGGTAAGTCACCGATCTGCGGGAACAGCATTGGGCAGGATCGCCGCTTTTTGTTTAAGTACATGCCGGAACTGGAAGCGTATTTCCATTACCGCTACCTGGATGTGAGCACGCTGAAAGAGCTCGCGCGTCGCTGGAAACCCGAAATTCTGGACGGTTTGAGCAAGGAGGGATCACACAAGGCAATGGACGATATCCGCGAGTCGGTGGCGGAACTGGCTTATTACCGTGAGAACTTTATAAAGTTGTAAGTTTGCTACCCGACAGGCTTGCACTGTCGGGTTTTTGTCGCTAAATTGTGCAGCCTGCTGCTTAATTAATCACTTGAACCTGATTTCAAAAAAATCGCTTTTAGAGGGGTTGCAGGCGGGAAGATTTCTCGTATAATGCGCCTCCCGTAACGACAGAGAATTACACGTTACGACAGCAACAAATTTGCGGGAATAGCTCAGTTGGTAGAGCACGACCTTGCCAAGGTCGGGGTCGCGAGTTCGAGTCTCGTTTCCCGCTCCAAAA
>NZ_JAOWIC010000037.1:0-82346 GCF_030332305.1 Citrobacter sp. Ct235
AAGGTTTGCGAGGGCCGTTGCGATCGCCTCCGGGCCATCTGATGCAATATCACCAAACGGATCCGAGCGACTTAAATATTGTGCCGCAAAGCCGGCAGTCAGTTTTTCAACAAACCCAGGCAAATCCCCGTCATCAAGAACGTCCTGATCCGTTTTCTCGCTTACAAACTGCGCCAATGCAGCAGCGATAAAGCTCACCTGCCGAAAAGCTTTGTTAATTTGCGCGCTGGACGCCTTACCAGACATAAAGCCGGATAAAAGTGCTGGCAGGTTTTCCCAGTCCGCCTGGGACGTTACGTTTGCGCCAGGACCAGTTGCGAACGGTTTAAAATCGTTAATAGGCATTAGAGTAATTCTCCCCATGCGCCGTCATCAAATCCGGCGATATATTCATTGTCCATGTCAAAACCGAAGAATCGGTTACCTTCTGACGGTGTTTCTACCGCCGGGATTTCTATACTTCCTCCCCATACCCCTGCAGCTTTCACCGTCAGATACCCCTGTCGAATGGCCGCAATAAGTTCAAGAGAAACGTTTGAAATGTCAGTCTCCGGGAATACCCAGATGCTGATGGTCATGTCCTGGTTGTCGACGATCTGCATTTTCAGTCCAGAACCTTCCAGCGCAGCGTCAAGGATTGGCGGGAGCGAGTCGTTACGGCCGTCCCAGTTGTTAATTGCAATTTTCGCTTTAAGGATTATTCGGTAGGTTTCATCACTCAGGGTTGTGTAACCTGAATCAGGGTCATACGGCCCCTGCCATACCCCCTGATCGAAACCAAGACCATCAATATCCAGGCTGAAATAAACTCCACTGATTGGCTGGCTGACAATGCGGCTTCGTCCGATCCACAGACCGAGGATGTCGAGTTGCACACCGACGGCTGTATCGATATCAAAGGCACTTACCAGCCCTCTTGTGGCGGTAGAGATATCAATCAGTGGCCGGGTGCTGAGATCGATATGGTCAAAAAATTTGGGCTTCGTCGCGTGGTAGTTGGTGATTAACTCGGTGTACTTGCTCATGACGTCACCGTAATAGCGATATTTGCCGGGTTACATGACGCTGATTCGTTGTAGGCAATATCGATGTTTGCCGCCGCTAATGATCCAGCCGATTTGCCAATCAGCAGTTCCTGAATGTCGTAATAGCGCGCGCTGCCACCACTCACGACGCCGAGGTTCGCCGGCGAGTAAATGCGGCTCAGCAAAACAGAATCCCCTATCGTCAGCCCGTTGATATAATCAGCGACCGCCTGCTGGATCTGCACACCGATTTGAGATGTATAACCCGCGAAGGCTTTCAGCGTGATATGCCCGTAGACCGGGACATCAGTCGACCGGGAGAAGCTGATAACGTGCGGATTGCCGTAAGTGTCCGGCACCGTGACAGAGGTAGTCCCGTAGGTTGACGTCCCCTGCCCTTTGCTGCCCCTGATGGTCTGGGCGATTTCTGTAATGTCACCACCGTCAACAATGGCAGAAATTGAATGCGGAGGAAGACCGTTAGCATCAAAAGCGCCAGTATCGTTCTCGTAGAGCTTGTGTCGCGTCACGCCAGCAACATTGGCGATCGCACCGTCGACACCTTCAAACGGTGTGATCGATGGTAGCGCAACGCTCTGCCCCTGCCGGATGCGCAGCTCTGCGTCTGTTTCTGCTGGTGCGCCGACAGTAGCCGCAGTCGGGTTCGTTACCGACGTCCAGCCGCGGGTAGGTGTGTTGATGGTGGTGATAGTTCCGGCCAGCGCTGCAATCGCCCCGCTGTTAGCGCTCGTTGCAGTAGCCTGTACGGTTCCGTCTACACTGATTGACACCGAAGCTGGCAGATTCCAGATAATATTATTCTGATCCCGCACGGAGCCGTTTGTAATTGTCGTGCCGGCAGTTCCAGTAAGCAGCAGATCTACAGTCGAATTCGTCGCGCCTTTGCGGGCGATACCGTTAATTTTTACATTGCTTGTCAGCGCTGCGCCGTACCCGGTAGCAGGGGAAAAGCAGTTATAGACGGAAATAGCCGTGTTATTGGCATCGTGAATCGCCAGTGCCACCAGCGCCACCATCTGACCGTCTTTGCTGTCCGGTTCCAGATAAGCATCACTGCCATAAATCTGCTGGAAATAGCTTGTCAGGGTCTCGAGTATCGTCTGATAGTCAGGTGCACTGATCCCCTCAGCGGTTACCGTTGCCGATAAGCCGAGTGTGTTGAGGTTTAGGGCCATCACGCCTCCGATGTGACTGTTGTTGTCCCGAAAATGGTGTCGATCTCAGCGGCGAACGTGACGCGGCGCGTCGTGGTGTTCACCGTCGTATCGAAAGAGAGGATTGATTTAACGCCCCGCGTTTCAAGAATACGTTTGCGGATAGCAAGGTTGTATGTTTCCGGCTTCTGCTTACCCAGCACAGACTGGATCCACGGGGTGCCTTCCGTGGTGTCGAGAAACCATTGCCCGTACCACAATTCGAATCGCGTTTTCACAGCCTGCGCCACGGCCTCTGGCGAGTTAATCAGCCAGGTATCATCGCCGCTGCCAAAGGTGTAATCACCGTCGGCGTCTTCACGTCTGTATCGCATCAGTTCACCCCGTCTGTGTTGCTGGTGCCATGCTGCACGCCGCCGTGAGTGTGGGAATCATCAATGGTTTTGCCGTTCGCTTTCACACTGCCGATAAACTCAACAGCGCCGGTGATTGTTGATGCCACGCCGGAAGCGATGGAACCGATCATGCCGCCCATCCACGTTAACAAACCGTGAATAGTGACCTTCTCAGAGAAGTCAGCCAGCGGGGTAATCACCTCCACACCTCCCGGCGCCACAATTTTAATTTTCTGCGTAGTGGGGTTGAGCTCAAAGAACGTGCTTCCGTCGTCGCTACGCAACTGCGCGGCTCCCGCGCTGATTCCGCTTATTTTCTGAGCCTGTGACTGCGGTCCGACGATACAGAACGCATCAGATAAATCATGCACCCGGTCATCGACAGGCTCCTGCACTCCCCCGTTCTGCCACCAGAAATCGATGCAGCGATCGGCAAAAACCACCAGGCATTCATCACCTGCTTTAACCGGGAACGTTAGCGTGCATCCCCCGCCGCGCGGAAATACCACCGGCACATCAACCAGCAGCGGGTAATTTTTGGTAATGCGGTTACCGTCGTTATCGGTTTCAACCGAACGGATAGCTGGCTGCACAACAGCCGTAACCGCGTCAGGATCGAATGACTGAACGATGCCAGGCAAAGCGACGCGGATCTGATTCTTTGTGGCTTCCCGTTCAGATTTGAGGGTTTCGGCAAGGTCGCCGCTGCGGGTCTGGTCAGATACTGCCATTTGGTAGGCTCCAGAAAGCAAAAAACCCGCCGAAGCGGGTTTATCCATATTTAGATGAGATTGATCACGAAGCTTTTGCGGACTTAAGTTGAGACCATCTCTCGAAATAGATTTCTGCTGCTTCAATAGCATCCAACCCCATTTCAGCAGACACTGTTACGCTGGTTAAGTCGTAATCCGCTTCATTTCGCGCATCACGCCATTGCTTAAGAACCCAGCCTAATGATTTTAGTGTCTGAGTCGAATATGGTTCACCTTTACACTCTGCGGGGTTGACCATATAGCCCACCGTATTTTTATGGTGGTCGTGCGAAAAATGGGGCAGCGACTGCAGCGAGGTCATCGATTCATGAAGCATGCTGTAATAAGCTCGGGAAATCGCGCTCCGATATCCACTTTCGCAGTTTTCAGAAAGACACAAACGTGCAGTATCAAGAAGCTGATCACTAGTTACCGGCACTGTAGCTGACCCCCGTATGCAATTTCCGTGGCGAGGAAAAGCGAGCAACAAGGGCACAATCATCCAAGCGCTCATCAGCACAAACCCTGTCAGCAAGCTCAAAATTCATTTTAGCGATACTTTTAGGGTCAAGATTTTTCACATCTACGATGTAACACCCAGTCCCACGACCACTAAGTTCTACAAATCCCGTAACTGCTTTATGCTCGCTCAGTACAGACCAAATTATTGATGCCAGGATTTGGAATTGAGATTTTGAGCATTTAGAAGCATCAAAGATGCTATCCATTTCAGAAAGGAGTTCTTCTTTATGTTTCATAGCATTACTCCTACCTTCGGCCTCTGAAAGGAGCTTGATATGTTCGTTATAATAAAACTCAAGGTCCTCACGCTCACCATAACGATAAGCCCAACTCATGGCGTTATGGCTGAACTGTTTGCTCGGGTATTTTTTTGCCAGAGCATAGGAAACACTTCTCAACTCATTGTAGCTAAAAGTATGAAGAAGGATGTGATGATAATGGCGGGCTAGATTAACATCGTTAACCTCAAGCGAAAGCCTTGGGTACTTTAAAGCATCTTCACTTTTTCCCGATACAGCATCAAGGTACGAAAGCGCAATGTTGGTAAGCGGTGTCGGTTCAGCGGTTAATTCTGTGCGAATTTTCCGCTCAGTGAACGGGTCAATTGCCTTGTATTCCACTAAGAGTTGGTTGATCTCATCAAGATGTTTTTGTGCTTTTTCTAGTGGAATACCCGCAGCCATATGGTGAGTCTCATGCAAAATGGATAGTAATTGTGGTTCTTGCGCACAAACTAGTCAACATGAATGTTATCGGCAACCTTCCGATTTACTTCACCTTCACGCAAGGAAACGAGCCAATGACCTTTGGCGCGTCCATGTTGTTCTGCAGCAGCTGGACGTTCAGAAAACGCGTTTCGGTACCAGGGCGACGAATGTATTCAAAGCCGTAGTTGTTACCGTCTTTGGCTGGCATAAGCCCCATGTCTACTTTCAAACCATTGGTACCCAGCTCAGTGATTTTTTGAGAGGTAACTCTTTCACCGTTAATTGTCGATAACTCGCCCTGGTTTGCAACCATAGTGTAGCCACCGCATTTAACCGTGAAACCATCCGCCCACGCACTGCACGTAGAAAAGACAGCTAACAGAAAAATAATACCTCTCATTGCTCATCCCCTTTGCAAAGCCGATTGCGTATACAGATCCGCCGCGCCACGCGCTTCGCACATCATATCCATGTACCACGCCTGGCCCCTTGTGTCGCCAGTGTACATAATCCCGCGCACAATATAAACGCCATCCGTTGCAATGCTGGCAGGCTGTGCCGTGGTTCCGCTGAGCGTGATATTGCCGTCCGTGTTCTGGTCGGTAATCTGCCCGCCAGCCATCGCTATATCGTTGTTCGACAGCGCGGTGCGGAATACAGAAGCCTGATCCAGATGAATGAGCCCGTTTACCCGGATGTTCGGGTTAATCAGCGCGCGGACGTTCACACCGTTACCGATGGTTTGCTGCGGCATACCGATCAGCCCGGTGGCGCTGTTGAGCACGATCGCATCATGCACATACTCGTTATTCGCCACCATCTGCCGCTGGCCATCCACAAACTGCCACGTGGCGCCACACTGTGAAGCTACATTATCCATTAGGTGCCGGGTCATGCCGAACAGCACACGACCACGCGGAAACACCGTTGCGGGCATTTCCGATGTAAGCCCTTCGGTCGCGCCTTTGGCTCCGAAGTCTTTCATCAACGCGCGATTGACATCGGCGACCGTGTAACCGGAGGCCAGAGTCTGCGAGGTGATGCTGGTGGCGAAAGCCAGATCGGTATCTGCGGCCTGAATCAGCACGTAGGAATCAATCGGGCTGTCCTTCCCGGTCAGGGAATAGCGGATCTCCCCGCTGAAAATCAGCCCATAGTTGCGACCGTCACTCTGTCCAACCGCGTTGGTATCGACTTCCCGCGCAACACCAACATCGCTGGCCGCTACTTCAGGCGCAATGCCGTCATATCCAGCAATCAGCCGCACTTTCGAAAACTCCTGCCCGGTGATGCGGTTCACCGTATCTGCTGACAGGTTGTAAATTTTGAATGTGCCCACCCGTGACGCACTGCTGATGTTGAACCAGTCGATCGTGAAGGTCACTTTAAAATCGCTGAGCTGTATGCCCTGCCCGTTGTCGTCAACGAGCTGTAGCTCGAAATGCCGCATCCAGTTCTGTGACATGATTACTCCGTTGAAACCAGTAAATGACTGCGGCCACCCAGATCAGTTTTCGTCGGATAGTCCTGCGCGTTGTCGTCGCAGACGACCACCAGCTTAAACCCCAGATTCATATGTGCGTACTGAGCCAACAGGTCAGCACCCGTGACAAGCGGGATTCCGGAAATTACCGGCTCCGCCCTGTCGTTCTGCAGGTCCATAATCCAGTACAAATCCCGCCAGATGATGCTTATCCGGTACGTGGTCCCGGCGATGTTGATGCTGAATTCCTGGTTATCCGCCGTCAGTGGAATTTCCTGAATTGCCATTAGCCAAGCCCCAGTAGTGAAGCCGCGCCACCGGCGATGCTCTTCAGCAGGGAGGTGTTCGGCGGTTTGGTGGTTTTCGTGCCAGTGTTCTGCACTGAGGAAGTGCTTACGCCGTCTTTCATGTCCTTTTTATCCGCCACCGTAACCTGTTGCGTCTGGGAAATAATAACTTCCCGCAGGGTGATGATGGCTGAAAGGACATTTTCAGTCGTTTTATCCGTAGTCACTTCCAGCGCGCGGATCAGCATGTTGTTATACAGGCGTTTACCCGTCACCACATCAAACGGAACGCGGCTGTCCTGCAGGTTCAGTATCTCCTGATACGTTTCCTGCGGACTCAGACCGAGTAAACCGGTAGCCGTCAGGTTGCTGGCAAAGTCCAGGAGAGAACCACCACCAGCAAAACCGACCTCCATCACCACCTCGGAGGGCCGCTTGTAAGCATGGTCCGCAACAGCGGCACCAACTTCAACCGGGTGTTCGGTTATCTCCAGCGTATCGCTGTGTTTCTCGGTAACGACAACGCTGGGGATAATCACGCCGATTTTCCGGCTCTGCTGCTGAAACAGCGTTGAGAGAATATCCATTAGCCCACCTTAACCTGGTTGCCACGCATCACCTGGGCGTTTGATGACTGCTGTCGGCGTTCGACCTCCGTACCAACAGAACGAGCATCCCCGCCGCCATAAATGTAATAATTGTTGTTCTGATTCACCTGCGTTCCGCCAATACCAGCTATGGCCGCTTTGTTGATGAGCTCGCCGGAATAGATATTCCTTCCATTCTCATGATGGATAATGCTGCTCATCAGGGCGGACATGGTTTGCGGGTCGCTCATGTTCAGGGCTGCCTGCGGATCCACACCGAGCCGTTCAGATACTGCCTGAATGTATGCTGCAGTGTTGTTATTGTCAGAGGCTGGTGCCCAGGTGGAGATGATTTTCTCTATGCTGTTTATTCCGCGACCAGCATAGAGCGTCAGTTGTCGTGATAGCGCACGTAAACCATCGAAAGCAGTTTCAAACCTGGCAAATCTGCCGCCCGGGCGTTCGAGCGCCGCCCCCGCCTGTCCTGCGAAATTAAGGTTGCCGGGGTTGTTATTTCGTTCTCCGCGTTTCGTAGCCTGCGCGTATTGCTCTGGTTCATCATCACCAAACCATCCACGGACTGTCTGGCCCACTGAACGCGGGTCCCAGCCAGTTTTATTCTTGATCCATTCCGCTGTGCTGTTGGCGCTGTCGGTGACAGCAGGCATTGCGGAAGGCTGACCACTGCCCTGATTGAGTAGGTGCCTGCCAATGCTGGCCGCGTCGCTCCATCGCCCCTCGTTTATTGCGTTCAACAGGTCAGCGATCAGGTTCAGCATCTTGCTGAATTCACCCATCTGTGTGATGAAGTTCTGAACATCCCATTTCAGAGACCACGATTTCGGATCAATACCGAGCAGTTTCAACAGGGAATCTGTCAGGCCGCTGATGCTGTCCTGTAGCTCTTTGATGTTTTTCAGCGCTTCGTTGACGCCGGGAGCCCATTTTTCCCAGTCGATAAGACTGTCGCCGCCCTCTTTCCACGTTTTATAGTCGTCATAGAGCAGGACCAGTGCGCCCGCCAGCATCATGACAATGCCAATGGGTGACGCAAGAAACGCGGAATTCAGCAGCCGCCAGGCAACTAACAGCGCACCGAACAACGTGATTAACTGCTGGGTTGCCGGGTCGAGCCGTTTAAACCAGTCGATAATGTCACTGACGGCGCCACCAGCGCGCCAGAGTACGCGCGTAATGGCATCACCAGCCCAGAGAATGCCCTTGATGACTTTCGTCAGCACAGCTTCTATACGCGGCCAGTTATCCAGCAACTGTTTCCGCAGGTTATCCATGCTCCCGACAAGACCGCCGGCAAGTGTGGCACCAATCTTATCGCGCGCCATTCCAGCGGCTTCGCTGAACGCGCGTAGCGACGTCATAAAGCGGTTGGAGGAAACGGCGGCCTCGTTAGCGTTGAAGCCGATCGCTTTCGCCATCGCCGAGTATTGCGCACTGAACTGCCCGACGCCCCTGCGCATTGCCATCAGGGTATTTTCATCAATCCCCAGCATTTGTGCATACTGGTTGGCGCGGTAATACGGCATGCTGCTGAGCTTCTGCCCAACTCCCGTAAAGATGGTGGACATATCCCGCATTTTGCCACTGGCGTCACGCGTCTGAACGCCCAGGCGGTTAAGGAATCCCTCAGCGCCTGGATTGTTACGCATAAAACGTGACAGACTTTCCAGCGAACCGCGCGCGGCGTCGGCGCTGCCGCCAACCTGAGAAACGGCGTAGCCTACCGCCTTAATCCCCTGAACCGTCGCACCAGTGCGCTGCGATGCCCAGTAAAGCTGATCCAGTCCTGAGGCTATTTTCGCGGTGAATGCCACAACGGAGAGCGCAGCCCCTTCGACCGCCAGCCCCATTTTGATCGCGTTAGCGGTCGCTCCCGTAAGCACAGAATTAAATTTCTGATACCCGGACTCATCAAGGCTGAATCCCAGCGATACGAGGAAATCTTTAATAGTCTCCGCGTTCATTAGCCTCTCTCCATTTATCAATCCGGCGTTGGTTGTCGGCCTTAACAGCCAGATGGTCATTCATCAGCGCGATATCGCACAGATCGACAGATCCATCCTTCAACGCGTAGTAAGGAATTAACCCGGCATCCACCGGGTCAAGGAGATAAGACAGCCCGTCAGGCAGGCTGTTAAGAGTTAATCCTGAGACGGGTCCGGCGTCGCGCTGGTAGGGAGTGCGGGCAAAAAATTTCCGAGCGAATCGGCGACCACCCGCGCCACAATCTGTAGCATGGAAAACAGGTCGAGATCGTCGAACATCAACTGACCGCTGTTAAACACCGGCGCCCATGTTTTCCCGTTCTGGCGAGCCACTACCGCAAGGCAGGGGTGAATAATCGCGTTGGTGTCTTCTTCGCTCAGTGCTGAGAGCTCACTGGCGATACGCGGCAGCACTTTTTCAAGTACCGGTGCCAGCGCATCGAGATTCGCGTTTTCCATACCACCAGCAGGAAGCATCGCGCGAACACTGCCAAAATCCGCCAGCACACCGGCCAGAACTGGCAGCAATTTACGAGAAACCTTTAACTGATCAAAAACGCTGAGTTTCCCGGCATTGTATTTAATGCCCTTGATTTCAAATTCCATTGGTTAAAACTCCCCCAGCAGGCCGTCAACTTTGCCGCAGTCGAATACCCAGGCTACCGTTCCGGCGACCTTAGGGTTATTCCAGTCCGGCTGTTTCTGGAACGCACAGGATCGGGCGGTGAAAAAGTCGCCAGAGACCTTGTTACGCACCACGATCACGTTATTCCCCCAGGTCGCAGAAGACAGGCGTTGCGCGTTATACATCAGCGACAGTTTTTTGTTCACAGGAGAAGTTTTCAACAGAGTAACCGTCAGCGTCCCACTGTTGCCACCATGCAGACTGTGCATTACTTCGCCGTCAGCACCGATTGTCATGGTGTTTTTGGCTTCAGTCATCGACAGCGTAATACCCTCTTCGGAGTTAGCTGAGCCAGAACCGAGATCGATAGTTCCGGTTGGGCCCGCCAGGGTGCTTGATACATCGAGAAAAGAATACGTAGACATTTTTTCTCCTTAACGCACTACGGTGATTGCGACGTCGCCGTAATGAACGGCACCAGCCAGTTTAGCAGCGACCTGAATCGGTACGCCTTTGCGTGCTTCACGATCGGTCTGCAACTGGTTATCAACGGTGTCAGCCCAGGTGTAATAGCCCTTCGTCAGCGTATCGCCCGTATTGAGTTGTCCCATAGGGCCACCGCTCCAGACGCCAGGTGCAAACAGGCCGTTTCGTTCAGCCACATCAAGCACCTTCTCAATGTTGGCGATACGGGTGGTTGTCCCTGCGTCGGTCTGAGGGATCTTCGTGGTACTGGTGTACAGCGTGTTGTAGTCGGCGGTCTGAACCGCGTTCTGCAGCCAGTCGAGACCGTGGCGCTCGTCGAAGAAGTCGCCATTACACATCACGCCCTGTTCAAGAATGGCCGTATCGTTCTCGTAATAAACGTAAACGTTACAGTTTTTCGCTTCCAGCGCGTTCGCCTGTGACGTACTGATGGTTTCGTAGGTCACACCTGGCAGTTGCTTGAACTTCAGGGTGATAGTGGTGTTGCTACCGTTGAAGTTGACCGTAAAGGCACGACCAAACGAAGACAGCGCGGCGTAGCGACTGGTAGATGAGTACTGAATAAAAGAACGGCTGTATTTCGCCGCTTTTAGTTTCGACGCGAGATCCGTTTCAACAACCGTACTCATAACATCCGCATCATCAGAGGTGATCGCCAGAATGCGGGAGACAGTCGCTGATTCCACTGCCGCCGAAACGGTAATCATATCCGCGTCAGAAGGATAGTCGGCCTCAGGGACGGCGAGATGCAGCCCGTACCAGGAATTATAATCCAGCAGTGCATTCACCGCTTCCAGCAGGGTCTCCGGTTCACCGGTTTCCGCAGACTCGAGGGTTTTCACCCAACGCCCAACGTAGACCTGAGTCGGTCGCGGCGACTGGGAGAACCAGATAACCGCAGCTTTATATTCTTCACTGTCCACACCGAAATCATCGCCGATATCGTCCGGGGCTGAATACAGGCGCAGACGTTCGGCAATCGGAATAACAGTCGAGTTACCCAGAATCAGCATAGAGCCAAAGTTTCGGCCCTGTGCTGCTCTGGCTGAAAGCGTCACAGTCACGTTGGTGACGCGATTTAAAGGCAAGCCTTTCGCCATGATCAATCTCCGGTTGAAATTGTAACGTTGGGTTCAACGATGGATTTAATGTTGTAGGTGCGGATGGTTTTACGGGTCAGCGTGACGGTGAGATCGTAGCGCCTCACCCACTGCTTATTAATCAGTTCGGGCAGGTTATAAATGGTGCCGGCATCGCTGAGGGATAGTCCGACGCGGTTAAGCTCTGTGTTGTTTTGCTCAACAAAGAGACCAGCTCTGAAAGTCGTCGCCGTGCTGGCTCCCTGCGGACCGTAAAAGCATAAAATGACAGTCACGCTCTCCCATGCCCACTGATCAGAGGTATTCTCATCCACCTGGATATTCGCGGGTATGCCGGGGAGCGGTACGGTCGTGATGCCGAATGCACACCATGTGTTCCCGTTTTTCGGTATCGACGGTTGCGGATCCGTCCACCGGGGAAAAACCGCTTTGGCCGGTAACCCGGTGACGCCGCGGATCCATCGGCTGATTTCCCTTTCCAGCGCCTCATCGTAGGCAGGCCCACCAGCGGCAGGCGTCAGGTATCCGCGCGTGGTGCTGTCGTTACTCATCCGGCGTCCCTCCGTCAAAGTCCATCAGTTCACAATGTGCCTGGACGAATCCGGCACCGTAGCGGGTGTACGGGTCGACGAAAGTCACGCGATAGTCGCGGCCGCTATAGGTCACGATATCGGCATCCAGTCGCGGGGTACTGTCTGTACCAGGCTGGCCCTGCGTTAGTCTGAACTGCGTCACGATGAGGATTGCTCCGCTGATGTTCTGGCCTGCGGCCATACGTTTCGCCTCGAGGGAGCGATCGACAGTCACTACTCCGGAAAACGGAATATCCTGCGGGGTATTTGTCGCGAAATTATCCTCATCAACCGTCTGAACCTGTCGGTGACAAACCAGACTGGTGTCCATGAAGTCAGGATCGAGAAGAACCTCACTCACATCGAGAAAAGGCATTATTTTTTCCTCACGACGTAGTTAATGGAGCGCAGCAGATAACCGTGGGCATACAGCGGCTTCTCGCCGGGAATGCCTTCGGCCCGCCTGCGTTCAAGGGTTTTCTCAGAAAGAGGATGCAGGCGGTCACCAGCACCTATAACGGCTTTCGCAGCATCACGGGCAATCTGTCCGGCGCTTTCCAGCTCACGCATTGCCGCTTCTGTGTTCCCCTCCAGCGCAGCAGTTGCCGCCGCTTTCAGGTGCTCAGTAGTTCGGGGTTTTGAATCCTCGATCCCCATATCCAGAAATGGCCTCGGCGGTAACGTAACGGTCTCACCGTCAATTTCCACCGTTGCGCCGGTTGAGTGGAGGTAGCCCAGCTCTGCATTGCTTATCGGAGAGCCTTCGCGCGCCGCTTTGTCTTCCGGGATCCCCACCAGCACATCCATGCCGGATAACTGGCGCAGGGATTCCAGGACAGACGCTGCGTTGTCCGTTCGCACCGTCAGACCGCTTTTCATTACGGTGTCCCCAGTTGAATAGCCCCGGCGCCGAAAATCATCAGGTATTCCCAGAATTCAGAGCCGTAGCGGGTGTTATTCCAGAAACCCGCATCAGGATTCATGGTCATGCTGGCGTCATAGCTGACAGAAACCTTGTCCACTGATTTTGATGTCTGCACCCCGCTGTTCGCACCACCGGAAGAACCAACCGCGGCGCCACGCTGATCCGCTGCGTACAGAGCCATGTAGTGCGCCACGAATAACTCAACGACATAAGGGAAAATATCTTCGCCAAACCGTGACTCACTCATCAGTACATCTGCCAGGGCGAGACGGGCCTGTACCATCGGAGTGGGGTATTTTGTTGCATCAGAAAACTGTGGAAAGTCAGCGCGGAATTTCTCAGGCGTCGGCAGACTTTTGTTTTTTGCCATTAGCTTTTGCCTCTGCGAGTTGCGTTTCGAGCTCTGCAATACGGGTAGCCTGTTCCGCCGCCAGTGTTTCGAGCTCTGCAATACGCGGATCAGCTTCCAGCGCCGGTGCTTCACCATCAGGCGAACAGTGCGCCTTCACGAACCAGTGATCTGCCACATCGCTTTCGACGTCATGAAACCCGGGAGTAAACGTCTTGATGCTGGTGCCGTCGTTGAAGTTGAACGCGGTCAGTACATAGATTTTCTTCATTGGAATTCCTTAGAAAAAAGCCCCTGTGAAGGGGCTGTATCTGGATTAAATGCCATCCATGTAGTTCAGGGTTTCCGGGTAAACCGGCTCAACTGCACCCAGCTTGCCGTAGTAGGTCACAAGCTGATAAATGCCGCGGTACTGAATCGGAACGCTCTGCAGAGGGACCATCGGGAAGCGCACAAACTTTTTATCGTTCGTGTACGCGACCATACGGTCTTTACCTGCCACACCGCGACCGATAGACCATTTAACCGGGCGAATGTTCAGCGGCTTGCCGTTCTGGTGGAAAGCGATCGTGTTGGTTTCAAGGTAGGTCAGCAGTGACTGGTTACCCGCAGAAGAAACAATGGTGCTCGCCAGGAAGGAATACTGTTCCGGCGGGATCAGCAAATCTTCCGGTACTTTCGAATAAGCCGAGCGGATCCACGCATTGCTCAGTACCTGGTTGATGCTGGCGCGGATTTCGTCCGGAGAGGACGTCGCCCAGGTCTTCGCCGCGTTCGTCGGGGTTACCTGTGACAGGTTCAGCAGACCTTTAGCACCTTTCACCGAATCCCCGATATACACCTGCTCGTCAGTATCCATGTTCCACTTCAACTGCATACCGTCGTATTTCTGGGTGTCGATAGGACGGCCAACCTGCGCCGCTGCGGCCAGTTCGATAACCGTCCATCCAAGCTCCATCCCCCACAATTCCAGAGGAAAGCCTGTTTTTGTAATATCCACATTCAGACCAGCGATAGCGGTCGCAAGCTGGTTAATCCAGTTTTTACCATTCGCGTTCGGTGTGCCTGCTGCCGCAAAGGAAGTGTTGGTGAAAGAGCTCATCTCATCCGCAATAGAAATGTCTTCGCGCAGTTCAATATCGCGGCTCCATGTCTGGGACGTCAGCGGAAGGTTCAGCGTCTGGTCGAGTCTCTCCAGTTCGTGAACAAGGAAAGCACCAGTGCTGTCGACTGTTGCCTGATCAAAGGTCATTGGCATTTTTAATGCTCCCTTTAAATGTTGTACGCCAGTTCAATATTCCCGTCGGCATCGCCGGGACCATTGAAGTAAGCATTGGTGATCTGGACGGTGTTCGTACCGTCAGGAGCGGCGAGGAACGCGCCGAGCGGGCTGGTTTCGGTCGGTGTATCAACGCGCATATAGACCGGCGCGTTCAGGGCAACCGCTGACGCGTCGCCACCGATATTGACCGTGACATAACCACGCTTCAGGTTGTCGCCGGAAAAGTTGAAGCCAGTGCCAACCTGGCGAATCTTGTCGGGTTGTGATGCCGTCGGGTAAGGACGAACAAAAACCCCCGCCAGCACCGTAGCCTCATCGCCCGTTTCAACAGGAACAAATTTTCCGCCAGATATTTTCCCGCCCAGACCATACGCCGCGAATGGCTTTGTGGAATCGAGTACATGAGGCTCGACAGTTAAATCCTGCGGGCGTGAAATAGCCCCGGCGATGCCCGAAGACATCCGGTAAAGAATGGTGTTAGCCATGTTTTAGCCTCGTTTAGCCCAGATTTCTTTCGCGGCTTTGTTGATCTCCGCGATAGATTTTGTGGTGGTAGTGGTCATCGTGCGGAAACTGTCGACAGTCTGCGCGTTAGTGTTGCGGTTTTTCGCCAGTTCAGAAACGGCGTTGAACGCCATATCCACAGTGGCTTTTTTCAGTTTTGTCACATCCGCATCGCCCACAATGGAACGAACCAGTGACTGATCGGCAGCGGCAAGGATCTGGCGTTTGAACGCCGTAGGTTTCGCTTTCGCTGGCAACTGAATGCCTGGCTGAATCAGGTCGGCGCGGTAAGCAGCGTCTCCAGTAACAGCGCCCTCTTCTTCGCCCTTCTCGTCTTCATCTTCGTCAGCCGTCGCCGGAGCAGCCGGAGTGAGCTTCGCCACGGCTTCAATCAGCGCTTTCCCCCACGCCGGGATCTCTTCTTCCGAGTCGGTCGTGACAGGCAAAGTCGGCGCAGGCATTGGACTCTGGGGTGAAAGGTTGATGACCACGCCGCCCGGAGTCACGGCTGTTGATACATCGTCGTTATCGCCAGTCATATTGTCCGGCGGGTTATCGATCAGGTTCGCCATTTCGGCGGCGTCGTTGGTTTTACGGGCCTTTAAAAGCCGGGTAAACCAGTTTTTAGTCGTGCTAGGCATAGCATCCCCTATTTTGCAGCGGAAACCGGCCCGCCCGTTTGGGACAAGGGCCAGATGGTTACCGGTTATCGCAGACTGATTTGCGAGGCCGGGTGAGATTTGTTCATAATCAGCGTCATACCCACAACTGACCTCATCGTCACCATCGTCGATGGCCTGTAACCCCTCGGGGGTTTTAACGATCACATCAGCAAGCAACAGGTCGGATTCTGAACCTTGCCCGCGCCTGACGTTCTGAATGTGCCCGTTGGCTAGCTGGCGCCAGTTCTCCGGTGTGACAAAGATAATTTCCCCGTTGAAGTCTCGAGGGTGGCCGATGGTCACCGCCATACCTTCAAAGGAAGCCATCGCACGCTCACTAAAGACCTCTTCCGGCGTGCGTCTGACAATCACCTTGCCTCTGGAATCCGGTATCAGTTCCGGGCGTTCGGTGGCGTCATACTCCTGCTCGCCAGTGCGCCCTATCGGCACATCTTTAAAGAGCACCGAGCCATCAGCCAACTGGAAACGAGTGTTCCCCAGGCGGGTTTTAAAGAAATATTTCATGAGTTACCTGCCGAATTGCGGGCATAAAAAAGGCCGCCGATTGGCGACCTTAGATTAGTTTGCGATTTAATGAGAACTACTCATCATCTGTTTCGATTGGTGGTAATTTCGAACTAACGATTGCAGCTTCAATATCAGCATTGTCAGGCTTTTTCTCGTATGAAACGAGGTATTTTTTGACGCTGCCGTCAGGTTGAGTAAAGTCATATTCTTCTATATCAAACTCCACAGAACCTGGGGCATTAGGTCCCATCAAGATAGGCTTCAAGTGTTTAGTTTGACCATAGCTTGCGATATTCCGGCATGGTTTACCTGACGACGGAAAAAATAAATATGAGTTCATAATTCATTCCATTTGGTTGTTCTGAATCAGAATATCTATTTTCTCGGTTCGGGTATATGCACTTCTGACCAGCATTCGCAGTTCGGCAGACACCCGGCATGGCCGGTCATACCGTCCAACGTTGGCGGGGCGTCCCAACGCACGAACACATTTTTCATCTTGCGATGCGATGGGCGCGTTCCTGCCCCTTTAACCCGCCACCAATACCCCTCTGACCCAACGGCCTGTGCGCGAGCTTGCGTTAACGCACCAGTAGCCCTGCCTATCTCTGTGCGGGCAATAGTACGCGCACGGCCAGCAGCGACTTCACCAGACTGCATTATCATTTCGTAAAGCTGATCGGGGCGTTCGCCATTGATCACCGCTTGCATAGCGCGCTGCTGTATTTCGGTGACGCGTCCAGCCGCCTCAAGCGGGAGCGACTTCATGTACTGCACCTGCCTGGCGACAATATCCTGCGCCACCTGCCCGACAGGAGTGTTCCCCACCACATCGCGCAGACCGGCGGCAATCTCTTCCGAGACGGATCGCCACTGGTTCCACTCTTCGCGCTCGACCTGATCAAACATTTTGCGACCGACCATTTCCGCCCAGTCGCTGATGACGTCCGAATAGTCCACAAGAATGCTGGCGGTTTTGTCAGCGCTGGCCTGTGAACCATCGTAAGAGCCAGCTACGATTTCCCCGATCTGGTTTGCTATCGCCAACAGGCTTTTGCGGTACTGTATTTCCGAACGCCGGCGGAGGGCTGGTTTCAGATTCATCCTCCTCCCACTGGGTTTTCGCATTATTGATGTCCTCGTCGGATATGGACGCCCCGATTCCTGTCACGTCAGCCATTTCACGCAGGTCCGTCAGCGCGGCCGCTTGCGACATTCCCAGGTCCCGAACCGCTGTCGCCAGGGCATTCGTAGTATTGGTCGCTACAGTAGAACGGTCGACATCGCTCATCTGCCAAAGCGGGTTAAATTCAAAGGTAAAATCGTCTGGCAGAGGTTCGCCAAACTCCGAACGATGCAGCACGTCAAACAACAGTCTGATGTGTGGGCGTAGATCTCGCTCCTGCTGTGTTCCCACGTCGCCGTAATAGTTTGCCAGGTCAGCATCGCCAGTTGAAAAACCCTTTGGCGATTGTCGGAACATACGCACAAGAGGGATCCCAACGGCTCCGGCAATATCTTCCTTAAATTCACTTAACAGGTCGGAAAGCCCAGCGAATGAGTATGAGTGAGTTTCGAACGCATCCTCAGCATCGAATAGGGACATACCTTCATTGGTCTGGAACTGGCGAACCATATCCATTTGCTTGATCAACGCCTCGTACGGTTTCCCGCCCATTGCAATGATCTCGCGAAGCTTTTTTATTTTTGCCGTTCGAAGATGTGCCTTGTATGCTAACTGCGCTGCGCCGACGCTGGTGCTATCGTAAGATGTCAGGCGGTCGAAGATACGTTCGACAACAGACATTCCCCATTCGTTTTCGGTGACCTTCTGCTGATAGGGTAACTTCACACCGTCCATTCTTATGAGTCGGCTGTGGTGCAGGGTCCATGCTGGCAATCCCTGCGCCGTTGTGACGATGTCATAGAACTCTGGTTTGCCGAGGTTAGGACCTAGTGTTTTGATACGGCGGCCTAACTGCGGGTTGAGCATCCAGCGGTCAAGTACAGCCAGCCCCTTGAAACTACCTTTACCGACTTTATCCAGGATCAGCGGGGTCAATGGCGCCTGCCCTTCAATCAGGATCAGCGCCCCTGCGCCACCGTATAGACGCGACCACTTAAGCGACTCATTCAGGCTTTCCCAGAGTTGTAACTCTTCGAACCTGCTTTCAAGTATCCCCCGGCGTTTCGGGTCAATTTCGCTGGTAATGCGAACACCCTTTTTCGTCATGTCATCAGCAATAGCATCAACAGCTACGCCGATAATCCATGAAGAACGGTATGCCCATTCAATCAACAGACGGTTGCGGCTGGTGTAATTTGCTCGATAAGTTGACGCTGCATGCTGGTTAGGTTGCTGCATACCAACGCGAGCAACAAAGTTATCGTACGAATCAGCCGTGGCGACTCGTCCCGTTTTTTTCGCCATGGTTATTCTCCGAGTTTCGCCCAAACATCCATAGAAGTGTCGGTAGGCGCGAACGCCATGATGAAGGCGTCAGCGATGTTTGGGGATGGCACATCACGTTTAGCGAGGTCTTTTTTAGACTCCACCATCACACGCCCGTTTTTATCAAAATCACGGTGCGGCGTGGTCAGTTCAAGCTTGAGTTTTTCCAGCATCGGGCAGGATGAGTCGATGCTAATCAGTTCATCGACGGGATATTGCTCACCATTATTCACGGCATTGAAGGTGTTACGAAAACGGTCCGCCACCAGCCACCAGGCCTGCGCCTTCAGATTGGCGAAAAAGTCCTTGTTGGGGATCCCATTGTACTCATCGTCTGGTTCATGGACCGCAGCACCAGCATTGAACCGTTGATAATTTACTCTTGTGGAGTACATATTCTCGAGTTGCCTGGCGTTGTTGATTTCTGAGAACTTGGCACCTGCAGAAGCCCCTACGCCGATTGAGTCATAAACAATATCTGCGCCGCGCTCCATAGCGGATTGATAGGTCCGCTGGCAGCTCTTCAGTAACTCGTCTTCTTTGGCCTTCCATTCCTCAGCCCAGTACACGATGGATCCGTGGCGATAAATATTGGCGCATTTATCCGCACCACTATCTGCGACATCAAAACCAATACGCTTACGACCGCTGGGCTCGAAGTTCAAAATTTTGTGAGCATCTACTGCAGCTTCTATCCAGGACAGTTTGATGATGGCCGCATCATCATCCGATTCTGGCACTCCCTCATACACATGCTTAAACCCATCAGGATCGCGCCGTCTGGCGGCATCGATAACTTTCAGCATGGTGTCAGAAAGGAACGGATTTTCGTTGTAGTTTATTTTTCGGATCAGAGTATCTTCCGGTGGGTCGACTACGAAGTTACGCCAGACAAAATCAGTTACCAGTCCAGGGTTGAAGATGAACCAGCACTCCGAACCACTTTTACGGATTGTTGGTTCCAGTATTTTCCACTGGTATTCCGTCAGCGCATGCGCTTCCTCCAGCCACAAGACGCTGATACCTTCCAGCGACTTTATCTCTTCAATATTTCGCCAGAGTCCGTAAAAAACAAATTCAGAACCGGTAACCCGGTTGATGATTTTATTGTTCAGGATGCGGAAGCGATGACGCAGGCCAAAACGCTCAATCTGTATTTTTAGGAGGGTATAAACCGACTCTTCAATTTTGTTCTGGATCTGACGTGCACAGCAAAATCGCAGGTTGTATTTATTAGCCAGAAATATTGCAAACCCGGCAGCATCCCATGATTTTGACGAGGAACGTCCACCGAAAAGCACTTTGTTTCGCGCCTGCGTCGTCCAGAAATTTCGCAGTACCGGATTAAGTGTCGGTCTGGATGTCAGAGTAGAAGTCATTGAGGTCACGTTCTCCGTTGCCGTCGTCAATGCCAGCATCACGACGCAGACGATCTGCCTCAAGAGACACTTTATCGGTCGCCGCAACGCGGTAATCGGTATCAGCGAATATTTTGTTAACTGTCGCCAGCGTTCCGGTAATAGATTCTATTCGCACGGTGTTCCGCATCATGGCGTTCTCAGCAGCCCTGATGTTTTCCATCAGCACCTTTCGAGCCTGCACCTCCTCAATGCCAATATCCTCAAGCATGGTTATCCAGCGCCCGATGTTTTCTGCCGCAACCAGGTTACTCGCACGGAGCCGGAATAATTCATCCTCCAGCGTCAGGGCTCTGGCATCTTCGATAACCTCATCTTTGAGCAGGAGACGTCGGGCATAACCGCCATGCTTGAGAGCTTGCTGATTACCGGGCTTGAATGGATTGGTTGGAGGTGACCGCCTTGTGCCGCGTATCGGTTTCGTATCTGGAGAATTTGAGGGTTCAGGACAATCTTTGTCGTTCTTACCCTTAGGCAACATGAGGCGTTTACTGACTTTCCCCTTCTGCGAATTCGCACTTTTATTCGCAGTTTTTTTTTGCGAATTCGCAGTTCCATTCGCAATTTTGATATAGCGCTTTGCGCTGGCGTAGTTCAGTCCCTGCGCTTCACACCAGTCTTTGGGGGAGATACCGGATTTAGCATGCTCGGCGAGGAACTGGTGTTGCAGTGCTCCCCAGTCCGGTTTTGCCATATCTGATCACCTGCCTGTTTGTTATTATCGAAGCCCCTCAGCGAAGAGCTTCTGTAATACTTTGCCACTTCCCGGAGTGGCCACGCTCATGCCCTTGAGTTGCTGTCGCATCATCGCCGCTGATAACCGGTGCGCGTTTGGCGATCGCGCTGCCTTCCCGGAGCTTATTGTTATCTATGAACCCTTACCCATCACTACACAGGCTCGCCATTACGCGACTCGGAGCAGCATCACTACTGCTGCATTGCCTATCGGCTGCGGTCAATCCGCTTAATGCTTCATGGTCTTATCCTCGCGTGGGGATATTTAGTAATTTATCCGCACAAGGGGATAAGGCTCATTTTCGGTCCTGCTCGATTTGACGTATGCCAGCCAGTTGGTTATTCGCTTTTTCAATAGTGGCCAGTAACGGCTTAATCCAGAGAACGGCCTGGCAATACGTCAGCGAGCTGGTGGAAGCGGTGCTATTACTGGCTGCGTTAGCGTTACCGGAATCGGCGTGCATTGCCCCGGTACGTAAACGGTTCGCGTATTCGAGCAGCCCACCAGCGACATCAACAGGAACAGGCAGATCACAAGTTTTTTCACGTCGGAGGATCTCCCGGTATTCGATAACAGTTTTATCAGTGCTGGCATCAATCAGAGAATTGTTGCGGTTAGTGAATTCAGCAACCTGGTTAAACCGGTTGAAGTTGAGTGCCTGAGTGGCAATAACCTGTCCCTGCAGCGAGTTGTCATTGCGAAGCACATCGTTATCACTCTGAAGTAGAGCGACATCAGAACGGCTATTTTCCAGCAGGATACACAACACGGCGACAACGATAACCATGGTCATCACCGCCAGTGGCTTCCAGTATTTTCCCGTCAATGTAAGCATCATAACTATCAGTCCGCGCTTTATATGGACGTAAAAAAACCGCCACAAGGGCGGTTAGCATTACTAAGATACCATTTTAGTCTTCCACTCCACCTGGGTTTACAGGCTTTGTGATTTCCCTCAAGCGAACAACAGGACTACCGCGACCATCACTAACGGATGTTCGGATTGTCTTGTCGTCCCTTGGCGTGAAGGTTACTTCAACATCAAATCCCATCGCTGCATGCTCGTCGCACAAATAAGCATTGGTATTGTGGGCCCAAATTGCAGATAAATTATCCAGCTCACGTCTCAGACGAACACCGATAATTTTATCTGCATGTCTACCACATCCGTCAATGATGCATGTTCCTGACATTATTTTTTCCTTCTTTGGTTAACCAAGAAGGAAACTACCACAAACCAGAAGCCTATTCAGCCTTTTTGCTATAACTTATTACTCCGCCTAATCTTTTTCTCTTCAGGCCTAGTCTCTCTTTTGCAACAAGGCAGTGTTCTTCCAGCAATTCAAAACCCACTGTCTTTCTTGCAAGACGCTCCGCCACCAGAAGAGTTGTCCCAGAACCTGCAAACGGATCCAAAACAACATCCCCTTCAGCAGTGAATAAACGGATAAACCACTCGGGAAGAGACTCAGGGAATGCCGCGCTATGGCTTTTATTACCACATTCGGTGGCCATATGGAGCACGTTTGTTGGATAAGCCATATCTCTACCTTTCCAGTTAGATATGTTTTTACCGAAGCCGCTTCCAACACGAGATTCATCGCGGGTTACATCTCTGGCGCTCAGTTTTTTTAGTCGTTCATTTTTCCAGTCTCCCATAGGCACCATTACAGCTTCCTGATACATCGAGAATTTTTTACTTTTGGTGAAATGAAGACAGCGTTCCCATGAATCTCTGAACCGGTTTGGCCACTTTCCAGGGAATGAATTCTTTTTGTGCCAGATGTATTCTTCTGTCCACAACCAGCCAAGCTCTCGCATTTTAAGAATAAGTTCTAAAACATATGTATGTCTTTCGCCATTCACGGCTTTTTCTTTAATGTTAAGAACAAAGGATCCTGAGGGCTTAAGAACCCGTAGCAGTTGCTCAGCTATAGGTGAAAACCAATCAACATACTGGTCAGGAGAAATGCCACCATAGGTTCCCTTTCTCTGGTCTGCATACGGCGGCGATGTAACAATCAGGTCGACTGATGAGTCTTCCATCATTGACAACATACTGAGGCAGTCCCCTTGGTAGAGATTCACATCATCAGTATGTATATTAATCGTCGTTTTTCTAAGCATCCCTGAATACCTCAAAGCTAAAGTACCAGAAGAATAGCAGGCAATTCTCACGCGGTCCATCTCTTTATTTACTGGACGCCAGTTCGACTGCGCGAACAAACGTATCGAAGCCGTAAGGCTGACTGCCGTTCTCGTGCTTAATGATGGCCTGCAACAACTTCATCATGAAACGACTGTCGCTGGTATCGATGCGCTGGTCGGGGGAAACGCCCGTCGCCTGAGCCACGCTATTGATATACGACTGTGTGTTGTTCTCATTCGGCGGTGCCCAGCGTTTAATAATGCCGCTTACCGTGTTCAGCCCGTGCTTACGCTGGTAATTGCGCAGGATGATGATCATCGCCCGGACACCATACTCAGACGTGGTGAACTGGCAAAATGATTTATCTGTACGCTGTGCTTTGGGTACCAGACCCTGCCATTCGTCACCCCAGCGGATATTGCCGGGATTGTTGTTGCGGATACCGCGGGAAACATTACTGGTTGTCATCGTTCACTCCTGCCTTTTTTTTAAGTGCGCTGATAGCGATCTCGCGCAACTTGTCCACCCCGACGAATCCAATCACGCCACCAACAAAGGGTGATATCGATACCGGAAGCCCGACAACATCAAGTGCACTGGTGATACATAAAGAAAGAGCGCCACAAAGGACGCCCTCGAGCCATTTATTCTTACGGGTGGCACCGTCGTATATCAGTCGACCGTAGGCAATGAGTCCGGCCATTGACGCCCCCAGAATCTGGGGCCACGCATTTTTGAGTCCGGTCAAAACCGCAGCCCAGAATTCAGGGTTTTTGTCATTCATTTTCATAGCCTCACCTCGCATAGTTAGCGGGTGCTGTGTGTGTTTGAAAGGAGTCAGGCTTCACGGGCTGGATTTTCAACAAAGCACGTAGTGATTGATTCCCGTGAGCCTGAAATAAAAAACCCGCTCAAGGCGGGAATGTGAGGGTGTGGCAATGTCAGCTCTGCGGCTGAAGATACCCTGGCTGGGTTTTGGTGGGCCGTGAAGGATTCGAACCTGTCTACCCTTCCCTTATGAGGGGACCGCTCATACCAAATGAGCTTCCGGCCCGGAAACGAAAAAGCCCCGCATTTAGCGAGGCTCTTAATTCTTTGTCGACCTACGAAGCTATGGCGACGATATCAGATTTACATAAAATGTATGCTATTTAATTGACTTTTGCAATACCATGCCGCGAAAAAGTCGTTTTTTGTTGTGAACGTGATCGAGAAACCGTCAGCAAAGCCTGGCTATCCAGGCCCTGGAAAATTTCCCCCATAGCCCGCCAGTAGACAGAATAGTTATGGCTCCAGTTATCAGGTTTAATTCCGATCATAGAAGCAGGAGCATAACGTAAGCAGCCCTCCCTGCCTGAAATCTCTGCTTTTGCATTCTGAGCCGCCAGCCAGATGAGCTGACGCAGGCGATCTACCGTTTTCTTTGCAATGCGCACACCTGCAAATTGCTGGTTGAATTGCTCCCATGCCCAGCGGACAATCGTCTCCTGGTGTTCCCAGCGGATATTGTCGCTGTAGGTCCAGAGCAGCCAGGCTTTCTGATGCTCATCCAGCGACAGGACTGCGCGGCGCCACGATGCGGTGCCAAACTCTACCGGGCTTACCAGCGCGATGGATGATCCCTTGGCGCGGGATTGGCTACCGCTCATCGGCGGGCCGTCGGGGTTAACCATGCGCTTTTTCTGCACGTCATAGACTTTCTTCCGGCCCCGGCTACGCGCCGTCGCCTCAAACGTCGCGTTTTCAGCAAATGCGACAAGTTGCCCCTTCGTCGCCCCGCTCAGATCTGCGGTCGCCACAATGAGCTGCTGACGTACATATTCCAGTTGCTGATTGTTCATTGTGTGGCTCCTGCAAGGTGATAAATGCGAACGAAGTTACGAAGGATACGGTAATCCACCAATACAGATCCCGGGCGTCTGTAGATGCGCAGGCGCAGCCAACGAGTGCGGAATATCTCGAGCGTTTCTGGCTTCATGCTGCCTCCAGTTCGGTGATTGTCAGCTCGAGCTTTCCGCCTTTGACGACTGGCATTCTCTTCACGCTGTAGTAATCGACCTGCTGATCATCAAGCCAGAACCCGGACTTAGTCAGTGCGTCGAATGCGGCCTTTTGCAGGTTGTCCAGGTCACGGCGACGGCGATCCGGCATATGGCACTCGATACGGATTTTCACTGGTGTGGCCAGGCCGATATCCAACATTGAGTCTTTGATGATTCTGGCGACGATATCCCGGTACGCCTGCCCTTCTGCGCTGATATGCGTGCGCCCGCGGTTATGCCGGTAGTATCGGTTGTTGCTCGGCGGCCATGGCAATGAGATACGGTATTGGTTCATAATTTCACCATCCCCTCTTTCAGCCAGATAACCTGAGTTCTGGCCATGCCTTCCAGCGCACACTCCTTCGCATATTCCGCATCAACCAGGTGAGTACGGCGGTCGATCTCATCGTGGCAACTGCTGCATGCAATGGTGGCAATAAGGTCTGGCGGTTTGATGCCGGTGCCACATAACCCGGCAATGCGAATATGAGCCAGCACAGATGTCTCAGGGTTACCGTTGCATACTCCCGGAATACGCACCTGGCATTCCCGGCCACGCGCAGCTTTTCGAAGATTAGCCATGCTTATCCCCATCCTTTTTGTCGGAAGGTTCTCGGCGTCCGCGCCGGACGTCCGCACTCCGGCAATTTCACGCTGACCGTCCAGGTAAGGAAATCAGGGTTGAGGCTTTTTTCGGTCCTGATACCGCGAGCCCGATAATCTGCAATCAAGCGTTCTGCCTGCTCGTTGGTACATTCCGTGTGGTGAAAATATGAATATTTCATCACCCTCACCCCGCAAAGCTCATAAGCTGGGCGGCGGCATTCTCGGCCTCTTCCCTGCTGTTGAACGTGCGGGACAATATCCAGCGCCAGAGCACATCCAGAGCAGATTTATACAGATCCTGGAATTCGGTTTCGTCCATGTTCGCGAAGGCGATACTACGGGGATGTTTGCGGAGAGTTCCATCTGGTAACTGGATTGCGTCATAGTGCCCGGCTTCGACGGTCACCCATGCGCGGTAAGCGTCGAAGGATTTGCACAGACTTATGCCGTTCGTGATACGCCGACTGGCGATCTGCTCCAGATACTGCTCAGCAGCATCCAGCAGAGCGCTTTCATTTCCGCCGTATGAGGCAAGGAATCTGGCATAACCATTAACGAGTTTGCGTTCATTTGAAGAAATAGCGCCGCCGGTTGGTTCCCAGTATTCAAACCCGAGATTCAGGAGCGCAAAGAAACGGCGATGGAATGCAGGATTCCTCACCTGGCGAAACTCAGCCACCAGCACAGCGCCGAGCTTGATTTTTGATTGCAGAATATCGCTGGTCTCCGGCGTCGCGGGGATCAGAATTCCTGAGGACTGCTTGATGAGTTGTAGTTCGTGCGCCATGGTATTCCCCGTGGCGCATAATTGTCAGGCTACTGGTTGTTCAGGCCAGTGAGTGAATTATGATTGTGTATGCAGCAATAAGTCAATTTCCAGGAGTCATTTCCCTGACGACTTCCATGATGGTGTCTTTTGACCAGTAAAGATCATCCCTGGATAGTTTTCTGGTTGTCACTGTCCCATCCCTGTTTGAAATGATAAACCGGTCATCTGTTTTGATCCCGAAAGACAGAACCTCCCGCCCTTTCCCATCAGTTATGGTCACCCGAAAATTATCAGCAAGATCTGATTGAGCTATATCCGCCACGTAATCCCCCTGAGCGACATACAGACGCGATTATAAATGTCGGCAGCAGCATCAAAGGTATACACAATGCGGTATTCGGATAAATGCGCGCCAGCCCCAAGCGCAATGTCAGTAAAACCAGTCGTCAGCGCTTTCCCAGGTTTCCTGGAGGATCTTCTCAATTTTCTTTTTGTCGTCCTTATCAGCCCCGAAAACGCTCAAACCGTCAGAACCAGCCCGCCGAATTATTAGACTGCAATCCTCATACTGATGATTAAGGCGCTTCAGCAGTTCTTTCTCCAGTGCAGGCAGCGCTCCCTTTGGAAGTTCTTTAGTGCGATCAATGGTTATTTCAACTTTCATAATGGCCTCCATTGCACATACTGTATTTTTATACAGTATACCTATGAGAGAAAATGATCAACGTCTTAAGGGCACAAATTGTTAAGTTATTGTCAGCAGTAAATAACAAAACCCGCCGTAGCGGGTTGAATTGAATAATATTTTTAGGCGGCAATTTCTTTCGTCTGGCAGAGTTCCGGCAAGTTGGCGCGCACCAGCGCTTCAGCGAACGGTGGCGGGACTGCGTTGCCACAGCGTGCTACCTGCTTGTCTTTTGCGTATTTCACGCCACGATAATCTCGGTCGATGATGTACCAGTCAGGGAAGCCCTGTGCACGGTAAAGCTCGTGCGGCTGAAGCATGCGCATACCGATATCGACGATGCGGTACGTTATCCCATCGATGTCGACCATCCCGGTGCATTCCTCGCCGCAGTATTCACGCAGAAACGCCAGTGCCTGCTGTGCGCGGTATTCGTCGTAGTCGTCAACCGCCAGAGTGGTTTTGACTTCCCCGACATGCAGGCCGCCGGCCGTAACTGTCGGCATTGGTTTACTCGTGGGCTGACCATCGCGACAGGTGCCGCGCAGTTTTACCAGGTGAGAAGCCACAACAGCATGATGATCGACCGTCGTCACCGAGTGGACTGGTTCATCCAGCCCGACGCCCGGCCCCGTATAGTTGCCGCCGTAGTGCTTCGCCAGAAATGCGCTGGCCACGGCGAACTTGTTACCACCAGCGGTTACTGTCCCCAGCGGCTTTTCAAGCTGCAACACGCGCGGGTCCTGCCCCGGTCTTTCGCCATAACCCATCTGGATCAACGTTGGCGTCACCAGTTGTGAATGACCACCGCCGCCCGCCGTAATCGTCGCGCTCGGCTCGTCTGCCCGGTGACCGATGCTGGCCCCAAACTGGCGAGCAATAACCGGCGCAACCAGACAGGCACGAGACTGTTTCAGGATGGTGTGAGCGGGTTTATCCAGCGGGCGCGGCTTTGCCTGGTACTCACTGCCACCGTTACCAGCCAGGAACGGTGTAAGCGCGGCCTCAACGATGCCGAGGGCATGGCCATTCCCGCCCGGGCGCCGCGATGTGCCGGCAGTGATTGTCGGAACTGGTTGTGTGACATCCTGCCCTGTCGCGCCTGTTCTGAATTTCGTCAGGTGCGGTACCGCGATTGCGTAGCCGTGGGTTTTGGTGATTGTCTGCAGCGGTTCTTCCAGCGACTGGCCCCGGAAGCAGTCGTAATGCGTTTTGGTGCTGGTATGGTTGCACTTCACGATAAATGGCGACGCGCTGTCGATTACGAAACGCTGAATGCCGCGCGCGATGCGCTTGAGCGTATTCACTGCCAGTGGCTTTTTGCGGTCGAAGATCGACGGAGCTGGAATAGTCCAGTCGATGCACTCCGCAGCGGTGCGCCACGGCAACAGCTTGCCAGCCTGAACCGCCGGTGATTTCGGATCCCCGTGTGTTGGCTCCGGCCACACTATAGGTTTCCCGTCACAGCGCATAACCATGAAGAAGCGTTTTCTGATCGTCGGCGCACCGTAGTCACAGGCGCGAAGTTCGCGATACTCAACAACATAACCCAAACCTTTTACCAGCATGGCGGCGTCCTCGCTGTCGAGAGGAATACCCAGGAATTCGCAGCACTCCACCAGCGCAGGATGATCGGCAGAAATTCCGGTAGTCAGCATGCCAATGAACGCTTCAAAAGTTTCACCTGTACGGGCCGGGTCTGGTCGCATTTCTCCAGCCAGTAGCGGTCCCCACGTTTTAAACTCTTCGACGTTCTCCAGTTTCATCACCCTGGGTTTTACATCCAGCCCCCAGCGCAGTGTCACCCAGGCCAGACCGCGTATCGCTTTTTCTACTGGCTTTGCACCTTTAGCTTTCGAAAAATGGCGGCAATCCGGGGAAAACCACGCAAGCGCAACCGGGCGGCCAGCAGTCGCAACTTTTGGACTGACGTCGTATACAGATTCGCAGTAGTGCAACGTATCAGGATGGTTTGTCGTGTGCATCGCCACGGCGTTCTCATCGTGATTAATCGCAATATCGACGCTTCGACCAATCGCCATTTCAATACCGGTTGACGCGCCACCACCACCAGCAAAATTATCAACAATGATTTCTCTCACGCGTAATTCTCCATCGCGCTTGCCAGCGAACGGGCAGCTGTAACAATTGACGGTACCGGCATTTTCTCCAGCCACATCCTGTTTATGTGATGCTGCAGGCGTCGCTGGTGGTGAGAAGGGAGATCACTGGCATTCTCGACCTGAGAAAAAACCATTTTCACCTCCGCTGGCCAGACGGTTTCAGGAACATCCACCAGCAGCAGATTTTCCAGCTCAATAATCCGGTTGGTTGCGTATTGCAGTGGCTGATCCATCACTTGTGCTCCTGCTGTTGATCCGCTTTGATGTGCAGCCGCGGTTCTCCGTCTTTCGGTTCTGGCCACTGGCGCGCCATATTCACCTTCAGCTTTTCTTCCATTGCCGCGGTGATTTCACCGTCACTGATACCAGCGCGCCGCTGTGCGTCCCACAACAGGAACTGCATGTCAGCCCACTCGCTGAGGTCGTCAGGTTCTGCTGCGGCTTCCAGCGCCTCTTTAGACAGATGCTTAAGTGGACCAATCGGGCCAACATTGCCAAACGTCTTATCTGACCATTCAGCATGGCGCTGCCGGATTAGATTGCGAAGTTGGAGTGATGCGCCCTTCTCAGCCTCCAGCGATGCCAGCGCGATTTCAGCGACGCGCAAGCGGATAGCGGCGTATTCCTTTTGCCGACCGCTATCGGTATCCATAGCCAACTGCCAAACATCAACGTTTTCCTGCGCGATCTCAATTAACTGCTCTTTGGTGAATCTGGTAGTGGTCATGGGTTAGTCCTCACTTTTGAAGCTTCTTTCGTGACCGTTCTTTTTGAGCATGCGGTCAATAAGGCCAACATAACGCGCCCAAGCTTTGTCTGAATCATCCTCACCGCTACCGATCATTGATGCGCAGTCATCGGTGAGGCGCTTAATTGCTTCAAGTTGAGCGGGGGTGACATCCAGCTTCATACTTGTCCCCCCTTATCGATGCCAGCGGCGACCGCGCTGATTGGTTTGATGCTTTCCAAGAGCAACCGGCGGTGCATGTTAGGCGCGCCCCAGCGGTAACCAGTCGTTTTGTCGTAGGATTCACAACGCCCGACAACCCATGAGTTTTCAGTGGAATGTAGTTTCAGCCGTTTTTTCCCGTCGCGAGTTATCACGATCCCGGTGTGCGTTTTGATAGTTTTCACGCTGACACCCTCCCACCTAACCGTTTCAATCCGTGATTCTGTTTGCTCACTTCGCGCGCCGCATCCCGTAGTTTGTACAGACGCTCCAGTTTGGCTTTCGTCCGGCGGATCTCGTTTGAAATAAAACGGACATTAGGGATAAGCAGGTCATCTGGGCACGCTCCGTGTAAGGCCGGTTCTGCCAGGTCATCGGCATTGTATTTTTGCTCCTTTTTGGCAGTGACTTCTGACGCGGGAATGTGAACTGCTTCCGGCGTTGTCGGAATACAGGACCAGGTAACGCCCTTCCCTGAACCGTTTTTCACAATCAGCCCTCGGTCAGAAAAGTGACGCAGCGTTGTACCCAGGCCACGAGGATTACGTTTGAGCAGTTCGGCAAGATCTGACGTGTTCATCGAACCATTTCCGGTAAGCAGATCGATAACCATTTCCGGGGTGACGGGAGAAGGTTCGGCTCCGCGCACAACTTTGGAGCTTTTGCGCGGCGGTGTAGTTCTTTTCGGGGTAACGGCTGGCGCCGTAATAACCTTCGGAACTGATGCATCGTTGCTTGCAATATCCCAGTAGCCGTTGATGAAAGTCACAGTTCCGCTTTCTTCCTGTTCGCGAAGCATAGTCAGAGCTTCAACCGGTTCGATTTTCAGGCGCGCGGCAATTTCACGTGCAGTCGCTTTTCCCATTACGCTTAATACACTTATTACGGTTTCCATAGTGTCTCCTGTTAGATCAAACCGGCGTCTTTGCGTTGTTTGTACTGAGCCAATAACAGCTCTGCTGGCGTTGGGCCACTTGCTTTCGCTGGTGCCGCGAGTGCTCTGCGGACTGGCGGAACGGGTTTACCTTCGGCAGCCCTCTTCTCCCATCCAGCCAGGACTTTTGAGGCTGCCTGACGCAGCTCCTTCTCGGTCATTTGCCGATCAGTACTCTGGCGACGAAGCTCAATGCAGATGTGATACAAAACCGGTGCTGGCCATGGATATTGCTCGCTGGTCGGATAGCGGAAAACCAGCCTGCGCCATTTCCAGTACTCAGCCATCACGTCGTCAACGGTGATACCAAGCAGGCAGCGTTCTTCCTTGCACCATGCAACGAACTGACCAGGCGATGGCAGGAATGGTTTTTCCTGGCGACGAGCAACGCGCATTCCAGCGGCAACTTGTTCCATGGTGGTGATCCCGTTTTCATGGAAAGCCAGGACCCACTGCCGACGTAATTCGTTGAAATCGTTTTGTTCCCGGAATCCTGCCATTGCAGCGGGGAATGCTGCACGTAAGGCACTGAACAAGGCATTGAATATTTCAGCCGTTTGCTCAGCTTGTGGACGTTCTGCTGGCGTTTCTGGCATGTCGTGAGCAATGCGGAGAAAGGTCTCGCGATCGCAATTCATAAGCTGCTCAGATAGTCTTTCCATCGAACACCTCGTTTATCCAGTCTGTGTTGTTGAAGTCGATAACCTGAGAGGAACTGGTTATCGTACGGCGACCAGCAGCCTCACGCTGGAGACTGAGTGTGTCCCACTTGGCGCGCAGCTTTGCAGGAGAAAGGATGTTGGTATGCCAGAACGCGTCTCTGCTTGCCCACAGGAATAACTCGCAGATCTCCCGATGGGTGTGGCCATCCAGTTCTCGCATTAGACGTACGTCGTTAGCCCAGGACACGAGACTGGGTTTCTTTGGAAAGGGTTTTACTTTTTCAAGTAGAGCGATGATCCACTCTGCGCATTGTTGGTCTGCAACTGTTCCCCATTTAGTGAAGTTGGGGGTGTAAATTGCAGCATCAGGATGGGTAGATAAAAATCTTTTCAGGCGGTCGCCAGAGGATTCGAGAGAATTCTCTGACGATGATCTTTTAATATTGTTATTGTTATAGTCTTGGGTGTCTACCGTTTCCGGGAAGGTTTTTCCCGTTTTAGGGAAGACTTTTCCCGATTTCGGGAAGGTTTTTCCCGTTTTCGGTTTGTCTAAAATCCAGGCAGATAGCTCAGTATTTATACCAACCATTTTCATCACGCCTTGCTTATGACTGAAAATAATTCCACGTTCAGCCAGAGACCTGATCGCATCAGAAACATGCGAATCTGACAGACCGGTCAGACCTGAAATTACTGTATTCGTAACCCGGTCCTGTTTTTTATTCCATCCGTAGGTAAGCCAGATCACCGCTTCAAGGCACTGCCATTCCCGCCCTGACATGCGAAGGCGCGGTTTCAGCTTCTGAATCTCATTTGCGATCCTGGTGTACCCGTTGGACAGGTCGGCCATGTGACCTCCTGCTTGTTCGGTTTTCATGGGGAAATTGATAACTTCAGCGGTATTTGACATACTCATCTCCGCAATTACCTACCGTTTTTGCACCCGAAAGCCGTTGGTGTTCGAGCACCGCGGCTTTCACCTTTTCATAACAGTCCTTTTTGCCTGTCACGTTTAGCGCGTTTCGATTCAAACCGATCCGCCGGCAATGTTTGTTTCTCAGCCCATAATTTCGCGTGGCGTAAAACATCATCAAAAATCCTCCCTTTCCTGCTCGCCTGGCTCATGCGCTTGTACATATCGACAGCCTGAAATGCCCCCCCCCTGCGCTACTGCCGCAGTGAAGCCCTGCCGGATTAACTCTTCCCGGACGTGCTTTTCTATAAATTCCATATGATTCATGGATTAATCCCACCCTAACGGTCCAGGCCTTGCTCGTTCTGCTTTCAGCCCTATATCCGCGAGAGTTTCAACTGACGCCAGATATTCCCGGGATACCAATACCGCTTCCGGTGGAGCAGCCTGGATCCCCAGAAATGCCAGCTCTTTCGCCATATTGCTGAAATGCCCCTCAGCTTTACGTCTGCTGGCTGTCGACTCGCTAATGCCCATATGCTCTGCATATGACTTCTGACCAACTAACGAAAGCCGGTTGAGCAGAACGCTCTCTATCTCAATCGGGTTGATAACTGGCGGATCTAACTTTCGTGCTATTGCGTTCTCCATAGTTGAATATCCTCTGTATGAATTGGTGTGCGGTTTAATCCTGTTGGCCTGGCAACCCGTCGGTGGGGTTTGGGTAAATATCGCTACGAACCTCATGAGGGGTGATTTTCCAGTCCAGTAACTTGCAGATCGGGAGCACTCGATGCGCGGGAACTTCATGGTTTAGCCACAGGCTCACCGCCTGAGACGTCGTACCAAGCCGTTTAGCAATTTCCGTTTGTGTCGTGAGTGCGCAGATCTGACGCTTTAATTCAGGGGTCATATAGTCTCCTTAACAATTTCAAGAAAAACTATACATGCAAATTTTAAGAGTTTCTAGTTTTTCTTGAACAAGACTTGAAGTGATGTTCGCAAGGCGGCCTTGTAGAATGAATGGTATGAAAGAAGAAAATCAAAACTTCGCTTATCGGATTCAACTGATCCTAAAACTTACTGGCTGGAATTTATCTGAGCTGGCGCGTAGGGTTGCAGTTAGTCCGCAAGCAACTCACCAATGGTCTCGCGGAGACACAACTGCCAGAGGGGAGCGCCTCAAACGGCTTTCTGCTGCCACAGGCAAACCTGGCCACTGGTTCTTCCTACCACCTGGCGAGGAGCCGAGTGAGGAGGAATTGCAGGAATTAGCCAGAACAACTCCTCTTGATGATAAAGAACAGGCTTTACTGGCTTTGTTTAACCAAATGCCAGAAGCTGAGAAAAACAGACTTATCGTCCACGCAAAGGGTGTTTTGAAAGAGCTTGATCTACTTAAAGGTGACGTTGCTGACATTATAAAAAACATATCAAACTAGCCTTTCATGCAGCACAGCATTCGCTATGTGCTGTTTTTTTACACCCTCAATTTAAAGTTTTTCTATAAATCCACTTTACAGTTTCTAGAATTACTTGTAATGTTTATCCCATCGACAACAAGCGCATCGTTGTCAGGTGATAAACGTTCTGGCAGCCGGGAAGACGGCAAGGGGAAAAGTATGGCAAAGGCATACGAGGAATACTTTGAAGGTCTCGCCGAAGGCGAGGAAGCACTGAGCTTCGCAGAATTTAAAGAGGCTCTGTCATGAAAGCAACCAGCTCAATTCCTAACAGCGGGCGCGCTGTACCAATGCGGAACATCCGTACTGGCGCAGCATGGCAGGTTTCATTTGACTACCGAGACGGCACTTACTGGCACGAACCGCAGGGAAATCTGCGCAACATTCGCCGACCGTATGCCTCACGAACCATTGAACCAAATCTTGTACCGGCGGGGACACATTGATGGGAACTCTGTACGCATTAGTGCTGACGATCGCCATGACAAATGGTGATTACCAGGAAGCTGTTATTGGTGTTTTTGGAAGTGAAAGAGAGTGTCTGTCGGCAGCAAGTGAGCAAAGCAGCGTCACCAATTGTTACCCGGTTGAGAAGATTATCCGCGCCGATGAAGTTCAGGCGGGGGAAGGCGTAAATCTCTGAGGGGGAAAAGTGGAAAAGGAAAGGTCATGCGCTTACTGCAACAAGTCCATTGAGCAAGGCAAGGAAGTAAAAAACGTATTGCTCTATCTCAACGGCCCACAGTTGGCACAGAAAGAAAAAGAATATTGCTCTAAGCAATGCGCTGAATACGACCAGATGGCGCACGAAAGTTAAATAGCAGTCCTGAAATATGAAATGAA
Organism: Citrobacter sp. Ct235; assembly: GCF_030332305.1. Classification (NCBI taxonomy): domain Bacteria; kingdom Pseudomonadati; phylum Pseudomonadota; class Gammaproteobacteria; order Enterobacterales; family Enterobacteriaceae; genus Citrobacter; species Citrobacter sp. Ct235. Next base: position 34,714 of record NZ_JAOWIC010000037.1, read on the forward strand.
AAATTCGCCATTAATTTGGTGCGGCTTCTTACACCCTTAATTTAATAACTGGAGATTTTATGGAAATCGTAAAAATCGAAATGAACCTGAAAGCAGTGAATAAAGAAGTGGCTGCATTCAACTGCGAGAAGAAAGTATCAGGCGTTATTCACTCAACTACAAACGGTGAAACAACAGTCATTCTCGACGGTGGCTATGTGCTTGGCAAGTTCGACTGTCCTCTCTGCGCTGTAGAGGCAATTTCAATACTGTCCGTGAAAGTGAGTGATGGCGATAACGCCGGGTTTGGTAACTACCGCAGCTACAAACTCGATTACTCAGAAAAAGTTTTCAGCACCGTTAATTAAGCGAAAGCCCACCGAAGTGGGCCCGCCATGTCCGGTCTCACCGACCAAAGCGAACCGGACATTTCTACCTGGTAAATCAGAGGTGTCATTAAAGCACCTCTTATCTACACGGTATTAATTCTACACAATTTATTGAGGACAAAGCAATGAGTGGAACTAATCCTGTATTTTTAGTCCGCAAAGCAAAAAAATCATCAGGCCAGAAAGATGCTGTTCTCTGGTGCAGTGATGATTTCGAATCGGCAAATGCCACGCTGGATTATCTCCTGATTAAATCTGGCGCAAAGCTGAAAGATTATTTCAAAGCTGTCGCTACTAATTTCCCTGTCGTCAACGAGCTGCCGCCGGAAGGCGAATTGAGCTTAACCTTTTGCGATTTCTACCAGCTCGGCAGCGACAACATGACCTGGGCGCAAATTCCAGGCGTGACACTGCCATCATCTGAAGCCGTTGCCGCCGCCCGTCAGCGTATCGTTGACGGTGTTGATACCGAAACAGGCGAAGTGCTGGAAGACCATACAGAAACCTTTGGCAACGAAGATAACGCTGTAAAGCCTGGAGATCTCCCTGCTTACGCTTACAACGTCAACGGCGAACTGATGGAGGAAGTGGAAAAGGAAATGAACCAGCCGGTCGCCAGAATGAGCGAACGCCACCGCATACTCTCTCAGTTCATTCTTGATGATGCATTCTCACATCACGTGACACCGGTACAGCTCGCCGAAGTAAGCCGCCTTGAACTGGACATGAGTAACAGTTATATCCAGGACATGTTGCTTGCCTGCCATAACGTACCAGCCATTCAAAAGCTGGATACTCCAAACCTGTGGAAATTTACTGACGCCTTTAAACGAATTTTCCCACAGGACAAACGACACACCCTGCATTTGATGATGAATTTTGCACAAGCATTTGTTGATACAGAATACATCGATCGTGGCCTGCTCGTTAAAGAATGGGTGAAAGGCAATCGTGTGTCTGAAATTAATCGCACACCATCTGGCGCGAACGCCGGTGGCGGTAATAAGACTGACCGTCTTACTCCACTGACAAAAACCGGGCTCGAATATGAAATAGCACTTGGCCTGATCGCCCGTAACAAAGAGTTCGATATTTACAGCCCTTCCTTCGAGATCGATGTTGAAGCCAACGCCATTATGAATCTCTCCCGCTCAGGGGAAGATAACGTACTCGATGAATTTATTGCGACCTGCAAATTGTTTGAAGAAATGCTTGGTGGGATGGATTACTCCCGCGCCTGCAATGTCGCTACGGTAAAAACAACACCAGAGGAACTGTTTAAATCTCCTTTCCGTCATCGCGAGTATCTAAATCGTGTCATGACTGAAACCGACCACGCACACCCGGATGAAATGATCGTTGATATCGCCTGCGGTCGCTCATCAATGCCAATGCCTCAGAAGGTGACAGCAGAAGAAGTGAATAAAATCCTTGCGGCTTCACGTGGTGATTACGTTGAAGGAATCAGCGACCCGAACGATCCGAAATGGGTGAAGACAGAGACAAGCCAGCAGACCACGCAACCGGAAAAAGCTGCCGATGGCATTTTTGACGCTGCCGCTTTAATCAAGAACTCTTCGACTCATGGCACTAAAAAGGATCCGGAGACCACCAGCAATGTGCAGGTTCAAGAAACTAACGGTGATGAAAAACAGGCTGGTGATGCGCTGTACACAGGCGAAAGTAATCTGGGGAATGGTGAAGAAGCAGATGCCGGAGAGCAAGCCATTCTGAACCAGAGTCAGGCTGAAACGCACCAAAATGCCGACTCAGTAAACCATTCTGAACCAGAAGCGCAACAAAATGCGCCGGAAACGCAACTGGATGAACCAGCACCGGAGTGGCCGTCATACTTCGAGCCTGGCCGTTATGAAGGTGTGCCAAACGACGTTTATCACGCCGCAAATGGTATCAGTTCAACGATGGTAAAAGACGCACGAGTGAGCCTGATGTATTACGACGGGCGCCACGTATCTAAAACCATCAAGAAAGAACGCTCCAAAGTTCTGGATATGGGAAATCTGGTTCATGCGCTGGCGTTACAGCCTGAAATTCTGGATGAAGAGTTCAGCATTGAACCGGTTATCCCGGAAGGCGCTCTCACGACGACAGCAACGATCCGCGCAGTTATCGACGACTACAACAATGGTTTGCCGGTGCAGCTCAGCGCAGACGATATTAAAAGGTTCCTGGAGGAATACAACGCCACCCTGCCGCAGCCAATTCCTTTAGGCGATGATGTTACCCAGACTGGCGAAAGCTACATGTCGTTACCGCCTGAATTCCAGCGAGTGGACGAAGGCCAAAAAGTTACAGCAGCCAAAATGAAGGCGTGCATCAGGGAATACAACGCCACTCTGCCGGCGCAAATGAAAACCAGCGGTAGCCGCGACACGCTACTGGAGCAACTGGCAATCATCAATCCTGATCTCGTTGCGCAGGAAGCACAGAAACCTCAACCGTTGAAAGTATCTGGCACCAAAGCGGATCTGATTCAGGCAGTGAAATCCGTCAAGCCTGACACAGTGTTTGCCGACGAGCTGCTTGACGCATGGCGAGAAAACCCAGGCGATAAAATCCTTGTTACCCGCCAGCAATACGCTACCGCGCTGGCTATCCAGTCTGCGCTCTATGCCCACCCTGAGGCAGGTAAGTTACTGCAAAACCCAACACGCGCCGTTGAAGTCAGCTATTTCGGCATTGATGACGACACCGGGCTTGAAATCCGTGTTCGACCGGATGTTGAACTCGAGTACGAAGGTCTGCGTATCGGCTTCGACCTGAAAACAATCAGCATGTGGGATGTGAAGGAAGATGCCCTGAAATCGCGGCTTCACCGCGAAATAACCATGCGTGATTACCACCTCAGCGCCGGTATGTACTGCAACGTTGCCGATCTGGACAAATTCGCCTGGATCTTCGTGAACAAAGACGAGGGTTATCACTGGGTGGCTGTTGTGTGGGCTTCGGAATCACTGCTGGAACTCGGAAAGCTTGAGTATTGCCAGACGATTCGTTCCATCGCGAACGCCATGGACACTGGCGAATGGCCAGCACCGATAACTGAAGACTATACCGACGAACTGAACGATTACGATCTGCGCCGTCTCGATGCGCTGCGTGAAATGGCTTAAGGGGGAAACTATGGAAAACAAAAACATAACTGTTGCCGATCAGAATGCAGTAGTTAACTCAAACATTGCTTTGTTTGACTCGCAGTACCTGAACGCTATCAGTGCATTTGCTCAGATGATGTCTCAGGGGGCTGCAACGGTTCCTCGCCATCTGCAGGGTAATGCAGCAGATTGCATGGCAGTAGCTATGCAAGCTGCACAATGGCAGATGAATCCTTTCGCTGTGGCGCAGAAAACGCACCTGATCAATGGCGTTCTGGGTTACGAAGCACAACTGGTTAACGCAGTTATTTCCCGCAGTGGCGTACTGGCAAGCCGTTTTGAATATGAATGGTATGGCCCATGGGAAAAGGTCATCGGCAAGTTCAACATCAGAAAAGGTGAAAAAGGCGAATACCGCGTACCGGGTTGGACAATGGCTGATGAAGAAGGTATCGGCATCATTATCAAAGCGCGCCTGAAAGGTGAGGATCAACCGCGAGAACTCGACCTGCTGCTTGCTCAGGCACGCGTTCGTAATTCCACTCTCTGGGCTGACGATCCGCGCCAGCAACTTGCTTACCTCGCAGTGAAGCGCTGGGCTCGCCTTTTCTGCCCTGACGTCATTCTTGGCGTCTATACGCCAGACGAACTCGATGAGCGGGAAGAGAAGATTATCAACCCCACCCAGAGCACCCAAAGCATCACCATGCAAGATATTAATGCAGATAACCTGCAGACCACCAGTACGCAGGAAGCTGATGTAAATATCGATGATGCTGCAGAGAAATTCCGTGCGCGCATTGATTCGGCTGAGACGCTGGAAGATGCAACTGCTGTGGGAAACGATATCAATACGGCAAAACCTGCATTAGGTACGGCACTGTTCACTGAGTTGAAGAATAAAGCTACCCGCCGTTATCACCTGGTTAAGCATCGCGCCATGCTTGATGAAGCAATCAACGGTCTGCCACAGCCTGGCACACCAGACGCTGCAACGTGCTTTGAAGTGGTAGAGAAAAAACTCTCCGCAGCGAAACGGCATCTTGGTGACGAACTGCACGATAAGTACCGCATAACTCTTGACGACATGAAACCGGAATACATCGGCTAATTGAATAGGGAGGGGTAACGCCTCCCTCACTGGGGGTTCTTATGCGCCTTATCAATCGCAGTAAACAATCACCATTGGGACGCCGGGCATGTGATGCAGCACTGGCAAAGCATGTTGAACGATACGGTGACTATGGTCGCAGTGACAGGAAGGAAACATACACAGTGAACGTGGACGGCGTGAAGATCTGGGTAGAAGTGGTCAACCGCCATAAGAGCTATGTGGCGACCGCTATGACAGGAATGCGGCGCCTGCGAACACTGCCCGGGCAGTATAACTGAATTAAATAATCAATAACGGCCCCGGTCGGGGCCACAGGAGAACATCGATGGAAGAAGAAGTATTCACCAGAGATGAGGCCGCAGCCTTCCTGAAAGTGGATAAAGGCACGATTGCCCAGTGGATTAAGTCCGGTCGTCTGGTCGCCACCCGAAAAAATCCGCATAAGAAAAAAAGCCCATACCTAATCTGTAAAACAGACTGTATTGCGGCTGTGAAGAACCCGATCCACAATCAACCTGTGAATGCGGTTGATGTGCAGGAGGATAAAGCATGTCAATCAAACTACGTGCCGGTACGTGGCACTGCGACTTCGTTACGCCTAGTGGAAGTCGAATTAGACGGTCTCTTGGGACAACGGACAAAAGGCAAGCGCAGGAGCTCTATGACCAGCTGAAAGCCGAAGCCTGGCGAGTTGATAAGATGGGAGAGTTTAAGCCGAGAACGTTCGATGAAGCGTGCGTTCGCTGGCTTAATGAAAAGCAGCACAAGAAAAGTCTGGATGATGACAAAAGCCGGATCGGATTCTGGAGGATGCACTTCAAAGGAATGAACCTGTCAGATATCACTGAAGACAAAATATTGTCAGCAGTGAGTACGATGGTTAACCGTAAGCACAGAATGAACTGGGAGGCCAAACGCGACAGCTTGTTGCGCAAGGGTAAGCCTGTTCCTGAATTTAAGGATAAGCCGGCATCACTGGCAACAAAGGCTACGCACCTAGCATTCATACGTGCCCTGCTACGATGCGCAGCCAACGAATGGCGATGGATCGCCAAAGCACCGAACATCAAATGCCCGGTACCAAAAAACAAACGAATCCGTTGGCTGACAAAAGAGGAAGCGGCAAACCTCATTCGGGAGCTTCCCGAGCATATGAAGCCTGTTGTTATTTTTGCACTGGCGACGGGGTTGCGCAGATCGAACATCACCGATCTGGAGTGGTCGCAAATTGATATGCAAAGGAAGGTCGCATGGATTCATCCGGAAGACGCGAAAGCAGGAAGGGCGATTGGGGTCGCCCTGAATGAATCGGCCTGCAAGGTCCTGCGGGCTCAACTGGGGAAACATAACCGGTGGGTCTTTGTTCACACTGAATCATCTGTTCGCCCGGATGGAACCAGAACAAAGGCAGTACGCAAAATGCGGTCTGATGCTAACACGGCATGGCGTGCAGCGTTAAGGCGGGCTGGGATAGAAAATTTCCGCTTCCATGACCTGAGGCATACCTGGGCAAGCTGGCTTGTACAGTCCGGCGTACCACTCAGTGCACTACAGGAAATGGGCGGGTGGGAGAGTATAGAGATGGTGCAGCGTTATGCACATCTGGCACCAAATCACCTGACGCAACATGCCATGCAAATCGACTCATTCCTGGCGGGGAATGGCACAAATATGGCACAAGGCACTTTTGCTGAACTGGTGAATATCGCGTGAAGCCGCGTGGTTGTTGGTGCCGATAATAGGAGTCGAACCTACGACCTTCGCATTACGAATGCGCTGCTCTACCAACTGAGCTATATCGGCCCTGATGAGGACATGCCCACGAGTGTGAACACGGGGTAGAAGGTTAAAACTAACCGAGTGATGCGTCAATAGCCTTGCGAATCAAGTGGCTGATTTTGCATCACCCGGCGTTAATTAGGCACGAATCGTGTCGTCACCAAAGCCGATCCACTTGTAGGTAGTCAGCGCTTCCAGCCCCATTGGACCACGGGCATGTAATTTTTGCGTGCTGACGGCGACTTCCGCCCCGAGACCGAACTGACCGCCGTCAGTGAAGCGCGTGGAGGCATTCACGTACACCGCAGACGAATCCACTTCATTCACAAAACGGTTCGCGTTGTGCATGGTGCGCGTCAGGATGGCGTCGGAGTGCTGGGTGCCGTGCGCGCGAATATGCGCGATGGCGTCATCCAGGTCAGCGACAATTTTGACGTTCAAATCCAGCGACAGGAACTCGTCGTCAAATTCTTCCGCTTTAACCGCCACCACGTTCGCGGGGCCCGTGCTCAACGGGGCAAACGAGCGCTCATCCGCATGTAGCGTCACACCGCTCTCAGCCATCTGCTGACTCAGCGCGGGCAGGAAACGCGCAGCGATGTCCTGATGTACCAACAGCGTCTCTACCGTGTTACAGGTACTTGGACGTTGCGTTTTCGCATTGACGATAATCTTCAACGCCGGAGCAATCTCTGCGCTATCGTCGACAACGATGTGGCAAACGCCAATCCCGCCGGTAATCACCGGAATGGTCGACTGCTCGCGGCACAATTTATGCAGACCCGCGCCACCACGAGGAATCAGCATGTCGATGTATTTATCCATGCGCAGCATCTCATTCACCAGCGCACGGTCGGGGCTTTCAATTGCCTGAACCGCCGCTTCCGGTAAACCGCAGGAGATTAACGCCTGCTGGATCACGCGTACGGTGGCCGCATTGGTGCGGTATGTCTCTTTACCACCGCGCAGAATTGCCGCATTACCCGTTTTCAGGCACAGGGAGGCGACATCAACAGTGACATTCGGTCTCGCTTCATAAATGACGCCAATCACGCCCAGCGGCACGCGGCGACGCTCCAGACGCAGCCCGCTGTCCAACAGTCCCCCGTCAATCACCTGACCGACCGGATCCGCCAGATTACAGACCTGACGGACATCATCAGCAATTGCTTTCAGCCGCGCAGGCGTTAGCGCCAGGCGATCGAGCATCGCCTCACTCAGACCGTTCGCGCGCGCTTCGGTTACGTCCTGCGCATTCGCGTTCAGGATAGTTTCCGTTTGTGCTTCAAGCTCATCAGCTATTTTTTCCAGTACGCGATTTTTTTCGCGGCTGGAGAGCAGCGCCAGTTTGTACGACGCCGCTTTGGCAGCAATGCCCATTTTTTCCAGCATTTATCTGCTCCTTAACGGGTAATCATGTCATCGCGATGGACGGCGACAGGGCCATATTCATAACCCAGAATCGCGTCGATCTGTTGGGAGTGGTGTCCGGCAATTCGGCGCAGCGCGTCACTGTTGTAACGGCTCACGCCGTGGGCGATGTCGCGCCCTTCCTGGTTACAGATACGGATCACTTCACCACGTGAGAAGTTGCCTGTCACGCTTTTAATGCCTTTTGGCAACAGGGAGCTGCCGCGTTCCAGAATAGCCGCCGTCGCCCCTTCGTCCACGGTGATTTCACCGGCAGGCGGCGCGCCGAAGATCCAGCGCTTGCGGTTCTCCAGTGGAGAAGCCTGCGCGTGGAAGCGGGTCCCGACAGAGATGCCTTCCATCACGTCACCAATCACGCCCGGCTTGCTGCCAGCGGCAATGATAGTGTCGATACCGGCGCGACAGGCGACGTCAGCGGCCTGCAGCTTGGTACCCATGCCGCCCGTTCCCAGCCCCGACACGCTGTCGCCGGCAATAGCGCGCAGCGCATCATCAATCCCGTAGACATCTTTAATCAGCTCAGCCTGCGGATCGGTACGCGGATCGGCGGTGAACAGCCCCTGTTGGTCGGTTAACAGCAGCAGTTTGTCTGCGCCGGCGAGGATCGCCGCCAGCGCGGAGAGATTGTCGTTATCCCCCACTTTAATTTCCGCCGTGGCAACCGCATCGTTCTCATTGATTACCGGAACAATATTGTTATCCAGCAGCGCACGCAGGGTGTCGCGCGCATTCAAAAAGCGCTCCCGGTCTTCCATATCCGCCCGCGTCAGCAGCATCTGCCCGACGTGAATGCCGTAAATCGAAAACAGCTGTTCCCACAGTTGAATCAGTCGGCTCTGCCCAACCGCAGCCAGCAGTTGCTTGGTGGCAATGGTCGCAGGCAGTTCCGGGTATCCCAGGTGTTCACGCCCGGCAGCGATAGCGCCCGACGTGACGATAACAATACGATGTCCTGCGGCATGCAGCTGCGCGCACTGACGAACAAGTTCTACGATGTGGGCACGGTTAAGGCGGCGCGATCCGCCCGTTAGTACACTGGTGCCGAGTTTTACCACCAGCGTCTGGCTGTCACTCATGATTCTCTGCCGTTCAAAATAGGGAAAATGATAGTAAACGAACGTTTTAGCAGGACTGGCCCCGGTTGCCAACAAGCAGCGCACAAAGCATGGAATTTTGTTGTGCTGGATCAGCAAGCGTAGCGGTAGTTTTTGACGTTTGTATTACCGAAACAGAAAAACATCCTTTTTTAAAATTATTCTTACTTTGTCATAAAAACTTCACCCCAGAGCGATAAAAACCCTCCTGTCTTTCAACGGGGATCACACCCAGTAAATATTAGCGCGTACTTTAAATCAGGACTGAAAATGAAAAAGAGCACTCTGGCATTAGTGGTGATGGGTATTGTGGCATCGGCATCCGTGCAGGCAGCGGAAGTGTTTAACAAAGACGGTAATAAACTGGATGTGTATGGCAAAGTCAAAGCGATGCACTATTTCAGCGATAATGATGACAAAGACGGCGACCAGACTTATGTCCGCTTTGGTTTTAAAGGCGAAACGCAGATTAACGATCAACTGACCGGCTACGGTCGCTGGGAAGCGGAATTTGCGGGCAACAAAACCGAGAGCGAAACCGGTCAGAAAACGCGTCTGGCGTTTGCCGGGGTTAAACTGAAAGATATCGGTTCTTTTGATTATGGTCGTAACCTGGGCGCACTGTATGACGTTGCCGCCTGGACCGATATGTTCCCGGAATTTGGTGGTGACGGCCTGGCGCAGACCGATAACTTTATGACCAAACGCGCCAGCGGCCTGGCGACATACCGTAACACCGACTTCTTCGGCATGATCGACGGTCTGAACATGACCCTGCAATATCAGGGTAAAAACGAAAACCGTGACGTGAAGAAACAGAACGGTGACGGGTTCGGGACCTCACTGAGCTATGACTTCGGCGGCAGTGATTTCGCTGTCATTGGCGCCTACGCCAACTCTGACCGTACTAATGAGCAAAACCTGCAAACACGCGGCCATGGCCAGAATGCTGAAGGTTGGGCGACCGGTCTGAAATACGATGGCAACGACATCTATCTGGCAACCATCTATTCTGAAACCCGCAACATGGCGCCTATTTCCGGTGGTTTTGCCAACAAAGCGCAAAACTTCGAAGCCGTTGCCCAGTATCAGTTTGATTTTGGCCTGCGTCCGTCCATCGGTTATGTTCAATCGAAAGGCAAAGATATTGAAGGTATCGGTGATGAAGATATCGTGAAATATATCGACGTCGGCGCGACCTATTATTTCAACAAAAATATGTCGGCGTTTGTTGATTATAAAATCAACCAGATTGATGACAACAACAAACTGGGCGTCAACAGCGATGACATCGTGGCGCTGGGTATGACGTATCAGTTCTGATTCCGTGAAGGTATCGGATGACGATGCTCTGACGTCGTATCCGGTCTGAGGACGGAGAAAACAGAGAGGCCGGATGAATCATCCGGCCTCTTTTTTGGATTACGCCGTTAACTTCACCGGCTCATCACGGAAATTGTCAGCAGGCTCCAGCGACAAATGCAGCGTGTTCAGCAGCCCCCGCAACTTCTCGTGAAACTCGCGCAGGGTATATTCCAGCCGCTCTACCACTTCTTTATCTTTGACAGGAACCGTCGTCCAGTTCCCCGCTTTGTCGAACAGACCAAATTTATAGCTATAGGTGAAACGCTTTTCCTGCGCTTCCAGTTCCATCCACCAGCCCCAGAATTCGCGCAGTTCAGGCGCGGGTTTCACGTTGACGCAAACGGCCAGACAATCGAAAAAGAATCGATTATCTTCGCACTTTCCTTCCCGGATATAGGGGCCAAGCGCGGTGAATTTCTTGATCAATCTGCTCTTCGGGTGTCCACTCGGTAACGTCATTGCGATCTCCTGTTGTGAAGCAACTGTTTTACCAAAACAGTAGAATTTAGCAAATTATTAACACAATCTCTTTTCAATCCAGCGGGTGATTTCTTGTAACGCGTTGTCAAAATTGCGATACACCGGATTGAATGGAATCTCCAGCAGCTTACCGTCAGAAGATGAAGACGTGATTAAGCGCGACTCCTCTTCCGGACTAAAGGGATCGTTCTTCCAGAAGCCCGACAGCATTGGCGTTGGGCAACGTCTGCCGAGCAGTCCCTGCACCTTCAGCGAATAGCGATTGAGCTCCACGCGCAGCGCTTCATCGGACGCATCGTGCATTCCCAGTCGGCTCGCCAGAACGTCAAGATACATTTCCGGTACCGCCCCCTGACGCAATGGATCGCTTAGCAACGCATGGACAACCGGACCAAGACAGGCCACCGCCTTCAGACGCGGTGATTCAAGATAAGCCAGCCGCACCGCCACATTGGCACCAAAACGGAATCCGAACGCCGCCACTCGGGTATGATCCACCCACGGCACATTCGGCAGCGCTTTCAGCACATGCTGATGCAGCAGGCTGGAGTCCTGTGAGAGCTTCCACTTTGAAGAGAAACCGACGGAAGGCATGTCCAGCGTGAGCATGGCAATGCCACGCGGCGCGAAATAGCGTTCATACAGGGTGTAGTAATCGGTTTGCATCGAATCCAGACCGCCGCACATAAGTACCGTCGGGAACGGGCCGTCGCCTTTTGGCATATGCAAGAACCCGGTGATGGGGGAACCACCGGGCACCGTAAACTCCATCTCACGCAGTGAACCAGGCAGTCGCTGCGCGGCTTCCTCATAGGCTCGGTTAGATAATGCCTGTGCCTGTTCCGCCAGATCGTCCCCTTTCAGGTGTGGATAGGCGGCGATGTTGTACAACGTCGAGGCATGCAGCCAGTGGCGACCGCTGCGTTCAGGATCCGTTTCCTGGCAGGCTTTTTGCTGCCAGTCCATTGCCTGCTTTGCCCATTCATAAATCCAGTTACCGCCACGATAACCGATCACCGTATCGTAAAGCTCGGCATCGGTGCGCTCGGCGTCGCTCATCACGATACGCGCCTGGACATCAAGAATTTCTCGCGGATCCACCCCGCGCCAGATCCACATCAGGCGGTTAATCATGCGATACCAGTGGGGAACGTTCTTGCCATCCAGCGCCGATTGCACAGGCGGCTGCGTCCCGGCATTAAAACGGCGGACAAGGGTCGACGTTTCGGGATGTTTAAAACGGGGTTTGAACAGGATTTCGCTAAGATTAGCCTGTGACATGCGTACAGCCTCCTGAAGTACTGACTGAGGCACATTGTAACCCGACACCGGCTAAATAGAACAACGCCCGGCAGTGCCAGGCGTTGAAAAAGTCAGAGATTAGCGGCCAGAAATCGGCGGAATAAAGGTCACGCCCATATCCCACGGCTGCTCAATCCAGGTATCCTGCGGGATATCAATCACATAATCATCGACTAACGGACGACCCGCCGGTTTCGCGAAGATGGTGACAAAGTGCGCTTTTGGATACATTTCACGGATAGCCACGGCGGTACCACCGGTATCCACCAGATCGTCGATGACGATAAAACCTTCACCGTCGCCTTCTGCGCGCTTGAGAATTTTCAGCTCACGCTGGTTGTCGTGATCGTAGCTGGAAATGCATACGGTATCGACATGACGAATGCCCAGTTCACGTGCCAGCAATGCGCCCGGCACCAGACCGCCACGGCTAACGGCAATAATGCCTTTCCACTGTTCTGAAGGCATCAGGCGGTTTGCCAGTTTGCGTGCATGAATCTGCAGCATGTCCCAGGTGACGACGTATTTTTCGCTCATGTGAAGTGTCCCAGCCTGTTTATCTACGGCTTAAAAAGTGTTCAAGGGGGAAATGGGTTGCGCGAGATTATAGAGATCTGAGCCACCAAAAACCAGTGTTTCGCGGAATCGGGCCCTCTTTTTACGTGCTTTATACTCGCAGCGAGCGCAGAAAGTGGTATTCTCAAGCGCATCTCGCAAGCCTGACTTGTGGTAATAATTAACCTGCTAACCCTGTGACCTGCAAGCTTGTTTGCAGAGCATCTATACCTTAAATAATTCGCGTTGCAGGCAAGCCAACACACATGCAACCTGAAATATGACGGGTATACAAGGAGAATGATCGTGTCTGAATTATCTCAACTCTCCCCGCAACCGCTGTGGGATATTTTTGCAAAAATCTGTTCTATTCCTCACCCGTCCTATCATGAAGAGCAACTCGCTGAACACATCATCGGCTGGGCAAACGAGAAAGGTTTCCACGTTGAGCGCGACCAGGTGGGCAATATCCTGATTCGTAAACCGGCCAGCGCGGGAATGGAAAACCGTAAACCGGTGGTCCTGCAAGCGCACCTGGATATGGTGCCGCAGAAAAACAACGACACCGTACACGATTTCACTAAAGATCCGATTCAACCTTATATTGATGGCGAATGGGTGAAAGCGCGTGGCACCACGCTGGGTGCCGATAACGGCATCGGGATGGCTTCCGCACTGGCCGTTCTGGCTGACGACAGCGTCGTTCACGGCCCGCTGGAAGTGCTGCTGACCATGACGGAAGAAGCGGGTATGGACGGTGCATTTGGTCTGCAGGCTAACTGGCTGCAGGCGGATATCCTGATCAACACCGACTCTGAAGAAGAAGGTGAAATCTACATGGGTTGCGCGGGGGGGATCGACTTCACCTCTAACCTGCCGCTAACCCGCGAAGCCGTTCCGGCAGGTTTCCAGACCTTTAAGCTGACCCTAAAAGGGCTGAAAGGCGGCCACTCCGGTGGCGAAATCCACGTCGGTCTCGGCAACGCAAACAAACTGTTGGTTCGTTTCCTGGCCGGTCATGCTGAAGAGCTGGATCTGCGTCTGGTTGATTTCAACGGCGGTACGCTACGTAACGCGATTCCGCGTGAAGCCTTTGCGACCGTCGCCGTCGCGGCGGACAACGTTGATGCGCTGAAAGCGCAGGTCAACGCTTATCAGGACATCCTGAAAAACGAACTGGCCGAAAAAGAGAAAAACCTGGTGGTTCTGCTGGAAAGCACGGCGAACGATAGAGCGGCACTGACGGCGCAGTCTCGTGACGGCTTTATCCGTTTGTTGAACGCGACGCCAAACGGCGTGATCCGCAATTCCGACGTCGCAAAAGGCGTGGTTGAAACCTCACTGAACGTGGGTGTCGTCACCATGACCGATGACAACGTCGAAATCCATTGCCTGATCCGTTCGCTGATTGACACCGGTAAAGACTATGTCGTTAGCATGCTGGACTCACTGGGCAAACTGGCGGGCGCGAAAACCGAAGCCAAAGGGAGCTACCCTGGCTGGCAGCCGGATGCGAACTCGCCGGTGATGCATCTGGTACGCGAAACCTATCAGCGTCTGTTCAACAAGACGCCGAACATCCAGATTATCCACGCAGGTCTGGAGTGCGGTCTGTTTAAAAAACCGTACCCGGATATGGATATGGTCTCTATCGGGCCAACCATCACCGGTCCGCACTCACCGGATGAGCAGGTGCATATCGAAAGTGTCAGTCATTACTGGACGCTTCTGACCGAACTGCTGAAAGCGATTCCGACAAAGTAAGTCACGATCGTTATGCTTTAAAAATGCCGGATGGCGGCGCATTGCGCCTTATCCGGCCTACGAACTGTCAGCAGATTTGTAGGCCGGATAAGTGAAACGCCATCCGGCAGTTTTCATACCCGTTATTCATCGCGGTTATAACCCCAGTAATAACTGTCGTTCCAGTTGCGGGTCAAGCAGAGTAACATGAAGTCCCACCAGACGAACGCCCCGCCCTCCCCGGCGTTCTTCCCAGGTTTTACGCGCGGTAGAAATCAGATCTTCTTTATTCAGTCGCGGCCAGACGTGTTCCTGGGTGGTTTGCTGAAAGTCATTAAACTTTAGCTTCACCCCCTGACGGGCGATGAGCAGATCGGGTTTCACTTTCGCCAGTCTTCGCTCAAGTTCCGGATATAACCGTTCAATAATCGCTTCACAGTCAGACCATTCATGAATGTCTTCCGCCATTGTGCGTTCAACGCCGACCGATTTGCGTAAGCGTTCATTATTGACGTCCCGTTCGTCGATTCCCTGACTGCGCTCCCACAGTACCCGCCCAAACTTACCGAAGCGCTTGAGTAATGTCGCCAGGTCGAACTGTTGCACATCACCGCAGGTGCGTAGCCCCATGCTTTCCAGCTTTGCCGCAGACACTTTACCGACGCCGGGAATTTTACCCAGCGGCAACGTGCTGAGGAACGCCGGGACATCATCCGGCGTAATGACATATTGCCCGTTGGGTTTATTCAGATCGGAGGCGATCTTGGCCAGAAACTTCACCGGTGCCACGCCCGCCGATGCGGTAAGTTGCAGTTCGTTGAAGATAGTCTGGCGGATCTCCTGGGCGATGAGCGTTGCTGAACCATGACAGTGCGTGCTGTTTGTGACATCCAGGTATGCTTCATCCAGAGACAGCGGTTCAATTAACGAGGTGTAGCGTGAAAAGATGTCCTGAATCTGGCGGGAGGCTTCTTTATAGGCTTCGTAGCGGCCGGGTAACAGCGTGAGGTGTGGGCACAACTTCAACGCCATTCCAGTCGGCATCGCGCTGCGCACGCCAAATTTACGGGCGGGATAGTTGGCGGTACTGATGACGCCTCTGCGCTCGCGGCTGCCGCCAATCGCAATAGGAATATCGCGCAGCGCCGGGTTGTCACGCATCTCAACCGCTGCGAAAAAACAGTCCATATCAATATGTATGATTTTACGCATCACTCACCTCCACAACACTGTTTAAGTATACAGTGTTTTTCTGCAATGGGAAGTCGATGAGAACGCACTAAAGTAAAACGCGGCGAGTTGCAACAAAAGAAATATCTGAGATCGTTTTAGTATAAATTGTAAACGCACCACGAGGGGCTTGCGAAAAAATGTCGTGGTGTTAATGTGAGCGCTCCAAATCCAGATTAGTCCGATTTGGGGATCTTATTATTTGCCGTTCTGGCGTGTGCAATCGTTTTATCAAGGAACAAGCAGTATGCGTAAAATCGCATTATTTATTGCGATGCTTTTGATCCCGTGCGTGTCATTCGCCGGCTTGCTGAGTAGCAATAGCTCCACGACGCCGATCAGCAAAGAGTATAAGCAGCAATTGATGGGATCGCCGGTCTATATACAGATCTTCAAGGAAGAGCGCGCGCTCGATCTCTACGTCAAGATGGGCGAACAGTATCAACTTCTCGATAGCTACAAGATTTGTAATTACTCCGGCGGCTTAGGTCCAAAACAGCGCCAGGGGGATTTTAAAAGTCCGGAAGGTTTTTATAACGTCCAGCGTAGCCAGCTCAAACCCGATAGCCGCTTTTATAAAGCCATTAATATTGGCTTCCCGAACGCCTATGACCGTGCTCACGGTTATGAAGGCAAATACCTGATGATTCACGGTGCCTGTGTCTCCGTTGGCTGCTATGCCATGACCGACAGCGGCATTGATGAGATTTTCCAGTTTGTCACTGGCGCGCTGGTCTTTGGTCAGTCGAGTGTTCAGGTCAGTATTTATCCTTTCCGCATGACCGACGCCAACATGCAGCGCCACAAGTATTCCTATTACAAAGAGTTCTGGTCGCAGTTAAAGCCGGGATACGATTACTTTGAGCAAACTCGCAAGCCACCGACCGTTTCTGTTGTCGATGGCCGCTATGTCGTCAGCAAGCCGTTGAGTCACGAAGTGGTTCAGCCGCAACTGGCGTCAAACTACGCGCTCCCCGAGACAAAATAACGCCCACTCGCCTGGCATAATTTTTTGCCAGGTTTCGTTTCCTGTCAGCGGTTGCGTCGCAATCACGGTGACCACATCGTTGGGTGTGGTCTCTGAGCTGAAGTCAATTTCCACATCCTGATCCAGTAGCGTCGCCACACCAAACGGCGCGCGGCGGGTGATCCAGAAAAGATTGGTTGAGCAGAATGCCATCACATAGCGGCCATCTGACAACAACATGTTAAAGACCCCTTTCTCACGCAGTACCCCCGCCAGCGTCGCGATATACCTGAATACCGCCGTCATATTGCCCGGCGTGCGAGGGTAGCGCTGAGTCAGTTTGTGCAGCAGCCAGCAGAAGGCCTTTTCGCTGTCGGTTTCACCGACGGGGCGAAAATTGCCGGTTTCCAGCGATTTATAGCCTGAGAGTTGCCCGTTGTGCGCATAGGTCCAGTTACGGCCCCACAGCTCACGCGTGAAGGGATGCGTGTTCTCCAGCGCCACTTCACCCCGGTTCGCCTGGCGAATATGGGCAACCACGGAGCAGGATTTGATCGGGTAGTCCTGTACCAGCCTGGCGATGGGAGAATTAAAGCTGGGTTGCGGATCTTTGAACGTCCGACAGCCTTTGCCTTCATAGAAGGTGATGCCCCAGCCGTCTTTGTGCGGCCCGGTTCCTCCCCCCCGCTGAACCAGCCCGGTGAAACTAAAGCAGATATCGGTAGGCACATTGGCGCTCATCCCGAGCAGTTCGCACATACATCACCTCCACGAAACGCCACAATGAAGCGGAAGGCGTAATTGTTACAGCCAATCAGGACTCAAAATGGCAGATAAAATAATATGCTATACCCTAAATAATTCGCGTTGCAGGAAGGCGGCAAGGGAAGAAATCCCCAGGAGCATAGATAACTATGTGACTGGGGTTTCTGAGTACAGCCAACGCACCTGCAGCTTGAAGTATGACGGGTATAGTTATTTAACCATCTCTTTTTCGATCAGCTGGATCAGGATATGAATCACTTTAATATGAATTTCCTGAATACGGTCAGCATAGCCGAAATGCGGAACGCGGATTTCGATATCGGCGGTACCGGCCATTTTGCCGCCGTCTTTACCGGTCAGGGTGATTACTTTCATCCCCTTCTCGCGCGCCGCAGCGATGGCTTTGATCACGTTACCCGAATTGCCGGACGTCGAGATGCCTAACAGCACATCGCCTTCGCGCCCTACCGCTTCCACATAACGGGAAAAGACGTAGTCGTAACCGAAATCATTGCTGACGCAGGAGAGATGGCTAACGTCGGAAATCGCAATGGCCGGATAGCCCGGACGGTTTTCGCGATAGCGCCCCGTCAGCTCTTCTGCAAAGTGCATGGCGTCACAATGAGAGCCGCCGTTACCGCAGGACAGTACCTTACCACCTGCTTTAAAACTGTCTGCCAGCAGGACCGCCGCGCGCTGAATGGCGTGAATATTGGCGTCATCTTTTAAAAAATTAGCCAGCGTTTCCGCCGCTTCGTTCAGTTCGTTACGAATAAGATCCTGGTACATGAGGATATCCTTCAGCATGAATGTAAATGACAGGATGCAGTGTACCGGATAGCTCTGGCAGCGAGAAGCATAAGCCACATCAATGGCGACGGCTTTTGATTTTTCGTGCCGCGGAAAACAGCAACAATGTGAGCTTTGTTGTAATTATTTTGTAAACACATTGATAAAAGATTTTACATCCACTACAACCATAACATCACAAGTGGTCAGACCTCCTACAAGCAAGGGAGCTTTTCGTTATGATGATTTTGAGTATTCTCGCTACGATCGTTCTGCTCGGCGCGCTGTTCTATCACCGCGTGAGCTTATTTCTCAGCAGCCTGATTTTGCTCGTCTGGACGGCGGCGCTTGGTGTTGCCGGACTGTGGTCAGTCTGGCTGCTGATTCCGCTGGCCATTATCCTCGTGCCGTTCAACTTTACGCCAATGCGTAAGTCGATTTTCTCCGCGCCGGTGTTCCGCGGCTTCCGTAAGGTCATGCCGCCAATGTCGCGTACGGAGAAAGAAGCGATTGATGCCGGTACCACCTGGTGGGAAGGCGATCTGTTCCAGGGCAAACCGGACTGGAAAAAACTGCACAACTACCCGCAACCGCGTCTGACCGCCGAAGAGCAGGCGTTCATCGACGGCCCGGTAGAAGAAGCGTGTCGCATGGCGAATGACTTCCAGATAACCCATGAGCTGGCCGATCTGCCGCCGGAGCTGTGGGCATTTCTGAAAGAGCATCGCTTCTTCGCGATGATCATTAAGAAAGAGTACGGCGGGCTGGAATTCTCGGCTTACGCACAGTCTCGCGTACTGCAAAAATTGTCCGGCGTCTCCGGGATCCTGGCGATCACCGTGGGCGTGCCAAACTCTTTAGGTCCTGGCGAACTGTTGCAGCATTACGGTACGCAAGAGCAAAAAGACCATTACCTGCCCCGCCTGGCGCGTGGTCAGGAAATCCCTTGCTTTGCACTGACCAGCCCGGAAGCGGGTTCCGATGCAGGCGCCATTCCGGATACCGGCATCGTCTGCATGGGTGAGTGGCAAGGACAGCAGGTGCTGGGGATGCGCCTGACCTGGAACAAGCGTTATATCACCCTTGCGCCTATCGCTACCGTTCTGGGGCTGGCGTTTAAACTTTCCGACCCGGATAAACTGTTAGGCGGCGATGAAGAATTGGGGATCACCTGTGCGTTGATCCCGACCTCAACGCCGGGTGTGGAAATTGGTCGTCGTCACT
Source organism: Citrobacter sp. Ct235 (assembly GCF_030332305.1). Taxonomy (NCBI): domain Bacteria; kingdom Pseudomonadati; phylum Pseudomonadota; class Gammaproteobacteria; order Enterobacterales; family Enterobacteriaceae; genus Citrobacter; species Citrobacter sp. Ct235. Next base: position 54,036 of record NZ_JAOWIC010000037.1, read on the forward strand.
TCCCGCTGAACGTCCCGTTCCAGAACGGTCCAACGCTCGGTAAAGACGTGTTTGTGCCGATCGATTACATCATCGGCGGCCCGAAAATGGCCGGTCAGGGCTGGCGTATGCTGGTGGAATGTTTGTCGGTAGGTCGCGGCATTACGCTGCCGTCAAACTCTACCGGCGGGGTGAAATCCGTCGCGATGGCGACCGGTGCCTACGCCCATATTCGTCGTCAATTCAAAATCTCCATCGGTAAGATGGAAGGTATCGAAGAACCGCTGGCACGCATTGCCGGTAACGCCTACGTGATGGATGCTGCCGCGTCCCTCATCACCTACGGCATTATGCTGGGTGAGAAGCCAGCAGTGTTGTCGGCTATCGTGAAGTATCATTGTACCCATCGTGGTCAGCAGTCGATTATCGACGCAATGGATATTACCGGCGGCAAGGGCATTATGCTCGGCGAAGGTAACTTCCTCGCGCGGGCCTACCAGGGCGCACCGATTGCTATCACCGTGGAAGGCGCCAACATCCTGACCCGTAGTATGATGATCTTCGGCCAGGGGGCGATTCGCTGTCATCCGTATGTGCTGGAAGAAATGGCGGCGGCGCAGAACAACGATGTGAATGCGTTCGACAAACTGCTGTTCAAACATATCGGTCACGTCGGTAGTAACAAGATACGCAGCTTCTGGCTGGGTCTGACGCGCGGCTTAACCAGTCAAACGCCCACCCGCGATGCGACAAAACGGTATTATCAGCACCTTAACCGTCTGAGCGCTAACCTCGCGCTGCTCTCCGACGTTTCGATGGCGGTATTGGGCGGCAGTCTGAAACGCCGTGAGCGCATCTCCGCCCGTCTGGGCGATGTGTTGAGTCAGCTGTATCTGGCCTCTGCGGTACTGAAGCGTTATGACGATGAAGGCCGCCATGAAGCCGATCTGCCGCTGGTTCACTGGGGCGTTCAGGATGCACTCTATAAGGCGGAACAGGCGATCGACGATCTACTGCAAAACTTCCCGAACCGTCTGGTCGCCGGGCTGCTGAAGGTCGTGATCTTCCCAACCGGTCGTCACTATCTGGCCCCGTCGGACAAGCTGGATCACAAAGTCGCGAAGATTTTGCAGGTTCCGAGCGCCACCCGTGACCGCATTGGTCGTGGTCAATACCTGACGCCGAGCGAGCATAACCCGGTGGGATTACTGGAAGAGGCGCTGCTGGACGTGATGGCCGCCGACCCTATCCACCAGCGTATTTGCAAAGAAATTGGCAAAAACCTGCCGTTCACCCGTCTGGATGAGCTGGCGCAAAACGCCCTGGCAAAAGGCTTAATCGACAAAGAGGAAGCGGCCATTCTGGTTAAGGCGGAAGAAAGCCGTCTGCGCAGCATCAACGTGGATGATTTTGCCCCAGAGGAGCTGGCGACGAAGCCGGTAAAGCTGCCAGAGAAAGTGCGTAAAGTCGAAGCCGCATAACGCTTACGCATGACCTTTTAGCCTCGCTTCGGCGGGGCTTTTTATCGCCCACGTTTCCTGAAAGCACGTGCTACAGTGTCAGAGTGCTGTTCAACAAGGAGAGCCCTACCGTGCCTGGTTTGAAAATTACGCTGCTGCAACAACCGCTGGTCTGGATGGATGGTCCGGCCAATTTGCGCCACTTTGACCGTCAACTGGAAGCCGTGACCGGACGCGACCTGATTGTTTTACCGGAGATGTTCACCACCGGCTTTGCGATGGAAGCCGCCGGGCAGTCGCTCGCGCAGGAAACGCTTATCGCCTGGCTGCGCGATAAAGCGCAACAGACCGATGCGCTGGTGGCCGGGAGTGCTGCCATCTCCAGTGAGCAGAGGGCGGTAAACCGCTTTTTCCTGGTTGAGCCGCGAGGGACAGTTCATTTTTATGACAAGCGTCATCTGTTTCGCATGGCGGACGAACATCATCATTACCAGTCGGGTAACCGTCGCACGATCGTGGAATGGCGCGGATGGCGCATTCTCCCACTGGTGTGTTATGACCTGCGTTTCCCGGTGTGGTCACGCAATCTGAATGATTACGATCTGGCGCTGTATGTCGCCAACTGGCCGGCTCCCCGTTCTCTGCACTGGCAAACACTACTGGCGGCGCGCGCTATCGAAAATCAGGCATATGTTGCCGGGTGCAACCGCGTCGGTACGGACGGTAACGGCCATCATTATCGTGGAGACAGTCGGGTCATTAATCCCCAGGGGGAAGTGATCGCCACGGCGGAAGCCCACCAGGCCACGCGCATTGATGCGGAACTGTCGTTGAGTGCGTTGAAAGAGTATCGGGAAACCTTCCCGGCCTGGCAGGATGCCGACCCGTTTACCCTGCGCTGATCCCCTCCCCCTATGGGAACCAGACAAAAATGTCTACCGCTGTGGGGACGGTTCAGCATCAGGTTCCCTGATAAACAGGCTGACAAAGATGATCACCACGCCAACCCACTGCAGCCAGGCGATTTTCTCCCCCAGAATCAGCATAGCGACAATGACGGCCATCGGGAGTTCGCACGCGCAAAGAATCGAACTGATGCCACTGCCAATACGCGGAATGCCAATCGCAAAGAAAACGATCGGGATGGCGTAACCGAGTACGGCTATTAATCCGCCATACAGCATTGCAGCGCCGAATGTCTCTCCTGACAGCGTTAATTCGAGGTTTGGTAATATCAAAACCAGCGTCGAGGCTAAACACCCCACCATGATATAGAACGTGCGCTGTGACCAGTGCGCATCAGAGACGACATGCGCATTGAAAAAGAGGAAAAATGAATAACAAATCGCGCAAAGCAGGCCAAATGCCACGCCGCTCCAGGTGAGGTAAAAATGGTCAAAATCACTGAGTACCCCTGCCGCCAGCACTGTTGCTGATAATATCAGCGCAATCATCAGCCAGCGACGCCCGCCAGGCCACTGTTTGCGGTACACCGCGTCCAGAAGCACGCCTATCCAGACGAACTGGAACTGCAGCACAACGGCGACCGATGCGGGTAAACATTCCACCGTTTTAGTAAACGTCCAGGCCGTCAGCCCCATGGTTAATCCCACGAGGAAAAGTTGAATGCGTTTCGTCTTGTCGATTGAATATTGCCGAAACGAAACCAGGATGATGGCAAAAATCACAAAACTGATGCTGACCGACGCGAGCATTAAATGACTCAGGGTCACCCCCGCTGATAATCCAAGTTTTATCATTGTGGGCAACATACCTGTCGTCATTGCCCCCAATGCCACCATCACACTGTATTTGGCTTTAGTTGACATGAGTTCACTCGTTAAGGGTATTAACAGTTGTATTATTCTGTCGAACAGAGTTGTCGTAGAGTAAAATGTTCATCTACCCGTTTCCATTATTCGCACAATGTATCCGCACAATGCGCGAATTTTCTGAATTATCGTTGCCTGGCGCAGGCATAAGGTAATATATGGCACTTACTCTTCAGGAACCAGACCTGTGATATTCGTATTCATTACCTGTAATGTAATGAAGTAACATAAAAGCTACTCAAATAAACCCTGCGTTATCTTTCGGAATACTACCAGATTTTGTTATCATCCTTTTACCAGGATTAAACATATTATCAACAGCATTATTTCAGGATGTCTTCCGCTTTTTAAAAACGCGGTTAGGACTATTAGAAGGTGAGCGTTAATTCCTCCTAAAATAACTTACGTGCAGCACTTCACAAAATTACATATCCTTAGTCTGAACAACCTGATGAGATGATATATGTAATGGTAAAACGCATGTAATGGCAGAATTCATCACCAGAAGGAAACCAGTTATGTTTAATGGGATCACCTTAAGAAAATTAGAGATTTTTCTTTCTTACATGCAAAACCGGAATGTGACGAAGACGGCTGAAACACTCAATATCAGTAAAGTCAGCGTTCACCGTACGCTTCATGCACTGGAAGAAGACCTGCGCTGTGCCCTTTTTATCCACCAGGGCCGATCGCTGTTTCCGCTCGACAGTGCGAATGTGCTTGAGGAGCAATCCACCCTTCTGCTGGAACAGTTTCAACGCTGTGTTCGTCTTACGCAGGCCGCCTCGAAGGAAAAAGCCAGTAAGTTAAAAATTGGTATGCTGTATTCTTTGTCTCTCGAAACCATCCCTCATTTAATCATGGGGCTAAAACAACGAAGACCCAATCTTGATGTCGAACTCTTAATGGCGTCGAACCAGAAGTTATTAGGCTTACTCAATACCCAAATGGTTGATGCTATTTTAATTTCCGTTCCGGAACACTACGATACGGCAAGATTTGAAACCTTACCGATTTTTGATGATGATATTTTTCTTGCCACGCCGGTTGATGTTCCTGCGCCACCCCAGGTTCCTGTTGATTTAACCCTGTACAGCAATCAAAAATTTATCAGCCTTACCGAAGGTTTTGCCACCTACAATGGTTTTCAGGAGGCGTTTAAAATTGCTGGCTTCAAACCTGACGTTATTGTTCAGGTACAGGATGTCTTCTCGCTGATGAGCCTTATCAGCTCCAACATGGGTTGCGGTCTGTTGCCGGGGAGAATGAGAAGTTTATTCTCTGATAAAGTCAGACTTTTACCCCTGGAAACGCGTTTTCAGATGAAGCAGCATATCGCATTAGTTTTCCCCCGTAATAGTGAATACAACCTGCTACCCTTAATTGCGGAATGTCGGATGTACGCCCGCAGTTATAATAAAAAACAGAGTCAGACTCCCGCCTCTTAAAAAATAACGGCACTATAATTGGGATGTGATAATTCCCGGATAGCGCCGCCCGCCGTTTTTTTTCACTCATTACCTTTTACGTAACGATAGAACCCGGTGTGTAATTGACTGTGTTTACCACAGATTTATACTGATTTTCAAATACAGTACCTTTTCCAATTATTCTAATTCTTAACGTATTCATCGCATCGTAAACGGCAAATGACCGATTGTGGTGTTCGCCTGGTATTGGAAAAAATCAGAATAAACATTCTTAAAGGAAGAGAATAATGCAGGCACTCGCGAACGTAACTCAGATAACCTTCTCTCCATCATTGCCTGATGACAGAACAGTTAACTATTTTCAGTCTCAGCCAGCGATGGTGGGTGAAGTGCTGCTGCAAGCCATCTTGCTTGAAGTCTGCAGTTTCCCAAAACCAGGACTGGTCACCCCGGTATCAACCGGCTCGCACAGCGATATGAATCTGCAAACTTTCCTGCTCAGTTCTTCCGCGATTGCCCCCTGTTTCACGCTGTGCGCCGAGGCCGGGTTCACGCATCGCAAACCTTTGTCACGGCTGTTAAAAAAGATTAGACCGATTGGCATTGATTATGAAAACCGCCTGCTTGAAGTGACCCGGGGAATCAACACGCAGCGCGGGATCCTGTTTTCTGGTTCGGTTCTGGCCTGTGCTGCAGGTTATTTATCTGGCCTGAATCAACCCATTAACAGCATTTCACTGGCCCATTGCATCCGCCAACTCTGCCAGGGGTTATGCGAATCTGATTTTGCCGTTTTAAAGACCCGTCCAGCACAGACGGCCGGTGAAATATTGTTTACGAAATACGGCGTCACCGGGATCCGAGGCGAAGCTGAACAGGGCTTCCCCACAATCGCTCAAATAGGCTATCCGGCGTTAATCGCGGCATTCAACAAGAGGCTGCCTTTACGTCATGCATTAGTCGATTGCCTCCTGATGCTGATGACACAGTGTGAAGACACGAACGTATTGTGGCGGACAGGGCCGCAACAACTGGCTGAACTGAAACTCCGCGCATCAGAAATTGTTCATCGCGGCGGGATAAGTGCTCCGGGAGGTGAGGCGCGTATTCACCAGCTTAACGAATGGTGCTGTCAGCACAGAATTAGCCCAGGCGGTTCAGCGGATCTCTTAGCCCTGAGCATCGCAATGTATCTGCTATGCCATTCACATTTTCCCAACGACGTTACCCAGGAGAGAATATGAGCATCTATCAATATGCGTTTATTTGTTATTGCATCACTATCGCCATTTCATTTGCCGTTATGGGGATCGTCGTTGGATTAAACAAAGCCATGAATAAATTAAATATTCGTGATGACGACTAATAATAAAATAAGGAATTAATCATGGAGATATTATTACGCCTCTTCTCGGGTATCGGGACTTTTTTTACTGAAGATCCGCTGATCGCCCTGGTCCGTTTCCTGCTCATTGTGTGCGGCTTCGCCCTCGCTTACCTCGGCTTTAAACGGAAACTGGATCCGTTAATCATGGTACCTATGGGCCTGGGAATGATCGCCATTAACGCCGGCGTATTGTTTCTGAATAATGGCACCATCGGCACCATCATGCTGGATCCCATGGTGAGTGAAACCAACGAGTTAATGTCGTTGATGCAGGTGAACTTCCTGCAACCGATTTACGCCCTGACGTTCAGTAATGGTCTGATCGGCTGTTTAATCTATCTTGGCATCGGCACCATGAGTGATGTCAGTTTTCTGCTTGCCAGACCCTGGGCCAGCATTATCGTCGCGCTGTTTGCCGAACTCGGTACGTTTGTCATGTTGGTTATCGGCTATCAGTTCTTTGGTCTGCCGCTTAATGAAGCCGCCGCTATTGCCACAATCGGCGGTGCAGATGGTCCGTTAGTGATGTTCTCGGCACTGATTATGTCGCCGAATCTGTTTGTTCCGATTGCGATTATCGCCTATTTGTACCTGACGCTGGCTTACGCAGGTTTCCCTTATCTGGTACGTCTGATGGTGCCGAAAAAATTCCGCGGCGTTGACACGGAAATGGAATACCCGCAGGTGTCCAAAAAGGCGAAATTCATTTTCATCATCTCCATGTGTACCCTGCTTTGTTTGTTGCTGCCTGCGGCCGCGCCATTATTGCTGTCATTCTTCGTCGGGATGGCCATTAAAGAGGCGGATATTCTCCCTTATCACAAGCTGCTGGAAAGTACGATCACCTACAGCGCCACCTTCTTCCTGAGTCTTCTGCTGGGAACATTGTGCAGCGCGCAGACCCTGATGGATCCGAAGGTTGGTATTATTCTGGTGTTGGGCATCGGCGCACTGGTTATTTCGGGTATTGGCGCATTAGCCGGCGGCTGGTTTATTTATTTCCTGTCACGGCGGAAAAATTACAGCTATAACCCGGTGGTCGGTATTTCTGGCGTCTCTTGTATGCCGACCTGTGCCAAAATTGCGCAGTATGAAGTCACAGCGGAAAACCCCTATAGCGTTATTTTACCGGTTGCCATCGGCACAACGATCAGCGGAATTATTGTCTCCGCCGTCGCCGCCGGGATATTTATGACCACATTCTCAGTGGTCACTATTTTACCGTAACGTTTTTATCAATATCCAACACCTGATTCACCAATGAGACTATTTATAAACTGGAGATATTGGTATGTCTGAAGTAAAAAAATGGAACAAATTACAGGAAGACACCCGGCAGCGTATGGCGCAGATACAGTCGCTATTCAGACAAGGGAAAGAAATTGATGCGGCGGACACCGTTACATTGCTGGAAGGCGTTATCCGTGCAGGCGACAGAATTAACATTGAGGGGAACAACCAGAAACAGGCCGATTTTCTGGCCGAATGCTTGTGCAAGGTTGATAAAGAAAAAATAAATCATCTGCATATGGTGCAATCAGCCGTTCCTCTGGCCGCACATCTGGAACTCTTTGAACGGGGGATCGCCGAAAAACTCGACTTTGCTTACGCGGGACCGCAATCAGAGCACCTCGCCACCGCCATCCGGGAAGGCAAGATCAAGCTCGGCGCTATTCATACGTATCTGGAGCTGTTTGCCCGCTACTTTATTGATTTGTACCCACGCGTCTCGCTGGTCACGGCGTATGAAGCTGACCGCGAAGGCAACCTGTACACCGGTTTTAATACCGAAGATACCCCCGCCATCGTTGAAGCGACGAAATTCCGCCAGGGCATCGTCATTGCTCAGGCGAATAAGATCGTCGATAAAGTCCCGCGCGTAGATATTCCCGGCGACTGGGTCGATGTGGTGATTGAGTCGCCGCGTCCTTTTTATATCGAGCCGCTGTTTACCCGCGATCCGGCATTAATTACCGACACGCATGTCCTGATGGCAATGATGGCGCTGAAGGGGATCTATGCCGAATATGGCGTCAAACGCATCAACCACGGCATTGGTTTTTTCACCGCCGCCATTGAGCTTTTACTCCCCACCTATGGCGAGGAGTTGGGTCTGAAGGGAAAAGTCTGTACCCATATGGTGCTGAACCCGCACCCGACGCTGATCCCGGCGATAGAAAGCGGCTGGCTTGAGGCGATCCATTGCTTCGGCGGCGAACTGGGCATGGAAAATTACGTGAGCCAGCGCCCGGACATTTTCACCATCGGCCCCGATGGCTCGCTGCGTTCTAACCGGGCCTTTGCCCAGACGGCCGGACACTACGCCCTCGACATGTTCATCGGCGGCACGCTGCAAATCGACAAATACGGCAACAGTAGCACCGCGACGGCTGACAGGGTCGCCGGCTTTGGCGGCGCGCCCAACATGGGATGCGACGCCAAAGGACGCCGTCACACCACAGAGGCCTGGCTGAAGTGCGGTGAGGAATTCTCTGCTACTCAACAGGAGTTGCTGGGTGATATGCCGCGTGGCAAGCGCCTGGTCGTGCAGATCCAGGAAACCTTCCGTGAAAAAAGAGCGCCGGCGTTTGTCGATCGCCTCGATGCCTGGCAACTGGCAGAAAATGCCAACCTGCCGTTACCGCCGGTGATGGTTTACGCCGATGATGTCACGCATATCCTCAGCGAAGAAGGCATTGCCTATCTGCATCGCTGTGTCGGTCAGGAGCAGCGGATGGCGGCCATTCGCGCCGTTGCTGGTTACACAGAACTCGGTCTGCAGGCAGATCCGGCCGAAACGGCACGGTTGCGCGAACGTGGTCTGGTTAAAACGCCGGAAGATCTGGGTATCGACCGTCGACGCGCGAACCGTTCGCTGCTGGCAGCCAAAAATATCAAGGAATTGATGGACTGGTCAGGTGGCTTGTACAACCCACCATCACGGTTCCGTAACTGGTAATTCAGGAGAAGAAGAAATGGCGTTAAACCAACTGAATATGTGGTGTAGTGCGGCGACTCCGCGCCCGTTATCCCGGCCAATGGTGCATTTTGGCGTCGTGGGTTCTGGCGATCTGGAGGTATTGATTGAGAGCCAGAACCTGAATGGCAAAGCGAACATCTGCATCAACACCCCCATCACCGGATTCGATGATATCTGGCGCCGGGTCATGACACGTTTTATCGACGAGAGCCAACTGGGCGATGTGCTCATCAGCATTAATGACAATAACGCACCGCCCGCCGTCGTTGCCCTACGTTTACAGCAGGCGCTGGCTGAACTGGAGCCCGCGAATGAATCCTCTGGCGCCAAAAGCTTTCTCGAGGCTAACGCTCGCACCCGGGCTTACGGTTTAGTCGATGAGGGGACCTTTACCGAGTTAGCCGGTCCGGCGGACAGATGTACCAGTCCGCATCTTCCGGTGCTGGGCGAAGCTGTCGAATTTGATGATGGGATCGTAACCGGAATTGGACTGCTGGGTCGTCGTCCGACCCTCATTATCTCCCAGGAAGGCCGCTTTATCGGTGGTTCGATTGGCGAAGTGGGCGGTGCCAAAATGGCCGGCGCGTTGAAGCTGGCGCTTGAGCTGTACCAGCGGTTAAGCCACAACGATGCGCCACCGCAGGCTGAAAAATGTCCCCTGGTGCTGATCTCTTTTGAAACCGGCGGCGTGCGGTTGCATGAGGCGAACGCGGGTTTGCTGGCCCACGCCGAGGTGATGGACTTGCTTCAGGATCTTCGCCACAAAATCCCGGTCGTGGCACTGGTGGGCAGTAAGCTGGGATGTTTCGGCGGCATGGGCTTCGTTGCCGCCGCCACCGACGTCATCGTCATGAGCCAGTTCAGTCGCATTGGGCTAACCGGCCCGGAAGTCATTGAGCAAGAAATGGGGCGCGACGAATTTGACGCCTCGGATCGCGCCCTGGTGTTCCGCACTACCGGGGGGAAACATAAATACATCATGGGCGACTGTAATTTCCTTGTTGAAGACAGCATTGACGCTTTCCGCGCCCAGGTGCAGAAGATTGCCGGAATGACCATGGCGGAGATCGAAGCATTAAGGCGGATCGGCAGCCCTGAACTGGTTTCCAGGCAGATGGCCACGGTCGCGGCGGTCAGTGAACTCCAGCCAACGGATTCAGTCGATGTCTGGCGGGCGGCTGGCAATGAACCCCCGCAGGCACTGGTGGATATGTCGCTGGACGCGTTTTTAGCCACGACCCGACGCTTCACCCCTTCTACATCCGATCGCTAAGGAGAAAACAATGGAGACTTTAATGGGTCAGGGACGCGCCGCTATCGACATGCTGGTCGATCCCGACAGTTTTCAGGAAAATCAGTTACCGGCGTTTACCCTCCCTTGCGAAGACTACGGTCCTGGTGCGGTGGTGGGTTCTGCGCAACTGGGGGGACGCACCTGCACGGTCATCGCCAATGACGCAATGGCTTTCAATCCGCGCTTTCCGGTGGTCTACGCCGGCATTATCGGCCTAGAAGAGGCGTACAAAATGGCCCGCGCCGTGTATTGCTCGATTGCCGCCGACGCCAATAAACCCATCGCTGACAAACGGACATTGCTGCTGATCGTCGATACCCCGGGGAACGGGCCGGGCAAAGTCGAAGAAATTATTGGTATGAATAAGGCTACGGGGGCTTATCAACTGGCGCTGGCTGAGGCCCGTAAAGCAGGACATCCCGTCATTGCGCTGGTGATCGGTCGTGCCATCAGTGGCGCATTCCTGTGCCACGGCTTACAGGCAGATCGCATTCTGAGTCTCAGCAGCAAATTCAACACGATGATCCACGTTATGCCGCTTACCAGTATTGCGCGCATCACCCGGCAAAGTCTGGAGCGGCTGAGCGAGTTGGCAACCAGTAATCCGGTTTTTGCCGCAGGTCCGCAGTTCTTTTACCATCTCGGCGGTATAGAACAGCAGATCGATGAGCTCGACCAGATGCGCGATGCGCTGCTTCAGCACATGACAGAAATTCGGGCGTTAAAATGCGAAGGGCAGCAACATCTGCTGGGCCCTGAAGGTCGCGGAAGACTCGGTTTCCATCGCGGGGGACGTAAGATTCGTACTGCGGTACAAGCGTTGATGCAGCAGCAGTTCGAGGATGTCGCGGAGCGTTATATCCAGGCGTAAAGCCTGACGGTTTCGCACCAAGGAAAGTGAGCAAGATCTTCGGGGGAATGCATCAGCCGCGTTCCCCCGGGGTAACGCAGGATTCACGGGCTGTCGGTTCACACCGTAGGGAGGTTGCGAATGCAGGATAAACTCAGGATGCTGGAAATGATGGTACAGGAGATCAGTACCGTACCCACACTAGCGCAGATGCCTCAGCGAACCTTAGGTAGCAAGGGCATTGACGGTCCCACCAGCGCGCATGTGATTGAACAGATCCATACGCCGTTAAACCTGGCCTGCGTGACCTTTACCACGGGCTCCAGCGCATTTCAGAACATTGTCGGCATCACGCATGAAGAGATGCCACAGCGGATTGCGGCAGGCCGCAAAGCCTTTCAGCTTGCAGGCATTATGCCTGGCGATCGGATGCTGGTGACCTATGCCCCGCTGATCAACGTCTTTACGCCGGATTCGCTGGTTGAAGCTGGCGTTAGCCACGGCTTTTTGTTGCGTTCCTGCCAGGATGCCCTGCTGCTGGCGCTGATCAAAGAAAATTACCAGGTCGTGCTGGGAGAGTCTTCGTTTCTGCGCGCCACGCTAAAGCAGGCAAAAACGATGGATCTCGCCGGGTTATTGCCTGAAAAACTGTGTCTGCTTGCTGCCGGAACGCCTCTGGATCCGGAATTGCTGGAACTCGCCAGCGAGTTTAATTTTACCGTCCACGATCTCTATGGCAGCCAGGAATTCGGTTGGCTGACGCTGGATGGCCAGTTTCTGCGCGATGATCTGAGTCTGGTGGCGTCTCCGTATGGTCAGGAGTATGTCGAGATGATCGTAGGGGGATTACCGACTGGCGACAGCTTCCCGGTCAGTCCTCAGGGGCATATCTGCAACAGGCAGGGAAAATTACTGACGTATAAAAGACAACGTACGCAGCCAAATTACGAAGTGGTGATAGCAGCTACCCCGTACCATTCGCGCGAACTGATGGAAAGAACCGCTCGCACGCTGCTTCGCATTAAGGGATGTATTGTCAAAGTCGCCACAAATCTGGTGCTCACCGCCGATGTCACCGAATTAAAACTGGTTCCCGGTCAGCCACCGGATGAAACACCGGCTCCGGCGTGCGTGGCGACGATTCGCGGTCCGGTTGCCACCGGACTGTTTGATACGCTGGTACAGGCGCAACTCACTTATGAAAGGAAATCCAAGAGCGATCCGGCGTGGCTAAAACGCCGCTAGCAATTCTGTTGCCAGTGTTAATAAATGCAGGTCGCAATATCGTTACCTTTTAGGTAACCAAACATCATTTATGTTGGCGAAAACCAGGCCGTCTGTCATTGAAATTATTCTTTGAACAGGTAATTATCATCGTAACGATAATAATAAATCGTTTTCAGGATACCAGGTTTTTTGCCTCGTAAATTATTTAATTATTTCTCATAAAAAAAGGATGTCGTTATGTCTGAAATGAAATCAAAAGTACCTGGCATTGTTGAAGAAATCCTGTGTGCTGTGGGTGATAGCGTTGCCAAAGGTCAACAGGTTCTGGTAATGGAAGCCATGAAAATGAAAATGCCCATCCCTGCACATGAAGCCGGTACCATTAAATCTATTTCGGTGAACGTGGGTGACCGTGTTAACCCGGGTTCGCCATTATTTGAGATTGAATCCTAAAATTTAAGCCACGCCGATTTTCTCACACGCCACTGTTTTCAGTGGCGTAACTTTTTTATTCCGTAATTTCCTGTCTGCGTCCCCTGCTGGCCTTTATTTCTGGTTGTGATATTCATTACTTAATTCAGCGCAAAAAAACCGGGATAAGCATCCCGGTAAGAGGCAAATGGTTAATTATCAATAATTATGGCTGTAGCAGTTTCGGCCGATAATCCAGATTCCAGCGTGTTTCTTGTTCGTAGATCTGACCAATGCTCAACACTTCCATATCATGGGCATGAGGCCCAATCAGTTGCATCCCCATCGGCAATCCCTGTGCATTGAAGCCTACTGGAACGCTAAGGGATGGACTACCAATCAGGGTTGCAGGAACCACCACTTCCATATAGCGGTGATACGTATCCATTTGTTTTCCTGCCACTTCCTGCGGTGAGTGTTGAGAAGGATCGAAGGGGAAGATTTGCGCCGTCGGCAGAACAACAATGTCATATTCCGCGAACAGCTTATTGAACGCCTGGTAGATAGTGCTCCGCTGCACGGAGGCGAGGTAGGCATCACGAGCCGTCAATTCCAGTCCACCCTCAACTTCCCAGACCGCCTGCGGTTTCAGCAACGCGCGGGTTTCAGGTTTGTCATACAGTGGACGTAAACCGTTGGAGACAATCCAGTGACGCCAGACCAGCCAGGTCTCCCACATCTGTTCAGCCGTGACATCCAGTTTTACAGGTTCGACACTGTGGCCAAGTTTCTCAAAGACTTTTAAGGCGTTTTCGCAAAGACTCAGGACGCCCTCTTCCATCGGCAGCGCGCCATTTAAATCGGCAAGCCAGCCAATGCGCAGTTTGCGCTCAGGCGGGGTGAATGGTGCCAGAGGTTGACCTAGCGACAGTGGAACTCGCGCATCATAGCCCGACTGGGTTTGCAGCAATCGAGCCGTATCCGCGACGTTACGCCCCATTGGCCCTTCAAGCCCCAACTGGCTCACAAAAACCTCTGGTGTCGGCCCAAAGGGTACGCGTCCCTGACTCGGTCTGAAACCAATGATGTTGTTCCAGGCCGCAGGATTACGCAGCGAACCCATCATGTCACTGCCGTCCGCCACCGGTAGCATCTGCAATGCCAGCGCAACCGCCGCGCCGCCACTGCTGCCTCCCGAAGATTTCGTCTGATCCCAGGCGTTCCAGGTCGTGCCAAAAACGTTATTTATCGTGTTCGAACCCAGCCCAAACTCCGGCGTGTTCGTTTTACCGATAAAAATGGCCCCTTTGTTTCTGATGCGTTCAACCATAACCGAATCGTTAGGCGCGATGAAATCTTTAAAAATAGGAGAACCGTTTGTCAGAGTAATCCCTTTTACCGCAGATAAATCCTTAACGGCATGAGGAAATCCGTGCATCCACCCCATATACTGACCATTGGTCAGTTGTTTATCCTTATTTCTGGCCTGCTCCACTAAATCATCCCGGTCCTGTAAGGAGACAATGGCATTGACTTTTGGGTTAAGGATTTCAATTTTATCCAAATAAGCATTCATGACTTCAACACATGATACCTCCCTGGATTTGATGCTGTCGGAAAGCGCCAGGGCGCTCATTTCCGTAATCGGATTATTGATTTTATTCATGTTGCCCTCTGAAATTGATTTTTCCTGCAAACGCATTCGCGTTTATTTAAGAATATCCATACAACTCCATTCGTTGCAGCAGGATAAGTTGTAGGACAACATTTATTATCAAATTAATCCCATGACGTATTGTGACTGATCTCAACATTAGCATCATGATATTTTCAATCCCGTTACTTTAAATGTAACGCCATTACCTTAAAAGCAACGTTGTAATATTTGTGATTCTCATAACATTTTAGGTAAGTTCGTTTCGATATACATTAAATGACACTTTTAGAAAAAATGCCAGCCCCTGACAGAACCGAATGTATTTAACGTTCTATATACATTCATTGTATTTTTCTCACTCGTGAATTATTTCATAGGTGATGTTAATAAAGGAGTGTTCGTGAATGAAGATCGATGAAGCCGACATCATTGCTATCGTTAATGATCCGATACTTTGGTGGATCGCAATGCCCCTGGGCGCCATTATCCTGGTAATGGCTTCGTTATATATCAGATTGTCTTATAAAAACGCACCAAACGTAGGCTTAACACAGGCCCAATGTACCAAAGGTCTCAGAAGCGGAATTTTCAGTTCCATTGGCCCTTCTATCTCGGTTTTCGTGGTCGTGTTCAGTATGACCGCAATTATCGGTGGCCCTTTAACCTGGATGCGCTTCGTCGGGATTGGGGCGGCACCGGTGGAGCTGGCAGCCATCAATCTGGGAGCCGAAACCTATGGCGCGCCGGTCGGTTCAGAGAATTATAACTTAACCGCGATGGTCTCCGGACTTTACACCGCAATCATCAACAGCTGCGGCTGGATTGTCGTTGGATACTTCTTCATCCACCGGATGGAAAAGGTCAGAGAAAAAATGGGCGGAGGAGACAAAGTCTGGCTGGGGCTCATCTCCGTCACGGCGATGCTGGGACTTTTCGGCTTCCTCTCAACCCCCTTCATCCTCGCCATGAACGATAAAACGGTGGCATGCCTTGCCGGTTTCTTCGCAATGGGCGGGCTGGCGATCCTCGGCAAAAAGATAAGCTGGCTAAAAGAGTATGCCTTAGGAATTGCACTTATCATTGGCATGGTCGCGGCCAGCCTTTATTCATAACGAAGGAAATAAACGATGCAACAGACTAATGATGGTCTCAACTGGACGGCAACATCGATAAGGATAGGACGGATCTGCTTCCTTCTGGCAACGATAACCAGCTTTGCGCCGCTCTTTTACTTTTACATCGTGTATGACGTTTATCCCCCTCTGGAGGTCGCCTTAACCTCCTGGCTGTCGATTGCGATGGTATTTGGCGCATTCTATTTTGTTGAACCTTTTTCCTATTATCCCATCCTGGGATTGACAGGCAGTTATCTGGGGATTCTGTCAGGCAATATCTCTAACGTTCGACTCCCGGCCTCGGCAGCAGCCCAAATGGCCGTCGGTGTAGAAAATGGTTCTAAGCAGGCGGAAATTATCTCCACGCTGGGTATCGCCGGCTCGATTTTTACCAACCTGTTCTTTCTGACCCTTGCCGTTTTAATGGGAGACTGGATATTGTCCGTTTCGCCGCCAGCACTGATTGCTGCGGTTAAAAACTATATTCTGCCGACTATTTTCGGTTGTCTGTACGGGCAGTTTACCGTGATGAAACCAAGGATTGCGCTGTATGCATTACCGGTCACAGCGATCGTCTATATCTTATTCCCGACCCTGCCGGCCTATGTTTACATTATTGTAGCTATCTTCGGCAACATGTTGTTAACCAGAGTGCTCTATAAGAAAAATATTGTTAAGTAATGCCGTGCCGTAAAATATGTGCCTGATAATTATTAGCGCACTATTATAATAGCGGCCAATTTTTAAATTACATAAACGAAACAATCACAACACATTATTTATCGCATTATTTTGCGAGGGACTCTCTATGTTTAAAAAACTTGCACTCCTTCTTTCATCCCTGATGATAGTACCTGCCAGTGCCGTTGAGATATATAACAAAGACGGTAACAGACTGGGAGTTTATGGGAAAATTCAGGCTTCGCATCTGATTTCTGATTATGCGAACGAAAATGGGGATAATACCTATGTCCGATTCGGTTTGCGTGGCGAAACTCAAATTTCCCCGCAGCTCACCGGATATGGTAATTTCCAGATGCAGTTCCAGGCCAATAAATATGAAGGGGAAGATAAACATTCCTGGACGCGCCTGGCCTTTGCCGGTCTTAATTATTCGTCATTAGGTTCTCTCGACTATGGTCGCAACTGGGGGATTATGTACGACCTTGGTGCCTGGACCGATGTTTTACCTGAGTTTGGTGCCGCCACTATTTTCCATACCGATACCTATATGGCACAACGCGCCACGAACCTGGCAACATGGCGTAATCGGGATTTCTTCGGTCTGGTTGATGGGCTCGATGTTGCCCTGCAATATCAGGGAAAAAATAGCGGTACCGAAGGTGAAAACACGACCAATAATAGCCGTATTCTCCAGAAGCAAAACGGCGATGGCTACGGGATGTCGATGACCTATGATTTTGATTTCGGTTTGTCGCTGGGCGGCGTCTATACTCATGCAAACAGAACCGGGGAACAACGACATTATGGCAACCATGTGGCGACCGGCCCTTATGCCGAATCGTTTGTGGTCAGCGCAAAATACCGTTTAGATGGGCTTTATCTGGCCGCGCTGTACGGTGAAACCTCGAATATGACCTCCTTTGGTAGCGGGGTAAATATCGCGAATAAAGTGCATGCCACAGAACTGGTCGCCAAATACCGTTTCAGTAACGGATTCGAACCCTCTATCGGTTACCTGCAGAGTAAAGGAAAAGATCTGAGCGGCTATCGCGGGGATCACGATCTTCTGCAGTTTATCAACCTGGGCGCAATGTATTATTTCAATGATACGCTTGCCGCCTACGCAAACTATAAAATCAATTTACTGGACCGGGATGACTTTACGATGGCGACGAAGCTGAACACCGACGATACCATCGTGTTCGGCTTTGTTTACCAGCTCTAATCCCTTTCTTGCGCGATTAACGTCACATCGTCCCCGCAAGCAAAGCCTGCTTATCGAAGAGCCTGACGTCGTTCAGGCTCTTCCCCAATATTTGTCCCTGCGTCGTCATGAACTCTTTCAAATTAATGCCGTATCCCGTCGGCCATCGCACCTCAACGTCAATCCGCGTGTGATGTGTTTGCTCCAGTTGCAGCAGGCACTGATACACGTCGTGCAACTGCTCGACAGGATAAATATCAATCACAATATCCAGATCGGATTGACCATCCGTATAGTGAAAACCACTGACAATTTCTAATGCCGTCGATCCCCATACCCCCGCTACACACGCCAGGAGAGTAAAGCGCTCCCGCAGATCGGCCAGCGCCATGAGCGCGGGTGTTCGGGGGGCAAATGCTCTTTGCGCTATCTCAAATGGCGTCAGGCGGCAGATCACCTCGTCCGGCATGACGGTGCTGGCGAGGCGTTGGCGCTGACCATTCACGCGTTCAGGGAAACTAAAACCCAGCGCAATTTCGTTTTGCGATTCCCCTTCGACAGGACGGCGCACAATGCCAGGCAGTTCTCCCGCCACAAACGCCTGCTGCCAGGTAACCCGTGATGTCTGCCACCGAGAAAAAATGCGCTTAGCCGCCGGAATGCTAATGTGCAGTAAATCATGACGCTGGAGCATGTATCCCTCCTCTGGCTTTTTGAAATATACCCAAAATCTATCCCATAGCCGGGAATCGTCAATTACGCGTCGGGTGCTTTCATTACGCAAAAGGTAAACGAGAAAAAAGAGGATGGAAGGGACAGCGATCGCGGGATCGCACAGACCTTTTCGCAGGCCTGTTAACGCCGGATAGCCTGACAGGCAGGTAAGACAATTTCAGACGAAAAAAAACCGCATCACCTCAACAGCGATACGGTTTCTTATCATCACAGAGTGTACTTAAACACCCAGTGAACAGAATTTGGCGGAACGGACGGGACTCGAACCCGCGACCCCCTGCGTGACAGGCAGGTATTCTAACCAACTGAACTACCGCTCCGCGTTGTTCCACTTGGGAACGAAGCGAATATTACGGATTGCCATGCACCGCGTCAACGCTTTTTCTCGCGTTTTTAATCGTTTGCTGTAAAAATCGCCCGGGCGACGATTTTTACCTCATAAACAGGCTTTCTACGCCCGCCAGAGGCAACTTCCCCCTTTCTTTTCCACCAGGTCGAGGCGCGATTCATGGGCCGCAACTTCCTCATCAGTGGCGAAAACGACGCGTAACTTGTTGGCCTGACGCACAAGGCGCTGTATCCCCGTATTGCCCTGCTGCTGGGCTTCACCTTCCATCGAAAACGCCATCGTCGTCTGACCACCGGTCATCATCAGATAAACATCGGCCAGAATCTGGGCATCAAGCAATGCGCCGTGCAGCGTACGTTTGCTGTTGTCTATCTCATAACGCGAGCACAACGCATCCAGACTGTTACGCTTACCAGGAAACATCTTCCTCGCCAGCGCCAGACTATCCGTGACTTTACAGAAGGTGTTCGTTTTCGGGATATCGCGATTGAGCTTGCCGAACTCGTAGTCCATAAAGCCGATATCAAACGACGCGTTATGAATGACCAACTCCGCCCCGCGGATATAGTCGAGAAACTCATCCGCCACCTCGGCAAACGTCGGCTTATCCAGCAGAAACTCATCCGCAATCCCGTGTACGCCGAACGCTTCCGGATCCACCAGCCGGTCGGGCTTCAGATAGACATGGAAGTTATTTCCCGTCAGACGGCGGTTCACCACCTCGACAGCACCGATCTCAATGATCTTGTGCCCTTCGTAGTGCGCGCCAATCTGGTTCATACCGGTGGTTTCGGTATCGAGAACGATCTGTCGTGTAATTGCAGTGCTCATAGCGGTCATTTATGTCAGACTTGTCGTTTTACGGTTCGATTCAATTACAGGAAGTCTACCAGAGATGCTTAAACAGGTAGAAATTTTCACCGACGGTTCGTGCCTGGGCAATCCAGGTCCGGGCGGTTACGGTGCAATTTTACGCTATCGCGGACGCGAAAAAACCTTTAATGAGGGCTATACCCTCACGACCAATAATCGCATGGAACTAATGGCAGCGATAGTCGCCCTGGAAGCCCTGAAAGAACAGTGCGAAGTCATTTTGAGCACCGACAGCCAGTATGTGCGCCAGGGGATCACCCAATGGATCCACAACTGGAAAAAACGCGGCTGGAAAACCGCCGACAAAAAGCCGGTAAAAAACGTCGATCTCTGGAAACGTCTTGATGCCGCGCTCGGTCAGCATCAGATCAAATGGGAATGGGTAAAAGGCCATGCTGGTCATCCGGAAAACGAGCGTTGTGATGAACTTGCCCGTGCCGCCGCCATGAACCCAACCCAGGAAGATGTAGGCTATCAGCCCGAAGCCTAAACGTCCGGCTTGCGATACTGCCGGGTCGCGCCGACGGCCTGAGGTATACGCGCTTTCGCTTTGCTCTGTTTCATCGGATTAAGCGTAAGTGGAATCGTTCGCTTACGCGCGACAATCACCTGCATACAGCCCAGCGCGGGAAGGTGTGCGCTTAACATCTTTCCCCCCTGCTTTTTCCACGGCAATACGTGAAAACGGCTATAGTACAGCACCTCAAAATTCAGCAGCGACAGCCAGTCCAGTTGCCGCATCAGTGTAAACATACGACTATTATAAGGCGAAGATTTACGCAGTACCGGCACCAGTTTGCGCAGTCCCATCAGGCTGACCGGGTTGAATCCGCTCAGCACCAGCCAGCCATCATCAATGAGTACCCGATCGGCTTCACGCAACAGGCGATGGGGATCGGTGCACCAGGGCAGCGTGTGCGCCAGCAGACAGACATCGACAGATTTATCGGCAAAAGGTAGATGTAGCGGGTCGGCCTGAACCTGGACCGGCGAGCCTTTGGCAGAAACATTAACCTGATGTGAAACCGCACAGGCTTCTGAGTTGATTTCCGCACTCAAATTGCCCACCTTAAGCAGGTGAAAACCATACATTTTTGCAAACCACGGGTTAAGCTGCTTTTCCAGCGCCTCACGATAGTACTCTCCCCAGGGCAAATCGCTCCAGCGATCGGGTGCTACGACTGTTTGAGGGTTCCTTGCCGGTTTCATCACAACCATCCGTTATGCATAGATAGAGAGGTAATTTATGAATCTTAACAGTATTCCGGCGTTTCAGGACAATTACATCTGGGTTCTGAGTAATGATGAAGGACGTTGCCTGATCGTGGACCCGGGTGACGCCGCGCCGGTGTTAAAAGCCATTGCCGAAAACCAGTGGCAGCCAGAGGCCATTTTACTCACCCACCATCATCACGACCACGTCGGTGGCGTGAAAGAACTGGTACAGAACTTTCCTAAACTAGTGGTTTATGGACCGGCAGAGACACAAGATAAGGGGGTCACTCATATAGTCGAAGATGGCGATTCCGCCCTCATTTTGGGGCATGAATTTACTGTATTTGCTACACCCGGTCACACTTTAGGACATATCTGTTACTTCAGCCATCCTTATCTTTTCTGCGGTGATACGCTGTTCTCCGGCGGCTGTGGACGCTTGTTCGAAGGTACAGCTAGTCAGATGTATCAATCACTTAAAAAAATATCCGCACTTCCTGACGATACACTTATTTGTTGCGCCCACGAGTATACTTTAGAAAATTTAACGTTTGCACTGAGCATACTACCGCACGATTCGTACATAAATGATTATTATCGTAAAGTTAATGAGTTACGGGTAAAAAAACAAATAACACTCCCCGTTATTCTGAAAAATGAGCGGAAAAATAATATTTTTTTAAGAACAGAAGATATTGATTTAATTAATGAAATTAACAAAGAAACAATATTGCAACACCCTGAAGAGCGATTTGCCTGGTTAAGGTCAAAGAAAGACAGCTTCTGATAATTCCGGGTTGCCTTTTCAAAACTTCGCCGTTATGATCGGTCGTCTTTTAAGCAACTATTGACACACACATGAAGGCAAAAGCGATCTTACTCGCCTCTGTCCTGCTCGTGGGTTGCCAGTCGTCTCAAAACGCCGGCAATGTCCAACAGCACGCACAGAGCCTTTCTGCAGCTGGTCAAGGGGAAGCAGGAAAGTTTACGAGTCAGGCACGATGGATGGACGATGGGACGTCCCTCGCGCCGGATCAAGACCTGTGGGCTTTCATTGGCGACGAGCTAAAGATGGGAATTCCGGAAAATGACCGGATTCGCGAACAAAAACAGAAATATTTACGCAATAAGAGCTATCTCCACGATGTAACTTTACGGGCAGAGCCGTATATGTACTGGATAGCCGGGCAAGTTAAGAAACGTAACATGCCGATGGAACTGGTACTACTACCCATAGTGGAGAGCGCTTTTGATCCTCACGCGACGTCTGGCGCCAATGCCGCAGGCATCTGGCAGATCATTCCGAGCACGGGGCGCAATTATGGTTTAAAACAGACCCGCAGTTATGACGCGCGTCGCGATGTTGTGGCTTCCACAACCGCAGCGCTCGACATGATGCAGCGTCTGAACAAAATGTTTGACGGCGACTGGCTGTTGACCGTTGCGGCTTATAATAGCGGCGAAGGTCGGGTCATGAAGGCGATTAAAACGAACAAAGCGCGTGGGAAATCCACCGATTTCTGGTCGTTGCCATTGCCTCAGGAAACGAAGCTGTACGTGCCAAAAATGCTGGCTCTGAGTGATATTCTCAAGAACAGCAAACGTTATGGCGTACGTCTGCCAACCACAGACGAAAGCCGTGCACTGGCGCGTGTTCGTTTAAGCAGTCCAGTCGAAATGGCGCAGGTTGCCGATATGGCGGGTATTCCCGTCAGCAAGCTGAAGACATTTAATGCTGGTGTGAAAGGCTCCACGTTGGGCGCAAGCGGCCCGCAATACGTGATGGTACCAAAGAAGCATGCAGAGAAATTGCGTGAATCTCTGGCAGCCGGCGAAATTGCAGCCGTACAGTCTACGTTGGTGGCAGATAACACTCCGCTGAACAGCCGTAGCTATACCGTTCGTTCTGGCGATACGCTTTCTGGCATTGCTTCACGTCTTGGCGTAAGCACGAAGGATCTGCAGCAGTGGAACAAACTGCGCGGTTCAACGCTGAAAGTGGGCCAAAGTCTGACGGTTGGTGCAGGTAACAGTGCACAACTGCTGGCTAAAAACAGCGACAGTATTACCTATCGTGTACGTAAGGGCGATTCGCTTTCGAGCATTGCCAAACGTCACGGCGTTAACATCAAAGATGTCATGCGCTGGAACAACGATACGGACAATCTGAAGCCCGGCGATCAACTGACGTTGTTTGTGAAAAACAACAACACGCCAGACTCCTGATAGCTCGCAATATTAAAAGGCACCGATTTCCCCCGGTGCCTTTCTTATTTATGCTGCTTTATGCGCTTCGGCCATGATTGTATCGCTGGTAAACGATCCCTCGTCCTGTAAGGCGAAGTAGGTTTTCACCTCTGCGGAGGCACTCACCTGATAGAGGCGAATGGCGTCCACCAGTTCAGCAGGCGTACGCATTCTCGCCACCCATGAACTGAATTCCAGTGGCAAACGATCGGTTATCAACGAATCGACAATCAGGTTCGCGTCATTCATCAGTGCCAACCACTCACCGCTGGAATAGTTGCGAACGTGCGAGGTGTCGCGCAAGGCTTCAACCGTCTGTAACCAGACATCGCGGACCGGATGCCCTGGGGACATCACATCCATAATAATCAACACACCGCCCGGTTTTAATACCCGATTGACTTCACGCAGCGCTCTGCCGACATCATGCCAGTGATGCGCCGAGTAACGACTGATGACAACATCAAAGACGCCATCCTCAAAAGGCAGGCTTTCAGCATATCCCTGCTTTGTGGTGATGTTGGCTAATCCCTTCTCTTTTGCCGCCTGTGTAACGACCTCGAGCATCTGCGAAGATAAATCGTAAGCCACCACCTGTTTCACATTCTGAGCGGCGATAAAGCTGGCATGCCCGGCGCCACAGCCCATGTCCAGTACGCTGGCCTGTGGGAAGGCAGACAGACGCTCAGCCAGTCGCTGTAAGTCGCGACCAGACGCATGCACGGCACTGGTTAAATAGGCGTTAGCCTGGGAGCCAAACTGCTTTTCGACGTTGTCGTGGTGGGAGTGTGTTGTCATTATGCTGTCCTTGGTTGTTTGCAAGATAAAGGGCAGCACCACTACAGGTCTGCCCCAACGGCAGACCTGACACACCTTACTGCTCAGGTTTGCCGGGACTGAATTCAACGAGTAGCGGATTGTGATCGGATGCGCGCGTGACCAGTACAGAAGCCTCGCTGACGTTCAGGCCACGATAAAAAACAAAATCCAGCGGGCGACCAAACGCGCGACGGCGCTGATCGTCAGTAAAACGTACCTGCCGCAGCGACATTTCACGCGCGAAGCGATATAGCGCATTCATGCGGCGTCGGCTCCAGGCATTGAAATCTCCGGCCATAATCACCGGCCCACTGTGATGCGCAATCTGGTCACCGATTGGAAGTAACTGCTTACTATACACATCGACCCCCAGACTAAAGTTAACCGCATGAATGTTAACGACCATCAACAGTCGCGTATCTGGTAACGGATAGACGGTAACCAGCGCCGACTTCGCCAGTCGCAGGATAGGTTCACGCTCGCGAAGCGGGCAACAGTACACGGGATGCGCAGATGAGAGCGTCATCACGCCTGACGGATGCTGTGGCAGAACAAATGCCGGAACCTGATCGGCTGCCAGATAATTCGCCGTCGCAAACCTCACCAGCTCCGGCGTCGTCTGTGCTTCCTGTAACAACACCAGGTGCGCATCTTTGCCAAAATTCTTCAGCACCGAAAGCCATTCCGCTCGCTGCTGCTTAAAAATATTCCACACCAGGATGCGGATCCGATCTTCACTGCTTAACGGCGCCCCGGCGGGTAATGCCTGGCCGATGCTCGAAAATGACCCTGGCGGCAAAATCCGCTCAGCGGGTTGTCCGGCAACATAGCGCATGGCATAGGTGTTTTTTCGCACTTTGACTTTAAAACCTCTGTAACGTCAACCAGTCCGGTGCCGGACTGGTTCTTCTGTTATAGGGATTTTAGCTCACACTTTCAACGACCAATTGCAGATTGTTTTGTAAGCATGCGCTTACATCAAGACCTTAGCCCAGCACGGCAACGCGAGCGGGTTTATCCAGTCGACCGCTAACGCCTGTCAACAGAAAGGCCCCCAACACAATCAACGCCCCAATCCACGGAGTCTGTGCCAAACCAAAGTGTTCCACCGTTTGTCCACCGACAACGGAACCAATCGCAATCCCGATGTTAAAGGCCGCGATGTTAAGTCCGGATGCCACATCTACCGCGTTCGGCGTAAATTGCTCGGCTTTTTGCACCACATAGACCTGCAGGCCCGGTACATTACCGAAGGCGAAGATCCCCATCACCAGTACTGTTGCCAGCGCGACGTACTGCATAGAGGCAGTAAACTGAAAGACGATCAGCAGGACAAACAGTGCGGCGAAAATGAGTTTCAGTGCAGGCACCGCGCCATGTTTATCCGCCAGTTTTCCTCCCCAGATGTTGCCTACCGCCACCGATACGCCATAGCCTAATAAGATCCAGCTCACCGCGGCAGGTGAGAAACCGGCCAGATCCTGCATTATCGGTGCCAGAAAGGTAAACGCGGTAAAGACGCCGCCATAGCCCAACGCAGTGATCGCATAGATGATCAGCAAACGTGGGTGCGTTAAGACGCTCATCTGGTCACGCAGTGTCGCCGCCGCGCGCCCTGGGATGTTCGCTGGAATAAGCCACTGGCTGCTGATCAATGCAATAACACCTAACACTGAAACCGCCAGGAACGTTTCGCGCCAGCCAAAATGCTGACCGATGAACGTCCCCAGAGGAACCCCGGTTACCAGAGCAACAGTCAGACCACCAAACATAATAGCGATAGCTGAAGCCGCTTTCTCTTTTGCCACCAGACTGGTGGCAATGGTGGAACCAATGGAGAAGAACACGCCATGAGCCAGACCGGTAAGCAAACGGGCCGCAATCAAGGTCATATAGCCAGGTGCCTGCCACGCCAGCAAATTTCCCGCCGTGAACAGCACCATCAACGCAACCAGCAA
This sequence comes from Citrobacter sp. Ct235, assembly GCF_030332305.1. Classification (NCBI taxonomy): domain Bacteria; kingdom Pseudomonadati; phylum Pseudomonadota; class Gammaproteobacteria; order Enterobacterales; family Enterobacteriaceae; genus Citrobacter; species Citrobacter sp. Ct235. Next base: position 79,742 of record NZ_JAOWIC010000037.1, read on the forward strand.
CTGCTTACGCGGCAGTCGCCCGGTCAACGCCGTTAGTACCGGTGCACCAATCGCCACGCCCAGAGCGTAGATGGAAACCAGCATTCCTGCAGAAGGCAGGGAGATGGCCAATTGTTCGGCAATTGTCGGCACCAGACCCACAATCACAAATTCGGTTGTGCCAATAGCAAAGGCACTTATTGTTAGCGCAAATAACGCGAGAGGCATAAATCACTCCATATCATCAGTATTCGGATGACACGCAGTATGCCGGGATGTTTTAATAACAAAAATATCCAAAATATCAATATAATTTTGCTTCAGGTGCAAAAATGAAAGCAACCTCAGAAGAACTCGCCATTTTTGTTTCCGTGGTAGAAAGCGGAAGTTTCAGCCGGGCGGCGGAACAGTTAGGTCAGGCAAACTCTGCGGTAAGCCGGGCGGTCAAAAAGCTGGAAATGAAGCTCGGCGTGAGTTTACTCAACCGGACGACGCGGCAACTCAGTCTGACAGAAGAAGGCGAACGTTATTTTCGCCGCGTCCAGTCTTTGTTACAGGAGATGGCGGCAGCAGAGACGGAAATCATGGAGACACGCAATACTCCACGCGGTGTGCTGCGTATTGACGCCGCCACGCCGGTGATGCTGCACTTTCTGATGCCGTTAATAAAGCCTTTCCGCGAACGTTATCCGGAAATTACCCTTTCTCTTGTCTCCTCTGAAACCTTCATCAACCTGATCGAGAGGAAAGTCGATGTTGCAATCCGGGTGGGCACGCTGACGGATTCCAGTCTGCGCGCCCGACCGCTATTTACCAGCTATCGGAAGATTATCGCCTCGCCAGACTACCTTGAACACTTTGGTAGGCCAGAAACGGTCGAAGAACTGAAGGAACACCTGTGTCTGGGCTTCACCGAACCCGTGTCGCTAAACACCTGGCCCATTGCCTGCAACGATGGCCAACTTCACGAGATTGCATGTGGAATTTCGTCAAACAGCGGCGAAACGCTTAAACAACTATGCCTCAGTGGAAACGGCATTGCCTGCCTGTCAGACTATATGATTGATCGGGAAATCGCACGGGGTGAACTGGTGGAACTGATGGCAGATAAACGCTTGCCTGTGGAGATGCCGTTCAGCGCGGTCTATTACAGCGATCGTGCCGTGAGTACGCGTATTCGAGCCTTTATCGACTTTCTGAGTGAACATATAAAAACAGCTCCCGGAGGAGCTGTCAAAGAGGGTTAAAGGCACTCAGGGGTTACTCTATTAATCCCACTGTGGCGCCAGACCTTCCGGGCTTACCAGACGATCGTTGCAATCCAGAGCAGCGATCGCTTTTTTATCTTCGGCATCTAACGTCAGATCCAACGCCAGCAGGTTGCTCGCCAGGTTTTCACGCTTAGTCGATGACGGAATGACCGAATAACCTTCCCCCATTGCCCATGCCAGGATCACCTGGGCAGCAGTGGCATTGTGTTTCGTTGCGATACGGGCAATCACATCATCTTTCAGTGCCTTACCATACGCCAGCGTCATGTAAGAGGTGATGTGGATACCGTGCTCCTTCGCCCAGTTAACCACTTTGCCATTTTGCAGGTATGGGGACAGTTCGATCTGGTTGGTCGCGATATTTTCAGCGCCAACCGCAGCAATGGCTTTTTCCATCAGCGGAATGGTGAAGTTAGAGATACCGATTTCACGCGTCAGCCCCTGCTTTTTCGCTTCCAGCAGCGCCTGCATGAATTCTTCAACCGATACGGCATCGTTTGGAGAAGGCCAGTGGATCAGCGTCAAATCTACATAATCAGTACGCAGTTTTTTCAGGCTCTCTTTCAGGCTGGGGATCAGCTTGTCTTTGCTCAGATTCTCAATCCAGATCTTGGTCGTGATGTACAGTTCATTGCGCGGAACACCGCTCTCAGCAATCGCCTGACCAACTGCAGCTTCATTATCATAGATTTGTGCAGTATCGACAGCGCGGTAACCGAGCTCCAGAGCCGTTTTTACAGATGCAATAACCACATCGTCCTTAAGACGGAAGGTACCTAAACCGAATGCAGGGATAGTCATCATAATTCCTCTTTAATTCATCGTGTTCGTTAACTGAGAGGATTATGATGTTTTACGTTGTGCGGAAAAAGAGCGGAAAAAGCAGAGGATTTTTGCGTTTTTAGCAATAATGGGATTTCAGACAAAGAAAAAGCCCTGAGCGTTAACTCAGGGCTCTTAATAAGTGGCGGAACGGACGGGACTCGAACCCGCGACCCCCTGCGTGACAGGCAGGTATTCTAACCAACTGAACTACCGCTCCACCGAATTTTTCTACAACCACTGATTTTTACACCAGTTTACTGCTTAATTTGATGCCTGGCAGTTCCCTACTCTCACATGGGGAGACCCCACACTACCATCGGCGCTACGGCGTTTCACTTCTGAGTTCGGCATGGGGTCAGGTGGGACCACCGCGCTACAGCCGCCAGGCAAATTCTTGGTGCTCAAAACGAATCTTTTACCCTGATGCTGCGTTGCCTTCGCTCGTAAACGCAGTCACATACTCCTGTATGCTCCTTCCTTTACTTCGCTTGCCGCCTTGCCTCAGCGCAAAATCTTTCGTTTTCGCTAAT
>NZ_JAOWIC010000038.1:0-2555 GCF_030332305.1 Citrobacter sp. Ct235
GAATGACAAGGAATGTTGTACGCCTGTAATTGAAGAATTTTTGTAATTGATGGTGAGGCGATATTAACCACTATCCATGTTATCTATATAAATGAAATCAACTATTTATAAATTAGATTCTCTCTGCTGGCCGGTTTTTTATGGACGAAAGAAAATGCCCTACAAACACACGCTCTCTGAGGTGCTGGTGATGCTGTTTATCAATCCGCCGGAGGCTATCCGCATCATTTCCGTAATGGCCGGCGGAGCGCTGGCGCGGGCGTGCCGCGCGTCATCAAACTCACAGCTGAAACGCCTGGGCGAGATGGTATTTTGCATTCTGGCGTAATACTGCGTTCACCCGTTTATTCCCGTCATGCCGACGCTGTTCGGCGTGCAGGTGCCGTGGGGGACAATTGCGATCGTCATATCGCTCGCCGGCAGTCACGTTATTTACGTTTTAGTTACGTATTTCTGGAAGAAAGAACCGGTATTGATTTAAAGGAAATAAAAAACATGACACGTAAATTCTGTCAGCGCAGCCAAAACAATTTAACTGGCGTAAATGGCGATCTGGTTACTCTGGTCCGTACCGCGTTGTCCGGCTTTATGGGGTATCTGAAAGGGAAAAGCAGTCTGATGATGTATGAGCAGTTTGGGGATATGAAGTTTAAATACAGTAACAGGGAGTTCTGGTGTCGTGGATACTACGTAGATACGGTGGGTAAGAACACGGCGAAGATACAGGACTACATAAAGCACCAGCTTGCAGAGGATAAAATGGGGGAGCAGTTATCGATCCCTTATCCGGGCAGCCTGTTTACGGGCCGTAAGTAACGAAGTCTGATGCAAATGTCAGATCGTCTGCGCCTGTCAGGGCGTGGCTGGTAACAGAGCCTTACAGGCGCATCTGAAAAACCTCCGGCTATGCCGGAGGATATTTATTTTATTCCGCAAATCCCATCGTTAACGCTCACTCTGTTCTGTGTCGTTAAATCCAGCAGTGGGATTTGCAGAAAGTGGTTCAGTTAAAATCGCGAGCCGCGACAGATTGCACCTTCCAGGCTCCATCTTCTTTGACCATGCAATCAATGACGACGTGATCTTTCTTTTCGCCATATGCGATGTAAACCTGCATGCACGCGGCGTCATAATCCGTTCCCACGACAGATACTGTTTTCCAGTCGTTTTGATAGCCCTGGGCTTTGATGAACATATCAATATCAGGAATGTCATATTCATTGGGGTCAAGTTTACCCAGCGCCTCAAGCTTACTGATCGTCTCGCGGGTAACGTAGGGCTTCAGCGCGGTGTAATCGGAAAGGGGCTCTTTTCCGCTCATAATCTGCGAAATGTACCACTGGTTAAAATGCAGTGCTGCAACCGCCTCAGGAGGGACGGAGCCCTGATCGGCAAAAGCAACGCAGGGAAGAAAAGTGCACGCCAGAAATAATGATTTTTTCATGTTATTTCCTGAACAGGGCAAAAGCCGGCCTGACCGCTCGGTATTCCGCGCCAGGGTACATTGTCCGCTGTACAAAATCCGAATACCAGACACCGGCGCCGCCGTAAATGCATGCGTGGCCTATCGGGTGATGCGCTGTGGGCTGTATAACGGCCACGTCACCCTCAATCGGCTCGCCGTACACTTCATGGAAACCAGCCATGATTAGGTTGCTTCTCATATCCCTGGCGAAACGCGTGTTATGGAGATTAGCACCGCCCGCACGGATGGCGTTAGAAACGAACTCAGCACATCTGCTTTGACTTTGCGTCCCGGCGTGCTGACGTGCATAAGCAACGGCTTTATGAGCATTCCACATAATTTAATTTCCTTATTAATTGAAAGAATGACAAGGAATGTTGTACGCCTGTAATTGAAGAATTTTTGTAATTGATGGTGAGGCGATATTAACCACTATCCATGTTATCTATATAAATGAAATCAACTATTTATAAATTAGATTCTCTCTGCTGGCCGGTTTTTTATGGACGAAAGAAAATGCCCTACAAACACACGCTCTCTGAGGTGCTGGTGATGCTGTTTATCAATCCGCCGGAGGCTATCCGCATCATTTCCGTAATGGCCGGCGGAGCGCTGGCGCGGGCGTGCCGCGCGTCATCAAACTCACAGCTGAAACGCCTGGGCGAGATGGTATTTTGCATTCTGGCGTAATACTGCGTTCACCCGTTTATTCCCGTCATGCCGACGCTGTTCGGCGTGCAGGTGCCGTGGGGGACAATTGCGATCGTCATATCGCTCGCCGGCAGTCACGTTATTTACGTTTTAGTTACGTATTTCTGGAAGAAAGAACCGGTATTGATTTAAAGGAAATAAAAAACATGACACGTAAATTCTGTCAGCGCAGCCAAAACAATTTAACTGGCGTAAATGGCGATCTGGTTACTCTGGTCCGTACCGCGTTGTCCGGCTTTATGGGGTATCTGAAAGGGAAAAGCAGTCTGATGATGTATGAGCAGTTTGGGGATATGAAGTTTAAATACAGTAACAGGGAGTTCTGGTGTCGTGGATACTACGTAGATACGGTGGGTAAGAACACGGCGAAGATACAGGA
>NZ_JAOWIC010000039.1:0-105362 GCF_030332305.1 Citrobacter sp. Ct235
CGCTGCGCTTATCAGGCCTACTTATCCCCCGTAGGCCGGATAAGGCGTTTTCGCCGCCCTCCGGCAGTGGAGTGTCTACCTGTACTGTTTTATTTACCTTAATGCCTGATGACACTGCGCTTATCAGGCCTACATAATCCCCTGTAGGCCGGATAAGGCGAAGCCGCCCTCCGGCAGTGGAGTGTCTACCTGTACTGTTTTATTTACCTTAATGCCTGATGACGCTGCGCTTATCAGGCCTATTTATCTTCCGTAGGCCGGATAAGGCGAAGCCGCCATCCGGCACCCGGTTTAACCGTAACGGAACTCCACACCGAAGGTACCGCGCGGGTATTCCCACTTCTCCAGCGCCGTATCGAGTCCCAGGATCCGACAGGTGCCGCACTCCAGACATCCGGCGTAATCAAAGCGCACGCTGCCATCATCCTGCTTTTTGTATAACCCGGCCGGACAGGCCTTGATCAACACCTCCAGCACCTGTTTGTCCGGTACCGCCTTCATGATGATGTGCGGATGCTCTTCATCGACATTGAATTTGTTGACGCCCAGTTTGACGTCCACGTTGACGGGAGAAGTCATAATACGGTCACTCCTTTAATGCCATCCTTCATCAGGTTGATGAAGCCCACCTTCTTCGCATGGCGCAGGATCTTCTTACGCATCGGCACCGGCGCACTGCCGTCGACGGTAAAGAGGTCGCGTGCGATACCGACGACCATTTCCGGATAACGGGTAAACATGCGCGGGTTATCGAGGAACGCGGGCAGCCGCTGGTACATGCGCATATCGCGCATCGGACCGTTGTCGAGATGCTGGCGATACTCCGCCAGCCCCTGACGGCTAAAGTCGTTGCTTTGCATGGCGGAGAGCACCGTTTTCGCCGCCGCTTCGCCAGCCGCCACCGCGAGATCCATCCCGCGAATCGTAAAGCCGAGGTTCATACACATGCCCGCCGCGTCGCCGGCAATCAGCACGCCGTCGCCCACCAGTTCAGGCTGCATGTTCATCCCTGCTTCCGGCACCACGTGCGCGGCGTACTCCACCAGCTTGCCACCCGCGATCAGCGGCGCAACCGCCGGATGCTGCTTGAAATCTTCCAGCATTTGCGGGACTGATTTTTTCGCCTCTTTCAGGTGATGAAGACCGCACACCAGCCCCAGTGACAGGGTGTTTTCGTTGGTATAGAGGAAGCCACCGCCCATCAGGCCATCCGTGGGCGATCCGGCGAACAGACAGGCCGCCCCTTCGTTACCCTGCAACTGGAAGCGATCTTCAATCACCGACTTCGGCAGTTCGATCAGCTCTTTCACACCGACCGCCACGTGCGCCGCCTCAACGCGTTTCGCCATCCCCAATTTTTCTGCCAGCAGGGAGTTGACGCCATCGGCGAGGATGACCACCCTGGATTCAATGATGTCGCCGTCCGCTTCCACGCCAACCACGTTGCCATCGCGCTGAACGACGTTATCCACGCGGATCCCGGTGATCAACTGCGCGCCAGCGTCTTCCGCCTGCGCCATCAGCCAGGCATCAAATTTACTGCGCAACACCGAATAAGAGACCTGCGACGGGTCCGCCTTTTCACCGTTGAGATAGTCCACGGTCATCGCCCCGTTATCGGTCATAAAAGCAAGCTTTTCGTGGGTGATGACCCGCTCAACAGGGGCCTGCTCAGCAAAGCCTGGAATAATGCGCTCCAGGCTGTGGGCGTAAATGCGCCCACCGGTAACATTCTTCGCGCCAGCGGAATTTCCGCGCTCGATAACCAACACCTGGGCCCCTTCACGGGCGAGCACCAGGGCCGCGACGGAACCGGCAAGCCCGGCGCCCACGATGATGGCATCAAAGATATCTTCGGACATACGTACTCCCTGCCTGAATGGATTAGCGTGCCAGTGCGGTCGTCAGCGCGGGCAGGATCTTCAGCGCGTCGCCGACAATGCCGTAATCCGCATACTGAAAGATCGGCGCATTTTTGTCTTTGTTGATGGCAAAAATGGTCTGCGCGCCGTTCGCCCCCACCATGTGCTGGATCTGCCCGGAGATCCCCACCGCCAGGTACAGTTCCGGTTTGAGCATCAGGTTCGAGATCCCGACGTAGCGCTCATGCTCCATCCACTTCTCGTTTTCGGCGACCGGGCGCGAACAAGCCAGTTCTGCGCCAATGGCCTGGCACAGCGCTTGCGCCAGTGAGATATTCTCTTTGCTGCCTATGCCGCGTCCGACGCTGACCACCAGTCGGGCTTTATCGAGATCGACGCTGTTACTCTGACGTGGTTGGGTGGCGGTGCGCGTGACGGTAATCTCCGGCGCCTGCCATGCCACGCCGTGCGTCTCGCCGCTGCGTGCGGCATCCAGCTGCAGCGCCTCAAAGGTGCCGCTGCTGAGCGTCAGTACCGCAAACGGCGTAGAGAGCGTCTCTTCACCCATCGCCAGACCGCCATACACCATATGTTTGACCGTCGCCCGGCCATCCTGCTGCGTTACCGCGCTGGCGTCATTAGAGACCGCTGCCGCAAGGCGATAGCCCAGTTTTGCCGCCAGCAGTTTGCCGCGACGCGTGTTAGGCAGCAGCACGAGGCCAGAATCGCTCTGCTGACGAACGGTCTGTGCCATCACGTGCGCATAGTCTTCCACCATGCGATCGTCCGGTTTGCCGCTCAGTTGCCAGACGTGATGCGCGCCCAACTGAATGGCGGTGGTCGCCTCGTCGGCGTTTTGCACAAATGCGTTAACCTGTTCACCTAAAACCTGCGCGCCGCTCATCAGTTCCGGCAGACGAGACGCGGTATCGCTGAATACCCAGACGCTGGAAAACTTGCTCATAACATCCCCTTCTTAATTAATGATTTTGCGCAGGCTATCGGCAAACGCAGCAATCTGATCTTCACCATCGCCTTCAATCACAATGCGCTGGCGCTCACGTTGTTTTGGCGCGGCCACCGTTTGTGTGGACCACGCGTCCCCGCCGCTGAAGCCAATATCGGCCGCTGACCAGACCTGAACCGGTTTTTTCGCCGCCCCCAGAATGGCTTTCATGGACGGAATTTGTGGGGAGTTAATGTCGGTGGAGACGGCCACGACCGCCGGAAGAGGGATGCTCAGCGTTTCGATTTCATCCTCCAGTTCACGTTCAACGGTCAGCGTGCTTTCCGTCAGGGAGAGGATTTTACTCACGCCGTTGATGGCGGGAATGTTCAGTGTTTCACCCACCAGCAGGCTGACCTGCTGCGCGTAGAGATCGGAAGAGCCATCGCCGCAAATCATCAGGTCAAATCCCGACTTTTGTGCGGCAGCGGCCAGCGCCGCAGCGGTCTGCTGTGGCAGCGCCTGCTCGAACTGGTCGTCAATGACCACCACCAGTTCGTCCGGACCGCGGGAGAGGACATCCTTACGCCCTTTTGCGTTGGTTAACGCTTTGCCTCCTACGCTCAGGGCAATCACCTGCGCATCGCTGGCCTGCTGTTTCAACTGACAGGCCGCTTCAATCGCGTTCAAATCGTACTGGCTGATTTTGCCATCTGCTTTGCTGAAATCTAATGAACCATCTGCGTGATTGACGACAATATCCTGTTCATCAGGTACACACTTGTAGCAAGTAATTATCTTCATTGCATCTCCAGATATCATGAAGGAAACGTATTTATATCGGCGGTGTTAAATACAGATATCACGCTCTTTAATTCGGAAATAAAACCATAATCACCAATATTGAAAATGTCACACACTGATATTCGCAACTTTCAATATTGTTAAGCGCCTCACCAATATTGAAACCCAGCGCCAAAAAGAAAGATTTTCAATATTGCCTGGCAGATCACCAATATTGAACGACAAACGATGTAAAACCGAACAATCACATCATTAACCTAATGATTTATATTTATTTTATTGTAATTTTGGCGCCAAAACGCCCCAACCCAGAAGTGTGACGAACGTTACAGAATGCCGCAAAATGAATACCCATTATGAGTTACTTGCCAACGCGTCCTGAGGTTAAACGGGTATCAACAAATATTTAATAAAAATAAACAAAAATAAAACAAACGGGAACGCTAAATAAATTTCGTTTTCAACCTGGAATTCACTCATGAAAAATGAAAAAAGAAAGTCTGGAATTGAGCCAAAGGTTTTTTTCCCGCCGCTAATAATAGTCGGGATACTTTGCTGGCTAACGGTACGCGATCTCGATGCCGCAAACGTCGTTATTAATGCCGTCTTCAGTTATGTCACCAATGTCTGGGGATGGGCATTTGAGTGGTATATGGTCATTATGCTCATCGGCTGGTTCTGGCTGGTGTTTGGCCCCTACGCGAAAAAGAAATTAGGTGACGAGAAACCGGAGTTCAGCACCGCCAGCTGGATTTTCATGATGTTCGCCTCCTGTACCTCAGCCGCCGTGCTGTTCTGGGGATCGATAGAGATTTACTACTACATCTCCACGCCGCCGTTCGCGCTGACGCCGGGCTCAACGCCGGCGAAAGAGATAGGTCTGGCCTACAGTCTGTTCCACTGGGGGCCGCTGCCGTGGGCAACGTACAGCTTCCTTTCCGTGGCCTTCGCCTACTTCTTCTTTGTACGCAAAATGGACGTTATTCGCCCAAGTTCAACATTGGTTCCACTGGTTGGCGAAAAACATGCGAAAGGGCTATTCGGCACTATCGTTGATAACTTCTACCTGGTGGCGCTGATCTTCGCGATGGGAACCAGCCTTGGGCTGGCGACACCGCTGGTGACCGAGTGCATGCAGTGGCTGTTTGGTATTCCGCACACCCTGGAACTTGACGCTATCATCATCACCTGCTGGATAATTCTGAACGCCATTTGCGTGGCCTGCGGCCTGCAAAAAGGGGTCAAAATCGCCAGCGACGTGCGCAGCTATTTGAGCTTCCTGATGCTCGGCTGGGTATTCATCGTCAGCGGTGCCAGCTTCATCATGAACTACTTCACCGACTCCGTCGGGATGCTGTTGATGTACCTGCCACGCATGCTGTTCTATACCGATGCCATCGGCAAAGGCGGTTTCCCGCAGGGCTGGACGGTCTTCTACTGGGCATGGTGGGTGATTTACGCCATCCAGATGAGTATCTTCCTGGCGCGTATCTCTCGCGGTCGTACCGTGCGCGAACTGTGCTTCGGCATGGTGTTGGGCCTGACGGCATCGACCTGGATCCTGTGGACAGTGCTGGGCAGTAACACCCTGCTGCTGATGGATAAAAACATCATCAACATTCCGCAACTGATTGCCGATCACGGCGTGCCGCGCGCAATTATCGAAACCTGGGCCGCCCTGCCGCTCAGCACCGCCACGATGTGGGGATTCTTTATCCTCTGCTTTATTGCCACCGTCACATTGATCAACGCCTGTTCTTACACCCTGGCGATGTCGACCTGTCGTGAAGTTCGCGATGGTGAAGAGCCGCCGCTGCTGGTGCGTATCGGCTGGTCCGTGCTGGTCGGCGTGATTGGCATCGTGCTGCTGGCGCTCGGCGGCCTGAAGCCGATACAAACCGCGATTATCGCCGGGGGCTGCCCGCTGTTCTTCGTCAACATTATGGTGACGCTCTCCTTTATCAAAGACGCCAAAGTGCACTGGAAAGATAAATAAACCTAATTACCCCATGACATAGAGGTTAGAAGATGGATTTCAATTTCAATGATGAGCAGGAACTGTTTGTCGCCGGTATTCGTGAACTGATGGCCAGTGAGAACTGGGAAGCCTATTTTGCCGAGTGCGATCGCGACAGCGTGTATCCGGAGCGTTTCGTGAAAGCGCTGGCGGATATGGGCATCGATAGCCTGCTGATCCCGGAAGAACATGGCGGCCTGGAAGCCGGATTCGTCACCGTGGCTGCCGTCTGGATGGAGTTGGGACGCCTCGGCGCACCTACCTACGTGCTGTACCAGTTGCCGGGCGGTTTTAATACCTTCCTGCGCGAAGGCACCCAGGAGCAGATCGATAAAATCATGGCGTTCCAGGGAACGGGGAAACAAATGTGGAACTCCGCCATCACCGAACCGGGAGCGGGATCGGATGTTGGGAGTTTGAAAACCACTTATACCCGCAAAAATGGTAAGGTTTATCTTAATGGTAGTAAGTGTTTTATCACCAGTAGCGCCTACACCCCTTATATCGTGGTCATGGCAAGAGACGGCGCTTCCCCGGATAAACCCATCTATACCGAATGGTTTGTCGACATGAGTAAACCCGGCATCAAGGTCAACAAACTTGAGAAGTTGGGTCTGCGCATGGACAGCTGCTGTGAAATCAACTTTGACGATGTCGAGCTGGACGAAAAAGACATGTTCGGTCGGGAAGGTAACGGCTTTAACCGCGTAAAAGAAGAGTTCGACCACGAACGTTTCCTCGTCGCCCTCACCAACTACGGTACGGCAATGTGCGCCTTTGAAGATGCCGCGCGCTACGCCAACCAGCGCGTGCAGTTTGGTGAAACCATCGGTCGTTTCCAGTTGATCCAGGAGAAATTCGCCCATATGGCGATCAAATTAAACTCCATGAAAAACATGCTGCTGGAAGCGGCGTGGAAAGCAGACAACGGCACCATCACCTCGGGTGATGCGGCGATGTGCAAATACTTCTGCGCCAATGCCGCGTTTGACGTAGTGGACACTGCCATGCAGGTTCTTGGCGGCGTGGGGATTGCGGGCAACCACCGTATCACCCGCTTCTGGCGTGACCTGCGCGTTGACCGCGTATCCGGTGGCTCTGACGAAATGCAGATCCTGACGCTCGGCCGTGCCGTACTGAAGCAATACCGTTAAGACAGCGACATGCCCGGTGACGCTGCGCTTACCGGGCCCATGTTTTGTAGGCCGGATAAGGCGTTTACGCCGCCATCCGGCGTCGATTGCCTGATGGCGACCCTTGCGTCTTATCAGGCCTACAAATTATTCAGGAGTATTTTATGGATCGTCTACCAATGCCGGCTTTTGGGCCGCTTGCCGGGCTACGGGTGGTTTTCTCCGGGATCGAAATCGCCGGGCCGTTCGCCGGACAGATGTTTGCCGAATGGGGCGCTGAAGTTATCTGGATCGAAAACGTCGCCTGGGCCGATACCATCCGCGTTCAGCCAAACTATCCGCAATTGTCGCGGCGTAATCTGCACGCGCTCTCGCTGAATATTTTTAAAGATGAAGGTCGGGAAGCGTTTCTGAAGCTGATGGAAACCACCGATATCTTCATTGAGGCCAGTAAAGGGCCGGCATTTGCCCGTCGGGGAATTACCGATGACGTCCTGTGGCAACATAACCCGAAACTGGTTATCGCTCACCTGTCCGGCTTCGGCCAGTACGGTACTGAGGAGTACACCAACCTTCCGGCCTATAACACCATTGCTCAGGCCTTCAGCGGCTATCTGATCCAAAACGGCGACGTCGACCAGCCCATGCCCGCATTCCCCTACACCGCCGACTACTTCTCTGGCATGACGGCCACCACAGCCGCGCTGGCGGCATTGCATAAGGTGCGGGAAACCGGCAAAGGCGAAAGTATCGATGTCGCAATGTACGAAGTGATGCTGCGCATGGGTCAGTACTTCATGATGGATTACTTCAACGGCGGCGAAATTTGCCCACGTATGACCAAAGGTAAAGACCCCTACTACGCCGGCTGTGGGCTGTATAAATGCGCCGACGGCTACATCGTGATGGAGCTGGTCGGGATTACGCAGGTCACCGAATGCTTTAAAGACATCGGCCTGGCCCACATTCTCGGTACGCCGGAAGTGCCGGAAGGAACACAGTTAATTCATCGCGTCGAGTGTCCGTACGGACCGCTGGTCGAAGAGAAACTGGATGCGTGGCTGGGCGTACACACCATCGCGGAAGTCCAGGCGCGTTTCGCTGAGCTGAACATCGCCTGCGCCAAAGTGCTGACCATTCCTGAACTGGAAGGCAATCCGCAGTACGTTGCCCGCGAATCCATCACCCAGTGGCAAACGATGGATGGCCGCACCTGCAAAGGGCCAAACATCATGCCGAAATTCAAAAACAACCCGGGGAAAATCTGGCGTGGCATGCCGTCGCATGGCATGGATACGGCCGCCATTCTGAAAAATATCGGTTACAACGACGCAGACATTAAGGAACTGGTCAGTAAAGGTCTGGCCAAGGTTGAGAACTAAACGCGACGCGCTGACCGGGCAGTCTGGTTAGCGCATCGCCAGTGAAGATGGACAGGAGTGCAATGGATATCGTTGGCGGACAACACCTACGTCAGATGTGGGACGACCTGGCCGGGGTATATGGCAGTAAAACGGCGTTGATTTGCGAATCCAGTGAAGGGGTCGTGCGCCAGTACAGCTACGCCTCGCTTAACGAGGAAATCAATCGGACGGCAAACCTTTTCCACGCGTTGGGCATTCGCAAAGGCGATAAGGTTGCCCTGCATCTGGATAACTGCCCGGAGTTTTTCTTTTGCTGGTTCGGGCTGGCAAAAATTGGCGCGGTCATGGTGCCAATTAATGCCCGCCTGCTGCGCGACGAAAGCACGTGGATCCTGCAAAACAGCGAGGTTCAGCTGCTGGTGACCAGCGCGGCTTTTTATCCGATGTATCGCCAGATTCAACAGGAAAACGCAACGCTGCTTAACCATATCTGCCTGATTGGCGAGGCGTTACCTGTGGCTGACGGCGTAAGCCATTTTACGCCGTTGAAGGACCAGCAGCCGACGACATTGCGCGATACCCCAGCGTTGTCCACGGACGACATGGCCGAAATCCTGTTTACCTCCGGCACCACCTCCCGACCTAAGGGGGTGGTGATCACCCACTACAACCTGCGTTTTGCCGGCTACTACTCGTCATGGCAATGCGCCCTGCGAGATGACGACGTTTACCTGACGGTGATGCCTGCGTTTCACATCGACTGCCAGTGCACTGCCGCCATGGCCGCCTTTTCGGCAGGCGCAACCTTTGTGCTGATTGAGAAGTACAGCGCCCGCGCCTTTTGGGGACAGATACGTAAATACCGTGCGACCGTCACGGAATGTATTCCGATGATGATCAGAACGCTGATGGTTCAACCCGCCTCGCCGCTGGACAAAGAGCACCGCTTACGGGAAGTGATGTACTATCTCAATCTGTCGGTGCAGGAAAAAGACGCGTTTCTTGAGCGCTTCGGGGTGCGTCTGTTGACCTCGTACGGCATGACGGAAACCATCGTCGGCATCATCGGCGATCGCCCCGGCGATAAGCGACGCTGGCCCTCCATCGGACGTCCCGGTTTTTGTTACGAAGCGGAAATTCGCGATGAGCAGAACCGCGCGCTGCCCGCAGGTGAAATCGGGGAAATCTGCATCAAGGGCGTGCCGGGTAAAACGATTTTCAAAGAGTACTACGGCAAACCAGACGCGACGGCCAAAACGCTTGAACCAACCGGCTGGCTGCATACCGGTGATTCCGGCTATCGCGATGAGGACGGTTTTTTCTATTTCGTCGACCGTCGCTGCAACATGATTAAGCGCGGAGGGGAAAACGTCTCCTGCGTAGAGCTGGAAAATATTATTTCAGCACATCCTAAAATTCAGGACATTGTCGTTATCGGAATTAAAGATTCAATTCGCGATGAGGCAATAAAAGCTTTTGTGGTACTCAACGAAGGTGAAACGCTCAGTGAAGAGGAATTTTTCAGCTTCTGTGAAAAAAATATGGCGAAATTTAAAGTCCCTTCAATTATGGAGATTAGAACCGACCTGCCGCGAAATTGTTCAGGAAAAATAATCAAAAAAAATCTGAAATAACCCTACAGGCAGGAATAGCCCTGCCAGACATCCTATTTTTGGAGATGAACCATGAGTGAATCTTTACATTTAACCCGCAATGGGCCGATTCTGGAAATTATGCTGGACAGGCCAAAAGCGAATGCCATTGATGCAAAAACCAGTTTTCAAATGGGCGAGGTTTTTCTTAATTTCCGTGACGATCCCGAGCTGCGCGTGGCGATCGTCACGGGCGCAGGTGAAAAATTCTTTTCCGCCGGCTGGGATTTAAAAGCCGCCGCGGAAGGTGAAGCGCCGGACGCAGATTTTGGCCCTGGTGGATTCGCTGGTCTGACCGAAATATTCAATCTCGACAAACCGGTGATCGCCGCCGTCAATGGCTATGCCTTCGGCGGTGGTTTTGAACTGGCGCTGGCGGCAGACTTTATTGTTTGTGCCGATAACGCCAGTTTTGCGCTCCCTGAAGCCAAACTTGGCATCGTACCGGACAGCGGCGGCGTTCTGCGCCTGCCGAAAATATTGCCCCCGGCAATCGTCAACGAAATGGTCATGACCGGCAGACGCATGAATGCGCAAGAAGCTCAGCGCTGGGGGATAGTCAACCGCGTGGTCAGCCAGCAAGAGCTGATGGCCAGCGCACGTGAACTGGCACAACAGCTGGTGAACAGCGCCCCGCTGGCGATCGCCGCACTGAAAGAGATTTACCGCGCAACCAGTGAAATGCCGGTGGAAGAGGCTTATCGCTTCATCCGCAGCGGCGTGCTGAAGCACTATCCTTCCGTGCTGCATTCTGAAGATGCGTTCGAAGGGCCGTTGGCGTTTGCTGAAAAACGCGATCCGGTCTGGAAGGGACGGTAATGCCTGATGGCGCTGCGCTTATCAGGCCTACGCCGCCCATATGTTCACACCGCCATCCGGCAAAATATACGCAGCCCTGTAGGCCGGATAAGGCGTTCACACCGCCATCCGGCAAAATATACGCTGTCCTGTAGGCCGGATAAGGCGTTCACGCCGCCATCCGGCAAAACATACGCGGCCCTGTAGGCCGGATAAGGCGTTCACACCGCCATCCGACAAAACATACGCGGCCCTGTAGGCCGGATAAGGCGTTCACGACGCCATCCGGCAAAATATACGCTGCCCTGTAGGCCGGATAAGGCGTTTACGCCGCCATCCGGCAAAAAACAATTGAGGTATGTCGATGAGTTGCTACGCCTTTGAAGGCTTAATTCCCGTGGTCCATCCCGAGGCGTATGTGCATCCCAGCGCGGTACTGATTGGCGATGTGATCGTGGGGGCTGGCGTTTACGTCGGCCCGCTCGCCTCGCTGCGCGGTGACTATGGCCGCTTGATCCTCGAAGCGGGTTCCAACCTCCAGGACGGTTGCATCATGCATGGCTACTGCGATACGGACACGGTGGTACGTGAGAACGGACACATCGGACACGGCGCCATCCTGCACGGCTGTGTGATTGGCCGGGACGCGCTGGTTGGAATGAACAGCGTAATCATGGACGGTGCGATGATCGGTGACGAAAGCATTGTCGCCGCCATGAGCTTCGTCAAAGCCGGATTTACCGGTGCCGCGCGGCAGTTGCTGGTCGGCACGCCGGCCCGCGTCGTTCGTGACGTCAGCGAACAGGAACTGTACTGGAAACGGCTGAATACGCAGGAATATCAGGATCTCGCCGTGCGCTGTCGGGCATCGCTACGGGAAACGTCGCCGTTAACGGCGGTGGAAGCAAACCGACCGCGCCTGAAGGGCACGACCGAGGTGAAGCCCAAATCGGCAATGTAATCATGCCGGATGGCACTGCGCCATCCGGCAAACAAAAGATTACCGACGCATACTTTTTGACAGCATCATCTGCCATTTCTGCTCGCGGTTCAGTTCTGACGGCGGCACCGCCGACATCCGCGGCGATTTGTTGACCATCTTCTCCTGCGCGCTATGCCCCAGACGAGCATACAGTTGCGGATCAATGTGTGTCACTCTGACCAGTCGCTGGCACTGACATCCACGACCTTCCAGTTGATTAGGGATAGTCTTAGTCTCGCAATTAATTTCCCCGACCTCAGCGAGAATATAAGAGACGGTATTGATCGCTTTGCAGTGATCCATATTAAAGTGCTTCGCAATCTCTTTCGCACTCACCCAACGCTTTTCTGCCATCACCCAATCAGCGATCAACAGGTAAAGCGGTTTTTCAACATATTCTTCACACATAAGCACACCATTTCACAAATTAAAAATCTTGCTATGCCCTGTCCATCAAATACAAAACAAGACCATATTGAAATTGTGGGATTAAATAATAGTAAGCAACTTAGCGGCGCATTAGTGTGAGCCAAATCTTGCTTGTTACATTGAAAGTCGCCCTGGCGTGCAATATACCCCCAGGAATGAACTGAGTGCATAAAAAAACGGCTCCGTTTCCGGAACCGTTTTTAAAACAAAGGCTAATGCTGCCGCCGCTTATTTTTTAATTTGCGCGTGCATTTCCTGAACGGAGGTCACTTTCTCCGTCGCATCAGCATTCAGCGCCATCGCCGTGGCAAAACCCCCGTTCAGCGTGGTGTCGTAATGCACTTTGTATTGCAGCGCGCTACGGCGAATCACCCTGGAGTCTTCAATTGCACGACGGCCTGCGGTGGTGTTGATGATGTAGGTATATTCGCCATTCTTGATACGGTCCTGAATGTGCGGACGACCTTCGTGCACCTTGTTCACCAGACGCGGGTTGATTCCGGCTTCACCCAGCACAATCGCAGTACCGTGGGTAGCATCCAGCTCAAATCCCTGCTTCAGCAGTTTCGCGGCCAGGTCCACCACGCGCTCTTTATCACCTTCGCGTACGGAGAGCAGCGCTCGGCCCTGTTTCTTCATCGTGGAGTTGCTGCCCAGTTGCGCCTTGGCGAACGCTTCCGCAAAGGTACGGCCTACGCCCATCACTTCCCCGGTGGAGCGCATTTCTGGCCCTAACAGCGGGTCGACGCCCGGGAACTTGTTGAACGGCAGCACCACTTCTTTCACCGAGTAGTACGGCGGGATAATTTCTTTGGTCACGCCCTGCTCGGTCAGCGATTTGCCCGCCATCACGCGCGCCGCCACTTTCGCCAGCGGTACGCCGGTCGCTTTGGAGACAAACGGTACGGTACGCGCCGCACGCGGGTTAACTTCAATCAGGTAGACTTCGTTATCTTTCACCGCAAACTGAACGTTCATCAAACCGCGCACCTGCAGTTCGAAGGCCAGTTTCTGCACCTGCTGGCGCATCACATCCTGAATTTCCTGACTCAGCGTGTAGGCTGGCAGAGAACAGGCGGAGTCGCCGGAGTGGACGCCCGCTTGTTCAATGTGCTCCATGATGCCGCCAATCAGCACCATTTCGCCGTCGCAGATTGCATCCACATCCACTTCAATCGCGTCATCAAGGAAGCGGTCGAGCAGAACCGGCGCATCGTTGGAAACGCTGACTGCGGTCTGGAAGTAGCGGCGCAGGTCAGCTTCGTCGTAGACGATTTCCATCGCGCGGCCACCCAGCACGTAGGACGGGCGCACCACCAGCGGGTAGCCAATCTCTTTCGCCTTTTCAACCGCCATTTCAATCGCGGTCACGGTAGCGTTCGCCGGTTGTTTCAGCTTCAGACGGTCAACGGCCTGCTGGAAACGCTCACGGTCTTCCGCACGGTCAATCGCATCCGGGCTGGTGCCGATAACCGGTACGCCTGCCGCTTCCAGCGCACGCGCCAGTTTCAGCGGGGTCTGACCGCCGTACTGTACGATCACGCCCTTTGGCTTCTCGATGCGCACAATTTCCAGCACGTCTTCCAGCGTTACCGGCTCAAAGTAGAGGCGGTCGGAGGTGTCATAGTCGGTGGAGACCGTTTCCGGGTTACAGTTGACCATGATGGTTTCGTAACCGTCTTCACGCAGCGCCAGAGAGGCGTGTACGCAGCAGTAATCAAACTCGATCCCCTGGCCGATACGGTTTGGACCACCGCCGAGCACCATGATTTTGTCGCGGTCAACGGACGGGTTCGCCTCGCACTCATCTTCATAAGTGGAGTACATGTAGGCGGTATCGGTGGCGAATTCTGCCGCACAGGTGTCCACACGCTTGTAGACCGGGTGCAGGTTGTACTGGTCACGCAGTTTGCGTACTTCCGCTTCACGCACACCGGCCAGTTTAGCCAGACGCGCATCGGCAAAGCCTTTGCGTTTCAGGGCGCGCAGGAAGTCAGGGGTCAGGCCGTTGATGCCCAACTCCACGACTTTTTCTTCCAGACGTACCAGCTCTTCAATCTGTACCAGGAACCAGCGATCGATGTTGGTCAGGTTGAACACGCCGTCAACGGACAGGCCCGCACGGAACGCATCGGCGATATACCAGATACGCTCGGCGCCAGCATCTTTCAGCTCGCGGCGGATTTTGGTCAGCGCTTCCGGGTCATCCAGGCTTACTTTCGGGTCGAAGCCGGTGGCACCCACTTCCAGACCGCGCAGCGCTTTTTGCAGAGATTCCTGCTGGGTGCGGCCAATCGCCATCACTTCACCGACAGATTTCATCTGGGTGGTCAGACGGTCATTAGCGCCGACGAATTTTTCGAAGTTGAAGCGAGGGATTTTAGTGACCACATAGTCGATAGACGGCTCAAACGACGCCGGGGTACGACCGCCGGTGATGTCATTCATCAGTTCATCAAGGGTGTAACCCACCGCCAGTTTCGCCGCCACTTTTGCAATCGGGAACCCAGTCGCTTTCGACGCCAGCGCCGAGGAGCGGGATACGCGCGGGTTCATCTCGATCACAATCAGACGACCGTTTTTCGGGTTCACCGCAAACTGAACGTTCGAACCGCCGGTTTCAACGCCGATTTCACGCAGTACCGCCATCGAAGCGTTACGCATGATTTGAAATTCTTTGTCGGTCAGCGTCTGGGCAGGCGCAACGGTGATGGAGTCACCGGTGTGAATACCCATCGCATCGAAGTTCTCGATGGAGCAGACGATGATGCAGTTGTCGTTTTTATCACGCACCACTTCCATCTCGTACTCTTTCCAGCCAATCAGCGATTCATCAATCAGCAACTCGTTGGTTGGGGAGAGATCCAGACCG
Organism: Citrobacter sp. Ct235; assembly: GCF_030332305.1. NCBI lineage: Bacteria > Pseudomonadati > Pseudomonadota > Gammaproteobacteria > Enterobacterales > Enterobacteriaceae > Citrobacter > Citrobacter sp. Ct235. The sequence goes on from NZ_JAOWIC010000039.1 coordinate 14,860, forward strand.
CGGGTACAAATCTCTTCAAACTCTTCGCGGTTGTAAGCGATGCCGCCGCCGGTGCCGCCCATCGTAAAGGACGGACGGATGATACACGGATAACCGACGTCGGCCGCTACCGCCAACGCTTCTTCCAGCGTATGGGCAATACCGGAGCGTGCTGTGTCGAGACCGATTTTTTTCATCGCGATGTCGAAACGGCGACGGTCTTCTGCTTTATCAATCGCGTCAGCCGTTGCACCAATCATGGTCACACCGAACTCGGCCAGCACCCCCTGACGCTCCAGTTCCAGCGCGCAGTTCAGCGCCGTCTGACCGCCCATGGTCGGCAGCACCGCGTCCGGGCGCTCTTTCTCAATAATCTTGCGGACCACTTCCCAGTGAATCGGCTCGATGTAGGTCGCATCGGCCATTTCCGGGTCGGTCATGATGGTTGCCGGGTTGGAGTTCACGAGGATAACGCGATAACCCTCTTCACGCAGCGCTTTACACGCCTGCGCACCGGAGTAGTCAAACTCACACGCCTGACCGATAACAATCGGACCCGCGCCCAGAATCAGGATACTTTTTATGTCTGTACGTTTTGGCATGGCTCTCTTAACTCCTGATTATTTCGCGGACTGACGGTAAAGCTCAATTAACTCGATAAAGTGGTCGAACAACGGCGCGGCATCGTGAGGTCCCGGGCTCGCTTCCGGGTGGCCCTGGAAGCTGAATGCCGGCTTGTCGGTGCGATGAATCCCCTGCAAGGTACCATCGAACAGCGACTTGTGGGTGACGCGTAGATTTGCCGGCATGGACGCTTCATCCACCGCAAAGCCGTGGTTCTGGGCCGTAATCATCACCGTATTGTTGTCGATATCTTTGACCGGATGGTTACCGCCGTGGTGACCGAATTTCATCTTCACGGTTTTCGCCCCGCTCGCCAGTGCCAGCAGCTGATGGCCTAAGCAGATGCCGAACACCGGAATATCGGTCTCGAGGAATTTCTGAATCGCGTCGATAGCGTAATCGCACGGCGCCGGGTCACCAGGACCGTTCGACAGGAAGATCCCGTCCGGATTCATCTTCAGCACTTCTTCCGCCGACGTTTTTGCCGGAACGACCGTCAGGCGACAGCCTCTGTCTACCAGCATGCGCAGGATGTTGCGCTTGGCGCCAAAATCGTAGGCAACAACGTGGAAGGGCAGCTCGCTTTCTGTCTTCGCTTCCGGCAGGTCATCGGCCAGCGTCCAGCTCCCCTGCGTCCAGTTGTATGATTCCGTGGTGGTCACTTCTTTCGCCAAATCCATTCCATTCAGGCCCGGGAACGCTTTTGCTTTTTCCAGCGCAAGCTGAGCATCCAGGTTATCGCCCGCGATGATGCAACCGTTCTGCGCCCCTTTCTCACGCAGCAGACGCGTCAGCTTACGGGTATCGATATCGGCAATCGCCACGATGTTATGGCGTTTCAGGTAAGAAGAAAGGTCTTCGGTATTGCGGAAGTTGCTGGCAATCAGCGGCAGGTCACGAATGACGAGGCCTTGCGCATGGACCTGGGAGGATTCTTCATCGGCGGCATTGGTGCCGACATTACCAATATGGGGATAAGTAAGAGTAACGATTTGGCGGGAATAGGAAGGATCAGTGAGGATTTCTTGATAACCGGTCATTGAAGTATTGAAAACGACTTCCCCAACCGCCGAACCTGTTGCCCCTATGGCCCGACCGTGAAACTGGGTTCCGTCTTCCAGAACCAATAGCGCTGACTTAATCAAAACACCCTCCAGAGAATATTCACTCACTTTATTTGCATATTAATGCACTTTCATAGCATAGATCAATGCAAATTTGCTTACCCGTGGATTTCTGGCAAACGGCGGCATTCTGGAGATAAGGCAGGCAAAAGTCAACTTAAAGGCGGTATTTTTTATATTCTTTTACGACTCAGGATGAATTCATCGAATTTAACAGGCAAAAAGATCACCTAACCCTGCCAGGAAAACGCTTGCGTGAACAATTATGCGTGAAAAACAGTCTTACGCTTTGAAAAAGTGGACCACATGGTCAAAATTTACAATCAGATAACGTAAAACAGCGAGAAAAGATGAATTTTATTGCCATTAATTAAGATAACAGACGTAAACGCGCAAAATAAAAGGGCAATAAAAATATTGCCCTATGTAATCAATGCATTGAGATTACAATAACCACATCACGAAAGGTAATAATTGACTATAAATTGTTGAGATCAAGCACATCTCGCATATCAAAAAGACCGTTTTGCTTTGCGCTCACCCAAAGTGCCGATCTGACGGCACCATTGGCAAAAGTCATACGACTGGACGCTTTGTGGGTGATTTCGATGCGCTCACCGATATCTGCAAACATGGCGGTATGTTCGCCCACAATGTCTCCGGCGCGCACGGCGGCAAAACCAATCGTTCCCGGTACACGTTCGCCGGTGTAGCCTTCACGACTGTAGACGGCGCACGCTTTCAGATCTTTATCCAGCGCATGGGCAATCGCCTCGCCCATCGCCAGCGCGGTGCCTGACGGCGCATCAACCTTATGGCGGTGGTGCGCTTCAATGATTTCGATGTCGGTGTAGTCACCCATCACCTTCGCCGCCTTTTCCAGCAGCTTGAGCATCACGTTGACGCCAACGCTAAAGTTCGCCGCGAAGACAATACCCATCTCCTGGGCGGCATCGCGAATCGCCTGTTTTCCCGCATCGTCAAAACCGGTGGTGCCAATGACCATCCCTTTACCATGCTGACGACAAAATGCCAGATGATTCAGCGTACCTTCCGGACGGGTAAAATCGATAAACACATCGAAATCCCCTTTTACCGCCTCAAGGCTACTTTGCACGGTAACGCCGGTCTTACCAACGCCCGCCAGTTCTCCGGCATCGCTGCCCAGCAGTGACGATCCCTCGCGCTCAAGCGCCGCACCAAGTGCAACGCCTTCCATCTGTAATGCTGCCTGAATTAACTGGCGGCCCATACGGCCACCCGCGCCCGCTATCGCGACACGGACCTGTGCATCATGCATAGTTATTCTCTTACGTTAAAATGATGTAAATCGTTTTCAGATTACCCAGCACATCGTTATGCCGCTAGCCAAAAACGTCGATAATTAGAATTTAATGATAAACACAGAGAGATATCAGTAAAAAGCATGACGGTCAGCGAAAACCACATGATTCTCTGACCACCAGCGCCGGCGGCAGAATAATGCGTTTCGCCGGCTCATCGTTTCCCTGAATACGACTGTAAAGTAACTCTCCCGCCTTACGACCGATCTCTTTTGCCGCCACCGATACGGTCGTGAGCGCAGGCTGAACCAACGCCGCTTCGGTAATATCATCGAACCCGACTAATGCAAAGTCACGCCCGGGTTCACGCCCCATTTTACGTAGCGCCTGCATCACCCCCAGCGCCACAATGTCCTGATAACACACGGCGGCGGTAATGTGCGGATGATGCACCAGCAGAGCCTCTGCGACTTTCGCGCCATCAATCTGGCTGGCCTCTGCGGCAACGATCCACTGCGGATTCGGCGAGATGCCATGTTCCAGTAGCGTGCTGGTAAATCCGCCAATACGTTGCGCCCGGCTTCCTGAATTTGGACTGCCGCCAATGAAGGCGATATTTTTATGCCCCATGTTGACTAAATGGGTCGTTGCCATCTGCGTCCCGAGAAAGTTATCGGTGCCGACAAAATCAAAATCCGGATCGCTGAGCGGGCGAACGACCATGATGGCGGGGATATTGCGCCGTTTTAGCGCTTCAAAAAATGAGCCCGGCGTTTCCCGCGCCGCGCAGAGCACCATGCCACAGGCATTGTTACGCATCAGCGAGTCAACAAACTTTTGCTGACGCTCACCTGACTCTTCGCTGTTCGCCAGAAACAGCAGCAGATCGTGCCGTTCCATCTCATGACTGAGCCCCGCCGTCATCTCGCCATAAAACGGGTTGGTAATATCATGCAACAAGAGCCCAACCTGATTACTGCTGCGATTACGCAAATTCGCTGCGGTCTGGTTATAGACATAGCCAGAATCATCCAGCGCTTTTAGCACGCGTTCGCGCGTTGCCTGTGAAATTCGCCCCCGATTGCGCAGCACCATCGACACGGTCGCCGTGGAGACGCCTGCGCGTTCCGCAACCTGCGCCAGGGTAATGGTTGTCATGACTTCTCCTGTTTTCCCTGAAGGTTAATCGAATAACCTCAATGTGGTCCCAATACGTGTGATTCTCATCACGCTGGTGTGCTTTTCACCACCCTGGTTTCTGATTATGGCGGGTTAATCGCGTTAACCACCCTATGAAAATCAGGTTAATCGATTAATCTTTAATTAGCCAATACGGAGACGGAAAATGCGTACAACCTACAATAAATTCCCTGAGGTTGATGTTCAGGGTTATGACGACGAGGCCTGGCAAGGCTGGGCGGCGATCCATTCGGTGCTTAACGCCCGGGTTTGCGAATCATCTAAAACCATACTGATTGTCGATTGCTATCCGGGCGTACGACTGGATGAACTGGAACAACGGCTCGTCACGACGTTTAACGCCGCCTTAGTGGTCAATATCGAATCCGCACGCCGTGATGAACAGGCACTGCATGATTTGCTGGCGCGTAATCTGACCGATGACCGCGTATTTGGCGTTCTCTCCTGCCACCATCTTGACGAGTTTTTTGATACCCACAGGCTCAACCTGTTGCGCCAACAGATTGATGCTATTCCCAGCGGTCTCGTGATCGTCTATGGGTCAGGCGCGGCCCTGGCGCATCCCGGCGATGTGCTGGTGTATGCCGATCTCCCACGCTGGGAGATTCAACAGCGAATGCGTCATGACGGTCTGGGGAACTGGGGAGCGGATAACGAGGATGAAGATATTCTTCGTCGCTATAAGCGCGCCTTTTTTATTGAATGGCGAGTCTTTGACCGACACAAAACGCCGCTGCTTAAACGCGCTGATTATTTGCTTGATACCACGGTTGCAGACGCGCCGGTGATGGTCAGCGGCGACGCGCTACGTGCCGGGTTGCAGCAAACCACCACACAACCGTTTCGCGTCGCCCCCTTCTTTGATCCGGGCGTCTGGGGAGGACAGTGGATGAAACAACAATTCGATCTCGATCCCTCAGCGCCCAATTACGCGTGGTGTTTTGATTGCGTGCCCGAGGAAAACAGCCTGTTACTGCGTTTTGGTCATGTGCGGATCGAGATCCCCTCTCAGGACCTGGTGCTAACCTACCCCCGCGCCCTGCTTGGCGAGAAAGTTCATGCTCGCTTTGGCGCGGAATTCCCGATTCGCTTTGACTTCCTCGACACTATTGGCGGTCAGAATTTGAGCTTTCAGGTTCACCCGGTTACCGAATACATCCAGCAGCAATTTGGTATGCACTATACCCAGGATGAGAGTTATTACATCCTCGAAGCAGAACCCGATGCGGTGGTCTATCTGGGCACGAAAACCGGGATCGCGCCTGAAGCGATGCTGGACGATTTGCGGGCGGCGGGACGAGGCGAGAAAGCCTTTGATGACGAACGCTTTGTCAATCAGATCCCCGCGCGTAAGCACGATCACTTTCTCATCCCCGCCGGAACCGTGCACTGCTCGGGGGCCGGGACGATGGTTCTGGAGATCAGCGCCACGCCCTATATTTTTACCTTCAAACTGTGGGACTGGGGGCGTCTGGGCCTGGACGGATTGCCGCGTCCCGTCCATCTGGATCATGGTCAACAGGTCATTGACTGGCAGCGCGATACGCAATGGGTTCACGACAATCTGATCAACCGCATTGAGCTCATCGCTGAAGGGGACGGCTGGCGGGAAGAAAGAACCGGGATGCATGAACGTGAGTTTATCGAAACCCGCCGCCACTGGTTTACGACGCCGGTGACACACCATACTCACGGCGGTGTTAACGTTCTGAATCTGGTCGAAGGCGCACAAGCGGTAGTTGACAGCCCGAGCGGCGCGTTTGCCCCGTTTGTCGTTCACTATGCAGAGACCTTTATCATCCCCGCCGCCGTTGGGGAATACCGAATTTCACCCTCAGGCGACAGCGTCGGTCAGCAACTGGCGACCATCAAAGCCTGGGTAAGAGGATAAGCCGATGATCCACATTATTGTCGCCAGCCACGGCCCTCTGGCACAAGCGCTTCTCGCTAGCGGACGAATGGTTTACGGCGAATTACCGCACGTTTACGCCGTGACGCTCAGCGAACAGGACGGTATCGAAGGGTTTAAAGCGCGCTTTTGCGAGGTACTGGCGGATGCGGGGCAACGCGCTGACGGTGTACTGGTGCTCTGCGACATGCAAAGCGGCACGCCGTGGAATGTCGCCTGCCAGCACGCCTTTTCGCCACAAACGGTTCCGCCCGTCGCCGTCGTGGCGGGGATGAATCTCCCGATGCTGCTGTTAAGCGAGGAGATAGTCCCGCTCACAGATGTTCATGCCGCAGCCGAAACGCTGCTGGCGTTAACCGCCCCCACGCTGACGAAGGCCGCCCCGGTTTTTTCCGTGCAGTCAGATGATTTTTAAAGGAAACCATTATGAGTATTTCTTTTGTCCGTATCGATGACCGCGTTATTCATGGGCAGCTCGTCACACGTTGGGCCAAAGAGCTGCCCTGCGACGGCATTGTCGCCATTGACGATGCCGTCGCGGCCGATCCGCTGCTCTCCTCGGTGATGAAAGGCGCGGTGCAGGACACTAAAGTCTGGTTATTTGATACCGCCACCGCGATTGAGAAACTGCCCAAAGTCATCGCCAGTGAGAAACGTTATTTCGTGATTGGCAAATCGCCGGTCACGCTGATGCGCATCGAAGAAGCGGGTATCAGCCTGCGCAATGCCAACGGCAAAATCAACGTTGGTCCGATGAGCGCGCGCGCCGATACCACGACAATTGGCCCCAATCAGTCAGTCAATGCGCATGAGATCGCCGCCTTTGACTGGTTGACGCAGCACGGGCACCAGGTTGAATTCCGGCTGGTGCCGGATGCCAGTTGCTACAGCTGGCAGGATGCGCGCCAGAAGCTGAAATAAGGAGCGGACGATGATTATCGAAGCGATGTTGATTGGCATTCTGTGTTATCTCGGCGCCCTCAGCAGTCCCTGGCTTCTGGGGCTGACGGGCGGCTGGTATCTGATCACCCGACCGCTGATTTCCGGCACGTTGGTCGGGATTATTCTTGGTGACATGAAAACCGGGATCATGATTGGCGTTGCGGTTCAGGCAGTATATATCGCCATGGTGACGCCCGGCGGTTCAATGCCCGCCGATCTCAACTTTGTGGCTTACCCGGCTATTGCGCTGGGGATCCTCTCAGGTAAAGGTCCGGAAGTGGCGGTCGCGCTGGCCGCCACCATCGGGATTGCCGGGACCATACTGTTTAATGCAATGATGGTACTAAACTCTTTCTGGAACCATCGCGCCGACACGGCGCTGGAACGGGGCGATGAGCGGGGCATTTATCTGAACAGTGCCATCTGGCCGCAGGTAACGAACTTTGTGCTGCGTTTTGTGCCCACCTTTATTGCGGTATACTTCGGCGCCCAGTACATCAGCGGCTTTATGGACAGCCTGCCGAAGATCGTTCTGTCGACGATGAACGTGCTGGGCGGCATTTTGCCCGCCGTCGGGATTGCGATTTTGCTCAAGCAGATCATCAAAAATTACACCATGCTGATCTACTTCCTCGTCGGTTTCGTCTGCATCGTCTTTTTAAAACTCAACATGGTCGCGCTGGTGATCGTCGGTTCACTGCTGGCGTTGATTCACTATAACTACAAGCCGGAACCGCCGCAGGCGACAAACGCGACGTCGGTTACCCGCGATGATGAGGATGAATTCTGATGGAAGAACGTACGCTTACCCGTAAAGATCTTCGCCGCTGCTGGCGAGCCTGGATGATGCATAACTTATCGTCAATGAGTTTTGAACGGCTGGAGTCTTTTGGCTTTTGTCTGAGCATGTTGCCCGTTGCGAGAAAGCTCTACCCCGATGCCGCACAGCGGACCGAAATGTTGCGTCGACACGCATCGTTCTACAATACCGAACCCCAGATTGGCGCCATCGTGAACGGGATGGCGCTGGGACTGGAAGAGAAAAAAGCGAACGGCGAACCGATCGACGGGGAGACGATCAACACCCTGAAGGTGGGTCTGATGGGCCCGATTGCCGGGATCGGCGACTCGATGATCCCCGGTATGCTGATCCCCATTCTGCTCAGTATCGGCATGGCGCTGGCGGCGGGCGGCAATATCCTGGGTCCGCTGTTTTATACCGTCGCCTGGCTCGCCATCATCATTCCCGGCTCATGGTTCTTGTTTCTGAAAGGCTACAAGATGGGCTCCGGCTCGGTGGAAATACTGGTGAGCAGCAAATCGACTCGTCTGCGCGAAGCCCTATCACTGCTGGGCGTTTTCGTCATGGGCGGCGTCGCGGCAAGCTACGTAAAGCTTGGAACCGGGATGGAATTTATTACCAAAGATGGCGTAAATATTCATGTTCAGCAGATGCTGGATGGTATCTTTCCGCAACTGCTCCCGCTGGTGGTCGTTCTCGGCACCTGGTATCTGATGGCGAAACGCGGCGTCTCGCCGGTGAAAGCAATGGTCCTGTTGCTGATCCTGGCCGCACTGGGCGTCGCAACGGGCCTGTTTGCAGGTTAGTGCCGATGAAACGGAACAACCGGGGCCATGCCCCGGTTTTCAGGGATGGAAGTTCTGCCACAGCCCTGCATACTTATCCGGACGAGAGATAAACTGAAAGCGTCCCGGGTCGGTAATAAATTGCTGATAGATTGGCGCGGAAGTGAGTGAAAATTCCGTATAGTGACGGGGCGTAACGGCCTGCAGTCTTCCGGGAATATAGCGCGGATTATGCTGCCAGATAACGTGGTTACCCTGCAGTAACGGATACCATGCCAGTCCTTTATGCGCCCGCACGGCCTCATACTCAAAGCCATATTCCCGATCGCACCACGCGCCAAAGGTTAATGGCGCATTCGGATCCGCAGATATCGTCGCATGTGCCCAACCGGGCGGCACCAGCACTTTTTCTCCAGGACCGGCAATCACCGCAAAGCAGCGACCGGGATCGTCACCGACATATTCCTGCATGTAGATGATTGCTTTCCCCTGCCAGATCTCATACAACTCCGGCGGAGACCAGCCGCTGTGCTGACTCACGCGATGCACATGTCCCTGACTGCGAATCGGTTCTTCGCCCAACCGACCCGCCGCATAGGTCACCACGCCAAACAGCAGCATGCGTTTTTTCAACTCTTCGCGATCCTGCATTCGCGCCACATCCATCGCGATAGCGTACACCTCTTCCGGCCCCTCACACTGCGGATCGCGCAGGGAAGGACGAATCTGATCGAGTCGGCGTATTTCCGGCATCGGCCCGGTCACATCATCCCCATAGCTGAAGCCAAGCGGATGACGATGCACGGTCATATCCAGACCATAAAGACGCGCTGAGTCACTCATTCTGCGCCTCCCTCACCTGAATCTGCTGGTTTTTCTCAAAGACCCTGAGAGTGAACCCCTTCGCCAGCGACGCATAATCATGCCCGGCCACACCTGGCCAGACGGCAAGCGCAGAAAGCACCTCACTTCCGGTGTTGATCAACCGGTGTGCGGTGAAACCTGGAATGATATGAATTGACCCGGCACAAACGCTTTCCAGTCGTGCTTGCCCCTGCTCATTTTGCAGCAGCAAAAGCCCATTCCCGCGCAGGCCAAAATAGACTTCGCCCTGTTCACGGCGCGCATGAAAGTGCCCGCGAGTCATGAAATATTCATCGCCGACGCGTCCGGGATAAAGATGAGTAACGCCCGTATAGAGTTCGCCTTCCGCCGGGGAGGTCGCCAGGATCTCAACGTCATACACCACATGTTCACCCGCCAGTCGTTGTCTGGCGGGATCGTCGGCAAAAATACCAATAAGATCCCGAATACGGGTTGATTTACGCAACAGCGGCCCTTTTGCCAACGCGCCGCTCGCCCATTCCACCTGCGGTGGCTGGATAAATGGATGATTCATATGTGTCTCCGGCCCGAGGAGAACAACAGAATCAGAATAGCAGATTAATCGATTAACCAGCCTGTCCTGTCAACAGAGTGCGGTGCGTATCACACTCCTTAGGGTGCCAGTGCCAGAACCTCCGCCACCCACTGCTGGAAACCGGAAACATTAATATCCAGAGCGACCTGCACGTTCGCCGGTTTGTTCATCCGTCCCTCAATATCCACCACGGTCGTCCCGGCGGTATATTCCCCCAGCGTTTCAACCGCGACGAAGCACGGCTTCACGGTAAACAGATCCGGTCGCACCAGCCAGGCGATGGCGCAGAGATCGTGCATCCGCACGCCGGTGCGCATTGTCCCGCTGCGATAGTGGCTGAACAGAGCATGCAACATCTTCCCGGTGTGATTGAGGGCGGGAAGCGCTGCCAGATAGTCCGGCGTCAGCATCGCCTGGTTCGTGACGTCCAGCCCGCACATCACAATTTCAATGCCGCTGCGAAATACGCGGGCGGCCGCTTCTGGATCGACCGCGATGTTAAATTCGGCGTTAGGGGTAAAATTCCCTCGTCCGGCAGAACCGCCCATGATCACCAGACGACGGATATTGAAGGTACATTCCGGATAGTGCATCAGCAGTAGCGCAATATTCGTCAGCGGACCGATCGCAACCAGCGTAATCGGCTTCGGGGCGCTCATCAGCGCGTCGCGAAGGGCAATAAACGCCGGTTTCGCCAGCGGCTGTCGGTCATGCTCGACAAAATCGTAGCCTTCCATGCCCGATTCGCCATGGACATAAGCCGCGTCGCGTAGCGAACGCAGCAGCGGCGTCGCGGCCCCCTGTGCGAGAGGGACATCAGCATTCCAGAAATGCAGCAGTTGCAGAGCGTTGCGGGTGGTTTTCTCCACAGAGACGTTACCGGCGACCGTGGTCATCAGTTGCAGGTCGAGCTGCGGGGCAAACAGCGCGGCGGCAATCGCCGCAGCATCATCAATGCCCGGGTCGGTGTCGAGAATAATGGGCAGACGTTCCATAAGTGATTCTCCCTTATGTGTTTATTAGCCATTTTGCTGACAATTAGCTTACTATATAGCCCATCACAGTGAAGGTATTTAGCCAGGAAATGCAATGAAAGTCGTGCAGGCCAGTCTCTCCGAATCCGTTACTCAGCATCTTGCCGGGCGCATTCTGCGTGGCGAACTGGCAGCAGGCAGCGCGCTGCCTGGCGAAAACGAACTGGCAACCGAGTACAACGTCTCGCGCACCTCGCTACGCAATGCATTGGCGACGCTGGCCGCCAAAGGGCTTATCTCTATTCAGGCGAAAAAGCGCAGTACCGTCAATGCCCGCGAACAGTGGAGTTTGCTGGATATCGATGTTCTGAACTGGCTGGCGACAGGTAAAGTCGATGCCGAACTGGTAGAACAACTGATGGTCACGCGTCTGATGTTTGAGCCAAACGTCGCTATGCTTGCCGCGCTGAATGCCAATGGCCACGATCTGGCGGCGATGGAAGATGCGCTCACGCTGATGCGAAGCGGTCAGCTTGACGCTGAAAAAGCCAAATTTGAAGCCGGAGATGTGGCCTTTCACCAGGCGCTGCTGCGAGCTACACACAACCCCTTCCTGGTGGCGCTGGGTAATGCGCTGAGCGCTGCAATGGTGCTCTCTTTCCGCCAGACGCTGGAAGAGGATCTGCATGAAACCAAAACGGCAGTGGACGAACATTTTCAATTGTTTGAAGCCATTCGTCTGCGCCAGCCAGATGACGCCAGAGCGCTTATGCGCAGCATTCTGCTGCATGCCGCCGGAAAAAGTATCTGGCAGGATCGTCCTGCCTGCGTTGAACACCTTCTTTGATCCCTCACTGACATAATTTCGATCTTTCTCACAGATCGCGATGCTTTTTTGCTCTAGCATTCTTGTATTACAAGATTAACATTGTTGTATTACATGAAATGACTAAACACTGGATCGCCATCGACTGGGGCACGACCAACTTTCGTGCATTTTTACTCAATGACCAGCAGGTTATTGCTTCAGTATCAAAATCTTGCGGGCTACTGGCTATCGCTAAAGGAGCGTTTGCCGACACGCTGCATCAGCATCTGGAGCCGTGGCTCGAAGAATACGGTGCGCTGCCAGTCGTGATGGCAGGCATGGTCGGTTCACAGCAGGGCTGGCAGGAAGTACCGTACGTTTCAGCCCCTGCCACGGCTCACACGCTGTGGGAAAGCGCCCTTCCCATTGCCACCCCCTGGGGTAGCCAGGCGTGGATTATTCCCGGCGTAAGTTCCGCCAGCGCGTTCGGTTTGCCCGACGTCATGCGCGGTGAAGAGGTCCAGCTCATGGGGCTGTATGCCCTTCATCCGGCTCTTGAACACTGCGCCATTTTACCCGGGACCCACAGCAAACACGCCCAACTGAACCGCGGTGAAATCACCCATTTCTCCACGCTAATGACGGGCGAACTCTTTTCACTGCTCAGTCAGCACTCGTTATTGGGCCGGGCATTGCCGGAACAACAGGACGACAGCGCTGCTTTTGTGAAAGGGGTGTTGACCGCCCAGGCGGGCGTCCCCTTCAGCCACCTGATTTTCTCTGCACGCACCCGCCGTCTGAACGGCGAACTGGAGCCCTCTTCGATCCACAGCTACCTCTCCGGACTGCTGATTGGCAATGAGCTCTCCGGCGTGTCCGCAGAAAAAGAGTGCTGGCTCGTTGGCTCACCTGCGCTTTGCGAACGCTATCTGTACGCCGCAAAAGCGTTGCAAATCCCATTACAAATTGCCGACGGCGACACCTGCTTTCTGCAAGGCATGGCCGCCCTTTATTCACAGCTACAGGAGACATATGCATGACCCCGGATCTTTTTCTTGAACACTGGCGCAAGGAACCGCTACCGCTGATCGCCATTCTGCGCGGCATCACGCCGCAGGAAGCAACGGCCGCAGCGGAGATTCTGATTGAGGCCGGATTTCGCTGGCTTGAAGTGCCGATGAACAGCCCGTCGGCTCTGGAATCCATCCGCCTGATGTGTGAATTTGCGGGTGATAACGCAAAGATTGGTGCAGGTACCGTGCTGACCGTCGGGCAGGTGGATGATGTGGCGGCGGCTGGCGGTCAGTTGATTGTCTCACCCAATGCCAATACCGCCGTTATTCAGCGCGCCTGCCAGCGCAATCTGGTGAGTCTCCCTGGCGTGATGACGCCAACAGAAGCATTCGCCGCGCTGCATGCGGGTGCCAGCGCCCTGAAGCTGTTCCCGGCAGAACAGCTTTCCCCGGAATTATTAAAAGCCTTCCGCGCGGTACTTCCCCGCAATGTGGCCTGTTTGCCTGTGGGCGGCATTCGTCCGGATGCAGACCAAATGCAGCGCTACATGCGGGCCGGGGCCAACGGTTTCGGGCTTGGCGGCGCGCTGTATCAGGCAGGAATGCCGCTGGATGAACTGGCAAACCGCGCCAACGCTTATCGTCAGTCCTGGAACCAGGTGCAATAACAATGAACCGTTTGCTGATCAACAGCCTGTCCTGCATTGGCGACTATCGAGCGCAGCTTGGCGAAACACCTGTCTGGTGCGAACGCAGCGCTTCTCTGCTATGGGTCGATATTCTGGCGGGGAAACTATTGCGCTACTGGCCGCAGGCACAACGCACGGAAATACGCGAAATGCCGGTTTTTACCAGCGCCGTGCTGTTGACAGACAAACCCGACCTATTTGTAGCGGTTAGCCAAAGCGGGATCTGGCGCTACGACTACGACACCGAGACAAAAACGCTACTTTGCCCGTGGCCGGAAGCAGAAAACGAGATGCGTCCCAACGAAGCGGCGATCGCCCCGGACGGCGCGCTGTGGTTCAGCGTGATGGATCCCAAAGCAATAGCGATCTCTGGCGCTTGGTATCGGCTGGATGCCATGGGCGGAGAAGCGAAAAAGATGCTTGGCGCGCAACACGTACCCAACACGTTGCAATGGCATGACGGTTACATCTGGTTTGCCGATTCCCTTCGCAGTCAGATTCACTGTGCCACAGAAACTGTTGATGCGCTGGACATTCAGCAGACGTACACCGTCAGCGGCATTCCCGATGGCTCCGCGCTGACCACTGACGGCAAGCTTATCAACGCTCGCTGGGGCTCATCCCTGCTGGCGGTTGCGGCACTTAGCAAAACCACCCTGATGCCGTTGTATGACCTGTCGCTGCCAGTTTGTCAGCCCAGCAGCTGTACTTTTGGCGGCCCTGAACTTTCCGATCTTTTTATCACTTCCGCACGCGACGGCCTGCTCAATCCAGGCCGTTTCGACGGTGCCCTTATCAGCATAAAAACCCGCTACACAGGCACGCCTGCAAATCGCTTCAGGCTCTGACCGGGTAATAAGAAAGGTATCGTTATGACTACATCGTCTTCCCTCAACCGGCAGGCGCTAATCGTCTGCTTCCTGGCCGCCCTGGCAGGCTTGTTGTTCGGTCTGGATATGGGCGTTATCGCAGGCGCACTGCCGTTTCTCGCTCAAGAATTTCAGCTCAACAGCCACCAGCAGGAAATCGTGGTCAGCATTATGATGTTCGGCGCGGCATTGGGCGCGCTGGGCAGCGGCCCGATGTCTTCCGCGCTCGGGCGTCGTAAAAGCCTGTTGCTGGGCGCCCTGCTGTTTATCATCGGCTCCGTCGGCTGTGCATTTTCCGCCAGTATGGAAGTGCTTGCCGTTTCCCGTTTTATTCTCGGTCTGGCGGTTGGCGTCGCCTCTTTCACTGCGCCGCTGTACCTGTCTGAAATCGCAGCAGAAAACATCCGCGGCAGCATGATTTCACTTTACCAACTGATGATCACCATCGGTATTCTGGCCGCGTTCATTTCTGACACGGTCTTGAGCAGCGGCGGGCACTGGCGCTGGATGCTCGGCGTGATTACCTTCCCGGCGATCGTTTTATTCATTGGCGTGCTGACGCTGCCGGAAAGTCCGCGCTGGCTGGCGATGAAAGACAAGCACGCGCTGGCAGAAAAAGTGCTGTGCCTGCTGCGTAACAGTCAACGCGAGGCGCGTGAAGAACTGGAGCAGATCCGCGAAAGCGTGAAGATGAAACAGCGCGGCTGGCAGCTGTTTCGTAACAACCGTCATTTCCGTCGCTCAACCGGTCTGGGGATTCTGCTGCAGTTCATGCAACAGTTTACCGGCATGACCGTCATCATGTACTACGCCCCGAAGATATTTGAGATCGCCGGTTTCGCCACCGTGCGCGAGCAGATGTGGGGCACGGTGATCGCCGGGCTGACTAACGTGCTCGCCACTTTTATTGCCATTGGCCTGGTGGATCGCTGGGGCCGCAAGCCAATCCTGAAACTGGGCTACGCCGTGATGGCGGTATGCATGGGGATCCTCGGTTATATGTTCTACAGCGGGATTGGCGGCCTGACTGAGCAATACGCCGCCGTTGCCGTACTGCTGATCTTTATCACCGGTTTTGCGATGAGCGCTGGCCCGCTGATCTGGGTGCTGTGCTCGGAGATCCAACCGCTTGCCGGACGCGACTTCGGCGTCACCTGCTCCACCATGGCGAACTGGATCGCCAACATGATCATCGGTGCCACGTTCCTGACGCTTATCGACAGCATCGGTAGCCCAAACACCTTCTGGCTGTACGGTGTGCTTAACGTTATCTGTATCGGCCTTACGATTCTGTTTGTCCCTGAAACCAAAAATATTTCTCTGGAACACATCGAACGCAACCTGATGAGCGGCGCGGCGTTACGCGACATCGGGCAGCGCGATGCCTCTCAACCTGAAAACCGCCCGGCAGTTAACGAAGCGAGACCACAAAAATGAGAACGACTTCCGAAGATAGCGTTTACCGCAAAGTGACCCGCAGACTGATCCCGTTCTTGATCCTCTGCTACTTCTTTGCCTACCTGGATCGCGTTAACGTCGGGTTCGCCAAACTGCACATGCAGGATGCCCTGAACTTTAGTGATACGGTTTATGGACTTGGCGCAGGCATCTTCTTTATCGGTTACTTTCTGTTTGAGTTGCCGAGCAACCTGCTGATGCAGCGCTTTGGCCCTCGCTTCTGGATAGCCCGCATTATGGTCACCTGGGCGGTGCTGTCAGCCGGCATGATCTTCGTCAGCACGCCCACGCAATTCTACGTGCTGCGTTTTCTGCTCGGTGTAGCAGAAGCGGGGTTCTTCCCGGGGATCGTGTTCTATCTGACGCTGTGGTTTCCGTCATGGCGATCGGCCCGCACGCTGGGGCTGTTTATCCTGGTCACGCCGCTGTCGACTATCATTGGCAGCCCGCTTTCCGGCCTTATTTTAAAACTGTTTGAAGGCGTAGACGGCCTTCACAACTGGCAATGGTTGTTCCTGGTGGAAGCCATTCCCTCCTTCGTGCTGGCCTTCGTGGTGTTGCGCTATCTCGACAACAACGTGAAGTCCGCCAAATGGCTGAGCGACGCTGAAAAGCAGATCATTCTCAGCGATTTGGCCCGCGACAATCACAACCGCGAACAGGCCAACGCTGGCCAGCCCAGCAGCACGCTCAGCGCCATGTTCCGCAACGGCTATGTGTGGCTGCTGGCGCTGATTTTCTTCAGCTTTAACATCGGCTACTACGGCATCAACTTCTGGCTGCCGTCGATCATCAAAAGCTCTGGCATCAGCGACGACCTGCAAATTGGTTTGCTCGCGGCTCTGCCGTACGTGTTTGGCGCGGCGTTCATGGTCTGGAACAGCCGTCACTCCGATCTCAGGCAGGAGCGCCGCTGGCATATCGCGATTCCGGCATTGATCGGCTGTGTGGGCCTGGCGCTCAGCGCTTATTGCAGCGGCTCGACCTTCTGGATGATGGCGTGGATCTGTCTTGCGATGTCCGGAACGCTGGCGCTTATCCCAACCTATATCAGTCTGCCGGGCTCGATGCTTTCGGGCACGGCCGCCGCCGCGGGTATTGCGTTGGTGAACTCTGTCGGCAACCTTGCCGGATTCTTCGGTCCTACCGTCCTCGGCTGGCTGAAAGACACGACCGGCAGCACCGATGGCGGGTTGTACATTCTCGCCGGGTTCCTGCTGTTAGTCGTACCGCTAATTCTATTGCTGCCTGCACGGCTGGCTAACCCAACCCGTCAACCGCGTCCTGTTTCTCCCCACGAGCCACTCGACGCTTCCCAACACACCAATTAATCATGATGAAAGAGAGTGCTATGAAGAGTGATTGTGGAGGATGTGCCCACTGCGGCACGCATTTCAGCCCCATCCTCGAGGGTGATGACGGCGCGTTAAAACGCGCCCTGTATAAATCCATGGGCCACACGGACGAGCAGCTGCGCCGCCCGGTCATTGCGGTGGTCAATAGCTACACCAATGCGACCGCCGGACACGCCAACCTCAACGAACTGACGGCAAACGTCCTGAAAGGCATTGATGAAGCGGGCGGTATAGGAATGGTTTTCGGCACCATTGCCCCCTGTGATGGCATTGCTGAAGGGCATCTGGGGATGCGCTATATTCTCGCGGCCCGTGAAGTGATCGCCATGTCGATTGAGAGCATGATGCGCGCTCACCGCTTTGACGGCATGGTGCTGCTTGGTTCCTGTGACAAAATCGTTCCGGCCATGCTGATGGCGGCAGCACGCCTGGATATTCCAGCCATCATGGTCAACGGCGGTCCGATGTACCCGGCAGAGTACAAAGGTAAACACTGGGACGGCAATATTGTCACTGAAGCCATTGGCTGGAAAACGCGGGGTGAAATAACCGAAGCGGAATTCGCCCACATCGAAAATATCGCTGAACCAGGCCCGGGTTCCTGCACCATGTACGGCACCGCAAACACCATGTGCTGTATCGCCGAAGTGCTGGGCATGAGTCTGCCGGGCAGCAGCACGCTGCCTGCCGTTTCACAGGAGCGTCGAATTTGCGCCGTTGAAACCGGGAAGCAGGCCGTGACGCTGGTGCGCGAAGGCATGAATGCTCGCCAGATTATTACGCCAGAATCCATTCATAACGCGATGGTCTATCTGCTGGCGACCGGCGGCTCCACCAACGCCATTCTCCATCTTCAGGCCATTCACTACGAAGCGGAATTGGGGCACCTGCCTCTCTCCGCTTTTGACAAGCTTAGCCATCAGGTGCCGCTGGTCGCGTCGCTCTACCCAGCGTCTGAACACGACATGATCGACTTCTGGGAAGCCGGTGGCGTTCGCGCCGTGGAGCAGGAAATTGCGACGCTGATGAATCGTGATGCGCTGACCGTCACTGGAAAAACCAAAGCTGAACTGTTGGCTGAAGGACACGAAACCTCCCGCCCGGAAGTGATTCGTTCGCTGGCAATCCCGGTGCGCAGTGAAGCGGGCGTAGCTGTTTTGCATGGCAACCTTTCACCACTGGGTTGCGTAGTGAAACCCGCCGCCGTCCCTGAAAATCTGATGACTTTCCGCGGTCCGGCAGTGGTGTTCAACAGCGAACAGGAATCGGTCGAGGCCATTATGTCAGGTGCTATTCAGCCAGGTAGCGTACTGGTATTACGCTACGAAGGGCCTAAAGGCGGACCGGGCATGCCGGAAATGTACAAACCGATGAAGTGCCTCGAAGGCATGGGGCTTTCCGACAGCTGCGCGCTGATCACCGATGGCCGCTTTTCCGGTTCTAATCGGGGGCTATTTGTCGGCCATATTTCTCCGGAAGCCACTGAAGGCGGGGCGCTGGGTCTGGTTGAGGACGGCGATGACATCTCCATCGATATTCCGACACGACAGCTCACTCTGCACGTGGATGACGCCACGCTCGCACAGCGACGTCAAAACTGGAAGCCGGTGTATAAAGAAGTGCCGCGCGGCTTTTTGCGCCTTTATCGCCGCTGGGCGCTGCCCGCTGCACAGGGCGCAGTGCTTGCGGACAGGGAGGACATGGAATGAAGAAGCATTTTACCGCCGCCGGGATTGTCGGCATAAATCCCATCGTGGCAATGCCATTTTCGCCACAGGGTGACATCGACGAATGCAGTTTCGTGCGCCTGCTCGAACACCTCGCCACTAGTGGTGCAAACGGCGCTACGCTGTTTGGTATCGCCAGCGAATTTCCTAAGCTTGATGATGGCGAACGGGACCGTCTGGCGCAGCTCATGGTCAGCACGCTGGCGGGCAGCCCGCTGTATCGCGCGTTTTCCGTCACCGACCACAGCACGGAAATCGCCATTAAGCGGGCGAAGCGCTATCAGGCGCTGGGCGCCGATGCGCTGATGCTGCTACCACCGTTCTTTTTATCACCCAGCCCACAGGCCGTTCAGGAACATATTTTTGCGGTGCTGGAAGCCGTTGATATTCCGGTGATGGTGCAATACGCGCCAGGCGAAACCGGGCTGCCCATTACGCCGGAACAACTCGCCGCCATTGCGGAACGTTACCCACATGCGGTGTTTAAAATCGAGTGCAACCCGCCCGTAGAGTACACCCGAGAATTCCTGCACCATGCGCCGCAGGCCAGCGTTCTGAACGGCTACGCGGGATTGTATATGTTGCAAATGCTGGAAGCCGGTGGCAAAGGCGTGATGCCGGGCTGTTCGTTTACCGAAGTGTATGTGCAGATTTATCACCACTGGCAGAACGGTGAAATAAAGCAGGCCCACGCGCTCCATCAGCGGCTGCTGCCGTTTATTCAGCGCTGGATGAGCCATTGCGAGTACATCATTCAGGCGGAAAAAACGCTGCTGATGCAGCGCGGGATTATTGCCAGCGACTACTGTCGCCGACCGGGCTGGACGCTGGACGCCGCCGATCGGCAGGCGATTACACAGCTGATCCATGATTTTAACTTAGCGTAAGGGATAAACATGACCACACAACATACGCCCCGGGTCGTGCTGGTAACGGGCACCAGCCAGGGTATCGGTGAAGCCATCGCCCGCACCTTTTTAAAAAATGGCGACATCGTCATTGGCTGCGCTTTTTCGTCACTGGAGAAAGCCGCCAACGCTCGCCAGATGCTGGAAGAATATGACGGACGCTACCACTACTTTTCAGTCGACGTTACGCAAACCGCTGATATCAAACGGTTCGTCGACGATGCAGAGAAACAGTATGGGCGCATTGATATCGTGGTATCCAACGCCGGGAAAAACGTCTTTAAAGGCATCGATTGCGACGAAAGCGACTGGTCGCATAATCTGGATTTGAATCTGCGCTCGCACTGGTATCTGGCGAAATGCGCCCGTCCTGCGCTGCAAAAGAGCCGCGGCGTGATTCTGGTGATCACCTCCAATCACGCGTTTTCCACGATGCCAGGCTGTGCACCGTACAACATCACCAAGCGCGCGCTGCTGTCGCTGGTGCAAAGTCTGACCATCGAATGGGGACCGGCGATCCGCACCGTCGGCATCGCGCCGGGCTTTATTGATACGGCAGGAAATCAGGCGTGGTTTGATGCGCATCCGGATGCGCGGATCGCCCGTGAGAAAACGGTGAAAAAGCATCCAGTTGGACGCATCGGCAAGCCGGAAGAAGTCGGTGAACTGTGTCTGTTTTTAAGCAGTGAAAAGGCCGGATTTATTGCGGGCACGACCATCGTGATGGACGGTGGGCGCAGCGCTATCATGCAGGATGAAGACGACGAATAGTCAAATGGGGAGCTTTCGCTCCCCATTTTTTAATCCACTTGTTGGATATCGAGCCGCAGTTCTTTCGGCACTTCGAAAACAATGTTCTCTTCACGCCCTTCCAGCGGGATAGCATCGCCGCCGCCCAGTTCCTGCAAACGCGCGATGACGTTTTGCACCAGAATATCCGGCGCCGACGCGCCAGCGGTGACGCCCACGCATTGTGCCTCTTTCACCCAGGCTTCCTGGATATCGGTCGCGTCGTCAATCAAAAACGCGGCTTTCCCCATCCGCTGCGCCAGTTCGGCCAGACGGTTGGAGTTAGACGAATTCTTTGACCCCACCACCAGCACGACATCCGCCTGCTCAGCCAGCGCACGCACCGCTTCCTGACGGTTTGTGGTGGCATAACAAATGTCATCTTTACGCGGCCCGACGATTTTCGGGAAGCGTTGACGCAGCGCGTCAATCACGTCTGACGTATCGTCCACGGAGAGCGTAGTCTGGGTCATAAAGGAGAGCTTGCCTTCGTTTTTCACATTAAGCGAAAAAACATCTTCCGGCGACTCAACCAGGTACATGCCCCCTTCCGGGTTGCTGTACTGTCCCATCGTGCCTTCGACTTCCGGATGCCCGGCGTGACCAATCAGGATCGACTCTTCACCGCGACGACTGGCGCGCGCCACTTCCATATGCACTTTGGTCACCAGCGGACAGGTGGCGTCAAAGACGGTGAGATCGCGGCCTTTTGCTTCGTTGCGCACCGCCTGAGAAACACCGTGAGCGGAGAAGATCAGGATCGCGCCGTCCGGCACTTCGCTGATCTGTTCGATGAAAATCGCCCCGCGCTCGCGCAGGCTGTCGACCACGTAACGGTTATGCACCACTTCGTGACGAACATAAATCGGCGCGCCATAAATGGCCAGCGCGTTTTCAACAATGCTGATAGCGCGGTCTACACCGGCGCAAAAGCCGCGCGGGTTGGCCAACAGGATCTGCATTTTACGCCTCCAGTGCCGGATCAACTTCCAGCACTTCAATATCAAAATGAACGGTATGCCCGGCCAGCGGATGGTTGAAATCAACGGTGATGGAGTCACCATTGATTTCACGGATCACACCAGGCATCTCACTGCCGTCCATTGCGGTAAAAAGCATAATAGCCCCGATTTCAGGTTCGCCTGCGTCCATAAATTCGCGACGCGAGAAGTACTGAATCAGGTCTGGCGTCGTGATGCCAAACGCGGCATCCGGCTCCAGGGAAAAGGTGGTTTTATCGCCGTCTTTCAGTCCGAGAAGATGTTGCTCCAGTCCTTCAGACAGAGAACCATCCCCCAGGCGGAAAAGCGCGGGCTTGCCGTTATTACGGGTTGACTCTGCGGTGGAGCCATCGTCGAGTTTTAAGGTGAAGTGCACCAGCACCGCACTGTTACTCTGTACTGATTTAGACATGCAGATTGCTCACTTGTTGTGACTCACCGGTTTGCCCGATGGCGCTTGCGCTTATCGGGCCTACACAAGGTTCGCGCTATGTTGTAGGCCGGATAAGGCGCTTGCGCCGCCAGCCGGCATATATTTGCCCGATGACGATACGCTTATCGGGCCTACACAAGGTTCGCGCTATTTTGTAGGCCGGATAAGGCGCTTGCGCCGCCATCCGGCACATGTTTGCCCGATGACGCTACACTTATCGGGCCTACACAAGGTTCGCGCTATTTTGTAGGCTGGATAAGGCGCTTGCGCCGCCATCCGGCATATGTTTGCCCGATGACGCTACGCTTATCAGGCCTACAAGGTTCGCGCTATTTTGTAGGCCGGATAAGGCGCTTGCGCCGCCATCCGGCAATTTTCATGCGGCTTTTTTCTCTCTGGAGGGCAAAAAACCTTCCAGCACAATCAACGCCGCACCGACACAAATCGCCGAATCGGCCAGGTTGAAGGTGGCAAAATGCCAGTCCCCGACGTAGAAATCGATCATGTCGACAACGAAGCCATGCCACAGGCGGTCGAACAGGTTCCCCAGCGCGCCGCCAATGATTAACGCATACGCGATGTTATTCAGCTTCTGCGTCGCTCTGGAGCGGTACATCATCACCGCCAGAATGACACAGATACCGATCGCAATACCGGCAAAGAACCAGCGCTGCCAGCCGCCGCTATCGGCGAGGAAGCTAAACGCCGCACCATAGTTACGCGCATAATGCAGATTAAGCGACGGGAACAGCGACACCGTATCCCCCAGAGCAAAATTCTGGAGGATCAGGTACTTGCTGCCCAAATCGATAATCAGCACGACTACTACCAGCCACAGCCAGCGTAGCCCTGTTGAACAAAGAGGCTTACTCATCAGGCAAACTTACGTTTTTCGCCGTCACCGGCGATGTTGCTGACACAGCGACCGCAGATTTCTGCGTGTTCCGCTACCTTGCCGACATCCGTCGTGTAATGCCAGCAACGCGGGCATTTATCACCTTCGGCTTTGCTCAGGGCGATCTTCAGCCCTTTGAGCACTTCGCTCTGCTGTGCGTCAGCAGAAGCCCCGGCATAGTCAGCGACTTTCGCCCCGGAGGTCAACAGGACAAATCGTAATTCATCGCCCAGCGCGGTCAGTTTAGCAGCCAGTTCAGGTTCCGCGTACAGGGTCACTGCCGCTTCCAGAGAACCGCCCACTTTCTTATCCGCACGCGCTTGTTCGATAACTTTATTCACTTCGCCACGCACTTTCAGCAGCTCGTCCCAGAAGTCATCGTTCATCGCTTCGCTGTCCGCCAGACCGAACAGACCTTCGTACCACTCGCCGGTGAAGACATACTTCTCACGGGAGCCCGGCAGGTAGCCCCAGATTTCATCCGCGGTGAAGGACATGATCGGTGCCATCCAGCGTACCAGCGCTTCCGCGATATGATACAGCGCGCTCTGGCAGCTGCGACGCGCCACGCTGTCCGCTTTCGCGGTGTACTGGCGGTCTTTGATGATGTCGAGATAGAACGACCCCATTTCCACCGAGCAGAAGCGCATCAGGCGCTGCACCACTTCGTGGAAATCATAGGATTCGTATGCTTTCAGGATATCTTCCTGTGCCGCTTTCGCGCAGCCGACCGCCCATCTGTCCAGTACCACCATCTCTTCCGGTTTCACCATGTCTTTAACCGGATCAAACCCGTTCAGGTTCGCCAGCAGGAAGCGCGCGGTGTTACGGATACGACGATAGCTGTCGGCAGCACGTTTGAGGATCTCATCCGAAACGGCCATTTCACCGGTGTAGTCGGTTGATGCCACCCACAAACGCAGAATGTCGGCGCCCAGTTTGTTCATCACATCCTGCGGCGAAACGGTGTTACCGATGGATTTGGACATTTTGCGGCCCTGACCATCAACGGTAAAGCCGTGCGTCAGTACCTGGCGATACGGTGCTTTGCCTTTCATCGCGGTGGAGATCATCAGAGAAGACATGAACCAGCCACGGTGCTGGTCGGAGCCTTCCAGATACATATCCGCGGCATGACCGGCGAATTCCGGACGCACGTCCACGACGGAAGCGTGAGTTGATCCGGAGTCAAACCAGACGTCCAGCGTATCCGGCACTTTCACGTACCGATCGGCTTCATCGCCCAGAATCTCTTTCGGATCGAGATCCCACCAGGCCTGAATACCGTCAACTTCAACGCGTTTCGCCACTTCTTCCATCAGTTCGATGGCGCGCGGATGCAGTTCTTCAGTGTCTTTGTGAACGAACAGAGACATCGGTACACCCCAGGTACGCTGACGAGAGATACACCAGTCAGGGCGGTTCGCAACCATCGATTCGATACGTGCCTGACCCCAGTCCGGGATCCACTGCACGCCTTTGATCTCTTTCAGAGACTGCTCACGCAGACCTTTCTGATCCATGCTGACGAACCACTGTGGGGTCGCACGGAAGATAATCGGCGATTTGTGACGCCAGCAGCACGGATAGCTGTGCTGCATTTTCTCAACGTGCAGCAGCGCGCCTTTTTCACGCAACAGCTCAACGATAAGATCGTTGGCTTTAAAGACGTTCACACCGTCCAGCGTCGGCCAGGTGCCCGGCAGATACGCGCCGTCCGGCCCCACCGGGTTAGCGACTTCCAGACCGTATTTCTGGCCGATGACATAGTCATCCGGACCATGACCCGGCGCGGTATGTACGGCACCGGTACCGGCATCCAGCGTCACGTGATCGCCGAGGATCGCCGGCACATCGAAGCCCATAAACGGATGCGTAAAGCGCAGCAGCTCAAGCTCCGCCCCTTTTACGGCTGCGAGAACGGTGTAGTCCGTCGCGCCAATGCGTTGCATCACGCTTTCAACCAGATCTTTCGCCAGGATCACCGCCTGACCGTCGATCTGTACCAGCGCATAGTCAAAGTCAGGCGCAATGGAGATCGCGCGGTTTGCCGGCAACGTCCACGGCGTGGTGGTCCAGATCACCAGCGAGATTGGGCCTTTGACGTTCGTCACGCCAAATTTCGCCTTCACCGCATCCTGATCCGCAGCAACAAAAGCCACGTCGATGGACGGAGAGGTTTTGTCGTAATATTCCACTTCCGCTTCTGCCAGCGCAGAACGGCAGTCTACGCACCAGTGCACAGGCTTCGCGCCTTTATGCAGGTGACCATTGCCAATGATTTTGCCCAGCGCGCGGATGATGTTGGCTTCCGTTTTGAAGTCCATCGTCAGATACGGATGGAACCAGTCGCCAAGCACGCCCAGACGGATAAAGTCTTTACGCTGACCGTCAACCTGGGTTGCGGCATATTCACGGCACTTCGCGCGGAACTCCGCTGCGGTAAATTTTTCGCCCGGCTTACCGAATTCCTGCTCCACTTTCAGCTCGATCGGTAGACCGTGGCAGTCCCAACCCGGAACGTAAGGCGAGTCATATCCCGCGAGTCCTTTGGACTTCACGATAATGTCTTTCAGAATCTTGTTAACCGAGTGACCAATATGAATGCTGCCATTCGCATAAGGGGGGCCATCATGCAGAATGAAGGTTTTTTTGCCTTTTTTGGCCGCACGAATGATGCCGTACAGGTCATCATCAGTCCAACGCGCCAGCATTCCCGGTTCGCGCTTGGCGAGATCGCCGCGCATCGGGAACCCTGTTTCCGGCAAATTCAGGGTTGATTTAAAGTCACTCATCAGATTCTCGGTTCCGTATTGATTACGTAGGCATTTAAGCCGGTTTTGTTAGCCCAAAAAAATCACGGGCAGTTAATTCATCTCGCGCAATCTGCGCTTTGAGTTCATCCAGCGAGGCAAATCGCTGTTCATTGCGTATTTTTTTACGCAGCACAACATCTATATGGCGACCATAGAGGTCCATTGCAACATCCAGCAGATGCACTTCCAGTTGCTGGCGCACGCCCGAAACCGTCGGACGGGTCCCGATGTTCGCTACGCCGGGCAATGGCTTTTCGCCAAGCCCCATCACTTCTACCGCATAAACCCCTTTTACCGGGGAAACCTGACGACGCAGCGGTAAATTTGCCGTCGGGAAACCAATGGTGCGTCCGAGTTCATCACCGTGCACTACGCGACCAGAGATGGTAAACGGATGGCCCAGCAGGCTTTCGGCGAGGGCCAGGTTGTCTTCTGCCAACGCCTGACGCACGGCGGTGCTACTGATACGAACACCACCTTCGCAGAAAGTTTGGGTGCTGGTGATATCAAAACCATATTCCACGCCGGCCTTCTGTAATAACAAGAAATCGCCTTCACGACCAGCGCCAAAGCGGAAATCATCCCCCACCGCGAGAAATTGCACGCCAAGACGATTCACCAACAATTCGCTGATAAAGGACTGTGCCGTGAGGGCAGCGAAACGGCGATCGAATCGCACGCACAGCACGTAGTCGACGCCGCATTGCGCGAGATAACGCAATTTTTCACGCAGGCGGGTCAGCCGCGCAGGGGCTTTGTCTGTCGCAAACAGTTCGAGCGGCTGCGGTTCAAAAATCATCACCATCACCGGTAAGCCACGCCTGCGCCCTTCTTCCTGCAAACCATGCAGCAGCGCACGATGACCACGATGCACGCCGTCGAAATTACCAATAGTCAGCACACACCCGTGCGGGGCCTGACTGAGATTATGTATGCCGCGTATCAGCTTCATGTCTGGCTCAAAACAGTGAAAATCGCCAAAGTATACCTTGTACGGCGGTCAAGGTTAACCGGCGATTGATGTGGCGAAACAGAAAGCAGATGGATTTCATTACCCTGAGGCAAATACCGACCACAAACTGACAAAGCAATTCAATTTTTATCGCTGAAAAGCTGTATTCACAGCCAGCAAGCTGGTAGAATCCTGCGCCATCAATACGTAACGTAGCGTCGCTAGATTAACGGCGCTTATTTGCACAAATCCATTGACAAAAGAAGGCTAAAAGGGCATATTCCTCGGCCTTTGAATTGTCCATATAGAACACATTTGGGAGTTGGACCTTGGCTAATATCAAATCAGCTAAGAAGCGCGCCGTTCAGTCTGAAAAGGCTCGTAAGCACAACGCAAGCCGTCGCTCTATGATGCGTACTTTCATCAAGAAAGTATACGCAGCTATCGAAGCTGGCGACAAAGCTACTGCACTGAAAGCATTTAACGAAATGCAACCAATCGTGGACCGTCAGGCTGCTAAAGGTCTGATCCACAAAAACAAAGCTGCACGTCATAAAGCTAACCTGACTGCACAGATCAACAAACTGGCTTAATCGCCTGTTGATTGTTGCTTTGTGAAGAAACCCGCGCAAGCGGGTTTTTTTATGTCTGGACTATTTGTTCTGGGGCGTGAATAACGCCGAATAGTTCGTATTGCAGATGCGCTGTACCGCCGGATGCTGAATCATCCTCTCGGCAAAGATGGCATGATATTCCTCCATCACATTTTCCACGCGACCAATTTCTACCACCGAATCGTCCGCGTAAAAATCATGCGCATAGAGCGTTGGAGCCACGAAAATCGCATTATGCGTCGCGCCAAAGGCTTTCATCAATGCGGCGTCGTCAAACTCCCCCAGAATCTCAATCTTCAGCCCCTGGGAATTAATCCAGTTCAGCAACTTGCGTCCTAGCATCGAACGCCGCCCGGGGATCAGCAAACGCCGCTCTTCCAGACAGGCCGGGAAGGGTTTTTCCGGTAACGGCTGAGTACACCAGAAGCTGACGCTACATTCGCCAATCTTCACCGAAAACAGCCCTTCCTGCTGCGTAGAATCAATCGGGCAGTCCGAGATAATCATGTCCAGCTTATGCTGACTGAGTTGCTCCAGCAGCATCTCATGGGTCGATTCAAAACAGCGCAGGTGGATCTGTTCACCTTCAACGACAGCCGCATCCAGTACGTTGCTGACCAGTCGTTTCGACAGCGCATCCGCCACGCCCACGTCAAATAGCAGATTGGACTCTTTGCGGTAGTTCACGATATCCAGCATCTCCTGGCTTAGGGTAAACATTTTATCCGCATAGCGAAAAACCAGTTCGCCGAGTTCACTGGGCTCCAGACCGCGCCCCTTACGCTTGAAGAGTTTACCCTGCAGGCGTTCCTCAAGCGCTTTAATCTGCCCGGTGATGGTTTGCGGCGTTAAATAAAGCGCCTCCGCCGCACCGACCACGGAGCCCTCTTTATAGACGTGCCAGAAGTAATAGAGATGGTTGTAATTAATGTGGGACATACACTCTCTCTGATAAAAGTCACAATAAGGGAAGCCGGAAAAAGCTTCCCTGCTAACTCGCCCCGATCAGACTGACGGGCGTAAACGTGCGCGCAGCAAGCTGTAGCCAATCACCGCCGACAGCAAGGAGCCAATCAGGATCCCCAGCTTCGCCCAGTTAATCAGCTCCGGATCCACGCTGCCAAAGGCCAGGCTGGCGATAAAGATCGACATCGTAAAGCCAATGCCGCACAGGATGCCGACCGCCATGATTTGCGGGAACGAGGTTCCCTCCGGCAGTTGCGCCAGCTTCAGACGCAACGACAACCAACAGAACAGGCTGATACCCAGCGGCTTACCCACCAGCAGGCCCGCAATGATGCCCAGCGGCAGGATGGAGGTCAGCCCGTCCATCGTCACGCCCTGCAAAGAAACGCCCGCATTGGCGAAGGCAAACAGCGGCAGGATCAGATATGCCACCCACGGATGCAGAACATGCTCCAGACGCTTCGCCGGAGAACGCCCGTACTTCTCTTTCAGCGGAATGAAAAAGCCGACGATCACACCCGCCAGCGTTGCATGAACGCCGGATTTCAGCACGGCGGTCCACAACACCACCCCAACAAGGATGTACACGCCCGTACGCCGGACGCCGCACAAATTAAGGAGCGCCAGAATCGCAATCGCAAATGCCGCCACACCCAATGACACCATCGACAGATCGTGGGTGTAGAAGACGGCGATAATAATGATCGCGCCCAGGTCATCGATAATCGCCAGCGCCATCAGGAAAATTTTCAACGCCAGCGGCACCCGACTGCCGAGCAGGGCCAGCACGCCCAGGGCAAAAGCGATATCCGTGGCGGCCGGGATCGCCCAGCCTTCGCGGGTGATCGGATCGGCATAGTTGAATGCCAGATACAGCAGCGCCGGGACAATCATTCCGCCAATAGCGGCAATCACCGGGAAAGCCGCCTGACGCAGACTCGCCAGAGAGCCCTGCATCAGCTCGCGCTTGACCTCAAGGCCAATCAGCAGGAAAAACACCGCCATCAGGGCGTCGTTGATCCACAGCAGCATGTTTTTATTGATTTCAAGCGCGCCAACGCGCAGTTGGACAGGCGTCTCGAGAAAGGCGCGATACCATCCACTGGTCACACCCATATTGGCCATCAGCATGGCCAGCACAGCGGCGATGATAAGAATGATGCCCCCAGAGGCATCACTGCTAAAGAAACGATGCAGATGTTTCACTTTTTATTCTCTCTATAGGGTGAATACTTCGTAATTACTATCATACTCCGCATGAATAATCGTTAAAATTAGATTATTAATGGCAAAACATTCGATTTTACCGAGTTATAGAGACATAAAAAAAGCCTGAGATCTCGCAATCCCAGGCTTTTGGTCGATACGGCAGACGTGATTAGCGGGTCAAATCATCAAAGAACTTTTTCACGCCGTCAAAGAAGCTCTTGGAGCGCGGGCTGTTCTTTTCACCGGTTGGGCCACCAAAGCTTTCCTGCAGATCTTTCAGCAGTTGCTTCTGTTTCTCGTTCAGACCAACCGGCGTTTCGACCACGACGCGGCACAGCAAATCGCCCTGCGCGCCGCCGCGAACCGACTTCACGCCTTTGCCACGCATGCGGAACAGTTTTCCGGTCTGCGTTTCGCTGGGTACTTTCAGCTTCACGCGGCCATCCAGCGTCGGAACTTCAATTTCGCCGCCGAGTGCTGCCATCGCAAAGTTAATAGGTACTTCACAGTACAGGTTGTTGCCTTCACGTTCGAAGATTGGGTGCTGTTTCACCTGAACCTGAACGTACAGATCCCCTGCCGGTGCGCCGTGCTCACCAGCTTCACCTTCGCCAGAGAGACGAATGCGATCACCGGTATCCACGCCTGCCGGTATTTTAACCGACAGCGTTTTGCTCTTCTCGACGCGACCATGACCGTGACACTTGTTGCACGGATCTTTGATCAGCGTACCGCGCCCCTGACAGTGTGGACAGGTTTGCTGAACCGCGAAGAACCCCTGACGCATCTGCACCTGACCGGAACCATGACAGGTCGGACAGGTCTGCGGCTGAGTCCCCGCTTTCGCGCCACTGCCGTGGCAAACATCACACTCTTCCAGCGTCGGAATGCGGATCTCTTTGGTCACGCCACGTACGGCTTCTTCCAGGGTGAGATCCATGTTGTAACGTAAATCGGCCCCACGCGCAGCACGTTGACGACCCCGACCACCGCCAAAGATATCGCCAAAAACGTCACCAAAGATATCGCTGAAGTCAGCGCCGCCGCCAAAACCGCCGCCGCCGCCCATCCCGCCTTGCTCAAACGCGGCATGACCGTACTGGTCATAGGCAGCGCGTTTCTGCGAGTCGGTCAGGACTTCATACGCTTCTTTGATCTCTTTAAACTTGGCTTCGGCCTCTTTATCACCCTGGTTACGGTCCGGGTGAAATTTCATGGCCAGGCGCTTGTAGGCCTTTTTGATTTCACGCTCTTCCGCTGATTTGGAAACGCCTAAAATCTCGTAATAGTCTTGCTTAGCCATCTCTTTTTTCTGCCCTTAACATGCGTGCACGGGCGGAGAGGAAACCTCTTCGCCCGTGCCAGTAATTACCCGTTCAAAGGGCGATTATTTTTTGTCTTTCACTTCTTCAAACTCAGCGTCGACAACATCATCATCTTTCGCGTTGTTTGCGGAAGCGTCAGCGGAGCCCGCCTGCTGTTGCGCATGCTGCTGCTGAGCGATTTCCATCAGTTTCTGGGAAACCTGCGCCAGCTCCTGCATCTTCGCTTCGATGGCCGCTTTGTCTTCGCCTTTCAGCGCCGTTTCCAGTGCGGTCAGCGCAGACTCAATGGCCGTTTTGTCGTCAGCCGGTAACTGCTCGCCTGCTTCTTCAACCTGCTTACGCGTGCTGTGCAGCAGATGGTCGCCCTGGTTGCGGGTCTGAACCAGCTCTTCAAACTTACGGTCAGACTCAGCATTCGCTTCGGCTTCGCGAACCATTTTCTGAATTTCTTCTTCATTCAGGCCAGAAGACGCCTTGATGGTGATCTTCTGCTCTTTACCGCTGTTTTTGTCTTTCGCGGAAACGTGCAGGATACCGTCAGCATCGATATCGAAGGTCACTTCGATCTGCGGCATGCCGCGCGGTGCCGGGTTGATCCCATCCAGGTTGAACTGACCCAGAGATTTGTTATCAGACGCACGTTTACGTTCACCCTGCAGCACATGGATGGTAACCGCAGACTGGTTGTCTTCCGCGGTAGAGAACACCTGGCTGTGCTTGGTCGGGATAGTGGTGTTTTTGTTGATCAGCGCAGTCATCACACCGCCCATGGTTTCGATACCCAGAGACAGCGGGGTAACGTCCAGCAGCAGTACGTCTTTCACATCACCGGTCAATACACCACCCTGGACAGCAGCACCAATTGCCACGGCTTCGTCCGGGTTCACGTCTTTACGCGGTTCTTTACCAAAGAACTCAGCCACTTTCTTCTGCACCATTGGCATACGCGTCTGACCACCAACGAGGATAACGTCGTTGATATCAGATACGGACAGGCCAGCGTCCTGCAGAGCGACTTTCAGCGGCTCGATGGAACGGTTCACCAGATCTTCGACCAGGCTTTCCAGTTTCGCGCGAGTCACTTTGATGTTCATGTGTTTCGGACCGGTGGCATCTGCAGTGATGTACGGCAGGTTCACGTCGGTCTGCTGTGCAGAAGAAAGCTCAATTTTCGCTTTTTCTGCCGCTTCTTTCAGGCGCTGCATTGCCAGCGGGTCGTTACGCAGGTCAATGCCCTGATCTTTCTTAAACTCTTCAACCAGATAGTTGATCATACGGCTGTCGAAGTCTTCACCACCCAGGTGGGTATCACCGTTGGTTGCCAGAACTTCGAAGGTTTTTTCGCCATCAACTTCGTCGATTTCGATAATAGAGATATCGAACGTACCACCACCAAGGTCATAAACCGCGATAGTACGGTTACCAACTTCTTTATCCAGACCATACGCCAGTGCAGCGGCAGTCGGTTCGTTGATGATACGTTTCACTTCCAGACCTGCGATACGGCCGGCGTCTTTGGTTGCCTGACGCTGAGCATCGTTAAAGTAAGCAGGTACGGTGATAACCGCTTCAGTTACCGGTTCACCCAGGTAATCTTCAGCCGTTTTCTTCATTTTCTTCAGCACTTCAGCCGAAATTTGCGGCGGTGCCATTTTCTGACCTTTCACATCCAGCCATGCGTCGCCGTTGTCGGCGCCGATGATTTTGTACGGCATGATGGAAACATCACGTTGAACTTCTTCGTCCTGGAAGCGGCGGCCAATCAGGCGTTTAATCGCAAACAGGGTGTTTTGCGGGTTTGTCACTGCCTGACGTTTAGCCGGCTGACCAACCAGAGTTTCACCATCCTGGGTATAAGCAATGATAGAAGGCGTGGTGCGATCGCCCTCGGCGTTCTCCAGCACGCGTGCAGTGGTGCCATCCATAATCGCTACACAAGAGTTGGTAGTACCCAGGTCGATACCAATAATTTTACCCATCTAAACGTCTCCACTAAAAATTCGGTCAACATGTGGTTGTGAGTCTGTAATAAGGGCGAAACGTGCGGTTTCAACTACCTTGATTCGTTTTTTTTCAGACTCACCACTGCGGTTGACTACTAAGTGGGGTCGCAACCCACTTCATCAAGGGGGGAATGAAAAAAAAATATTTATTCCCGCCGTCATAAAGGGTCATTAAAACCAGGACAGGTGGCCGACGACAGCATTTCCATGGGCTAAAACATTCACTGAAACCATAAAAACAAAGCAACAATTCACAGAAAAATTGTAATAAAAAGAAAAGATTACGCCCATTAATCAGCACAAGGAGAGGGGTAAGATAAAGAACATTTTGCTGACCTTCTGAAAGAGAAAGACCATGAAATCTGTTCTGACGATCTCCGCCAGCTTGCTTGTGGGCGTTTTGTTCACCACAAGCGCTCAGGCTAACGATCACAAAGTATTGGGGGTCATTGCAATGCCCCGTAATGAAACCAACGATCTGGCGCTGAAAATTCCCGTCTGCCGCCCGGTCAAACGAATTCAGTTAACTACCGATCACGGCGACGTTCAGCTCAGCGGCGCCTCCGTCTATTTCAAAGCATCACGCAGCGCCAACCAGAGCCTGAATGTTCCGCACTTGATTAAAGAAGGGCAGACCACTGCGTGGATAAACATCAATAGCGATAACGACAACAAACGCTGCGTATCAAAAATCACCTTCTCTGGCCACACGGTGAACTCTTCTGATATGGCAACGTTGAAAATTATCGGCGACGACTAAGCCGCTGCTTTTCAGGAATAATGATAAAAGTTGGGCCTAAGATGAATGTCACTTATTTAAATGACGAGGATTTAGATTTTCTTCAACATTGTAGCGAAGAGCAACTGGCCGAATTTACCCGCCTGCTGACGCATAATGAAAAGGGGAAAACCCGTCTGTCGAGCGTGTTAAACCACAGCGAACGATTTAAAGCGATGGAAGGACACCCGGAGCAGCACCGCCAGAACTGGCAACTGATCGCCGGCGAATTTCAGCATTTCGGCGGCGACAGCATCATCAATAAGCTACGGGGGCACGGAAAACGGTATCGTACCATTTTGCTTGATGTCTCCGGTCGGTTGTCGCTCAAGGCGGATAAAGAGATGTCCACTTTCGACATCGAGCAACAGCTACTGGAGCATTTTCTACGCAACACCTGGAAAAAAATGGACGTGGAGCAGCGGCAAACGTTCCTGCAAGCCGTCAATGCAAAAGTCTCTGAGCTGGAGGAGTTACTGCCGCTCCTCCTGAAAGATCATCAATTAGCAAAAGGGGTTTCACACCTCCTTTCTGGTCAGCTCACCCGTATTCTGCGCACCCATGCCGCGATGAGCGTACTGGGTCACGGTTTGCTTCGCGGCGCAGGTCTCGGCGGCCCGGTGGGCGCAGCGCTAAACGGCGTGAAAGCGGTAAGCGGCAGCGCCTATCGCGTCACGATCCCGGCAGTACTGCAAATCGCCTGTTTGCGCCGGATGATCAACGCGACAAGAGCGTGATGTCGGTCACAGGGGAAAATAATTCATTTTCCCCTCCTCAGATCATAGACAGCCCCTTCTCCCCTGATTATTATGCCGCGCCCCGAACGGTGTCATGTTTTAACGGGGATAACTATTTCACCATTCAATTAATGATGATTTTGAGGATTTATGGGCAACACTAAGTTGGCTAACCCGGCACCGCTGGGCCTGATGGGCTTCGGCATGACCACCATTCTGCTTAACCTGCATAACGCGGGTTTCTTCGCCATTGACGGTATTATTCTCGCGATGGGAATTTTCTACGGCGGTATTGCGCAAATTTTTGCCGGCCTGCTGGAATACAAAAAAGGGAATACCTTCGGTTTGACCGCATTCACCTCTTACGGCTCGTTCTGGCTGACGCTGGTTGCGATCCTGCTGATGCCGAAAATGGGTCTGACAGAAGCGCCTAATGCGCAGTTCCTCGGTGCCTACCTGGGCCTGTGGGGCGTATTCACTCTGTTTATGTTCTTCGGCACGCTGACTGGCGCACGTGCGCTTCAGTTCGTATTCCTGAGCCTGACCGTTCTGTTCGCCCTGCTGGCCGTGGGTAACATTGCGGGTAACGAAGCGGTGATCCACTTTGCCGGCTGGGTTGGCTTAGTGTGTGGTGCCAGCGCGATTTATCTGGCGATGGGTGAAGTGCTGAACGAACAGTTCGGCCGTACCATTCTGCCGATTGGTGATGCGCACTAATCATCAGTATCCCCCCGTTAAGGGGGGATTATTATTACGGCTGTTGTAGCTCAGCCTGCATTTCCGTATCGCGATAATACATATCCTGTCGCAGCCAAACACCCAGTCCCAATCCCACCAGCGACAACGCCAGCACATACCAGGCCGGTGCCATCGGCGAAACGCTCATTAGCAGTGTCACGGCAATCGGCGTCAGTCCACCGAAAATGGCGTAAGAAACATTGTAGGAAAATGAAATGCCGGTAAAGCGGACTTCCGCAGGAAACGCGCGCACCATCACGTATGGCACCGCGCCCACCACACCCACGCACAATCCCACCAGCCCATAGAGCAGGAATAAGTACTGCGAATGTGTGCC
Organism: Citrobacter sp. Ct235; assembly: GCF_030332305.1. Lineage (NCBI taxonomy): Bacteria > Pseudomonadati > Pseudomonadota > Gammaproteobacteria > Enterobacterales > Enterobacteriaceae > Citrobacter > Citrobacter sp. Ct235. The sequence continues at coordinate 50,322 of NZ_JAOWIC010000039.1, forward strand.
CGACAGGTGATAGAACAACCCGCTCGAACAGGCTAACAATATGCTGCCAACAATAAAGGTTTTGCTGGCACCAACACGGTCGACGATAAAGCCCGCTAACAGACAACCCAGGCAAAGCATAATGGTCGCCACGCTGTTTGCCTGCAACGTCAGGGCCGGTGACAGGCCGTACTGCTTTTGCAGCCAGACCGGCGACATTAAAATCACCACCACAATCCCTGCAGAAAGCAGCCAGGTCAGAAGCATGGAGATCACCACCGCCTTCTGGTGATTCACCACCACCGACTTCACCGGCAGTTCCTGAGCCAACGTCTTGCGCTGTTGCATCTCCAGAAAGATAGGCGTTTCCTGTAACCAGCGGCGTAAATACATCGCCACCAGCCCAAAAACTCCCCCCAGCAGGAACGGAATTCGCCAGCCATAGTCATGTACAGCCTGTTGCGTCAGGTGTGTGTTAATCTGCGTCGCCACCACCGAGCCTAACAGGATCCCCACCGTCAAACCTGCCGTCAGCGTGCCGCAAGCCATCCCAATTCGACGTTCAGGGACGTGCTCGGCGACGAACACCCATGCGCCCGGCACTTCGCCGCCAATCGCAGCGCCCTGCAGAATGCGCATCAACAGCAACAACAAGGGCGCGGCAATCCCAACAGCGGCATAGGTCGGCAACAACCCCATCGCCAGCGTCGGCACGGCCATCAGCAGAATGCTCAAGGTGAACATCTTTTTGCGCCCGACCAAATCGCCAAAATGCGCCATGATAATGCCGCCTAACGGACGCGCCAGATACCCGGCAGCGAAGATGCCAAAGGTTTGTACCTGACGAAGCCATTCGGGAATATCAGCGGGGAAAAACAACTCCCCCACCACGGCTGCGAAAAAGACGAAGATAATGAAGTCGTAAAATTCAAGCGCACCGCCAAGAGCGGCCAGCGTCAGCGTTTTGTAATCCTGGCGATTCAGGGGGCGTGTATGTTGTGACATAGTGAACCATAAGTCTGTGGAGCGTTGGATGTTATGAACGACACATGTAAAGCAAAACTTACTATACCGTAAACAAATCAACACGCCACTTTCACTATCACTTATCTTACGAAAAGACTAACTTCAGGCATTTGTATCGCGTCTGGCACTTTTCGGGCGAAAAGATGCTACGATTTCCGGCGCGGTCTCCACATACGGCCCGTCAAGGAGCTGTATACAATACGGTACACTTGCAAAGATACCCGCCACGACGACCTTACCTTCTGCATCCTTCACCCCTTCCAGGGTCTCTTTGATGGATTTCGGCTGGCCCGGTAAGTTGAGGATTAACGCCTGCTTGCGAATCACCCCGACCTGACGTGACAAAATCGCCGTCGGCACAAAGTGCAGACTAATCTGGCGCATCTGTTCGCCAAAGCCAGGCATCTGGCGATCGGCAACCGCGAGGGTAGCATCCGGCGTTACATCACGACGTGCAGGACCGGTGCCCCCGGTGGTCAGCACCAGATGACAACTCATCTCGTCTACCAGCTCACACAGTGTTTGTTCGATGATGACCTGTTCATCAGGAATCAAGCGTGTCAGCACCTCGAAAGGCGTGGTCAGCGCCGTCGATAGCCACTCTTCCAGTGCCGGAATGCCTTTATCCTGATAAACACCGCTGGAGGCGCGGTCAGAAATGGAAACTAAGCCAATACGTAAGGTGTTCATGATTATTCCGTTTAAACAGTCTCGTTAAACAGAATGATACACTGCGAAGGGAAGGACAGACAGGGTTCAGAAGAGGTAGCGTGACCGGTGTACCGACCACGCTACATAGGGCAAAAATGATTACAGCAGATCGCCGATCATTTTCTCCAGTTTTTCCTGGTCGACAGCAAACTTACGGATACCGTCCGCCAGTTTATCTACCGCCATCGGATCCTGGTTGTGCTGCCACAGGAACTCAGACTCGGTGATACGTTCCGGACGCGCTTTTACTTCGCCAGAGAAGGACAGTTTACGCTCGATAGCCCCTTCGCTTTCCGCCAGCTCTTTCAGCAGTGCCGGTGCGATGGTCAGGCGGTCGCAGCCAGCCAGCTCAAGGATTTCGCCGATGTTACGGAAGCTTGCGCCCATCACAACCGTCTCGTAGCCATGCTGTTTGTAGTATTCGTAGATCTCCGTAACGGAAACCACGCCCGGATCTTCAGCCGGGGCATACTCTTTCTTGTCGGTATTGGATTTATACCAGTCAAGAATACGACCCACGAACGGAGAGATCAGGAACACGCCAGCTTCGGCGCAGGCGCGCGCCTGCGCGAAGGAGAACAGCAGCGTCAGGTTACAGTTGATGCCTTCTTTTTCCAACTGCTCTGCAGCGCGGATGCCCTGCCAGGTTGAAGCCAGTTTAATCAGAATGCGATCGTTGCTGATGCCTGCATCGTTGTACAGTTTGATGATGCGTTTCGCTTTGGCAATAGACGCGTCAGTGTCATAGGACAGGCGAGCATCCACTTCAGTGGAGATACGACCCGGGACCAGTTTCAGGATCTCCAGACCGATGTTCACTGCCAGTTTGTCGGTTGCGTCAACAATCTGCTGCGCGCGGTCGCTACTCTGCTGCTTAGCCCAGGCAACAGCGTCATCGATCAGCTTACGGTATTCCGGGATCTGCGCTGCGTTAAGAATGAGAGAAGGGTTGGTTGTGGCATCCTGCGGCTGATACAGCTTCATTGCCGCGATGTCTCCGGTGTCGGCCACCACGGTGGTGAACTGACGAAGGGAGGTCAATTTGTCCGTCATGATAGTGTTTCTCTTTAAACAGCTTGTTAGGGGGATGTAACCGGTCTGCCCTGATGATAACACGACGTTGTGACAGCGCAACCGCAGACAATGCGCTTATCCCCTTGAGGGCACCTGCGGACAATTTCTGATCCGGCATTGATGTAGCGCGCCATTCAGGCACTCAACCTCATGTACACTACGCGGTCGCTATCAATTGCCTGGCGGTGTCTACACAAAAGCGTTCGGGTTGCCTCGAGACGGCAAACGATAAAATCCCAGGAACAGAGAAAACGATGTGACTGAGGTTTTAGCGTGCAGCCAACAAAGAGGCAGCCTGAAGGATGAAGTGTATATATACTATTCAACAATTGGTAACGCTTACACAGGGTTGTTACAGCGTACCGGCAGCAACAAGAGGGATGTTAATGCCTGATTTTTTCGCGTTTATTAATGATGTGCTCTGGGGGTCAGTGATGATCTACCTGCTCTTTGGGGCAGGGTGTTGGTTTACCTGGCGCACAGGCTTCGTACAATTTCGCTATATCCGCCAGGTTGGCAAAAGTCTGAGAAACAGCATTAACCCACAGCCGGGAGGGTTAACCTCGTTTCAGTCACTCTGTACCAGCCTTGCCGCCCGTATCGGTAGCGGCAACCTGGCGGGCGTGGCGCTGGCCATTACCGCAGGCGGGCCTGGCGCAGTGTTCTGGATGTGGGTCGCCGCCATCATTGGTATGGCAACCTCATTTGCCGAATGCGCCCTCGCACAGCTCTACAAAGAGCGCGATCGCCACGGTCAGTTTCGCGGTGGCCCCGCCTGGTATATGGCGCGTGGGTTAGGCATGCGCTGGATGGGCGTGTTATTCGCCATCTTTTTGCTGATCGCCTACGGACTGGTGTTCAACAGCGTACAGGCCAATTCCGTATCCCGCGCCCTCAAATTCGCGTTTGATTTCCCGCCGATCGCCACCGGTATTGTCATGGCGATTGCCGCCCTGTTGGTCATCGTTCGGGGGATCAAGGGCGTGGCACGGATGATGCAGTGGTTCGTCCCAGTGATGGCGCTGATGTGGGTGGTCACCAGCCTGGTGGTTTGTCTGATCAATATCGGCCAGTTGCCTGACATCATCATTTCTATCATCAAAAGCGCGTTTGGCTGGCAAGAAGCCGCGGGCGGCGTGGCGGGATATACGCTGAGCCAGGCGATCACCAGCGGTTTTCAACGCAGTATGTTTTCCAATGAAGCCGGGATGGGCTCAACGCCTAACGCCGCTGCCGCCGCATCATCCTGGCCGCCGCACCCTGCAGCGCAAGGGATTGTGCAGATGATCGGTATTTTTATCGATACGCTGGTCGTCTGTAGTGCAACGGCAATGCTGGTTTTACTGGCTGGCAACGGCACGACCTATGCGTCGATGGAAGGGATCCAACTGGTGCAGAAAGCAATGAACGCGCTGGTCGGTGACTGGGGGGCTGCGTTCGTCGCGGTTATCGTGATTCTTTTTGCCTTCAGCTCCATTGTGGTCAACTACATCTATGCGGAAAACAACCTGTACTTTCTGAACCTGGACAACAAACGCACCATCTGGATTTTACGTATTGTCACCTGCCTGACGGTGGTGGCCGGAACGTTGCTCAGCTTCCCGCTGCTATGGCAGTTGGCAGATGTCATCATGGCCTGCATGGCGATCACTAACCTGACGGCAATATTGCTGCTCTCTCCGGTGGTGCATACTCTGGCCAGCGACTACTTACGCCAGCGAAAACTGGGGGTTCGTCCGGTCTTTGATCCGCTGCGCTACCCGGATATTGAACAGCAACTGGCGCCAGATGCCTGGGACGACATACCGCGAGACTAATCGCAACTATCGATCAACTCAGTCGTGTTTTTTGCTACAGTCGCAGTAAATTTCCTGCAAGGACTGGATATGCTGATTCTGATTTCACCTGCAAAAACGCTCGACTACCAGAGCCCGCTGGCGACAACGCGCCATACGTTGCCTGAGCTGCTGGACCACTCCCAGCAACTGATTCATGTGGCACGCAAGCTCTCGGCCCCGCAGATCGGTAAACTGATGCACATCAGCGATAAGCTTGCTGACCTGAATGCCACCCGCTTTCACGACTGGCAGCCGGACTTCACGCCGGAAAACGCACGCCAGGCTATTCTGGCCTTCAAAGGTGATGTCTATACCGGATTGCAGGCCGAAACCTTCAACGAAGCCGATTTCGATTTTGCTCAGCAGCATTTGCGTATGCTCTCAGGCCTGTACGGTGTACTGCGCCCGCTGGATCTGATGCAGCCTTATCGTCTGGAAATGGGCATTCGTCTGGAGAACGCCAAAGGAAAAGATCTGTATCAATTCTGGGGCGATATCATCACGGATAAGCTCAATGAAGCGCTCGCCGCACAGGGCGACCAGGTGGTGATTAACCTTGCATCGGATGAATACTTCCGTTCCGTGAAGCCGAAGAAACTGAACGCTGAGCTGATTAAACCCGTCTTCCTCGACGAGAAAAACGGTAAGTTCAAAGTCATCAGTTTCTACGCCAAAAAGGCGCGCGGCCTGATGAGCCGCTACATCATTGAAAACCGTCTGACGAAGCCTGAACAACTCACCGACTTCAACAGCGAAGGTTACTTCTTTGATGAAGCCGCCTCCGGGAATGGCGAACTGGTGTTTAAGCGTCACGAACCGTAATGCGCTGCCGGGGGACGCGCGTCTGCCCGGCATAAGCATTAATGGTGTTTCCCGCCAGGACCTTGACGATGATCGCCATGACGACGGTCATCGTGTTTATCATAGTGCGGTTGCGGACGCGGTCCGTGCGACTGCCAGCGATTTCCGCGCCACTCATAGTGTTTATTCCACCAGCCATGGTCGCGCCAGTTTCCGCCATCCCAGTAGTTACCGTGATTATCGCGATCGCCAATCTGTAATTTAACGGCAGGAACCAGAGTGATTTCAGCCGCCTGTACTACGAGTGGAGTCACCAGCATCATGGAGAGTGCCAGAAGCACAGGTTTCAGTTTGTTCATGAGGTACTCCTTTCTGTCATTGCCCGTTTCGGGTCGATGAAAGGAGATTACGTGATGGGAACGTGAGTTGTTATTCTCCGCAATCCTAATCTCTAAGTGTCCGCATTTATTGAGAATTTCTGCTTTTTCTCTGCGTAATTTCTCCTTATTTTCTCCATAAAAAAGCCGGGTATCCCCGGCGTTTTCAACACGGCGACAAACTTAACCGCGCGTCATCATCAGCTTACGCAGAGCAGCGAAATCTGCCGGCAGATGTTGCGAAAGCAGCGGCAGATCCGCACGATCCGCCAGTTCTTTCGGCAGTTCCAGCGTTTCATTCAGGACAGCTTCCACGCTCTCTTTAAACTTCGCCGGGTGTGCGGTACCAAGGAACAGGCCGTATTCGCCCGGATTAAGCTGGTCACGCAGAGCGCGGTACGCCACTGCCGCGTGCGGCTCAGAGGTGTAGCCCTTCGCTTTTAGCTCACGCATCGTTTCCTGCGTTGTCTCATCATCCACGGCAGCATAACCAAGCTCATTCAGACGCCAGATTTTACGGCGGAACAGCTCCTCTACGCGCGGCCAGTTGTTCGGCTGACTCACGTCCATCGCGTTAGACAACGTCGCCTGGGTCGCTTTTGGCGCCCACTGCCCGTCCTGCAGGAAGCGGGGCACTGTGTCGTTAACGTTGGTGGCGGCGATAAAACGCTTCACCGGCAGGCCGAGGGATTTCGCCAGCAGGCCCGCTGTCAGGTCGCCAAAGTTGCCGCTTGGAACAGAAACAACCAGTTGATTCCGCGCTTCCTGCGGCAATTGTGCAACGGCTTCAAAGTAGTAACAAATCTGCGCCAGCAGGCGGCTGATATTAATAGAGTTAGCCGAGTTCAGCCCCAACGCCACTTTCAGCTCTTCATCATCAAAGGCCTGTTTGACCAGCGCCTGGCAGGCATCAAAATCACCGTCGATGGCGACAGTTTCAATGTTGCCGCCCAGCGTGCAGAACAGTTTTTCCTGCAACGGACTGATTTTGCCGTTCGGGTAGAGGATCACCACGCGCACGTTCGGCAGACCATAAAACGCATGTGCCACGGCCGCGCCGGTATCACCGGAGGTTGCCGTCAGAATGGTCACCGGCTTGTCGCCGCTGATGTGGGTCAGCATCTGCGCCATAAAACGGCCGCCGAAATCTTTAAACGCCAGCGTCGGGCCGTGGAACAGTTCCAGACAACCGGCGTCGCCCTCTACCTGGACAACCGGTGCCGGAAAAGCAAAGGCGGCACGTACGCGCGCTTCGAGGATCTCTTGCGGGATTTCATCGCCGATAAACGCGGACAGGATCTTCGCGCTGCGGCTGACGAAGTCCTGGTTCAGCATCTCATCCACTTCTGTCAGGTTGAATTCCGGCAGATCGTGCGGGAAAAACAGCCCCTGATTTTTGCCCAGCCCCTGCGTGACGGCCTGCGCAAAACTAACTTGTTCGTTGTGATCTTTAAGATTGTAGAGTTTCATCAATTATCCCAGTACTCGTGCGCCCGCCGTGTCCAGCCGGCAAATATGAACAAAGCCTTCCTGATTTTGCAGGTAGTGACTACCCAGCCAGTCCGCCACGCGCTGCGCCGTATCCGGTTTATCGCAGAGCGCAAACAGCGTCGGCCCTGAACCGGAAATACCGCTCGCCAGCGCGCCAATTTCTGCGACGGCCTGACGCGCCTGGGCAAAACCTGGCAACAGACGTTCGCGATACGGTTCGGCAATCACATCCTTCATCAGTTTCGCCGCAAGCCCTGGCTGGCGGGAATAGCAGGCGTGAATAAACCCGGCCAGGTGTCGCCCGTGGGCAATGCAATCCTGGCGACGATATTGCGCAGGTAAAATGGCCCGCGCTTCCGCGGTGGAAACCTTAATGCCTGGATAGGCCAGCACCCACAGCCACTCATCAAAGCCTGGCACCTGCTGACTGATAATGCCGTTTTCTTCAATCATCAACTGCATACCGCCGAGGAAGCACGGCGCGACGTTATCGTAATGAATGCTGCCGGAGATACGCCCTTCCAGCTCCCCCATAATCGCCAGCAGACGCGTGTCATTCAGCGGCTTGCCGCAGTGCTCATTCATCGCCACCAGTGCCGCCACCACCGAGCAGGCGCTGGAGCCTAATCCGGAGCCGATTGGCATATTTTTTTCCAGCGTCATCGTCACCGGGATTTGCTTACCCAGCTCCTGACAAAAACGCTCCCAACACTGGTAGACAATATTTTCACGCGGTTTTGACGGCAGTTTGTCCGCAAAGCGGCCCAGATTGTTCAGACTGAAACTGTCTGCCGCCTCGACCGTTACCACGTCGCCCAGCAGTGAGCCATCAACGGGGGTCACCGCCGCCCCAAGCACATCAAATCCAACGCTCATATTGGCACTGGAAGCCGGGGCATAAACTTTAACCATGTTAAACTCCTAGCTTCCATGAGAGGGTGCGCAACAGGTCAGCAAACACCCCTGCCGCCGTGACGTCATTGCCCGCGCCATAACCGCGCAGAACCAATGGCAGCGGCTGATAGTAGTGGCTGTAGAAAGCCAGCGCGTTTTCACCGTTTTTCACTTTGTACAACGGATCGTTACCGTCCACTTCAGAAATTTTCACCCGACACACGCCGTCTTCTTCGATGTTGCCAACATAGCGCAATACTTTGCCTTCATCACGGGCTTTTGCCACGCGAGCGGCGAACGCGTCATCAAGCTGCGACAGATTCGCCATGAACGCGTCAACGTCACCGGAGTCATCAAATGCTTTCGGCAACACCGGTTCAATGACGATGTCAGACAGTTCCAGCTCGCGTCCGGTTTCACGGGCAAGGATCAGCAGCTTACGCGCCACATCCATTCCGGAAAGATCGTCACGCGGGTCTGGCTCGGTATAGCCCATTTCACGCGCGATGCGGGTCGCTTCAGAGAGGCTCATGCCTTCGTCGAGCTTACCGAAAATAAACGACAGCGAACCAGACAGAATGCCGGAGAATTTCAGTAACTCATCGCCCGCGTTCAACAGGTTTTGCAGGTTTTCGATCACCGGCAGACCGGCACCCACGTTGGTGTCATAGAGAAATTTACGCCGTGATTTCGCGGCAGCGAAACGCAACTGATGGTAGTAATCCATCGACGAGGTATTCGCCTTTTTGTTCGGCGTGACCACGTGGAAACCTTCGCGCAGGAAGTCAGCGTATTGATCGGCCACCGCCTGACTGGAGGTGCAGTCAACAATCACCGGGTTCAGCAGATGATATTCCTTCACCAGGCGAATTAAGCGGCCGAGATTGAACGGCTCTTTCGCTTCAGCCAGCTCGGCCTGCCAGTTCTCCAGGTTCAGGCCATGCACATGGGTCAGCAGCGCTCTGGAGTTCGCCACGCCGCACACGCGCAGGTCGATATGTTTTTTCTTCAGCCAGGTCTGCTGACGCTTAAGCTGCTCCAGTAACGCGCCGCCTACCCCACCGACGCCAATGACAAACACTTCAATCACCTGGTCGGTGTTGAACAGCATCTGATGGGTGACGCGTACGCCTGTCGTGGCGTCGTCATTGTTGACTACCACCGAAATGGAACGCTCGGAGGAGCCCTGAGCGATGGCCACGATATTGATATTGGCGCGCGCCAGTGCGGCAAAGAATTTTGCTGAAATACCGCGCAGCGTCCGCATGCCATCCCCGACGACGGAGATAATCGCCAGCCGTTCAGTGACCGCCAGAGGTTCCAGTACGCCCTCTTTCAGCTCGAGATAGAACTCATCCTGTAAAGCGCGCTGAGCACGTGCGCAGTCCGCCTGCGGCACGCAAAAGCTGATGCTGTACTCAGAAGAAGACTGGGTAATCAATACGACGGAAATTCCCGCGCGGGACATCACCGCAAACACGCGCGCCGCCATCCCCACCATCCCTTTCATACCGGGACCAGAGACGTTGAACATCGCCATATTATTGAGGTTTGAAATCCCCTTCACCGGCAGTTCGTCTTCATCGCGACTGGCGCCGATCAGCGTGCCTGCCGCCTGCGGATTACCGGTATTTTTGATAAGGCAAGGGATCTGGAACTGCGCGATGGGGGTAATGGTACGAGGGTGAAGCACTTTCGCGCCGAAATAGGAGAGCTCCATCGCTTCCTGATAAGACATCGACTTCAGCAACCTGGCGTCGGGCACCTGGCGCGGATCGCAGGTATACACACCGTCGACGTCCGTCCAGATCTCGCAGCAGTCGGCACGTAAGCAGGCAGCCAGAACCGCAGCAGAGTAATCTGAGCCGTTACGTCCCAGTACCACCAGTTCGCCCTTCTCATTACCGGCGGTGAAACCGGCCATCAGCACCATGTGGTCAGCGGGAATTCGCCCGGCGGCGATGCGACGCGTTGATTCAGCAATATCGACAGTGGATTCAAGGTAGTGCCCCACCGCCAGCAGTTTTTCGACCGGATCAATAACGGTAACATGGTGACCACGCGCTTCCAGTAACCCCGCCATGATGGCGATCGACATCTTTTCGCCACGGCAAATGAGCGCAGCGTTAATGCTGTCCGGGCACTGTCCGAGCAGGCTAATCCCATGCAGCACATGCTTAATTTGGGCAAATTCTTGTTCAACAAACACTTTCAACTGCGCCAGCGGAAAGCCAGGCTGGGCGTCGGCGAGGCCTGTCAGAAGTTCGGCGAAAATACGTTCGGCATCGCTGATATTGGGCAATGCGTCCTGACCTCCGATGGTTTTTTCAATCATCGCCACCAGATGGTTGGTAATTTTAGCGGGGGCAGAAAGAACGGTCGCTACCTGCCCCTGCCTGGCATTGCTTTCCAGAATATCGGCAACCCGCAGAAAACGTTCTGCATTTGCCACTGATGTACCGCCGAACTTCAACACTCGCATGGTTGTTACCTCGTTACCTTTGGTCGAAAAAAAAGCCCGCACTGTTCGGTGCGGGCTTTTTTCTGTGTTTCCTGTACGCGTCAGCCCGCACCGTTACCTGTGGTAATGGTGATGGTTGTGGTAATGGTGATGCTGATGCGTTTCATGGATGTTGTGTACTCTGTAATTTTTATCTGTCTGTGCTGTATGTCTATATTGGTTAAAGTATCTGGTGACCTAAGTCAATAAATATTTGATTTACTCACCTGACGAAACTTGTTCATGTGCTGCTGGCGAAGGGTTTATTTTCAACCAATACAGCAGGAACACCCCTCTTGAAATTAGCACTTATCACCAAAAATAAGACTAAAGACGAACTATTATTTTGTGATATTTTTTTCGATATCATGGACTAACCGGTGCAACATTGCCGTGTCTCGCTGCCCTAATTGACCCAGACGCTGTTGCAGCCAGTCGACCAGTTTGATGTCATCCGCAACCTCCAGAGAGGTCAGTAATGTCATTATGCGAGATCGTAATGCCTGTAACTGAAATTCATCAGATGAATCGACTTCTTTAGCAGGTTGTTGCATTAAATTTGCTAATTGATAGCAGTAGACCATTACCGCCTGGCCCAGATTTAATGAAGGATAATCTGCAACCATCGGTACGCCAGTCAGAATATCTGCCAGCGCCAGTTCATCGTTGGTCAGTCCGGAATCTTCACGACCAAAAACCAGCGCGGTATGATTCATCCAGGCCGATTTTTCTTCCAGGAGCGGTACCAGCTCCGCTGGCGTCGCGTAGTAATGAAATTTGGCCCGGCTGCGCGCCGTGGTGGCGACGGTAAAATCAACATCGGTAAGCGCATCCGCGAGAGTTGGGAAAACGGCAATATTATCAATAATATCGCCGGAGCCATGCGCCACCCAGCGCGTAACGGGTTCAAGATGAACCTGACTGTCGACAATACGCAACTGCGTAAACCCCATGGTCTTCATGGCGCGCGCTGCCGCGCCGATATTTTCCGCTCTGGCAGGAGCGACGAGGATAATTGTTATGCGCATTTTTCTTCTCTATATGCCTGTCCGCAGACACTTGTGTGACCTGTGTCAAGATATTACGCGGAGCGAATTTACAAAATTTTAACGAAAATCACTGAAAAAGCGTTTCATCGTTGATAAAAGACGCTAAACTATTTCCTTACTTTACTAATGTTTTTTATGTTAACAGAAACAGTATATCCTTCTGTTTATCAGAGATAATTTGATTTAAAATGAATCTCATTCATAGGATTCGCCGTGTTAATTAGTTATCTTGTGCAACTAGTTGGATTATTGCAATTTTGTGATGAAAGCTAGCATTTGGATACGATGATTTCATCAAACTGTTAACGTGCTACAATTGAACTTGATATATGTCAACGAAGCGTAGTTTTATTGGGTGTCCGGTACGTCTTAGCCTGTTATGTTGCTGTTAAAATGGTTAGGATGACAGCCGTTTTTGACACTGTCGGGTCCAGAGGGAAACTACCCACGACCAAGCTAATGATGTTGTTGACGTTGATGGAAAGTGCATCAAGAACGCAATTACGTACTTTAGTCATGTTACGCCGATCATGTTAATTTGCGACATGCATCAGGCAGGTCAGGGACTTTTGTACTTCCTGTTTCGATTTAGTTGGCAATTTAGGTAGCAAACATGCAGACCCCGCACATTCTTATCGTTGAAGACGAGTTGGTAACACGCAACACGTTAAAAAGTATTTTCGAAGCGGAAGGCTATGATGTATTCGAAGCGACAGATGGCGCGGAAATGCATCAAATCCTCTCTGAATATGACATCAACCTGGTGATCATGGATATCAACCTGCCAGGCAAAAACGGTCTTTTGCTGGCGCGTGAACTGCGCGAGCAGGCTAACGTTGCGCTGATGTTCCTGACGGGTCGCGATAACGAAGTCGATAAAATCCTCGGCCTCGAAATCGGTGCAGATGATTACATCACCAAACCGTTTAACCCGCGCGAACTGACTATCCGTGCCCGCAACCTTCTGTCGCGTACCATGAACCTGGGTACCGTCAGTGAAGAACGTCGTAGCGTTGAAAGCTACAAGTTCAACGGTTGGGAACTGGACATCAACAGCCGTTCTCTGATCGGGCCTGATGGCGAACAGTACAAACTGCCGCGCAGCGAGTTCCGTGCCATGCTTCACTTCTGCGAGAACCCGGGTAAGATCCAGTCTCGTGCTGAACTGCTGAAGAAAATGACCGGTCGTGAGCTGAAGCCGCATGACCGCACCGTTGACGTGACCATCCGTCGTATTCGTAAGCATTTCGAATCGACGCCGGATACGCCGGAAATTATCGCGACAATTCACGGTGAAGGTTACCGTTTCTGTGGCGATCTGCAGGATTAATCAAGTTATTACCGTCAAAAAAAACGGCGCTTAATGCGCCGTTTTTCTTGTCTGCCGTTAACTGAATTTACTTCCACACGCGTAGCGCATCGTCCACTGGCGCTGTCGGTTTCGGCGCTGTCGGCGTTGTTGTCGGTTTCGTACGCGAGAACGCATACCAGTCCAGATGCCGTGTCAGGAACATCACGCTCCCCAGCGCCAGCAGCAGTACGCTCGTTCCCAGCAGAAGCGCGCTGTCTTCCGAGCGCAGCAGAACCCACATCACGCCATCCAGCGCCAGCAATGCCAGGGTGAAGACCACACTGCTACGCCAGCCCTGCAATACCGCCTGGAGATAAACCCCGTTCATCAGCGCGCCCACCAGACTGGCGACAACCCACGCCAGGGTGAAGCCAATGTGTTCTGAGAGCGCCAGCAGCAGCAGATAAAACATCACCAGCGACAGCCCCACCAGCAGATACTGCATCGGGTGTAACCTTTTGCCGGTTAAGGTTTCGAACACAAAGAAAGCCATAAAGGTCAGCGTAATTAGCAGAATGGCATACTTAGTTGCCCGATCCGTCAGCTGGTACTGATCGGCAGGAGTGGCAACTGCGACGCTAAATGACGGCAGGTTATACCACCCGTCTTTTTGCGCATCCACAAACCGCTCGCCGAGGTTATTGGCAAACCAACTGCTTTGCCACTGCGCCTGAAACCCTGACTCACTGATTTCGCGCTTTTCGGGCAGAAAATCACCAAGGAAGTTGGGGTGCGGCCAGTTACTGGTGAGCGTCATTTGACTGCTGCGCCCCACCGGAACCACGGAGAAAGATCCGGTTCCGCTTAAGTTGAGTGACATCGCCAGGTTCACATCGTGCATCGCCCATTGTTCGTCGGGAAGCGGGATGTGGAGCCCCTCTCCACGTCCCGTTAATCCTGTCCCTGGCTCGACGGCAAGCGCCACGCCATTCGCCTTCGGCGCTTTCACTACGCCAATGCCCCGCGCATCGCCCACGCCAACCACAATAAACGGTTTTCCGAGGGTCACGTTGGGCCTGTTAAGTTCACTCAGCCGCGCGACATCAAACTCCGCCTTCAACGTGACATCGGTATGCCAGACCTGCCCCTCGTAGATGCCCACTTTTCGTGGCTCGACATTCTGGTTACCCTCAACCATGAGCGACTCCGGCAGCCAGAAGTGGATAAAGCTGCGCTTGTGCTGCACCTCTTTCTCGTTTTCCAGCACCGTGTATAACTCGGTCACGGGCACGGCAATCAATGGGCCGACCACTTTTTGCGGTCCGCTGGTACTCTGCCGAATGGCATCCTCTACCGTATCGCGATAATCAGCGCGTTCCACAATGATCTGTCTGACCATCATCAGTGGGATCAGCAGCAACACAATCGCGCCACCTAAAGTGACGATTTTCCAGAACAGGGGGGATTTCAACATAGCGTTCTCCTTATGCAATACCGGCAGAGTACGCACGCTGTGTGGGGGGAATTTGAAGCTATGTGAAGTGACGGTGAAGTATGAGCATGGCTTCGACGCCACCTTCCGGTCGGTTACGCAATTCCACACTCCCCTTCAGCAGTCGTGCGACTTCGCGCACGAACGCCAGGCCCAGACCGCTGCTTTTGAGGCCATTTTCACGCGGCAGTGAGTAAAAACGGTCAAATATCCGCGGTAAGGCAAAATCGGGAATACCAGTGCCGGTATCGGCCACCGTCAGCGTCACTTTCTCTGCATGCGCCTGCGCGCTGAGGGTGATCGTCCCACCAGCCGGGGTGAAATCAATGGCGTTGTCCAGCAGGTTGCCCAACGCCTGCTCCAGCAGCACTGGCTCTGCACAGACGCTTAACGTTGAAGGAACCCTCTCCAGCGATATTGCCTTCGACGCCAGTTGAATGGCGCGTGCGTCACTGATTTGCGCAAACAGTTTATCGACTGCAACCGCAGAGAGCGCAATATCCTGACGATTCTCCAGCCGCGCCTGACGCAGCAGGGTTTCAACCAGCGCCTGCATTCGCGCATTTTGGCTGAGAATATTGTCGGTAAAGCGCTTAACAATGTCCGGAGGCGGATTTTCCCGCAGGATTTCCGCCGCGCCGCGAATGGCCGCCAGCGGACTCTTCAGCTCGTGGGTAAGCGCGTACACGTACTGTTCAATGTAATTCTTACCTTCCAGCTTCAGACGCATGCTCTCCAGCGCCTGCGCCAGCTTGCGCAACTCGCTGCTGCCCAGTTCTGGCAGCGGCATCGGCTGGTTTTCAGTCACTGAATCCGCATAGCGCGTCAGACGGGCGATCGAGCGGTTAATCCACCAGACCATCCCGGCACCAATCACCAGCGCGATGCCAAGCAGAACCGCGCTGGCCCAGAGGATCCGTCGCTCGCTGCGTTTAATCACCGGCGCCATAGCGGCATTAGGCTTCCCCACGCTGAGCACGCCGACGATCTTTCCATTGTCGACAATCGGCGCGGCAACATACATGACCGAGCTTTCCGGGTCTGCGGGGTTCTGTGGCGTACTGCGTGCGCCATACTGTCCACGCAGCGTTAGCCAGACATCGTTCCAGCGGGAGTAATCCTGCCCGACCGCTTTGCTGACGGAATCAAACACCACTTTGCCCTGCGCGTCCGTCATGTAGACATGCTACTCGTTGCGGACTTTATTGATTCCGCTGATATTGGCGCGAAAGGGACGATTGTGCAGTTGCGTAAACGCCTGCGCCAGTTGGCCATGCTCCGGATTGCCGGACAGCAGATCGTCACGGGCCAGCGCCGCCAGCAGCGTGGCGGTATCGATCAGCGTCCCTTCCGTTGCACGCCGTACGCCAGGTTTAATCTCCTGCACAAAGATAGAGAGAACAAACCACGCGGCAACGGCGACAATCAGGAAATAGCCCAACAGCAAACGCATGCCAATGCGCATCAGAGGCTCCTCAGGCTGTAACCCATTCCACGATGCGTGTTGATAGGCGAGAGCGTCGGATTGACGGCACGCAGTTTGGCACGCAGCGTTTTGATGTGCGTATCGACCGTCCGGTCGAAAGTATCCTGCGCATCAGCCCAGACGATATCCATCAGTTGCTGGCGAGAATAGACGCGACCAGGAGATAACAGCAGCGTTTTCAGCAGCAAAAACTCATAGCGCGTGAGTGGCAGGGGCGTGCCGAACCAGGCCACTTCGGCAGCGGGCTCATTCAGCTCAAAATGACCGGTTTTGACAATGGGCGACGGCGTAGAAAACTTCTTCACCCGGCGTAACAGCGTGCGTACCCTGGCACACACTTCCCGGGGTGAAAACGGTTTAGCGACGTAATCGTCAGCGCCAATTTCCAGCCCCAGCAGGCGATCCACCTCGTCACTACGCGCCGTAAGAAAGAGAATCGGTAACGCCGGATGCTGCTCCAGCAATCGTCGGCACAGTTCAAAGCCGCTGATATCCGGCAACCCAACATCGAGAATCGCCACATCCGGGCACTGATGACGCGCTTTATCCAGCGCAGGCAGACCGCGCTCAAAGGCTTCCACACTAAACCCTTCCTGCTGGAGCATATAAATCAGGGTATCCGCGATACCCTGCTCATCTTCCACCAGCCAGACCGATACCTGCTGCATTATGCTTCCCTGTTATTCGCGCCACGGCATGATGGGTACCGCGCTAATGGCATTTTTCGGCGACCCGTCGACAACCTTGTCGGAATAGGCCAGATAGGCCAGCGCGTTGCGTTTAGCATCATAAAAACGCACGACCTGTAAAGATTTGAAGACCAGCGAAGTGCGTTTCTTAAAGACCACTTCCCCCTGTGCTTTGCCGTTCTTGATTCTGTCACTCAGTTCTACCGGTCCCACCTGCTGACAGGAGATGGCGGCATCGGAGGTGTCTTCAGCCAGCCCCAGCCCGCCTTTAATGCCCCCGGTCTTGGCACGGCTGACGTAGCAGGTCACGTTTTTGACATCGGGATCGTCAAACGCCTCCACGACGATTTTATGATCCGGTCCAAAGATTTTGAACACCGTATCGACAGAGCCGATCTGTTCGGCGGACGCCAGCGGCGCCAGCATAAACAACAGAGTGGAAAGAACTAAACTCTTGTATTTCATATTGTTACCATTCTTTAAAATTACGCCGGGCAATTATTCGACATTGTAAAAGAAACTGTTTACAGATCACAGGATTACAATAATCACGTTTTATTTGATCCAAAAAAAGCATTAATGCGCAAAAAAAACACTGAATGCTAAAACAACAAAAAATGCTATTATCCAATAATCTGATGTCAGGTGTTTGTAGTTGAAAGGATGAGGATATTTTATGGATCAGGCCGGCATTATTCGCGACCTATTAATCTGGCTGGAAGGTCATCTGGATCAGCCCCTGTCACTTGACAATGTGGCGGCAAAAGCGGGTTATTCCAAGTGGCATCTGCAGAGAATGTTTAAGGACGTGACGGGCCACGCGATTGGCGCGTATATTCGCGCACGCCGCTTATCGAAATCCGCTGTTGCGCTTCGCCTGACGGCTCGCCCGATTCTGGATATTGCCCTACAGTACCGCTTTGACTCTCAACAAACATTCACCCGCGCCTTTAAGAAACAGTTTTCCCAAACGCCTGCGCTGTATCGTCGTTCACCGGAATGGAGCGCGTTCGGTATCCGCCCGCCTCTGCGTCTGGGCGAATTTGCCATACCTGAGCATAAGTTTGTCACTCTGGAAGATACGCCACTGCTTGGCATCACCCAGAGCTACTCATGTTCGCTGGAGCAAATCTCCGATTTCCGCCACGAAATGCGCGTGCAGTTCTGGCACAATTTCCTCGCGCATGCACCCGCAATCCCGCCCGTACTGTATGGCCTGAACGAAACGCGTCCGAGTCTTGAGAAAGATGACGAGCAGGAAGTGTTCTACACTACCGCGCTACCTCAGGAGCAAGCCAACGGCTACGTACAGTCAGCTCAACCGGTGCTGTTGCAGGGCGGCGAATATGTCATGTTTACCTACGAGGGGCTGGGAACGGGCGTCCAGGAGTTCATCCTGACCGTCTACGGAACCTGCATGCCAATGCTGAACCTGACGCGCCGCAAAGGGCAGGATATCGAACGGTACTACCCGGCTGAAGATGCCAAAGCCGGTGACCGCCCGATTAACCTGCGCTGCGAATTCCTGATACCGATTCGCCGTTAACGCTGTAGCTCATCCAGCGCAGGGGCGTCCAGATGCGAGATGTCCCCTGCCGTTTCCACGACCCATCCCGGCGCCAGCCACAAACTTTCCTGATAATCCACCCGCGAAATCGAGCAGTTACGCAGACGTAAGCGGCGTTCCGCATACGCAGGAAGTCCCAGAATCGTACTGACCAGACAGCCCAGCGCGATGCCGTGGCTGACCAACAGTGGACGACTCCCCTGCGGCAAATTCAGGCACGCGGCGAGCGCACCATGAACACGATCGTTCAGTTCCTGCATCGACTCCCCTTCGGGAATACGCCCGTCGACGGTGCCGTTGACTAACTGGCGACGCCAGTTTTCTTCTTCGGCGGTCAGGGTATCAATATGACGTTTTTCCAGCACTCCCATGTGCAACTCGCGCAGGCGGGCGTCTAAGGTGATATCACAACCACAGGCCTGGGCGATGATGTCAGCAGTGCGGCGGGTACGTCCCAAATCACTACTGATGACGTGGGTGATACCGAGGCTTTTCGCACGTTCACCTACCTGCACTGCTTGTTGCTCACCTTTAGCGGTCAGCGGACTGTCGGACTGGCCTTGAATACGTCGCTCGGCGTTCCACTGCGTTTCACCGTGGCGAACAAGGTATACCTGTAACATGCTATTTTTCCGTATACTGCGATGAGTTTTTTAAAATCGAGCTTAATTATGCACCATGTTGTCTCAGCAACCACCAATCCCGCCAAAATTCAGGCAATTCTGCAGGCATTTAACGAGATCTTCGGTGAAGGATCCTGCCATATAGAGTCTGTTGACGTCGATAGTGGCGTACCGGAGCAACCCTTCGGAAGTTCTGAAACGCGTGCTGGCGCACGGAATCGGGTCGAAAATGCCCGTCGTGCGCGACCAGATGCCGACTTCTGGGTGGCTATCGAAGCGGGTATTGATGAAGACGCGACCTTCAGTTGGGTGGTTGTCGAGAATGCAACCCAACGCGGTGAAGCCCGTTCCGCGACGCTGCCGCTACCTGCAGTGATCCTTGAAAAAGTGCGCGAGGGTGAAGCGCTTGGCCCGGTGATGTCTCACTACACGGGCATTGATAAGATTGGTCGAAAAGAAGGCGCGATTGGCGTGTTTACCGCCGGGAAACTGACGCGTGCCAGCGTCTACCACCAGGCGGTGATTCTGGCGCTCAGCCCGTTTCATAACGCGATTTATCAGTGAGATTGTAGGCCGGATAAGACGAAGTCGTCATCCGGCGATGGAGCGGTTGCGAGCCTGATGGCGCTACGCTTATCAGGCCTACGAAAACGCTTTTCAGGCGTTTTTCAACAATACGACTTCAAGCCACTGACGCAGTTCGACAGGGGCAGATTTCAGGCTGTTAGAGCCGCGAGTGATGGTAGCAATCCCCGCGCCCAGTTCGTTTTTCAGCTCACGCTGGCTCATTTCGCCGCGTAATAACTCTTCGATAATGCGTACACGCGTCCCTAACGCTTCGCGCTCGTCCGGGGTCAGCATCAACTGCAACAGCGGTAAGTGCAGATCCTCTGCGTAAGACTGGCGGAGCAACTCCACAAAACGAAGCCACTCCTGATTGCGTTGTTCGGCTATCGCCGATGAATAAGGGGAATGCTGGGTCATGTTATGTCGCCCTGTTGTACTCATACACGAGTACAAATCATAACATAACCCATCGGATTAATAACGTCTCTGCCACTCAGAATCGCTCATCAGGGTGTCTTTCTGTCCCATGAAATAGCGATAGTAAGCATCGTAGGCCAGCACGTTCTTCACGTAGCCGCGCGTTTCCGAGAAGGGAATACTCTCGACAAACGCCACGGCATCAATCCGTCCCGCACTGTTGCCAAGCCAGGTACGCACACGCCCCGGTCCGGCGTTGTAGGCTGCAGAGGAGAAGATCCGGTTATTGCCGAACTGCTGGTAGACGTACTGCAGGTAACTGGTACCGATGTTGATATTCATTTCTGGATCCAGTAACTGGTTCTGGCTGCTGTAACCCGGAATAGAGAACATCTTCACCGTGTGTGTCGCCGTGCCGGGCATAATCTGCATCAGCCCACTGGCACCGACCGGAGATTTCACCTTCGGGTTCCAGGCACTCTCCTGACGCGCTATCGCCATCGCGTAGCTTTGCGGGATGTCTTTGCCGCGGGTATAGCGAGTAAAGATATCCTGATACGCCAGCGGGAAACGCTCCTCCAGATGATCCCAGAGTTTACCGGCGATCGTCGCCTGCACGCTCAGATCCCACCACTGATTGTTGAAGGCATAACGCGCCAGTTGCGCCTGTTCCGTCTTCGTGCGACTGGTGACCAGGTTCGCCCATTCGCTGCGGGCGGTGTTATCCAGATTCCAGTACATCAGTTCGCGAACACGAGCCATTTCCGGCCCCTGAGTCAGTGCGTTATCCACATTGCCCGGCGCTTTATCAATTTTCAGGACGTACTCTTCCCCCAGACGCTGCGCCGCCACCATCGGGTAGAAACCGCGCTGCTGCATCAGCGCATGCAGGATCTCTTTTGCTTCGTTTTCCCGTCCCCGCTCCAGCAGCAAATCGGCCTGCCAGTAGCGCCATTCGTCCTTCTCTTTCGCTTCCATCGGCAGACGCGCCAGCCAGGTGTTCAGGCCACGACGATCGCCGGTCCCGAGCGCCATCCGCACCCGACGCTCCACAAGCGTCGTGGATTGCGAGCGCATAATCGCATCATCGCGCCATTTCGCCTGCTCGTCGGTGACGTCGTTACCCATTAATCGCCAGGCGACGATATCGCGTAACTCCTGGGTTTGATCCTCATTCAGTTGCTGCGCCTGCACCAGTGACGGGATCATCAGACGCGCGTTTTCCGCATCCTGACGCGCGACGCTGGCAAAGGCCACGGCGGCCATCTGACGGGTAAAATCGGTAGCGCCGGTGGTGCGCGCAAAGTTCATGACGCTGTTCGGATCGTTCGCCAGTGAGATAATCGCTGACGCGATAGTCTGGTACTCCGCTGGCATCTGCCCGGCCAGTATCGTCACCAGTCCGGTATTTCCCGCTTTCATCGCCAGGCGGATGCGCTCCAGGTAAGAGAGCGGGTCCTGAGTACCGGAAGCGCGCCAGACGCTGAACAGTTTGTCACAGGCATTGGGCTGACTCTTACCGGTCAACCACAGCTCTTTCGCCCCCTGCCAGGCCTCTTCCGCTTGTCCGGTATTCCACTTCGCGTAGTAGTAATTGCACTGCGCCTCGGTGGTTCTCGGTTTCTCCGGACTAAACGCTAATAACCCGCGCCAGTCTTCACGCCGCGCCAGTTCATTCACAAAACGCGATTCCAGCGTGCGTGCTGGCGGCAGAGTCGGGTTGGCACGGACAAAGTTGGTCACCGTGACAGTCGGTTGATTCATCAGATCATCGGTGATCTGCCGATATTCCAGGTAGGGATACAGAGGGTAATTCTTCAGGCCCGGCATCATCTGTTCCACGACATCCATCTGTCGGTTATCCCAGGCCTGCTTAATTTGTGCGTAACGGTTACGCTGTTCATCCAGTGAATCGGCTCGCGTAGCCTGACTTAGCGTCAGCAGGCACACACCGGCGGCAATAAGACGCCAGGTAAATCGTTGGGCTTTGTCCACAAGCTCTTCCTCTAAAAATGATACATCGTTGCAGCCTCATGCCGCCTAATGATTTCATGCTAACCAGTCATTGGCATTTACGCCACGTCGAGGACACTTTTTTACTTTTACGGCGAGTGAGATCTGCTGGCTGGGATTGAGAGGGGAAAAAGGCTACACTTCGCCTTTGAAAACATCTATACCCTAAATAATTCGAGTTGCAGGACAAAGCCCAAAGGGCTTTGAACAGCGCTAGCGCTGGCCCCGGAGGGGCGAAGCCGAAGGCTGAGTCACGCGGCAAGGGAGTGACAAATTCGTCGGGAACGAATTTGACCAGCCGCAGGCTGGCCTTCGGTGAGAGACAGGATATCTCTCATTAATCCCCCAGGAGCTTACATAAGTAAGTGACTGGGGTGAACGAGTGCAGCCAACGCGCATGCAACTTGAAGTATGACGGGTATATTCATCACGATAAATACAGAGGCGAGTCCAACGTGGCCCAATTCGTTTATACCATGCATCGTGTCGGCAAAATCGTTCCGCCGAAACGTCATATTCTTAAAAACATCTCTCTGAGCTTCTTCCCTGGCGC
The DNA here is from genome assembly GCF_030332305.1 of Citrobacter sp. Ct235. Taxonomy (NCBI): domain Bacteria; kingdom Pseudomonadati; phylum Pseudomonadota; class Gammaproteobacteria; order Enterobacterales; family Enterobacteriaceae; genus Citrobacter; species Citrobacter sp. Ct235. The sequence goes on from NZ_JAOWIC010000039.1 coordinate 72,760, forward strand.
AAAAATCGGCGTACTGGGCCTTAACGGTGCCGGTAAGTCCACCCTGCTGCGCATCATGGCGGGCATTGATACCGATATCGAAGGCGAAGCCCGCCCGCAGCCAGGCATCAAAATTGGTTACCTGCCGCAGGAACCCAAGCTCAATCCTGAGCACACCGTTCGCGAATCTGTTGAAGAAGCGGTGGCGGAAGTGGTTAATGCGCTGAAAGGTCTGGATGAAGTTTACGCGAAGTACGCCGAGCCGGATGCCGACTTCGATAAACTGGCCGCGCAACAGGGCAAGTTTGAAGAGATCATTCAGGCGCACGACGGTCATAACCTGAACGTGCAACTGGAGCGCGCTGCCGACGCCCTGCGTCTGCCGGACTGGGACGCCAAAATCGCGACCCTCTCCGGGGGTGAACGTCGCCGTGTCGCACTGTGCCGTCTGCTGTTAGAAAAACCAGACATGCTGCTGCTCGACGAACCCACCAACCACCTGGATGCGGAATCCGTGGCCTGGCTGGAACGCTTCCTGCACGACTTCGAAGGGACCGTGGTGGCGATTACCCACGACCGTTACTTCCTCGACAACGTCGCAGGCTGGATCCTCGAACTTGACCGCGGCGAAGGGATTCCGTGGGAAGGCAACTACTCCTCGTGGCTGGAGCAGAAAGATCAGCGTCTGGCGCAGGAAGCTTCTCAGGAAGCGGCGCGTCGTAAATCTATCGAGAAAGAGCTGGAGTGGGTACGTCAGGGCGCGAAAGGCCGTCAGTCTAAGGGTAAAGCCCGTCTGGCACGCTTTGAAGAACTGAACAGCACCGAATACCAGAAGCGTAACGAAACCAACGAACTGTTTATTCCACCTGGACCGCGTCTGGGCGATAAAGTCGTTGAAGTCAGCCATCTGCGTAAATCCTACGGTGACCGCCTGCTAATTGACGATCTGAGCTTCTCCGTACCGAAAGGCGCGATTGTCGGTATCATCGGTCCGAACGGCGCGGGTAAATCGACGCTGTTCCGCATGATGTCCGGTCAGGAACAGCCTGACAGCGGTACTATCACGCTGGGTGAAACCGTCAAGCTGGCCTCTGTTGACCAGTTCCGTGACGCCATGGATAACAGCAAAACCGTGTGGGAAGAAGTGTCCGGCGGGCTGGATATCATGAAGATCGGCAACACCGAGATGCCAAGCCGCGCCTACGTTGGCCGCTTTAACTTTAAGGGTGTTGATCAGGGGAAACGCGTGGGCGAACTGTCCGGCGGCGAGCGTGGTCGTCTGCACCTGGCGAAACTGTTACAGGTTGGCGGCAACATGCTGCTGCTCGATGAACCGACCAACGACCTGGATATCGAAACCCTGCGCGCGCTGGAAAACGCCCTGCTGGAGTTCCCGGGTTGCGCGATGGTTATCTCGCACGACCGCTGGTTCCTCGACCGTATCGCCACCCACATTCTGGACTACCAGGATGAAGGCAAAGTGGAGTTCTTCGAAGGTAACTTCACCGAATACGAAGAGTATAAGAAACGCACGCTGGGCGCAGACGCGCTCGAGCCAAAGCGTATCAAGTACAAACGTATTGCGAAGTAATTGTTAGTCATGCCGGATGGCGGCGAAAACGCCTTATCCGGCCTACAGGACGCGTATCTGTAGGCCGGATAAGCGCAGCGCTCAGGCATTGTTGATTATTGCGCTTTAGCCGTTGCCGGCATACAGGACGCGTATTTGTAGGCCGGATAAGCACAGCGCCATCCGGCATTTTCGATTATTGCGCTTTAGCAGCCGTTGCCGGTTGCTGGCCCGCCGCAGGTTCCAGTTGGAACACCACATCGACCTGATCATCAAACTGAATCGCTGCCTGCTCGTAGGTTTCCTGAGCAGATACCGGTGCCGCATCCGCTTTCATCATCCGCACCACCGGGCTTGGCTGATAGTTCGAGACATGATAACGCACGCTGTAAACCGGCCCCAGCTTGCTGTTAAAGCCTGCCGCCAGTTCTTGCGCCTGATGTATCGCATCATCAATCGCCGCTTTACGCGCTTTGTCTTTGTAAGCATCCGGTTGTGCCACGCCTAACGACACGGAACGAATTTCGTTCAGCCCCGCCTTCAACGCGCCGTCCAGCAGCGGGTTGAGTTTATCGAGCTGACGCAGCGTCACTTCGACAGTGCGCACCGCCCGATAGCCTTTCAGAATGCTTTTCCCGTTCTGGTAGTCGTAATCCGGCTGCGTGCGCAGGTTCGCCGAGCTGATGTCTTTTTTCGCGACCTGATTTTGCTCAAGGAAGGAAAGATATTGCGCAACGCGCTCATCTGCCTGTTTCTTCGCCGTCGCAGCGTCTTTTGCCGCCACATTAACCTCAATTGCCAGAGTGGCAATATCAGGTGCAGCGTCCACGCTTGCCGTCCCGGAAGTCACGATGTGCGGTCCATCAGGCAATTCGCCTGCCTGTACCGACATTGCACTGAATCCCACTAATGCCGCCAGGGCCATCACTTTGAACTTCACTGTCGCTCCTCCATGTTACGTGAGTTGCCCAAATTTCAGGGCGCATGCAGGCAAGCTTAGCGTGAAATAGTGTGTTGTCCATCAGACAACGCTTAGTTGAACAAGGCGTGAACATGCGCAACGCCTTCTTTTGCCAGTTGAAAAGCAATAAACCACATCACCAGACCGACCAGCGAATTGATGATCCGCTGCGCTTTTGCGGTGCGCAGTCGCGGCGCGAGCCACGCCGCCAACAGCGCCAGACCGAAGAACCACAGGAAAGAGGCGCTGACGGTGCCAAGCGCGAACCAGCGTTTCGGCTCCACGTCCAGTTGTCCGCCCAGACTGCCCAGCACCACGAAGGTATCGAGATAGACGTGTGGATTCAGCCATGTCACTGCCAGCATCGTGGCGATAATCTTCCAGCGCCCCTGCTTCATCACTTCCGCGCTGGCCAGTTCCAGATTGCTGCTCATCGCCGTCTTTAACGCACCAAAGCCGTACCACAGCAAAAATGCCACACCGCCCCATGTGACCAGCGCCAGCAGCCAGGGAGATTGCATCAGTAATGCGCTGCCACCAAAAATTCCGGCGCAAATCAGCAACAGATCGCTGACGGCGCACAGCAGCGCAATCATGATGTGATACTGGCGGCGTATCCCCTGATTCATCACAAAAGCATTCTGTGGGCCGAGCGGAAGTATCATGGCTGCGCCGAGTGCAAGACCTTGAAAATAATACGATATCACGGTAATCATCCTGAACGTTGTCTCTATAGCGCAGACTATAACGCGGGATGATTATTAGCGGAAATGGATAATATTAATCGCAGATTAGAGAAATTAATGCTAAAGGAATTTTGCCGGATGGCACGATGCTCATCCGGCACACCATTACTCTGCCGCGCCTTCTTTCACGCGTTTAAAATTGATGTCCATCTGCGGATACGGGAAGCGAATACCTGCGGCATCAAACTCACGCTTAATCCGTTCCAGCACGTCCCAGTACACGTTTTGCAGATCGCCACTGTTGCTCCAGACACGCACCACGAAGTTGAGCGATGACGCGCCCAGTTCATTCAGACGTACCGTCATTTCGCGATCTTTGAGAATGCGGTCTTCCGACTCAATAATCCCGGTGAGGATCTGTTTCACCTTATCGATGTCAGAGTCGTAGGCGACGCTGATAGTAAATTCATTACGGCGTACCGGCTCGCGGGAAAAGTTGATGATATTGCCGGCAATGATTTTACCGTTTGGGATCACGACAATTTTACCGTCCACGGTACGCATGGTGGTGGAGAAAATCTGCACATTCAGCACCGTCCCGGCGACACCGCCCAGATCAACATACTCACCGGCACGGAACGGACGGAACATGACCAGCAGAACCCCGGCGGCCAGGTTAGACAACGACCCCTGCAACGCCAGACCGACCGCTAAACCGGCGGCACCGAGAACAGCGATGACAGATGCCGTTTGCACGCCCACCCGACCCAGCGCGGCGATCAGCGTGAAGGCAATAATCCCGTAGCGCACCAGCGCGGAGAGAAAGTCTGCCACGGTGGCATCAATATGACGCGCCACCATCAGACGGTTAACCGTATTCGACACCAGACGCGCCACAATCATCCCGACAATAACAATGGCAACTGCCGCCACGATGTTGACGGCATAGCTCAACAGCAATTCCTGGTTGCGGACCAGCCAGGTCCCCGCACCGTTGATGCTGTCGACAACATTCAAATCTTCCATTACATGTTCCTTGGTCATAACAAATCAGAGCAAATGAGATCAATCTCACGAAAACACCCCATTAAAGGTAAACAATAATGGGTGAATAAGCCATTTTCGTTACGTTCCAGTTCCGGATGACGCTATTTTTTCTGTTCTGCGGGACGATCCACCATCCGCAAAAATCCTCCTACCAGCGCATTTTTTTGTTTAAAAATGTCGGCAATTTCGCTGACCACTTTTCCACTGCCGGCATTCTTCCAGGCGATAGAGAGCGGTGACGGCTGGCGAGGATTCACTACCGAACGAGCCACCAGTGCGCCCGATTCAACGTAAGGACGGCACAGACGTTCCGGTAAAAAACCCACGCCCAGGCCGCTTAAGTGACAGGCCAGCTTGGTGCTGAGATCCGGAACCTTAATCTCCTTTTGTCCACTCAGCAGCCAGGCCACGCGGCGGGTGAGCGTGCGCGAAGTATCTTCAATATTAATCGCGGGGTAGCGACGCAGCATGTCGTCCGATAACACCGTTGCCGGATGGCTGGCCAGCGGGTGATTCTGCGCCACCACAAACTGCCAGCTAATATCCCCCAGCGGCAGCAACGAAATGTTGTTTGACAGTGATTCGGAACCGGTCACGCCAATCGCCAACTGATAGTCGTCATACAACAGCGAATCCCACACGCCCATATAAACCTGGCGGGAGATCTGAAAGCGGGTGAAGGGAAATTGTTGATGCAGCCACGTCAGTAAATCGGCGGTCGTCTGCGGCTGATACAGCAAATTATTGATGACGATATTGACCTGACGCTCAACGCCCGCATTGATCTGCTGTAACTCATCCGGCATGGCGTCCAGCCAGTTGAGCCACTGGCGGCAATGTTCGAGCAGATGCTGACCGGCCAGGGTCAGGCTGACGGAGCGCGTGGTACGTAAAAAAAGCTGCGTCCCCACCTGTTCTTCCAGCGTTTTAATCCGATAACTTATCGCCGCGGGCGTTTTATGCAGCGAGCTGGCGGCACGGGAAAAACTCTCGGTCTCAGCCACCCGAATAAATGTGCGTATTGTTTCCTGATCGAGCATGCATTCCCCTTGAGTCAGCCATCTGTAACCAGTGTTGCGCCAACGCGATACCCAATACCGTGTCAGCGCCGGAAGTATGTCCTACCGCAAGCAGACGGCCAAGCGCACGGTCTGTATTACGTCCGGTTTGTAAACTGCGCATGACGCCCAACACGGGCGTCGAAAATTCGCCCAGCCTGGCGCTATTAAGATAGCTACAGCTTACCGACGTTGTCAGCAATGCCAGTTGATCAATCGAGGGTAAAAAAAGGTGAACCGGTATCCCTGCAGCAATAAAGACCGCCAGCATTCCTGTCAGCATATCATCACCGCTGGGCGTGAGTCCTGGGCCTCGCCCGATAAGCCAACGCCAGTCCGGTTCCCCTCCGTGATGCCAGCATGCAAGAGCAGCCATGATTTCTGAATAAAATGGTATGCCATTAAGGGGTTGATTCAATGCCCCGCACAGGCCGCTTTGTTGCCCACAACGGGAGAGCCCGACAGGGGTGCTATCAGCAGGATTGAGTTGCAGTCTGAGCTGGCGCTGAGAGCGAAGGGTCACTCCCTGCCCGCTCAGCAGATTCCCGGTTTTGTACAGGCGCGAAACCGCAGTCAGGCGGGAAAACTGCGTATGACTCAACAGCATGCCGGTTGGTCCCATGCCTTTACCGTAGCGGTATAACGTCAGTAACTCACCGTTTGCATGACTGAAATTGATCGCCTGCGAGAAGCGACTGTGCAGCGTCCATTCACCATCAGGAAGTCGATAAAGCCCGGCGCAGGCCAGAGCATTGAGTATGAGCATAGGTTGCTCCGAAATGCCGGATCGCGGCTTCAGCGTATCCGGCCCACGATTGACGCAGATTCGTAGGCCCGGTAAGCGTTAGCGCCACCGGGCATTGCTGTTACGCCGTGATGTGATGCTCTTCCGCCAGCGCTTCCAGCGCTTTTTCAAAGCAGAGCAGCGGAGCGCGAACAGTACCCGCGCCAACCTGCCCAATCCCTGCTTCGCGGTGAGCGATACCGGTGTTGATAAGCGGCGTAATCCCCGTTTCCACAACGCGGCGGATATCCAGCCCCAGACACGCGCCTTTGAAATCCCAGGACGGGATCTGGAACAACGGGTTGTTAGCGAGGTAGATTTCCGCCATCTCTTCGGAGGTTTCCAGCGCGGCGCCCATACCGCCCGCGCCAACGAAACGCGTCACGCCGGGGGCGGCAATCATTGCCGCGCCGCCGATGCCCAGCGTCTCGGTAATGGCGCTGTCACCGATATCCGGGTTGGCGTCAGCCTGGCTGTAGCCGGTAAAGAACAGGCCCTGCGGCGTATTCACAGGTGCAGTAAACCACCGGTCGCCGGTGCCGCTGACGCGAATCCCGAACTCACGGCCGTTGCGCGTCATTGCTGTCACCACCGAACCGGCTTTAATCACTGCCGCCGCATCCATCACCGCTTTGCTGTAGGCCATCGCCAGATTCAGGAAGAACTGATCGGTCACGCTCAGGAATTGCAGCACCTCAATGATTTCAGCTTTCGGCCGGTCCAGACCCGCAATCACAGGGGACAGTGCACGCAGCAGCAGCGACGAGGCCGCGATATTACGCTGATGGAATTCGTCACCCATCGTAATCGCCTGGGCCATCATTGCCGTCAAATCAACGCCGTTCTCCATACGCGATAACGCCTCCTGCAACACCGGCGCCAGCGTATCGCGCATCCAGCGCAGACGTGTCTGCACATCTTCACCGTAGGCCCCGAAGCGCATGACCTTACCGATCCCTTCGTTCAGGTTGCAACAGGACTGATTGCCGTGCACTACGTCTCGCACCACCAGCACTGGCATGTTCGCAGAGGTGATTCCGCCCATCGGGCCGACGGCGCCAACGTGATGACAGGGAATAAATTCCACTTCACCCCGACTCAACAGCGCCACCGCTTCTTCCTCACTGGCGGCCCAGCCTTCGAACAGCGATGCGCCGATACACGCGCCGCGCATTGGCCCCGTCATCTCTTCCCAGGCAATCGGCGGACCGGCGTGCAGTAACTTACGTCCTGAGGACAATTCCACCACCGCCTCTTTCGCAGGACGGACGGCAACCCAGTGCGGGCGCGCGGCTTTAATGCGTTCAATAATGGCGTCGTTGGCCTGTGCAATTGATGAATACATATCGGTACCTCTGAATTAATGTAACTGCTTGAGTAAACTGGCGAGACGCGCATTGCCACCGGCAATCGGCGCCCACTGATAATGCACAACCGGCGTGCCGCTGCTTTGCAGATCCAGCGCGAAGCTGCGTAATCCGGCATTGATCACCTGTACGCCATCCAGCAAAGTGCCAGGTTCGGCTGATGGGCGGGCGTCCTGATGATGTGTCAGGCTGATGGCGAGCAACACGGCCTCCTCCAGGGTTTCCACCACGGCGACGCCCGCTTCGCGCAGGATGTCAATTTGTCCGCTGCGCCCCTGCGGGTCAGCATCGGTTCCGGTCATGGTGGCAATGGTTACCAGCGGCGCGTTCCGCGCCGCACGAACCTTTTCGACCGCCTCTACAACCGCGCCAGCCGGGTCGGCGCAGGCGCCATAGCCCAGCACCACATCCAGCAACAGCACGCCGACGTCCGGCATTGCGGCCAGCTTTTCGATTTCAATGCTGCGGGTGGTTGGGTCAATCATCGGGTGCGGTCGGCCCAGCGTGTAGCTGTCATCCCCCAGATCGACAATGCGGTGGCCCTGCGCGTCGAGCATGACGCCAGCATCGTGGCTTTCGCTAACCGGAACGCCAAGCCCGGATGAGAGCAGCATCGCCGCTTCTGCCGCGAGGGTGCCGCCGGCGTACAGACCGTAAATACCTTTTCCAGCCACCTCGGGTTGAATCAGGCGCTGCTGCGCCACGCGCATCAGTAAGACGGCCAGTTGGGCGGCATCCGAGAGCGAATCCGCCAGCCAGACGTTCCCCTCACGACGCTGTTCCGGTTTATTGCCGAGAAAGAGCGCTACCACCGGTTTACCGACGCTCTGCATCGCGTTGATAATGCGAGTTCTGACCTGCGGCGACGGCGGTTTGGAGACAAACGCAATCACTCGAGTCGCATCATCGGCAGCCAGCATCTCCAGCGCCGTCAGGGCACTGATCCCCCCCACTTCCGCGCTCAGATCGCGCCCACCCAAACCGATGGCATGGCTGATGCCCTGTTGGTGCAGCGCAATCTGCGAGGTGACCTCCTGAATACCGGTCCCGGACGCCCCTATCACGCCAATTCCACCTTCTGGTAACACGTTAGCGAATGCCAGTGGGCTACCGGCAATCATCGCCGTCCCGCAGTCCGGCCCCATCACGATAAGCCCCTTCTCGCGCGCCAGCGTTTTCAGCGCCACTTCCTGCGCCAGCGGTACGTTATCGGAGAACATCATCACGTTCTTACCCGCCAACAGCCCCTCTTTAGCCACGGAGGCTGCATACTCCCCGGCAACCGAAACCAGCAGCAAATTGGCCTGCGGTAGTTTCTGGCAGGCGCTCTCCCAGCGACGCGCCTTCAGCAGTTGCTGTGAACTGCCCGAGGCGCTGGCAATCGCACTCAACTCTTTTTCCAGCTGTTCGCGAATTAATTCGAGAATCTCGGGTTGCTCGTCATGCGTTCGCACCGCCACACAAATATCGTTCGGCGTGGCCTCGGCAAAATCGGCATGCCAGAAGCCTGTGGAATCCAGCATCGCTTTATTCGCAGGCGTTCCCATCATGACGGAAACCTGGTCGACTTCCGGTCGCTCACTTAATTTACGGGAAATGATCATCAGGCTGACGGAGTCCTGAAAGCTTCCCTTTTTAATAAAGGCGTAAATCATTACCGCTACCTCTTATGTACGTTTTTCTTTCAAAAACAGCATGGCAACCAATCCGACAACTAACAGAATGGCTGACACATAAAAACTGGATGCCAGGCTGCCCGTTATATCGCGCGCCGCACCGGCAATAATCGGAGCAAGAATGGAGGAACTCATGCCGATAAAATTAAATAAGCCAAACGCGGTGCTGTAATTATTTTCATCGACGCTATCGGCAACCAGTGCAACCAGCACGGGATCTAACGCCAGTTTGCCGACAAGGCCGTAAACACACAGGGCGACAATCACGCCGGTCATATTTGGCATCCAGACAATGGACAGCATGCTGAGGATCGCCACCGGCACGAGGAACATAATTAACGGTTTACGCTTACCTAATTTGTCAGACAGGCTGGAGAATAACAGCGCGCCGGGTATTGAAATCCAGGCCACCAGCGAAGAGATAAACCCGGTTTCGCTACCGGCAATACCGCGCTCATTTTGCAGATAATAGGGAAGCCAGGTCAGAATAACGAAGAAACCAAACAGGCTACAGAACACCATAATATAGGTCAGAACGAGGTTGCGGTTTTTCAGGAGATCGCTGAATTTCCCTTTTTTTACCGGCTGACCATTGGTATCTACGGTGCGTTTCTTTTCTTTCACAAACAGCCAGATCGCTACCCCCACCAGCACCGAAGGGATCGCCATCACGTAGAACGGCATCCGCCATGAATGCCCCTGATCGTACACCAGCCAGCTTGAGGTCATCAGCCCCAGCGCGATACCAAAAGCCATGCCGCTATTGATAATTGCACTGCCCAGCGAGCGATACTTTTTAGGGATTTGCTCAGAAGAAAGGCCGTACTGAGGACCGTAATAGGTCCCTTCTCCCGCACCGGTTACCACGCGGGCAAACAGCAACGTGTACCAGCTTTTTGCCCAACCGGTCACCGCGGTGAAAACGCCAAAGAGAATAAACCCTGGCACCAGCACTTTTTTCTTACCGATTTTGTCACCCAGTATTCCCGCCGGAACCTGTAATAACGCATAAGAAAAATAAAATACAGAATTAAGAATGCCTAATTGTGTTCCACTTAAGCCAAACTCTTTCTCCAGTTCGCCCATCACCGGGTTCAATACCGTCCGGTCGGCATACATAAAAATCCATCCCAGCCAGAACAGGAAAATGGTAACCCACCAGGCCGGTATTCCTTTTTTCTTCGTGACCTCAGTCACTTCACATGATTCAGACATAAGTAATCTCCCGGTAATATTTACCGTTGAACACCTCAGGTTATCTGACGATTGATGAGGCTTGATGTTTTAACTATACCCACCATATCGGGCCGTGAGGTCATTTCGTTTGAGCAAAGTCACACAAAATCCATTGTTATAAATTCCTGGGAACTGACCGCAGCATTATTAAAAAAAGTCTAACAATCATTTTTTAAATATTTTAAACAAAGTAATTAAAAACAATCCGAATTAACGCGTTATTTTTATCAGTCAATAAGCTGTCGAATAAGTCACATTATAAAAAGCCAGGAACGTTATTTTGACCACGAGATATTTTGCACATTGAGGTCATAATGAAAAAGAAACTGGTCATTGCGCTGGGCGGTAATGCGTTATTACAGCGCGGAGAAGTATTGAGCGCGGAAAACCAACAGCGAAGCATTCAGGTTTTTGCACAAATGGTGACAATGCTGGCCCGCGATTACCAACTGGTGATTGTGCATGGCAATGGGCCTCAGGTGGGATTGCTGGCGTTACAGAACGCGGCATACACGGAAGCGCCCGCCTGGCCGCTGGATATTCTGGTGGCCGAAAGCCAGGGAATGATTGGCGTCGCTATCGCCCAGGCGCTGACACAAAACGCAGGGGCCGCGCCGGTGACAACCCTGATGACACGTGTGGAAGTGGATCCACAGGATGAGGCATTTTGCGCACCGGGCAAGTACATCGGGCCGGTGTATCAACCCGATCAGCAGACTGAACTGGAACAACGTTATGGCTGGACAATGAAGGCAGACGGGCAGTACATCCGTCGGGTCGTTCCCTCACCGAGGCCGCAAGCTATCCTCGACAGCGATGCCATCCAGATGTTGATGGAAGCGGGACATACGGTGATTTGCTGTGGTGGCGGCGGTGTTCCGGTGGTGGCTCAGGGCGACGGCTACCAGGGAACCGAAGCGGTGATCGATAAAGATCTGACAGCGGCAGTGCTGGCGAATGCCATCAACGCCGATCACCTGCTGATCCTGACCGATGCCGATGCCGTTTATGAACACTGGGGAACGCCGCAGGCGCGCGCATTGCGACATGTCACGACAGAAGAGCTGGCACCGTTTGCTGCACCAGACGGCGCGATGGGTCCAAAGGCGGCGGCAGTGATCCAGTTTGTTAAGCAAACCGGAAGTTCGGCGTTTATTGGCGCCCTGAAAGATGCGCCGCAGATATTAATGGGCGAGAAAGGCACCTGCGTGACACAGTAAACGCCCTGCCGTTTGTCATTGCCGGATGGCGACGCTCAAGCGTCTTATCCGGCCTACAACATCCTCCGGCAACAAAGCAAAAAAAAGGCTTCCCGAAGGAAGCCATTTTTACAATCAGCTGACGACATTACAGAACGTCGATCGCGTTCAGTTCTTTGAAAGCCTGTTCCAGACGGGTGATCATCGTTGCCTGACCAGCACGCAGCCATACGCGCGGATCGTAGTATTTCTTGTTCGGCTGATCTTCACCTTTCGGGTTGCCCAACTGACCCTGCAGATACGCTTCGTTCGCTTTGTAGTAGTTCAGAACACCTTCCCAGGTCGCCCATTGGGTATCGGTATCAATGTTCATTTTCACTACGCCGTAGCTTACGGAGTCTTTGATTTCCTGAGCGGTAGAACCGGAACCACCGTGGAAGACGAAGTTCAGGCTGTTGTGCGGCAGGTTGTGTTTCTTAGAAACATAGTCCTGAGAGTCGCGCAGGATGGTCGGGGTCAGAACCACGTTACCCGGCTTGTAAACGCCGTGTACGTTACCGAAGGAAGCCGCGATGGTGAAACGCGGGCTGATTTTGCTCAGCTCGGTGTACGCGTAATCAACGTCTTCCGGCTGGGTGTACAGAGCAGAAGCGTCCATGTGGCTGTTATCCACACCATCTTCTTCACCACCGGTGCAACCCAGTTCGATTTCCAGGGTCATGCCCATTTTGGACATGCGCGCCAGGTATTTGGAGCAGATTTCAATGTTCTCTTCCAGTGACTCTTCAGACAGGTCGATCATGTGAGAAGAGAACAGTGGTTTACCGGTTGCCGCGAAGTGTTTTTCACCCGCGTCCAGCAGACCGTCGATCCACGGCAGCAGTTTCTTCGCGCAGTGGTCAGTGTGCAGGATAACCGGAACACCGTAGTGCTCAGCCATCTGATGTACGTGGTGCGCACCAGAGATAGCGCCCAGGATTGCCGCACCCTGAGGAACGTCAGTTTTCACGCCTTTACCCGCGATGAACGCAGCGCCACCGTTAGAGAACTGCACGATGACCGGCGCTTTAACTTTTGCAGCGGTTTCCAGAACGGCGTTGATAGAGTCGGTACCCACGCAGTTAACGGCTGGCAGAGCGAAGTTGTTTTCTTTTGCTACCTGGAAAACTTTCTGTACGTCATCACCGGTGATAACGCCAGGTTTTACGAAATCAAAAATTTTAGACATGTTACGAGTCCTGTATCTTCGGCCTTGGAAAGGGGTGCGTGCTACTAAAGCGCGCTGAAAATTGGGCAGGTTTCCCTGCCCATGAATGTCTTACTTCTTAGCGCGCTCTTCGAGCATCGCTACTGCAGGCAGAACTTTACCTTCCACGAATTCGAGGAATGCGCCGCCGCCAGTGGAGATGTAGGAGATTTTGTCAGCAATACCGAACAGGTCGATAGCAGCCAGAGTGTCGCCGCCGCCTGCGATAGAGAATGCGTCGCTGTCTGCAATCGCGTTAGCCACGATTTCAGTCCCTTTACGGAAGTTCGGGAATTCAAACACGCCTACCGGACCGTTCCACAGAATGGTTTTTGCATTCTTCAGAATTTCAGCAAGTTGGTGTGCAGAAGCGTCGCCGATATCCAGGATCTGCTCGTCTTCTTTTACGTCGTTGACGGATTTCAGCGTGGCTGCAGCGCTTTCAGAGAACTCGGTCGCGACGCGAACGTCAGTCGGAACCGGGATATCGCAAGTGGTCAGCAGACGTTTGGCTTCATCAACCAGATCGGCTTCGTACAGGGATTTGCCCACATTGTGGCCCTGAGCGGCAACGAAGGTGTTCGCAATGCCGCCGCCAACGATCAGCTGGTCAGCGATTTTAGACAGGGAGTCCAGAACGGTCAGCTTGGTAGATACTTTAGAACCACCTACGATAGCAACCATCGGACGAGCCGGTTCTTTCAGCGCTTTACCCAGCGCGTCAAGTTCGGCTGCCAGCAGTGGACCGGCGCACGCGACGTCAGCAAATTTGCCGATACCGTGAGTAGAAGCCTGCGCACGGTGAGCCGTACCAAAGGCGTCCATCACGAACACGTCGCACAGTGCAGCGTATTTTTTGGACAGCGCTTCGTCGTCTTTCTTCTCGCCTTTGTTAAAGCGAACGTTTTCCAGAACCACCAGTTCACCGGCAGCCACTTCAACGCCGTCGAGGTAATCTTTTACCAGGCGAACCGGATTAGACAGTTTGTCTTTCAGGTAATTAACAACCGGCAGCAGAGAGAATTCTTCGTTGTACTCGCCTTCGGTAGGACGACCCAGGTGGGAAGTTACCATGACTTTAGCACCCTGTTTCAGGGCCAGTTCAATGGTCGGCAGAGAAGCACGGATACGCGCATCGCTGGTCACTTTCCCTTCTTTAACTGGTACGTTCAGATCCGCACGGATAAAAACACGTTTACCAGCAAGATCCAAATCGGTCATCTTGATTACAGACATGGTGAATCCTCTCGTTGATTCTTGATAAAGTTTTGCAGGCGCCTTCGCGCCCTACCTGAAACCTTTTGCAGCCATCGCTAACGTGGTGTCGAGCATTCTGTTAGCGAAGCCCCATTCATTGTCACACCAGACCAGTGTCTTAATAAGGTGCGCGCCACTGACCCGCGTTTGCGTACCATCAACAATGGCGCTATGCGGGTCATGATTAAAATCGACTGAGACCAACGGTAATTCCGTATAGTCAACTATATCATGAAATGCACCTTGTGCCGCTTTTTGCAGCAACTGGTTGACTTCATTAGCTTTTACTGGCTTCATCACCGTCACGCTTAAGTCGATTGCCGTGACGTTTATCGTCGGTACCCGCACCGCTATCGCTTCGAAACGATCGTTAAACTGCGGGAAAATACGGGTGATGCCAGCCGCCAGTTTGGTATCCACCGGAATGATCGACTGACTCGCCGCGCGCGTACGGCGCAGGTCAGGATGGTATGCATCAATAACCTGCTGATCGTGCATCGCGGAGTGAATAGTCGTCACCGTACCGGATTCGATGCCATAGGCATCATCCAATAATTTGATAATGGGAATGATACAATTCGTGGTGCAGGAAGCATTGGAGACGATGCGGTGTTCCGCGCGGAGTTGATCCTGATTGACGCCAAATACCACGGTGGCGTCGAGATCGTTACTGCCAGGATGTGAAAAGAGCACTTTCTTCGCGCCTGCGGCGATATGCGCCTCGCCGTGTTCACGGTTTCCGTAGACGCCCGTACAGTCCAGCACGATATCAACGCCCAGTTCGCGCCAGGGCAGCGCCTCAAGCGAGGACTCATGCAGAATGCGAATCGCGTCGTCGCCCACCATGAGCTGCTCGCGCTCCTGGCGAACGTCCCATGCAAAACGCCCATGGCTGGTGTCATATTTCAACAAATGCGCCATGCCAGAGGCATCCGCCAGTTCATTGATTGCCACCACGGTGATTTCCGCCCGACGTCCGGATTCATATAAAGCACGAACCACATTACGTCCGATGCGACCGAAGCCATTAATCGCTACGCGTACGGTCATAGATCTCCTGCAAGGCTATCCCGAATCAGATGTGGCTGACAGAGTAATCCAGCGCATCGTTCAGGGAAACCTTACCTGTCGCAAACTGCGACTGATTGATTATTTGTCGAACATTTAATCGACTGAAACGCTTCAGCTAGAATAAGCGAAACGGGGAATAAAAGGAATGATTGTCCAGTCGAAGAAGACAGTTATCTGACCTACATCACATTTCAGGACTCACTGTCGCGGAATTTATTCCAGAATCGCGAATAAGCGTAGCAAGATCTTTTCGTTGCCGTGTCGAAAATCCTGATTTATATCAGAGAGCACATTCGTCAGCGTCTATATGATCGGCGTTACGTCCGAGTCTCGGAGACCCGCAAATGATGACCACACCGATTCCCCCTTCATCAGAAGCGCGTTTTTACGCCCTTCGCCTGCAACCCGGCCAGGAAATCTTTTCCCAACTTCATGAATTTATTCAGCAACACTCGCTGCGCGCCGGCTGGATCGCCGGGTGCACTGGCAGCCTGACGAATGTCGCTCTGCGCTATGCCGGACAAGAAGCAACCACATGGCTGACGGGAACATGGGAGGTCATTGCGCTGAATGGCACGCTGGAGTTGACCGGCGAGCATCTGCATCTGAGCGTCTCGGATCCGCAAGGCGCGATGCTTGGAGGGCACATGATGCCAGGTTGTACCGTGCGTACAACGCTTGAACTGGTGATTGGCGAACTCACAGGACTGGCGTTTAGCCGTCAGCCATGCCCCCTTTCCGGTTATGACGAACTGCATATCTCACCCCGTGTTTTAACGACTCAATAAGAGGTTACTTATGGCGCGTCGCCCGTTTTCCAGCCAGTCTTTAGTGCTCATTGTCATTGCCATCGCGATCAATATGGTTGGCGGTCAGCTTATTAGCATGCTTAAACTCCCCATTTTTCTCGACTCTATTGGCACGTTGATCAGCGCCGTTCTGCTTGGCCCGGTCATCGGCATGTTGACTGGCCTGCTGACTAATTTACTTTGGGGGCTGTTAACCGACCCGATCGCCGCGGCCTTTGCGCCTGTGGCGATGGTCATCGGCCTCGTCGCCGGGTGGCTGGCGCGGGCCGGTTGGTTTCGCACGTTGCCAAAAGTGGTCGTCAGCGGCGTGGTCATTACCCTGGCCGTCACGCTGGTCGCGGTGCCAATACGCACCACACTCTTTGGTGGCGTAACCGGCAGCGGTGCCGATTTATTTGTCGCCTGGATGCACTCTGTTGGTCAGAATCTGGTGGAGTCTGTTGCTATTACCGTACTGGGCGCAAATTTAGTCGATAAAATTCTGACCGCTATTATCGTCTGGACCCTTTTGCGCCAGCTGCCGTTACGTACAACACGCCACTTCCCAACAATGTCAGCCGTGCGTTAAATGCACCCGTTTACCTCGTTGACATTGTGGGCGCTGGCTGCCTGCTCCACCTTGCTTCTTCCCGCGCAGACCGTTCTGCCGGTATACAGCGCAGCCACCTTTCTCAGTCTGTTGGTGTGGAAGTCGACACGGCGACGGGCAAAATACGTAGCCTGGCTAATGTGCTCTTTGGGGGTGGGACTGTGGCTGGTACATGGTGGCTGGCTGACGGAATGGATCAGCGGTCGTCCCCGGGATCCGCAGCGCTGGGCAGACGCCGTTACGCTGTGGCTGCGCATTATGGCCATTGTTTCGACGTCTCAACTCTGGATGCAGTACGTGCCGGTTCAACGCGTTATTCGGGCGCTGTTCGCATCACGTCTGCCTCCGGGCATCGCTTATCTGCTCGCCGGTCCGTTGCTGGTCGTTGAACAACTCAAACGGCAACTGGCGATTATTTATGAGGCGCAGCGGGCTCGCGGCGTCCCGCTGGATGAAGCGTGGCATCAGCGCTTACGCGCAATGCCTGCCCTGATCGTTCCCCTCACCCATAATGCACTCAACGATTTGGCCGTACGCGGCGCGGCGCTGGATATGCGGGGATTTCGCCTGCATCGCACGCGAACGACGCTGTGGGCGCCGAAAGACAGCACCTTCCAGCGCCTGGCACGTTACGGCATGTTGGTATTGATACTGGCAGAGACAGGAGTCTGGATATGGTTACGCTAGAACAGTTTCGCTATCTTCCTGTCCATGCCACACGCCCACCGTCATGCTTTACGTTCCACCATTCAGCGCCCGGAATGGTGGCAATATTAGGGGATAACGGCAGCGGGAAAAGCACGCTGGCACAGCTTATGGCCGGCTGGTATCCGGACTTCCTGCCTGGCGAAATTCAGGGCAAAGGAACGCTACTGGGTAATCCTGTCGGTAAATTGCCGCTGGTGGAGCAGGCTTCCACCATCCAGTTGGTGCAACAATCGCCTTATCTGCAGCTTTCAGGTTGTACTTTCAGCGTTGAAGAAGAGGTTGCTTTTGGCCCGGAAAATCTCTGTCTGGACGAGGCGGAGATTATGCGCCGGATTGATGATGCGCTGGCCCTGACAGCGTGTGAGCCGCTGCGCCATCGCCATCCCGGGACGCTCTCCGGTGGAGAAACTCAGCGCGTAGTGATTGCCAGTGCGCTCGCGATGATGCCGAAATTACTCATACTGGATGAAGCGTTCAGCCGCCTGACATTGCAGGCCACCGATATGCTACTGGCGCGGTTGCAACAATGGGCGCTGGCGCAACATTCTCTTATCGTGCTTTTCGAACGTCATCACTTCTCATTTCTTACTCGCTGCCAACGGGCATGGCAACTGCGTGACGGAGCGCTAATACCATTATGCTGACGTTAAATCAGATGACTTATCGCTGGCCGAATGCAACCGATGACTGCTTGCGTGACATTTCGCTGGAACTCAGAGAGGGGGAATGGCTGGCGTTAACGGGCGATAATGGCGCCGGGAAATCCACACTCCTGCGAATTATGGCCGGATTGCTTTCCCCCTGTTCCGGCGAGGTCATCTTTCAGCAAACGCCCCTTGCGCAGCTCAAAAACCGTCAGCGCGCCCGACACTTTGGGGTCCTGTTTCAGGAAGCGGAAAATCAGATCTTTCACAGTAACGTTGCCGATGAAGTGGCTTTTGGTTTAACGCTACAGCAATTGCCAGCCGACGACATTAACCGCCGCACTCAGGCCGCGTTACGGCTGTGCCATCTACAGGACGTTGCCGACGCGCATCCGCTGGATCTCCATACCGCGCAACGACGCATGGTTGCCGTCGCCAGTCTGGAAGCGATGGCTCCGACCGTTTTGCTACTTGATGAACCCAGCCGGGATTTCGACCACCACTGGCAAGCCGTGTTTGAAAACTGGCTTGCCGTCTGCCGCGAACGAGGAACCTGCGTTGTCGCCATAAGCCATGACGCTGCTTTTATCCAACGTCACTTCTCGCGGGTTGTTCGACTTCATCATAAAACGCTCACGCAATCCGATACGCTCCTGACGCCGTCATCTCCAGAGTAAGATCGGCTGACCGACTGTTCTCCAGAACCCGATGAACATTCGGCCCATCCGTACGCAGATAAAACGCTTCGGCATCGGCTGGCGATAATCCTCCAGCCAGTTTGCGCCCTACCAGCCGTGCATGCAGGGCTTCCGCTGGCGCACGAATGAACAGAGAAAAATCGCAGAACGCCGCCAGCGCCCGCCATCTTTCGTCATCCCGTAGCAGCCAGTTGCCTTCCACAATGACAATCGGCGCGCTCACCACAATCGCGTCTTCAACCGGATCGTGCTTTTGCCGGTCATACTGTGGCCAGGTCCCTTCGCCTTCTCTAATCTGGCGCAGATTCTGCGCCAGTTTATCAACGTCAAACGTCTCAGGTGCCCCTTTGTAAGCACGCAGGTTGTGGGCATTCAGCCAGTCGTTGTAATGATGAAAACCATCCATCGGCAGCGTCTGGATCTCCGGCAGAGAGGGATCCTGACGAGAGAGAGATTCCCAGAACGTGGTCAGTGTGGATTTCCCGGTACCGGGCGGCGCACTCAGAAAAACAATCGTGCGTTGTCTGGCATTCATGGAATGGACGTTTGCCAGTCGTCGTAATAACGGTTTATGAACGTTCTCTATTTCATCATCATGATAATGGGCTTCAACCCGCAACCCGTTGACCATCAGTCCGATTTTCACGGTGTTAATTCCTTCAAAATTGTCGTCACCGCCAGCGTCATTGCCGTCTTGACCATTCCGGTAAAACGCACCTCAGACCACGCCGCAAAGTCGGCAAATTTCATCGACTCCAGCGCGCTATATAAGGTCGTATTTCGGGTGATACTGTTGACGTTGCTGATAAAATCCCAGGTGATGTCATCGGCAAATTGCGGGCTCTCATCCCGTTCGCTGACATACTGATAAAACTGGGAAAAATGCGTAATGTCGGCATAAAGCCATTTGTCCATTTTTCCCAGCGCGTAAATCAGGCGTAGCGCAACGTCAATATCATCAAGCGGCCCACTCTGGGCAAGTAACGGCTTTACGGCATATTCCACAATCTCTTCATCGTTATCGACAAATAGCGACGGCAGAAAGCGCTTAATGCCCTGTAGCAAAATGTTATGTGCCGTCGTCATAAACGAAAGTAAGTCATGTTGAGCATCCAGTTGCTCCAGCACATCGTCTTCTGTCAGCGTCGTCATTCGTTTCTCGATAAATCACCATGAATGCAGAGAGTCTATTATATTACACGTTCGATCCGCGCCACCGATCAGTAAAGTTTGCGTGCGCACCCCTTTCGCGACCTGCTGGATCCCATTCACAAGATCGCCGCCGGTCACTCCGGTCGCGCTAAAGAGGACGTTATTTCCCGCCACCAGCTCATTAAGCGTATAGACCCGATTGACCTCGACGCCCATTTCCGCGCATCGCTGACGCTCCTGGGCGGCAATCAGACGATGCGCTGCGCTGTCGCCTTTCGCTTCACAAAAATCGATCAGCTCGGCCTGCATATCGCCCCCCAACGCTTTCACCGCGCAGGCAGAAATCACGCCTTCTGGCGCACCGCCAATGGTATACATCAGGTCATAGGGATTATCCTGCAGACAGGCCAGAACGCTGGCCGCCACATCACCATCAGGCAGGGCAAAGACTTTCACCCCTAACTGCGTGGCGTCGGCAATCGCTGGCTGAAGTCGCGGTTTATCAAGCGTAGCCATGCGCAGTCGCTCCAGGGGTTTGCCCAGCGCTTTCGCCACATGACGCAGATTGTCCGCTAGCGGTCGCGCCAGATTAATCACCCCTTTCGCCTGTCGGTTAACAACCAGTTTTTTCATGTACATATCAGGGGCATGTAACAAACTTCCCCGCGGCGCAAACGCCATGACCGCCAGCGCATTGCTCTGCCCCATCGCGACCATTCGGGTACCTTCAATGGGATCGACGGCGATATCAACCTCCGGTCCGCTGCCGCTGCCGACCTCTTCGCCAATCCACAACATGGGGGCGTTATCGATCTCGCCCTCGCCAATGACAATGCGCCCGCGAATGGCAATATCATTCAGGGCCGAGCGCATCGCGCTAACCGCCAGGCCATCGATTTTGTTCTTATCACCACAGCCGGTTTGCGGCCAGGCAGCCAGCGCTGCCTGCTCCGTGATGCGAAATAGCGGCCATGCCAGAGACTTCATGCTGCCGCCTCCCCAATATCCACGCCAAACTGCGCCAGCAGGTATCTTTCCGCCTTCTCGTTCCAGATACCGTGCGTCTGTGCCACTAACCGCGCCAGTTCCCGGAACAACGGATCGGTTTTGCCTTTCTCGGCGAAATCAGCAATGGCCGTCAGCGGCATCGTCACACCGTTATAGATAAGCTTCTTGCCGCCCGGAATATCCGGCAAGTTCAGTACGGTATCTGGCACCGCATCGAGACCGCCAATATGGGTCACCATAAACGACGGCTGAAGCTGGCCCGTTGCGCTCAGTGCAATCGCCTCTTTCATATCATCAGTAGAACCGCCGGAGGTTCCGACCACATGTGTACTGTTGTAATGCACGTTGTAAAAATTAAAGGGCACTTTAAAGCGACTCTCCGTCGGACCGGCGAAGAAGTTCAGGCAACCGTCTTCTGCCAGAATATCGTCAGCCATCTCCACAACGGCCGGCACGGCGGCATAGACAAAAACGTCATCAAACCCGGTTCCGCCCGTTAGTTCACGCAGTTGCGTCGCAGGGTCAGCCATACCAGACGAATTCACATAAATGAGTTCGATTCCCTTACCCGCGGCCCGTTCGACCGGAAGCAGCTTTTTAGCCTGCTCCAGACGCGTTTCATCGATATCCACGACCACCACGCGCGACGGTTTGAGCCCACCGTTAATGGCATAATCAATCGCCCCAATCCCCATTGGCCCGGCGCAGGCTAAAAGAGCAATATTGCCACCGGGCTTAATTCCCATTCGATGCTCATAAACATAAGGCGTTGTATGATAATTCGCCTTATAGGCACCAATAATGCAGCACATCGGTTCCGCCAGCGACGCGGCCGCAAAATAAGAACCGTGGTACGGCAATACGCAACCCAGATTTACCGCGACCTCAGGAATAATCATATACGTGGCATTACCACCGAAATATTCGTAGCTGTATCCCGCAGAATAACCGCTCGGCAATCCCATTGCGGGTTGTAAAACAAAACGCTGCCCTTTCTTATATTTCCCGGTCAGGTTTTTTCCTACTTCAACAATGATCCCGGCGCATTCGTGACCGGTAATCACCGGGTGATTTTCCAGGTCATCAGGAACTCGCTTATGTTCACTGCCTAATGTCGCGGCCTTCCAGGTGGATAAACATACGCTGTCAGAAATCACGCTGACTAACAGTTCATTTTCCGTAATTTCAGGTAATTCAAACTCACGGATACGGACATCCTGTTTGCCATATATTGCAGCAACTTTCGTTTTCATATTTACTCCAGGAACCAGAAATGCTAATTCGACGTTAAGTGATTAAATAAATCGTCAAGGAGCGGGTCGCCAATATAGTTTTTTATCAACACTAAGGGCTTATTACTGACTCGCTTAACGCGCCCCTCAAGGCTGGCGTGCGTCACGATAATATCGGCATCATCAGGGACATTTTCGATGGCGTAATGTTTGACATCGATAGACAACCCGGCTTTTTCCAGACGCTTACGAAACGTCGTTGCCCCCATCGCGCTGGACCCCATGCCGGCATCACACACAAAGGCGATACGTTTGACATTGCGATATGAAAAGTTGCCTTCCTGCTTCATGGCTTTGACGGCATTAGCGGACTCGCTGAAGGCATCTTTGCTTTCAACTTCGCTATTTTTCTCCATTTTGAGAATGAAGGAAGTAATGACAAAGGTCACCACCGTTCCCGCCGTGACGCCCGCAATCGTGGCAAGGAAAGCGCCTTTTGGCGTCAATGCCAGGTAAGCGAAAATCGATCCAGGACTGGGACCCGCCACCAGGCCGCCACCTAACAGATTGAAGACCCATGTTCCGCTCATTCCCCCGGCAATCATGCCGATCAGGGTCAGGGGCTTCATCAGCACATACGGGAAGTAGAGTTCGTGGATACCGCCGAGAAAATGGATAATCATGGCGCCAGGTGCAGATTTCTTCGCCATCCCTTTACCAAAGAAGGCAAACGCCAGCAGTAAACCTAAACCGGGGCCAGGGTTCGACGCCACCATGAAGAAGATGGATTTTCCCGTTTCCGAGGCCTGCTGCATTCCCAGCGGATAATAAACGCCCTGGTCGATCGCATTATTCAGAAAGAGAATTTTCGCGGGTTCGTTAATCAATGAGAGCAGTGGCAGATAACCGGCATGCACCAGTGACTCAATACACTCTTTCACAAAATTATTGGCAATGAGTACCGCCGGGCCAATGACTTCAAACCCCAGCAGGCACAATAACATCCCGGCAATGCCTAAAGAGAAGTTATTAATCACCATCTCAAAACCCGCAGGAATACGCTGGTCCAGCAGGCGATCGATGTATTTAATCACCAGACCACCCAGCGGCCCCATGATCATTGAACCGAGGAACATCGGGATATCCGCGCCAATAATCACGCCGATGGTACCGATTCCCCCCATCACTGCCCCACGCTTCCCGCCCACCAGATGTCCGCCGGTGGAACCAATCATCACGGGTAGCAAATAGGTAATCATCGGGCCGACTATTTTGGCGAAATGCTCATTGGGCATCCACCCGGTCGGAATAAATAATGCAGTAATAAAACCCCAGGCAATAAAAGCACCGATATTAGGGATGACCATTGCAGTCAAAAATCCCCCAAAAGCCTGGACCTTTGCACGAGCAGACTTGTGTTCCATGATAATATCCTGTCGAGGAGAAAATGATTATGCGCGAGCGATAATATCCGCCAGCTGTTTTTCTGATTTAGCAGCGAATAATGCTGCCAGATTTTCCTCTTCACATAATAGTTCGCTTAACGCCTGGATAGCGCCGATATGTGAATCGGCATTCGCCGCTGATAACCCAATGAGTAATTTTATGGGTTCATCATCTTCGGCAAACTGTACTTCTTGTTTAAGTAGCGTTAATGACATACCTGTTTTTAACGCACCACATTCCGGGCGAGCATGAGGCATAGCCACACCGGGAGCCAGAATATAATAAGGACCATTGTTTATCGTCGAATCTTTTATAGCCTGAATATAGTTTGCATTGACATAATGATTCGCCAACAGCGATGACATGGAAAAATCAATGGCTTCCTGCCAGTTCTTTGCCGCCGATTTTATTGAGATAGAGGCGTCAGGAAAATAGTCAATCAACCGCATAAATTATCCTTATTTTATTTTTAGGGTACAACTTATCGCTAAAAACAAAATACGCGTGCGGCAAAACGAAATCAATCGAGGGAAAAACAGGGGCAGACAAAAGAGGCAATAATGCAAATCATTAGAAAACAGAACGTTATAAATTAAAATTAAAATAGCAAGGGCAATTACGTGATGTGCATTGCAAATATACAATCACACTAAATATCATTTTTGTGAATCAGATCTACAATAAGCACTTGCCTGAGAGAAAATAATTAGCTTTTGAGATGATAACGGGCCGCCGAAGCGACCCGTTAGAGGCTGTTGTAATGATTACAGCAGTGCTTTTGCTTTCGCGACAACGTTATCGACGGTGAAGCCAAACTCTTCGAACAGCAGCTCTGCCGGAGCAGATTCACCGAAGGTGGTCATGCCAACGATCGCGCCGTTCAGGCCCACGTATTTGAACCAGTAGTCAGCGATACCGGCTTCCACTGCTACGCGAGCGGTAACCGCTTTCGGCAGAACGGATTCACGGTAAGCGGCATCCTGCTTGTCGAACGCGTCGGTAGACGGCATGGAGACCACGCGCGCTTTCACGCCTTCGGCGGTCAGTTTGTCCCATGCGGCAACCGCCAGTTCAACTTCAGAACCGGTCGCGATGAAGATAAGCTCTGGCTGGCCTGCGCAATCTTTCAGTACGTAGCCACCGCGAGCGATGTTTGCCAGTTGCTCTGCAGTACGTTCCTGCTGCGCCAGGTTCTGACGGGAGAGGATCAGCGCGGTCGGACCGTCCTGACGCTCAACGCCGTACTTCCACGCCACCGCGGATTCCACCTGGTCACACGGACGCCACGTGCTCATGTTCGGCGTTACGCGCAGTGAAGCTACCTGCTCTACCGGCTGGTGAGTCGGGCCATCTTCACCCAGGCCGATGGAGTCGTGGGTGTAGACCATCACCTGACGCTGTTTCATCAGCGCAGCCATACGCACCGCGTTACGGGCATATTCCACGAACATCAGGAAGGTGGAGGTGTACGGCAGGAAACCGCCGTGCAGCGAGATACCGTTGGCAATCGCGGTCATACCGAATTCACGGACACCGTAATGGATGTAGTTACCAGCGGTATCTTCGTTAATGGCCTTCGAACCAGACCAGATAGTCAGGTTAGACGGCGCGAGGTCAGCGGAGCCGCCGAGGAACTCAGGAAGCAGCGGGCCGAAGGCTTCGATTGCATTCTGAGAGGCTTTACGGCTGGCGATTTTCGCCGGGTTGGCCTGCAGCTTAGCGATGAATTCGTTCGCTTTCGCGTCGAAATCAGACGGCATTTCGCCTTTCATACGACGGGTGAATTCAGCCGCTTCCTGTGGGAAGGCTTTCGCATAGGCCGCGAATTTTTCGTTCCACGCGGATTCTTTCGCCTGGCCTGCTTCTTTCGCATCCCACTGAGCATAGATTTCAGACGGGATTTCGAACGGCGCGTATTTCCAGCCCAGCTGTTCGCGGGTCAGTGCGATTTCTGCGTCGCCCAGCGGCGCACCGTGGGAATCGTGGGTACCGGCTTTGTTCGGGGAACCGAAACCAATGATGGTTTTGCACATCAGCAGGGACGGTTTGTCGGTAACGGCGCGAGCTTCTTCAACCGCGCGTTTGATAGCGTCCGCATCGTGTCCATCAACGCCACGAACGACGTGCCAGCCGTAGGCTTCGAAACGCTTCGCGGTGTCATCAGTGAACCAGCCTTCAACGTGACCATCGATAGAGATACCGTTGTCATCGTAGAACGCCACCAGTTTACCCAGTTTCAGCGTACCAGCCAGAGAACATACCTCGTGAGAGATACCTTCCATCATGCAGCCGTCGCCCATGAACGCATAGGTGTAGTGGTCAACGATGTCATGGCCCGGACGGTTGAACTGTGCCGCCAGTGTTTTTTCAGCGATAGCCATACCGACTGCGTTAGCAATCCCCTGCCCCAGCGGACCCGTGGTGGTTTCCACACCGGCGGTGTAACCCACTTCCGGGTGACCCGGGGTTTTGGAATGCAGCTGGCGGAAGTTCTGCAGCTCAGACATCGGCAGATCGTAACCGGTGAGGTGCAGCAGGCTGTAAATCAACATGGAGCCGTGACCGTTGGACAGAACGAAGCGGTCACGATCGGCCCAGGACGGGTTGCCTGGATTGTGGTTCAGGAAATCACGCCACAGGACTTCGGCAATGTCAGCCATACCCATCGGGGCACCCGGGTGACCGGATTTGGCTTTCTGTACTGCGTCCATGCTCAGCGCACGAATAGCATTGGCAAGCTCTTTACGTGAGGACATTTTGACTCCAGATCGGATGATGAAGGCCATACCCGCAACGACTTGACGACAGCGCGTTTTGGGCTACGCCGGAAAAAAGTGCCAACAATGTAACCCAAGCCGCCTGTCATGTACATGGAGCATCCTTTTGCCGCTTCAGAAATCTCCGGATCACACTCGCATGTTGCGCAATCTGCTCGCCCGCTTGTTGTTCTTTTCTTTATACTTAGCGTGAGCGCTAATTCATCTGCAAATAGCGCATTTTTAGAACAATCCTCATTTCGTGTGGAAGAAAAAACATGAAGATTCGCGCGTTACTGCTTGTTATGGGCATGGCGACGGTGCTGACCGGCTGCCAGAATATGAACTCCAACGGACTGCTCTCTTCGGGGGCTGAGGCTTTTCAGGCCTACAGTCTGAGCGACGCGCAGGTTATCGCGTTAAGCAACCAGGCCTGTACGGAAATGGATGGTAAAGCAACCATCGCGCCTGCCGGCAGCGAGTACGCGAAGCGCCTGAGTAAAATCGCCACGGCGCTCGGTGATAACATCAATGGACAAGCGGTAAACTATAAGGTCTACATGGCGAAAGACGTGAACGCCTTCGCGATGGCGAATGGCTGTATTCGCGTGTATAGCGGCCTGATGGACATGATGACGGATAACGAAGTCGAAGCGGTGATTGGCCATGAAATGGGGCACGTTGCGCTCGGACACGTGAAGAAAGGTATGCAGGTAGCGCTGGGCACCAACGCCGTTCGCGCCGCCGCGGCTTCTGCAGGCGGGATTGTCGGCAGCCTGTCGCAGTCACAGCTCGGCGATCTGGGGGAAAAACTGGTGAACTCGCAGTTCTCCCAGCGTCAGGAGTCGGAAGCAGACGACTACTCGTACGATCTGTTGCGCAAGCGCGGTATCAACCCGGCGGGTCTTGCCACCAGCTTCGAAAAACTGGCGAAACTGGAAGAAGGTCGTCAGAGTTCCATGTTTGACGATCACCCGGCCTCCGCAGAACGTGCGCAGCATATTCGCGATCGCATGAAAGCGGACGGGATTAAGTAACCATTGAGCAGTGCCGGATGGCGGCGTAAACGCCTTATCCGGCCTACAGAACAACAAATTCAGTCCGATTATCGGGCGTTATTGGCGAAGCCAGTTTGGGCCCGGACAGCGCACAGCCACCGGAGCGTACACGTAGTACGTGAGGATGGCGAGCACTGTCCGGGTTCAAAATGGCGAGTAAAATAGCCCGAAATCCGTTACTCGCCTTTCTTCGCCGCCTGAATATACAGCATCTCCAGTGCCAGCGTTGCCGCCGCCAGGGCGGTGATTTCGGACTGGTCGTAAGCCGGAGCCACTTCCACCACGTCCATCCCCACGATGTTCAGATCTTTCAGACCGCGGACCAGCTTGATGGCGCGATCGGAGGTCAGGCCGCCAATCACCGGCGTACCGGTCCCCGGCGCGAATGCCGGATCCAGACAGTCGATATCAAAGGTCAGATAAACCGGCATGTCGCCAACAATCTGCTTCACCTGAGCGATGATGTCATCAACACCGCGATCGTTCACCTGGCAGGCGTCCAGCACGGTAAAGCCGTTGTCTTTGTCAAATTCCGTACGAATACCGATCTGCACAGAGTGATGCGGGTCGATCAGACCTTCGTTCGGCGCGGTGTAGAACATCGTGCCGTGGTCAAACTCACAGCCGTTCGCATAGGTATCGGTGTGGGCATCGAAATGCACCAGCGCCATTTTGCCAAAGTGTTTTGCGTGCGCACGCAACAGCGGCAGCGTCACAAAGTGGTCACCGCCAAAAGAGAGCATACGTTTACCGGCGGCCAGCAGTTTCTCTGCATGTGCCTGCAGTTTTTCGCTCATTTCACGCGCGTCGCCAAAGGCGTAAACCAGATCGCCGCAGTCCACAACGTTCAGACGCTCACGCATGTCGAAGTTCCACGGGAAGCGGTTGTGTTCCCAGGCCAGATTCGTTGACACCTGACGGATTGCCGCGGGGCCGTGACGTCCACCTGCGCGGCCGGACGTTGCCATGTCAAACGGCACGCCAGTGATCACCCAGTCAGCATCGCTGTCATACGGCTGGAAATTCAGCGGCAGACGCAGGAAGCCAAAGGCGTTAGAAACCAGGGAGTTATCGTACTGATGACCTAAGGTGCTCATGGCAAAAACCTCATATTCGTCGATATAAAAAAACCCTCCCGCGTCGTTAGGCCCGACGAGAAAGGGTTTGATTCGTAAACACAGTAATTCGCTAAATTATCGCTGCTTAATTGCCCAGGTTCAAGTCACCCGGGCATCAGCCATTATTCGTCTTCGAGATACGTGTAGCCGTACAGACCTGCCTCGAACTCTTCGAGGAACTGCTGCTGTAACGCGTCATCCAGATCGGTTTGTTTCACCTGATCGCGGAAATGCGTCAGCAGCGTTTTCGGATCCAACTGCACGTATTGCAGCATGTCCGCCACGGTATCCCCTTCATCCGACAGCTCAACTTCCACGCTGCCGTCCGGGAAGACAAACACGTCAACCGCTTCGGTATCACCGAACAGGTTGTGCATATTACCGAGGATTTCCTGATACGCACCGACCATGAAGAAACCGAGCATCGGCGGATTATCCGGATCGTACTCCGGCATCGGCATGGTTGTCGCAATACCGTCACCGTCGATGTAGTGATCGATGGCGCCATCGGAATCACAGGTGATGTCCAGTAGCACCGCACGGCGTTCAGGCACCTGATCCAGTCCTTCCAGCGGCAAGACCGGGAACAGTTGATCGATACCCCACGCATCCGGCATCGACTGGAACAGCGAGAAGTTGACGTACATTTTGTCCGCCATACGCTCCTGCAGTTCGTCGATGATCGGACGGTGCGCGCGGTTTTGCGGATCCAGTTGTTTCTGGACTTCGTGGCACATGCTTAAGTAAAGCTGTTCCGCCCACGCACGCTCCTGCAGGCTGAAGGTGCCGGAAGAGTAGCCGATGTGGATATCGTGCAGATCCATCTGGCTGTCGTGCAGCCATTCACGCAGCGAGCGACGGGTGCCCGGCTCGTGCATCTCCTGCCAGGTTTCCCACATGCTTTGCAGCGCGCGCGGCGCATCGTCAGCCGGGGCGACAGGCACGGTATATTCGTTACGTTCAACGCCGATGATGTTGGACACCAGCACCGTGTGGTGCGCGGTAACCGCACGACCAGACTCAGTGATTACCGTCGGATGCGGCAGGCCATTTTCCTCACAGGCATCGCCAATCGCCCAGATAATGTTGTTGGCGTACTCATTCAGGCCGTAGTTCACCGAGCAATCAGACTGTGAACGGGTCCCTTCGTAGTCCACGCCCAGACCGCCACCGACGTCGAAACACTGAATATCGACGCCCAGCTTGTGCAGCTCAACATAGAAACGGGCGGACTCACGCACGCCGGTAGCGATGTCGCGGATATTCGCCATCTGCGAACCGAGGTGGAAATGCAGCAGTTGCAGGCTATCGAGACGCCCGGCTTCGCGCAGGGTTTCCACCAGTTGTAGTACCTGCGTTGCCGCCAGACCGAATTTGGATTTTTCGCCGCCGGAGGACTGCCATTTGCCGGAGCCCTGCGATGCCAGACGCGCACGCACGCCCAGACGCGGAATAACGTTCAGACGTTCGGCTTCATCCAGCACAATCGCAATTTCAGACATCTTTTCGATGACCAGATAGACCTTGTGGCCCATCTTCTCGCCGATCAGCGCCAGACGAATGTATTCACGGTCTTTATAGCCGTTACACACGATCACGGAACGGGTCATCCCGGCATGCGCCAGAACCGCCATCAGTTCAGCTTTAGAGCCGGCTTCCAGCCCCAGCGGTTCGCCAGAGTGGATGAGAGATTCGATCACACGACGATGCTGGTTAACCTTGATCGGGTAGACCAGAAAATAGTCACCGTTATAGCCGTACGACTCACGCGCGCGTTTGAACGCGGCGTTAATAGAGCGCAGGCGGTGTTGCAGGATCTGCGGGAAGCAGAACAGCGCTGGCAGGCGTTGCCCCTGCGCTTCGCGCGCTTTCACCAGCTTAGCGAGATCGACGCGCGCGTGCGGTACGTCCGGGTCCGGGCACACGCTAATGTGACCCAACTCATTGACGTCATAGTAGTTATTGCCCCACCAGGCAATATTGTAAGTACGCAGCATCTTGCTGGCTTCCTGGGAGCTCATTGCAACCTCCTGCATGGAGCGTAGTACACCCTGTTCGCCTGCTGACGAAGGCGAACCCAAAGACATGTCGTCAGACATAGCGAACCTCAAATTTTAGTAACAAGTGTAAAACAGTTGACTACTATCGCAATCCGAAGAGGCGATAACAACCCATAAACAGTCGGATTTCCCAGCAGAAAGTGCTGGCAGTCCGCCTGCGCGACCGGTTTCTTTTTCATATCATTGTAAAACACGTAACCGAACTTACGTATGACGGTTCGGCGAAACCACGAGAAAACTCTTGTTTACACAAGAGCGCCCTTGTTCAGTCCTTAGCGCCAGTTACCGGCTCTGGAGTCCTGAGAAGCGCCGAGATGGGTATAACATCGGCAGGTATGCAAAGCAGAGATGCAGATTGCGGGAGACATACGCACACCAGAACGGTGCAACAGATTCAGCAGAATACAACGGTTCATTATCTCTTATCACCTCCACGGCCGCTCCATCAGGAACGAACCCACAAGCCAAAGCTACGTTTTAACCCGGCTGGAAGTGGCGACACGAAGAAAACGTCGTGTGCTTTTTGTCTATCCAAAATAATTCGAGTTGCAGGAAGGCGACAACGCAGTGAGTCCCCGGGAGCTTACATGAGTAAGTGACTGGGGCGAACGAGGAAGCCAACGCACATGCAACTTGAAGTATGACGGATATGAGCCGCGCGCCGCGTTTTATACCGACAACACGGTAAAAAAGCAAAACATAAATGCGCACATTGCCAGCAGTATCTGTAAAAATTTCCACCAGGGTTTTCAACACAGTGAGACCTGATTCAAAAAATAGTGGAAATCGGGTGAAGAAGTGACCTAAAATAGCCATCCAGATGTTAATCCATCCATACTGATTAACACTCAGACTGCCAGTGTCACTAACCTGCAGGCCTTGGTAGAATCTTCTGCTTTGGCTTTTCCGCACAACAGTTTGAGCTAACCAAATTCTCCTTAGGTGAAACAAAAAATGGCAAAACACCTTTTTACGTCCGAGTCCGTATCAGAAGGGCATCCTGACAAAATCGCTGACCAAATCTCTGATGCTGTGCTGGATGCTATCCTGGAACAGGATCCGAAAGCGCGCGTCGCATGTGAAACCTACGTGAAAACCGGCATGGTTTTAGTCGGCGGTGAAATCACCACCAGCGCATGGGTCGATATCGAAGAGATCACGCGTAACACCGTGCGCGAAATTGGCTATGTGCATTCCGACATGGGCTTTGATGCCAACTCGTGTGCCGTCCTGAGCGCCATTGGTAAGCAGTCCCCGGATATCAACCAGGGCGTTGACCGTGCCGATCCGCTGGAACAGGGTGCGGGCGACCAGGGCCTGATGTTTGGCTATGCCACCAACGAAACCGACGTGCTGATGCCTGCGCCGATCACCTACGCGCACCGTCTGGTGCAGCGTCAGGCTGAAGTACGTAAGAACGGTACTCTGCCGTGGCTGCGCCCGGATGCGAAAAGCCAGGTTACCTTCCAGTACGACGACGGCAAAATTGTCGGCATCGATGCCGTCGTGCTCTCCACCCAGCATGCGGAAGATATCGATCAGGCGTCGCTGAAAGAAGCGGTAATGGAAGAAATCATCAAGCCAGTTCTGCCGACCGAATGGCTGAACTCTGCCACCAAATTCTTCATCAACCCAACCGGCCGTTTTGTTATCGGCGGCCCAATGGGTGACTGCGGTCTGACCGGTCGTAAGATTATCGTTGATACCTACGGCGGCATGGCGCGTCACGGTGGCGGCGCATTCTCCGGTAAAGATCCGTCGAAAGTTGACCGTTCTGCGGCTTACGCCGGGCGTTATGTCGCGAAAAACATCGTTGCCGCAGGCCTGGCTGACCGTTGTGAAATTCAGGTTTCCTACGCGATCGGCGTGGCTGAACCGACTTCCATCATGGTGGAAACCTTCGGTACCGAGAAAGTGCCTACTGAGCAACTGACGCTGCTGGTTCGCGAGTTCTTCGACCTGCGTCCGTACGGTCTGATTCAGATGCTGGATCTGCTGCACCCGATCTACAAAGAGACTGCTGCTTACGGTCACTTTGGTCGCGAACATTTCCCGTGGGAAAAAACCGACAAAGCGCAGGTACTGCGCGAGGCTGCCGGTCTGAAATAAGCGACCGACATCCGTGACTTAAGGCCAGCTTCGCGCTGGCCTTTTGCATTTCTGCGCGAGGCATCTGTCGGGTGGCGGC
>NZ_JAOWIC010000039.1:105423-455347 GCF_030332305.1 Citrobacter sp. Ct235
GGCGCAGCCGCCACCCGGCAAAAAACGACAAAACCGTAGTCCCATTGATCCGTAGGCCGGATAAGCGCAGCGCCATCCGGCAAAACCCGCCAAATGAAACCGCTTACACCAACCTCGAAAAGCCTCGCCTTCAGATTAATCCCTTTGCATGTTCTGCATTCATCTGTTGTTACATTTTATTTCAGTTAAGTCTGAAACTTCGCCAAACGGGATGCACATCAACAGAATTAACACTATATTTTCAGAGTCTTAATAAAACTGACAGTCCACACTCAGTGTAACCGATTACACCAACGTGAGATATGTCACATATTTTTACGTCGTACTCACCTACCCTAATTATCAACAAAACTGATAACCCAACCGGAGGGCATAATGCCTGACAATAAAAAACAGGGGCGTTCCAATAAGGCGATGACTTTTTTTGTCTGCTTTCTTGCAGCCCTGGCAGGATTACTTTTTGGCCTGGATATCGGCGTTATCGCTGGCGCATTACCGTTTATCACGGATGAATTCCAGATCTCTGCCCACACCCAGGAGTGGGTCGTTAGCTCCATGATGTTCGGCGCAGCGGTCGGTGCCGTCGGCAGCGGCTGGCTCTCCTTCAGGCTCGGGCGCAAGAAAAGCCTGATGATCGGTGCGATTCTGTTTGTCGCCGGGTCCCTGTTCTCCGCTGCGGCGCCGAATGTTGAAGTGCTGATCCTCTCCCGCGTACTGCTGGGGCTGGCCGTCGGCGTGGCCTCCTACACCGCCCCGCTGTACCTGTCTGAGATCGCACCGGAAAAAATCCGCGGCAGCATGATCTCCATGTACCAGTTGATGATCACTATCGGGATCCTCGGCGCCTATCTGTCGGATACCGCCTTCAGCTACAGCGGCGCATGGCGCTGGATGCTGGGCGTGATTATCATCCCGGCAATTCTGCTGCTGATCGGCGTCTTCTTCCTGCCGGACAGCCCGCGCTGGTTTGCCGCGAAACGTCGCTTTGTCGATGCCGAACGCGTGCTGCTGCGTCTGCGTGATACCAGCGCGGAAGCCAAACGCGAGTTAGATGAGATCCGCGAAAGTTTGCAGGTGAAACAAAGCGGTTGGGCGCTGTTCAAAGAGAACAGCAACTTCCGCCGCGCGGTGTTTCTTGGCGTGCTGTTGCAGGTAATGCAGCAGTTCACCGGGATGAACGTCATCATGTATTACGCGCCAAAAATCTTTGAAATGGCGGGTTACACCAACACGTCCGAGCAGATGTGGGGCACCGTGATTGTCGGTCTGACCAACGTGCTGGCCACCTTTATCGCGATTGGCCTGGTTGACCGCTGGGGTCGTAAACCGACGCTGACGCTGGGCTTCCTGGTGATGGCGGCCGGAATGGGGATCCTCGGGACGATGATGCATGTCGGCATCCACTCGCCGTCCGCGCAGTACTTCGCTATCGCGATGTTGCTGATGTTCATCATTGGTTTCGCCATGAGCGCCGGTCCGCTGATTTGGGTGCTGTGTTCTGAAATCCAGCCGCTGAAAGGCCGCGACTTCGGTATCACCTGCTCGACCGCCACCAACTGGATTGCCAACATGATTGTCGGCGCGACGTTCCTGACCATGCTGCAAAACCTCGGTAACGCGAATACCTTCTGGGTTTACGCGGGTCTGAATGTACTGTTTATCCTGCTGACGCTGTGGCTGGTTCCGGAAACCAAACACGTCTCGCTGGAACACATCGAACGTAACCTGATGAAAGGTCGTAAGCTGCGTGAAATCGGCGCGCACGATTAATCCGCCTTTTGCGTCCTCCCCCGCGGGAGGACGCCTTCCTCTTGCAGTCCCGTCTCTGTCGCACTATTCTCTGCCGTTATGAAAACCGCCCGTCTCCCTATCGCCGTCCAGCAAGCCGTTATGCGCAGCCTGCGGGAAAATCTCGCTCAGGCTAACCTGAAGCTTGGCCGCAGTTATCCCGAACCAAAGCTGGTGTATCAGCAACGTGGCACCTCTGCCGGCACCGCCTGGCTGGAGAGTTACGAAATTCGCCTCAATCCGGTGCTATTGATGGAAAACGTCGAAGCGTTTATCAACGAAGTGGTGCCGCACGAACTGGCGCATTTACTGGTGTGGAAACGGTTTGGCCGGGTTGCGCCGCACGGTAAAGAGTGGAAGTGGATGATGGAAAGCGTGCTCGGCGTCCCCGCACGCCGCACGCACCAGTTCGAACTCGAATCGGTACGCCGCAATACCTTCCCTTACCGCTGCCAGTGTCAGGAACATCAGTTGACCATCCGTCGTCACAATCGCGTCGTGCGCGGCGAAGCCACCTACCGCTGCGTTCACTGCGGCGAACCGTTGGTGCCGCTTAAATAACCAGAACTATCAGGAACTTTCCTGATCTGGCTGATTGCATCACACATCAACTTTCGTTACGTTGCGGGCTCGTTTTGATACGGAGTTCATGATGTACCGTCATCTTTCTTTGGCTACCACCCTTTTTACGGTAGCCCTTTCAGGCCAGACGTTGGCCGCTGGCATTAACAGTTTTTCACAGGCAAAGACCGCAGGCGTCAAGGTCAACGCCGATGTCCCTGGCGACTTCTATTGCGGATGCAAAATCAACTGGCAGGGAAAAAAGGGGGTCGTCGATCTCGACTCCTGCGGCTATAAAGTGCGAAAGAACGAGAATCGCGCCAGCCGAATCGAATGGGAACACGTGGTTCCGGCATGGCAGTTTGGCCATCAGCGCCAGTGCTGGCAGGACGGGGGACGAAAAAACTGCGCCAAAGATCCGGTTTATCGCAAAATGGAAAGCGACATGCACAACCTACAACCCGCCGTGGGTGAGGTGAATGGCGATCGCGGTAACTTCATGTACAGCCAGTGGAACGGCGGCGAAGGTCAGTACGGGCAGTGCGCCATGAAGGTCGATTTCAAAGAAAAGATCGCCGAGCCGCCAGCCCGCGCGCGCGGCGCGATTGCGCGAACCTATTTTTATATGCGCGACCAGTACAACCTGACACTTTCCCGCCAGCAAACCCAGCTTTTCAACGCCTGGAACAAGATGTACCCGGTCACCGACTGGGAATGTGAGCGCGACGACCGAATAGCGAAGATTCAGGGAAACCACAACCCTTACGTGCAACGCGCTTGCCAGGCGCAAAAGAGCTAACCTACACTAGCGGGATGATTGATTAACCCCTTACCCCGCGCGGCGAGCCTGCGTGGGGAGATGACGCGGATTTTTAACTATGCGCATTCCCCGCATTTATCACCCTGAGCCCATCACCGCTGGCAGCCAGATTTCCCTGTGCGAAGATGCCGCTAACCATATCGGACGCGTCCTGCGGATGGGACCGGGTCAGGAACTGCAACTGTTTGATGGCAGCAATCAGGTTTTTGCTGCCGAAATCACCCACGCCAGCAAGAAAAGCGTGGACGTGAACGTGTTGAGTAGCGAGATTGACGATCGTGAATCACCGCTGCATATCCATCTTGGTCAGGTCATGTCGCGCGGCGAGAAGATGGAGTTCACTATCCAGAAATCGATCGAACTGGGTGTAAGCCTCATTACGCCACTTTTTTCTGAACGCTGCGGCGTTAAACTGGACAGTGAACGTCTGAACAAGAAGCTCCAGCAGTGGCAGAAAATCGCCATTGCCGCCTGCGAACAGTGTGGCCGCAACCGGGTACCGGAAATTCGTCCGGCCATGGATCTGGAAGCCTGGTGCGCGGAACAGGACGAAGGGCTGAAGCTGAACCTTCATCCTCGCGCCAGCGACAGCATTAACACATTGCCGCTGCCGGTTGAGCGTATCCGTCTGTTGATTGGCCCGGAAGGCGGACTATCGGCAGAGGAAATTGCCATGACCGCACGCTATCAGTTTACTGATATCCTGTTAGGACCTCGCGTTCTGCGTACTGAGACAACTGCGCTCACCGCCATTACCGCGCTTCAGGTGCGATTTGGCGATCTGGGCTAACGGAGAAGAATAATGATCAAGCTCGGCATCGTGATGGACCCCATCGCAAGCATCAATATCAAGAAAGATTCCAGCTTCGCTATGCTGCTGGAAGCGCAACGTCGTGGTTACGAACTTCATTATATGGAGATGGCCGATCTTTATCTGATTAACGGTGAAGCCCGCGCCCGCACGCGTACTCTGAGCGTTGAGCAGAACTACGACAAATGGTATGAGTTTACCGGCGAGCAGGATCTGCCGCTGGACGCTCTCGACGTCATTCTGATGCGTAAAGATCCGCCGTTTGATACCGAGTTTATCTACGCCACCTATATTCTGGAACGCGCGGAAGAAAAAGGTACGCTTATCGTCAACAAGCCACAGAGCCTGCGCGACTGTAACGAAAAACTGTTCACCGCCTGGTTCTCTGACCTGACGCCGGAAACGCTGGTCACCCGCAACAAAGCGCAGTTGAAGGCGTTCTGGCAAAAGCACAATGATATTATTCTCAAGCCGCTGGACGGTATGGGCGGCGCGTCGATCTTCCGCGTTAAAGAAGGCGATCCGAACCTCGGCGTGATTACGGAAACCCTGACCGAGCATGGCACCCGCTACTGTATGGCGCAGAACTATCTGCCGGCGATTAAAGATGGCGACAAGCGCGTGCTGGTCGTTGATGGCGAACCGGTTCCGTACTGCCTGGCGCGTATTCCGCAGGGTGGCGAAACCCGTGGCAACCTGGCCGCTGGCGGCCGTGGCGAACCGCGTCCGTTAACCGACAGCGACTGGGAAATCGCGCGCCGTATCGGGCCAACGCTGAAAGCCAAAGGGCTGATTTTTGTCGGTCTGGACATCATTGGCGATCGTCTGACCGAGATTAACGTCACCAGCCCGACCTGTATCCGCGAGATTGAAGCCGAATTCCCTGTCTCCATCACCGGGATGCTGATGGACGCTATCGAAGCACGTTTGCAGGAATAAGTCGTTTGCTGGATGACAACATCCAGCATGCCGTTGTTGGCCTGATAAGCGCAGCGCCATCAGGCATTAAAACATTGATGCCGGATGACGACGCGAACGTCTTATCCGGCCTACGGTAGTGACATCCGTGTGCTTTACCCACATACTGACCCCTGTTGCTTTTTTGAACCAGGAAACAGAACCTCTGACAATGAATTTACAGCATCACTTTCTTATTGCCATGCCTGCTCTCCAGGATCCGATTTTCCGCCGTTCAGTAGTGTACATTTGCGAACATAACGAAGATGGCGCAATGGGGATTATTGTGAATAAGCCTCTGGAAAATCTCCAGATTGAAGGGATTCTGGAAAAACTGAAAATCGCGCCGGAACCGCGCGATCCGGCGATCCGTCTGGATAAAGCAGTGATGCTTGGCGGCCCGTTAGCGGAAGATCGCGGGTTTATCCTGCACACGCCGCCGTCGCGCTTTGCCTCCAGTATTCGCATCTCGGATAACACCGTGATCACCACATCACGCGACGTGCTCGAAACCTTAGGCACGGGCGAACAGCCTGCCGACGTGCTGGTCGCGCTCGGCTACTCCTCCTGGGAGAAAGGCCAGCTTGAACAAGAACTGCTGGATAACGCCTGGCTGACCGCCCCTGCCGATCTCAATATCCTGTTCAAAACACCGATTGCCGATCGCTGGCGTGACGCTGCCCGGCTGATTGGCATCGACATCCTGACGATGCCTGGCGTAGCAGGGCATGCCTGATGAGCGAAACATTACTGGCCTTTGATTTTGGCACTAAAAGTATCGGCGTGGCGATTGGTCA
Organism: Citrobacter sp. Ct235; assembly: GCF_030332305.1. Taxonomy (NCBI): domain Bacteria; kingdom Pseudomonadati; phylum Pseudomonadota; class Gammaproteobacteria; order Enterobacterales; family Enterobacteriaceae; genus Citrobacter; species Citrobacter sp. Ct235. The sequence goes on from NZ_JAOWIC010000039.1 coordinate 111,158, forward strand.
GCGGGTAACCGGCACGGCGCGCGCGCTGCCCGCGATTAAAGCGCAGGACGGTACGCCGGACTGGAACCTGATCGAACGGCTGCTCAAAGAGTGGCAACCGGATGAAATCATCGTTGGTCTGCCACTGAATATGGACGGCACCGAGCAACCGCTCACCGCCCGCGCACGTAAATTCGCCAACCGCATTCACGGACGTTTCGGCGTCACGGTCACCTTGCACGATGAACGACTCAGCACCGTGGAAGCGCGCTCCGGCCTGTTCGAGCAGGGCGGCTATCGCGCGTTGAACAAAGGGAAGATCGACTCCGCCTCCGCCGTCATCATTCTCGAAAGTTACTTCGAGCAGGGCTACTGAAACCACGCGTTTCTCAAAGCCTTCCCTGCGCCTGTCGCTGTTGCAGGCTCTGAGCAAAGGTCATCATCCCCACCTGCTGCCCGGTCTGAATGACGTGGGGCAACTGGTGGGACTTCCCTTCCCGAATCAAATTCCCCGCCGCCGGGGTGTTAATCAGCAGTTCAAATAGCGCAACGCGTCCCTCCTGCTTGTCGGACTCCAGTTTTTGCGACAGTACGGCGCGCAGGCTGCCTGCCAGTTGGCTGCGTACCGGCTCTTTTTCCTGCGCCGGGAAAGAGTCGATCAACCGCTCGATCGCCTGCGCGGCGCCACGCGTATGCAGTGTCGCCAGTACCAGATGCCCCGTTTCCGCCGCCGTCAGCGCCAGACGGATGGTTTCGCTGTCGCGTAACTCCCCCAGCAGGATAACGTCCGGATCTTCACGCAGCGCCGCACGCAACCCCGCGGCAAACGAGGCGCAATGTAATCCCACCTCACGCTGTTGAATCAGACAGCGCTGGCTGGTGTAGACATACTCGATGGGGTCTTCCAGCGTCAGAATGTGCCCATCGACATGCTGATTCAACCACGCCACCATCGCCGCCAGGGTGGTCGATTTCCCGCTGCCCGTTGCCCCCGTCACCAGAATTAAGCCGTTCTCGCTGCTGAGCAGTTCAGGCAGCACGGAGGGGGTCTCCAGCATTTCCAGCGTCGGGCACTGTGTCGGCAGCAGTCGCAGCGCCAGCGACGTCCCCTGCTGCTGCTGAAATGCGCTGGCCCGCAACCGCAGGTTTCCCGCAAGCGAAACGGCGAAATCCAGTTGCCCATTTTGCTGTAACATCGCCTGTTGCCCTTCATCCAGCCAGTCCGTCAGCAGTCCGGTAATGTCGGCTGCGGTGAAGGGCGCGCGTTCCATGTGCCCTCGTTTTCGCCAACGCGCAGGCCACGCATTGCTTAGGTGTAGATCCGAGACGTTATGCTTTACACTAAGGGCCACAATTTCTTCCATATTCATACACAGATCCTCGGAAAATGAACGATATCGCGCATAACCTGGCACAGGTCCGGGACAAAATCTCAGCCGCCGCATTGCGTTGCGGGCGTGCTTCAGAGGAAGTTACGTTACTTGCAGTGAGCAAAACCAAACCTGCGAGCGCCATCGAAGAAGCCATCGCTGCTGGTCAGCAGGCCTTTGGTGAGAATTACGTGCAGGAAGGGGTAGAGAAAATTCGCCACTTTCGCGAGAAAGGAATCACAGGCCTGCAATGGCACTTTATTGGCCCGTTACAGTCCAACAAAAGCCGTCTGGTGGCTGAGCATTTTGACTGGTGTCATACCCTCGATCGCCTGCGCATTGCTACCCGCCTGAGCGAACAGCGTCCGGCAGAACTGGCACCGCTGAACGTGCTGATTCAAATCAACATCAGCGATGAGAACAGTAAGTCTGGCATTCCGCTGGAGGAACTGGATGCACTTGCCGCAGAGGTCGCCGAATTACCTCACCTTCGTCTGCGTGGTCTGATGGCGATCCCCGCCCCAGAGTCAGATTATGTAAGGCAGTTTGAAGTTGCCCGCCAAATGGCTGTAGCATTTGCCGGGCTGAAAACGCGCTATCCTGACGTCGATACCCTGTCGCTGGGTATGTCGGACGATATGGAAGCCGCCATTGCGGCAGGTAGCACGATGGTACGTATCGGCACCGCCATTTTTGGTGCACGTGATTACACAAAAAATTAAGGAAATCTGAGGAACGCCATGAATACGTTGACCTTCTTGCTCTCAACGGTAATTGAGCTGTACACCATGGTGCTGTTATTGCGCGTGTGGATGCAATGGGCTCGCTGTGACTTTTACAATCCTTTCTCCCAGTTTGTGGTGAAAGTGACGCAACCGATTATTGGGCCGCTGCGCCGTATTATTCCCCCGATGGGACCGGTCGACAGCGCATCGCTGTTGGTTGCGTTTATCCTCAGCTTTATCAAAGCGATAGTGCTGTTTAAAGTGGTGACCTTCCTGCCGATCGTCTGGATCGCCGCCGTGCTGATCGTGCTCAAAACCATTGGCCTGCTGATCTTCTGGGTGCTGCTGGTGATGGCCATTATGAGCTGGGTAAGCCAGGGTCGTAGCCCAATTGAGTATGTGCTGATTCAACTGGCCGATCCGCTGCTGCGCCCGATTCGTCGTATTCTCCCGGGGATGGGCGGCATCGATTTCTCGCCAATGGTTCTCGTCCTGCTGTTGTATGTCATCAACATGGGGATTGGTGAGGTTCTGCAGGCAACCGGTAACATGTTGCTGCCGGGGCTGTGGATGGCGCTATGAGTGCGGTGACACGCTGTGATGATGGACTGGTCTTACGGCTCTATATTCAGCCGAAAGCCAGCCGCGACAGCATTGTTGGTTTACATGGCGACGAACTGAAAGTCGCCATTACCGCCCCGCCGGTGGACGGCCAGGCAAACAGTCATCTGGTGAAGTTTCTCGGCAAGCAGTTCCGCGTGGCAAAGAGCCAGGTTGTCATTGAAAAGGGCGAACTTGGCCGCCACAAACAGGTTAAAATCATTCATCCGCAACAGATCCCGCCAGAAGTCGCGGCGTTAACTGATTAGGTATCCTATGCAAAAAGTTGTCCTCGCAACCGGCAATGCCGGTAAAGTGCGTGAGCTCGCGTCGCTGCTCAGCGATTTCGGGCTCGATGTAGTGGCGCAAACCGATCTTGGCGTTGATTCTGCCGAAGAGACCGGGCTGACCTTTATTGAAAATGCGATCCTGAAAGCGCGTCACGCCGCGCAGATAACCGGGTTGCCGGCAATTGCCGACGACTCAGGTCTGGCCGTTGACGCGCTGGACGGCGCGCCAGGCATTTACTCCGCACGCTATGCCGGTGAAGACGCAACCGACCAACAGAACCTGGAAAAGCTGTTGCTGACCCTGAAAGATGTACCGGACGATCGCCGTCAGGCACGTTTTCACTGCGTGCTGGTCTATCTGCGTCATGCAGACGATCCCACGCCGCTGGTGTGCCACGGCAGTTGGCCGGGCACGATCGCCCATACGGCAGCAGGCAACGGCGGCTTTGGCTATGACCCTGTCTTCTTCGTGCCTTCAGAAGGCAAAACCGCCGCCGAACTGACGCGCGAAGAGAAAAGCGCGATCTCCCACCGTGGGCAGGCGCTGAAACTGCTGCTGGAAGCCTTACGTAATGGTTAAGTTGCCACCGCTGAGTCTCTACATTCACATCCCGTGGTGCGTGCAAAAATGCCCGTACTGTGATTTCAATTCGCATGCGTTAAAAGGTGAAGTCCCGCACGATGATTACGTCCGGCATCTGCTGAACGATCTCGACACGGACGTTGCGTATGCGCAGGACCGTGAAGTAAAGACCATTTTTATCGGTGGCGGTACGCCGAGCCTGCTTTCTGGCCCGGCGATGCAAACGCTGCTGGATGGCGTGCGTGCGCGCCTGAATCTGGCAGCGGATGCGGAAATTACGATGGAAGCGAATCCGGGTACGGTCGAAGCCGATCGCTTTGTCGATTATCAGCATGCCGGGGTGAACCGAATCTCCATCGGTGTGCAGAGCTTTAGTGAACCGAAACTGAAGCGTCTGGGACGCATTCACGGTCCACAGGAAGCCTGTCGCGCGGCGAACCTCGCCAGCGGGTTAGGTCTGCGCAGCTTTAACCTCGACCTGATGCACGGCCTGCCGGATCAGTCGCTGGACGACGCGCTGGATGACCTGCGCCAGGCGATTGCGCTGAATCCGCCGCACCTCTCGTGGTATCAACTGACGATTGAACCAAACACGCTATTTGGTTCTCGTCCACCGGTGTTACCCGATGATGATGCGCTGTGGGACATCTTCGAGCAGGGCCACCAGCTGTTAACCGCTGCCGGTTATCAGCAGTATGAAACCTCTGCCTATGCCAGACCGGGCTACCAGTGTCAGCACAACCTGAACTACTGGCGCTTTGGTGATTATCTGGGCATTGGTTGCGGGGCACACGGTAAAGTCACGTTCCCCGATGGGCGCATTCTGCGCACCACCAAAACGCGCCATCCGCGCGGTTATATGCAGGGACGTTATCTCGAAAGCCAGCGCGACGTGGAGCAGGCTGATAAGCCGTTTGAATTCTTTATGAACCGCTTCCGTCTGCTGGAAGCCGCGCCGCGCGCAGAGTTTACGCTGTATACGGGGCTGTCTGAAGCGGTGATTCGTCAGCCGCTTGATGAGGCCATTGCCCAGGGATATCTGACGGAGTGCGAGACGTCCTGGCAAATCACCCAGCACGGCAAGCTGTTCTTAAACTCGCTGCTTGAGCTTTTTCTCGCTGAGTGATGCAAAAAATCAGGCCGGGCGGTGACCCGGCCTGTGAGATTAATACTGATTAAACATTGTCTGGATCTGTTTCGGATCTTTGGTCTGGGTCAATGCCAGTTGCAGCAGTACGCGGGCCTTCTGCGGGTTCAGAGAACCTGAGGCAACGAAACCGTACTTCGCATCATCGATTTCAGCATCCTGAGTGGTTGAGCCGGTCGGTACGCGGGAAGAACGCACCACAACCGTCCCTTTATGCGCGGCGGTCGCCAGCGTATCGAAGACGGTTTTGTACAGGTTGCCGTTACCCACACCGGCGCTCACAATCCCATCATACCCCGCATCCACCAGCGCTTTTGCCGGAAGATCTGACGCATTCGCGTAGTTATAGATGATACCGACTTTCGGCAGCGCGTTCAGTTTAGAAACATCGAATGGCGTGGAGGTGGTGTGCTTACGCGCAGGCGTACGCTGGTAGTCGATTTTGCCGTTATGAATGTAGCCCAACGGTCCGTAGTTTACGGATTTGAAGGTCGCCACATCCGTCGTATTGGTCTTGGTCACGTCGCGACCGTCAAGCACGGTGTCGTTCATCACCACCAGCACACCGCGATTGGCAGAGGCTTTATCCGCCGCCGTTACCACGGCGTTATAGAGGTTGAACGGACCGTCCGCGCTCATTCCGGTAGACGGGCGCATCGCGCCAACCAGCACCACCGGCTTGTTGCATTTAACGGTCAGGTCGAGGAAGTAAGCCGTCTCTTCCATCGTGTCTGTCCCATGGGTAATCACGAAACCGTCGGTGCTGTCACACTCGGTATTGATCTTTTTCGCCAGGGTTAGCCAGACGTCGTCGTTCATATCCTGTGAACCAATATTGACGACCTGCTCGCCTTTAACGTTGGCAATATCCTTAAGCTGCGGTACGGCTCTGACCAGATTCTCTACGCCGACCTTACCCGCCGTATAGTTGGATTTGGTTGCAGAGTCACCGCCGCCGGCAATGGTCCCGCCGGTCGCTAAAATAGTAACGTTCGGTAAGGCGAGCGCAGCACCGCTGAAGCCCATCACCAGTGCAGCGAGTACCGTTTTCCTGAAAAACTCCATGTTATTTCTCCAGTTACGTGAATTTGCCGCATTATCCCAATGCCAGAGACGAATAATGTGATTTCATCCAATTAACCAGATAAATGTATCTGCCAGATTGTTAAATTTAGAGGTGGATATCAAAACGAAGCAGAAAGGCAAAAGAAAATGGCACAGAGACGATCTGTACCATTGTTTTATATAAAAAAATTATTTAAGGGTGCTGACCAGCGCCTTGCGGTTATCTTCCAGCGTCACCACGCGGCTGCACACGTCTTTACCGAACTGCTGGAAATCTTTTTCCTGATTCTTCCATTCGTCCTGAATCGCCGTCTGTAGTCCGCCGAGGCTGCCAAGCACGCCCTGCAGCGGATTACCGCCGCCTTTCAGGACGGCTTTCGCACCCATTTCGTTGATGCTGTCCTGTAAAATGCCGCCCATCGCCTGGTTCACCAACTGCTGACCATCAGCACGAACCTGATCGATAGCCTTGTAGTGGAAGGTCAAACCGTCGGTACGATGCTCGATAATCCGGTTCATCTGCGCTTTCAACTGGGCATCCAGTTTCGTCAGACGACCCCGCATGTTGCTGCTCTCGCCGACTTCTTTGGCAATAATTTTATCCAGTGCCGCGCGCCCTTTTTCGACACGATTTCTGGCACCTTCATCAATCCACGGCAGCGCGCTGCGCAGTTCAGCCTGGTAATCTTTCGCCTGCTCGCGCTGTGCGGCGCTCAGCGTGTATTGCTTACCGTTAAACATCACGTTGCCATCCGGCGTGATCACCAGGTTGCCGTTTTCACCCTTCACCTGCACCGTCTGTGGGCTCAGAATCACATCGTCACGCGGCGTGACGCTGCACTGGTAGTCTGCATGAGCGGTCATCGCCGTTACAGAAAGAGCTGCCGCCAGCAGCGTTTTACGCATCATAACTTTCCCTCAAGACAAATCGGGCCAGCAAATGCTGGCCCCGTATGCGTTGTTAGTCCCACCAAACGTCGAAAAGTTCGCTGGTACGCACTTCTTCAAGTTTTTGCTCTTCCAGCCACTTACGCACAATCGCCTGATGCTCTTCAGTGCATTTGCCGATTTCCTGCATGCAGATCAGACCTTCCCAGGCCAGATAACCGCTGCCGTCAAAAGCCAGTTTGTTCGGTTCAATAACGTCATTGATAAAATCATCAACGGTTTTATCAACCTGCTCTTCAGATGTGCCTTCCGGAAAACGCCATGCAACCGAAAACCCTAATTCCTGGAATTCGTCGATGTGCATTTTTTTACGCAGACGACGGCTACGGTTCTTTGCCATTATTTCACCCTCTCGAACATTAAGTCCCATACGCCGTGGCCAAGACGATGGCCACGTTGTTCAAATTTGGTTACCGGGCGCGATGGTGGGCGCGGTACATAATCGTTACTCTCTGACAGGTTTTTATACCCGTCAATGGAGGACATCACTTCAAGCATGTGCTCTGCATAAGCTTCCCAGTCAGTCGCCATGTGGAACACGCCGCCCAGCTTCAGTTTGCTTTTGACCAACTCAGCAAACGGCACCTGAACGATACGGCGTTTATTATGACGCGCTTTGTGCCACGGGTCAGGGAAAAAGAGCTGAACCATCGTTAAAGAATTGTCAGGAATCATTTTATGCAGTACTTCGACCGCGTCATGACACATCACGCGCAGGTTCTCAACGCCCTCTTCATGGGCCGACGCCAGACAGGCGCCCACGCCCGGTGAATGAACTTCAATACCGAGGAAATTTTGCTCCGGACGCGCTTTCGCCATCGCCACCAGAGAAGCGCCCATACCGAAGCCAATTTCAAGCGTGACCGGCGCTTCACGGTCAAACAACGTCGCGAAATCCACAGGTTCTTCGCTGAACTCAACGCCCATCACCGGCCAGTAGTTTTCCAGCGCGTGTTCCTGCCCTTTGGTCAGTCGCCCCTGGCGACGAACAAAACTACGAATCCGGCGCAGTGGACGGCCGTTTTCATCAAATTCCGGTGAGATGACGTCGTTTTTCATAAAAGTTAAGTCTGCTTGTGATTAAGGTCTGAAAACGGGCATTATCCAAAGTTAGTTGCCGGATGCAAGTAAAGGAAGCGGTCACGCTGCGGAAAGTTCCGGTTTACAGCCTGTTGCCTCTGTGCTGCAATCTTGCCCCCAACAATAATGAATTCGGTGACCATGCAAGCGTCTCAATTTTCAGCCCAGGTTCTGGACTGGTACGATAAATACGGGCGAAAAACCCTGCCCTGGCAAATTGATAAGACGCCTTACAAAGTATGGCTCTCAGAAGTGATGCTGCAACAGACTCAGGTTACGACGGTTATCCCTTATTTTGAACGGTTTATGGCCCATTTTCCGACGGTGACCGATCTCGCCAACGCGCCGCTGGATGAAGTGCTCCACCTGTGGACGGGGCTCGGCTACTACGCCCGGGCGCGCAACCTGCACAAAGCGGCGCAACACGTTGCCACACTGCATAAGGGCGTTTTCCCGGAAACCTTTGAAGAGGTGGCGGCGCTCCCCGGCGTCGGACGTTCAACCGCAGGCGCCGTGCTGTCACTCTCGCTGGGTAAACCTTTTCCGATTCTTGACGGCAACGTTAAGCGCGTGCTGGCACGCTGCTATGCTGTTAGCGGCTGGCCAGGCAAAAAAGAGGTCGAGAAAACGCTCTGGGATCTGAGCGAACAGGTAACGCCGGTGAAGGGCGTGGAGCGTTTTAACCAGGCGATGATGGATTTAGGCGCGATGGTGTGCACGCGCTCAAAACCGAAATGCTCGCTGTGCCCGTTGCAGAACGGTTGTATCGCCTTTGCGAACGACAGCTGGTCGCACTATCCCGGCAAGAAGCCAAAGCAGACGCTGCCAGAGCGGACAAGTTATTTTCTGCTGTTGCAACATCAGGATGACGTCCTGCTGACACAGCGCCCGCCGAGCGGACTATGGGGTGGCTTATTCTGTTTCCCGCAGTTTGCCAGTGAAGAGGAATTACGGGAATGGCTGGCACAACGGCATGTTAACGCTGATAATTTGACCCAACTTAACGCGTTTCGCCATACCTTCAGCCATTTCCATCTGGATATTGTGCCTATGTGGCTTACTGTGTCCTCATGCGGTTCATGCATGGATGAAGGCAACGCGCTCTGGTATAACTTAGCGCAACCGCCATCCGTTGGCCTGGCGGCTCCGGTGGAGCGTTTATTACAGCAGTTACGTACCGGTGCCCCCGTTTAACGCACCGGACGATGAAGAGGATGAGTTATGAGCAGAACGATTTTTTGCACTTTCCTGCAGCGTGAAGCAGAAGGACAGGATTTTCAGCTGTACCCGGGCGAACTGGGAAAACGCATTTATAACGAGATTTCAAAAGAAGCATGGGCGCAGTGGCAGCACAAGCAGACCATGCTGATCAACGAAAAGAAACTCAGTATGATGAACGTCGAGCACCGCAAACTGCTGGAACAGGAGATGATCAACTTCCTGTTTGAAGGTAAAGACGTGCATATCGAAGGTTATACGCCGGAAGATAAATAACGCCTATAGCGCTAATTTTCCAGGCCCGATAAGCGCAGCGCCATCGGGCAATGCAAAGAAGCCGGAGGCGGCGTAAATGCCTTGTCCGACCTGGGCGGGCACGATTCGTAGGTCGCTCAATGATGACGCTATCCGGCAAAATGGCACAACGACAAACACAACACGCACTCCCGGAATGATGAAAAAATTTCTCGCGCTTGCCGTTATTGCGCCGTTGCTCATCTCCTGTTCCAGCTCGACCAAAAAAGGCGATTCTTATAACGAAGCCTGGGTCAAGGATACCAACGGTTTTGACATTCTCATGGGGCAGTTTGCCCACAACATTGAGAATCTGTGGGGTTATCAGGAAGTGCTGATCGCCGGTCCGAAGGACTACGTGAAGTACACCGATCAGTATCAGACCCGCAGCCATATCAACTTTGACGACGGGACCATAACCGTTGAGACCATCGCCGGGACGGAGCCCGCGGCGCATTTACGTCGCGCCATTATTAAAACGCTGCTGATGGGTGACGATCCCACCTCTGTCGACCTCTACTCTGACGTCGATGACATTCAAATCTCCAGAGAACCTTTTCTGTACGGTCAGGTGCTCGATCACACGGGACAACCCATCCGCTGGGAAGGCCGGGCCACGAACTTCGCCGATTACCTGCTGCAAACGCGGATGAAAAGCCGCAGCAACGGGATCCGCATGATTTTCAGCGTGACGATTAACCTGGTGCCGAACCACCTGGATAAACGTGCGCATAAGTACCTCGGCATGGTGCGCAAGGCGTCCCATAAATATGGCATTGATGAGTCGCTGATTCTGGCGATTATGCAGACGGAGTCGTCCTTCAACCCGTACGCCGTGAGCCGTTCCGATGCGCTGGGTCTGATGCAGGTGGTTCAGCATACCGCCGGGAAAGACGTTTATCGCTCGCAGGGCCGCTCCGGTACGCCGAGCCGCAGTGAACTGTTCGATCCGGCCAGCAATATTGATACCGGCACTGCGTATCTGGCGATGCTCAATAATGTCTATCTGGGCGGAATCGATAATCCCACCTCGCGACGCTATGCGGTAATCACCGCCTACAACGGCGGGGCGGGCAGCGTACTGCGCGTCTTCTCCAGTGATAAAGTGCAGGCCGCGACGATCATCAACAGCATGACGCCAGGGGATGTGTATCAGACGTTAACCACGCGTCACCCCTCTTCTGAATCGCGCCGCTACCTGTATAAAGTCAATTCCGCACAAAAAACCTATCGGCGGAACTGATCCCCCTCTTCCCCCGCTCCCGATAAAACGGTGAGCGGGTGAGTCAAGAAAACGTGACAACCATCACCCTTTAGCATTGCAAAAGGGAATTGTTTTGCAATTATTTGTCACAGGTAACAAAAAATCGCCCACAGTCATTGATAGAATCACATCATACAGCAACGGCATTTGTGCCAATCGAAACATCCATTCGCCTTATGGTGTGAGGAAATTAACATGAATCTTAAGCTGCAGCTGAAAATACTCTCTTTTCTGCAGTTCTGCCTGTGGGGAAGTTGGCTGACAACCCTCGGATCCTATATGTTTGTCACCCTCAAATTTGACGGTGCTTCTATTGGTGCAGTCTACAGTTCACTGGGGATCGCGGCGGTTCTGATGCCGACGCTTTTGGGTATTGTGGCGGACAAGTGGCTCAGTGCAAAATGGGTCTACGCCATCTGTCACGTGGTGGGCGCGATAACGCTGTTCATCGCCGCCGAAGTCACCACGCCGGGAGCGATGTTCTTCGTCATCCTGCTTAACTCGCTGGCGTATATGCCAACGCTTGGGCTTATCAACACCATTTCCTATTATCGCTTGCAGAACGCAGGCATGGACATTATCACCGACTTCCCGCCGATTCGTATCTGGGGCACCATCGGTTTTATCGTCGCCATGTGGGCCGTGAGTTTCTCCGGCTTCGAACTGAGCCATATGCAACTGTATATTGGCGCCGCGCTCTCTGTGATACTGGTGCTGTTTACGTTGACCCTGCCGCACATCCCGGTGGCGAATCAGCAGAAGAATCAAAGCTGGACCTCGATGCTGGGTCTGGATGCTTTCGCGCTGTTTAAGAACAAGCGCATGGCGATCTTCTTCATCTTCTCGATGATGCTCGGCGCAGAACTGCAAATTACCAACATGTTCGGGAACACCTTCCTGCACAGCTTCGATAACAACCCGCTGTTCTCTGGAAGCTTTATCGTTGAGCACGCGTCGGTGATGATGTCGATCTCGCAGATCTCCGAAACCCTGTTCATCCTTACCATTCCGTTCTTCCTGAGCCGTTACGGTATCAAGAACGTGATGCTGATCAGCATCGTAGCGTGGATGTTGCGCTTCGGCCTGTTCGCCTACGGTGACCCAAGCCCGTTTGGTACCGTACTGCTGGTTCTGTCGATGATTGTTTATGGCTGCGCCTTCGACTTCTTCAACATCTCCGGTTCGGTGTTCGTTGAGAAAGAAGTTCGCCCCGAAATTCGCGCCAGTGCGCAGGGCATGTTCCTGATGATGACCAACGGCTTCGGCTGTATCCTCGGCGGCGTGGTGAGCGGGAAAGTGGTGGAGTATTACACCCTGAACGGCATTACCGACTGGCAAACCGTGTGGCTGATTTTTGCCGGCTACTCGCTGGTTCTGGCCTTTGCCTTCGTGGCGCTGTTTAAGTACAAACACGTTCGCGTACCGACCGGCACGCAGACCGTCGCACATTAATCTCTCTGCCGGATGGCGACGCTTTCGCGTCTTATCCGGCCTACACCGAATACCAGGCCGGATAAGCGCAAGCGCCATCCGGCATTCTCCTTCGATTACTTCAAAACATACCCATACAACCGCTTAATTCCGTCAGCATCGGTTTCACTGTAAACGCCCTGCAACTCTGGCGAGAACCCCGGCAGCATATTGACCCCTTCTTCCAGCGCCAGGAAATAACGCTGTACCGCCCCGCCCCACACTTCGCCCGGCACCACGCACAGCACACCAGGAGGATATGGCAGCGCCCCTTCCGCCGCGATACGGCCTTCGGCATCACGAATGCGCACCAGTTCAACATCACCGCGAATAAAAGCGCTGTGCGCATCCTGCGGATTCAGCGCCACCGCCGGGAAGCTCTCCTGACGGAACATCGCTTTTTGCAGATCCTTCACGTCAAAGCTAACGTACAGATCGTGCATCTCCTGGCACAGTTCGCGCAGGGTGTAGTCGCGGTAGCGCACCGGATATTTATTGAAGATGGTCGGAAGTACCTCTGCAAGCGGGGTATCGTCTTCAATATGTTGTTCGAATTGCGCCAGCATCGCCGTCAAATGCGCCATCTTTTCCGGACTCTCGGCGGGCGTCAGCAGGAACAGAATCGAGTTGAGATCGCATTTCTCCGGCACAATACCGTTTTCGCGCAGGTAATGAGCCAGAATGGTCGCCGGAATACCAAAATCAGTATAACGCCCTGTCTGTGCATCAATGCCCGGCGTGGTGAGCAGCAGCTTGCACGGATCGACAAAATACTGGTCGTCGGCATACCCTTCAAAACCATGCCATTTTGCGCCCGGTGCAAAGCTGAAGAAGCGCCGCTCACGGGCAATTACCTCGGTGGGATACGACTGCCACGCCTGACCGTCAACAACCGGCGGAATGAACGGCTGAAGCAGCTTACAGCGATCAAGGATTGCCTTACGCGCCTCAATTCCCAACGTCACACATTCTGCCCACAGGCGTCGGCCGCTCTCTCCTTCGTGGATTTTGGCATTGACGTCCAGCGCGGCAAACAGCGGGTAGAACGGACTGGTTGAGGCGTGCAGCATAAACGCATTGTTCAGCCGCTTATGCGGGCAGAAACGCGCCTGGCCGCGAATGTGATTATCTTTCTTGTGGATCTGCGAAGTCTGCGAGAACCCGGCCTGCTGCTTATGCACCGACTGGGTGACGAAAATACCCGGATCGTTTTCATTCAATTTCAGCAGCAGCGGCGAACCGTCGGCCATCATCGGGATAAACTGCTCATAGCCAACCCAGGCTGAGTCGAACAGGATGTAGTCACAGAGATGACCGATTTTGTCGATCACCTGACGCGCGTTGTAGATAGTTCCGTCGTAGGTTCCCAACTGGATGATTGCCAGTCTGAAGGGGCGCGGCAGCTCCGCCTTATCCGCTGCCACTTCACGGATCTGTTCGCGCAGATACGTTTCATCGAAGCAGTGTTCATCGATCCCGCCGATAAAACCAAACGGGTTACGGGCGGCTTCCAGGTACACCGGGGTCGCCCCCGCCTGAATCAGCGCTCCGTGATGATTCGATTTGTGGTTGTTGCGATCGAACAGCACCAGATCGCCACGCGTCAGCAGCGCATTGGTGACCACTTTATTCGCTGCCGACGTGCCGTTCAGAACGAAATAGGTTTTATCGGCGTGAAAGACTTTTGCGGCAAACTTCTGCGCATGTTTGGCCGAACCTTCGTGAATCAACAGATCGCCGAGCTTCACGTCGGCATTGCACATATCCGCGCGAAAGACATTTTCGCCAAAGAAGTCATAGAAGTGGCGTCCGGCCGGGTGCTTTTTAAAGAACGCACCGTGCTGATGCCCCGGACAGGCGAACGTGCTGTTCTTCATTTCCACATACTGCGTCAGCGTGTCGTAAAACGGCGGCAGAAGGTCTTCCTCATACAGACAGGCGGCTGATTCCAGCTCCAGCCACTCCTGCGCATTTCCGCTAATGAGCGCCGTCGCGCCTGCGGGTAGATCCATTTTCTCTTCAGTGAGAATAAAGACCGGCAGATGAAAGCCCGTACGTGTGAGCAGAGCAAGAATGCCGCTACGGCTATCGGCAACGGTCATGACGACAGCCGCGACATCGGTAAAGTCGGTACTGTCCAGCGCCACAACGCCGCGATGAGTAGATAAACGAGAGACCAGTTCACTACTGGCGGCAATGTTCATTGATTTCATAAGCGCAAAAACCCGTTTCGGGAGAATAAGAGTCCCGGACAAGGCTCAATGCCCTGCCCCACGAGATGTTTGGGTCAAACTGGTCACCAGCTCCGACCGCCAGACATCAGTAAAAGCAGACCGCTTCTGATTTTACTGTTGTCCTGCAGTGAGCATACGTTGCCCTCACCGCATGGTGAGTAAAAGGGAGGGAATAACGAGAAGGGGCAGCCATCGCGCTAAGCGGCGATGCGAAAGGTGATGTGAAGGTGTAGCGTTCATCCCGTGCGGCCCCAAACGGACTGGAGAAAATTCGCGCAATCATGGCACCTTTAACCAGGAGGGGCAAGATTTAATTCTTATGCACACTTGTTGCGGTTAAACAACACTGAAAATGAGAATCAGGTCATAATAATGCAATCTGACATAATAATTAACAGGAGCTAACGTGGTAATCGGACCTTTTATTAACGCCAGCGCCGTTTTGGTGGGTGGTGTTATTGGTGCCCTTCTTAGCCAACGTTTACCGGAACGGATTCGCGTCTCAATGACCTCAATTTTCGGTCTCGCGTCACTTGGCATTGGTATCTTACTGGTGGTCAAATGCGCCAATCTTCCGGTTATGGTGTTGGCAACGCTGGTCGGTGCGTTAATTGGTGAGTTTTGCTATCTGGAAAAGGGGATCAACAACGCCGTCGCGAAAGCGCAGACGCTCTTTATGCGCCCGGGTAAAAAGCAGCCCCATGAATCGTTTATCCAGAATTATGTCGCCATCATTGTTCTTTTCTGCGCCAGCGGTACGGGGATTTTTGGGGCGATGCGCGAAGAGATGACCGGCGATCCGAGTATCCTGATTGCTAAATCCTTCCTCGATTTCTTTACCGCCATGATTTTCGCCTGTTCGCTCGGTATCGCCGTTTCGGTTATCTCTGCCCCGATGCTGCTCATCCAGCTTTCACTGGCTACCTGCGCGGCGCTCATTTTGCCGCTCACCACCCCCGCGATGATGGCCGATTTCAGCTCGGTCGGGGGATTGCTGCTGGTCGCCACCGGTTTACGCATCTGCGGAATCAAAATGTTTGCCGTGGTCAATATGCTTCCGGCGCTGATCCTCGCCATGCCGATTTCCGCCGCCTGGACCGCGTATTTCGCTTGAGAATGCGTGCAATAACAGCAAAGTGGTGATAGATTGTGCAGTCTGCGTCGAATTGAAGAAATTTCGTTGACGAAATGAGGCGGATCGGTTTTAATGCGCCCCGTTGCCCGGATAGCTCAGTCGGTAGAGCAGGGGATTGAAAATCCCCGTGTCCTTGGTTCGATTCCGAGTCCGGGCACCAAAATTTAGTTTCATGACGTTCCTATAAGTCCTGAAACGTTAAAAAATCAGTAAGTTACGAAGAATCTGGAGTACCAACTGGTACTACCAGATTTTTTAATATCTATAGTTTATTTCGGGCCCGTCGATTCGATAAACTATGGAGCCCCTACAATATCCCTCACCGATACCGCCATCCGTAATGTAAAGCCGCTCGATAAATCCCTGAAACTCAGCGATGCGCAGGGTCTTTACCTGTTGATTAAGCCCAACGGCTCAAAACTCTGGCAACTCAAGTACCGCTTTGGCGGCAAGGAGAAAAAGCTGGCGTTTGGTGCTTATCCTGCCATTTCTCTGGCAAATGCCCACAAGATACGCGAGGAAACCCGCTCGGTATTGAGCGTGGGCAACGATCCCGGCGTGAAGAAACGGAAGGAAAAAACTCGATTCTCGTCCACAATATTGTTTGTTGTCTTTCCCTACCCGAGAATAAAATTCCAGAGAGCGACATTACCAGGGCCTGAAAGTCTATCCTCCTGATTATATCAGGGAGTATTGACATAATAGTTTGCCTGACCCCTTTTCTATGATAACAGATAAATGTATCTGCATCTTTCTTACCAATTTGTGCGTAAAACCTCGTCCAATATATAAGTAAATGCCCCATCAGCAACGGCACTAATAACAGACATTGTTGCTCAATTTAATGGAGATTATCGATATCTGAAAGGCCTGGTTAGCCGTCTTGCTGAGGACGCTTTTTCACGCGGCTTGCCATCACACTCACATTTTCTGAAGATATAGTCTTACATCAAATTTCTGGCAGGAAGACGTACCGTTTTTCCAGCCGCGATGCGCTCTCCCCTGACCATCCAGCCACCTTTATTACCATAAACGAGTTTTAACTGTATTGCTTTGTATTATCAACGGCCAGAGCCACTCCCTCACCTCCACCAATGCACAGGGCCGCAATTCCTTTCTGAAGCTTGTTACGCTTCATGTGGTGGATAAGTGTGACTAAAATGCGACACCCTGATGCGCCAATGGCGTGGCCCAGAGCAATGGCACCACCACAGGGATTGACCTTATCGACCGACACACCAACAGAATCCAGAACAGCCAGAGACTGCGCTGCAAAGGCTTCATTCGATTCAAGAACATCAATTTCGGCCGCCTCCCACTTCTGCTTCCCAAGACATGTCCTAATAGCTTCGATTGGTGCCGCCCCCATAATATCCGGGGAAATGCCTGTATTGCTAAAATACCCCAGACTGGCAATTACGGGCAGCCTGAGCTGCTCAGCTTTTTCTCTGCTGCACAGAAGGATTGCAGCAGCTCCATCGTTGAGAGTAGAAGAATTTCCCGCAGTAACGGTGCCATCCTTCTCAAAAACAGGTTTCAGCGTAGATAATTTCTCCAAACAGGTCTCCCGGATCCCTTCATCTTTATTGAAAAATACACTTTCTTTTCCTCTGCATGGGCATTCGACGGTGACAATTTCTTCGCTGAACCAGCCGTTACGTTGAGCGGCGGTTGCGCGCTGGTGGGACTGGAGCGCAAATTCATCCTGTCGGGTACGTTTAATGCCATATTGACGTGCCACATTTTCTGCCGTAACGCCCATATGAATATTAAAGTAAGCATCCCAAAGGCCATCATTGATGAGAGTATCCTTAATCTCACCGTGTCCCAACCGTTTCCCTGTTCGTGAAGAAGAAAGTATGTGAGGTGCCAGAGACATACTTTCCTGACCGCCAGCAATAATCATTTCGGCTTCTCCACACTGGATAGCTTGCATCGCCAGATGTACCGCCTTAAGGCCAGAGCCACAAACCTTATTGATAGTGAGTGTATTAACTGATGCAGGTAAACCGGCGAGTAATGCGGATTGACGGGCCGGATTCTGCCCACAACCAGCAGTCAGAACCTGCCCCATAATAACCTGATCGATTTCTTCAACCGGAATATGGTTATCCGCAATTAAAGCTCTGATAACCGTTGCACCCAGCGCTGTTGCTGGCAGTTTAGCCAGTGCGCCCTGAAAACTACCGGTAGCGGTCCGTTTAGCTGCAACCACGACGACTTCTCTCATGATAAATTTTTTCCTGATATTAATGTGAGTCATTTTCTTGCGCTGAGTCCAATATTCGGCGAAATACTTCAAGAGCATTCATACAGGCAGGAACTCCAGCGTAAATTGCCATCTGGATAATAATCTCAAGTAATTATTTTTAGTTACTCCGACGTTTAATGCGTTTTTCAAATGCAATTCAAGTTGCGAAATTACATTACCCAAAGAAATTAAAGAGGCAACAATTATCATTTCTCTCGTTTTCAGGTCCATATCGTCACGGGCAATAACAGAACCAAAAGCATAATAAGTGATTAAATTGGGTAATGTTTCGTCAAATTTTTTCAAATAATTATTAATGATATTCTTACAGTCATGGACTCAACAAGTCCATGACCACGCTTATTAATATATTGTTCTTTCATGAGATTATGCTCAGTCAACCAATGATGGTCCATTTATTGTTACGCGCATATTCAGCCAGAACTGATACACCTCCAATACATACCGGGTTACCGGTTACTGACAACATGGGAATATCCGAGATATCATCACCATAGCTAAAGCAGTTTTCCGGTAAAATATCTATCTTATTGAGATATGAGAGCACGGCCTCTTTTTTACCTTCTCCAATGGTCTGTAGTGAACCAATTTCACCTGTCAGTACATTATCTCCAGTCAACTGAAGACTCGTGCAAAGGATTGCATCCACGCCCAATTGTTCAGCCAGTGGTCTCAACAGAGGAAGCATAGAACCCGATACAAAAACAGTCTGATGACCGTTTTTTTTATGTTCTTTCAGAGCCGTAATTGTCGCCTGAATATACAATTCAGAATCACTAAAGAATTTATAAAACCATTTTTTACCTGCAGCATTTAAGGAATTTATATTGACCCCCTTGAATTGTAGATAATACATTTTATTCAATTTTTCCCGACTGACTCCCTGTTGTAGCGCATCAGTAAATTTCTCATTGAACTGATCATATTCATGCAGAGCAGAGCGACAATCACACCAGTATTTATAAAAATGAAACATGCTCTTTATTGTAATAACTGTTTCATCAACATCAAAAAAAGCCACGACCGATTTCATGTCATTACTCCGAGTTTCTGACTATTTTGTAATATTAAAATATAATGATTCAATTTTAAATCATGCCTGTGTAGTGAACTCACTGAATCCAGGGTTTTTTAATTTCAGATGAGCATGTACATCTCCCCCCAGACCATGTAAACCGATTGCTCCACCATAACTCTGTTGACCACTCATAAAGAGAACAACGACATTGATAATACGATTGCTGTCTTCGGATACCGGTGGAAACGGATCCACAAGTTCGGCCCAAAATTCGGCGTTTCCCACTGAATCTGTCATAATAATATTCGGGATACCCAATGGACCAGGACGACTCGGGTTATTCACTGCTAAATCCCGTTCACGCAGGCTCATTACAGTGTAAACGCTGTGAGGGACAAGATTCTGAAATCTGAATTCAAAGCGTACCCGCTTTTTATCTTCGGAAAGAGTTACTTTCAGTTCTCCGCTGGCCTTCAGCCAGTCTGCCAACGTAATCACCGGCAGTTTTCTCCGGCCATCAGTTACCCGATAATCTGCGATATGTCCTTCGTGCAAAGGTAACCTATTTCTGATCGCCTGCGTGGCGTCAGGACACTGCTCAGGAGCAAACAACATCGGGTAGTTATTTGCAGGCAGTGGTAGCGGTAACGTATGTAGAACGATTTGTTCAAGAGATTGCTCCGTAGCCCCTTCCAGTTCTTTTATTATGGTATACGGTTTAAATTGTCCAAACGGTGGTACCGGGGTTTTGCTGCTAACGATGGTTTTTCCCCAGTGAGTCCCCGTTTCGCGTAAGATCTGGCCGACAACAACGAAATTGCCTTCGCTATCCATAACCTCCGCAGGGGGGTATAAAGGCCCCTGAGTGGTTACGGCCAGCTGGTAATTCTGGCCGTAGATTGTCATTGTAAGTACCCAGTCCCTGCACTATGGCTATTCAGAATGCTGGTGAGTGCGTTACCCGCCAGGTCCGATTCTTTTAAGCTGATAACCTCAGAAGGATAAACGGTGAAACGTACAGACATACTGGAACACAGTTTTTTATTTTGTAATATGCTGATGGTGGCATTAAATCGGGAACGTCGATCGTTTATATCCTTTTCCGTCACCTCATAATGAATCGTGGCGGGAAGAGGAAACATGAAGCTGGAAAAATCGATATTCATGTTATTGATAACATAATATGAACTTCCTGCTTTGTCTGCCATGTAAAATTCTTCTGTCACAGCAATGAATGCCTGACGACTAGCTTCAACAAGGATCATCCCCTGCACATGCTGACCGGTTTGATGGTCAGACATCAACTCACTATTATCATTAATAATTAGAGGGAGAGTGAACATACTACTACTTATCTGACTACACGAACCAATTAGAGTATTATCTTTAACGCTCTTGTGTGCGTAAGTATTCATTTTCTCAGAAGCAAAACCTACCAATCGGCTAAGATTAATTTTTTGATTACTCGTTGGTTCATTACCATGATCTTTAACAATATCACGGAGGGTCTCCTGGCAGATACCTTGACCGGGAATAAATTCAGTGTTATCACCAAAGATAGTTTTGGGAATTTTTGTCAACATTTCTAACTGCCCGATTGTCACAACATTTTCATTTTGCGTAAAATTAATGAATTTATTACCAACAACCATTATTTTCCTTGTCATAATTCTATTTTTCCTGAACTGATATCATTAATGATTGATAGCGCGATAAATGCGGGTATACAAACCGCCATGTTCATTTGTGATGTAGTTATCAGCGTCACGTATGATCTGTTTATAACGATCATCAATAAATGATTCGACATAAACATCTTTATCAACATCAAAAGCAGAGACAAACATAACGCCAGGATGCCCGCTGATCAATGAATGGTATGATGCAAAACTAGTAATTTTATCTTTGTTCTCGTGGACAACTTTAAAGATAGTTTCCGCCCTCCAGGACCGATATGCCTCGTACTTTTCAGGTGGAACTTCAACGTGGCGTAGTTGAATATACCGGGTACGAGGAAGTTCATGTTGACTGTTAATGGGAGCTTCAACAAACTTAACAATTTCGCGGCTAATATCACCGTCCAGATAGGGCAGGAATGCTTTAAAATCAGACTCAAAGAGCACTTCATCATCACAAATTGCTTTCAGGTTATCGTATGCCCGTAACTCAACCAGTTCATTAGTGTCGAGTTCTTCCGACATATAAAAGTTTTTACCATAGTTAATACGTGGTATTTTCTTAATAACGCTAAGTTCGACACCAGGTTTCAGTGGATATGAAGAAATCAAAACATATTTAGCAGACATAGTAACACTCCGTTATAAAGTATAGTTTAGTAGGTTTAAATAATTATGCTCAGACTTGTTTTTTCAGAAAAAAAGATAGTTGTCCCTGCCCCAGAAGAACACCCAAAATGGTGATAACAGAACCGATTAACTGCACGTTTCCCGGGATTGTGCCAAACATAATTTGTACCATAATCGCAAATAGTGGAACAAAATTGAAGAATATCGAAGTTTTCCCTGGCCCGCGGGTCGAAATGCCAATAACCCAGAATAGATAGGCAAGTACAGATCCGGCTATCCCCATATACAACTCAGCCAGGTGGCTTACCACCGATGCGGTTGAAATCGTTCTGACCGGCTGTTCATAAATAAATGCTATCACACTAAGAATTATGGCACCAAATAGCATCGTCCATGCAGTAGTTTCCAGTGGTGTCGATTCTGATACCATTACTCGGGTCCCAACTGTATATACAGCCCAACCCAGACTACCGATAAAAATAATGATATCACCGTATGAAAATGTCAATTCCCCTCCCATCAGTATTTTTCCATTAGATATCACCATGGACACACCCAAAAGGCTTATCAACATCCCCAAAACCCGTATAAGCTGCGGCATTCGCTGGTTGAGAATTGCCTCTATAATATTAGCTGAAATAGGAGTTGTGGCCATAATCAGTGCCGCAGTTATCGGATTAGATGTCTGTAACCCGACAAAAAGAGCGCCGTTAAAACCCGCCACACCAATCGCACCAAGGAAAATAAAAGCCAGTAGGTTTTTTTTCAGTGTGTTTAATGTCATCAAATTTTTTAATGACATATAAATGAATATAACCATAACCGCGATCAGAAAACGTTCAGCAGAAGCTGTCCATGGTGGCATAGTAGATATTGCTAATTTTGTTGCCTGAAAATTCGACCCCCAGAACAGTGTCGCTAGTAATGTTAATATCACAGCAATTTTAGGTGACATTTTCATTTAATTCTGAACCTCATTATTCTTATACCAGAGCGGTGCATCAAGTCGCATCGAAGAGACGCATCCTGTTGATGGCATATTCAATACAAAACAGACCGCATTTGATACATCGTCTGGCGTGAGCATTTTTTTAAGTTGCTCAACAGAAAATTCACCTTTACTTCCTAAATGCCGACGAAATCCGGTATCCACTTTATCAACCTGCAATGCCGTTACTTTGATATTCTGTGGGAGGGCCCAGGCTCTAAGGCCACCGGTATATCCTTCCACGGCAAACTTCGATGCAGAGTAGGAAAGAAGATTTGGATTAAAATCTGTCCCCCATATTGATGAGATATTTACAATATCGGCCTGTGCTGATTTTTGTAAAAAAGGAATGACTAGTTGAGTTATTCTGAACATTCCTTGGACATTGACGTTGAACGTTTCACTCCACTCCTCAAGATTTGCAGTTAAAGGATCTCCGCCATAGCAAACCCCAGCAGCATTAATAAGAGTATCAATGCAACCAAACTGCTCTATTATCTTATTCACTGCAGCCTTACAACTTTCATCATTACGTAAATCAAGTTCTAACTTAAGTAATGCAAGGTGTTCTTCATGAACATCATGTAATTCAGTATCTGCTGCAGCGACCAGATGACCGTCATTCAGTAATTTCTTTACAACCGCAGCACCTATTCCACCATTAGCTCCCGTTACTAAAACTCGTCTTTTCTGTATCATATATATCCCTTAATTAACAAATAATCGATGAGAGGCAATCACTGCAATTAACGATTAAAAAAACCAATCATCCGTGAGTTGAATGTTTCCAATGATTTATTCAGCGAATTTATTCTTAAATAGTTTGCCACCTGTTAAATATATTTCTACTTGTTACGATGTGGGTGTAGGATAGACGTAAAGTGAATGGCCTGAAAATAGGTAATTATGGAAAGCAATTTTTCAATTTTGAAAAATAAGACACCCCATAAAATCATATGGGATGATATTCAAATTTTCCTGGCGGTTGCCCATGAAGGTACTCTGGGAAATGCAGCAAAGTCTCTTGGACTTGGCATCGCGACGGTAGGGCGAAGGATTGAGCGGCTGGAAGAATCTCTTGGACAGCGTCTTTTTGTCCACCATCAGTCCGGTTACAAACTAACAACGGAAGGTGCCGCGATGTTGCCAGAGGCCGAAAGTATAGAGGCATCGGTAAATGGCCTTCTTACTCGTGCCACAGAGCCAAAGGACGTTGTTGGTTCAGTAAGACTCGCCACCACGGATATGCTAGCTAATGAATTAATTTTACCCGCCCTGCATCAATTGCAGGAAAGCCATATGTCACTCAGTTTACAAATAGTCACTGACAGTAAAATCGTTAATATCCACCAGGTTGATGCTGATCTTGCGCTCCGACTAGTAAAACCTGAACGTGGTAATGTTACGGTCAGGCGTCTGGGTGTAATGGGATTTGGCCTCTATGGCAGTCATGCATATATCGACAATATTAAATTTAAGTCACAGGAAGAGCTTTATATACGAGGAAAGTTTATTGGATGGACAAAGCAACAGTCTCATCTACCAACAGCGAGATGGCTCACGGATAAACTGAATGGTAAGTCTCTGGCACTTGAAACATCTTCTCTCGCCACCCAGGTCGCTGCAGTAGATGCTGGCGCAGGTATTGCCCTTCTTCCTCATTTTGTGGCTAATCGCCGAGGGCTAATCTGTCTGGATATACCACCTGATATTGATTACCCTCTGTGGCTGGTAACCCATTCTGATTTGTCTCATACACCACGAGTACGCGCCGTATCAGAGTTTCTAACGAAAGTAATACACTCGAATAGCAACGTTCTTACAGGGCCGATTTCCATTTTTGAAAACTGGTTCCAACCAGAGAACGAACTTAGTAGATTTGGAGATGGACTGCCCCCGCCCCGGTATTCCTGACCGACAAAAAGCGGCGTCCTGCAATAGAGATATCACCAAAGCTCCCCATAGAACAGGAGCAGGAAGAACCCGCTACTGTTTTCAGTATGATGATGTATTGCCCCCCAACATTCACCGGGTGCCGTTCAGTCTCCTGAATACAGGGGTTAATCCTGACCCACGAGTCCTTTCTTTGAAAGCCTCAACAAAAGCAATACTGCAAGCGCAATAGGAATAAAAGTGAGCCAATTGAGGTTTATCCAACCGAGGGAGTGATACAACTGTCCGGATATCAGCGAGGCGATGGCAGAGGCACCAAAAACCAGCAGGTCATTCAATGATTGTACTTTACTGCGCTCACTTGCATGGTAGCACTCTGTCACCAACGCGGTCGCGCCAATAAAACTGAAGTTCCAGCCCAGCCCCAGTAACGCAAATCCACTCCAAAAAATGAATACGCTGTTGCCGATAAAATAACAAACGCTTGAGAGAGCAATAATTAGAAAACCAAGTATGGTGACAGGCAACTTACCATAGCGGGTCATGATCTTACCGGTAAAAAAGCTGGGGAGATACATCGCTAAAATATGCCACTGTACGCCCAACGTTGCATGATTGATTGAATGACCGGCGTCGACTATAGCCATCGACGTCACCGTCATCATAAACATCATCAAACCATAAGATGTTAATCCGGCAGTCACGGCGACAATAAAGCGGAAACTTTTTATAATCTGCAGAATTGTTCTTGGTTGCCTGGGAACGTTATTTTCCTGTCTTTCGCTTTGCTCCGTGATTTTATCCTCTTCAGGTACAACAAGCCCTGTCGTCAACCGGCCCACAGATAAAATCAAAATTATAGCGATGAGTGCCAGCACGGACTGGCTGAGAAAACTGCCGACCAAAGGAACGTCCAAAATGTCCTGTCCCAAAATAACCAGCTGCGGCCCTAATACAGCAGCAACCAGTCCCCCCTGCATCACCCGAGAAATCGCTTTTGGATGTGCCCATCCAGGAAGATAATCAATAGCTGCAAAACGGTAATTTTGTACGCAGGCGCCGTAGCCTCCCGCCAGGACTGCACCAATACAGAAATTCAGAAAAGAAGCGCTGTAAACGCCATAGGCTGCAAAAAGCCCTCCAATAGCAGCAATCAGCGCCCCCATCAGGTAAGTAGATTGCCGGCCAAAACGAGCAATTAAGTAGCCAACAGGCAAGGTTGCTAGCGCCATCCCTATGCTATAAAGTGAAACGGGCAATGTCGCTAAAGAAGGCGTGCTTGAAAGCTTTGCACCCACCATGCCTCCTAAAGAAATGATAATTGGGGAAGAGGATGCGCCAACTATCTGCATCAGGAATATCAGGTTTACGTAGTGCCATGCTCGTTGATCTATTTTCTCAGTATTATCCATGACCGTTTACTTAAAGTTAACAACTTTAGACTATTCCAGATGAAAGTTAACCACAGACAACCGTTTTCAAGAAGTACCAGTTTGAGCAAATTTTAATGGAACCAGTTGGGGAAAGTTCGAATGCTATACATTAAGTTTGATAGAATTCATGGTCATTCTTATTCAAAAAATATTTACAAGGATATACGCGAAAAGATACTTTCTGGTAACTTACGTACTGAAGAAAAACTTCCATCAACACGTGAGTGTTCTAAAAATTTGTCTGTTTCACGAAATACAATATTGACGGCTTATGAAATGTTAATTTCAGAAGGTCTTGTCGTGAGTAAGCCCGGGTCTGGTTTTTTTGTCAGTTCAGATATTATTGCTAAGAAACACTCCTTACAGGTTAATGATAGTTGTACCGCCTCGTTGTCAGATACATCAATACCGACGAATGCGATTAACTTTGACAGTGGGCTTCCTGCCTTAGATTTATTTCCCAAAAGAAAATGGAGTAACGCGGCAACAAAAGCGCTAAAAGAGGCGCCGATATCTGCGTTAGGTTACGATGATCCTCAAGGTAGGTCTGAGTTTAGAGACGTACTCAGAAAATATCTTCAACGCACACGCGGCATCGTCTGTGATGCGGACCAGATTATTGTTACCAACGGAACGAAACAAGGTTTAACATTGGTGGCAAAATGTCTGCTTGATGCACAAAGTGAAGTCTGGATTGAAAATCCAACTAACGACAATGTCAGGCAGATATTTTCTTATCACACGAATAATATCACGCCTTTTGAAGTCGATAAGGATGGTATACAACCTTGCTTATTATTCAAGAACAATAGCCCTACATTGATATTTATGACACCATCTCATCAATTTCCGATGGGGGGGCGGTTACCCATCAAAAGACGTCTGGAAGTGATTAAATTTGCCAGGGAGTATAAATGCTTTATATTAGAAGATGACTATGACAGCGAATTCACGTATGAGGGATCACCTGCAAATTCATTATTTGAACTTGATCCACAGCATGTGATTTACTCTGGCACGTTTAGTAAAGTATTGTTCCCTTCAATACGCCTCGGTTATCTTGTAGTCCCGCGTCATCTTGTAAGCAGAGTTCGGGAAATTAAACGACTAGCGGATCATCATTCAAATTCAATCACCCAACTAACGCTGATGCACTTCATCGAAAGTAAAGAACTTGAGCGTCATATCCGACGAATGAAAAGAGAGTATGGGAAACGACGAGAACAGTTACTTTTTCTCTTACATAAATATTTTGGAGAAAATATTAAAATACACGGCGATCGGGCCGGAATGCATGTTGTGGCAGAATTTAACGGCGTTATTTTTACGCAAAAAATCCTTCAACGATTGCAAGAAAAAGGTGTCTATGTTGTTCCTGTGGAAAAACACTCCATGTTAAAAGGGAAACATCAAAGTAAAATTATTTTGGGTTATGCACATCTTTCCTGTGAGATCATGGAAGCCGGATTGAATATAATCAAAGCGGAATTAAACCTCAGCGCAAGTTTATAAATTGCGGATTAAACGCTTACTGTCTCAGAGATAATCGTTAGGATTATTCACCTCAAATCCTTCAGGATACATTGATGCAAATCCACTCTCCGGATCAGACAAAATCGATATAGATAAATGGCCTTATTGCAATTAATTACTCTTTCATTAATTTCTATTTCATCTATTTATTTTCCATCTAGTTGTCTTTCATTTAGCATGACAACATTGGCTGTCGCTATTTTAGTGACTGTGATCATTTACTATGTCTTATAATAATATGATATTCACCTGTACTGTATGAACAGAAAAATTAATATCACTGGAAGCGCAACTTTAATCAGGAGAAAGATAAATGGACGAAAAAATATTATTTATCGCGACCGGGAAACATCGAAGCGAATATCCAGACCCTATCACATTCACAAGAGGAACCCCGCTTATTGTTGGGGAAAGGTATGAGGGTAATGAAGGATGGGATAACTGGTGCTTTTGTATAGCGTCGGGTCATGCGGGCGGGTGGGTTCCTGAACAACTGATTGAACGACGTGCCGAGTCGGATCATGGGGTGGCAAAAGAGGACTATTCTGCGAAAGAGCTTGACGTGAATGAGGGCGATGAGTTTCAGGCAATAAAAGCTCTGAATGGATGGCTATGGTGTCGACGGCTTGCAGATAATGATATTGGATGGGTGCCGATGAATATTCTGCGGAAAATAGCATGAATTGCATCAGGTAAAAGACGTCGTGAGCGAAACTGCCATCGCTTAGGTCATGTCCGGACACCACGGTAAAAAGAAACCGCAACGCTACGCATTGCGGTCTTTAGTTCCTTACGCGAAATAGCCGAAGGGATCACTCCTTCAGTACAATCAGCGGTTCGATATCGCTCTCTTTTTTGATAACCAGCGATTCGTCGCCGCGCAGACAGGTGCCACCGTAGTTTCCACCGACGGTAAAGGTGCACACCTGAATATACTTACCGGCAACGTTTGGCAGACACCATAGCTGCTGATAAATGTTTTTCTGTTCAGCAAATTTCCCGCTGGTTTTATCCAGCAATTCTTCCTGATGGCTGACCAGGTCGATATTGCTACCACAGCGACCGGCAATCGGTTTCACCGCATACCCGGTTTGCGCCAGTTCATCATTGACGATGAAATCGGTATCCAACAGGTAACGATGATGCGGGAAAAGTTGCCAGAGGATCGGCAGAATCGCTTTGTTACCCGGGATCACCGTCCACAGTGGCTCAAAGACCAGCACTTCCGGGCGCAGCAGCACATCAATCAGCCGTACGTCCTGATCGGTATGCCCGGTACGAATCGGCACAGCGGCATACTCGGTTTCGCTGACTTCACGCACCTGCTCAATGGCCGTTTCCCATGCCCAGGTTTTCCAGACGCAGTTCACCAGGCGTCCTTCGCCGTCAATCAACTGACCAGCATCATCCCAGCGCAGTTCATCCAGCCCACGCAGGATCTTACTTTCAAACCCGGCCTGATGCAGCGCCTGCTGCATAAACTGCGCGTGGTAGTTCTCCTCAATATCCTTATCCTGCATGATGTGCACAAAAGGACGCGCGTGGCTGTGTTTCCAGGCTCCTGCCAGCTCGTTAATCAGCCCTTCTGCCGGATTGTGCCCCTGCCCTTTATAGCCCTGCTCCGCCCAGCGCTCGAGGATTAGCCCCGCTTCGGTATGACACGACGCGGAATCGGCGTTGTATTCGTACACCTTCAGCCCACGCTCATCCATACAGAAATCCATACGACCGGTGATCATATGGTGGCGGCGACGCTGCCAGGAGAGACGCAAACGCGGCCAGAGAATTTTGGGAATGTCGAACAGCGCCAGCAGGTTATCATCTTTCAGCACCTTGTCTGTGGCGTGCAGATACATCAGATGCAGCTCGTTGGTCGCTTTGATCAACTCCTGCTCGGCGCTCTCTGTAATCGTGAAATACAGGTATGGATCCTGATTGATCACGTGACCGTTTGCCGTTACATAGGCTTTTTGCAGCGGATCCTGTTCGTCCAGCCACTTGCCGTCAAACTGACCCTTTTCTTCCAGTCTTGCCGCGCCTATCTTCAGCGAATCATTAGCGATCCCCGGCTGCGGCAGGCTGTGCCTGGTATCGTCGGTCTGGATCATCCAGCCCAGAATGGTGGTGTCGTCAAAAGTGTCTTTCAGGGTATAGCAGCCATTTTCCACCACCATCTCCAGCTCACGCGTCCACTGCTGTCCGGGAGGAAGCGGAGTGTGAATGACATTCTGCTCGGCAATACGGATTTTGTTATCCAGCAACTGAGTAATGATCGCGACGTGGCCGGTGTCTTTAAATTCACCGCCTTTCTGCCAGATGAGCAACGCCCCGGCGACCGGCGCGCGGGGCGATCCGTTAGGAAACGCCTGCAACGGCAAAATGTTGTCGTTCACCACTTCGCGCAGGAAACGCAGCGAGAAGATCTCCCACGCCATACCGACATCGGTGAACACCGCACCATAATTCAGGAAGAGGAAACGGCGCGCGAATTCAACGCACTGCCATTTGTGGCCCATATATTCATTGTCGATATAGCTGCGAAATGCAGCATCATCGTCATAGTCCCGTGGGTCGAGGGAGCTGTAATCTGAAGAGTAGATCGCTACACCACCGGGGGCATAGCCCAATAATGTCCCGAACGGGGCATCCTGACTGGTCGTTCCTTTGCTCATGCACCTTACCTCAAAACTATACAGCTGAGCAGCTTCTGCTTGCCTGCTCTACACCGCCGACCATCATACACCTCAACGCAGCGGGAGCGCGCGCAACAACAAAAAATAGCCAGGCGTAAATGTGCCAATCTGTTAAATGCGCGGGTGGTGACCTGCTACACTGCTTCAAAACAACCACTCAGAAGGCAGGTCAACATGTCAGATAACACTTATCAACCCGCGAAAGTCTGGACGTGGGAAAAATCCAGCGGCGGTGCGTTCGCCAACATCAACCGTCCGATCTCCGGTTCAACTCACGACAAAGTGCTGCCCGTCGGTAAGCACCCGCTTCAGCTCTATTCACTGGGCACGCCGAACGGCCAGAAAGTCACCATCATGCTGGAAGAACTGCTGGCGCAGGGAGTGAGCGGCGCGGAATACGATGCGTGGCTGATTCGCATTGGCGAAGGAGATCAGTTCTCCAGCGGCTTTGTGGAGGTTAACCCGAACTCGAAGATCCCGGCATTGCGCGATCATTCGCAGAATCCACCGGTGCGCGTGTTTGAGTCGGGATCGATCCTGCTGTATCTGGCGGAAAAGTTTGGCTATTTCCTGCCGCAGGATCGCGCAAAACGTACGGAAACCCTGAACTGGCTGTTCTGGCTCCAGGGCGCAGCCCCCTTCCTCGGCGGCGGTTTCGGCCACTTCTATCACTACGCACCGGTGAAAATTGAGTACGCGATTAACCGCTTTACGATGGAAGCCAAACGCCTGCTGGACGTGCTGGATAAGCAGCTCGCGAATAACGCTTTCGTGGCGGGCGATGAGTACACCATTGCCGATATGGCTATCTGGCCGTGGTTTGGCAATGTCGTGCTGGGCAATGTGTACGACGCGGCGGAATTCCTTGACGCAGGCAGCTACAAAAATGTGCAGCGCTGGGCGAAAGAGGTCGCTGAACGTCCGGCCGTTAAACGCGGGCGGATTGTGAATCGTACCAACGGGCCGTTGAATGAGCAGCTTCATGAACGTCATGACGCCGGTGATTTCGACACAAACACCGAAGATAAACGCCATCCGGCATAATGCTGCCTGATGGCGCTGCGCTTATCAGGCCTACCACATTCCAACCGTAGGCCGGATAAGACGTTTACGTCGCCATCCGGCTGGATGCTTGCCTGATGGCGCTGCGCTTATCAGGCCTACCCTATTCCAGCCGTAGGCCGGATAAAACGTTTACGTCGCCATCCGGCTGGATGTTCGCCTGGTGGCGCTGCGCTTATCAGGCCTACCCTATTCTAACCGTAGGCCGGATAAGACGTTTACGTCGCCATCCGGCTGGATGTTGGCCTGATGCCGCCCTCTGACAGTCAGGCGAATCCATGCTGACAAAGAATTAATCTCGCCTCATGTGATAACAAAAAATCGGCGAACGACTTTCCCTTGTCACTCAGGCAGGCAAATCCATACTCCGCGACCGGATTATAAGGCTCCGGTATTTCTACCACCGTCAGCGTCTCAATCAGTCTGAGCCTCGGCGCATAGCTGGCATATCCAATGAAGACATCGGTGTCATCATTGCTGATTAACCACTCGGCTGCCAGACTTCCCGCCGGAAGGGGAAGCGTATCTCTGCCGCCGACCAGCGCCACCGCCCGTTCCCGGGCGCGCGTTCCCGCATCGCCCATCCGTGAAAAAAGCTGCTGCGTATAATCACCGGACGGATCGCATCCCGCTGTCGACGTGCCAATCCGCAGGTCCGGACGCGTTAACAGCGATAACCAGTCATCGCCTTCTCGCACTGCATCCGCCCGCACGGTAAGACACAGGCGATTGGTCGCGAAGGGAGCCACGGATTGTGCACGACCGGCATCCAGCAGCGCTTGTGGATGCGCCATATTCGCCGAGGCAAAAAAGTCACAGGGCTCGCCAGCTTCAATCCGTTCGCGCAGCAACCCCGCCGGACCAAAATCACAAAGCACATCCTTCTCCTGAAAACAGGCCATCAGCGACTGCCATACCGCACGCAGACTCCCCGCAGCGAGGATGCGCATCAGTCAACGCCCTGATAGTCGGTGCGATAAAAACGCTGATACCACTCATTAGCCACGTTGCGCATATCAATGTCCGTGAACTTCTGGGGGTACAACTTTTTCGCCATCCACAGTTCACCAATCCCCATCGCTTCCGGCATCGGATAACCCCAGGCTTTCGCGTAATCAGGCATCAGATAAACACGATGATTTTTCACCGCATCAATCACCTGCCACTGCGGGCTTTGCAGGATCTCGTCAACTACTTTTGGATAGCGATCCTGCACAAAAATGACCTGCGGATTCCAGGCAATCACCTGTTCCATCGCCACCGGTTTGAAGCCCTTAACGGTTGAGGCCGCAACGTTCAGCGCCCCGGCGTGCGCCATCATCAGGCCGGTATATTTTCCTGAACCGTAGGTAGTCAGATCCGGGTTGGCCATATAGGCGCGAACGCGTTGATCTTCAGGGATCGCCTGCAGACGATCGCTCACCAGCTTGCGTCCTTTATCGGTGGCGTCAATCAGCGCTTTCGCCTCTTGCGGTTTATTAACAATATCGCCGATGAGCGTGATCCCTTCCCGCAAGCCCCGGTCGTAAGCCTGTTCCTCATCCGCCATGGTCGGATTCAGTTTGGCTTGTTCCCCTGCCGCGTCATGGCGCAGAGAGACTGCCACCACCGGAATGCCGAGACTGCTGATTTTGTCGATCATCTCCTGCGGCGCGTAGTTTGTGACAAACACCACCTGCGGGTGCAGCGCCACCAGCTGTTCCGGATCCACGTGGGTTAAATCGCCCAGCGCGGTTTTCTGGGCCAGTTCCGGCGCCAGTCGCGCGTAGCCATCACCCAGTTGCTGTTTCCAGTTCGCCATCACGCCGACAATTTTGTCGGTCGCATTCATCTGCACCAACAGATTGAGCGTCTGATGCTGGAGCACCACAACGCGATCCACCTTATCCGGCACGGTGACCTGGCGGCCAATTTGATCGGTAAAGGTACGGTCGGCTTGCGCCATGAAGGGGAGAGGGAAAAGTAACGCCAGCAGGGAGAGCTGGCGTAAGAATTTAAGCATGAGTGTATCCTCGCATTCGATGTATAATTAAGTATACAGCGATGAAGGAACACTTAACAGACTGTCATCAGGGGTTATCAGGCGCTGGTCACGTCGTACTCCATACGGCGTAGCGCATCCAGCGTGGCTTTGGCTTCTTCTTCATCAATGATGCTCATCGCAAACCCCACATGCACTAACACCCACTGCCCGACCAGTTGTGCAGGACTGTCTTCACAGATTAGCGCAATATTCACATCACGTTTGATGCCGCACACTTCCACCTGCGCAAGCTGGTGAATATCTTCACCGACGGCCAGAACCTGGCCCGGAACGCCTATACACATATCTGACTCCGCCCCATGTCACATCATGGGTTATTCAACTTCAATACTTTTCACTTTCAGCGAATCGCCGGTATCAACACGCAGACGATCGCCATGACAACGCGGACACTGTGCATCGTGCTGAGTGATTTCAACTGCCTGGCTGCAATCCCAGCACCATGCCTGTGCCGGTTTGTAGTCGATGTGCAATTCACAGCCTTGCGCCACCGTCCCCTGGCAGACAATGTCAAAACTAAAACGAACCGCGCTCTCTTCAACACAGGACAGCGCGCCAATCTCCAGCCACACACCGGTGACGCGCTTTACGCCATGCTGTTCAGCCTGCTGTTGAATGATTTCAACCGCACTCTGACAAAGAGACAGCTCATGCATTCTGTAAGCCCCGACGCCCGAACAGCAATGCGCGACGGCTTGTCTGCGGCGCATCCGGATCGCTGACCGGCAGCGACAACAGCATCCGCGCGCAGTCATCGGCCAGACGAACCCCTTCCTGTGCCGACAAACTGTGATTGAGCGGCGACATCAGGGAACAGCCGAGGTATTGCGATACGCCGTCCAGCTCGCCCACGGTGAACGTCATCGTGCCATACGGCAGACGCAACCCGAGCTTTTCACTGACTTTACGCACTGGCCAGAACTGGTCTGGCCCGGGGAAAATCAGCGCACTCAGCATCCACGGCGTAATCACGCATCCCGTCCACTGCCCTTCAAACAGGGTAAAGTCAGAGACATACACCGGCATATCAGGATGCAGGAAGGACAGATCGTGCATTGAACGCTGCGCAATCGCTTCAAACGCGGCCTGAACCTGTGCCTTTGGAGCCGTCTGGAACCCGGAGATCTCCTCAGACATGCGTTACCTCCCGTGGGATCGCTTCAACGCCCGACTCACGCAGCGCGGCCAGAACCTGCGCAAGCGCAGGTTCAATCATCGCTTCAACCGTTGGCGTTAAGCCAATGTTCGGCTCCAGCGATTCCGGAATGACGCCAATCAACGTCAGTTTTTTCGGGAACTCACCGGTGAAGCGAAGGGCCGACAGAACGTCGGCCAGGCCCAGCTGATGCGGGGAGATCTTGTTGGTAAACAGCGCCGGCACCTCATCATCTCGCAGGATCATCAGCGTACCCGGGGCGTTTTTTCTCGAGACAATGGCATCCGCAATGATCAGATGATCCCGGTTTGCCATGTCGCCGAGCAACTCCATGCCCGCCGTACCGCCATCAAGGATTTCAACGAAATCCGGCAATTCATATCGCTGCTCTAAGGCTTCAACGATACGAACGCCGATGGCTTCATCGGTCAGCAAAATATTGCCGACCCCTAAAACTAAAATCCGCATCACAGAACCTTTACAGAGACAACTTCGTTCCCGTCAGCGTCAACAACATGCACTGCACACGCCATGCAAGGATCGAAAGAGTGAATAGTACGTACCACTTCCAACGGTTTTTCCGGATCGGCAATCGGCGTGCCTACCAGCGACTGTTCGTACGGACCGACGTCATCGTTGAAGTTACGCGGACCGGAGTTCCAGGTTGACGGTACTACCGCCTGGTAGTTGCTGATAATGCCGTCTTTAATCACCATCCAGTGAGAGAGCATCCCGCGCGGCGCTTCAAGGAAACCGACGCCTTTAAATTCACCCGTCGCCGGAATATTCGGTTTCACGAACGTGGTGTGGTCACCTTTACCGATGTTGGCAATCAGCGCACTGTACTGGCTCTGCAGGATACCCTGTAGTTCACAGCAGTGAACGGTACGACCAATAATACGCCCCAGCGTGGAGTGCAACTGCGCCACTTCCAGCGTTTTACCGGTCAGCGCCTGATAAATCGCAATGATTTCATTCAGTTTCGCCTTCGTGGACTCGCGTCCGGAGGCCAGTTTCACCAGCATATTCGCCAGCGGTCCCACTTCGACGGTTTTACCGTAGAACGTCGGGGATTTCACCCATGAATATTTGCCGTCATCTGACCAGCCGTTATATTCCGGAATGGTCGTCCCTTCCCACGGCGCCTGCGGGGCTTCGTCTTTATACCAGGCGTGTTTGGCGCTCTCCTGAATCCCTTTGATCAGGTACTCGTCGGAGTGAGAGGAGATCGGGCGATAGCTCGACAGATCCGCATTTTCGATATAGCCACCCGGGAACAGGAAGCTGCCGTTCTTACCGTCGGTCGGGAATTCCGGCGCAGCCAGATAGTTAACCGCCCCTTTACCATGTTCCAGCCAGTCCGGATAGAACGCGGCAATCACCGCCGTATCCACCTTGTAGACCTGTTCAACGAAGTCGCTCAGTTTGTCGATGAAGGACTTGATGTACATCAGGCGTTCCAGGTTCAGTACGCCCAGGCCATCAAGGTTGATCGGGTTGGCAACGCCACCCACCGCCAGGTTCTGGATGTGCGGTGTTTTACCGCCCAGCAACGCCACCACGCGGTTGGCATCACGCTGACATTCCAGCGCCTGCAGGTAGTGAGCAACGGCGATCAGGTTCACTTCCGGTGGCAGTTTCATCGCCGGGTGTCCCCAGTAACCGTTGGCGAAAATCCCCAACTGGCCGCTGGCAACCAGGTCCTTGATCTTATTCTGAACTTTCGTGAACTCTTCCGCGCTGTTCAAATGCCAGGTCGACACGCCGTTCAGCATCGCTGACGCTTTTGCCGGATCGGCTTTCAGCGCAGAGGTGATATCCACCCAGTCCAGCGCCGAGAGCTGATAGAAGTGCACAATGTGGTCATGAGTGGTATGCGCCGACAGAATGATGTTACGGATATACTGGGCGTTAACCGGAACGTCAATGTTCAGCGCGCTTTCTGCCGCACGAACGGAGGCAATCGCGTGCGTTGTCGTACAAACGCCGCAAATACGCTGCACAATCATCCACGCGTCGCGAGGATCGCGATTCTTCACGATCTCTTCCATACCGCGCCACATGGTGCCGGAAGCCCATGCTTTTGAAACAACGCCGTTTTCGATTTCGCAATCGATACGTAAGTGCCCCTCAATACGGGTTACAGGATCAATAGTAATTCTCTGGCTCATGCTTTGCTCGCCTCATGACGATTGTGATCGTTTTGTTTTAAAGGAGGAAGTATCGGCAGTAGACGAATGAGTACGATGTAAGCGCAAATCTCAATAGCCACAAAACCAATAGAAATCAACAGTTCTTCCCAGGTCGGGAAGTAGTGGTAGCCACCACCTGGATTGAATGCCACCAGCGAATAGGACAGACGCCATGCAGCACAACCCAGCAGCGCACTGAGCGCAGACAGGTACAGCATACGAGAGTCATTGCGCAGTTTCGCCACGCGCAGCACCACTATCGGGAAGACCATCAGCACGACTTCAAGCCAGAACATTGCTGAGTAGAAATCGCCGGCAAAGGCATATGACAGCTTGTCCCGGTAAATCAGCTCACCAAAGCGCAGAACGACAAAGATCGCCAACATCACGCTGATGGTGTTCGTCAACTTGATAAACAGGTTCTTCTCATCCGGACCGTTTCCTCTCAGGCCAGCCTGAACCAGCGAACCTTCAAAGATGACGATCGAGAAGCCCATAATAAAGGCGGTCAATACCGAGAACAGCGGCAGCATTTCATAGCTTTGCCACAGCGGATGCACCTTATAGCCTGCCGAGATCATCAGCGAGCCCATGGAGGACTGGTGCATGGTTGGCAGCAGCGCGCCGAGGGCG
This sequence comes from Citrobacter sp. Ct235, assembly GCF_030332305.1. Lineage (NCBI taxonomy): Bacteria > Pseudomonadati > Pseudomonadota > Gammaproteobacteria > Enterobacterales > Enterobacteriaceae > Citrobacter > Citrobacter sp. Ct235. The sequence goes on from NZ_JAOWIC010000039.1 coordinate 147,783, forward strand.
ATGATGAAGAACATCAGCTTGTTCAGACGCTTCAGCGACACCTTCCAGCCCAGACGTTCAAACAGCGCAGGGGCAAACTCAAGCGCCATCACCCCAATGTAGATGGTCATACAGACCGCCGTCTCGAACAGAACCGAGTTCACGTTGAAATGACCCGGAATGTAGAAGTACGGCAGGTTCCAGTAACGACCCACGTCAATGGTGATAGACAAGCCACCCAGAGAATAACCAAACAGGCTCGCCAGCAGCGCCGGACGCACCAGCGGATGGTACTGTCCCCGGTTGAAGACATATACCGCCCACGCCAGCGCCCAACCGCCACAGGCAAAGCCGGTGCCGATTAACAGGTCAAAGGCAATCCAGACGCCCCACGGGAAACCGCCGTTCAGATCGGAGACAGACCCCAATCCAAATACCAGACGCTTCACGATAAGGAGCATGCAGAGGATGATTAACGGCCCGAAGATGATGACCGGTTTGCTGATAATTTTGCCGCCCAGCGGTTTAGGATCATGACTCATGATCGTCTCCTCCGTCGTGATGGTCGTTTTTGGTATTACGACGAACCAGCACGGTCAAGCCCGCCAGCACGGCCAGTGGTAGCATCATGCCTTTATACAGGGTGTGTTGAACATGTTCGGAACGCGCGCCGGTTGAAATCTCATCCAGCTTCGGCATATCCAGATTCTCGTAAGGCACCCCGGTCAGTACCAACACCTGCGTTCCACCGCCCTCTTTCTCACCGTAAAGATGCGGATAGTACTTCGGCACGGTATGCACGTAGGTATCGCCCGTTTTCACGGTTTGACGCGGATAGTGGTATTCACTGCCAGGCTTCAGCGCCAGGCGTTTTTGCGCCTCGGCCATCAACTCTTCGCGGGTACCAAAAATGACCGCACCGGCAGGACAAACCTCAACACAGCCTGGCAAGCCGCCCTTATCGAGACGCTCAACGCCTTTCTGGTTACACAGTTCACATTTGTGAAGCGCACCAAACGGGTTGTTGTAGTCGTACTTCGGCACGTTGTACGGACAGGCAACCATGCAGTAACGGCAGCCAGTGCAGACGTCTTTGTTGTAATGAACGATGCCGGTTTTCGGATCTTTTTTCAGTGCGGAAACCGGGCAGACGGAAACGCAGTTGGGATCGACGCAGTGCATACATTGTTTTTTGATGTATGCATAGCCATTCTCTTCCTGATCTTTATTCACGCCTGTACCGCTACGCCACACCTGAATGATGTTGTTGGTATACGGTGACAGTTTGTCGTTGTTCGACCAGGTCTGCGCCCCTTCAGGGTTACGCATCGGGAAGTTGATATCCTGACACTTGGTCACACAGGCCTGACAGCCCACGCACAGCGTCGAGTCATACAACATACCCAGAGAACCGGGGATGGGCGGGCGATTTTCTGCAGCCGCGTGGCTGATAGACGGCGCAGCGCCTAACAGCAACGCCCCGCCGGAGGCTGCTTTGATAAAATTACGTCTGTTCACGGTTATTCTCCCCGTGAGTCAGCGTTATCTTTCTTTTGCTGACGCCCCAGTTCACGTACCGCCATCACGCTGACACCGGCCACCAGACCGACAACGCCGCCAAGCAACCCGATAGCGCCGGCAGAGATGTTGCCGCCCTCTTTCATGTTCACATCAGGTTTTTCGGAGCGCGGTGTCTGATTTTCCACATGGGCAAGTTGGTGAATGCCCTTATGGAAACCAACGCCTTCTTCGTTACAGCCGTAGCAAGGATGACCAATCGCCACGGGCCATACGCCGCCAACGTCGCAGAATTGCAGCGTGGAGCAGTTGCCCCAGGTTTCGGGTCCTTTACAGCCGAGGTGGTAAAGGCACCAGCCTTCACGGTGACCTTCATCGCCGAATTCTTTCGCAAAGCGACCGGCATCGAAGTGCGGACGCCGTTCGCAGTGTTCGTGAATCAGGCGACCATAGGCAAAGGTTGGACGGTTTTTCGCATCCAGTTTCGGCGGTTTGCCCCAGGTGATGATATGGGCGACTGTCGCCAGGAAGTTATGCGGGTTCGGCGGGCAGCCTGGAATGTTGATAATGGTTTTACCTGGCAGAACTTCCTGCAGGCCAACTGCACCGGTCGGGTTCACGCCGGCAGCGGCGACGCCGCCCCACGCAGCACAGGAACCGATAGCGATAATCGCTGCCGCACCTTCTGCCGCTTTGCGGATATGATCCACAATCGGCTCACCGGCAACCATACAGTAAATACCGTTATCTTTTAATGGGATAGAACCATCAACGACCAACACATACTGCCCTTTGTACTTCTCAAGCGCATTGTGTTTGTTCTCTTCAACCTGGTGGCCGAAGGCGGCGGAAAGTACCTCATGATATTCCAGAGAGATGGTCTCCAGAACGAGGTTTTCTACCGTGGGGTGGGTCGCGCGAAGGAGGGATTCGGTACACCCTGTACACTCCTGAGCACCAATCCAGACAACCGGCGGGCGCTGCGGACGGGATACCGATTCAGCCATTTCGGCGGCGGCTTTGCTACTGAGCCCCATCGTGGCGGCGAGTGCTGCACAAAGCTTCATGAAATCACGACGGTTTACGCCATGGGAATTAATGAGAGTGTTATCTCCAGTCATTTTATAGTTATTCCGTTACGAAGACCTGGCTCTTATTTTGCATCAATCGCAAAACCGTAACTGCGATCGGTGCGCCATTTACCACACTTTTGTTATGGTTATGTAGCCTATAATACTGCGCGGGAATAATAAAACGAAGGGAGTAGCGGCTAGTGTAAGTAATTAAAGCAAGATAATACCCCCTTTGGATCAACCTTCGAGTCGATAACCGGCCATGAAAAAGCGAATTGTGGTGCTGGACTGATTTTCCCGAAAGAAATCCATCACCATCTCTTTATCCAGGCCGTAACGGCGCGTCAGGATCCCCGCTTCCCAGGCGCTAAGTTGCCTGTCGCCGGTTTTTTCAAACATGCGATGTGAGAATCCTAATACGAAGCCGCGTTTATAATCCGAACAAAAATCCGCCACATTGCGCGCGCTGTCAGCCTGCGTGGCGCTTAATCCGGCCATCAGGCCCTTGCCAAAATGATTGTTCATGACCCCTCCTTAATCGCTATATAATAAATTATATAGCGATCTTTTAAGCAAAGGCCAGAGGGTTCAGAGACTTTTTTACTGTTCGTTAGAACGCCACCCACTCATCACCTGGCGCAGCGGGTGCCTGGCGTCGCTGAGCGACGGGGGCGGCACTTTTGGCGGGGTGATTGGGCGTGTCATTTTGCGATAACCGGAACTGTTGCACAGAACGTTGTAAATCTTCCGTTTGTCTTTCCAGCGCCGCAGCGGCGGCAGAAACCTGTTCCACCAGCGCGGCGTTTTGCTGCGTGACGCCATCCATCTGGGTAATCGCAACACCCACCTGAGAAATCCCTTTGCTCTGTTCTTCCGACGCCGAGGCGATTTGTTTCATGATGGTATTGACCTCCGTCACGCCGCTCAGGATCGCCTCCATCGTTGAACCGGTATCCTTCACCAGTGCCGCTCCGTGGTCGACACGGCGAGCGGATTCGGCAATCAGCGTTTCAATTTCTTTTGCCGCGTTCGCGCTGCGGCTCGCCAGATTACGCACCTCGCCGGCGACAACGGCAAATCCACGCCCTTGTTCACCCGCACGCGCGGCTTCAACCGCCGCGTTTAATGCAAGAATATTGGTCTGGAAGGCAATGCTATTAATGACGGTCGTAATTTCAGCAATCTGCTTCGAGCTGGCGGAAATACCGTCCATTGTCTCGACCACTTCAGACACCAGCGAACCGCCTTTACCTGCTGTGCGTGATGCAGACTCAGCCAGAAGGCTGGCCTGACGCGCGTTATCCGCATTCAGCTTCACCGTGGCGGTAAGCTGCTCCATGCTCGCGGCCGTCTCTTCCAGCGCAGCGGCCTGCTCTTCCGTTCGCGATGAAAGATCGTTGTTGCCGCTGGAGATTTCAGTGGCCCCGCGCCAGATGTTGTCGCTACCGGAACGGATCGTGTTGACCGCATCGCGCAGGCTGTCCTGCATCGCGCGCAATAAAGGCACCAGTTGACCGACACAGTTGCGGCCTATGTCGTCAATCGGTTGACTGAGGTCGCCCTGGGCTATCTGGCGAAACTGTTGGCGAATTCGCGCCAGCGGTTTCACCAGCATGGTCACCAGATAGCGATCGGTAAAGAAGAGGATCGCAATGCCCAGGATCACTGCGCCGATGATCAGAGTACGGATGATCGACGTTTTGCTATCCACCATCACGCGGGTTTGATCAAGCATCACACCCGCGGCTTTATTAAAGCGTTCCGCACTGGCACCAAACGCCCGGCTCAATACTGGCGTCACTTTGTTTGCCTGTTCGCTCCAGGCGCTCTGAGTCCCCTGTTGCGCCAGCTGCATTTGCGGCGTGACGCCTTTGTCGAGGAGATCCTGCCAGCTCGCCAGCACCGCGGCGGAGACGTCGGGATCCATCGGGCCTGGCGAAAGGGTTTTCATCTCTTGCAGATTTTTGCTCATGTTATCCAGCGCCTGCTGGACGGGAGCGAAATCCGGCGTGCCGCCGCTGGCTTTCAACTCCATCGCGCGGCTGAGTCGGGTGACAAAACGGAAATACTGATCGTTGCCCTGGCTGAGCACCGTCATCTGGCGAACAAGATGGCGATCGACTTCGTTACCATCAGCGACACGAGAAAGAGACCAGGTGCTGTACAAACCCACACCCATCCACATTAAACAGAAAATACCAAGGATCGTCAGCATGACAGCCCGGATGGTGAAATTACGCAGTATGTACATATATGTTCCTTGCCGTTAGGGAAAAGTCGCCCAGAGGCGAGTCTTAATCTCGTTATCGGCAAGGAATGAAGAATATATACTGACTTTTGTTTTTTTTACTTTCATAAACAATATCCCCGTTTCTTGTATTCCTATAATTAACAATGAAAAACACCGGGAATATTACCTAACTAATGATTATCCTGTTATTTATGATAAATATTTTTCGAACCATGCCAGCGTTCTTTGCCAGGCCAGCTCAGCAGCGGCCTGGTCATACCGCGGCGTAGAGTCATTATGAAAGCCATGATTCACGCCGGGATAAATATAAGCTTCATAAACTTTATTATTCTCTTTCAACGCAGCTTCATACGCTGGCCAGCCCTCATTGATATTTTTATCCAGCGCTGCGTAATGCAGCAATATCGGCGCCTTTATCTTCGGCACATCCGCCGCGGCAGGCTGGCGGCCATAAAACGGTACCGCGCACTCCAGTTCCGGATAGGCTACGGCCGCCGCATTCGAGACACCGCCACCGTAGCAAAATCCGGTGATCCCCACTTTCCCGCTGGCCTCAGGGTGTTGTTTCATAAACTCGACGGCGGCGAAAAAGTCATTCATCAACTTCGTCGGATCCACTTTCTGCTGCAAAACTTTCCCTTCTTCATCGTTTCCAGGGTAGCCGCCCACCGAGCTTAAACCGTCGGGTGCCAGCGCAATGTAGCCCGCTTTCGCGACCCGCCTTGCGACATCTTCAATATAGGGATTCAGGCCCCGGTTCTCATGCACCACTACCACAGCAGGCACATTGCCCGTCGCGTTGGCCGGTTTCACCAGATAGCCGCGCACGTTGCCATGACCGTTTGGCGACGGATAGTGAATATACTCAGGCAAAATATCGGGATCGGTGAATTTCACCTGTTCCGCCAGCGCATAGTTGGGCTTGAGCATATTGAACAGCGCCAGCGCCGTCACCCCGCCAACGGCGTACTTTGCCGCGAGATTGAGGAACTCTCGTTTCGAGATTTCCCCGTGTGCGTAGTAGTCGTAATAATCGAGCAACTCCTGCGGAAAATCTTTGGCTGTCAGACGCGTCATCGCATATCTCCGGAATTTGTGATTTTATAAGCATAGAATGAAAACGCTGTTTCGAAAATTCATCACCTGAAAGGAGACATCATGTCCTGGAACGCCTCCCCTGACCGCTATGAGAATATGCTGTACCGCTACTGCGGTAAAAGCGGCCTCCGACTGCCCGCGCTATCGCTCGGTCTGTGGCACAGCTTCGGTCACGTTCAAGCCCTCGACTCGCAGCGCGCGCTGCTGCGAAAAGCCTTTGATCTCGGCATTACCCACTTTGACTTAGCCAACAACTACGGGCCGCCTCCGGGCAGTGCGGAAGAAAACTTCGGCCGCCTGCTGCGCGAAGACTTTGCCGCCTTGCGCGATGAGCTGATCGTCTCGACCAAAGCCGGTTACGATATGTGGCCAGGCCCCTATGGTTCCGGCGGCTCGCGGAAATATCTCCTCGCCAGCCTCGATCAGAGCCTGAAGCGTATGGGACTGGATTACGTCGATATTTTCTATTCTCACCGCGTAGATGAGAACACACCGATGGAAGAAACGGCGTCCGCGCTGGCTCACGCCGTAAAAAGTGGTAAAGCGCTGTATGTCGGCATTTCGTCTTACTCGCCGGAGCGAACGCAAAAAATGGCTGAGCTTTTACGCGAGTGGAAGATCCCGCTGCTGATCCATCAGCCTTCTTACAATCTGCTGAACCGTTGGGTAGATAAAAGCGGTTTGCTGGATACGTTAAAAGCCAACGGTGTCGGCTGTATCGCCTTTACGCCACTGGCACAGGGGTTGCTCACCGGGAAGTATTTGAACGGCATCCCGGACGGCTCACGTATGCAGCGCGAAGGGAAGAAAGTACGTGGTCTGACGGAGAATATGCTGACGGAAGCGAACCTCAGCAGTCTGCGTCTGCTTAATGAGATGGCGCAGCAGCGCGGTCAGTCAATGGCGCAAATGGCGCTCAGTTGGCTGTTGAAAGACGATCGCGTCACCTCGGTATTGATTGGCGCAAGCCGCCCGGAACAACTAGAAGAAAACGCTCAGGCGCTGAAAAATCTGTCGTTCACGGCTGAAGAGCTGGCGCAGATTGATAAGCATGTCGCTGACGGTGAACTGAACCTCTGGCAGGCGTCGTCCGATAAGTAACGCGCAGTGCCGGGTAGCGACAGCGGCTACCCGGCCTGTTCAGTCAGTGCTTATGGCGGGTTAACCTGTCGAGATAGCCCATCACAAACGCCGACAAGACGAAGGTGAGATGGATAATGACGTACCACATCAGCTTGTTATCCGGCACGTTCTTCGCGTCCATAAATACGCGCAGCAGATGAATGGAAGAGATAGCGACAATCGAGGCCGCGACTTTGTTTTTCAGTGAGGTCGCATCCATCTTCCCCAGCCAGTTCAGCTTTTCTCGCCCTTCGGAGATATCCAGTTGCGAGACGAAATTCTCATAGCCGGAAAACATCACCATCACCAGCAGTCCGCCGACCAGGGTCATATCCACCAGCGACAGCAGCACCAGAATCAGGTCAGCTTCTGCCATCGAAAAGATATTGGGCAGCACATGAAAAATCTCCTGAAAGAATTTCAGCGCCAGCGCAACCAGTGCCAGTGACAAACCAAAGTAGACCGGGGCCAGCAGCCAACGAGACGCGTACATGGCGTTTTCGAGAAAGCGTTCCATAATTTCCTGTGATGTAGCAAAAACCGGGCGACAGTATATCCCAACTGTGCAACATCAGATCAACATCCCCGTCAAACTTCGTCGGGATTGATCCACGGGCGCTGATACTCAGGCCACACCAGCGCTACCAGTGACGGATACGCCTCGACGCTAAACTCCCGGAAACACTGGCGTAAGTTGAGTACGTCGAGATCGGAATGGGGAACTTTTTCACCGTTGAGACAGCGCTTTTTTATCGTGTCGTAGTATTTATACACCGCTGAATTGAGATCGCTGCAACGCCGTTGGGCATCAAACAGTCCTGGGGTGTCATTCAACTGCGCCATCGTCATGCGTTTTATCGTTGCGTGAAGGAAATCAATATATTCGTGATTGACGCGCCAGTACCATATCGGTGTAATAGCATTCATCAACGTGGAAAAATGATCCTCTCCCTCTTCTTTGGTCAGAGGTGTTGATTGAGTCGCAGAGGCCAGTTCTTCAGCGTTGCGCGGTTTATTAAACTCACGCATTAATAAAAGCACGCCGCCGGTCAGCAATAACAAGGTAATGACAGAATAAAAAATACTGTTCATAGCATGACTCCATTTTTTTTGATTCTAAAATTACCCCATGTTATTGTCAACGCGACCTGCCAAATAAAAACAACTATACTTTTGATATTAAAGGAAATTGCGACATGCTTCCTGAGCACCTTGTGCCACCGCGTTTTCATCTGTCACCCGCAGGTCAGGCGGAAGGAACAGCAGAAAACGATGAGAATTTAACTCAGAGCAAAACAACCCTCAGCGATTATGAAGCCGATATCTTAATTAGCGCAACGCCCACAGGGCAATCTAAAAATATTCTGCTCGAAGAACGCGATCGTCATTTTAAAGAACGCCTTGAGCGGGTGGCAAAAATTGAGACTTTCGCTCGGGTTATTAATGCGTTACAGGCTGAAGGCGATATTGACGCCCAGACCTTAAGTAAAATAATCGCTGAAATGACCGCGCATATAAATGAAAATGGTAATGAAATTTGGCTTAATTTAATTACCCGGGAGAAAGACTCGCCCCTTTTCTATTCTCTGGATGACGAACAATGATTAAAGATGTTGAAGATAATAATGTCTATTTGGCCCTGGATGATAATAAAAGCGATCAATTTATCTTAAAGCAGAATATTGCCGCGCTTATCGCCAATAAAAATGCCGTCCTCGAAAGTGTGGCGCAAGAAGTGACCTCTATCCCGGCGGCGCTGGTTCGTCTGAAATGGCAAAACCGACGGGAAATTTACGCGCTTCAGGTGAAGGAAGAGATTTATGGCGCGGCGATCAACGCCATTATCAGACAGACCCCGGAGCTGCATGACAAAATCATGGCGCGGCTGGAGAGCACCTGGCAGTATTTGCTGGCTCGGGAGACAGCCACGCTGCGACTGACGCGCAAACTTGCCGACGGGAACTACCGCACGATCGCGATCACCACCGTCGCGCTCAATGAACGCCTGGTACAGACCCGGAGCGACAGGCAATAAAAAAGCCGGGTAGCGATAACGCCTTACCCGACCTTTTCTCTCATCGTGCCCGAGGCGACAACGATTATTTCGCTTTCGCGACCTCTTCGCCGACCAGGCCAATCTTCAGATACCCCGCCTGATGCAGCGTGTCCATCACCTTCATCAGGGTCTCATAGTCGACGGTTTTATCCGCGCGGAAGAAGATCGTGGTGTCTTTCTTCCCTTCAGTCAGTGCCGTCAGTTCTGCCACCATGGTCTCGTCCGTCACCGGATCGTTACCAATAAACATGCTGTTGTCCGCTTTGACCGACAGGTAAACGGGTTTCTCCGGGCGCGGTTGTGGCGTACTGGAGGAGGCAGGCAGGTTTACCTTCACATCCACCGTTGCCAACGGCGCGGCCACCATAAAGATGATCAGCAGTACCAGCATGACGTCGATAAACGGCGTCACGTTGATTTCATGCATTTCACCGTTATCGTCCAGATTTTCATTAAGACGCATTGCCATGAAACATTACCCTACACGTAATTTCTGCGCGGTGCGTACCGGATGAGCGGATGCGCTTGCATCCAGATCCAGGTCGCGGCTTTGCAGTAACAGCACCTGTGCTGCCACATCGCCCAGCATCGCTTTAAGACCGCCAATCTGACGGGCAAAGATATTATAGATAACCACGGCTGGGATGGCGGCAACCAGACCGATGGCCGTCGCCAGCAGGGCTTCTGCGATACCCGGCGCTACGACGGCGAGGTTAGTGGTCTGCGTTTGCGCAATCCCGATGAAGCTATTCATGATGCCCCAGACCGTACCGAACAAACCGACAAACGGTGAAATCGCCCCGATGGTCGCCAGGTAGCCATTTCCGCGCCCCATATGACGTCCCGCCGCCGCAACGCGACGCTCCAGACGAAAACCAGTACGCTCTTTAATCCCTTCGTTGTCTTCACTGCCCTGAGACAGTTCCAGTTCGTTCTGCGCTTCATTGAGCAATTGGACGCTTAAGCTTTTAGCGCCAAAGTTTGTAGCGATATCGCTTGCCTGATCCAGAGAGCGGGCTTCCGCCAACAACTGCTGTTCGCGCTTAAGCCGACGCTTCTGAGAGAAGAACTCAACACTCTTACTGAAGAAGATAGCCCAGGTGACCACTGACGCCAGAATCAGACCAATCATCACGCACTTAACCACGATGTCGGCGTGCTGATACATACCCCAGACGGAAAGATCCGTCTGCATCAAATTATTACCCACTCTGTATCTCCAGGACGCAAATCACAAATTCTGAGCGTAATAATATCAAAACGACGTCGAATTGATAGTCGTTCTCATTACTATTTACATAGTGCCGCACCTTTGGTTTCTTTTCCTTGCGCTTACGCAGTAAAACGTTACCGGAGGGAATTTTAAGAAAATATTGTGCTTTATCCTGTTCCCCGGGATACGCATTTTGCCATTCGTGGTAGTTTAGACATCCAGACGTATAAAAACAGGAAACACAACATGGCAGATAAGCAACTGGACACCAAACTGGTCGGTGCAGGACGCAGTAAAAAATACACGCTGGGTTCGGTGAATAGTGTGATTCAACGCGCTTCTTCGCTGGTTTTTGAAACGGTCGAAGCCAAAAAGCACGCCACCCGCAACCGCGCCAACGGCGAACTCTTCTACGGACGCCGCGGCACGTTGACCCATTTCTCGCTGCAGGAAGCGATGTGCGAGCTTGAAGGCGGTGCCGGCTGCGCGCTCTTCCCCTGCGGCGCTGCGGCTGTCGCCAACACCATTCTGGCCTTTGTCGAACAGGGCGACCATGTGCTGATGACTAACACAGCCTATGAGCCGAGCCAGGATTTCTGCACCAAAATCCTCGGCAAGCTGGGGGTGACCACCAGTTGGTTCGATCCGTTGGTCGGCGCTGACATTGTTAAGCATCTTCAACCCAACACCAAAGTCGTTTTCCTCGAGTCTCCGGGTTCCGTCACCATGGAAGTCCACGACGTACCGGCGATTGTCGCCGCCGTCAGACGCGTTGCGCCAGACGCCATCATTATGATCGACAACACCTGGGCTGCGGGCGTGCTGTTTAAAGCTCTCGATTTCGGCATTGATATCTCGATTCAGGCCGGGACCAAGTACCTGATTGGTCACTCCGACGCAATGGTTGGTACTGCCGTTTCGAACGCCCGCTGCTGGGATCGGTTGCGTGAGAATGCCTATCTGATGGGGCAAATGGTCGATGCAGATACGGCCTATATGACCAGCCGCGGGCTGCGTACCCTGGGTGTGCGCCTGCGTCAGCATCATGAAAGCAGTCTGAAGGTTGCCGAATGGCTGGCTGCCCATCCGCAGGTCGCACGAGTGAATCATCCGGCATTGCCGGGCAGTAAAGGACACGAGTTCTGGAAACGTGACTTTACGGGGAGCAGCGGTCTGTTCTCATTTGTGCTGAATAAAAAGCTCAATAATGACGAGCTGTCCGCTTATCTGGATCACTTCAGCCTGTTCAGCATGGCCTATTCGTGGGGCGGGTTTGAGTCGCTGATTCTGGCCAATCAGCCTGAACAGATTGCGGAAATTCGCCCGGAAGGGGGCGTGGATTTCAGCGGCACGCTGATTCGTCTCCACATTGGTTTAGAAAATGTTGACGATCTGATTGCAGATTTAGCCGCCGGATTTTCTCGCCTCGTGTAAAATTGACGCTAATGGACAGCTATGCAGACACGTCGAGCGAAATTGTCTGCATTTGTTGCGCCCGGGATCAAGTCATCCGGGCCCGTTCAGGAGTACAATAGGGTCATTAAGGCGTAAACGCTGTTCCACAGGAAAGTCCATGGCTGTCATTCAAGATATTATCGCTGCGCTCTGGCAACATGATTTTGCCGCGCTGGCGGACCCACATGTTGTTAGCGTCGTCTACTTTGTGATGTTCGCCACGCTGTTTTTAGAGAATGGCCTGTTACCGGCCTCATTTTTACCCGGTGATAGTCTCCTGCTATTAGCGGGCGCATTAGTCGCGCAGGGCGTCATGAGCTTTGTCCCTACTCTGGTGATCCTGACGACGGCGGCCAGCCTCGGTTGTTGGCTCAGCTATATTCAGGGACGCTGGCTGGGCAATACGCGAACGGTAAAAGGCTGGCTGGCGCAACTTCCGGCGAAATACCACCAACGCGCGACCTGCATGTTTGACCGCCACGGTCTGCTGGCACTGCTGGCGGGACGTTTTCTGGCGTTCGTACGGACCCTGCTGCCAACCATGGCGGGGATTTCCGGCCTCTCTAACCGCCGTTTCCAGTTCTTCAACTGGCTGAGCGGTCTGCTGTGGGTCGGCGTGGTCACCAGCTTTGGCTATGCCCTCAGCATGATCCCGTTTGTGAAGCGCCATGAAGATCAGGTTATGACCTTCCTGATGATCCTGCCACTCTTCCTGCTGGCGGCGGGTTTGATCGGCACGGTTGTGGTCGTTATCAAGAAGAAATACTGTAGCGCCTGATAGGTTGATTGCCGGATAGCGCTCTGCTTATCCGGCCTGCGCCGTCCGTCAACTCCCCTGCATGGTGCGGATCCGCGCCGCATCCTCTCCCGGCGTCACGCCGAAATAGCGCTTAAATTCGCGACTGAATTGCGACGCACTTTCATAACCCACCCGCATTGCCGCCGTACTGGCCTTCATGCCGTCGTGAATCATCATCATCCGCGCCTTATGTAACCGATACGTTTTCAGGTACTGCAACGGCGATGTGCTGGTGACTGACTTAAAATTATGGTGGAACGCAGAGACGCTCATGTTGGCTTCTGCCGCCAGTTGCTCGACGTTGAGGTTTTCGGTGTACTTATTTTCAATACGCTTGAGCACACGGCTAATCAGGCTGAAGTGGGTCTGACGGCTCACCAGCGCCAGCAGCGCGCCACCGCGTGGCCCGGTCAGAACGTGATAGAGGATCTCGCGGATAATCTGTTTACCGAGAATTCGCGCGTCCAGCGGTCTCTCCATGACGTCGAGCAGACGTTCTGCCGCGCAGAGGATCTCCTCAGAGAGCGTCGCGGAGTTGATCCCGCTTGCCGCCATCGACGGTTGAAAGCGTTCGTCTTCGCCGATGTCCATCAGCAGTTCCTGCAATTGCAGAATATCGACATTGATGCGAAATCCGGCGAGCGGCACGTCAGGTGTCGCATAGGTTTCACATTCGAAGGGTAAAGGTACTGTCAGCAGCAGGTATTCATTGGCGTCGTAACGGAAAACCCGCTCATTGATGTAACCGATTTTATGACCTGAAAAGAGAAATATGATGCCGGGGTCGTACATGACGGGTGTACGTAAACCCGGTTCAGTACCGTACAGCAGACGGATGTCTGGCAGCAGCTCACCGGGCTTATGTTCATTGTTTTTCAACTGCTTAACTTTATCCGTCAGCAGTAAACAGATCTCTTCGCGGTTCATGGCAGAAATTTTTCTCAACGTATGACGACGCCTTGATTGTGCGCAAGTTTATCGTTTTTCTCCAGCACTCTGGAGAAATGGGCAAGACATTGGCAGAAATGAGCATTGAGAGGATAGCCGCGCACGACCACAATGTTCTCCATCCGGCAGACCCCGCCTGCCCTCTTTTTTTACCCACATAAGGGAACGAGCAATGAACAACTTTAATCTGCATACCCCGACTCGCATTCTGTTTGGTAAAGGTGCGATTGCTGAACTGCGCGCACAAATCCCTCAGGACGCACGCGTGCTGATCACTTATGGCGGCGGCAGCGTGAAAAAAACCGGCGTGCTGACGCAGGTACAGGACGCACTGAAAGGTCTGGACGTCCGTGAATTTGGCGGCATCGAACCTAACCCGTCGTATGAAACACTGATGAACGCCGTAAAAATCGCCCGTGAAGAGAACGTAACCTTCCTGCTGGCCGTCGGCGGTGGTTCGGTCCTTGATGGCACGAAATTTATCGCCGCTGCCGCTCACTATGCGGATGGCGTTGACCCGTGGCACATCCTGCAGACCAGCGGTAGCGACATCAAAAGCGCAATCCCGATGGGGTCCGTGTTAACGCTGCCGGCAACCGGTTCTGAGTCCAACAAAGGTGCGGTCATCTCGCGTAAAACCACGGGCGACAAGCAGGCCTTCCATTCCGCACATGTGCAGCCGGTCTTTGCGGTACTGGATCCGGTTTACACCTACACCCTGCCGCCGCGTCAGGTGGCCAACGGCGTGGTTGATGCATTTGTGCATACCGTTGAGCAGTACGTTACGTATCCGGTTGATGCAAAAATTCAGGATCGCTTCGCGGAAGGCATTCTGCTGACCCTGATCGAAGACGGTCCGAAAGCGCTGAAAGATCCGGAAAACTACGATGTTCGCGCGAACGTGATGTGGGCAGCGACTCAGGCGCTGAACGGCCTGATTGGCGCGGGTGTGCCGCAGGACTGGGCAACCCACATGCTGGGCCACGAACTGACGGCGATGCACGGTCTGGATCACGCCCAGACGCTGGCGGTGGTTCTGCCTGCATTGTGGAATGAAAAACGCGATACCAAACGTGGCAAACTGCTGCAATATGCTGAGCGCGTATGGAACATCACCGACGGTTCTGACGATGAGCGTATTGATGCAGCGATTGCAGCCACCCGTGATTTCTTCGAGCGACTGGGCGTCCCGACTCGCCTGTCAGGTTACGGCCTTGACGGCAGTTCTATCCCGGCCCTGCTGGCGAAACTGGAAGAACACGGCATGACGCAACTGGGTGAACATAAAGACATAACCCTGGATGTCAGCCGCCGCATTTACGAGGCAGCCCGCTAAGCTTTTTTCACCTCTGGCTTTCGTTTTTGGGCATTTCGTCCAGACTTAAGTCACCCCACATCACCGGAGCGCCCCTCCGGTGATGAGCACATGAAGGAGGAAAAATGGCAAACCAAACCGTAATTAAGCTTCAGGATGGCAACGTAATGCCCCAACTGGGGTTAGGCGTATGGAAAGCCGGTAACGACGAGGTCGTCTCCGCCATTCATAAAGCACTGGACGTCGGCTATCGGTCCATAGACACCGCTGCCGCATACAAAAATGAAGACGGCGTCGGCAAAGCGTTAGCCAGCGCAGGTCTCCCCCGCGATGAGTTATTCATCACCACCAAGCTGTGGAATGACGATCAGAAACGCCCCCGCGAAGCGTTGATGGAGAGTCTGGAAAAACTCCAGCTCGATTATCTCGATCTGTATCTGATTCACTGGCCGGTTCCGGCAATCGATCACTATGTTGCCGCCTGGCAAGGCATGATCGAGCTGCAAAAAGAGGGGCTGATTAAGAGCATCGGCGTGTGTAACTTTCAGGTCAACCACCTCCAGCGACTGATTGACGAAACGGGCGTCACGCCGGTGATTAACCAGATAGAACTGCATCCGCTAATGCAACAGCGTCAGCTGCACGCGTGGAATGCGACGCATAAAATCCAGACGGAATCCTGGAGCCCGCTGGCGCAGGGTGGCGAAGGCGTTTTCGATCAAAAAATCATTCGCTCCCTGGCGGATAAATACGGTAAAACCCCGGCGCAGATAGTCATCCGCTGGCATCTGGATAACGGTCTGGTGGTTATCCCGAAATCCGTCACGCCGTCGCGTATCGCCGAGAACTTCGACGTCTGGGATTTCCGTCTCGACAAAGACGAACTGGGCGAGATTGCGAAGCTCGATCAGGGCAAACGCCTGGGTCCCGACCCGGATCAGTTCGGCGGTTGATTCCCTTCTTTCAGGCCCGGCTT
The DNA here is from genome assembly GCF_030332305.1 of Citrobacter sp. Ct235. Lineage (NCBI taxonomy): Bacteria > Pseudomonadati > Pseudomonadota > Gammaproteobacteria > Enterobacterales > Enterobacteriaceae > Citrobacter > Citrobacter sp. Ct235. The sequence continues at coordinate 163,586 of NZ_JAOWIC010000039.1, forward strand.
AGCGTCGGGCTTTCATGCTGTTCGCTACAGGCATGACACCTCGCCGGGTTTGTCCGCCAATGTACACGTCACGTTGAACTTTCTGCCCTCAAGCGCGTGCGGCCCACCAAAAGCGCCGCCCAGATCGGTTTCATAGTCCTTGCCATTCGCACTCATGTGTAATGCAGAGCGAAAATACCAGTCCACCGGGCCTATTGGCACAAAGAAGGTCCATTTATAGGCAGCCGGGAAGGTAAAACGTCCATCACCATCAGAGTGTGTTTGAACGGACTCCCCACTGCTCACCAGGGTCAGTTGCGCCCCCTGTACCGGTTTGCCGGTACTATCGACAAGCTGTCCTGCCACTTCAGGCTGTATCTGGTGATGTACCACGCAACCGCTTTGCAGCAAGGCGATCGCCATCACCCCTGCCATCATCCCTGCTTTCATCTCCGTCTCCTGATTCAGATACTGTTTGCCCACTACAGATGAAAAAATGGCTGCATCAGCAGCCACATTTATCAAACGGTGTAACCGACCCGGTAAGTTTGACGTTACCGGGCAATCGCATTATCGCCCGGCGACTTTTGCCCGCTTTTTGTTGGCGGCCGGTGTCTGACGCTGATGCGCTACCGGCGTGTGCTTGGTCAGCGCCGGACGGGTATTACGGTTCTGGCGACGCGCTTCGCGCATCTCTTCCAGCGTTGGTGCAGGCACCAGGCACTCGCGGCGTCCGCCAATCAGATGCTTTTTACCCATCTCTTCCAGCGCCTGACGGATCGTTGGCCAGTTTGCCGGATCGTGGTAACGCAGCAGCGCTTTATGCAGACGACGCTGCTTATCGCCCTTCGGCACCACCACATCTTCACTCTTATAGCCAATTTTACCCAGCGGGTTTTTGCCGGTGTAATACATGGTGGTCGAGTTTGCCAGCGGCGACGGATAGAAGTTCTGCACCTGATCGAGACGGAAGCGATGTTTCTTCAGCCACAGCGCCAGATTCACCATATCTTCGTCACGCGTCCCCGGGTGCGCGGAGATGAAATACGGGATCAGATACTGCTCTTTCCCTGCCTGCTTCGAGTAGAGATCGAACAGTTCCTTAAAGCGGTCATAGCTGCCCATGCCCGGCTTCATCATCTTCGACAGCGGCCCTTCTTCGGTATGCTCAGGCGCAATCTTCAGATACCCCCCGACGTGATGACTCGCCAGCTCTTTGATATAGCGCGGGTCTTCGACCGCGATGTCGTAACGCACACCGGAAGCGATCAGGATCTTCTTGATGCCTTTCAGGTCACGCGCACGGCGATAAAGGTTGATCGTCGGCTCGTGATTGGTATCCATATGCGGACAGATATCCGGATAGACGCACGACAGGCGACGGCAGGTCTGTTCCGCACGCGGCGACTTGCAGCGCAGCATGTACATGTTGGCCGTCGGACCACCGAGATCGGAGATCACGCCGGTGAAGCCCGGAACGGTATCGCGGATCGCTTCGATCTCATTAATGATCGAGTCTTCAGAGCGGCTCTGAATAATGCGCCCTTCATGCTCGGTGATCGAACAGAACGAGCACCCGCCAAAGCAGCCGCGCATAATGTTGACAGAGAAGCGAATCATCTCATAGGCCGGAATGCGGCTGTTGCCATATGCCGGGTGCGGCACGCGCTTATACGGCAGGGCAAAGACGCTGTCCATCTCTTCGGTTGACAGCGGGATCGCCGGCGGGTTGATCCAGATGTAGCGATCGCCATGCTTTTGCATCAGCGCACGCGCGCAGCCTGGGTTGGTTTCATGGTGCAGGATCCGCGAGGCGTGCGCATACAGCACTTTGTCGCCCTTCACTTTTTCAAAGGACGGTAGCAGAACGTAGGTCTTTTCCCACGGCTTCGGACGCGCAGGCTGCACGGTAACGGCTTTCGCTTCCTGCTTTTTCGGCGCGACCGGTTTGTTGTCGGCGCACGGCAAATCTTCGCCATACGGATGCGGGATCGGGTCGATTTTCCCCGGCGTATCCAGACGCGTAGAATCGACGCCGCTCCAGCCTGGCAGCGCGTCTTTCACCATAACCGCGGTATTACGCACGTCGCGGATCTGGTTGATGGTTTCGCCCATCGCCAGACGGTGCGCCACTTCCACCAGCGGACGCTCGCCGTTGCCGAACATCAGCATGTCGGCTTTGGAATCCACCAGCACGGAACGGCGCACGGTATCGGACCAGTAATCATAATGCGCGGTACGGCGCAGGCTCGCTTCAATGCCGCCAAGGATCACCGGCACATCTTTCCACGCCTCTTTGCAGCGCTGGGTATAAACCAGCGTGGCACGATCCGGGCGCTTGCCCGCTACGTTATCCGGGGTATAAGCATCGTCATGGCGCAGGCGGCGATCGGCAGTGTAGCGGTTGATCATCGAGTCCATATTGCCAGCGGTTACGCCGAAGAACAGGTTCGGTTTGCCCAGACGCATGAAATCGTCTTTGCTGTTCCAGTCCGGCTGCGCAATGATGCCAACACGGAAGCCCTGCGATTCCAGCATACGACCGCAAATCGCCATACCGAAACTCGGGTGATCGACATAGGCGTCACCGGTAACCAAAATAATGTCGCAGCTATCCCAGCCAAGTTGATCCATTTCGTCGCGTGACATCGGCAAAAAAGGAGCGGGACCAAAACAGGCCGCCCAGTACTGAGGCCAGGAGAAGAGATCTCTGTCTGGCTGGATCAGGGATATTGCGCTCATAGTGCTTCCAAAAATGGTAAAAAAATAATCAAAGGCCGGCGATTATATGCCGGAACGAAAGAGAAATCGAAGGATAATCTCTCTCGCGTATCAGCGAGAGAGAGGAGGATTACGCCGCTGGATTCACCAGAATCTGCCCAATAGAACCGCGGTCCGCCATTTCCAGCGTCTGGCTGTTGAAGTAGAACGGGAAATGCGCCCAGGACGGCTGTCCGTACCAGACCAGCAGCTCTACCTGCCCATCCACCCAGACGGTATCTTTCCAGCCCCTGTCTTCCGGGAACGGCATCGCACCGTTGACGTTACGCACGAGGAACGACACCCCTTCGATGTGGAACGACTGCGGCATATCGGCACGCACCGTCCAGCGTTCCCAGGAGCCCTGCTGCGCGGTGATATCAATGCGGTTGACGTCCCATAACTGGCCGTTGATACCCGGATCGTCGCCCAGGCTGATATCGCGACTGCGAATCGGCGTACCGCTCATGATCTCGGTCGGCAGCAGACGCATCGGCAGGCTGTCGGTCACCAACGGCAGCAGGCCGGTTGGGCGCAGCGTTAACACCAGCGTGGAAACCAGAATGCTCGACGGTTCAAAGAAACCGCGGATCCGGTCAACGATGCTCGCCGCTTCACCGCAGGTAATCGACACTTCATCACCATTGGTCATATCGACCAGAATTTCACGGCGCTCGCCGGGCGCCAGCGACAGCTGTTTTACCGACACCGGCGCGGGCAAAAAGCCCTGATCGCCGGAGATGACATGCAGCGCGCGACCGTCGCTCATTTGCAGCTGGTAACGCCGGGAGTTAGAGGCATTCAGCAGACGCAGGCGCACCCAGCCGCGGGATACCTCGACATAAGGACTTTGCACCCCGTTGACCAACAGCGTATCACCGACAAAACCACCGCTGCCGGGTTCGCTGTACTCCGGCGTGCCAAAGTTATCCAGTCGCTTGTCCTGAATAATGATAGGGAAGTCGTCGACGCCGTAATGATTCGGGATCGGCAGCGATTTACTCACCTCATCTTCGACCAGCCACATCCCGGCCAGGCCGTTGTAAACCTGCTGAGCGGTACGGTTCGGCGTATTGGCGTGATACCACAGCGTGGCGGCGTTCTGACGGATGGGCAGCACGGGTGCCCAGTCTGCGTTTGGCGACATCATGCGAGCCGGACCGCCCATCAGCGGACCCGGAACCTGCAAACCGGCGATAGTCATAGAGACATTTTCCGCCAGACGGTTACTGTAGATAAGCTTAACGTCATCCCCTTTCCAGACGCGGATCGTCGGTCCGAGGTAACGCCCGTTAATGCCCCAGACCGGCGCACGCGTGCCCTGGGTAAATGACCAGTGCGAACGCTGCAGCGTCATAAACAGCGGCTGGCCCCGGCGGGATTCCAGTAGCGGCGGAACGGGCAGCGGCTGTTGCTGACCGGCAGCATTGGCCCTCAGCGGAACAGCACCGGCACACAGCGCGATCCCCGATGCCTGAATGAACTGACGCCGACTGAATGACATATAAGCTCCATGTAAAACTGGCTAAATTACGGGCAGGAACTCGTTTCCTGCAAAAACTCGTCATACTCCAGGCTGCATGTGCGTTAGCTTGCAGCGCGAATGAGTAAGCATTTATCGCTGAATCAAACTTTCCCGGCGGCTTCGCGCTCGGCGACTTCCTGATCAAGTTCAGCAATCTTTTGTTCCATCAACGAGCGGCAGTGCGCGGCCAGTTCACGAACCTGATCTTTACCATACTGACTGGTGTCCACCGGCGGCAGCATTTCCACAATCACCAGACCATTCTTCAGGCGATTCAGGTTAATTTTATTCGAGGTATTGGAAACGCACACCGGAATAATCGGGACGCCAGCAGCAATCGCGGCATGAAAAGCCCCGGTTTTAAACGGCAGCAGACCACGGCCCCGGCTGCGAGTGCCTTCCGGAAACATCCAGATGGAGATACGACGCTTTTTAAAATGGTTCACCACTTCGGCAATCGTGCCGTGCGCTTTTGCACGGTTATTACGGTCGATCAACAGGTTTCCCGTCAGCCAGTACAGTTGACCAAAAAATGGGATCCACAGCAGGCTTTTCTTCCCAACGGTCACGGTTGGCGGCTGCACGATATTCGCGGCGGTCACCATATCGTAGTTATTCTGATGGTTAGCGATGTAGATAGCGTTACCGTAGCTTTCCGCATCCGCGGGTTTACGGCACTCAACTTTCAAGCCGAACACCGGCGACAGACGACCAAACATGTGCCCGAATGTCGCGACGTGTTTTGGGTTACGCGGGCTGAGTAAGCAGTAAAGAGAACCGAAAACACAAACCAGAATGGAATAGATAACGGTAATAATAAGTCGAAAAATAAATAGCATAACAACCTCTGAAGGCCTAAGAGCCCGGGATTCTACGTCACCTGCTATCAGGTTAGGGTATTGTTAATGTGGCTCTCTGGAAAACTGTATTGTTAATCGCGACTCACGAATAAACAACGGTTTTACGGGAAATTTTACTGTAATCCGGCAGGAACGAATGGCACGTCCCTTGTGGACAGGATAACGACGCACACGTTTTATCCGGTCCACAAGGGGCATCTGCGTAGGCCGGAGAAGGCAAAGCCGCCATCCGGCATTTCACGCAAATTACTCTTCGCTGTCACCACTGCCGGCACGACGCGGCGAATCAATGTCGATGCGATCGATGCGCTGCAAACCGCGCATCAACGTCCCGCGACGACCACGTTCGCCGGCCACTTTCTGCAACTCTTCAGGACGCAGCTTAATTTTGCGTTTCCCGACGTGAATGGTCAGCGTGCTTTGCGGCGGCAGCACATAGAGCAGCGCCAGCGCGTCATCACCCCGCGCCGCTTCTGCGGACGGAATGTTGATTATCTTGTTCCCTTTACCTTTCGACAACTGCGGCAGATCGCTGACCGGGAACATCAGCATACGTCCAGCCTGGGTAATCGCCAGCAGCATGTCCGTTTCATCTTCAATCACCACCGGCGGCATAACGCGGGCATTTTCCGGAAGCGTAATGAGCGTCTTACCGGCACGGTTACGCGCCACCAGATCGTTGAACGTACAGACGAAACCGTAACCCGCATTTGATGCCATCAACAGTTTCTGCTCATCGCCTTCCATCAGCATATGCTCAACGGTCGCGCCCGGCGGTAGCGTCAGTTTACCGGTCAACGGCTCACCCTGACCGCGCGCCGACGGCAGCGTGATCGGGTCAATGGCGTAACTGCGCCCGGTGGTATCGATAAACACCACCGGCTGGTTGCTCTTGCCTTTCACTGCCGCTTTAAAGCTGTCGCCCGCTTTGTAGTTCAGCCCCTGCGCGTCGATGTCGTGACCTTTGGCGCTACGCACCCAGCCCATCTGCGACAGCACGATCGTCACCGGCTCAGACGGCAGCATGTCGTGTTCGCTCATCGCTTTCGCTTCTTCGCGCTCGCGCAGCGGTGAGCGACGGTCGTCACCATAGGCGTCGGCATCCGCCTGCAACTCTTTCTTCAGCAGGGTATTCATTTTGCGTTCAGAGGCGAGAATCGCCTGCAGCTGATCGCGCTCTTTCGCCAGCTCATCCTGCTCACCGCGAATCTTCATCTCTTCCAGTTTGGCGAGATGACGCAATTTCAGTTCGAGGATTGCTTCGGCCTGCGTTTCGGTGATACCAAAACGCGACATCAGCGCTGGCTTCGGCTCATCTTCCGTACGGATGATCTCAATGACTTCGTCGATATTGAGAAACGCCACCAGCAAACCTTCCAGGATATGCAGGCGTTTGAGGACTTTCTCCAGACGATAGTTCAGGCGACGGCGCACGGTATCACGACGGAACGCCAGCCATTCGGTGAGGATCTCCAGCAGGTTTTTCACCGCCGGACGCCCGTCAAGACCGATCATATTGAGGTTAATGCGGTAGCTCTTTTCCAGATCGGTGGTGGCAAACAGGTGGTTCATCACCTGCTCCATGTCCACGCGGTTGGAACGCGGCACCACCACCAGACGAGTCGGGTTTTCGTGGTCTGACTCATCGCGCAGATCGTCAACCATCGGCAGCTTTTTATTGCGCATCTGGGCCGCGATTTGCTCCAGCACGCGCGCGCCGGAAACCTGGTGCGGCAGCGCAGTAATCACCACCGCGCCGTCTTCTTTCTTCCACACCGCGCGCATGCGCACGGAGCCGCGTCCATTCTCATAAATCTTACGAATTTCAGCGCGCGGGGTAATGATTTCCGCTTCAGTCGGGTAGTCCGGGCCGTGGACAATATCCAGCAGCTCGTCCAGCGTCGTTTTCGGCTGTTCAATCAAGGTGATCGCAGCTTTCGCCACTTCGCGCAGGTTGTGCGGCGGAATATCCGTCGCCATGCCGACCGCGATACCGGTTGTGCCGTTAAGCAGGATATTCGGCAGACGCGCGGGCAGCATTTTCGGCTCCTGCATCGTCCCGTCGAAGTTTGGCACCCAGTCAGCGGTTCCCTGTCCGAGTTCGCTCAGCAGCAGCTCAGCGTATTTTGACAGGCGGGATTCGGTATAACGCATCGCGGCGAAGGACTTCGGATCGTCAGGCGCCCCCCAGTTCCCCTGACCATCGACCAGCGGATAACGGTAAGAGAACGGCTGCGCCATCAGCACCATGGCCTCATAGCAGGCGCTGTCCCCGTGCGGGTGGTATTTACCCAACACGTCGCCAACGGTACGGGCGGATTTTTTAAATTTAGCGCTGGCGTTCAACCCCAGCTCTGACATCGCATAGACGATGCGGCGCTGAACGGGTTTCAGACCATCACCAATAAACGGCAACGCCCTGTCCATGATGACGTACATGGAGTAATTCAGATAGGCGTTTTCCGTGAATTCATGCAGCGCAAGGCGCTCTGCCATATCGCTCATTAATCGTGATTCCTCAACTGTAAGCCCGCCAGATACCCGGTATCTTTTCAGGCAATATTGCCGCAGATACTACCTTATCTGACGCGTTGAGTCACAAAGAAAAGGGCCGCGAACGCGGCCCTGACGGGGATTATTTGCTGACTTTACTGATTTGCTTCACGTCAATTTCAACGGAATTCCAGTCTTTGTCCACTTCACCCTGAATTTCAACGGTATCCTGCGGGGTGACCGTCACGCCGTTCCAGCGTTTGTGGTCGATATCGACATTGATGGTGCCTGTCGCGTCTTTAAACAGATAGAGGTCATCGGAAATACGTTCAACGATGTTGCCACGCAGCGTCACCCAGGTGTCATCACGCAAGGATTTCGCACTTTCTACCGTCGTGCTACTGCCGTTTGGTCCCTGGAAGCCGCCGCTCTGCGTTTGTGTCGCGGACGGGCCAGAAAAACCACCCTGCTGCGCGGCCAAAACCGGTGCAGAGCAGAGCGCCATAACGGCAACAATTGTAGCCAGTTTTTTCATGATCATTTCTCCCTTTGATGTCACTTGATATCCATTAAACAGGCTAATCCTTAACGAGTTCTTAAGGCAAAAAAAAGTCTCATTTTTACTGTACATCGCGTGCGACATCGCGGTTTACTTGCCGCTATGGCGACGGGCGCAAGGATGAAACGATGCGAATTTTACTGATTGAAGATGATGCGTTAATTGGCGACGGCATTAAAACCGGGTTGAGTAAAATGGGCTTTAGCGTCGACTGGTTTACGGAAGGTCGTCAGGGAAAAGAAGCGCTCTACAGCGCACCTTATGATGCGGTGATCCTCGACCTCACGCTGCCGGGGATGGACGGACGCGATATTCTGCGCGACTGGCGTGAACAGGGAAAGCGTGAACCGGTGCTGATCCTCACCGCACGCGACGCACTGGCCGAGCGTGTGGAAGGACTTCGCCTCGGGGCAGATGATTATCTGTGTAAGCCCTTTGCGCTGATTGAGGTCGCTGCCAGGCTGGATGCGCTGATGCGCCGTGCCAGCGGTCAGGCCAGCAGCGAACTGCGCCACGGGCTGGTGACCTTAACGCCCGGCGATCGGGTCGCGACGCTGGCGGGTGAGCCGCTCATACTCAAGCCAAAAGAGTTCGCGCTGCTGGAGTTGCTGATGCGCAATGCCGGGCGCGTGTTGCCGCGCAAGCTCATCGAAGAGAAGCTGTATAACTGGGACGAAGAGGTCACCAGCAATGCCGTTGAAGTGCATGTTCACCATCTGCGGCGCAAACTGGGCAGCAATTTTATTCGCACCGTTCACGGCATTGGCTATACGCTTGGTGAGGCATCATCGTGACCCGGCAACTCAGCCTGCGCGTCAGGCTTACCCTCATCTTTCTGATTCTGGCAGCCATTACCTGGGCGGCATCAAGTTTTGTCGCCTGGAAGAAGACGACCGATAACGTCGATGAACTGTTTGATACTCAGTTGATGCTCTTCGCCAAGCGCCTGATTACGCTTGATATCAATGAACTGCACGCCACCGAACGGATGGCGCATACGCCGAAGAAATTCAAGCACGGCCACGTTGATGATGACGTGCTGACCTTTGCCGTCTATACCACGGACGGCAAGATGGTGCTGCACGATGGCGACAATGGTCAGAACATCCCCTATAGCTACCGTCGGGAAGGATTTGATGACGGCCAACTCAACGGCGATGACGACAAATGGCGTTTTATCTGGCTGACCTCCGCCGATGGTAAGTACCGCATCGTGGTCGGCCAGGAGTGGGAATATCGTGAAGACATGGCGCTGGAGATTGTGACGGCGCAACTGGTCCCCTGGCTTATCGCCCTGCCGCTGATGCTGTTGATACTGATTATGTTGTTGCATCGGGAGCTCATGCCGCTGAAAAAGCTGGCACAGGCGTTGCGACTGCGCGATCCACAATCCAGCGAACCGCTCAGTTCACATGGCGTTCCGAGTGAGGTGCGCCCGCTGGTCGAATCGCTCAACCAGCTTTTTACCCGCACCCATAACATGATGGTACGCGAGCGACGCTTTACGTCAGATGCCGCTCACGAACTGCGCAGTCCGTTAACGGCGCTGAAAGTCCAGACGGAGGTGGCGCAACTTTCTGATGACGATCCGCTGGCGCGGCAGAAAGCCCTGATGCAACTCCATACGGGTATCGATCGCGCCACGCGCCTGGTCGACCAACTCCTGACGCTTTCTCGTCTCGACTCGCTGGATAACCTGCAGGATGTCGCCACACTTTCTCTTGAAGAGCTCCTTCAGTCCGCGGTGATGGACATCTGGCAACCCGCGCAGCAGGCGCATATTGATGTGCGTTTGCAGATCAATGCTCGCAATGTGACGCGCACCGGACAACCGCTGCTGCTCAGTCTGCTGGTGCGAAATCTGCTGGATAACGCCATCCGCTACAGCCCGAAAGGCAGTGTGGTTGATGTTACGCTTGACGCCAGACAGTTTACCGTCAGAGATAACGGCCCCGGCGTCACCGCAGAAGTCCTGCCCCATATTGGCGAGCGCTTTTATCGCCCGCCGGGCCAACACGCTACCGGCAGCGGCCTGGGCCTGTCGATTGTCCGCCGCATTGCCGCCCTGCACGGAATGACGGTGTCGTTTGGCAATGCGCCAGACGGTGGTTTTACCGCGACAGTACGGTGGTGATCGTCAATTATTGCGCCGAACGCAAAAGACTTTGCACATTTTGCTAATTTCACCGAATCGCCTGTTGACGTAAAATTAGCGTCAAACGCATTCCCGAGAGGCTAAAAAATGAGCAACATCCTGATTATCAATGGCGCAAAAAAATTCGCGCACTCTAACGGTCAACTGAATGACACGTTAACGGAAGTCGCTGACGGCACCCTGCGTGACCTCGGGCATAGCGTCAAAATCGTCCGTGCTGACAGCGATTACGACGTGAAAGAAGAAGTACAGAACTTCGTCTGGGCTGACGTGGTTATCTGGCAGATGCCGGGTTGGTGGATGGGTGCGCCGTGGACTGTGAAAAAATACATTGATGACGTGTTCACCGAAGGTCACGGCACACTGTATGCCAGCGATGGTCGTACTCGCTCAGATGACTCGAAAAAATACGGTTCCGGCGGTCTGATTCAGGGGAAAAAATACATGCTCTCCCTGACCTGGAACGCGCCGATGGAAGCCTTCACCGATAAAGATCAGTTCTTCCACGGCGTGGGCGTCGATGGCGTTTATCTGCCATTCCATAAGGCGAATCAATTCCTTGGAATGGAAGCGCTGCCGACCTTTATTACCAATGACGTCATTAAAATGCCGGATGTACCACGTTATGTTGCAGAATATCGCGAGCATCTGCAGGCGATTTTTGGTTAACTAGTAACCTGGAATTAGAAGGAGTTAACCATGCTTACAGTTATTGCTGAAATCCGTACCCGTCCGGGACAACATCACCGTCAGGCCGTCCTGGATCAGTTTGCGAAAATCGTTCCTGTCGTACTGAAGGAAGAGGGCTGCCACGGCTACGCGCCGATGGTTGATCATGCGGCAAACGTGAGTTTCCAGACCACGGCGCCTGACTCAATCATCATGATTGAGCAGTGGGAAAGCATCGCGCATCTTGAAGCGCACCTGCAAACCCCGCACATGAAAGCCTACAGCGAAGCCGTTAAGGGCGACGTGCTGGATATGAATATTCGTATTCTGGAATCCGGTATTTAAACATACCGCGTTGTGCCGGGTCCGCCATCAATGTCAGACCCGGCAAAAGCGGCCTCAGGGCAGCGCTTTTTTCAGTCTCCGCACCGCTTCTTCCAGTTCATCCGCCGTTGGCGTAGCAAAAGACATACGTAGCGTACGTTTATCCGGATTATTGCAGAAGAAAAACTCTCCCGGCACGAACACCACTTTTTCCTGCAAAGTACGGGAAAGCCACGCCGTGGTATCGAAATCGTAACGGAACGTCCCCCACAGGAACATCCCCCCCTGCGGCATATGGAATGAGATATGCTCACCCAGTTCGCTGCGAATCGCATCCGCCAGCACATTGCACTTCTCACGATACGCCTGACGAATGATCTGGATTTGATCTTCCAGACGGCCTAACGTCAAATAGCTGGCCGCCATCGCCTGCGAATGCGCACTGGTATGCAGATCGGTTGCCTGTTTAACAATGGTCGCTTTTTGTCTGATCCATTCCGGCAGCACCACCCAACCCACGCGCAGGCCAGGGGCCAGAATCTTGGAAAAGGTCGAGGTATAAATCACCTGCTCAGAGCACCCGCTCTCCTGGGCATGCTGGAACAACGTTTTATAGATCTCATTGGTGAAATTGATTTCGCCGTAGGGATCATCCTCGATGATGGCAAAGTCATGCTGTTTCGCCAGTTGAACCAACTTCTGGCGACGGGAATCACTCAGAACCACGCCGCCGGGGTTACCGAACGTCGGCACGATATACACGAACTTGATCGTGTTGCTCTGTAGCAACACTTCCAGCTCGTCCACGATCATGCCGTCTTTATCGGTGCCAACAGACAGCATATCCGCCTGTGACAGTTGCAGAACCTGCAATGCGGCAAGATACGTCGGGCGTTCGAGCACCACTTTATCGCCCGGATTGATCAGCGTTCTCGCCAGAATATCCAGCGACTGCTGTGAACCATTGGTCACCAGAATAGCTTCAGATGTAGCCTGAATGCCGCGCTTCTGGCACAACTGAGCGATCGCTTCCCGCAGCGGCGGATAACCTTCGCTCAGGCCGTACTGGAACGCATTCAGAAACTGGCTTTCCATCATGTTGCGTGTGGCCATTTCCAGCCCTGTTTTATCAAACAGTTCCGGGCTGGGAATGCCGCCGCCTAGCGAGATCAGGCCTGGCATTTTGCTATGTTTGAGTAATTCCCTGATAGCGGAGGGTTTAAGGGCGTCGACGCTCTTAGACAGATGTGTGTTGTTCATCCTGTTTCCTTATTATGTATTTTTGGCGTCCATCCCCGGTTGTTGCCTTATCCTAAATCCGCGTTCTCGCCTCGATTGAGCCTAATAGACCTCTCTGGCAAGATCAATCAGATATCATAATGGCAAAAGGGTAAGCTCCCATGGCTTACCCTTTTGATCGACAGTGAAATTCACGCTTACCAGTACAGCTTCCAGCACTGGGTAAATCGCACCAGCGCCTCCACGTAGAAGTAATCTCCCCAACTGGCACACTCATCCACCCCTTTATTGCTTGAGAGGTGATACACCGAGTGTTTCAGCAAACCGTTACCCTTTTCCTCTTTCGCCATCAAATAGTGTTTCGTTAGCGACGACATGACAGCCATCGCCCACTGCTGGTAACATTCGCGATCCGGGTCGGTAACGGGTAGATGTTTAATCAATTCCAGCAGGCCGCAGACCGCAATGGCCGCCGAGGAGGAATCACGCAGCGCATCGGTTCCGACCAGCGCCAGATCCCAATGGCAGACGGCGTCTTCCGGCAGGCGATTGAGGAAGTAGTTGGCCAGTTTTTTCGACAGCGCCACCTTCTGCGGGTCGCCGGTGTAGATATAGCTCAACAGGAAACCATAAATACCCCACGCCTGACCGCGCGACCAGCACGAGTCATCGGCATAGCCTTGCTGTGTGTTTCCGTAGCGCGGCGCGCCGCTGTGCACATCCATGTAGTAGGTATGGAAGGTGGACGCGTCTTCACGAATTAAATACGTCTGCGCCTGCGCGACGTGCGCCTTCGCCGCGTCCGCAAACCGCGGATCGCCAGTCTGCTCGCTCGCCCAGTACAACAGGGGCAAATTCATGTTGCAGTCAATGATCATCCGCCCGGCCTGTTCCGGGTCGCTCAGATCGCCCCACGCCTGAATGATCTGCGCTTTCTCGTGAAAACGTTCCAGCAGCGCTTCTGCTGCCAGCAGCGAAAACCCGCGCGCATCGCGATTTCCCGTCAGGCGCCAGGCCGCCACGCAGGAAAGGGTGTACAGGAAGCCCAGGTCGTGGGTGTTGGTGTCGTGACGTCCGGCAATTCGCAGACCAAAAGAGCGGACGTGCTTTTCCGCCATGTCCCGGAACACCGCTTCACCACTCATCTCCCAGGCCAGCCATAGCTGCCCGGTCCAGAAACTGGTCGTCCACTCGACATTATCCGTTAATGGGTAATATCCCTTCACACAGGTTTCGGCAGGAAAGTGGTCACCGAATTCCGTTAAATGACGACGAATCAGTTCGAGGACATGTTCACGCGCGCTGCGCATTTCATCCTGAAATGCCCCGGCATCGATCGGCCGGCCGGGAAAAGCGCACAGGCGTTCCTCAACGATGTGATTTAACATATTTCGGTTCCTTATGACGTAAATTATCTTGTCGCGTTATTTTCAGCGATATCAAGGGCAGTATTATTTTTTCGTTTACTCTGGCATGCCGATAAGGTAAATGCCGAAATAAGCGTAAAGACCAGGGCGATAATCCCCATGATGATGTAGGTTTTCTCAAAACCAATACGGTCATACATTAATCCGGCAGGTGAAGAGACCACCACATTGCCGACATACAGCATCGCCTGATATCCCAGTAAATACATGGTTGCATTGACCCGTTTATCAAAATGCTCTGCGATATATTTAAAGACCGAGACCAGTAATAAACAGATCTCCAGACCATATAACGGTTTAAGCACAGAAATTAACAGGTGAGAATCGCAGAGACCGGAAATCACCAGTCGCGCGCCTACCAGTGCGCCGACAATCAGCAGTCCGCGTTTGGCACCGATAGCATTAATAAATAAAGGGATCACCATGTACATGACGAATTCCATACCCGACTGCACGGTGCCCAGATAGCCAAAAACCGCATTGCCTTCGTGGATGTCAGAGAAGAAAGTCACAAAGTAGCGGGAGAACTGCTGCTCGGCGATAAACATCATCCACGCAACGCCCGCCACATACAGGCAGAATGCCCAGAACTTACGGTTTCGCAGCAGAGCGTAGACATCTGCCGGGACGATTTTCTCTTTGGTCAGCACATCAGCGGCATTGGCGCCATTGACGTTCACCTTCAGACTCAGCAGAACCATCAGCATCACCACCGACGTCACGCTGCCCATAATGAAGTTATAAGCCGGAGAAAGGTTAAACAGCAGTCCCGAGAACGATGATGCCACCGCCCAACCGAGTGAACCCCACATCCGAATCTGCCCAAATTCCATACCGTTAAGGCGGCTGTAGCGATCGGAATACGATTCACAGGCCGCCACGCCGGCATACCAGGCAAAACTCAGGTAAATCGCGCCAACAATAATCCCCAACAAAGTTTGAGAAAGTAATAATGGCTGGTAAACATAAATAAAGAAGGGAGCCATTAATGCCGACATACCCACGACAAAATAGAGCAGATATTTACTCATCCCAATTTTATCGAGAATATAGCCGTAAATAGGTTTCAGGATAACCGAGAAAATACCATTCACGGCAAAGACAGTGCCTATTACCGTACCGCTAAGCTGTGCTTTCTGCCCCAGCCAAATCGCTAACAAACCGATGCTTGCCGACCAGGTAAAGAAATAGAGAAAGATAAAACTGCTGATTTTATAGTATTCCGTTCGGTAACCCGGTGAACGTATATTCATACCACCCTCGCTATAAAGAGAACGACAACTGGCGTGCAGATTCAGGTTCGCGAATCACGACCCGGTGAGTATTAATGTGCAATTGCGGAATGGCGGCGTATTCTTTGTGTTGCCCGGATGCACTGACCGCACAGCAGAGCCAGCTTTCTCCGGGCGCAATCTCTGTTGAGAGCACCGGGATCGCGGCACATTCGGCAAACATAATGCTGCTGTTTGGCGGCGTGATGATGCTGTCCGGGCGGCGCGACATCACCGGCGACAGATCCACAATCGTGCTGCTGCCGTTGCTGGCGGCAATCACACATCCACGCCCGTTCAACTGGTGCTCCGCTTTCATCACCGCAAAGCCCCCTTCCACCGTTTGCAGTACCCGCGCGCTGTTGATGCGGTGCAAACGGATGTGCCATTCACCGAACGGCACCAGCCAGGTCTCTATCGTCACGTCATGCCAGGGCGACCAGCGCGAGAAAATGAAGCGCTCATCGACGCGGACTTCGTCGCAGTCGCGGCGACCCCGGAAGTAGTTATCGCCGTCGGCCAACAGCAGCATGGAATCGCACGCCGCATGCTTGATACCAAAACGCCCGCGCTCAATAGTGAAACCAAAACGGCTGGAATAGGCAAACTTCGTGTATTTCGCCTCGGTATTAACGTAGTTATTCAGCTCCAGCTGGCCGGATGTCAGCATGGTGACAAGCCCGGAATACTCACTGTGCTGAAGAATTTGTCCAGCGTGCGGGATCGCGCGCGTTTGCGCCAGTGGTGGCAGGGGTTGCTCCTCTGCCAGCCAGAACGGGTGATTTTCCGGCAGCGCGAGGATCAGAAAGACCTTCAGCGCCCAGTAAGGAGAACCGGGCGAATTGTAGTCCTCGCACATCGCCAGATTTGGGTAAGCGAAGCCTAACGTCAGGATCCCGTCACGATCAAAAATAGGCCGTTGCTGCCACCAGCGTAAATGTCGCAGGATCACCCCTTTAATGACGCCCGGCGTGAGTACATCCAGCTCAGCAAACGCCACCGCACTCCAGAACGCGACCATCGCAAATCGATAGGTCAGGCTGCGACCGAACGGCACCGAAGCCCCGTCGGCTGCCGACATATAGATAAAGTCTTCGGCAAACCGCCGGGCACGTTCGCGCAACGTGGCGGCGCGAGCGGTATCTTCCGGATTCAGCGTGGCATACAGCAAGCCATAAAAATGGAAGGCCATCGAGATGTAGTAATCCTGGGGTCGTCCGGGACCATCGGAATACCAGCCGTCACCCAGATAGTAGGCCTCCATCAGCGCAAAGCGACGATCGATAGCCGTCTGATCGAACGGCAGTCCGGCACGTTTAAAACCGAGCTGAACGATGATGGCAAAGTAGTTCCAGTTGCTGTCCGGCATCTGCGCATCGGTTATCTGATTCAGCCAGCGATGCAGGTTTTCTTGTTCCGAGGGGCTGAACGCCGCCGTTAACCGGGTCTGTAGTAGCGCCAGACCCAGCCCATACGCTGCCATCTCCACCAGACGCTGATCGTAAGGCCCGGTGTCGCCCCAGTAGTGTGGACTCTGCGGATCGGTACCCAGCCTGATCGCCTGAATGTACTTGTCGGCAAACGGGGCCTCAGCACCTCCTGCCATCAGCGGGAAGAGCCCCCACAGCGCTCTCGAAAGCCCTTCCATACAGGCAATATCCGCACTGTAATGCGCACAGGTATCGCCCAGTGAAAACTGGGCCTGCCCTGCGGGAAACTGCTTATCCAGCGCCCCCAAAATGACGTTAACCGCACGCGTAACCTCTTCACGGGATGACAATGGATTTGATTTTTCTTCAGTTGCCGACCACATACTCTGCCCCTCTGAATAAAGTGGCTAAAGCATAGTGAATCACGCATTGGCAGAAATGTTACCTCAATCACACCCGACACATTCTTTTGAAACGGTGATTGAGAAAATTTAAAAATAGAGTTTATAAAGGTAATCAGCCGGGTAAAAATTTAATTCTGTTGCACTATGAGCATGAACGCACCGCTTTATTCAGAACGTCTGGAGCTTATCACCCTAAACGATGCTATCGCGTCGTTTAGTCGCCTGTTTGCCAACACGGTCCGCTACCACCACTGGCATCAATGTCTGGAAATGCTGTACGTGGAAGAAGGTTTCGGCGTGGTCACGGTCGATCATAAGCAGTACACCATGCGGCCAGGGCGGATGTTCTTTTTCCCACCGTTTACCCTGCACAAAATCATGGTTGATGAGCAGGCGCAGAATAGCTACCGACGCACCATTATTCATCTCGACCCGCATGCGGTATTGAAGGTGCTGCGTGATTTCCCGCTCAATCAGCAACGCCTGCAAAACCTGACGATTCGCGGCGGTGAAGCCTGGGTGATCGACGCTAGTGAGATCCATGCACACATCGATTTCCTCTTTAGTCGTTACGAGAAAATAGCGGCGTTGAAGCCGCTCAACACCGAGCACGTTGCCTGCCTGTTATTAAGCTTATTCAGCCTGTTACCTGAAGATAAGTGCAGTATGCAGGAAATCGCCACCGGCATCGCCAGCCAGGTGATGTTCTGGCTCGATGAAAATTACACGCACAAATTCAGCCTGAGCGTGCTGGCAGATGAACTGGGAAAATCGAAAAGCTACGTGTCGCGGCGCTTCCATGTTGAGACCGGGGAAAGCATTCTCGACTATCTCAATACATTACGTTTGAGAAAAGCCTGCGAAGCGCTACTTCACAGTGAAGCGAGCGTGCGGGAGATTGCGAACAAGGTAGGATTTTCAGAGGTGACGTACTTTATCAGCGCGTTTGGTAAGGGTATCGGTGAAACGCCGTTGCAGTACCGTAAACGGCATAAATGACAGTGCCGGAGGGCGCGCGAATGACGCCACCCGGCACAACAACACCATTAGCCGTCAAGATCCGCAAGGTCGCCTTTTTCCTGCAACCAGTTACGACGGTCTTCGGAGCGTTTCTTCGCCAACAGCATATCCATCATGGCGTTGGTGCGCTGATCGTCCTCATCATCAATGATGAGCTGAACCAGACGACGGGTGTTGGGATCCAGCGTGGTTTCGCGCAACTGCATCGGGTTCATTTCACCCAGCCCTTTAAAGCGCTGTACGTTCGGCTTGCCTTTCTTGCGCTTCAACTGCTCCAGTACGCCCGCTTTTTCTTCTTCCGTCAGCGCGTAATAGACCTCTTTGCCGAGGTCGATACGGTACAACGGCGGCAGCGCGACATAGACGTGTCCGTGTTTCACCAGCGTACGGAAATGCCGCACAAACAGCGCGCAGAGCAGCGTGGCGATGTGCAGCCCATCGGAGTCCGCATCCGCCAGGATACAGATCTTGCCGTAACGTAATTGGCTCAGATCGTCGCTGTCCGGATCGATACCGATCGCGACAGAAATATCGTGTACTTCCTGCGAGGCCAGCACTTCATCAGAAGAGACTTCCCAGGTGTTCAGGATCTTACCCTTAAGCGGCATGATCGCCTGATATTCACGATCGCGCGCCTGCTTGGCGGAACCGCCCGCCGAGTCCCCTTCCACCAGGAACAGTTCGGTACGATTCAGATCCTGTGCAGTGCAGTCCGCCAGTTTCCCCGGCAGTGCCGGACCGCTGGTCAGTTTTTTACGCACCACTTTCTTCGCCGCGCGCAGTCGACGCTGGGCGCTGGAAATAACCATCTCCGCCAGCAGTTCGGCTGACTGGACGTTCTGGTTCAGCCACAGGCTGAAGGCATCTTTCACCACGCCGGAAACAAATGCCGCACACTGACGTGACGACAGACGCTCTTTGGTCTGTCCGGCAAACTGCGGATCTTGCATTTTCACCGACAGCACGTAGGCGCAGCGATCCCAGATATCTTCTGCCGAAAGCTTCACGCCGCGCGGCAGAATGTTGCGGTATTCGCAGAACTCACGCATCGCATCGAGCAACCCCTGGCGCAGACCGTTCACGTGCGTCCCGCCCTGCATGGTCGGGATCAGGTTCACGTAGCTTTCGGTCAACAGTTCGCCGCCTTCCGGTAGCCACAGCAGCGCCCAGTCGACCGTTTCCGTGTCACCGGAAAAATTGCCGATGAACGGTTTTTCCGGCAGCGTAGGCAGGCCGTTTACCGCTTCACCCAGATAGTCGTTCAGACCATCCTGATAGCACCAGCGCTGTTCGCTGTTATTGACTTCATCTTTAAAGGTGATTTCAACGCCAGGGCACAGCACGGCTTTGGCTTTCAGTACGTGCGTTAAGCGAGAGACGGAAAAGCGCGGACTGTCGAAAAAGGTTTCGTCAGGCCAGAAGTGGACGCTGGTGCCGGTATTGCGCTTACCGCAAGTGCCAACGACCTGCAAATCCTGAACCTTATCACCGTTCTCAAACGCAATGTTATACACCTGGCCATCACGACGCACGTTCACTTCCACGCGCTTCGACAGGGCGTTAACCACGGAGATCCCTACGCCGTGCAGGCCGCCGGAGAACTGGTAGTTCTTGTTCGAGAACTTCCCACCTGCGTGTAGCCGACAGAGGATCAGTTCAACGGCCGGAACGCCCTCTTCCGGATGAATGTCCACGGGCATGCCGCGACCGTCATCGATAACTTCCAGAGATTGATCGGCATGTAAAATCACATCCACGCGTTTCGCGTGGCCCGCCAGTGCTTCATCCACACTGTTATCAATCACTTCCTGCCCAAGATGGTTGGGGCGGGTCGTATCGGTATACATCCCTGGGCGACGGCGTACCGGCTCAAGCCCAGTGAGTACCTCAATGGCATCAGCGTTATAAGTTTGCGTCATGGTTTTAATAGCAATTCGAAATGATTGTCAGCAACTGTGCAGTCCAAGGAAATCGACAATCGGGTTGAAATAATCTTCGAAGCCCGTGAATGCATGGTTTCCACCTTCAATAACAGTCTGGCGGCAAGAGGCGTAATACGCCACTGCCTGGCGGTAGTCCAGCACTTCATCTCCCGTCTGTTGCAGCAGCCAGATTAAATCCGACGCTTCCAGCGGGTCGATCTGCATGACTTTAAGATCGTAAATATGGCGTGACTCTAGCACATATTGCTGCCCCGTGTAGGGGTTCTCGTTCTGACCGAGGTAGTCGATCAACAGTTCAAATGGCCGGACCGCCGGGTTGACGACAACCGCGGGCAACATAAAACACTGCGATAGCCAGGTGGCGTAATAACCGCCTAACGACGATCCCACCACGCCCAATGCCTCACCGCCGTGCTCCAGCACGATAGATTCCAGCATCTCTGCGGCATCAGCCGGATACGGCGGCAACTGAGGCACAATCATCTCAACATGGGGATACTGTTCACGCAGCCAGTTTTTCAGCAGGCAGGCCTTCGCGGAACGGGGCGAGCTATTGAAGCCGTGCAGATAAAGAAGCGTAGACATCAGTAGCCTTCAGAAGCGGTATCAGGTCGGAACTCAGCACCCTGCAAACGACAGACGTCCGTTTTCAACGTACCGTCGGCAAAGAGCTCCAGCGTACGCCAGCCCGGAGCGATGTTATCAAGGGTAAAGTTCGCACAATGAGGTTTAAACTGGACGCAGGTAGAAGGCGTCGCCAGCAGACGGCGGCCATTCCAGTCGAGATCCAGTTCCTGATGAATATGCCCACACAGCAGATACTTCACGCGCGGGTAATTCACCAGCACGTTGTCCAGTTCTGCCGCGTTACGCAGGCTGTGTTGATCCAGCCAACTGCATCCCGCAGGCAATGGGTGATGATGCAGAAGCAGCAGAGTGTGGCGCTCAGGAGCCTCAGCCAGTTTGCGCTCCAGCCACTCGAGCTGAAATTCACTCAGTTCGCCGTGAGGCACGCCAAAGACCTGACTGTCCAGCAGCAGGATTTGCCACTGGTCGCCAATCATGACGCACTTTGCCGGGGAGATCCCCGCCTCTTGTAACGCGCTGTACATCGCGGGCTGAAAGTCATGGTTACCGGGCAACCAAACGCAAGGCGCGCGAAAGCTTGCGATGCCTTCAGCAAAATGCTGATAGGCCGCAGCGGTTTGATCCTGAGCTAAATCACCTGTTGCCACAATCAGATCGTATTCCTGCCTGTCGGCATGGATGGCATCCAACACGGCCTGGTAGCTTTCCCAGGTGTTTACGCCCAACAGCGTTTCGTGCTTTTCGGCAAACAGGTGAGTATCAGTAATTTGTAAGATCCTGACCCTGGCCTCACCAGCCAGAGAAAGGTTTAACAGGCTTTCCAAATGGTGTCCTTAGGTTTCACGACGCTAGTAAACCGGAATCGCCATCGCTCCATGTGCTAAACAGTATCGCAGCCAGTCGGCCAGAAACTGATTAATTTGATGCTTTTCGTCGCGTTGATGCAACTTTTTATTTGGATAATCATACCGTGCTTTGAAGCGAAAGATCTGCTGACTTGAACACACTTCGGCGACCATGGCGTCATGGTAGAGCCGCACTGTGAGCGACGGCAGGCTCCAGTAAGTGATGGTCGGCGCCGTCTGTTCGATGGTCACCAGCGTGGTGTATCGGGTCGATTCAACGATCGTTAACCGATATTGTGCGTTGCCCACCTGGTAACTTACCGTTTCGCCAGGCGCATCATTGCGCGGCAGCAGGCGTCGCAGCTGCGAAAAGTTCGTTTCGCAAAGACGCATCATTTCAGGGAAGTCAGGTGTATAGCGCTTCATTTTTTCCACTCGTTTATTAACTCTTTATAGTGCAGTTGCAGCCATTGCAGGGCGATGACCGCAGACGCGTTATCAATTTTCCCCTCTTCAACCCAACGGTAGGCCTGTTCCCGGCTTACCACATGAACCCGAATGTCTTCGTTTTCATCAGCCAGACCGTGAATCCCGTTTGCGGTCGTGGCGTCCACTTCACCCACTATAATTGACGAGCGCTCACTGGTGCCACCAGGGCTTGCCAGAAAACTGAGTACCGGTTTCGTCCGTTTCACCTCGATGCCAGCCTCTTCCATCGCTTCACGGCGGGCCACATCGTCAACGCTTTCACCCTCTTCGATCATCCCTGCCACCATTTCCAGTAGCCACGGCGTTTCACTGGTGTCATACGCCGCGATGCGCACCTGTTCGACCAGCACCACTTCGTCCCGCTCAGGGTCAAAGGGTAGCAAGACCGCCGCATGACCGCGCTCAAAAATTTCTCTACGCACTTCCTGGCTCATTTCACCGTTGAACAAGCGGTGGCGGAAGCGATAAAGATCCAGCGAAAAAAAACCGCGATATAGCGTTTCTCGTGCAATAATTTCTACATCGTTTTTGGAGAAAGTTACTGGCGAGTTGCCTGATTTACGCATTGTGCCGTCCTGTACCAATAATGATTTAAATGTGAATATCATAGGCGTTTGACTGCCGTTTCATCGACCTTGTGGTAAATTGGTGCAAATTAACGCCTGATGGCACATAACGCCAACTTTTTGCAGTGGCGGATTCTGCTAGAATCAGCAATTATTTTTTAAAATTTGATCAGCGCTAAATACTGCTTCACAACAAGGAATGCAAATGAAGAAATTGCTCCCCATCCTTATCGGCCTGAGCCTGTCGGGGTTCAGCACACTGAGCCAGGCAGAGAACCTGATGCAAGTTTATCAGCAAGCACGCCTGAGCAACCCGGAATTGCGTAAGTCCGCCGCCGATCGCGATGCTGCATTCGAAAAAATTAACGAAGCACGTAGTCCCTTACTGCCTCAACTGGGCTTAGGTGCCGATTACACCTACAGCAATGGCTATCGAGATGCTAATGGCGTGAACTCGAACGCCACCAGCGCGTCCCTGCAATTAACGCAGACCCTTTTCGATATGTCGAAATGGCGTGCGCTGACCCTGCAAGAAAAATCAGCGGGTATTCAGGACGTGACCTTCCAGACGGACCAGCAAACGCTGATCCTCAACACCGCGAGCGCCTATTTTAAAGTGCTGAACGCCATTGACGTTCTCTCTTACACCCAGGCGCAGAAAGAGGCGATTTATCGTCAGTTGGATCAAACCACCCAGCGTTTCAACGTGGGTCTGGTGGCAATCACCGACGTGCAAAACGCCCGTTCGCAATACGATACCGTGCTGGCGAACGAAGTCACTGCCCGTAACGATCTCGACAATGCGGTAGAAGAACTGCGTCAGGTCACCGGCAACTACTACCCGGAACTGGCATCGCTGAACGTTGACAGCTTCAAGACCGACAAACCGCAGGCGGTGAACGCCCTGCTGAAAGAAGCAGAAAACCGCAACCTGACGCTGTTGCAGGCCCGTCTGAGCCAGGATCTGGCGCGTGAGCAGATTCGCCAGGCGCAGGATGGCCACCTGCCAACGCTGGATTTAACCGCCTCTACCGGCGTGTCTGACACCTCGTACAGCGGCTCTAAAACGCGTGGCGCGACAGGCTCTCAGTATGACGACAGCAACATGGGCCAGAATAAAATCGGCCTGAGCTTCTCGCTGCCGATTTATCAGGGCGGAATGGTTAACTCGCAGGTGAAGCAGGCACAATACAACTTCGTTGGTGCCAGCGAGCAACTGGAAAGCGCCCACCGCAGCGTGGTGCAGACCGTACGTTCATCCTTCAATAACATCAATGCGTCAATCAGCAGTATTAACGCGTACAAACAAGCGGTTGTTTCCGCCCAGAGCTCATTGGATGCGATGGAAGCGGGCTACTCCGTGGGTACACGTACCATCGTTGATGTGCTGGATGCGACCACCACGCTGTACAACGCTAAGCAACAACTGGCGAATGCGCGTTATAACTACCTGATCAACCAGCTGAATATTAAGTCAGCGCTGGGTACGTTGAACGAGCAGGATCTGGTGGCGCTGAACAACACACTGGGCAAACCGATTTCCACCTCGCCGGAACACGTCGCGCCCGAAACCCCGCAGATGGACGCTAACGCCGACGGCTATGCCGCTAACGCAGCAGCGCCCGCCGCGCAACCGGCGTCAGCACGTTCTTCCAGCAGCAACGGTAGCAATCCGTTCCGTAATTAAACGCGATGACGGGGCTTCGGCCCCGTCTGAACGTAAGGCAACGTAAAGATCTCACCATTGGGCCGCATTCCAGCCTCTTCTCGCTTCATTTTCAACCACTCATCCTCTATCCTGAGCAGTATTAACCACTGGGTCCAGGAAAGACGAAAATGAAACGGACAAAATCCATCCATCACGCCTCGTTCCGCAAAAGCTGGAGCGCGCGCCATCTGACGCCTGTCGCGTTAGCCGTTACCGCTGTGTTTATGCTGGCGGGTTGTGAGAAAAGCGATGAAACCGTGTCGCTGTATCAGAATGCGGATGACTGCTCGGCAGCCAATCCGGGCAAAAGCGCGGAATGTACCACGGCGTTCAATAACGCGCTGAAAGAAGCGGAACGTACCGCGCCGAAATATGCCACTCGCGAAGATTGTGTCGCCGAGTTCGGTGAGGGCCAGTGCCAGCAAGCCCCTGCTCAGGCAGGCATGGCGCCAGAAGCGCAGGCCCAGCAGTCCAGCGGTAGTTTCTGGATGCCGCTGATGGCGGGCTATATGATGGGCCGCATGATGGGCGGCGGCGCGGGCTTTGCGCAGCAGCCGCTGTTCAGTTCGAAAAACCCGGCCAGCCCGGCTTACGGTAAATACACCGATGCAGGCGGTAAAAACTACGGCGCAGCGCAGCCTGGCCGTACGATGACGGTGCCTAAAACCGCCATGGCACCGAAACCTGCGACCACCTCTACCGTGACGCGCGGCGGCTTTGGCGAATCGGTTGCCAAACAGAGCACCATGCAACGTAGCGCAAGCGGCACCTCCACGCGTTCAATGGGTGGCTGATACGCATGGAAAGAGTCAGTATTACCGAGCGTCCGGACTGGCGCGATAAAGCCACTGAATACGGTTTCAATTTTCACACCATGTACGGCGAACCGTACTGGTGTGAAGACGCCTATTACAAGCTCACGCTGGCCCAGGTTGAAAAGCTGGAAGATGTGACCGCCGAGTTGCACCAGATGTGTCTCAAGGTGGTCGAGAAAGTGATTGCCAGCGACGAGCTGATGACCAAATTCCGTATTCCTAAGCACACCTGGGGCTTTGTTCGTCAGTCCTGGCAAACGCATCAGCCGTCGCTCTACTCGCGTCTCGATCTGGCGTGGGATGGCACTGGTGAACCGAAGCTGCTGGAGAACAACGCCGATACCCCGACCTCGCTGTATGAAGCGGCGTTTTTCCAGTGGATCTGGCTTGAAGATCAGATCAATGCGGGCAATCTGGCGGAAGGTAGCGACCAGTTTAACAGCCTGCAGGAAAAGCTCATCGAGCGCTTCGCCGAGCTGCGTGAGCAGTACGGCTTCCAGCTTCTGCATCTAACCTGCTGTCGCGATACCGTTGAGGATCGCGGTACCATTCAGTATCTGCAGGATTGCGCAGCTGAGGCGGAGATAGCCACTGAATTCCTCTATATCGAAGATATTGGACTTGGTGAAAAAGGTCAGTTCACGGATCTACAGGATCAGGTGATTGCCAACCTGTTCAAGCTCTATCCGTGGGAGTTTATGCTGCGCGAGATGTTCTCCACCAAGCTCGAAGACGCTGGCGTGCGCTGGCTGGAGCCGGCCTGGAAGAGCATTATCTCCAATAAGGCGCTGTTGCCGCTGCTGTGGGAAATGTTTCCAAACCATCCGAACCTGCTTCCCGCGTATTTCGCCGAAGACGACTATCCGCAGATGGAAAAATTCGTCGTGAAACCGATCTTCTCGCGTGAAGGCGCAAACGTCTCCATCATCGAGAACGGTAAAACGATCGAAGCGGTGGAAGGGCCGTATGGTGAAGAAGGCATGATCGTGCAGCAGTTCCATCAGTTGCCGAAGTTTGGCGACAGCTATGTGCTGATCGGCAGTTGGTTAGTCAACGATCAGCCTGCCGGGATCGGCATCCGCGAAGACAGAGCGCTGATCACCCAGGATCTGTCCCGCTTCTACCCGCATATTTTTGTTGAGTGATCGCTGAGGCCCGGTTGTGACCGGGCCTGCATTGCTATCCTATCTGTACCGACAGCATACTCAGGCTGCCCATCTCTATACCATCAACGGGGATCGTCACCGGCTCTTTGCCATCCCACGCGCCAAGCGTATACAGTAGCGGCAGATAGTGATCCGGCGTCGGGTTTGACAGTGAACCGCCTTCGTGATCGAGGTAATTCACCAGTGGATGCTGCGCAACCGGTCCTTGCCAGCTCAGGTTCGCTTTGACAAAATCATTGAACGAGGTTGCCCACGGATACGGAGTATTATCGCCGTGCCAGCGCGCCGTACGCAGGTTATGCACTACGTTACCACTGGCCACCAGCATGATGCCTTCATCACGCAGCGTCGCCAGTTTGCGTCCAATCTCAAAATGCCAGGCCGCCGGTTTGGTGCTGTCGATGCTCAACTGCACCATCGGAATATCAGCATCCGGGTACATCTTGATCAACACGCCCCAGGAACCGTGGTCAAACCCCCAGGCCTCTTTGTCGAGCGCGACCGGTACCGGGGAAAGCAAATCAACCAGCTGCTGCGCCAGCTCAGGGGAGCCAGGCGCCGGGTAATGCGTGTCGTACAAGGCCTGCGGGAAACCGCCAAAATCATGAATGGTCTTTGGCGCTTCCATTGCAGTGACGCCAGTACCACGGGTGTACCAGTGAGCAGACACCACCACAATCGCTTTTGGACGCGGCAATGTCTCCCCAAGCCGCTGCCAGGCACGGGTATACAGGTTATCTTCCAGAACGTTCATCGGGCTGCCGTGTCCCAAAAACAATGCTGGCATACGAATTGAAGACATGATGATATCCTTACTCAGGGAGTCATTTTGATGGTCTTACCATACCCTCTTTCGGTGAATGAAGAACTCTGATAACCATGATGATCATCATCAGTTATTTTGAAGGTCAGTGAGATGTATAAGGAGTCATTGATGTCAGTACCTTTAATTCTGACCTTACTGGCGGGGGCCGCCACGTTTATTGGCGCGTTTCTTGGCGTACTGGGGCAAAAACCCTCCAATCGCCTGCTGGCGTTTTCACTCGGGTTTGCCGCCGGGATCATGTTGCTGATCTCCTTAATGGAGATGCTGCCCGCCGCGCTGGGTACAAAGGGAATGCCACCGGTTCTGGGCTACGGCATGTTTATCATCGGCTTGCTGGGTTACTTTGGGCTGGATCGTCTTCTTCCGCACGCTCACCCGCAGGATCTGGTGCAAAAAAGGACGCAGCCAATTCCGGGCTCGATCAAACGCACGGCCATTCTGCTCACGCTCGGGATCAGTTTACACAACTTCCCGGAAGGGATTGCCACCTACGTGACCGCAAGCAGCAACCTGGAGTTGGGATTCGGCATCGCGCTGGCGGTTGCCCTGCATAATATCCCGGAAGGTCTGGCCGTCGCCGGGCCAGTCTATGCAGCCACCGGTTCTAAACGCACCGCTATTTTCTGGGCGGGCATTTCCGGGATGGCGGAAATACTGGGCGGCGTGCTGGCATGGCTGATTCTTGGTAACCTGGTATCACCCGTCGTCATGGCCGCCATAATGGCCGCCGTCGCGGGCATCATGGTTGCGTTGTCGGTGGATGAACTGATGCCGCTGGCAAAAGAGATCGACCCCAATAACAACCCCAGCTATGGCGTTCTGTGTGGAATGTCAGTCATGGGGCTGAGTCTGGTCGTACTTCAGGCGATGGGGATCGGGTAACGGAGAGGGCAGGAAGCGATTATTCCTGCTCTTTCGTCATAACGCGTTTTTCATCATCATGACGCAGTAATTTATTGCGGATTTCCAGAAGCGCATCGCGATCCTGCCGAAACGCTTTACAGTAGCGCTTCATGTGGCAAAAATACCCCACGACCACCAGAACAATTAAGACAATCCAGTACCAGGCGATAAACATCCTTTTACCCTTTAAATTTAACATTAACAAATATTTAGCGTTAAAATTTAACATACCTATTAGTAGGTAGGATTATATACTGGCACAGTATGAAATCGAAAAGATGATTTCGATCATAGAGAAAAAGATTGGATGTTTATTAACCGGCAGGATGTTTGAAAAAGCGGAATTTGCCGGATAAGGTGCTTGCACCGCTATCCGGCAAGGCTGAATTAACTGGCTTTGCGTTCGTGCGCCTGACGGTAAGCCACCAGGTCTTCGATCGTCACTACAGCCATATTGTGTTTGCCCGCAAATTCGATGCATTCTGGCGCGCGCGCCATGCTGCCATCATCATTGGTCAGTTCACACAGTACACCTGCAGGTTTGTAGCCAGCCAGCGTCACCAGATCGATGGTCGCTTCGGTGTGGCCACCGCGAGTCAATACGCCGCCCGGCTGAGCGCGCAGCGGGAAGACGTGTCCCGGACGGTTCAGATCGGAAGGTTTTGCGCCATCGGCAATTGCCGCGCGAACGGTGGTCACGCGATCGGCCGCCGAAACGCCGGTCGTGACACCTGTCGCTGCTTCAATGGTCACGGTAAAACCGGTGCCATAAGCGCTGGTGTTATTTTCCACCATCATCGGCAGATCGAGTTGTTTACGACGATCTTCGGTGATGCACAGGCACACAATACCGCTACCGTGACGGATGGTCAGCGCCATCTGCTCAACGGTCATGGTCTCTGCCGGGAAAATCATATCGCCTTCGTTTTCACGATCTTCGTCGTCCAGCACCATCACACCGCGGCCTTCGCGCAGCGCAGACAGAGCGTGTTCGACACGTTCAAAAGGCGTACCAAAAGAGGAAAGTAGCGTCTGATTCATGGTAAAAAAACCTCACTAAAATTATGGTTACCAGAATCAGGGCAGTCTTAGGAGTACCGACAAGCGGCAAAAAAATAACGTGAGCGGGTCCATGCCCGACTGGATCGTTACTCTCTCCCATCCGGACTCTAACCGTCGGCCCCGGAATTACACCGGATCTGCTGACCTTTTCACCGTGGTGAAAAGCGCTCGCGGGCTTTCAACCTGAGTTGATTTACCGCCGGTGGGGAATTTCGCCCCGCCCTGAGAATAAGCGGGTTAACTATAACGCTATTGATTACCTTCATCAACGCCTTTACCCGCATTAACATCACACAATTCTGGTTTATGCCTCACGCAGATCGCACTACAATGGGCGGTAACACTTACCAGTTCAGGGAAACCACTATGATTGACCCGAAAAAAATTGAGCAGATTGCTCGCCAGGTTCACGAATCGATGCCAAAAGGGATCCGGGAGTTCGGGGACGATGTCGAGAAGAAGATCCGTCAAGCGCTGCAATCTCAGCTGACGCGTCTCGATCTGGTGAGCCGAGAAGAGTTTGATGTTCAGACTCAGGTGCTGTTACGCACCCGTGAAAAGCTGGCGCTGCTGGAGCAACGTTTGAGTGAGCTGGAAGCGCGTCAGACCACTGAAGAAGTCAAACCTGCGCCCGCCATCCCGCCGGTAGAACCGCAAGCGTAAAAACAGCAACGGGCCGCAAGGCCCGTTGACATATCAATGTTCCACTTCTAACTTTCTGGCGTTCATGGCCTGCTGGCAGTAGTGCGCGTAGCGTTTGCAAAACCAGCTGCGGTGCTCCTCATCCATATTGCCGGTAACGGCCTGGATATCAACAGGGCGACCTTCAGCCTGCATTCTGGCAAAACTCCGCGCCAGGAAATCGAAATTGTTCATCGAATAAACACTGTTGTTCATTAGCATATCCTCCAGTCGGTGAATCTCTGTTAAGGTCATATGCTTTTTTCTGATACCAGTATTTACCGGGACGCGTAGCAGGTTTGTACATATTGTGCGCAAATCAGTTGCCTGAGTTCACACTTTAGGAACACAGGTGATGACCGATTTCCAGACATCACCTTCAGCCATTATTTATCGCTGTCTTTCTGGATTTTCTTGATGATATTGGTGGTTGAGCAACCGTCTTCAAAGTTGAGCACCAGCACTTCACCGCCGTTGGCCCACACCTCTTTACTGCCCGCAATGTCTTCCGGCTTATAGTCACCGCCTTTGACCAGCAGATCCGGCAATACGCCCGCGATCAGGCGTTGCGGCGTGTCTTCTTCAAAAGAGACCACCCAGTCAACGGCTTCCAGCGCGCCCAGCACGATCATCCGCTGCTCAAGCGGATTCACCGGACGCGTTTCCCCTTTCAGGCGTTTCGTCGAGGCATCGCTATTGACCGCGACGATTAACCGATCGCCCAGCTTACGCGCGTTTGCGAGATAGGAGACGTGGCCTGCGTGCAGAATGTCAAACACCCCGTTAGTCATCACCACTTTCTCACCGCGCTTACGCGCGCTGGCAACGGCCTGTTTCAGTTCTTCTTCGGTCATCACGCCAAAGCCGGTTTCCGCACGACCACGCACCGCGTTTTCCAGTTCGATAGGCGAAACGGTGGACGTTCCCAGTTTGCCAACCACCACCCCCGCCGCCGCATTGGCAAAGAAGCAGGCTTCTTCCAGCGAATTGCCCGCCGCCAGCGTCGCCGCCAGCACGCCAATGACGGTGTCGCCCGCACCGGTCACGTCATACACTTCCTGCGCCTGCGTTGGCATATGCAGCGGGGCTTTCCCCGGTTGCAGCAGCGTCATTCCCTGCTCAGAACGGGTGACCAGCAAAGCGGAAAGTTCGAAATCGGCAATCAGCTTCATGCCGCGTTCAACAATCTCTTCTTCGCTTTTGCATTTTCCCGCAACCGCCTCGAATTCAGACAAGTTAGGCGTCAGCAGCGTCGCACCGCGATAACGCGCAAAATCGGTCCCTTTCGGGTCGATCAGCACCGGCACACCGGCTTTACGCGCCAGGGCAATCATCTGCTGTACGCTGGCCAGTGCGCCTTTCGCGTAGTCAGACAGCACCAGCGCCCCAATTGAGCTGAGTGCCTGATTGATGCGCTCATGCAGCGGCTGCGGATCCACGCCTTCGAAGCCTTCTTCGAAATCCAGGCGAATCAGTTGCTGGTTACGCGAAAGCACACGCAGTTTGGTGATGGTCGGATGGGTCGGCACAGAAACGAAGTCGCATTTCACGTTCACGTCCGCCAGCGTTTTGCTGAGCGCACGCGCGGCATCGTCGATACCGGTCAGTCCGACCAGACGCGAATTCGCTCCCAGAGAGGCAATGTTCATCGCCACGTTCGCCGCACCGCCCGGACGTTCTTCGATGGTATCCACTTTCACCACCGGTACCGGCGCTTCGGGTGAAATACGGCTGGTGGGACCGTACCAGTAGCGATCCAGCATCACATCACCGACAACCAAGACTCCTGCACGTTCAAACTCTGGCAGCGTTACTTTCATTCCTGTCTCCTGAGAGATTCAAAATTTTGCGCGCGATAATAGCACACTTCGTCAGGCAACCAGCCACTTCTGCCAGCTTGCCCGTACCAGTGAACGTTCCGCCTCAAAACACGTTTGCGCCACATGGCCCGGCTGTTCCTGTAAAGCCAGATGATGCAGTTCATCGCGCAGCGTGGTATAGGCGTGGGTCAATGCCATCGCCTCCTGCTCGTCCATGATGTCGTTTTGCGCTAACAGCTCCAGAATGCGCACATTATCCGACCAGCGGGTGAGTTTGGGTTTGTCATGGGCATAACGTAGCACCAGATATTGCGTGATAAATTCGATATCCGTAATACCGCCTTCATCGGCTTTAATATCAAAGCGATCGCGATGCTTATTGCCCAGATGTGCGCGCATTTTTTCGCGCATCTCACGCACCTCGGTCTGCAACGTTTTGCCGTCGCGAGGCAGCGTCATGATATCGCGGCGCACCGTGTCAAACTGCGAGGTCAGTTGCGGGTCGCCATAAACAACACGTGCGCGCACCAGCGCCTGATGCTCCCACGTCCAGGCCTCATTCTTCTGATAATCCGCAAAGGATTCGGCGGAGGTCACCAGCATCCCCGCCGCCCCTGACGGCCGCAGTCGGGCATCGACTTCATACAGGATGCCTGAAGAGGTGCGGGTACTGAAGAGGTGCATAATGCGCTGCGCCAGCCGCAGGTAGAACTGCCGTCCGTCAATTTCGCGCTCGCCGTCGGTCATCACGTCAATGGGGCAGTCATGCAGGAAGATCAAATCGAGATCGGAGCTGTAGCCCAGCTCCCAGCCGCCCAGTTTGCCGTAGCCCACCACCGCAAAGCCGCGCCCTTCCCGCTCGGCAAGATGCGTCGGTTGCCCGTAGCGCGACACCATTTGCAGCCACGCCTGCTGCACAACGGCATCAATCATCGCTTCCGCCAGCCAGGTCAGGTGATCGCTGACTTTCATCACCGGCAGCGTACCGGCGATATCCGCGGCGGCAATACGCAACAGTTGCGTTTGCTTGAACTGACGCAACGCTTCCAACTGTTGCTCTTCGTCATCCTCCGGGACGCGCAGTAAATACTGGCGCAGCTCGTCGCGATAAGCGTCGGTTGCCGTTGGCTGATAGAGCGTATTCGGGTCGAGTAGTTCATCGAGCAGCAGCGGATAACGCGCAAGTTGGCTGGCGACCATCGGCGACGCCGCGCAGAGCGAAATCAGATGCTTCAGTGCGCCGGGGAATTCACTCAGCAACTCGAGATAGGTGGTGCGGGTGACAATCCCCACCAGCAGCGGCGTAATGCGCGACAGCGGGAGGGAAGCATCCTGGCGCGTGCAGACATCGCTAAGCAGGTGCGGCATCAGGTGGTCGAGCACCTGACGCCCACGTGGACCAATGGTGCGTTTATCCAGCTCTTTACGAAAATCGGCAATCAACGCCAGCACGCGCATACGATCGTCATCCGTGAGATGCGACAGCACCGGTGGCGTATCATCCTCCTGCAAGGCGTCCTGCCACAGCTCGCGCCACTGTTCCGAGAGCGCGTCTTCCTGCGTTTCGGTTTCGTCATCGCCGATCAGCTCGTTAAACACGCGGCGGACGTTCGCCATATGCCCCTCAAGCGTTTCGGTCAGTTGCTGCCAGTCATCAGCATTCATTCCCCAGGCCAGTCGCGCCCGGTTAAGTTCATCGCCCGGCAGCGTCTGGGTTTGTTCATCGTTAATGCTTTGCAGCAGGTTTTCCAGACGACGCAGGAAGAGATAGGCCTGTCGCAGTTGCTCAGCATCGTTCTCCGACAGCAAATGCAGTGCGGCGATCGCGCTTAAAGTCGGCAGCAGTGAACGGGATTGCAGCGACGGCTCGCGCCCGCCGCGAATCAACTGGAACACCTGCACGATAAACTCGATTTCGCGAATGCCGCCCGCGCCGAGCTTGATGTTATCTTTCAACCCCCGGCGACGGACTTCACGTGCAATCATCCCCTTCATATTGCGCAGCGACTGAATCACGCTGAAGTCGATGTAGCGACGGAAGACGAACGGGCGCAGCATAGCGCGCAGTTCCTCGACATAGCGCCCATCGGTATCGCCCATAATCCGCGCCTTGACCATCGCGTAGCGTTCCCAGTCGCGCCCCTGTTCCTGGTAGTAATCTTCCAGCGCCGCAAAGCTCAACACCAGCGGACCGCTGTCGCCAAACGGACGCAGCCGCATATCTACCCGATAGACAAAGCCATCCTGGGTGGGCTGATCCAGCACCTTGATCAGCCGCTGCCCCATGCGGGTAAAAAACTGCGCGTTATCCAGTTCTCGGCGTCCGCCCTGGGTGGAGCCGTGCTCTGGCCAGGCAAAGATCAGATCGATATCCGAGGAAAAATTCAGCTCGCCACCGCCCAGTTTGCCCATGCCTAATATCAGCAGCGGTTGCGGGATGCCTTCCTGACTGCATGGCGTTCCCCATTCGCGACAGCAAGCGTCGTACAGCCAGTCGCGCGCACTGACAATCAGCGTTTCGGCAAGATGGCTTAGCTGTTGCAGAATGTCGGTATCATCCACCAGCGACAGCGCCTGTGCCCAGGCAATGCGCACCATCACACGGCGGCGAAACAGACGCAGTACATGCATCAACGCCGCTTCATCGTTCACCGTTGCCAGCGCCACCTGTAACCATTCGCCATACCGTTGCCATTCATCGGCCTGCGGCGGGGCGCTTTCCAGCTCCGCCAGCCAGTGTGGATGCGCAATCACACCATCCTGCACAAAATCACTCAATGTAAGTACTGACTTCGCCTGAGCGCTAAGCTCAGTCTCAGGTAAGGACGCTGGCAGCCGCTCGACAACGGTCGGCCAGTACTGCTGTAACGGGGAAGAAAGCGGCTTCATTTAAGGGGTATCCTTTGAATGATGCCGGATAGCGGCATTTTGCCTTATCCGGCCTACAAAACATGTCGATCCGTAGGCCTGATAAGCGCAGCGCCATCAGGCACTCCAGTTATCGTTTTCCGCTGTGCAGCCAGAACGGTTCCTGGTTGTTCGCCTCATTGCGGAAATGTTCAATTTCAATATGTTGACCGGTGGCAATCGCGTGAAGCAATCCTTGCCAGTTCTCAAGCCAGGCCTGAACCACCGCCGCGTCGTAATACCCCGCCAGCAGCAAAACGGTATCAATATCGCGGCGTAAACGCGGCAACTGATCGCGATACTGGTCGCCCAGCGGTTGCCCAAATACGCTTTTCAGCTCAGCGGCGGTACGCGAAAGATGGATATCCGCAAAGCGCTTGAAAGAGTCCGCCATTTTAGCCTGCGCCTTTGCGTCCAGAAACGGCTGCCAGGCTTTGGTCACCAGCCACTCGGTTAGCGCCAGTTTCGCCATTGCCGTTTCGGTGGTGTAAACCGCCGTCACAGCAGAAACGGCCGACGCGATAGTAGCTTCCGACTGGGTTAACAGATCACGTAAGTGAGCGCTCGCTTTACGCGGAACCATACCGCCAAATAGCATCAGGGTGTGACGAACCAGACCCATCGCGGCCAACACGTCCGCCTTCGCCGCCTTATTGCCGCGAACCCAGAGTTCTTCATGGTACTGCCATTGTGCCAGCGCCAGCTCCAGAGAGGCTTCCAGCCCGTGTTCCACGCTGGCTTTCGCGGGCACTTTCAGCACCGCTGTCGGTTTACTCTCGCGTGGGGGATTCCCCTGCGCCAGATGATAACCGCGCGCCGCTTTACTCAGGCTACCCTGGCGCAGGCCCGTCTGGCTCACCAGCTGATTTGCCAGCTTCAGCACCGCTCGGGTGTCGCCGCTCAGTAGTTCAAGCTCCAGCTCGCAAATCGGCTCAGCCAGTTCACCCGCTTTCACTTCGCCTAAATCGAGGGCAATTTCAATCTGGCTGCCATCCACCGTCAGCAGCCATTTTTCACGTTCAAAATCGGTGCTGAACAGCGGCTGCACGCGGGAGACGAGATCGACAGGTAGCTCACCGTTTGGCCACACTTGCGGCGGAAATTGCGTTAAATCCAGCGCAGGTTCGTTCAGAGGGACATTGTATTCCGGTCGCTGGTGTAAACCGCCGGTCACTCGCCCGGCAATTTTCATGGTCATCTCGTAGCGCCCCTTCTCCCCACGAATACGCAGCCCCATGTCGTGACCGCGCAGCCACTTATCCTCGGTCTCATAGTAAATATTCAACAATGGGCTGGGCGCATGATGCTCGCCTCCGAGCGTATTCAGATGGTCACGCAGCGCGTTCACTGCCTCGTGATTAACGATAAATTTTAATTCAATTTCCTGAGCCATGGCCTTGTACTTACCGGTTATGTCACATAAGAGAGAATCACGACGAACTTACGGTGATCTTTTTTGTCAGTAGATAGTATTTTGCGCCAAATTGCCATGCAACGGGCAATTTGACGGGCGTAAAAGTTTTGAAGTAGCGGTAAAGCGGACACAGATGATTCCGATTGATGTCGAATGCTTTGCGTAGAGACACTGATACCACTACTATCGTTCCACTTTCTATGACAATAACGACAGCCTGATGCCAAAATTACGCCTGATTGGATTTATGTTACTCGCACTTAGCGCTACTGCCGTGTCACACGCCGAAGAAAAGCGCTATGTCTCTGATGAACTGAACACCTGGGTCCGCAGTGGTCCGGGGGATAATTATCGCCTCGTCGGCACGGTCAATGCGGGCGAAGAAGTCATACTGTTACAAACTGACGCCAGCACGAACTACGCGCAGGTCAAAGACAGCACCGGGCGGACAGCCTGGATCCCAATGAAAGAGCTGAACAGTACGCCAAGCCTGCGCACCCGCGTGCCGGATCTGGAAAATCAGGTCAAAACGCTGACCGATAAGCTCAACAATATCGACACCACCTGGAATCAACGCACGGCTGACATGCAGCAGAAGGTGTCGCAGAGCGACAGCGTGATCAACGGGCTGAAAGAAGAGAACCAGAAGCTGAAGAACGAGCTGATTGTGGCGCAGAAGAAGGTCAGCGCCGCAAATCTGCAGCTTGATGATAAGCAACGTACCATCATCATGCAGTGGTTTATGTATGGCGGCGGCGTGCTGGGACTCGGCCTGCTTCTTGGTTTGATCCTGCCGCACATGATCCCAAGCCGGAAACGCAAAGACCGCTGGATGAACTAAATCGCCTTCTCCGCCGCACTGTCATATGATTAAGGGATTGTATTTCCCTGGAGAGGTGGTGTGGCGTGAAGATTTATCTGGTCGGTGGTGCGGTTCGGGATACGCTGTTAGGGCTACCGGTTAAAGATAAAGATTGGGTGGTGGTTGGCGCCACACCGCAACAAATGCTCGACGCGGGCTACCAGCAGGTAGGTCGCGATTTTCCTGTTTTTCTCCATCCGCAAACCCACGAAGAGTATGCCCTTGCGCGTACCGAGCGTAAGTCCGGCTCGGGGTATACCGGATTCACCTGTTATGCCGCACCCGACGTCACACTGGAAGACGACCTCCAGCGACGTGACCTGACGATTAACGCCCTGGCGCAAGATGATGACGGCCAGATTGTCGATCCCTATCAGGGACGTCGCGATCTGGATAAACGCCTGTTGCGCCATGTCTCACCCGCCTTTAGTGAAGATCCGCTGCGCGTACTGCGCGTGGCGCGCTTTGCCGCTCGCTATGCACATCTTAGCTTCCGTATTGCTGACGAAACCATGGCGCTGATGCGCGAAATGACGCACGCCGGTGAGCTGGAGCATCTGACGGCAGAACGCGTCTGGAAAGAGACCGAAAACGCGTTAACCACGCGCAACCCACAGGTCTATTTCCAGGTCTTACGCGACTGCGGCGCGCTGCGTGTGTTGTTCCCGGAAGTCGATGCGCTGTTTGGCGTCCCGGCCCCGGAGAAGTGGCATCCGGAAATCGATACCGGAATTCATACTCTGATGACGCTGTCGATGGCGGCGCTGCTCAGCCCAGCGGTTGACGTGCGTTTCGCTACGCTGTGTCACGACCTCGGTAAAGGTCTGACGCCGCCGGAGCTCTGGCCGCGTCACCACGGACACGGCCCGGCGGGCGTCAGGCTGGTCGAGCAGTTGTGCCAGCGCCTGCGCGTACCGAATGAAATTCGTGATTTAGCCAAACTGGTGGCGGAGTTCCACGATCTCATCCACACCTTCCCGATACTGCAACCTAAAACCATCGTGAAGCTGTTTGATTCGATCGACGCCTGGCGTAAACCGCAGCGCGTGGAACAGATTGCGCTCACCAGCGAAGCCGACGTACGCGGACGGACGGGATTTGAAGCCGCGGATTATCCGCAGGGACGTTTACTGCGCGAAGCGTGGGAAGTCGCGCAGTCTGTCCCCACCAAAGACGTTGTCGAGGCCGGATTTAAAGGCATTGAGATTCGTGAAGAGCTGACCCGACGTCGGATTGCGGCGCTGGCCCACTGGAAAGAGACCCGTTTCCCGAAGGCGGTCAGTTAAGGCGTGAATGCCGGATGGCGATGCGCTTATCCGGCCTACGGTATCGCATCTCAACGCGTCGGCCGGATAAGGCGTTTACACCGTCATCCGGCATGAGAAATCTGTCAGAAGAACACTACGTAAACCGCCGCGGCGACGATAAAGCGGTAGATAGCAAATGGAATGAACGAGATCCGCTTAATCAGTTGCAGGAAGGTCTTGATGGCAACCAGTGCGACCACGAAGGCGGTGACAAAACCGACGGCAAACATTGGGATATCGGCCGCCGTCAGGAACGACCAGCTTTTATAGAGATCCAATGCGGTGGCGCCCATCATCATCGGTACTGCCAGCAGGAATGAAAACTCAGACGCCGCGTAACGGCTCACGCCCATCAGCATCCCGCCGGAAATGGTCGCCCCGGAGCGGGAGAACCCCGGCCACAGCGCCAGACACTGGAAGCAGCCAATCATGAATGCCTGACGGTAAGTCATATCATCCAGACCCGGCGCGCGCGGTTCTTTCGGCTTCAGACACTCTGCGGCGATCAGCAGTAAACCGCCCACCACCAGCGCATACATCACATTCACCGGGTTAAACAGCGATTTGATCGTATCGTGGAAGACCAGTCCCAGCACCACGGCCGGGATCATCCCCAGCAGAATGTGGATCAGCGTTAAACGACCTTTACTTTCCCCTTCACGCTGTAGCGGACGACCAAAGTGAATGCCGATCAGGCCAAACAGACGCCGCCAGAACATCACCACCACCGCAAGAATGGATCCCAACTGGATCACCACCTCAAACGTCTTTGCCGTGTCGCCCTCAAATCCCAACAGATGGCCCACAATGATCATGTGCCCGGTACTGGAAACTGGCAAAAACTCCGTCAATCCTTCGACCACACCCAAAATTGCCGCAATCAGCAGCGAGTGCATATCGCTCATCAATAAACCCCTAAATAGAAAAATCTACTGCACAAAAAGATCGCGTTTTATACCTAAATAATTCGAGTTGCGGGACAAAGCCCAAAGGGCTTTGAACAGCGCTAGCGCTGGCCCCGAAGGGGCGAGTCTCAGGATGAGACGAGTAACTCAGCAGCCAACGCACATGCAACTTGATGTATGACGGGTATAGGACTCTTTTATATCCGTTTGGTTTAACAAATATGAAGATAATTATTTTTCTTTCAGATTATTGCTACGCTCAATGATTACGCCCACATTGGCCGCGCGCGCCACCGCGCCTGGCTTACTCAGCTTGATGCGCACCCACGGCGAGTTAAAGCGCGTAAGCAGTAGCTCGGCCACCTCTTCGGCAACACGTTCCACCAGCGCAAAACGCCCACCTTCAACATGGCTAACGATCGTCTCGGCGATATCCGCATAGCTCAGGCAGTCGGCGACGTCGTCACTTTTTGCTGATTTTCGGTTATCCCACGCCATTTCGATATCGAACACCAGTTTCTGTTCAATCGTCTGTTCCCAGTCGTAAACACCAATAGTGGTGATTACCGAAAGTTGCTCTATAAATACAATATCCATCACGACCTGCCTGCTTTTTGGCTAACCCGGATACCACTTCCGGCGAAATATGCGTATTATCCACAGAAGTAGCGTTTTACACGACATTTTCAAAACGGAACAGCTTATGAGTGCAATCGCGCCTGGAATGATCCTCTTCGCGTACCTCTGCGGCTCCATTTCCAGTGCCATTCTGGTCTGCCGCATTGCTGGCTTGCCCGACCCGCGTAGCAGCGGATCCGGTAACCCTGGCGCGACCAACGTGTTACGAATCGGTGGCAAGGGAGCAGCCGTAGCGGTCCTGATTTTCGATGTCCTGAAAGGGATGTTGCCCGTCTGGGGCGCGTATGCGCTGGGCGTCAGCCCGTTCTGGCTGGGCCTTATCGCTATCGCCGCCTGTCTGGGGCATATCTGGCCAGTATTCTTCGGTTTCAAAGGTGGGAAAGGCGTGGCGACGGCCTTTGGCGCTATCGCACCTATCGGTTGGGATCTCACCGGCGTGATGGCGGGCACCTGGTTGCTCACCGTTCTGTTGAGCGGCTATTCATCGCTGGGGGCAATTGTCAGCGCGCTGATTGCACCGTTTTATGTCTGGTGGTTCAAACCGCAGTTCACCTTCCCGGTCTCCATGCTGTCGTGCCTGATTTTGCTGCGTCATCATGACAACATCCAGCGTCTGTGGCGCCGCCAGGAGACAAAAATCTGGACCAAACTGCGCAAGAGACGCGAGAAAGATCCCGAGTAAGGTTGGCCGGAAAATGGCGTTGTCCAGCCCGGCCTACAGCACCTGATAGCCTTCGTCCGGCTTGCCTAATCGTTGCTGGCACCATGCCGCCAGAAACTCCACGCAGACCCTGAGCTTCACGCTGCGATACAGCGACTCCTGATAAACCGCCCAGATGTTGGCGCTCTGCGCGTACTCCGGCAACACTCGCACCAGTTTGCCGCTCGCCAGAAACGGTTGCACATCCCACTCTGAACGCAGCATGATGCCTTTGCCTTCCAGCGCCCATTGCAGAACGACCTCACCGCTGTTGGAAGAGAGATGCCCGCTCACTTTGACCGATTTTTTCGTCGTGCCATTTCCCAGTTCCCATATTCCGTGAGTCATGTCACGCTCTTTTGTCACCAGACAATCGTGGTGACTTAATTCCTGCAAGGTTTTTGGCTCAGGATATTTCTGTAAATATCCGGGGGAGGCACACAATATTCTTTTATTCTTTGTTAACAAATGCGCAATATAATAATCAGGGATTTCATCGTTAATGCGAATATCAAGATCGATATTATCCTGAACCAAATCAATTTGCCGATCGAAGAGTTCAAAATGAACCTGTAACTCAGGATAATTGCGCATCAGTTCGGTAATGGCAGGCGCAATGTGACTACGGCCAAACCCGAAGCTACAACCAATACGAATCATCCCTTCCGGGCGCGTTTTGATTTGCGTCACTTCATCTATCAGGCGCTGATATTGCGTGAGGATCGCCAGCGCCTGTTCATAACAGCGTTGACCACTTTCCGTCAGCGCCACACCGCGCGCAGAGCGGTTAAGCAGCGTGGTGTCGAGCGTGGTTTCCAGGATCTGAATTCGCTTCGTCACAAAGGCAGGCGTTTGTCCGAGGGTGCATGCCGCTGCGCTAAAGCTGCCCGTATGGACAATTTCCACCAGCACCTGAAGGTCTTTGGCTAAGGGCCAGTTTTTGAGCATTTTTCGGGTTATCCATGAAGTTGATACCTCAAGTGTAATTCGCAATCTACGGTTAATCTCTGCCTTTGCTCAATTTTCATCATCTTTCTTCAGCATCATTCACGAACTGTTAATTGCATATACACAGTGGCAAATAATATAAAACCACACATTTAATGGTAGTTTGTGAAAGAGAATTTATTTCCAGAAAATAAAAGAACTGGAGTTGACATGATGAGCAATCAAAATAATCAAAATGCGGTTAATACGCTGACGGAAATAGTCGCCAACTTTACCGCCATGATATCCACCCGTATGCCCGACGATGTGGTGGACAAATTAAAACAGCTGCGGGACGCCGAAACATCAAAGATGGGGCAAATCATCTACCACACGATGTTCGACAACATGCAGAAAGCTATCGATCTTAACCGTCCGGCCTGCCAGGACACCGGTGAGATCATGTTCTTCGTGAAGGTCGGTTCCCGTTTCCCGCTGCTGGGTGAGTTGCAAAGCATTCTCAAGCAAGCGGTGGAAGATGCCACAGTGAAAGCGCCGCTGCGCCACAACGCCGTAGAAATTTTTGACGAAGTGAATACCGGTAAAAACACCGGTAGCGGCGTACCGTGGGTAACCTGGGATATTGTGCCCGACGGCGATGACGCGGAAATTGAAGTCTATATGGCCGGTGGTGGTTGCACGCTGCCGGGGCGCTCCAAAGTACTGATGCCTTCCGAAGGTTATGAAGGCGTAGTGAAATTCGTCTTTGAAAACATCTCGACGCTGGCCGTCAACGCCTGTCCGCCGGTGCTGGTCGGCGTGGGTATCGCCACCTCCGTTGAAACCGCCGCCGTGCTGTCGCGCAAAGCGGTACTGCGCCCAATCGGCTCCCGCCATCCGAATCCAAAAGCGGCAGAGCTTGAGCTGCGTCTGGAAGAAGGGCTAAACCGGCTGGGCATTGGTCCGCAAGGGCTCACCGGCAACAGTTCCGTGATGGGCGTGCATATCGAATCCGCCGCGCGTCACCCGTCAACCATTGGCGTCGCCGTCTCCACCGGCTGCTGGGCGCACCGCCGCGGCACGCTGCTGGTCCATTCTGACCTCTCCTTCGAAAACCTGTCTCACACCCGGAGCGCGTTATGAAAAAGATCCTCACAACCCCGATCAAAGCCGAAGACCTGGAAGACATCCGCGTTGGCGATGTGATCTATCTGACCGGTACGCTGGTGACCTGCCGCGACGTCTGCCACCGCCGACTGATCGAACTGAAGCGCCCGATCCCCTACGACCTCAATGGCAAAGCGATTTTCCATGCCGGGCCCATCGTGCGTAAGAACGGTGAAAAATGGGAGATGGTCTCCGTCGGCCCGACCACCAGTATGCGTATGGAAGCCTTTGAAAAAGAGTTCATTGAGCAGACAGGCGTCAAACTGGTGGTGGGTAAAGGCGGCATGGGACCGCTGACGGAAGAAGGCTGCCAGAAATTCAAGGCGCTGCACGTAATCTTCCCGGCAGGTTGTGCGGTGCTGGCCGCCACCCAGGTGGAAGAGATCGAAGAGGTGCACTGGATGGAGCTCGGTATGCCGGAATCGCTGTGGGTTTGTCGGGTGAAAGAGTTCGGTCCGCTGATTGTCTCTATCGACACCCACGGCAACAACCTGATCGCCGAAAACAAAAAACAGTTCGCCGAGCGTCGCGGTCCCATCGTCGACGAAATCTGTGAACACGTGCATTACATCAAATAACCCTTCCGGAGAGGCCTGCGCCTCTCCCTCTTTCGCAGGGATACGACAATGGCACCTTTATCTGGTTGGTGGCGATATCTGGCTCCGCTGGTGGTCATCGCCATTATTGCTGTTTTGCCCGTCCCCACCGGTCTTGAGAGCCACACCTGGCTCTACTTTGCGGTCTTTACCGGCGTCATCGTGGGACTCATTCTGGAACCTGTACCCGGCGCAGTCGTGGCGATGATTGGGATATCGATTATCGCAGTCCTCTCGCCGTGGCTGTTGTTCAGCCCGGAACAGCTCGCCCAGGACGGCTTCAAATTTACCTCCAAAGCGCTCTCGTGGGCGGTTTCTGGTTTTTCTAACTCGGTTATCTGGCTGATTTTCGCCGCCTTTATGTTTGGCACCGGGTATGAAAAAACCGGCCTCGGTCGGCGTATCGCGCTGATGCTGGTGAAAAAAATGGGGCACCGCACGCTG
Source organism: Citrobacter sp. Ct235 (assembly GCF_030332305.1). Classification (NCBI taxonomy): domain Bacteria; kingdom Pseudomonadati; phylum Pseudomonadota; class Gammaproteobacteria; order Enterobacterales; family Enterobacteriaceae; genus Citrobacter; species Citrobacter sp. Ct235. The sequence continues at coordinate 206,981 of NZ_JAOWIC010000039.1, forward strand.
TTTCTCGGCTATGCGGTGATGTTCTCAGAACTGATCCTTGCCCCTGTTACCCCCTCTAACTCCGCACGCGGCGCAGGGATCATCTACCCGATTATCCGCAACCTGCCGCCACTCTATAACTCACAACCCAACGATCCCAGTGCCCGCTCCATCGGCTCTTACATTATGTGGATGGGGATCACCGCCGACTGTGTGACCAGCGCCATTTTCCTGACGGCAATGGCACCAAACCTACTGCTGATTGGCCTGATGAAGACCGCCTCTCATACGGCGCTCAGTTGGGGTGACTGGTTCTTAGGCATGCTGCCGCTGAGCATTTTGCTGGTTCTGCTGGTACCGTGGCTTGCCTATGTGCTGTATCCACCCGTGCTGAAGTCGGGCGATCAGGTGCCGCGCTGGGCGGAGTCGGAACTGAAAGAGATGGGGCCGCTCTGCTCGCGTGAGAAAAAGATGCTGGTGCTGATGGTAGGCGCACTGGTGCTGTGGATCTTCGGCGGAGACTATATCGACGCAGCCATGGTCGGTTACAGCGTCGTCGCTCTGATGCTGGTGCTGCGCATCATCTCCTGGGATGACATCGTCAGTAATAAATCGGCGTGGAACGTCTTCTTCTGGCTGGCCTCGCTCATCACTCTCGCAACCGGACTGAACAACACCGGCTTTATCACCTGGTTTGGCAAGCTGCTGGCCAGCGGGTTGAGCGGCTACTCACCGGTGCTGGTGATGATCGCGCTGATCGTGGTGTTCTGGCTGTTACGTTACTTCTTTGCCAGTGCAACGGCCTACACTTCCGCGCTGGCGCCAATGATGATCGCTGCCGCGCTGGCGATGCCGAAAATTCCATTACCGGTATTCTGCCTGATGGTCGGTGCGGCTATTGGTCTGGGCAGCATTCTCACCCCGTATGCGACCGGTCCAAGCCCTATCTACTATGGTAGCGGTTATCTGCCGACGGTTGATTACTGGCGGCTGGGGGCAATTTTCGGTCTGATTTTCCTGGTGCTGCTGCTGGCGACTGGGTTGCTCTGGATGCCTCTCGTTTTGCTTTAACCTCGTTGGGGCGGCAGGGCTGTCGCCCCCTTTTTCCATAAGCGTCTCATATGACCGTTTTCCCCCTCTGCTGAGGCATACTTTTTACTATGCAAACACCCTCACGCTGATAAGGGAAACGCTCTGGATACCGTTGCGCACAAGATACCAACACGGGGCTGGCAGGCCGAACTCGACCTGCGGTTTAGCCATACCGCGCATAAAACGGTGCTCACTCGCGCACACCACGTCGGTCCCCTGACGGTTCAACGGCCGTTTTATCCGCAAGACGATGTTTGCCACCTCTATTTACTCCATCCTCCCGGCGGCATTGTCGGCGGTGATGAACTCCAGATTTCCGTCACGCTGGACGAAAACAGCCATGTATTAATCACCATGCCCGGTGCGGGCAAGTTTTATCGCAGCGCAGGTCCGCTGGCACGACTGCACCAGACGTTTACGCTGGCCCCGAACGCGACGCTGGAATGGCTGCCACAGGATACGATCCTGTTCCCGGGCGCTAACGCCAGCCTCTGCTCCATATTTCATCTCACCGCCGAAAGCCGCCTGCTGGGCTGGGATCTGCTCTGCTTCGGGCGACCGGTCATGCAAGAGACGTTCAGCCACGGCGCATTGCACAACCGCCTGGAAGTCTGGCGTGACGGGCAGCCGCTGCTCATCGAGCGCCTGACGCTGCGTGATGGGGATCTCGCGGCCATCGCCAGTCAACCGTGGAGTGGCACCCTGCTCTGTTATCCGGCCACGGAACAGATGCTGGACGGCGTGCGCGAACGTCTGGCTCCGCTCGGTGATTATGCCGGGGCAACGCTCGCCGACCTGCTGCTGACGGTCCGTTTTCTGGCAGACGACAACCTGATCGTTCAGCGCGTCATGCGTGAAATCTGGCAGTTTTTGCGCCCGCTGTTAACCCAAAAGCCACCGCACCCGCCGCGCATCTGGCAAACCTAAGAGACTCCCTATGGAACTGACTCCCAGAGAAAAAGACAAGCTGTTGCTCTTTACCGCCGCGCTGGTCGCGGAGCGCCGACTGGCGCGCGGGCTGAAGCTGAATTACCCGGAATCGGTGGCGCTCATCAGCGCATTCATCATGGAAGGGGCGCGCGACGGCAAAAGCGTCGCCGCGCTGATGGAGGATGGCCGCCACGTTCTGAACCGTGAACAGGTGATGGAAGGCGTTCCGGAGATGATCCCGGATATCCAGGTTGAAGCGACCTTTCCGGACGGTTCGAAGCTGGTCACCGTTCACAGTCCGATCGTCTAAGGAGCAACCATGATTCCAGGTGAATACCGGATCGCGACAGGAAACATTGCGATCAACGCAGGGCGTGAAACGCGCACGATCGTGGTGGAGAATCATGGCGATCGCCCTATTCAGGTGGGATCGCACTACCACTTTTACGAGGCCAACCCGGCGCTCCGCTTTGCCCGCGAATCCGCGCTGGGTTTTCGTCTGAATATTCCGGCGGGGACAGCGGTACGTTTTGAGCCGGGGCAAAAGCGAGAGGTCGAGCTGGTACGCGTGGCGGGCGCACAGCGTATTTTTGGCTTTCGCGGCGACGTCATGGGTGCGCTGGAGGTGAAACATGGCTGAAATTTCCCGACAGGCTTACGCCGACATGTTCGGCCCGACCACCGGCGATAAAGTACGTCTGGCGGACACGGCTCTGTGGATCGAAGTGGAAAACGATCTCACCACCTATGGCGAAGAGGTGAAATTCGGGGGCGGCAAAGTGATCCGCGACGGCATGGGCCAGGGGCAGATGCCGTCTCAGGATTGCGTGGATTTGGTGATCACCAATGCGCTGATCGTCGATCACTGGGGGATCGTCAAAGCGGATATCGGCATTAAAGACGGCAGGATCTTTGCGATTGGCAAAGCCGGGAATCCGGATATTCAGCCTGACGTGACGATCCCAATCGGCGTCGCCACCGAAGCGATCGCCGGCGAAGGCAAGATCGTGACGGCGGGTGGCGTGGATACCCATATTCACTGGATCTGTCCGCAGCAGGCGGAAGAAGCGCTGGTCTCCGGTGTGACGACAATGATTGGTGGCGGCACCGGACCGGCTGCCGGCACCAATGCCACCACCTGCACGCCGGGACCGTGGTATATCGCCCGAATGCTACAGGCGGCGGACACATTGCCCGTCAATATCGGCCTGCTGGGCAAAGGCAATGGCTCTCATCCCGATGCGCTGCGCGAGCAGGTTGCCGCTGGCGCCATCGGCCTGAAAATCCACGAAGACTGGGGTGCGACGCCTGCGGCTATCGACTGCGCGCTGACCGTAGCCGATGAGATGGACATTCAGGTAGCACTGCACAGCGATACATTAAACGAATCGGGCTTTGTCGAAGATACGCTGGCAGCGATTGGCGATCGCACCATCCACACGTTTCACACCGAAGGAGCCGGCGGCGGGCATGCTCCGGATATCATCACTGCCTGCGCGCATGCCAACATTCTTCCCTCTTCCACCAACCCGACACTGCCCTACACCGTCAACACCGTTGATGAGCATCTCGACATGCTGATGGTTTGTCACCACCTGGATCCGGATATCGCCGAGGATGTCGCCTTTGCCGAATCACGGATCCGTCGGGAGACCATCGCCGCCGAAGACGTGTTGCATGACATTGGCGCGTTTTCGCTGACCTCATCGGACTCTCAGGCAATGGGACGCGTGGGGGAAGTGATCCTGCGCACCTGGCAAGTGGCGCACCGGATGAAAGTGCAACGTGGCCCGTTAGCGGAAGAAACGGGTGATAACGATAATCTGCGCGTGAAGCGCTACATTGCCAAGTACACCATTAACCCGGCGCTGACTCACGGCATCGCCCACGAAGTCGGTTCGATTGAGGCCGGGAAGCTGGCGGACCTGGTGCTCTGGTCCCCCGCCTTTTTCGGCGTGAAGCCAGCCACAATCGTGAAGGGCGGCATGATCGCCTGCGCGCCGATGGGTGACATCAATGCCTCCATCCCCACGCCGCAACCGGTGCATTACCGCATGATGTTTGGCGCGCTCGGCGCGGCACGTCATCATTCCCGGCTGACCTTTCTGTCACAGGCGGCGGTGGAAAACGGCGTCGCACAGCAACTCAATTTGCAAAGCCAAACTGCCGTGGTGAAAGGCTGCCGGACGGTGAAAAAAGCCGACATGATCCACAACAGCCTGCAACCCAATATCACCGTGGATGCCCAGACCTATGAGGTCCGTATCGACGGTGAACTCATCACCAGCGAACCCGCTGACGTTCTGCCAATGGCGCAGCGTTACTTTTTATTTTGAGGAGCCGAGATGCTGTTATTGACGCAACGCGTTGACACCCCAGCGCACGTCACCGCCACGCTGACGCTGCCAATTGATATCCGCGTGAAGAGTCGGGCGAAAGTACAACTCAATGACGGGCGCGAGGCGGGGCTGATGCTGCCCCGTGGCCTGCTGCTGCGCGGCGGCGACTGCCTGAGCACTGAAGACGGCACGGAAGTGGTGGAAATCATCGCCGCCAGCGAGGCGGTGTCGGTGGTGCGCTGTGCCGATCCGTTCCTGCTTGCGAAAGCCTGTTATCACCTCGGTAACCGCCACGTCCCATTACAAATTCTGCCGGACGAACTGCGCTATCACCACGATCACGTGCTGGATACGATGCTGCGCCAGTTCAAACTGCAGGTGACGTTTGCGCATTTGCCGTTTGAACCTGAGGCCGGGGCGTATGCCAGTGAATCTCATGGTCATCACCACAGCCATGCGCACTGATGCGTGATGCACTGCAGCAATTGCGTCTACTGCAACTCGCCAGCAGCAGTCTGCCGGTGGGATCGTTTACCTGGTCACAGGGGTTGGAGTGGGTAGTTGAGACCGGTTGGGTGAACAGCGTGGACACCTTCGCGCACTGGCAAACCCGGCAGATGGAAAACAGCGTTTTCACCGTCGACCTGCCGCTGTTCGCCCGGCTGTATCACGCCTGCGAACAGGATGATATTGATGCCGCGCGACGCTGGACGGCGTATCTGCTGGCCTGTCGGGAAACCCGCGAGCTACGGGAAGAAGAGCGCAGCCGGGGCGCGGCGTTCACCCGACTGGTCGTCGACTGGCAGCCAGAATGCCCGCAGCCATGGCGCACGCTATTTGCCGACAGTCAGCTCTGCGGTATGGCCTGGCTGGGCGTGCAGTGGCGCATTCCGCTGCCCGACCTGGCCTTAACGTTCGGATACAGTTGGATTGAGAGTGCGGTGATGGCCGGTGTCAAACTGGTGCCGTTTGGTCAGCAGGCGGCCCAGCGGCTGATTATTACGCTTTGCTCGCAGTATGCCGAGGGCATGGCGCAGGCGCTGGCGTGCCCGGACGACGGTCTGGGATCCGCCACGCCGCTGGCAGCCATCGCCTCTGCACGCCATGAAACGCAATATTGCCGTTTATTTCGCTCCTGAGGAGAGACAATGAGTGAGTACAAACATCCCCTGCGCGTTGGCGTAGGCGGCCCGGTGGGTTCCGGTAAAACCGCCCTGCTGGAAGCGTTATGCAAAGCGATGCGCGACCGCTGGCAACTGGCGGTGGTCACCAACGATATCTACACCAAAGAGGATCAGCGCATTCTCACCGAAGCTGGCGCGCTGGCACCGGAACGCATTGTCGGTGTGGAAACCGGCGGCTGTCCGCACACCGCCATCCGCGAAGATGCCTCGATGAATCTGGCCGCGGTGGACGCGTTAAGCGAAAAATTCGGCAATCTGGATCTGATTTTTGTTGAGAGCGGCGGCGACAACCTGAGCGCCACCTTCAGCCCGGAACTGGCGGATCTCACTATCTACGTGATCGATGTGGCCGAAGGGGAAAAGATCCCGCGAAAAGGCGGACCGGGGATCACCAAATCGGATTTCCTGGTGATCAACAAAACCGATCTCGCTCCCTATGTAGGCGCGTCGCTGGAGGTCATGGAACGCGACACGCTGCGCATGCGTGGCGAGCGCCCGTGGACGTTTACCAATTTAAAATCGGGTGACGGTCTGGCAACAATTATTGCGTTTCTGGAAGACAGAGGAATGCTGCGGGTGTAGTGCGGGTGTATGCGGTGTATTGCCGGGTGGCGGCTTCGCCTGACCCGGCCTACGGCCTTGTCGATCCGGTAAACGCAGAGAATAGATTCGCAGGCCCGGTAAGCGCAGCGCCACCGGGCAGGACAGAAAGCGCTTATGCCGCAGGCAGCTCCGCCAGCGACCAGCGCGGACGTACGGTCACGCCGAGATCCGCCGTGGCCCCCGCTTTAAAGCGCACCATGCCGGCATAGGCAATCATCGCCCCGTTGTCAGTACAAAATTCCGGACGGGCATAGAACACGTCGCCACGACGTTTTTGCATCATCTCCGCCAGCTTCGCCCGCAGCGTACGGTTGGCGCTGACGCCGCCCGCCATCACCAGACGCGTAAAGCCGGTCTGATCCAGCGCCCGCTTGCACTTGATCATTAGCGTATCTACCACCGCGTCTTCAAACGCCCGGGCGATATCGGCACGAGTTTGATCATCATCGCCGTTATTGCGAATCGTATTCGCCGCAAAGGTTTTCAACCCGGAGAAGCTGAAATCCAGCCCCGGACGATCGGTCATGGGCCGCGGGAAAACAAAACGTCCGGCGGTGCCCTGCGACGCCATTTTCGACAGCATCGGGCCGCCAGGATAGTCGAGCCCCAGCAGCTTGGCGGTTTTATCGAACGCTTCACCGGCAGCGTCGTCAATCGATTCACCGAGCAACGCATACTGCCCAACGCCCGTCACGCTGATAAGCTGGGTATGTCCCCCCGATACCAACAGCGCCACAAAGGGGAATTCTGGCGGGTTATCTTCCAGCATCGGTGCCAGCAGATGCCCTTCCATATGATGTACAGGGATAGCGGGCACATTCCATGCAAACGCCAGCGAACGACCGACGGTTGCGCCGACGAGCAGCGCGCCAACCAGACCCGGTCCTGCGGTATACGCCACCGCATCAATCTCTTTCGCACTCAGTCCCGCCTCTTTCAGCGCCGCCTGAATCAGCGGCACCGTTTTGCGGACATGATCGCGGGAGGCCAGTTCAGGCACGACCCCGCCGTAGTCAGCATGTAATTTCACCTGACTATACAATTGGTTGGCTAACAGACCTTTTTCGTCGTCGTAAATGGCGATGCCGGTTTCATCGCAGGATGTTTCAATTCCCAGTACACGCATGACTTGTTTCTACCTCACGTTATTACCGCGCAGTGTAGGTCGAATGCGGGTAGATGTATACCCTCACTCCCGATTTCGTGTATACTCTTCCCCCTTATAAAAGTCCCTTTCAAAATCGCATCGGTGCTTTACAAAGCAGCAGCAATTGCAGTAAAATTCCGCACCATTTTGAAATAAGCTGGCGCTGATGCCAGCGGCAAACCGAATTTATCAAAGGTGAGAGTTACATGCCGGTAATTAAAGTACGTGAAAACGAGCCGTTCGACGTAGCACTGCGTCGCTTCAAGCGTTCCTGCGAGAAAGCAGGCGTTCTGGCGGAAGTTCGTCGTCGTGAGTTCTATGAAAAACCGACTACCGAACGCAAACGCGCCAAAGCTTCTGCTGTGAAACGTCACGCGAAGAAACTGGCTCGCGAAAACGCACGCCGCACTCGTCTGTACTAATCTCTGTCGGGGGCTGAGGCTCTCGATTCAGACCGAGTTGTAGTTGTAAGGCCGTGCTTCCGAAAGGAATGCGCGGCTTATTTTCGTTTATGCATTAGCATATACACAAAATCATTCATGATGCGTCAAGGCGGCAAGGGAGTGAATCCCCGGAGCTTACTTAAGTAAGTGACAGGGGTGAACGAGCGTAGCCAACGCCGAGGCAGCTTGAAGGATGAAGTGTATAAAAGGGGCATATGGCTGGACGAATCCCACGTGTATTCATCAATGACCTGCTGGCAAGAACCGACATCGTCGATCTCATCGACGCGCGGGTAAAGCTGAAAAAACAGGGCAAAAATTATCACGCGTGTTGTCCGTTCCATAACGAAAAGACCCCCTCTTTCACCGTAAACGGTGAAAAACAGTTTTATCACTGCTTTGGATGCGGCGCGCACGGCAACGCTATCGACTTCCTGATGAACTACGACAAGCTCGAGTTCGTGGAAACCGTCGAAGAACTGGCGGCTATGCATAACCTTGACGTCCCGTTTGAAGCAGGCACAGGCCCCAGTCAGATAGAGCGCCATCAACGGCAAAGCCTGTATCAACTGATGGATGGCCTGAACACGTTTTATCAGCAATCTCTGATGCAACCCGCCGCTACCCCTGCGCGCCAGTATCTGGAAAAGCGAGGACTCAGTAGTGAAGTGATCGCGCGTTTTGCTATTGGCTTTGCGCCCCCCGGTTGGGACAACGTCCTGAAACGGTTTGGCGGCAATAGCGAAAATCGCCAGTCACTGGTGGATGCGGGTATGTTGGTCACCAACGATCAGGGACGCAGTTACGATCGCTTCCGCGAACGGGTGATGTTCCCCATCCGCGATAAGCGTGGTCGGGTGATAGGTTTTGGCGGTCGTGTGCTGGGTGATGCGCTACCGAAGTACCTCAACTCCCCGGAAACCGATATTTTCCATAAGGGCCGCCAACTGTATGGCCTTTATGAAGCGCAGCAGGATAACGCCGATCCGCAACGTTTGTTAGTGGTGGAAGGCTATATGGATGTGGTGGCGCTGGCGCAGTATGGTATTAACTATGCCGTGGCTTCGCTGGGCACCTCAACCACCGCCGATCATATTCAGCTCCTGTTCCGCGCCACGAACAACGTTATTTGCTGTTATGACGGTGACCGTGCAGGACGAGACGCCGCCTGGCGCGCGCTGGAAACCGCACTGCCGTACATGACGGATGGTCGTCAGCTACGCTTTATGTTTTTACCTGATGGCGAAGACCCCGATACGCTGGTGCGTAAAGAGGGGAAAGCGGCATTCGAAGCCCGGATGGAGCAGGCCCTGCCGCTCTCCGCGTTTTTGTTTAATAGCCTGCTGCCGCAGGTGGACCTGAGCACGCCGGACGGGCGAGCGCAGTTGAGTACGCTGGCGCTACCGCTTATCACTCAGGTACCGGGTGAAACATTACGCATTTATCTGCGACAGGAATTGGGCAACAAGCTTGGCATTCTGGACGACAGCCAGCTTGAACGATTAATGCCAAAATTGTCCGAAAGTGGGACTTCCCGACCCGCTCCGCAGCTAAAACGCACGACCATGCGTATACTGATAGGACTGCTGGTGCAAAATCCGGAACTGGCGCCGCTGGTGCCACCGTTAAGCGGTCTGGACCAGAATAAGCTGCCTGGACTTGGCTTATTCGCAGAACTGGTCAACACTTGTTTGTCCCAGCCAGGGCTAACCACCGGACAGCTTTTAGAACACTATCGTGGCACAAATGATGCGGCCACCCTTGAAAAATTGTCGATGTGGGACGATATAGCAGATAAGGATATTGCTGAAAAAACCTTCACCGACTCACTCAACCATATGTTTGATTCGATGCTTGAGCTGCGCCAGGAAGAGCTAATCGCCCGCGAGCGCACACACGGTTTAAGCAGCGAAGAACGCCGGGAGCTCTGGACACTGAACCAGGAACTGGCGAAGAAATGAATTGAAACAGACAAAAGTATTTAACGGCTTAAGTGCCGAATAGCGATCGGGAAGCCCCCGACAGCCGCACTGAGAGGCAGCGGCCACAAATATAAGTACGCCCTCGCTTTAAATGTTGGCAGCAACGGCTTGCTGACTCTAATCAAACGAATTAAGTGTGGATACCGTCTTATGGAGCAAAACCCGCAGTCACAGCTGAAGCTTCTTGTCACCCGTGGTAAGGAGCAAGGCTATCTGACCTATGCCGAGGTCAATGACCATCTGCCGGAAGATATCGTCGATTCAGATCAAATTGAAGATATCATCCAAATGATCAACGACATGGGTATTCAGGTGATGGAAGAAGCACCGGATGCCGATGATCTGCTGCTTGCTGAAAATACCACCAGTACCGACGAAGACGCGGAAGAAGCGGCTGCGCAAGTTCTGTCCAGCGTAGAGTCTGAAATCGGTCGTACCACTGACCCGGTTCGCATGTACATGCGTGAAATGGGTACCGTTGAACTGTTGACCCGCGAAGGCGAAATCGATATTGCGAAACGCATCGAAGACGGGATCAACCAGGTTCAGTGCTCCGTTGCCGAATATCCAGAAGCTATTACCTATCTGCTTGAGCAGTACGATCGCGTTGAAGCTGAAGAAGCCCGTCTGTCCGATCTGATCACCGGCTTTGTCGATCCAAACGCGGAAGAAGATCTGGCCCCTACCGCCACTCACGTCGGATCTGAGTTATCTCAGGAAGACATGGATGACGATGAGGACGAAGACGAAGAAGACAGCGACGACGACAGCAGCGATGACGACAACAGCATCGATCCTGAGCTGGCGCGCGAGAAGTTCGGCGAACTGCGTACGCAGTACGAAGTCACGCGTGACACCATCAAAGCGAAAGGTCGTAGCCACGCCGATGCCCAGACTGAGATCCTGAAGCTGTCTGAAGTATTCAAGCAGTTCCGTCTGGTACCAAAGCAGTTTGACTACCTCGTGAACAGCATGCGCGTCATGATGGACAGGGTTCGTACCCAGGAACGTCTGATCATGAAGCTCTGCGTTGAGCAGTGCAAAATGCCGAAGAAGAACTTCATCACCCTGTTCACCGGCAATGAAACCAGCGAAACCTGGTTCAATGCGGCTATCGCGATGAACAAGCCGTGGTCCGAAAAACTGCACGATGTGGCCGATGACGTTCATCGTGGTCTGCAGAAACTGCGTCAGATTGAAGAAGAAACCGGCCTGACCATCGAGCAGGTCAAAGACATCAACCGTCGCATGTCCATTGGCGAAGCGAAAGCGCGTCGTGCGAAGAAAGAGATGGTTGAAGCAAACTTACGTCTGGTTATCTCTATCGCCAAGAAATACACCAACCGTGGTCTGCAGTTCCTGGATCTGATTCAGGAAGGCAACATCGGTCTGATGAAAGCGGTCGATAAGTTTGAATACCGTCGTGGTTACAAGTTCTCCACCTATGCAACCTGGTGGATCCGTCAGGCGATCACCCGCTCTATCGCGGATCAGGCGCGCACCATCCGTATTCCGGTGCATATGATTGAGACCATCAACAAACTCAACCGTATCTCCCGCCAGATGCTGCAAGAGATGGGTCGCGAGCCGACGCCGGAAGAGCTGGCTGAGCGTATGCTGATGCCGGAAGACAAGATCCGTAAAGTGCTGAAGATCGCCAAAGAGCCGATCTCCATGGAAACCCCTATCGGTGACGATGAAGATTCGCATCTGGGTGATTTCATCGAGGATACCACCCTCGAGCTACCGCTGGATTCTGCCACAACGGAAAGCCTGCGTGCGGCAACGCATGACGTGCTGGCTGGCCTGACCGCGCGTGAAGCGAAAGTCCTGCGTATGCGTTTTGGTATCGATATGAACACCGACCACACGCTGGAAGAAGTGGGTAAACAGTTTGACGTTACCCGCGAACGTATTCGTCAGATCGAAGCGAAGGCGCTGCGTAAACTGCGTCACCCGAGCCGTTCTGAAGTGCTGCGTAGCTTCCTGGACGACTAATCGTTCATCGCGCTGGATTAATATTTAAGGCCACAGCTTGCTGTGGCCTTTTTTTGCCTATGGAAAACCCCCTGCCAGGTGGGGGTTCCGGAAAGCTTTCAGCTTTAAGTCAGTGATTAAAACCCCTTTTGATTTGTTAAAACATCTTGCGGTCTGGCAACTGCAAAAGTTCAACAAGGAATCAAAAGGGGGTCCCAATGAGGGACGAAAAGAGCTTAGCGCACACCCAATGGAACTGTAAATATCACATCGTTTTTGCGCCAAAATACCGAAGACAAGTGTTCTACGGAGAGAAACGCAGGGCGATAGGTAGCATCTTAAGAAAGCTGTGTGAGTGGAAGAACGTACGGACCCTGGAAGCTGAATGTTGCGCAGATCACATCCATATACTTGTGGAAATCCCGCCCAAAATGAGCGTATCTGGCTTCATAGGATATCTTAAAGGGAAAAGCAGTCTGATGCTTTATGAGCAGTTATCGCTCCCTTATCCGGGCAGCCCGTTTACGGGCCGTAAGTAACGAAGTCTGATGCAAATGTCAGATCGTATGCGCCTGTTAGGACGCGGCTGGTAACAGAGTCTTATAGGCGCATCAGAAAAACCCCCGACTATGCCGGAGGATATTTATTTATCCTCTGAATTCCAGCGTGTGAAAATCATCCCAATCCCAACAGTAATAAACTCGCATTGCTATTGTTCCGTTTCCTCTTATAATCAATACCTAAGATAATTCTCAAGCAAATAAATGAGTATGCCCTACTCTTCTGCAGGAACTGATAATAAAATGAAAAACACATGGCTTCTGATGGTATGCATCGTGCTGACTGCTTGTGTCAATAAACAGCAAAACGCGCCTAAATCGCTGGTCACGCCCGTAGCAGAGCCGGTTGTACAACAACCTCAGGCTACGGCGAATGAAGACAGGATGAAAAGCAGTTCTTTGACAGCCAACGAAACCTGCATACGCTCATTAAACGCCCTTCGCTCCTACAGCCCGAAAAACTGGGATAAATACAGCGGCGCGATGGCGGAGCTGAACAAGAAAAATAGTCTGTTCCTTTCAGTGAAGGAGGACCTGAACCCTCAGTTGAATGATCTTGTCATTAACGCCTACGAATCCAGAATGAAAACACTGTGCTACCGCATTGAGAGCGCGCTGGGTCAGGCGATGATTGCCCAGGTTGACCCGATGTAATGGAATAGAGGATCCGGACAGCCACTGTCGGGATCATCTCCCCCGCACGATCAGCGCTTCATCCAGTTCCCTGAATGCTTCCACCAGTTTATCCAGCGTAATGCGGCTCAACCCGCTGGTATTCGGCAACACCCACACCTGCGTTGCGCCAATGGTTATGCTCTGTTTTCCCCACTGTACGCCGCGCTGGCTGAAGCCTTGCTCAAATGCCTGCTTACCCAGAATCGCCAGGGCATGCGGTTGGTACTGCTCAATTTTAGCAATCAGGCTACGTCCACCGTCGTGCAACTCCTGACGCGAGACTTCATTAGCCTGCACCGTTGGCCTGTCAACCAGTTTGGTGACACCGCAGCGAAAATCCAGCAGGTGTTCTGCCTCTTCGGGTTTGAGCTGGCGATCGGTAAAACCGGCCTGATGAATCACCTTCCAGAAACGGTTCGCCGGATGCGCAAACGGAAATCCCGTCCCGGCAGAAGAAAGCCCCGGATTGATGCCGCAGAACACGACCCGCAACCCCGGCGCTAAAATGTCCTTAACCATAACGACTCCACTACATAACATCGTAAGAAAAGTATAACGGATTGAAAATACGTTGTTTAATAAAACAGCATACGTACGGTTATGGCTGGATTGCACGCCGGAGTTACTTTATAATTCACCGCCACGGCCCCTTAGCTCAGTGGTTAGAGCAGGCGACTCATAATCGCTTGGTCGCTGGTTCAAGTCCAGCAGGGGCCACCAGACACCGCAAGGGCTGGCGCTAAATGCGCTGGCCCTTTGTTTTTCCCGGGGATATGCCGGGGATATTCCAGAAAAGTAACCATAGTGATTTATGGTTAATTTATGACCGGTCATACGTTACGCCTCACTTTCTGCTACAAACTCAAACAACTTTTTTTTCCATCACGATTTCTACCGCACAAAATACGCAGAAAAGGCGCGCTTTGGGTGCGTAACTGTCTGCGTACCTGCTTCTCGTTCTAAAGCCTGGTATTTATCACCGTAACCTCACCATTGGCGAGGTTAGTCACCGATGAAGCGCGACCTTTTTGTTTTCGCCGGTTGGGGCTTTTCCTCAGACTGAGGAGAAGGGGGCGGTGTCGCCGTATACCTCTTATTCCGTCAAGAACAGTCCAAATTTTTGCGCTCTATCTTCGCCGCGGCTCTGGCTTTTTCCAGTGGTACTCTGGGGATCTAACCTTCTGCATAAAACGTTCGCGCCGGACTGCATCCCCAGCGATCACCCTCGCCAGCCCGCGGTACAGATAAGGCGTGAGCTCTGCGTTATCCCTCTCGATAAGCGCGGCCACAATGACGGCTTTTTGCCTGGCTGAAATGCTCATGATTTTTCTTTGCCTCCACTCTGCAGTAATGCCCTACGCAAACAGGATCGCAGCTCGATCCGGATACGTAAAAAAACTTAGCATTTCTTAACATGGAAAATTGCGAATTCGCAGGGGTGAAAGGCCAATAAACGGGCCTTGTTTTGTCATCTTCCGCGTCAGTTTAAACCGATCACTTGCGTAATCTTTTCATTGCCAGAAACGCCACCAGCCACACCAGCAGGAAGGTTATTGCGGCACTGCCAAGTATTATCACGTTGCTGTAAATGTTATCCCACTCAGCACCGGGAACCGGGCCGGCGATCTTGTCGTATAGAGCAAATAGACCACCAGCAGGGACAAGCGCATACATCAGGATAAGCACCACAGCGTATACAGCGAAAGATAGCAGCCACATCAGGGCAATATGAATAGCTTTCATCAGTAAACCTGTACCGTGCCGTAACCGGTCAACGTTGCGCTTACCTGCATCGTAGGGGTTCTCAAGAGCGCCTCCCGCAGTACAGCAAAATGCGCCGGGCCAGGCAGCGTTATACAGCCTTCGCTAACGCCTTTATAGCCTGCCGGGTGTAACCGGAAATGGCCGCGCTCCACCTTGTCTATAAACGTCCAGTCATCAATTTTTCCATCCTCCCGATACAGCGCAAACCAGACCGATCGATCTGAACCGGTGTACTGCGTAGCTGCCCAATCCTGAATCATCGTTCTGAGGCCTCCAGTCGGGCGGCTGACAATATAGTATTTGCCAGGCGGTAACGGGCCTGCATTCGGAACATTCACGGAGCCAGGGTTATTTCTGTGAGTACCCTCGTAGCCTGAATACGCGGGAAAGAAACCAATACCCGGACAACTGAGGTTTGATAAACCGTTTCCGTTCAGCCTGAACGTACACTGGATCATCGTTCGTTCCATGAGTCAGAGAAAATGATATTCCCGTCGCAATGCTTCCAGGTGATTTTGTCGTAGCGGAGGGCGATCCCCTCGAGGTGATTGTGTTTCTCAGTGCTTTCGTTTTTGCAGTTGTGCATCAGCGGGCATACAGAAACGATTTTGACGCTTTCCAACAGCATATTGAAGTATTCCACCTCCTGACCTGCATCGTTAATTTTGTACCACTTAAATTCGGCGCTCTTGAGCGTCTGGCCGGTGGCAACAGCCTTGTAAAGATAGGGGCTGGAGTAATCAAACTCCTTTTCAAAATTGAGCGCGCTATGTACCCGCGTGCCGGTGATCTTGCCCGTATTATTGTCGGTAGGCAGGAACAAACCGTGACCGAACCCGAGCACTTCTATGCTTCCCTTGCGATCCCTTACATCAACACCGCCTTTAATATCCGCGCCGCCGTCGTCTTTAAGCCATAAATAAGCCGGTATAGCCATTTTATTAATTCCATTTAGTTGAAAAATAAACCAAACCTTACAGCTACTGAATTTGACAAAATGTAATTTTTTATAAACCCAGAAACCTCGATAAATTATTGCTATGAATAATTCATATAAATAATTGCACTCAATCTATTAAGCGGGGGGCATGGAAATGCAAAAAACCCGTCGTTTTCCGCGCGTGCGTCGCCTCGAGGATGGGAGATGCCACGGAGTACCTTTAGTAATTTAGTGGCTCAACTTGAGCCGCTATTATCGTAGCGGCGGTCAATTCCCGCATCACAGATAAAAAACACTATATAGACACAGAAAAAACGTCGGTTTTGATTCATTATTTTTCACGGTTTGATTCATCGTTTGCACCCTGGCATTTCTAAGTCTCACAAACTGCGAATTCGCAGTTTAAAACCTGAGGAATTCTTAGGGGAAAATCATTGCGAATTCGCCGAGGGTAAAGGCCTGTAAACGGGCCATACTGAATCACCTGATAATCTTTTCACCGAGAAAAACAACCATGCTGGCAACCAGCGCGTTAGACACTACATATAGTGAAATAGTTATCCTCCACGCGGTCGGGGTAAGGTTCTATCTTCTCTGTCGGGAGATAATTTATCAGGTCCGTGACGGTATATTTCAGACTTTCGGCCAGCGGGTCGAGCATCCCCGAAAGCATCAGCACGAACGTAATAGCCAGAAACGCCAACAGGCGCAACGACCACTTAGCCGGGCGTGACATCGCAACTCCCTGAGGCGTTCCCAGTCACCGTAATTTTATGGATCTTTTTGCTCCTCTAGCGCCTTGTCTGCCGCGCTCCCAACTTTTTCACATAGTAACTTGCTGTGATCCGGACAGTTTTTCTGAGCACGTCTGGCAACCGCCTCTAAATCCCCACTGTCTAGCGTGGTGTCGATGTGATTAAGCACCCAATCACCAAAGGCGAGATTTTTTTTCACCAGCTCATCGAGCGCCGATAACGTGTTCCACTTATCCACCAGCAAACGGATCACCGCCTCAGAATTACCCTCAGCTATGCTCCCGTCGTCGCATTGCCCGTAATGGCTGTAATTGTCGCTAACCGCCTGCCAACTGCTGAGACTATCCACGGCAAGATCTGCCGCCTCGGCATCAGCTGGGGTGCAATCTTTTGCCATTGCGTTACTCATGGTCAGCAGGAAAAGCACTGCAACCAGGGCCCGTGGATTCATTAGGAATGATGCCTCGCAATTTCAAAATTCTCGCGAAATTGTGAGATAACCATTGTGCCGGATTGAACATTCATCATCATTCAGTAGCGCTGAAACAATGAAAACATCTTTTTTTCCTTCGGTGCTGGTATAGGTATATTGCACAGTCAAATTCATGGCATGCTTATCATGATAAATGCTGAAGTATTCATTTTCAGATAGCCCATTTCCAGCGACGCTATCAGTCTTAGCCATCTGCCGCGCAAATACCTCAGATACAGGCGTAATACTCAATATTTCGCTGCTGGTTTTTCCACGCGCAATAGCTGTGGGATCAATCCCCAGATCATTAGTGATAGCGGAGAAAAGACGCTGCTCAACATAACGCCCCCTTGTTGCGCATTCGCTCCCGGGCGTGGCGGCAAATACACATACTGGCGTGACGGCAAGCATTAATAAGCCTGCACGAATCATCTGACAACCTCCAGCAATGAACCATGATCCTGGCTTACCAATAGCCGTGTAGATGGACTCATGATTATGCACCCCTCTGACGCAAAACCGGCAATACCGATCCGCTTATCACCATGCATACGGAAAGTGCGCATATCACGAGAATAAGAATCGCCACTGACATGAACCAGGGTGATTGTGAGCGGCCCTTTGCTTGTGCCCGTACTGCTAATTTTCCACGTTCCCCGTGGAATTGGCCCCATTCCCCGTACGTGTTCACGGTCAGGGTTGTTTTTGTTGGTCAGGGATCCAGAGTAACCCGTTTCGATCAACGTACCGTCTTTGAACAATTCGCCTGTGCTCTGCTTATATTTCCAGTTTGCCATGAGTAATCTCCTTATGCGGTTTTACGTTCTGTCCAGCTGTCAGCATGTTGAACATTCCCATCAGCATAATTCCAGATTATTTTCTCGTACCGTAGACCAACATGCTCAATATGACCGTGCCTTTCAAAAGCAGGGTTTTTAATATCAAACATAATTGGCACGACATGGCACACCTTCACATTTTCAAGCTGAACATTGAAATATTCCTGTTCCATACCATTATCGTTAATGCGGTAAAACCTGAAAATAGCTTTTGCCAAACTCCGGCCTGTTGTTAGTGCGCGGTATAAAAGCGGGGATGATGAATCAATTTCTTTTTCAAATGTATACGCCTCATGCTGGCGCGTCCCGGTGGCTGCTCCTGTCGTATCGTCAGTGGGGATAAAAACATCATGCTGCATGCCCACCAGCTCAATGCTTCCTCCACGCCCATTTACATCGACACCGCCTTTTAGTAGCTTCCCGTCTTCCTCATAAAGCCATAAATAAACTGGTATAGCCATTTTCGATTAACTCCTTTTAGTTGAGGGATTAATATGAAGTTACAGCCACTTTATTTAACAAAATGTAATTTTTTATAAAATTGGAAACCTCGATAATTTATCAGCATGAATAATTCGTATAAATAATTGCTCTCAATCTGTTTAGTAATTTAGTGGCCCAACTTGAGCCGTTATTATCGTATCGGCGGTCAGTCACCGCATCGCAGGTAAAAAACATTATATAGAAACGAAAAACGTTAGTTCAGTGGGTTCTGTTAGCTCACGACGCTATAATCCGCACTGGTGCTGGTTTTATGTAAACTGACAAACGATAAAACACCGTTGGTTCAGCCTTCTAATTTAGCAGTTCACAACACTCCACCATCACGATGCTAAACATATCTAAGATTGATGGTATTCGTTTTTTGTTCAATTCCGCTTTTTCTCGATCGGGGTGCAACATATCTTGGGATATTTTCTGGCCAGCAGGGTGTGTCACAACAGGCTTTCACTGCGACATTTCACCAGGGCCAAAAATGAGATATATCGAGTTTTTTGCAAAAACTAGGTTTTTATGTCCGAATGCCGCTAATAATGCGGGTATAGCCATTCACGCTATATTTTCGGATAGAGGCTTTTTCAGGCTCAATCAAAATCCAGATCAGGACTCTCGCCGAGCAGGTGTACGACATTGCCGCATCCCCCACAATTCGTCATTTGACTGGCATAATGGTTGATAGCCACGATCTGCATTATCAGATCGTCCAAATAGTGATTTATATCACCTAAAACTCATAATCGCTTGGTCGCTGGTTCAAGTCCAGCAGGGGCCACCAAATTCAATGAGTTACAACAGCGCGGAAGTAAGAGAAAGGGATGCTCTTCCCCTACAGGCAAGAGCATCAAGACAGGTTGTTGACTTCACGCGCGCTCAACTTCGACCAGTTCCTGAAGCTGCTCACGCATATACAGTGAAAAATACTCAGGGTTTTTAATCAATACCCGCTCTCCGGACTCAAACTTTTCAGCCCATCCGGCTAATTTCTGCGTAAAACCGGGGTTCCACCCCTCCTGTTCCCCCCGGGCCGTGACGTCTGCTGCGCTAGCCGGGAATCCCAGTTCTTTCAGATACTTCAAAATTCCTTTCGCCGTGCTTTCATCCATAGGTTCAGGTGAAGAGGCCGAAGTGTTCATACCGTTAATGAAATCTAATGCTTTATCAATGACTGCAGGCATACTTTTATCCTTAAAATTTACCATGTAAAACACAAGACTACCCTATGACCTTAAACCGATTTCAGCGTCAAAGAAATCATTAAATTTCATTGTCCCGACGGCGCTCACTTTACTTGTTGTGCCAGTAAGCCGCTGCACGGACTAACTGCTGATCAAACGGTTCCTGCTCAAAGCGCTGGCTGAGTTTTTTCACCACTTTCCCTTCCCCGGTGATCCAGATGAAGTAATCTTCTTCCGGCACCTCAATCTGCACCAGTCGCGCGGCAACCGCCTGCTCATCGTGTCCCAGCCATTCAATGGCAAACCCGTCCAGATGCGCGAGATAATCCTGATATGCCGGATCGGCGACGCTCACCAGCGCGGTCACCGTCGGTTTTACCGGTAAGCGACTCAACGCCTCAAGACGACGACGCAGCGCCGGCATGCCTGACTCATCGCAAACATAAACCTGATATGCGTAATCTTCCGGCACCACCAGTGAACCGCGTGGACCACCGATCGTTAACGTATCGCCTGCGCGCGCCTGTAACGCCCAGGAACTTGCCACGCCGCCGTCGTGGATAAAGAAATCCAGCGCCAGTTCATGACGGGCTTCATCGTACAGCGGCGTATAGTCGCGAGAAACTGGACGTACGCCCTCGCCCCAGACAATGCCCTCTTCCGTCACGGTTGGCGGAACAAAATGGCTGCCAGGTTGCGGGAAAAACACCTTGCTGTGATCGTCAAAACCGCGCGAGCTAAAACCTTCCAGTGCATCGCCGCCGAGGACAATACGCTGAAAACCCGTGCCAATACGTTCTACGCGCAAAACGGTAAGTTCGCGAAAGCGCAGTTCATTGCGCACGCGCTGAGGGTAACGTGAAGTTTTATCCATCATCTTTTGGCCTTAGTGTAATAATCAGATATATCGAAATAAATTTTCAAATGATAATGATTGTTAATCACCAGGATTGCAAGTCATTTTTTGATAGTTTCTGGAAGATTACACCGCAAAATATTTATCGTTAAAATTCATACAATTAATAAAAATATCAACATTGAACTTGTCATAATTTATGATTTAGATATAAATTAGATATATCTAAACAACATCAGGAGATTATCATGCGACATCATCATGAAGGTTGCTGTAAAGGCGAAGGGCATCATCACGACGGTTGCGAACATCGTCACGGCAGAGGCGGTGGAGGTGGACGGCGTCAGCGCTTTTTTGGTCATGGGGAGCTGCGTCTGGTGATTCTGGACATTCTTTCCCGCGAGGCCAGTCACGGCTATGAGCTGATCAAAGCCATCGAAAATCTGACGCAGGGCAACTATACGCCGAGTCCTGGGGTTATCTATCCAACACTGGATTTCCTCCAGGATCAGGCCTTTATTACGATAAGCGAAGAGGAGGGTGGACGTAAAAAAATCACCCTCACCGACACCGGCGCACAGTGGCTGGAAGAGAATCGTGAACATCTCGGTCACATCCAGGAACGCGTTAATGCGCGCAATGTCGGCTTTGAGTTGCGTAAGAACCCGCAGATGAAGCGAGCGCTGGAAAACTTCAAGGCGGTGCTTGATCTGAGGGTAAATCAGGGTGACATCAGCGACGCGCAGCTTAAAAAGATCATTGGAGTGATCGACCGCGCGGCGCTGGAAATCACTCAGCTTGATTAAGCAGGCAAGGCATCGCCTTCGCGAACGCGGAACACTTTCACCATCTCTTTTAAGTGTAACGCCTGCTCGTTCAGTGACGCCGCTGCCGCAACGGACTCCTCAACCAGACAAGAGTTCTGTTGCGTGGTGGCGTCAATCAGGCCAATCGCGCTGTTGATCTGCGAGATACCCTCGGTCTGTTCACGACTGGCCTGGCCGATCTCCCGTAGGATCACATCCATCTCTTCAACGTTGTTTACCATGCCGTTAATCAGGGCATTAGCCTTCTCGACCAGTTGCATCCCTTCCTGGGTCTGGCCGGTGGAATCCTCAATCAGATGACGAATCTCGCTGGCAGAAGACGCGCTCTTCTGCGCCAGTTGGCGTACCTCTCCCGCTACCACGGCAAATCCGCGGCCATGCTCACCGGCTCGCGCAGCTTCAACCGCCGCATTCAGCGCCAGAATATTAGTCTGAAAGGCAATAGAGTCAATCAGGTTGATGATGTCTGACATCCGGTTAGTCGTTTCATTAATCACGCGCATTTTCTGCGTCACCTGATTCATCATCTCGCCATTGTTCTTCACGACGGTCGCCGCCCCCGCTGAGAGTTTCGTCGCTTCTCCGGTATGTTCGGCGGTATTTTTGACCGTGGCAGTGATCTGCTCCATCGACGCTGCGGTCTGCTCGACGGAGCTCGCCTGTTCTTCGGTACGCGCAGCCAGATCCTGGTTTCCGGCGACAATCTGCGCTGCCGCGCTGGAGATATTCTCTGAGCCGTTCTGAACCTCCTGGACTATCTCCAGCAGACGAGTTTTCATTACCATCAGCGCATGCAGCAGTTCGCCGGTCTCATCTTTCTGCGTGGTAATGATATTGCGGGTCAGGTCACCCTCGGCAATCGCTTCGGCAAACTGCACCGCTTCATTCAGCGGTCGGGTGATGGAACGCACGATATACCAGCCCATGATACAGCCCGCGGCAATGCCGATGAGCGCCAGTGCGCTAAGCAGCGCCCGGTTCGTGTTAAAGTCGCTTTCCACCTGTGCGCCAGCGCGCAGCATCTGCCTGTCTTCAATGGCGATCAATGCCTGAACTTTAGCTTTATAGTCCTGCTGTACATTAACCGTCGTGGTCATCATCTCCTGCATCGCCGCCTGTCGGTTATGGTTTTGCAGTTCCTGCAGAATGCGAAATCGGGAGGCGAGATACTGCTCACGCACATCGCGGATCCCAGCGATGACATTCTTCGATTCGGCATTCAACGGCGCGGCGTTCAGTTCATCCAGCAGCACCGTGATTTGCTCGCTTATGGCGTCGAGTTTTTTCTGTGACGTCTGGGCCCACCGCCCCTCTTCGTCCATCAGCATCAGTTGCTGCGTGCTGACAAAATCCTGGAAATGATCGACAAGCTTGTTGGCTTTTACCGTGATGGGATAATCATTGGTAATGATGTTTTGCATACCACTGTTGGCGCGGTCCAGGCTAAATAAGGAAAGGCCCGAACTCACCATCATCAGTACAATAAACAATCCAAACGCGATAAATAATTTTGAGCGAATTTTCATGTTACGCAAAAACATATATTCTCCCTGGAGATAGTTTTCTTCAGACAGATTCCTTTATCGGTAACAATTTCACTAACTTTATGAATTTGATCGCTTTTTATTATCAATAATTGCTGGTAAATAGTTTTTAACGATGAATAGAGGCAGACCGATCGTTATATAAACGATTTTTTATAATGTCTAAATAGCCAAAAGAGGGAAACTGAAAGAGGTTAATAAAATAGAGAAATAACCCGTAGGTGGTAATATTTAATATGCTGTTAACATTATTATTACAATAACGCTTACCGTTACAGGCAAGCGTTGATGAGGATAAAGGAAAGGATTAGTGCAGCACCGTCACGGCATCTTCCAGACGGCTGGCGCGGTGTTTCACCATGGCGGACACCTGGGCGCTCTCTTCAACCAGTTCGGCGTTCTTTTGTGTAATGTGGTTAAGTTCATCCACCGCACGCGTCAGGCTGGTCAAGCCATCGGACTGTTCCAGTGTGGAATGGCTAATCTGTGCAATCAACTGGGTGACGTTCTGAACCTGAGAGACAATATCATCCATCGTGCGCCCCGCCGCATGGACCTGCTGGGAGCCAGACTGCACTTTATCCGCACTGGCATCGATCAGCTTGCGAATATCGTTCGCCGCGCTGGCGCTGCGACTGGCCAGATGGCGTACTTCACCCGCCACAACGGCAAACCCTTTCCCCTGCTCACCCGCCCTGGCCGCTTCAACCGCGGCGTTTAGCGCAAGGATATTCGTCTGAAAAGCGATGTCGTTGATAAGCGTAGTGATGGTACCGATGCGCTGCGTGCTGTTGGCGATGTCATCCATGGTTTTAATCACGGTGTCCATCGCCTCGCCGCCCTGCGTCGCCGCGTTACTGGCAGCAATCGACAGCTTATCGGCTGCGGACGCGGTTTCTGAGTTTTGTTTAACCGACGCCGCCATTTGATTCATGGTGGTCACCGTCTGCTGCACGTTATCGACCGTCTGACGGGTGTGCTTATTCAGATCGTCATTACCTTTCGCCAGCGTTTCGCTGCCGTTTCTGACGCTCGACACCTGGCTTGAAACATCGTTGATTAGCCAGCGACACATCAGACCAAGCTGTCCGACAGCGCGTAGCATCAATCCCAGTTCGTCGCTGCGGTTCAGATGCGCCACGCTGTTCCGCTCACCGGTCGCCACCTTCAGCGCCTGTTTCGCTACATTCTCAATCGGGCGAACAATCTGCCACTCAAATGCAGCCGTACCCAGCAGCATCACCAGCGCGCACATCAGTTGTGCGGACCATAACGCACCGGACAGTTGCAGCGTCGCCGCCAGCACGCCATAAATGAGCACCATCACGCAACGAACCCGCCAACGCACCGGCATTGCCAGCAGTTTCCCGAGCCATCCTTTACGCACCACCAACCCCTTGTGGATCCGGCGCGAACAACGGCCTTCATTGAGCGCCTGATATAAAGGCTCAACGGCGGCGATCTCCGCGTCCGTCGCGCGGGTACGGATCGACATGTATCCCGTCACGTTCCCCTCGCGTACCATCGGTACCGCGTTCGCCCTTACCCAGTAATGATCGCCATTTTTACGGCGGTTCTTGACGATGCCGCTCCACGGCTCGCCCTGCTGCAGGGTGTACCACATGTCGGCAAAGGCCGCTTTCGGCATATCCGGGTGACGCACCAGGTTATGAGGTTGCGCCAACAATTCATTGATCGAATAACCGCTGATATTGACGAAGGTATCGTTGGCGTGAGTGATGTAACTGTGGAGATCGGTAGTCGACATGAGGGTCGTATCGTCATCCAGCGGTGTATTTTGCTGGGTGACGTAGAGATGAGAAGACATAGTCGCGTCCTGTGCTAGTTATCTGGCTGTTAACTTTTTTGTCAGATGTTATTTCGGCGCTAACAGATTTATCTTTAGATGTTAAATTTGATTTAGATCGCAATTTGCGATTAAACCTCACGATTTGTATGAATTCTAATTGATTGATTTAAAATACTTTCAGTTTGAAACTATAAAATCCCCCTGAAAGATACGCACTGTTACTGCACAATTTTTGCACTATTTCCGCGCAGTCGCCCCTTCTGAAGCCACTCTTGCACGGTATTCACTCTGCGCAAAAACTCAGCAACTGTTAACAAATGAGATTAAATGTTGCGCAATAACTCTTCTCCCTGGTGTTTATCCCGATTTTCGTCAGCGCCGCCGGGATGGCGCAATCCCTGCAATACTTAAATCGGTATCATGTGATACGCGAGCCCCGGGAGCATATTTTGAACAGGTTACCTTCCAGCGCATCGGCTTTGGCCTGTAGCGCGCACGCACTGAATCTCATTGAGAAGCGAACGCTTGATCATGAGGAGATGAAAGCACTTAACCGAGAGGTGATTGATTACTTCAAAGAGCATGTCAATCCGGGATTTTTAGAGTATCGCAAATCTGTTACCGCCGGCGGGGATTAC
The DNA here is from genome assembly GCF_030332305.1 of Citrobacter sp. Ct235. Classification (NCBI taxonomy): domain Bacteria; kingdom Pseudomonadati; phylum Pseudomonadota; class Gammaproteobacteria; order Enterobacterales; family Enterobacteriaceae; genus Citrobacter; species Citrobacter sp. Ct235. The sequence goes on from NZ_JAOWIC010000039.1 coordinate 232,013, forward strand.
GGAGCCGTAGAGTGGCAAGCGGGAGGTCTGAATACGCTTGTCGACACCCAGGGACAGGAGTTTGTCGACTGCCTGGGAGGTTTTGGAATTTTCAACGTGGGGCACCGTAATCCAGTTGTGGTTTCCGCCGTACAGAATCAACTCGCGAAACAACCTCTGCATAGTCAGGAGCTGCTTGACCCGCTGCGGGCCATGCTGGCAAAAACCCTTGCTGCCCTGGCACCCGGAAAACTGAAATACAGCTTCTTTTGCAACAGTGGCACGGAATCGGTCGAAGCGGCGCTGAAACTGGCGAAGGCCTACCAGTCACCACGCGGCAAATTTACCTTCATCGCTACCAGCGGCGCGTTCCACGGTAAGTCGCTGGGCGCGCTGTCCGCCACCGCCAAATCCACTTTCCGCAAGCCGTTTATGCCGCTATTACCGGGTTTCCGTCATGTGCCGTTCGGTAATATTGAGGCTATGCGTACCGCGCTCAGCGAGTGCAAAAAAACCGGAGATGATGTGGCAGCGGTGATTCTGGAACCTATCCAGGGTGAAGGCGGCGTGATCCTGCCACCACAGGGTTATCTCACCGCCGTGCGTAAACTCTGTGACGAGTTTGGCGCGCTGATGATCCTCGATGAGGTCCAGACCGGCATGGGGCGAACCGGCAAGATGTTTGCCTGTGAACATGAGAACGTGCAGCCTGACATTCTCTGCCTCGCAAAAGCGCTGGGAGGCGGCGTGATGCCGATTGGCGCAACGATCGCCACCGAAGAGGTTTTTTCAGTACTGTTCGATAACCCGTTCCTGCACACCACGACCTTTGGCGGTAACCCGCTGGCCTGTGCGGCCGCGCTGGCGACCATCAATGTCCTGCTGGAACAAAACCTGCCGGCACAAGCGGAACAGAAAGGCGATATCCTGCTGGACGGTTTCCGCCAACTGGCGCGGGAGTACCCCGATCTGGTGCAGGACGCGCGCGGGAAAGGGATGCTGATGGCAATCGAGTTTGTCGACAATGAAACGGGCTACCGTTTCGCCAGCGAGATGTTCCGCCAGCGGGTACTGGTTGCCGGGACGCTAAACAACTCGAAAACGATCCGCATCGAACCGCCGTTAACGCTGACGATCGAGCAGTGCGAACAGGTACTAAAAGCCGCGCGTAAAGCGCTGGCGGCACTGCAGGTGAACCAGAATCAACTGGCGACAGAGCAGTAAACCCACGCCCCCTACGGCTGCGTAGGGGGCGTTATTTTTATCCTCCCGCAAACGGCGAGGGAATATCCCGCCACTGCACTTCGCAATCACTGGTACCGCAAAACAGCCGCCTACCTTGCCCCTGCTCTTGCGTTTCCAGCAAACCGGAGGGAAAGACCACGTCCTGTAAATCGTCACGTTTACACTCTCCGGGCAGAAAATCATCGCGACAGGCCACGATGTTCATCGCGCTGCTAACGCCACGCTGATAGTCAAAGGTAAAACATGCAGCATAGTAGTGTCGGTTCCCCTGCTCATCGAAACGTGCCACGTGCGCCAGCGCGCCAATGTGACCCGAGGGTAACAAATGGGCTTCGTTAACGCCGCACCAGCAGAACATATCAACATGCGGAATTAGCGTAGCCTGCGCAATGGTCTGCGTACCAAGTTCACTTAACGTGGAGAGAATCATCCAGCCAATGGTGCCCCGTCCGCCGGGATCGCCCTGCGGACGGGTAAATACCAGAATTCGTCCGTCGGGCAGTTCAACCAGTCGGATATCCTTCATCCCCCATGGTCCGACGGTCAGGGGCCGCAGTGCGCGAACCGACGGGCCGACAAAGAACCGCGTTCGCCAGCGCATCCCTTTGCCCTCCTTCGCGGGTACCACTTCCACGCCGCCCAACAGCAACTCGCCGCCAATGCGGCTGACGAAAGGATCCTGGAGCCGGAACGTCGGCATCTCATCCAGCAACGTGGCATGGTTGCCGCCATCCCAGGCGAAAAAACGCACCTGCGCATCTTCGCTATCGCGCGCCTCAACGCGCGCGGCTATGCACCATCGTCCTTCATCAAGAAAGGGGGCTGTGGGGTTATAGGCATCCAGACCCGCTACGCCGTGGAAGACAATTTTTCCACGCCTTCCGCTCTGCGGCTGCGCCCGATAACGCTGATAGAGCGCCTCCACGTCATCGCGCATTATGCCAGCCCAAGATGTTGCCAGAGCGCGTCCATCGGCAGGGTCGCCAACGCGGTACACTCGTCCGCCGCGCCATACCAGACGTGCAGCGTGTTATTACGAATCAACGCTCCACAGGTAAAGACCACATTGCCGAAAAAGCCTTCCCGCTCATAAATCGCCGTCGGCTCCAGCAGCGGCACCGGCGATTTGGCGAGAATCTTCATAGGATCGTCGAGATCGAGTAGCAACGCCCCCAGGCAGTACCGCTGCGCGGCATCCACCCCATGATAGATCTCCAGCCAGCCGCGATCGGTTTTAATCAGCGGCGCGCCGCCGCCGGACTTGCGTGAATCCCATTCGTCCCCGGAACGCCCCAGCAGATGTCGGTGATTGCCCCAGTGCAGCATATCCGGCGACTCGCAGATCCAGATCTCCGGATGACCAAAGTGACACGGTGCGGGACGCGTCAGCGCCATGTAGCGTCCACCAACCTTTTCCGGAAAGAAACAGACATCGCGGTTATCCGGGCAGAGAATTAGCCCCCGTTTTTCCACGGTGATGAAATCACGGGTGGTCGCCAGCGCGGTGGTGATCCCCAGCGAAGAAACCGCCGAATAGTTGATATACCAAAGGTCATCTATTTGCGTAATACGCGCATCCTCGCAGCCAAACTCCTCGTAGCGGCTGTCGGCAATAATAAACGGCTGCGAATCAATGGTGTAATGCACACCGTCGACGCTGCGCGCCAGGCGCAAATGGGACATTGAGGTTAACCAGACCTGCGCCGGATCGCTTTTGAGCACGATGGTGCGCGGATCGCTAAAATCGAAGCGATCGTCGCCGCGATCGAAGGTTTTGGTGGTTTGCCGCCAGCCTTCTGCCTGCTGCTTCAGCAGCGGAACCACAATCTGCTGCTGATTATCATTAATCACGCTTTCCGCGACGCGCAGCAGCAGAATAATTTCGCCGTTACATTCGGTGACACCGGTATTAAAGACACATTCAACCTTGCGCCCCGGCAGTGAAGGCACCACGTCTTTCGGGGTAATAAGCGGATTACTGCTGTGTCTGTTCATGAACGCTCCTTTTCATCACAATTTGGTTTTTGTCCAGCCACTGGCCGTCGATGCCGTACAGCACTCCGGCAGGAATATCCCGCCAGGGATTCCGTACCGGCGCGCCAAAATTGATTGCTACCCACACGCACTCCTGCTCCGTTTCGCGGGTGAACCATACGCAACTCGCCGTCAACCCAAGTTCACTGGACGCCCCTTCACAGAGGGCCGGCGTGGCCACCCGCAGCGCGATCAGCGCCTGATATTGTCGCCATAGCGACGCTGGCGTCTGCCGCTGACGTTCAGCATTGATGAGTGGATAGTCCTCGCAAACGGGCATCCACGGGGCGACGGTAGAAAAGCCGGCAAACGGTGCATCGGACCACAGCAGCGGCGCACGCGAACTGTCGCGGGAGTGTTTCACCGCCAGCGCCAGCGCCTGAGCCTCATTCGCCCCCTGCTGTAACGCGGTTTGGTAATGGGTTTTGCCCTGAATATCGAAGAGTTGCTCTACGGAGAGAGAAGAATAATTCGGCATGCCCAGCTCTTCGCCCTGATAAATAAACGGCACTCCGCGCGCGGTAAGCTGTAATGCCAACACCGCCAACGCGCGCGCGGTATCACGCGGTCCTTCGCCAAAGCGACCGATCATACGTGGCATATCATGGCTGGAGAAAAACAGCGTAGGCAGCCCGGACTGCTGCGCCTGCGTGGCGTTAATTGCTTCGCACAATCGAGCGATATCAAAGGTTTTTTGGCTGCCGATATTGAAGTTAAACACCACGTCCATCAGCTCAGGGCTTTGATAACGCGCCAGAACATCCAGCGCCTCGCTGCCAATTTCGCCAATTAAAAATGTCTCCCCCTGCTGGCGCACATAACGACATAGCCGACGCAACGTCTCGAGAATGCCCGGCTGGTTGATATCGAAATGGTGCTGCTGCTCGCCATTTTCCTGCGGGTTATCCGGGCCAATGCCGTCGGTGGTCAGGAAGTTGATAACGTCAAAACGGAAACCGTCGACGCCCTGCGCTTTCCAGAAATCAACAACCCGGTAAATTTCACGCTCCACGTCAGGGTTCGCCCAGTTGAGATCGACCTGCTCGGGGGCAAACTTGTGATAGTAGAACTCCCCGGTATCCGGCTCGGCGGTCCAGGCGCTGCCGGAGAAAAATGACTGCCAGTTATTCGGCTGCCTGCTGAACAGGAAGTAGTCGCGATAGCGGCTGGCCGAGTTGTTCCACGCGTCGCGAAACCACGGATGCGACGACGAAACGTGGTTAACCACCAGATCGATAATCACTTGAATTCCGCAGGCATGGCAACGCGCCACCACCTTACGAAAATCCTCAAGCGTGCCAAAACGCGCGTCGACCGCGCAGTAATCGCTGATGTCGTAGCCGTTGTCCACCAGCGGCGAGGGATAAAACGGCGTGATCCAGATGGCGCCGACGCCCAGTTCGTACAGGTAGTCCACCTTCGACAGCAGGCCAGGAAAATCACCCATGCCGTCACCGTTACCATCGCAAAACGAGGGCAGATAGATTTGGTAGCAGGTACACGCCTGCCACCAGGGTTGCTTGTTCACCGGTTCATTCCTTATTTCAGTGATAACGACATGCCCTGCAGGAAGTATTTGCGAAAGAGGATAAACAGCACCACCACCGGCAGCATCTGCACCACAGCCCCTGCCATTACCGGGCCAAGATAGACGCCGTAAGATTTGCTGAAGGTTGCCAACAGCACCGAGAACGGCATCTTTTCGACGTCGCGCATGACGATCAGCGGCCAGAGGAAGTTGTCCCACGAGCTTGAGAAGGTAAACAGCGCGACGATCGCCAGAATGGATTTGTTCAACGGCATCATCACGTGGCGCAAAATGCCCCACAGGCTGGCGTGGTCGAGGCGCGCGGCATACAGATAGTCGTTTGGCGTGCCTTTAAAGCTCTGCGAGACCATAAAGATCCCCCACGCGCTCATGGCGTATGGCAGGATCATCGCGCTGTAGCGGTTCACCATCCCCAGTTCGCGCATCAGCACAAACTGCGGAATGATGAACATAAAGACCGGGAAAACCATTTGGACGATCAGCAGGTTACGAAACGCATTTTTGCCGCGGAACTCGGTTTTCGCCAACGCGTAGCCCACCAGCATGGAGGTGACGGTGACGCAGAAGGTTATGGCGAAAGAGACAAACAGCGAGTTAAACAGCGTGCGTAAGAAAGGCTTGTCGGCCCGGTTGCTGTTATCAAACAGGAAGATGTAGTTTTCCAGCGTCAGATGACCGGAGAACAGACCGGTAGTGTAGATCTCCGCCGTCGGCTTCAACGACGAAACGGTCATCCAGATAAACGGATAGAGCCAGCTTAACGCCAGAATAAACATTACCGCGTGAATCACCAGGCTCAGGGGAGTGAGTTTTTTCATTCACACAATCTCGATATTTTTTTCAAACAGTTTACGGAACAGCCAAATCGCTACGAAACTGCAGCCCGCGACAATAATGGACATGGTCGCCGCCCACGTCGGCTTCATATTCTGGAAAGCGGCTTCATACATCACCACCATCGGGCTGGTGGTGCTATTCAGCGGGCCGCCGCCGGTAATTAAATAGGGCTCGGTGAAGATACTGAAAGCCACGGTAATCGCCAGCACCATGACCATGACAATTTGCGGATTCATCATCGGCAGCGTTATTGCCCAACCCAGTTTAAAACGCCCGGTTTTATCGAGCATTGCCGCGCTGTAAATATCGCCAGGAATCGCCTGCATCCCTGAATAAAGAATTAATCCGTAATAGCCGACAAATTTCCAGGTCACAATCAACGCGATGGAAAGCATTGCGCAATCCGGATTAGTAAACCACGGAACGGAAATACCGAAATGCGCGCGTAAAAATTGGTTCACTGGGCCATATTCGCTAAACAATTTAGAAAAGACGATGGAATAGGCCACCCCGGAAGAGATATTGGCGAGTAAAAAACTCAGCGCAATAAATCCCTTGCCATAGTTAATGCGTCGTAATCCCGCCGCAAATAAGAGTGAAGCAGCAAAAACAATCGGTACGTACCACATTAAAAAGCGACAAATATTCCACATCGACGTCCAGAATAGTTTATCGTTCACGACGCCAGTCAGGTTTTGCAGCCCCGAGAACCGGGGCGTTCCAATAAACTGCCACTGGGTGACGCTCAGCACCGCCAGCCAGGCCAGCGGATAAAACCAGAACAGCAATGAATAACCTATCCAGGTGGAGGCCAGCAGGCCTCCGGTACGGGAATCATATCCAGCCATCACGCCCCCTTATTGCGCCAGCAGAGCGTTAACTTCCTGCTGTGACTGGTCCAGCGCTTTTGCCGGGGCTTCGTTGTTGAAAATCACCCGTTCAAGCATCTGCGTCATACTGCGTTGAATTTCTGTGGTTTGCGTGGTCGCCACCGGAGGCAGGGCCACGTCAACGTAAGAGGCAATATCTTTCTCCAGCGGATTTTTCGCAAAATAGTCAGTAAACAGCGGATTACTCATCAAGTCGGCGCGTGCAGGCGGCATACCGGTCAGTTCAAGCCAGGTGCGATCATGCGCGGCGTTGCCAAAGACCCATTGCATAAACGCCCAGGCCTCGGTTTTGTGCGTGCTGGAGCTGAACATCACCATGCCCTTGCTGTCGCCGAAGGTGTGCGGATGGGCGGCGCCGTTTTCGGTCAGCATCGGGCCAATCTGAATGGTTTTCAGCACCTCCGGGTACTGTTTCCGGTAGCGGGCAAGATCCCACGGGCCGCGGGCAGAGGCCAGAACCTGGCCGGTCGCCAGCGGATCGTCAGCGGAGGTGAAGTCGTAGCTGCTCCACTTGCTGTTAAACACTTTCCCCATAAATGTCAGCACCGACTGACCGTCCGGGTTATTAAAGGCCGCTTTTTTATCAGCAATATAGGTTTTCCCACCGCTCTGCGCGTAATACAGGGGAATAAAGTCGAACCAGCGTTCCCACCAGTTCTTACCGGCAGTAAGCTGCATCACGTAGCCGTGGTTGTCCGCCGCCCGGCGTTCTGCCAGTTGATAAAGCTCGTCATAGCGGGTCGGTGCATGGTCGAAACCGTACTTTTTCAGCAGGTCGCCGCGCCACCACCAGACGATAGGATTAACGTATATCGGCAGGACGTTCTGCTGGCCGTTGAGCTTCCACGCCGGGAGAAGCGATGCCATCTGGCGCGTTTTCACCAGGTCATCAAAACCTGGCATTTTGGACAGGTCCTCAATTTGCCCGACATCCACCAGTTGGCTTGCGAAGCCAATAAAAATATTGCTGGAAATATCCGGTTCGGTACCCGAAGCCAACGCGTTCATAATCGCTTCTTCCGAACTGTTGGCGGCAGGAATAGTAGTAAATTGTACGGGGGTATGGGCAGGGTCTTTATTCCACTCCGTTACCATTTTATTCCAGAAGGCTTCTTCATTTTCGTTAGGCGCCACCCACATTTTTATCGCTGTTTTCGCCCCGGCCTGTTCATCTTTTTTCTCATCAGGTCCACAACCAGAAATATATAGACTAAGTAATATTGATGCCATCAATTTAGCAACCGCTGCAACTTTCACGATATATCTCCCTAACTCTCAATAAGTGTTATTGGCTTACCGCTACCCTGCTTTTGAATATTGCGTACGCTAACACCCCTTATTTATGTTTAACGTTAAACAAATCACAAAACTATTTTTGTTTAACGATAAACTCAGCCACCAATATCAGAAAAGAATAAGCATAAACATCATGAATATTAAAAATAAAAACACGCCACCAGACAAATATAATAAAAGGCAAACGGCAAAAATAACCATTAAATCATTAGCGAAGGAAATGGGAATATCCCATACCACAATCTCAAACGCATGGAATAACCCAGAAAAACTCTCCGTCGAACTGCGTGAACGCATTTTATGTTATGCCCGGGAAGTGGGCTTTCAGGGGCCGGACCGGTTGGCCCGCGCGCTGCGTACCGGCAAGTCAGACACCATTGGCGTCATCTTCAACGATTCGATGAGTTACGTGTTTATCGACCCGCACGATATCAAACTGATGCGCGGCATTGCCGTTCGCTGTGAAGAGCAAAATATTAATCTCGTGCTGGTCCCGTTGCAAAAAGGGGCCGCTAACGCAACGCCGTCGCTTACTACGCTGGTCGATGGTTATATTCTGAATGCCACCCACAATAGCGCCGCCATTATTCAGCAGACGCTGGCTCGCCATCTTCCGGTGGTCACCCTCGATTTCGAATTACCAGAATACAGCAGCGTATCGATTGATAACGCCAGCGCGATGCGGGATATCACCCGCTATTTGCTCGACAAAGGACACCGCCATTTCGGCATTATCGCCTTCTCCTCGCGTCCCGGCGCGCAGGGTATGCGCCATCTGGCACGCGCGGTCACTGGCGATAACACGCTGATGCTAACGCGCGTCAACGCCTGCCGCACCGTCTTTCGTGAGCAGGGCATTCCGCTTTCTACCTGCTGGCTGTATGAAACGCAGCATGATGAACAGCACGGCGAACTGGCCGCCGAGGCGCTGCTGAGCGCCCATCCCGATATCAGCGCGCTCATTTGTTTATCCGATCGCTTCGCGCTGGGCGCCGTTAACTACTGCCAGCGCCAGCGTCTCGCTATTCCACAGCAGGTGGCGATCAGCGGTTTCGACAACATCATTCCCGACGCCAACGGTATTGGCCTCACCACCATTGATCAGAACGCGGAACGTAAAGGCGAAATCGCCGTGGAATTACTCCTCAATAACGGGCCCGTCATCCATCACGCACTGGAATACCAGTTGATCGTGCGGGAAACGGCCTGAGTGCACTTTGCTTAACAGAAGAGTGGATTATGGATGAACTGACCTGTTTTAAAGCTTATGACATTCGTGGTGAAGTGGGCGTCTCTCTCACGCCGGATATCACCTTTCGCATTGGCCGCGCCTACGCCGCCTGGCTGCATCCCAGACGCGTGGTGGTCGGCGGTGATATCCGCCTGAGCTCCGAAACGTTGAAGGCGGCGTTGGCCGAAGGGCTGACCGCCAGCGGCGTCGACGTTATCGACATTGGGCTGTCGGGTACTGAGGAGGTCTACTTCGCCACCCGCGAGCTACGGGCTGATGGCGGTATCCAGGTCACCGCCAGTCATAACCCCGCGCAATACAACGGCATGAAGCTGGTGCGCGAAGAGGCGCGCCCTGTCAGCAACGACAACGGGTTGCTGGCAATCAAAGCGCTGGCTGAACAAAATATTTTTCCCCCTGTCGTGCATCGCGGTGTGGTGATCCCTTACGACAATCGTCCGGCCTGGGTTCACTGCCTGACGCGCTTCCTTCATCGCCCTCCAGCTCGCCCGCTGCGGATCGTGACCAATGCCGGGCACGGTACCGCTGGCCCGGCGCTGGATGCGCTGGCGGAAGGTCTGGCGCAGGCAGGCGTGCAGGCAGATTTTATTCGTCTGCACCATCAGCCGGATGGTCATTTCCCGGCTGGTGTGCCGAACCCGATGCTGCCCGAAAATCGGCAGGCGACACGCCAGGCGGTGATTGCGCATCAGGCCGATTTCGGGATCGCCTGGGACGGTGATTTCGACCGCTGTTTTTTCTTTGATGAACAGGGGGAATTTATCGAGAGCTACTATCTGGTCGGGCTGTTCGCGCACCACTTCCTGCAGCGTTTTCCCACCAGTCCGGTGATCCTCGACCCGCGACTGACATGGAACACGCTGGAAATGGTGACCCGCTGCGGCGGCCATCCCATCATCAGTAAAACCGGCCATGCCTTTATCAAAGCGCGGATGCGCGAAGAGGACGCCATCTACGGCGGAGAAATGAGCGGGCACCACTACTTTCGCGAGTTTGGCTACTGCGATAGCGGAATGATCCCGCTGGTGCTGATGCTGCAAATTATCGGCAACAGCAGTCAACCGCTTTCCCGATGGATTGCCGACGCCCGGTCGCGCTTCCCGGTCTCTGGCGAGATCAATCTGACCGTTGGCGATCCGGCGGCGATCCAGAAAGCGGTTATTGCACACTATCAATCCGCTGCCCCTGAACGCGACGACTGCGATGGCATAAGCCTCGCCTTCGCCGACTGGCGCTTCAATTTACGCGCCTCCAATACAGAACCCCTGCTGCGGCTCAACGTGGAGACACGGGGCGATACCGCCCTGCTCGCGCAAAAAACCGATGAAGTATTGACGTTGATTGCCGCCCAATCCGGCGCTAAGGAGACGCTATGACCGCCCTTTCCCTCAGGAATATTCATAAAAAATATGACAAGACCACCATCATTGAAAATCTCTCGCTGGAGATCGCCTCCGGGGAATTTATCGTTCTGGTCGGACCGTCCGGCTGCGGTAAATCCACGCTGCTGCGCATGATTGCCGGGCTAGAAACCCCCGACGGCGGCACGCTGATGATGGGTGATACCGACGTCACCCACCTGGCGGCAGGTAAACGCAACCTCTCAATGGTGTTTCAGTCTTACGCTCTTTATCCGCACATGACGGTGCGGGAAAATCTCTCCTTTGGCCTGCGAAATATCCGCACACCGGCGGATGAAATCGCCCGACGGATAGCGCATGCCGCCGCGATGCTCAAGCTAGACGAGATGCTGGACCGGCTTCCGCAGAATCTCTCCGGCGGCCAGCGCCAGCGCGTGGCGATTGGGCGCACCATCGTTCAGCAGCCGGAGCTGTTTCTGTTCGACGAACCACTGTCGAACCTGGACGCCGCGCTGCGCGTGGAAATGCGCCAGGAGATCCTGCAGCTCCACCACACACTGAAAAACACCATGATCTACGTCACCCACGATCAGGTGGAGGCAATGACGCTTGCGGACCGCATCGTAGTGCTCTATAAGGGAAAAATTGAGCAGGTAGGGACGCCGCTCGAACTGTATAACACGCCGGCGAATCTCTTTGTCGCCGAATTTATCGGCACGCCTAAAATCAATATCCTGCCCGCCGTCTGGCGACAGGGCGCGCTGCATCTTGCCGATGATCTTCGCTTTCTGCTTTTGCGCCAGCCGGTAGGTGCACGCGACGGCGACAAGATGTTCGTGGCTATCCGCCCGGAGCATCTGCAGTACCAACAACCGGGCGACTTTAGCCTTAACGGGCGAACCCGTCTTTGCGAACTGCAGGGTGACTCTACGCTGGTATGGCTGGAGGTGGCAGGGCAATCGCTATGTCTGAAATCCTTCCAGCAGTTGAGTTTCCCGGCGCAAACCGCATTAACCCTGACCATGCAGGAGCAACATCTTCATCTTTTTGATTCGATTGGTAAACGCGTGGCTTTCGTCTGATGAGCGCCCCCTGTAACCGGGGGCTTTTTTTGAATCCCATCACAATCATTGCATTCCCCTTTTCCCTTTTACCCGTCGACGGCTAAATTAGTAACTCATCCGACCACATAACAATAATTTTACATACTGGACAATCTTATGAGCTATCCGTCGCTGTTCGCCCCGCTTGATCTCGGCTTTACTCAGCTTAAAAACCGCGTGCTGATGGGCTCAATGCACACCGGGCTGGAAGAGTATCCTGATGGTGCTGAACGACTGGCGGCCTTCTATGCCGAACGCGCCCGGCATGGCGTCGCGCTGATTGTCACCGGCGGTATTGCGCCTGCGCCGTCTGGCGTCACGATGGAGGGCGGCGCTACGCTCAACGATGCCCGGCAGGTGCCACACCACCGCATCATTACCGATGCTGTTCATAACGAAGGCGGGAAAATCGCGCTACAGATCCTGCACACCGGGCGCTACAGCTATCAGCCGCAACTGGTGGCCCCGTCAGCAATTCAGGCCCCCATCAACCGGTTTACTCCGCACGCCCTGAGCCACGAAGAAATTCTGCAACTGATTGAGGACTTCGCCCACTGCGCTCAACTGGCGCGGGAAGCCGGTTACGACGGCGTCGAAATCATGGGTTCAGAAGGCTATTTGATTAACGAGTTTCTCACCCTGCGCACCAATCAGCGCGACGACGATTGGGGTGGCGATTACACCAGCCGCATGCGCTTTGCCGTTGAGGTGGTACGCGCAGTCCGCCAGCGGGTGGGGAATGACTTTATTATTATCTACCGCCTGTCGATGCTCGACCTGGTGGAAAACGGCGGCACCTTCGCAGAAACTGTGCAACTGGCGCAGGCCGTCGAAGCCGCAGGCGCGACCCTTATCAACACCGGAATTGGCTGGCATGAAGCGCGCATTCCCACCATCGCTACGCCGGTGCCGCGCGGTGCCTTTAGCTGGGTCACGCGTAAACTGAAAGGCCACGTTTCGCTGCCGTTGGTCACCACCAATCGCATTAACGATCCGCAGGTTGCCGATGAGATTCTGGCGCGCGGTGATGCCGACATGGTGTCGATGGCGCGCCCGTTCCTCGCGGATGCCGAGCTGTTATCGAAAGCCCAATCGGGGCGTGCCGATGAGATTAATACCTGCATCGGCTGTAATCAGGCGTGTCTGGATCAGATCTTCGTCGGTAAAGTGACCTCATGCCTGGTGAATCCACGCGCCTGTCACGAAACCAAAATGCCCATTGTTGCAGCCACCGCGCTTAAAAATCTGGCCGTCGTCGGTGCGGGTCCGGCGGGCCTCGCCTTTGCCATCAATGCGGCGGCACGTGGCCATCACGTCACCCTCTTTGATGCGCAGGGCGAAATCGGCGGACAGTTCAATATCGCCAAACAGATCCCCGGTAAAGAGGAGTTTTATGAAACGCTCCGCTATTACCGCCGGATGATCGACGTCACTGGCGTCACCCTGAAACTGAATCATTATGCGGTGGCAGACGATCTGCTGGCATTCGATGAGGTGATCCTCGCCAGCGGGATCGAGCCACGCAGGCCACCGATAGACGGCATTGATCATCCGAAGGTCTTAACCTATCTCGACGTGTTGCGCGATAAAACCCCGGTGGGGAGTCGGGTAGCCATCGTTGGCTGCGGAGGGATCGGCTTTGATACCGCGATGTACCTGAGCCAGCCCGGTGAACCGACCAGTCAGAGCATTGCTGATTTCTGTGTGGAATGGGGCATCGACACCAGCCTGCAACAGGCCGGTGGATTACGTCCGGAAGGCCCGCATCTGGCTCGCAGTCCGCGTCAGATAGTGATGCTCCAGCGTAAGGCCAGCAAACCCGGAGAGGGACTGGGGAAAACCACCGGCTGGATCCATCGCACTACGCTGCTTTCACGCGGCGTGAAGATGATCCCGGCAGTCAGCTATCAGAAGATCGACGACGCCGGTCTGCACGTGTTGATCGGTAACGAAGCACGAACGCTGGAGGTCGATAATGTCATTATTTGTGCCGGTCAGGAGCCACGCCGCGAACTGGCCGAACCGCTGCATGCGGCGGGAAAAACCGTGCACGTCATCGGCGGCTGTGATGTGGCGATGGAACTGGATGCTCGTCGGGCCATTGCCCAGGGCACCCGTCTGGCGCTGGGAATTTAACGCGTTACCCGGCCACGCTATGCGTGCCGGGCAGCCAATCGGCGCAAATATTGGATTCAATCAATAAATAGCGCGGGTGATATACCAAACCGCGCGGCTAATTTCTTCGCATGTTCCAGTGTTAACTTTCTCTGCCCATTTAACACCCGCGACACCATCGACTTGCTGCCTATCTCCGGAAGATCTGACATGTTCAATCCGTGCTGGTCCATCAAAACACGGATGATCGATACTCCGGCAGGCATTGTTTCCAGTAACGCATTAAACTCCGCAAATTCCGGCGCTGATTTTTCCCAGGCGCTGATTTTGGTGCAAACGAGATCCAGCAACGGGTTATCAGGATCGTTAAGCAACAGATGATCGATAAACTGCATCGCATCTGCGTACTGTTCTTCGTTATGGATCCCCGCTAAAAAAGGCGCAACGGCAGTCAGCTTTTCACCTGCTTTCAGGATTTCTGAAATCACCATCATTTTTTCCCCTTGGTACGATGCATTGCGGTGAAAGCGTCATATTCTTTATGTGTAAGCACATGTCGTATATAGCATTTTTGCGAGGTGAAAAAGAGTAAGACCACCACGCGTAACGCATTTCGGCCAATATTGATCACATAGTGTTTATCAAGATACTTAAAATTATCCAGAGAAGGAAAAACCGCTTTCAAAGCTGCAGGGGTTCTAAAGTAACCCTTAGAAAGGACATTCCCCAGCGCGACTAACTCCGATGTATGCTGCGGATATTTTTCAGCAGCATCTCGCAATGCTTTCAGTGTTATCAGGTGCATTCTTCATCACATCCGTTGACAAATTGGCAATATCATAACACGAGTTGCCATAATGGCAACTCGCAGTATTGAACGAATCAGCCTGACGTTACACCAGAAATAGTTGAAAGCCTTTTAACACAGTATTTAGAGGAAGGATGAATGTTGCGTTTGCGGGCATCCTTCCAGAAAAAACCCGGCCATGCTATGCGTGCCGGGTATTCTCTTAGCGACGGCGGCCGACTTTCACCGCTTTGAGCACCACAAACTTATTGTTGGTGGCGACGGTGGTGCAGTTGCCGAAGATCTTCTTCAGCTTGTGGAAGTAGTCGAGATGACGGTTGGCGACGATATACAGCTCGCCATTGATCTTCAGGCAACGACGGGCGTGGTGGAACATTTCCCAGGCAATGTTATCCGTCAGCGCATGCTTCTGATGGAACGGCGGATTGCACAGTACGGCAGTAAAGCGGAAAGGCTCAACCCCGGACAGCGCGTTGTTAATCATAAACTCGCAGCGATCGATGGCCTCAGGGAGGTTGGTTTCCACATTCAGACGGCTGGAAGCGACCGCCATCGGAGATTCATCGACAAAGACCACGTTAGCCTGTGGATTTTTTTCCAGCAGCGTCAGGCCAATCACCCCGTTGCCGCAGCCGAGATCGACAATCTCCCCTTCCAGATTCTCTGGCAGGTTCTGCATAAAGAAGCGCGCACCAATATCCAGCCCGGTGCGGGAGAAAACGTTGGCATGGTTGTGGATGGTCCAGTCGGTGCCTTCCAGTTTCCAGCTTAGTGTCTCCGGTGCTTCGGCCAGAGCCGGTTCACTGAAAGTGCAGTTGATGAGACGCGCCTTTTTCCACGCCAGCGTGGTGGTCGTTGGACCGAGCACTTTCTCAAATAACTCCAGCGTGGAGTTATGGATGTCACGCGCCTTCGCGCCGGCAATGATGCGGGTTTGCGGGGTCACCACTTTTCGCAGCGCACGCAGCTGTTGCTCAAGCAGCGCCAGCGTTTTTGGCACTTTGATGAGTACCACGCCCGGTGCCTGCGGATACTCCGCCGTGCTGTCGAGAAACTTGACGCTGGACTCCGCGATATCGTTATGGCGTAAATTTTCCCGCGTCGCCAGTTCGCTTAAATAAGAATCACCAATGCTGTACGGCGACTGCTCCGCCAGCGCACAGCTCAGCGCACCGAAGGTATCGTTCAGGATCAGCACCGGGCCGCGAATCTCCGTATCGTCCAACTGTTGCAGCAGATACTCATCCGCCGCTTCCCACGCCAGCAGTGGGTTAACGTCGTCCGTTTCCGGGAAACGTTTTAGTGTCAGTGAACGGAAACCGTTGTCTGTGTGGCTCATCGGCCCTCCTGAATGGTAAAATTTCGGCGTATCCCTTAAAAGGGTGCGTGAGTATACAACAATTTTGTTAATTGGCGTGGACTGAGATGAACGAACTGAACTACCTCCAGGGCTACCCGGAGAACCTGCTTTCACAGGTGCGCACGCTGATTGCCGAGCAGCGACTGGGCACGGTGCTGGAAAAGCGCTATCCGGGAACGCATGATTTCGCGACGGATAAAGCGCTGTGGCAATACACCCAGGATCTGAAAAGTCAGTTTCTGCGTAATGCCCCGCCGATCAACAAAGTGATGTATGACAATAAGATCCACGTACTGAAAAATGCGCTTGGTCTGCACACGGCAGTCTCTCGCGTGCAGGGCGGCAAGCTAAAAGCGAAAGCCGAGATCCGCGTCGCCACCGTGTTTCGCAACGCGCCAGAACCCTTTTTACGGATGATCGTCGTACACGAACTGGCGCATCTGAAGGAAAAAGAGCACAACAAAGCGTTTTATCAGCTTTGCTGCCACATGGAACCACAGTATCACCAGTTGGAATTTGATACGCGCCTCTGGTTGACGCAGTTGTCGTTAAAGGAAACTGCGCAGTAGCGCACTGGCTTTGTCATAAAGGCGTGCTAAATTGACGAAAGAATCCCTTTATGGAGCCTGAAGGCATTTATGATACGTTTCGCAGTGATTGGCACAAACTGGATCACCCGTCAGTTTGTGGATGCCGCCCATGAGACCGGCAAATATAAATTAACCGCAGTTTATTCCCGCAGCCTCGAACAGGCGCAAACTTTCGCTAATGATTACCTCGTCGAGCATCTGTTTACCTCGCTGGATGCAATGGCGCAGAGCGATGCGATTGATGCGGTGTACATTGCCAGTCCGAACTCGCTGCACTTTCCCCAGACCCAACTGTTTCTGAGCCATAAAAAGCATGTGATCTGCGAAAAACCGCTGGCGTCGAATCTGACCGAAGTGGAAGCCGCTATCGCCTGTGCGCGGGAAAATCAGGTGGTGCTCTATGAAGCCTTTAAAACCGCCAGTCTGCCTAATTTCCTGCTACTACAGCAGTCGCTGCCGAAAGTCGGTAAGGTGCGCAAAGCGTTCCTCAATTACTGCCAGTACTCTTCGCGCTATCAGCGCTATCTCGACGGCGAAAACCCGAACACCTTTAACCCTGCCTTCTCCAACGGATCGATCATGGACATCGGTTTCTACTGCCTGGCCTCCGCCGTGGCGCTGTGGGGAGAACCGCACAGCGTACAGGCCTGCGCCAGTTTGTTGGAAAGCGGCGTCGATGCCCATGGCGTCGTGGTGATGGACTACGGTGATTTCAGCGTCACTCTCCAGCATTCCAAAGTGAGCGACTCCGTTATCGACAGCGAAATCCAGGGTGAGGCCGGATCGCTGGTGATCGAAAAAATCTCCGAATGCCAGAAGGTCTGCTTTGTTCCACGCGGCGGGAAAACCCAGGACCTTACCCAACCACAGCACATCAATACTATGCTGTATGAGGCACAGGCGTTTGCAGAACTGGTGGACGCCAATGAAGTGAATCATCCAGGATTGTCGAACAGTCGCATCACGGCAAAACTGCTGACCGAGATTCGTCGCCAGACCGGCGTCATCTTCCCGGCAGATGACGTCAGCCGTGCGGCCACTGCGTAAAACATTGTAAAACAGATGTTACAGGCCATTGACGGAATGCGTGGCCTGTCATATTTTGTTACCTGCAAAGGGGAGTAACTTCATTGTCGGTCGATCGTCATTACGATGTGTGAGAAACCACATCCGGTCACCGGGCAACGAAAAAGGAATGCGTTAACGCATTCTTTTTTTGTTGTAAGTGAGACCTTGCCGGAAGGCGAGGTCTATGCATAAAAAAGCAGCGGCTGACGTCTTCCGACGTTGGCCTTTTTTATGCGTAAGGAATATTTATGAATACTGTCGGCACACCGTTGTTATGGGGCGGATTCGCTGTTGTTGTGGTGATTATGCTGGCTATCGACCTCTTTTTGCAGGGGCGTCGTGGCGTACATACGATGACCATGAAGCAAGCGGCCGCCTGGTCCCTGGTCTGGGTCACGCTCTCGTTGCTGTTTAACGCTGCGTTCTGGTGGTACCTGGTACAAACCGAAGGCCGCGCCGTCGCCGATCCGCAGGCGCTGGCGTTCCTCACCGGTTATCTGATTGAAAAATCTCTCGCCGTCGATAACGTCTTTGTCTGGCTGATGCTGTTCAGCTACTTCTCGGTGCCGCCAGCACTGCAGCGTCGGGTACTGGTGTACGGCGTGTTGGGCGCAATCATCCTGCGTACGGTAATGATTTTTGCCGGCACCTGGCTCATCACCCAGTTCGACTGGATCCTGTACCTTTTTGGCGCGTTCCTCCTGTTTACCGGGGTGAAGATGGCGCTGGCGAAAGAGGACGATTCCGGAATCGGCGACAAACCGCTGGTACGCTGGCTGCGCGGACATCTGCGTATGACCGATACCATCGAAAACGAACATTTCTTCGTGCGTAAAAATGGTCTGCTGTATGTCACGCCGCTGATGCTGGTGCTGATTCTGGTGGAACTGAGCGACGTTATTTTTGCGGTCGACAGTATTCCCGCCATCTTCGCCGTCACCACCGACCCGTTCATCGTGCTGACCTCAAACCTGTTCGCGATCCTCGGTCTGCGTGCAATGTACTTCCTGCTGTCAGGGGTTGCAGAGCGGTTCTCAATGCTGAAATACGGTCTGGCGGTGATCCTGGTATTTATCGGCATCAAGATGCTGATCGTCGACTTCTACCATATCCCGATTGCGATTTCGCTGGGCGTGGTATTTGGCATCCTGGTCGTGACGTTACTGATCAATGCCTGGGTCAACTATCAGCATGATAAGAAACAGCAGGCGTAATTCTGTCGAGCCGGGCGGCGCTAGCGCGTCCCCGGCCAATAGACAATCCGCTGTCTACATTTTGCAGAACATGTCACATCATTGTTAATGTTAAGTTATAAAATATGATCGCAGCATAAAATCCAGCATATTTCGCTTCCAGAAGCTTTATCTTTCCTTATACTCAACCAGGCAAACACTTTGTTACATCCGGAAAGAGGCGTCCATAGAACGCGCAAAGGATGAGCAACAACACAATGAAAGGATGATGAAATGACTACGCAACGTTCTCCGGGGCTGCTGCAGCGTTTGGCTCAAGGAAGCCTGGTAAAACAAATTTTGGTCGGTCTCGTACTGGGGATCTTACTGGCATGGATTTCAAAACCGGCGGCTATTGCCGTGGGTTTGCTCGGCACACTGTTCGTCGGCGCGTTAAAAGCCGTTGCCCCGGTGCTGGTTCTGATGCTGGTGATGGCGTCTATCGCTAACCATCAGCACGGGCAAAAAACCAGCATCCGCCCGATTCTGTTTCTCTATCTGCTGGGGACATTTTCTGCCGCGCTTGCCGCGGTGGTCTTCAGTTTTGCCTTCCCTTCAACGCTGCATCTGACCACCAGCGCAAATGATATTGTGCCGCCGTCGGGCATCGTGGAAGTCCTGCGCGGTCTGCTGATGAGCATGGTCTCCAACCCTATTGATGCACTGCTGAATGCCAACTATATCGGCATCCTGGTGTGGGCGGTCGGCCTCGGTTTTGCCCTGCGTCACGGCAACGACACCACCAAAAATCTGGTCAATGACATGTCGGATGCCGTCACCTTTATGGTGAAACTGGTGATCCGTTTTGCACCGATCGGTATTTTTGGCCTGGTCTCTTCCACGCTGGCGACCACCGGTTTCGCTACGCTGTGGGGCTACGCGCAACTGCTGGTCGTGCTGGTTGGCTGTATGGCTCTGGTTGCGCTGGTCATCAACCCGCTGCTGGTGTTCTGGAAAATTCGTCGCAACCCGTATCCGCTGGTCTTTGCCTGCCTGCGTGAAAGCGGCGTCTACGCCTTCTTCACCCGCAGTTCTGCGGCGAATATTCCGGTGAATATGGCGCTGTGTGAAAAGCTGAATCTGGATCGCGATACCTATTCCGTTTCTATCCCGCTGGGCGCAACCATCAATATGGCGGGCGCAGCGATCACCATTACGGTGTTAACGCTGGCGGCGGTGAATACGTTGGGGATCCCGGTGGATCTGCCCACCGCGCTGCTGCTGAGCGTCGTCGCCTCTCTGTGTGCCTGTGGCGCATCGGGCGTCGCGGGCGGCTCGCTGCTACTGATACCGCTGGCGTGTAATATGTTTGGTATCCCTAACGATATCGCCATGCAGGTTGTTGCCGTTGGCTTTATCATCGGCGTGTTGCAGGATTCCTGTGAAACCGCGCTGAACTCGTCAACTGACGTTCTGTTTACCGCTGCGGCCTGTCAGGCTGAAGACGAACGTCTGGCAAATAATCCTCTGCGCAGCTAAGCGCCTGCCCCTTCCGTCATCTGGCGGAAGGGTTCTCTTCCTGCACGCTTTTCTCAATTTTGAACGGATCGATTCCCCGGCGTTTCATGCGCCAGAAGCGGATAATGTTCAGCCCGTTCATCACCAGAAAACTGCCTTCAATCAGCGTACCGCCAATCGATCCCAGCCAGAAGTTATGCACCACCCAGCAGGCTGTCGCACACCACATCACGCAGCGCACCGTTAATCCCTTACAGCGGAACAGCGCCCAGGTACTGGCGAGCGTACCGATGATGGGCAGAATTTCCATCGCGTGCTGTAGCTTCGCCAGCCCAAGCACCAGTGTGAGGATAATAAACAGCGCCATCACCCACAGTTTACGGGTGCGCATGGACACCAGGGTACGCACGGTGTTGAGTTCTGCGCTCATCCCGGCGGGCCAGGCGCCCATCAGAAAGAAGTGTACGCCTATTGTGGCGCTATAGACGGCAAGCTGGAGTCGGAAACGGCGCTCATCGCGGTTGAAAAACGTGGTAATGCCAATCAGAAACGCGAGTACACCTACGCCCTGAGCCAGCCAATACGCGGTCATGGGGGATCCTTGTCAGGAAATACAAAAACAAACGACGCTTCATCATATGAAACGTCGTTTTTAAAATCCAGACTCACGTGATTACCCGAAAGATTCCGTGCCACAGCAAGGCAAGACGGCCAGTTCGGTCATTCCCGCTGCGATGCGAAAGATAATGGGTAATTACAATGTTACGCCGCTTTTAAAGATAGCCAGTTCGCGGAAATCATTGCGTTCGTTGCAGGTCTGCTTGCCGTTGGCAAAATCGACGATGGTATCAACGAACTCATTCAGCAGTTGTGGCATCGCTTTGCCGTGGATCAGTTGGCCAGCATCAAAGTCGATCCAGTGCTTTTTCTTCGCGGCCAGTTCGCTGTTGGTGGCGATTTTCACCGTCGGCACAAACCCGCCGTAAGGAGTACCGCGACCGGTGCTGAATAACACCATATGGCAACCGGCACCCGCCAGCGCACTGGTAGCAACCGCATCATTACCCGGCGCGCTCAGCAGATTCAGCCCGTGAGTTTTCAGACGTTCGCCGTAGCGTAGTACGTCAACCACCTGACTGGAGCCCGCTTTCTGCGTGCAGCCCAGCGACTTATCTTCCAGCGTGGTGATCCCACCGGCTTTGTTACCCGGCGAGGGGTTCTCGTAAATCGGCTGGTTATGGGCAATAAAGTACTGCTTGAAGTCATTGACCATGGTGACCAGTTTGCCGAACGTCTCTTCGTCACGACAATGACTCATCAGCAGTTGCTCCGCTCCGAACATCTCCGGCACTTCAGTCAGAACGGTGGTACCGCCGTTGGCAATCATATAGTCAGAGAAACGGCCAAGCATCGGGTTTGCGGTGATCCCGGAAAGCCCGTCAGAACCGCCACACTCCAGACCAAACTTCAGCTCGCTCAGTTTCCCTGGCTCGCGCCTGTCGTGACGCATCACTTCGTAAAGCTGATGGAGGTGTTCAAGCCCGGCCTCCACTTCATCGTCCTGATGCTGACAAATCATAAAGTGCACGCGCTCAGGATCGAACTCGCCGAGCGTTTCGCGGAAGGCATCCACCTGGTTATTTTCACACCCCAGGCCAATCACCAGCACTGCGCCCGCATTCGGGTGACGGACCATGTTTTGCAGCATGGTACGGGTATTGATGTGATCGTCGCCAAGTTGCGAGCAGCCGTAGGTGTGGCTGAACAGGAAGACACCGTCGGTACCCTCGGCATCGTTGGTCTCTTTCAGGAAACGGTTCTGGATCTGGCGTGCAATCCCGTTGACGCAGCCAACGGTAGGCAGGATCCAGAGTTCGTTTCGTACCCCGACCTCCCCACTGGCGCGACGATAAATCTGCACGTCGCGATCCGCAGGTTGGGCAGGAAGATCCTGAAAATCAGGTTGATAGCTATACTCATCCAAATCGCTCAGATTGGTGCGAGTATTGTGGGCGTGAATATGTTCACCCGCCGCAATGTCCGCCAGAGCATGGCCGATAGGCTGGCCATACTTAATCACGTACGTTCCTTTCTTGATGTCACTCAAGGCAAATTTATGTCCGCGAGTGACATCCTGGCGAAGCGTTACGGTGTGGTTATCCACAGTGACTTCAGTTCCCTGCGCCAAATCAGCCAGCGCGACCGCAACGTTATCCTGCACATGGATTTTGATGTATTGCATATCAACCCCGGACCTTAGTTCAGTTCAATGGCGAAGTAATCACGCGCATTGTTAAAGCAAATATTTTTCACCATCTCACCCAGCAGTTGACTATCCGCCGGGGCTTCACCGGCCTGCACCCAGCGACCAATCATCTGGCACAGAATGCGGCGGAAGTACTCATGACGGGTGTACGAGAGGAAGCTGCGACTGTCGGTTAACATGCCGACAAAGCGGCTCAACAGACCCAGTTGCGCCAGTTGCGTCATCTGACGTTCCATACCGTCTTTCTGATCGTTGAACCACCAGCCGGAACCGAACTGCATTTTTCCTGGCATCCCTTCACCCTGGAAGTTGCCGATCATCGTGCCCAACACTTCGTTATCGCGTGGGTTCAGGCAGTAAAGGATGGTTTTCGGCAACAGGTTCTCTTCATTCTGCTTGCTGAGCAGTTTTGACAGCTCTTCAGCCATCGGACGGTCGTTGATAGAGTCAAAACCCACATCCGGCCCCAGCAGTTTGAACTGACGCAGGTTGTTATTGCGCAGAGCACCAATGTGGTACTGCTGTACCCAACCACGACGCGCATATTCCGCGCCCAGGAACACCAACACCGCGGTTTTGAACTGTGCCACTTCATGCTCGCTCAGCGTCTCGCCCGCCAGACGGCGTGCCAGAATACTATCCAGTTCCGCTTCGCTGGACTCGGCAAACAGCACCACGTCCAGCGCATGGTCGGAGACTTTGCAACCGTGCGCCGCGAAGTGGTCAAGACGTTTGGTCAGCGCGCTTTGCAGATCGGTAAAGCGACGGATGTCGGTGTCAGACACTTCACCCAGTTTTGCCATGTAATCGTTGAAGGTCGCCTGTTCAATATTGAAGGCTTTATCCGGACGCCAGCTCGGCAAGACTTTCACCGAGAAACTGCTGTCTTTTGCGACCGTTGCATGATGCTCCAGCGAATCAATTGGATCGTCAGTGGTACCAACCATTTTCACGTTCATCTGCTGCATGATACCGCGGGCGGAGAACGCATCCTGCGCCAGCAGTTCATTGCACTGATTCCAGATCTCGTCCGCCGTTGATGGAGAGAGCAATTTGCCGGTCACGCCAAACGGACGACGCAGTTCAAGGTGTGTCCAGTGGTATAACGGGTTGCCGATAGTATGCGGAACCGTCGCCGCCCACGCGTCAAACTTCTCGCGATCCGAGGCGTCGCCGGTACACAGGCGCTCAGCGACACCGTTGGTGCGCATGGCGCGCCATTTGTAATGGTCACCTTTCAGCCAGATGTCATACAGGTTATTGAATCGGTAGTCTTCGGCGATTTGCTGCGGCGGCAGATGGCAATGGTAATCGAAGATAGGCTGGTCTTTGGCGTAATCATGATACAGACGGCGGGCAAATTCAGTATCAAGTAGAAAATCTTCTGTCATAAACGGGGTCATTTTCGTCTTCCTCTCAACGAGTGCGTCTGATTGCTTATAGAGCGATGCTGACAAAGTTATCACACCAATTTCCATAGCCTGTAGATATTTTCGTGAGATAGATCAATAAATGCTGACAAATTATTTACCCTCAAAGAGGTAAATACCGTTCCAGGCCGCGCCAGCTCTGGTGTCGCCTAATTGAAATAATAACCATGCTAAGATTCACACTTTTGTGATGGCACTCACCTTTTAAAGTTGTATGACAAGTTATCTTTCTGCCGTCGCGATACATAAGCAGACGGAATGCAAAATTACCGATGATTCATCATCGGATTCACCGGTACGGAAACCGAATTAGCAAAATTTATTTATGGCAACGTTCGGGCGTACCGGCTTTTTTGGGTTACCCCGTCGTAAACAGCATCCTCTGCCCCAGGCAGGAAGATGACCGCGCTCCTTGCGGAAATAACAAAACGATGAGGTTTTACATGCGTAAAATTAAAGGGTTACGTTGGTACATGATTGCACTGGTGACGCTTGGCACCGTGCTGGGTTACCTGACGCGTAACACTGTGGCGGCAGCTGCGCCAACTCTGATGGAAGAGTTGCACATCTCCACCCAACAGTACTCCTATATCATCGCAGCCTATTCTGCTGCTTACACTGTCATGCAACCTGTTGCCGGCTATGTGCTGGACATACTGGGCACCAAAATAGGCTATGCGATGTTTGCCGTGCTATGGGCCGTTTTCTGTGGCGCAACCGCGCTGGCAGGAAGCTGGGGTGGCCTGGCGCTGGCGCGTGGCGCTGTCGGTGCGGCAGAAGCCGCGATGATCCCGGCGGGTCTGAAAGCCAGTTCCGAATGGTTCCCGGCGAAAGAGCGCTCCATTGCGGTCGGCTACTTTAACGTCGGCTCCTCTATCGGTGCGATGATTGCTCCGCCGCTGGTTGTCTGGGCGATTGTGATGCACAGTTGGCAGATGGCCTTCATCATCTCTGGCGTCCTGAGCTTCATCTGGGCGATGTCCTGGCTTATCTTCTATAAGCACCCGCGTGACCAGAAAAAACTAACGGACGAAGAGCGCGACTACATTATTAATGGTCAGGAAGCGCAGCACAAAAACAGCACCCAAAAGAAAATGTCGCTCGTGCAGATCCTGCGTAACCGCCAGTTCTGGGGTATCGCCCTGCCGCGTTTCCTTGCTGAGCCAGCCTGGGGGACATTTAACGCCTGGATCCCGCTGTTCATGTTTAAAGTCTATGGCTTTAACCTGAAAGAAATTGCGATGTTTGCCTGGATGCCGATGCTATTTGCCGATCTTGGTTGCATCGTGGGCGGTTACCTGCCGCCGCTGTTCCAGCGCTGGTTTGGCGTCAACCTGATTGTCTCACGTAAAATGGTCGTTACATTGGGCGCCGTGCTGATGATTGGCCCAGGGATGATCGGTCTTTTCACCAGCCCATACATCGCCATCATGCTGCTGTGTATTGGTGGTTTTGCTCACCAGGCACTGTCCGGGGCGCTGATTACACTCTCATCTGACGTCTTTGGTCGTAATGAAGTGGCAACGGCGAACGGCCTGACCGGGATGTCCGCCTGGCTGGCAAGCACGCTGTTTGCCCTGGTGGTCGGCGCGCTGGCGGACACCATCGGCTTCAGCCCGCTGTTTGCGGTCCTGGCCGTGTTCGACCTGCTCGGTGCGCTGGTTATCTGGACCGTGCTGCAAAACAAACCGGCCAGTGACGTAGATTCCGACTCGCAGTTCGATAAACCGGCGGCGCAGAGTTAGCCTGCCGACGGATAACACGTAAGCAAACCAGGCCGCCTGCTGGCACTCGCAGGCGGCTTTTTCGTTTCTGCGTGTGGAGCCAACCTCGCGAAAGTGGTATAACAAATACAGTCTGCCGTATCATGCCTGGAGTGCATATGGAAATCACCGAACCACGACGTTTGTATCAACAACTTGCTGCTGATTTAAAAGAGCGCATCGAACAGGGCGTTTACCTGGTGGGTGATAAATTGCCTGCAGAGCGTTTTATTGCCGATGAAAAAAACGTCAGCCGTACCGTGGTTCGTGAAGCCATCATCATGCTGGAAGTCGAAGGATTTGTTGAAGTCCGTAAAGGTTCCGGGATTCACGTGATTTCTAATCAGCCGCGCCACCAGCAGGCCACTGACGAGTCGCTGGAGTTTGCCAACTACGGTCCTTTTGAATTGCTACAGGCGCGCCAGCTTATTGAAAGCAACATTGCGGAGTTTGCTGCCACGCAGGTCACCAAGCAGGACATCATGAAACTGATGGCAATCCAGGAACAGGCGCGCAACGAGAAATGTTTCCGCGACTCCGAATGGGATCTGCAATTCCACATTCAGGTGGCGTTAGCCACGCAGAACTCAGCGCTGGCCGCTATCGTAGAAAAAATGTGGACTCAGCGCAGTCACAACCCGTACTGGAAGAAACTGCACGAACACATTGATGCGCGTACCGTGGATAACTGGTGTGACGACCACGATCAAATCCTTAAGGCGTTGATCCGCAAAGACCCGCATGCGGCAAAACTGGCGATGTGGCAGCATCTCGAAAACACAAAAATCATGCTGTTCAATGAAACCAGCGACGATTTTGAATTTAATGCCGACCGTTACCTGTTTGCCGAAAATCCGGTGGTTCATCTCGATACGGCGGCTAACGCAACAAAATAAAATTTCTTGATTCGACAGGCGCGCCGCTGCGCCTGTCAGTAAGCGAAAGGTATAAAGTGTCAGCCTGTGTAAATCCTCTCGCCACCCTCTCCTGCGATCAGCAGAATCACACTTCACGGACGTGTAATTTCTATAACGGACTACGTTGACCTTTGTTACAATTAGATGCAATTCGAATTTATGTTTGTTAGTGCTTGCTTAATTCATAACTTTTAACAGGGAATAGTTCAGGCCGCGGCTTTGCGCCGTCCGCACACCATGCAAAACATTAACAATGATGCGGCGTAGCAAACTTCTGAACCCGGCGTGACGTTAACCAATTCGACCTGGAATACTGAATGGAACTTTTGACTCAATTACTGCATGCCCTGTGGGCGCAGGATTTTGAAACACTGGCCAATCCTTCCATGATTGGCATGCTGTATTTTGTTTTATTTATGATTCTGTTTCTGGAGAACGGGTTGCTGCCAGCCGCCTTTTTGCCCGGCGACAGCCTGCTGGTTTTAGTGGGCGTTCTGATTGCTAAAGGCGCAATGGGCTTTCCGCAAACCATTTTGTTGCTGACCGCGGCGGCAAGCCTCGGTTGCTGGCTGAGCTATATTCAGGGCCGATGGCTGGGCAATACCCGCATCGTACAAAACTGGTTATCGCACCTGCCCGCCCACTATCACCAACGCGCCCACCATTTATTCCATAAGCATGGTCTTTCCGCCCTGCTTATTGGCCGTTTTATCGCATTTGTTCGTACCTTGCTGCCTACCATCGCGGGTTTGTCCGGCCTGAATAATGCCCGTTTTCAATTTTTCAACTGGATGAGCGGGTTACTGTGGGTGCTGATTTTAACCAGTCTGGGTTATCTGTTGGGTAAAACGCCGGTATTCCTGAAGTATGAAGATCAGTTAATGTCTTGCCTGATGCTGTTACCCGTGGTGCTGCTGGTTTTTGGCCTGGGCGGTTCGCTGGTCGTCCTGTGGAAAAAGAAATACGGGAATCGAGGGTAAGGGATGCTGAAACCGCGCATAACGCTTAAACAACTGGCCTGGAGTACCGCCTTTCTGCTGGCGATAAGCGCCACGCTGTTGGTCTGGTCTGCGATTCGTCAGCAAGAATCAACGCTTGCGATCCGTGCCGTTCACCAGGGAGCCAGCATGCCGGACGGTTTCTCGATCTGGCATCACCTCGACGCTAACGGTATTCGTTTCAAAAGCATTACACCGAAGAATGACACTCTGCTCATCACTTTCGATTCCAGCGCCCAGAGTGCCGCAGCCAAAGCGGTTCTCGACAAAACGCTGCCCAACGGCTACATCATTGCCCAACAGGATGATAACAATCAGGCCGTCCAGTGGTTGTCACGTTTACGAGAGCCCCCGCATCGGGTAGGGTAATCTCCAGGAATCCGAATCATATCACCCACTTTGGTGATTTCAGCGATTAATGTCTATGATTAATGAGGCGATGGGGTCACCCTGTCGCTTTATCACTGGATCATCGTTTCTGAATTCATGGGGACGAGTCACAATGGAAGGTTCAAGAATGAAATACCGCATCGCTTTCGCAATTTCCCTTTTCGCTCTCAGTGCCGGCAGCTACGCCAACACCCTCTGCCAGGAAAAAGAGCAGGATATTCAACGGGAAATCAGCTACGCCGAAAAACACAACAACCAGAACCGTATTAATGGGCTGAAAAAAGCGCTCAGCGAAGTCAGGGCCAACTGTACTGACAGCAAGCTGCGCGCCGATCATCAGGAAAAAATTGCGGAACAGAAGGAAGAGATTGCCGAACGTCAGCGCGATCTCGCTGAAGCGAAGCAAAAAGGCGATGCGGACAAAATTGCCAAACGCGAGCGCAAGCTGGCGGAAGCCCGGGCTGAACTCAAAGAGCTCGAGGCTCGCGACTACTAAGCATCAGACCACTTACTCACCTGGAGAATACTATGTCGAAAGAAAACACATCGGAACATCTGCGCGCTGAGTTGAAATCCCTGGCCGATACGCTGGAAGAGGTGCTGAACTCCTCTGGGGATAAATCGAAAGAAGAGTTGAGTAAGATCCGCAGCAAAGCCGAGCGCGCGCTGAAAGAGAGCCGCTATCGCCTCGGTGAAACGGGCGATGCCATTGCCAAACAGACGCGTGAAGCCGCTGCGCGTGCTGACGACTATGTGCGCGAAAATCCGTGGACCGGCGTCGGGATTGGCGCGGCAGTGGGCGTCGTGCTGGGCGTTCTGCTGTCGCGTCGTTAATGATGGCGGATCCTCATCACGCACAAGGGCCCGGGAAAAGCGTTCTGGGTATCGGGCAGCGGATTGTCACTATCCTCGTTGAGATGGTGGAAACCCGGTTGCGTCTGGCAGTGGTCGAGCTGGAAGAAGAAAAGGCTAACCTCTTTCAGCTCCTGCTGATGCTGGGACTCACCATGCTCTTCGCTGCATTTGGTTTGATGAGCCTGATGGTGTTAATCATCTGGGCCGTCGACCCGCAGTATCGGCTCAATGCGATGATCGCCACCACGGTCGTTCTGCTGGCTCTGGCGCTGATTGGCGGAATATGGACGCTGCGCAAAGCGCGGCGCTCCACCTTGTTACGCCATACCCGCCATGAACTGGCGAATGACCGGCAATTGCTCGAGGAGGAGAGTCGTGAGCGGTAAAGGTGAACGTGCACAACGTAAGGCCCGGCTGCTTCGTGAGATCCAACAGCAACGGCTGGATCTTTCAGCCAGTCGTCGTGACTGGCTGGAAGCCACGGGCGCTTACGATCGCGGCTGGAACACGCTGCTGAGTTTGCGCTCGTGGGCGCTGGTTGGCAGCAGCGTGATGGCGGTCTGGACGATTCGCCACCCTAACCTGCTCGTGCGTTGGGCAAGGCGTGGGGTCGGCCTCTGGAGCGCATGGCGGCTGGTCAAAAAGACGCTGCGCTCGCCTGTCGCCTGATGGCGCTTCTCTTATCCGACTCTCGCACTCAATATGTAGGCCAGATAAGGCGTAGCCGCCATCTGGCTTACGCACTCGACCTCTCCCTACTTCGCCGTATGGCGCTTCTCTTATCCGACTCTCGCACTCAATATGTTGGCCAGATAAGGCGTAGCCGCCATCTGGCTTACGCACTCGACCTCTCCCTACTTCGCCGCATGGCGCTTCTCTTATCCGACTCTCGCACTCAATATGTAGGCCGGATAAGGCGTAGCCGCCATCCGGCAACTGCAATACCGCGCCACTACAAAATCAAAATTTTTGAAGATTACTGACAGTTTTCCTTGCTAACAATTCTCATTCTTCACGCTTATGATTCTCTCCATCGACAGCAATGACGCGGAACACCGCGAAATTGCACTAAAAAACAAAATCAGCAGTCTGTGTGGTTTCCTGGAGAGAAGAATGAAAAAATTAGAAGATGTTGGTGTACTGGTAGCGCGTATTCTGATGCCAATCCTGTTTATTACCGCAGGTTGGGGAAAAATCACCGGTTACGCCGGTACTCAACAGTATATGGAAGCGATGGGCGTTCCGGGATTCCTGCTGCCACTGACCATTTTGCTCGAGTTTGGCGGCGGTCTGGCGATTCTGTTCGGTTTCCTGACCCGTACCACCGCGCTGTTTACCGCAGGCTTCACGCTGCTGACCGCGTTTATCTTCCACAGTAACTTTGCTGAAGGCGTTAACTCGCTGATGTTCATGAAAAACCTGACCATCGCTGGCGGTTTCCTGCTGCTGGGTATTACCGGTCCGGGCGCATTCAGTATCGACCGCGTACTGAACAAAAAGTGGTAAACGCTCTATAATGAATGAAAAGAACGAGGGGATTTTCTCCTCGTTTTTGCTATCTGAGGGAAAGAAATCATGGGACAACTGATCGACGGCGTCTGGCATGACACCTGGTATGATACCAAATCCACCGGGGGAAAATTTCAACGTTCTGTATCGGCATTCCGTAACTGGCTCACCGCGGATGGCGCGCCTGGCCCTTCCGGCGAGGGCGGTTTTGCTGCGGAAAAAGACCGCTATCACCTGTATGTTTCACTCGCCTGTCCATGGGCGCACCGTACGTTAATCCTGCGTAAGCTCAAGGGACTGGAGCCGTTTATCTCGGTCTCAGTTGTGAATCCATTGATGCTGGAAAACGGCTGGACTTTTGACGATGATTTCCCGGCGGCCACGGGTGATACCTTATATCAGCACGAATTTCTGTATCAGCTTTACCTGCACGCCGATCCCCATTACAGCGGTCGCGTGACCGTGCCAGTGCTGTGGGATAAAAAGAACCATACAATTGTCAGCAATGAATCCGCTGAAATTATTCGCATGTTCAATACGGCGTTTGATGCGCTGGGCGCAAAAGCCGGGGACTACTATCCCCCTGAACTGCGCAATAAAATCGACGAACTGAACAGCTGGATTTATGACAACGTTAACAATGGCGTCTATAAAGCGGGTTTTGCCACCAGCCAGCAAGCCTATGACGACGCCGTAGAAAACGTCTTTACCGCGCTGGCGCGACTGGAGCAGATCCTCGGCCAGCATCGCTATCTGACGGGCAATCGGCTAACAGAGGCGGATATTCGTTTGTGGACAACGCTCGTCCGCTTTGATCCGGTGTACGTCACGCATTTCAAATGCGACAAGCATCGCATTAGCGACTATCTCAACCTGTATGGTTTCCTGCGCGATATTTACCAGATGCCGGGCATCGCGGAAACGGTCAATTTTGACCATATTCGCAACCACTATTTCCGCAGCCATAAGACCATTAATCCGACGGGCATTATTTCCATTGGCCCGTGGCAGGATCTCAACGAACCACACGGGCGTGACGGCCGTTTCGCTGAGTGAATCCAGGTACCCTTCAGGGTGCCTCAGTCCGCTGACAAAGAAGGAAAAACGGGGTTTTTCCTTCTTTGTGGTTATCAGCCGAAAATCAATGAATTGATTTTCCTGGCGTTTAATTAGGCGCTCTCTGCTTGTCCAGTATCGGGATGAGGTTTGTCATCACTCTCCAGGCACCTTTCAGGGGGCCTTATTAATTCATTATTCAAATATTTACCATCTAATCATTCGCAACTACTCTTATTTTGATTGCTTTTAAAACAAGTGATTGTCATAAGGTTGAGGCGAAAATGGACTGGTATATAAACGTTTTACGCAATTATGTCGGTTTCGGCGGTCGGGCCCGCCGCAAAGAGTTCTGGATGTTTATTCTGGTCAACATCATCTTCGCGTTCGTACTGGGCGTTCTGGATAAGATGTTTGGCTGGCAGCGTGCCGGAGGAGAAGGGGTACTGACGACGATTTACGCGATCCTCGTCTTTTTACCCAGTTGGGCCGTTCAGTTCCGGCGTCTGCACGATACCGATCGAACCGCCTGGTGGCTGTTATTGTTAGTGATTCCTGTCATCGGCTGGCTGGTGATCATCATCTTTAGCTGTCAGGACGGCACGCCCGGCGAAAACCGCTTCGGACCTGACCCTAAACAAAACGACATGCGTTGAGTGGCTTCGGGGCAATCGGTTTGCCCCGAATATGATAATCCTGAAGAAAAGCGTCGTTTATTTCCTGGCAAACAGTTTTGGAATTTCACGCAGACACCAGGCTTTAGCTTCACCCATACTGTCTCGCCGCCAGGCCATAATGATGTCAATCTCGCTGGTCGATTCCGGACTGACCACGCGCAGTCGCCCTTCGGCAATATCCTGTTCCACCAGCGGATAAGGCATCGTCGCCACCCCTAATCCTGCCAGCAACGCCTGACGCTTGTCTTCGATGGTACTGACGGTGAGGCGCGCTTGTTTATCCAACAGTTGTACCGTTAATACCGGACGTTCACGCGCGGTATCCGCGACCGCGACGCCGCGATACTTCACGCGCGTCACTTCCGACAGCGGTTCCGGCTCCTGATGAATCGGGTGATCCGGTGCGGCAACATAGACGTTCATCAGGGTATAAAGCTTGCGGGAGTTAATTTCAGACGACGAGCGAAAGTGCATGTCCGGGGCCACCACGATATCCGCCCTGCCCTGTTCCAGCCGCTCCCATGCCCCTGCCAGCACTTCGGTGATCACCGAAAGCTGCGTATTGGCTTTGAGGGCCAGTTTATCGATGAGCGGGAAAAAGGCCGGGGTTGGCACCAGCGCCTCGGTCACAATCGTCAGATGCGTCTCCCACCCTCGCGCCAGCGCCTCAGCGTCCGTGGTGAGCTTATCAGCCGCCTCCAGCAGCACGCGCCCTCTTTCCAGCAGCATGCGCCCAACGTTAGTAAATTTTGTACGATGCCCGGAGCGGTCAAACAGCACGACATCCAACTCTTCTTCCAGCTTCTGCATGGTGTAGCTGAGCGCAGACGGCACGCGTCCCAGTTCATCTGCCGCTGCAGCAAAGCTACCGCGGCGATCTATCGCGTCCATTACGCGTAATGCCTCAAGCGTTAATGCCCTTTCTTTGGCCATATCGTTCTCATTCAGGAAATTTGAACATACCGGGCAGAATATCTGGCTAACAATGCAGCGTCCAGCCCCTTAACATAAAAGGAAGTAAAGAGAGGTCAAGAACTATGATTACTACCCGAACAGCCAAACAATGCGGACAAGCAGACTACGGATGGCTGCAGGCCCGTTACACCTTCTCCTTTGGACACTATTTCGACCCGAAACTGCTGGGTTACGCGTCGCTGCGCGTGCTCAATCAGGAAGTGCTGGCGCCCGGCGCGTCTTTTCAGCCGCGCACCTGGCCAAAGGTGGACGTGCTCAATCTGATTCTCGAGGGCGTTGCTGAGTACCGTGACAGCGAAGGCAACCATGTGCAGGCCCAGGCGGGTGAAGCATTACTGCTCGCGGCCCAGCCAGGCATCAGCTACAGCGAGCATAATGTCAGCAAAGACAAGCCGCTTACGCGTATGCAGCTGTGGCTCGACGCCTGTCCTGAGCGCGAGAATGCCCTGGTGCAAAAGATGAAACTGACAAAGGCTAAACAGCAGTTGATCGCGTCACCCGACGGCGAGAACGGTAGCCTGCAGCTGCGCCAGCAGGCGTGGGTACACCAGATCGAGCTGAATCAGGGCGAGTCGCTGAGTTTTCAGCTCCACGGCCCGCGCGCCTACCTGCAGTCGATTCACGGCACCTTTCACGCCGTTACTCACGATGAAGCGCGCGAAGCGCTGACCTGTGGCGACGGCGCCTTTATTCGTGATGAAGATAACATAACGCTCGTTGCCGATACGCCGTTGCGTGCTTTGCTGATAGATTTGCCGGTGTAATGGGTAATGGAGTTACGTATGAGTAAGAAAGCGAAAAAACAGGCCCCGACCGTCAAATCCGACGTTGCACAGACGCCTCCCGCTCCTCGTGCTTTTGGCTACGAGGAGATGTTGACCGAGCTGGAAGCGATTGTTTCCGATGCCGAAGTTCGGTTAGCTGAAGAGGACGAAATCGCCTGAGGCCCGTTGCCGGATGACGGCGCAAGCGCCTTATCCGGCCTACAAACGTGTTTTACCGTAGGCCCGATAAGCGAAGCGCCATCGGGCACTCAAACATCCGGTTAATGCGCTTTACGCGCCATGATCTCAATAATCTGTTTGTCCGTTTGCTGCATTGAATGACATGCCAGCGCGCACAGGTTAGCAATAGACTGTTCCACGTTGTGCGCCACAATCCCCTCGTTACCCGTGACCGCCGTATCGTCCAGCGCCATCAGCACCGCCTTCCACGCCGCAGAGGCACTGGTAGAGACTTTCATCGCGCAACTGTTGGATGCCCCATCGCAAATCATTCCACTTACATCGCCAATCATGCTGCTGATCGCCATCGAAATCGTGCTGTAGCGTCCTTCATCGACCAGCCAGGCCATCCCTGCCGCAGCGCCCATCGCGGCGGTTGTTGCCGCACACAGCGCCGACAGACGCGGGAGCTGATGGTGTATATAGATAGCACTCAGATGAGAAAGCATCAGCGCACGCGCCAGTTTCTCGTCGTCCGCGCCAAAGTGCTCGGCGACAACCATCACCGGTACCGTGGCGGTGATCCCCTGATTGCCTGAGCCGGAGTTGCTCATGGCAGGCAGCGTCGCCCCGCCCATGCGCGCATCCGACGCCGCGCTGGTCCGGATGAGGATCGCCGTCGAGAGATCGTTTGCCAACAGACCGCGCGCGCACTGCTTTTCCATCGTTGCGCCAATGTGCAGTCCCCAGTTTCCCCGCAGCCCTTCCTGCGACAACGCGCCGTTGAGTCTGGCGGCGTCGAGAATAAAACGGATGGCGTCAAACGGCACCGTATTCACAAACGCCAGAATCTCTTCCAGCGAGGTCTCAGAAAGCACCGCCAGCGGCGATTCCTGCGCCTCGCTGTTGGCATTCGCTTGTTGAGAAAACTTCACGCCGGTGTGGGTTTCGATACGCACAATATGGGTATGACCGCCAACAATAGTGACGCACACCCAGCCGTCCTGGCTATAGACCTTCGCCCGGGAAAACAGGATGTCGTCACAGGGCTGCTGCAACATCACCGATACCTTGCCGGCTTTCAGCATCGCCTTCGCATCGTCAATCGCCTGTGCAGAGGCATCTTTCAACACCTCCAGTCCGGCGCTGGGGTCTCCCCCCAGCGCCCCCAGCGCAGCGGCAATGGGCAACCCAACCATGCCGGTTCCCGGCACCGTCACCCCCAATCCGTTTTTCATCAGATTGGGCGAGACCCAGGCATCGATTCGCTCCACCGCACCATTCAGTTCAGAGGCCGCCACCGCCGCAGCCAGCGCAAGGGAAACGGGTTCCGTACAGCCCAGCGCCGGTTTCACCTCCTCCTGTACTGCGCGGATGAAACGCGACCACAACGGATTTTTTATCGTCTCAGACATAACAACAACCTTCAGGATAAATCAGGAAAAAGCCAGGAACGGAGATACGCACAGCAGCAAACCGGTGACGATAATCAGATACAGCGACGCCCCTTTGTATTTGTGCAGTGCAGGAACTTTGTAGACCAGCCAGGCGGGGATCAAACATCCCACCATGCCGAAAATAGGGCTACAAATCGACGTAAAACTCAGAACCGGCGCGTTGAGCACAATAGCGCTCCAGGCCAGTAAAATGGCAAACAGCATGATGCCGCGCTGCACCAGCGTTTCATTGATCTTCTCAGCAGGCAGTTTGCGGCGCAGGATGTTCATCGCAATCCCCTGCGTGGCTTCGCGGAAACCTAAGTAGACGCCAAAGAATGCAGTCATCACGGCGAAAATGTTCAGGATGACACTCACGACTTTCACCCAACCGGCGCCTGCGCCGCTGATGAACTGTGCGGCAATCGCCAGAGCGGAAATATTCTGCTCATAGGCTTTAACCGCTTCATCGTGTCCCATTGCCAGCGTAAAGGAGACGGCGTAGAAGAAGACGGTGACAAACAAAATGCCGAAGGCAATGTTCATGGCGCGTAGCGCTTTATGACGTGCTACCTCGACGGATTTCTCACGGGAGCGGTAGGAGATCACCATCGGGCTCAGGGTCTGGATAAACAGGATCGAGGTCAGGGTAAACGGCAGCGTGATAATCGCGTTCTTCACCAGCAACCCCATCGGCGGCAATGCGCCAATATTGTACAGATGCCACATGCCAACCATCGACACACCCAGTGCCGCCACGACCAGCAGTTTGGTCAGCACCATACCGGTAGAGATTTTGAACAGCAGTTTCTCACCGCGCGAGGAGATAGCAACGAGAATGCAGATCAGCACCAGGCCATAGAAGGGATTATCGGACAGAAGCCCTTCTGTCACACCAAAGGTATGCAGATAGGAAGCGCTGTCGTTGGTGATGGCCGTGGAATAGACGAACATCCAGATGACCAGCATCACGAAGTACAGCGCGCCTAACAGGATGCCCCAGTTTTTCCCCAGATACCCGCTGATGACGCTGGGATAGTCTTTGCATTCCGGGGATTCCGCCAGCGTATTAATAAACAGCCGCTGGAACAGGTACATGGCGGGATAACCGATAATCGATGAGAGCAAAAAGACCCACAGTCCCATCAAACCGACCTGAACCGGGAGAAAAACAATCCCCGCGCCAATCGCCATCCCGATACTCATAATTACCCAACCGGTGTCGGTGCTGTCGAATTTAATCGCTTCCCGCCACTCACTCTCTGTCATGCCAGCCCGGCGCGCTGGGGCGCTGGCGTCGAGAATGACACTACTGTTCGTTGCCGTTTCCATAAAACTCTCGCTCATTATGTAGGGTACATTTTTATTTTTTGTCGTGCCGCATCAAGGCGATACGCGGTACGGGATATGCAGGCGAGTCATTAGAATGGAAAAAAGCATACGCTCAGATTCAGAGAAAAACGTCACAAAATAACCCTGATATTTTCGATAAGTTAAGAAATATTTTCTATTAAAAAACACTACTGTGTTATTTTTTTCTAACATTGAAGAAGATCACAACAAAAAAGCACACCGAAGTGTGCTTTTAGATGACTGACAATGGATGAAATGCCCGATGGCGCAAGCTTATCGGGCCTACAAACGGTGAACGTGTAGGCCGGATAAGGCGACAGCCGTCATCCGGCAAAAACAACTAAATGCCCGATGGCGCAAGCTTATCGGGCCTACGAACGATGAACGTGTAGGCCGGATAAGGCGATAGCCGTCATCCGGCAAAAACAACTAAATGCCCGATGGCACAAGCTTTCTGGCGTTAGCTAACTGCACACCACTTTGATAGCCAGGCCGCCGCGCGATGTTTCGCGGTACTTATCGTTCATGTCCTTACCCGTCTCGTACATGGTCTCGATGACTTTATCCAGCGAGACGCGCGGCTCAGAGGTGCGGCGCAGTGCCATACGTGCGGCGTTAACGGCTTTAACCGCGTTGATCGCATTGCGTTCAATACACGGAATCTGTACCTGCCCGGCCACCGGATCACAGGTTAAGCCAAGGTTGTGCTCCATCGCGATTTCCGCCGCGATGCAAACCTGCGCCGGACTGCCGCCCAGCAGTTCAGTCAACCCCGCGGCGGCCATTGAACTGGCCACGCCGATTTCCCCCTGACAGCCGACTTCCGCCCCGGAGATTGACGCATTCATTTTGTACAGCGCCCCGATGGCCCCGGCCGCCAGCAGGTAACGAGCAATGGAGTTGGCATTCAGCGGGCGACGGAATTTATCGTAATAAGCCAATACCGCAGGAATAATACCGCATGCGCCATTGGTTGGCGCAGTCACCACGCGCCCGCCTGCCGCATTCTCCTCACTGACCGCGAGCGCAAACATGTTGATCCAGTCGATGACGTTCATCGGATCGCTGGAGAGACTGTCATTGGAGACCAGCAAACGGCGTAGCGCCACCGCGCGACGCGGCACATTCAGCGGACCGGGTAAAACCCCTTCGGTATTCATCCCGCGTTCAATGCCACCCTGCATCACATCCCAGATCTGGGCGAACCCGGCATCAATCTCCGCCTTACTGCGCAGCGCCAGTTCGTTTTGCATCATCAGTCCGGAGACCGAAAGGCCGTTGTGCTCACACAGTTTCAGCAATTCTCTGGCGGAATGGAAATCATAAGGGACCGGCGTTTCTACGTCGTGCGCCTGACCAAAGCGCTCTTCCTCCACGATAAACCCGCCGCCAATGGAGTAGTAGGTTTTACTCAACAGCGTGTCCTGGTTTTCCCAGGCGGTGATCCGCATTCCGTTCTCGTGCCGTGGTAG
This sequence comes from Citrobacter sp. Ct235, assembly GCF_030332305.1. Lineage (NCBI taxonomy): Bacteria > Pseudomonadati > Pseudomonadota > Gammaproteobacteria > Enterobacterales > Enterobacteriaceae > Citrobacter > Citrobacter sp. Ct235. The sequence continues at coordinate 270,231 of NZ_JAOWIC010000039.1, forward strand.
CGTTTCTTCATGAAAAATAATGCTCTCGGCAACCGGGAAATCAACGACATGCGTCCCCTCAGCAACCGGCAATCGACCGGTACGGGTCACCTCGCCAATAAACGCGGGGATGGCGTCAATGTTGACGCTTTGCGGACTGTTCCCGGCCAACCCCATCATAATGGCGGTATCAGTCGCATGGCCTTTTCCGGTCAGCGACAGCGAACCATACAGATCAACCGACATGCGCGTCGTGCGCGATAAGCGTCCACTGCTGACCAGTTGATCGATAAAACGTTTTCCTGCATTCATCGGACCTACGGTATGGGAGCTGGAAGGACCAATGCCAGGTTTGAAAATATCGAATGCGCTAATCATTTTTACACCCTCGGACTCGTTCAGTGGAGACCAGGTTTTCATACGCATAGTGAATCGGGGCGATCCGCAGACCGCCCCGATAACGTTACATCGCCTGGGTGAAAGTACGCGAAATGACGTCCTGCTGCTGCTCACGGGTGAGCGCGTTGAAGCGCACAGCGTAGCCGGAGACGCGGATCGTCAGGTTCGGATAGTTTTCCGGATGTTCAATGGCATCCAGTAACATCTCCTTGTTCATTACGTTAACGTTCAGGTGCTGCCCACCTTCCACGTGTGCTTCATGATGGAAGTAACCATCCAGCAGCCCGACCAGGTTGGTCTTGCGCACCGGATCCTCTTTCCCAAGTGCCGCAGGCACAATCGAGAAGGTGTACGAAATCCCGTCCTTCGCGTAGGTAAACGGCAGTTTCGCGACCGAAGTCAGCGAGGCAACCGCGCCTTTGCGATCGCGTCCGTGCATCGGGTTAGCGCCCGGCGCGAATGGCGTCCCGGCGCGACGTCCGTCCGGGGTATTCCCGGTTTTCTGCCCGTACACCACGTTGGAGGTAATGGTCAGAATCGACTGCGTCGGTACCGCGTTCCGGTAGGTTGGCAACACTTTAATTTTCTTCATAAAGCGTTCAACCAGATCGCAGGCGATGCTGTCCACGCGCTCGTCGTTATTTCCGTATTGCGGATATTCCCCTTCAATCACGAAATCAACTGCCAGCCCGTTATGGTCACGAACCGGTTTCACCGTTGCATACTTGATGGCAGAGAGCGAATCCGCCGCCACCGACAGTCCGGCAATACCGCATGCCATCGTGCGATAAACGTCGCGATCGTGAAGCGCCATCAGCGACGCTTCGTAACTGTACTTGTCGTGCATGTAGTGGATGATGTTCAGCGCGCTGATGTACTGCACCGCCAGCCAGTCCATAAAGTGATCCAGACTGTCCATCACGGTGTCGTAATCCAGCACGTCGTCCAGCAGCGGCGCGGTTTTCGGCCCCACCTGGATTTTCAGCTTCTCATCCACACCGCCGTTGATCGCATACAGCAGCGTTTTGGCGAGGTTGGCGCGCGCACCGAAGAACTGCATCTGTTTACCGATCACCATCGGGCTCACGCAGCAGGCAATCGCGTAGTCATCGCTGTTAAAGTCGGTACGCATCAGATCGTCGTTTTCATATTGCAGCGACGAAGTGACGATAGAGACCTGCGCGGCATACTTTTTAAACGCAATCGGCAGCGCTTCTGACCACAGCACGGTGAGGTTGGGTTCCGGTGCCGGTCCCATCGTGTGCAGCGTATGCAGGTAACGGAAGGCGTTTTTGGTCACCAGTGTGCGACCATCCAGCCCCATCCCGCCGATCACTTCCGTCGCCCAGATCGGGTCGCCGGAGAACAGCGTGTCAAACTCCGGCGTACGCAGGAAGCGCACCATGCGGATCTTCATGATGAAGTGGTCGATCAACTCCTGCGCCTGTTGCTCTGTGAGGATCCCGGCGTTAAAGTCGCGCTCGATATAAATATCGAGGAACGATGCGGTGCGGCCCAGCGACATCGCGCCGCCGTTTTGTGATTTCACTGCCGCCAGATAGGCGAAGTAGACCCACTGTACCGCCTCTTGCGCGTTACGCGCCGGACGAGAGATATCGCAGCCATATTTCGCCGCCATCTCCTGCATTTGCAGCAGCGCGCGACGGTGCTCCGCCAGTTCTTCACGCAGACGAATCGTGGCTTCCAGACTCTGTCCCCACTCCAGATTCGACTGGAGATCGGCAAACTGCAGTTCACGCTCACGAACCAGATAGCGGATGCCGTACAGCGCTACGCGACGGTAATCACCGATAATACGCCCACGACCGTAGCCGTCCGGCAAACCGGTCAACACACCGGATTTACGGCAACGCAGCATGTCCGGAGAATAGGCGTCAAAAACGCCCTGGTTGTGCGTTTTACGCAGCTCAGTGAACAGGTATTCGAAGTTCGGATCCATTTCACGACCATAAGCATCGAACGAGCTTTTGATCATGTTGACGCCGCCAAACGGATGCAGCGCGCGCTTCAGCGGTTTATCCGTTTGCAGACCGACTATCTTCTCCAGTTCTTGCTCGATGTAACCCGCATCGTGTGCAGTAATGGTGGTCGTAATATTGGTATCGAAATCGACTGGCGCATGCGTCGCGTTTTCGATACGAATGCCCGCCATCACCTTTTCCCACAATGCGGTGGTTGCAGGCGTTGCGTCAGCGAGGAAGGATTCATCCCCTTCATAAGGCGTATAGTTGTGCTGAATAAAATCACGGACATTAATTTCTTCTTTCCAGTCCGTACCTTTAAAGCCAAGCCATGCTTCGGCATACAGCATATCGCTGGTATCGATATCTACCTTCATGAAAAATAATCTCTCTACAGAACTACAAATAAATTAGGCGTATTCCATGGCTGCATTAATGCGGCCTAATTGAATCGCATCGAGCGCAATCATTTTTTCTTCGTTCGTCGGGATCACGGCGCAATTAACCCGGGCATCACGGGTGGAAATAATGCGTTCGCCATGAGAATTCGACAGGTTATTTCTGTCGCTGTCGATATTCACCCCCAGTACCGCCAGATGTTCAACCACCAGGCGACGAATTAATACCGAGTTCTCACCAATACCGCCGGTAAAAATAATGCCATCCAGACGATGTAACGAGGCAGCATGACCGGCAATATGACGGGCAATTCGGTGAACAAAGGTTTTAATCGCCAGTTGTGCGCGCTCATGCCCTTCATGCCAGGCTTTTTCCAACACCCGCAGGTCAGACGACAGGCCAGAAATCCCAAGCAAACCGGACTCTTTATTCACTACCCGCTCCAGATCGCTCAGAGTCTGATGGGTTTCACTGGCTACCCACGCCATCGCGCCGAAGTCCACGTCGCCGCTGCGTGTGCCCATCATCAGCCCTTCCAGTGGCGTCATCCCCATAGAGGTGTCGACGCTGTGTCCATTACGGACGGCGCAAATTGACGCACCGTTGCCGAGGTGGGCAATCACCAGGCCAGAGTCCTGTTCGGGCAGCGTTAGCAGTTCATGGGCACGTTGAGAAACATAGCGGTGCGACGTTCCGTGAAAACCATAGCGTCGCACGCCCAGTTCTTCGAAATACTTCCACGGCAGACCATACAGATAAGCCTCTGGCGGCATGGTCTGGTGGAAGCTGGTATCAAATACCGCCACCTGTGTGACGCCGGGGAACAGATGCTGTGCGGATTCAATCCCGCTCAGGTTCGCGTAATTATGTAACGGTGCCAATGGTGAAACACGGCGAATATTGTCAATCACCTCATCGGTAATAATGGCTGACTCGGTAAAGATATTTCCACCGTGCGCAATGCGGTGGCCAATTAAGGCCACGCTGTCATTTAAATTACGTTTTTCCAGTTCAAACGCAATCGCCTTTAATGCGCCTTCGTAGCTGTGGTGAGCCAGTGTGACTGGCTCACCTCCATTTACAGATAAGAACGCATTTTCCGAATTAATACCATCCGCAATGCCTGCCATTAATACATCGCAGTTATTTGCATCCAGTACTGAAAACTTAATTGAAGACGATCCACAATTAATGACCAGAACTATCGGAAACTCATTCATTTCACTACTCCGCTCATCCTGAGCTTAAGGATTAAAACAGTTTGTACACGATATTCAGAATGGTCAGCAGACCAATGATGGTGACAAACACGTTATCCAGACGACCACGGTATTTCGCCAGCGACGGTGCCTTACGAATGGCATACATCGGCAGCAGGCACAGCAGTGAAGCAATAATCGGTGCACCCATCGCTTCAATCAGGTCCAGAATGTTCGGGTTGGCGTAGGCAACAACCCAGGTGGAACCCATGATGAAGATCATGCTGATGGTGTTGAGCTTGCCAGAGGACACCTTCGTTTTATCGCCTTTATAACCGAACTTCAGCACCAGACCGTTCAGCCCTTCCAGCGTTCCCAGATAGTGACCGAAGAAGGATTTAAAGATGGCAACCAGCGCAATAATGGACGCGCCATATTCCAGCACAGTGGCAAAAGTCGATTTCGTACCGGACAGGGACGCGAAATGGTTTGCCAGATAAGACAGTACCGGAATGTTTTGCGCTTTCGCATCCGCCATATTTGCCGGAGAGAGCGTGAACAGGCAGCTAAAGGCGAAGAACATGACCACGGCCACCATCAGCATGCTGGCGCGAGAGATGATCTGAGAACATTTCTGCTCGGTGTATTCACGACCAAAATCTTTCTCGTACTCTTCACGTTTCGAGACCACGAAAGACGAGACGATCGGCGAGAAGTTGAATGAGAACACCATGATGGAGATCCCCAGCCACACGGTGACCAGAATGCCATCGTGACCGGTTAACGCGATATTGCTGATATCGACCTGATCGATCACCGCAGAGTTCCAGTAAGGGATCAGCGACAGCGAGATCAGCACCAGGCTGGCAATGAACGGCCATACCAGGTAGCTCATCACTTTAACCATCAGATCCTTACCAAACCAGATAACGAACGCCATCAGCAGCAGCAGGAACAGGGCCACAAAGCCGCGGTTCAGCGCTGGCATCTGCAACTGGTTTTCCCAGAACGTCATAAACGTGTTGGTAATGGTGACGCCATAAATCCACAGCAGCGGACAAATCGCGAAGAAATAGAGGAACGTGATAACCACGCCGCCCGTCTTACCAAAGTGCTCTTCTACCGTTTCCGTGATGTTGCCAGACGGGTTTGACCCGGACAGACACAGACGCGCCAGCGCGCGGTGGCAATAAAAGGCGATGGGGTACGCCAGTACCAACATCAAAAGAATGGGGATTAAGCCGCCAAATCCTGCGCGGATGGGGAAGAACAACACCCCGGCGCCGATGGCAGTACCAAATAAACCCAGTGTCCAGGTGGTGTCCGATTTACGCCAGGACGACTGTTTTGTCTGGCTGGATACAATGCTGTCAGTAGTACTCATATCCTATCCTCAACGAAGAGATTAATAGCCGGATTTACGCGTCAGCTAAACCCGTAATTTGCGATACACGAGAAAGATCGATATTTCCGCCAGAAATGATGCTGACCGTTTTTCTGTTCTGGATATAACCATCTAATTTCCCACTTAATAAAGCAGCACATGCCAGTGCACCTGCACCTTCGGTCACCACTTTATTACGTTGAATTAAAGCAATCATGCTGTTGCGAATTTCGTCTTCGCTGACCAGGACAATGTCATCCACTAATTCACGCACAATTTCGTAGGTTAAATTACCCGGGCGGGAAACATCACAACCATCCGCCAGGGTGCCGGTCGTTCGGTGCGTGGTTATTTCTCCAGCCTGATAAGACGCCGCCATGCCGTGCACGTTTTCGGACTGCACGCCAATCACTTTAATGGTCGGGTTAATTGATTTAATGGCGATAGCAATACCTGCAATTAAACCGCCGCCGCCGATAGGAACAATCACGTTATCGACGTCATACAGGTCTTCCATAATTTCCAGACCGATAGTGCCCTGGCCGGCAATGACTTTCGGATCGTCATATGGCGGAATAAAAATACGCCCTTCCATTTCGACAATCTCACTGACCTTGGCGATGGTGTCGTTGAAGTTGTCGCCGTGCAGCACCACTTCCGCAGAGTAATCGCAGGTGGCGGCCACTTTCGACTTCGGCGCGCCTTTTGGCATCACCACTTTGCCATCAATACCCAGCATTGCGCAGGAGAGGGAAACCCCTTGTGCGTGGTTACCCGCTGAACAGGCGACAACGCCTTTGCGTTTTTCTTCATCCGTCAATGAGCTGAGTTTGTTAAATGCGCCACGAATTTTAAATGAACCGGTACGCTGCATGTTTTCAAATTTAAGGAATATTTCCCCTTTGCACCGCTCACTAAAATAGTTTGAGCGAGGCATGCCTGTTTTATATATTTTCCCCGCCAGTCTTTTTTTTGCTTCGAGGATATCTTCAATGGCAACCGGGAGATCGTAAGTAATGTGCATTGTAACCTCTTACCTGATAGTAAAGTAATAGATAGCCGTAACCAACGTCTGATATTAAGATCGATGGTGTGAATAAAGGATTAAATTAAATTTAATCGGTTAGTTGATTTCAATTAATTGCTTTCGCCTGCAACCTTTATAAGATGAATATTCTTTGGCTAATTCAACCAAAACAGAAGCAGCTTTTTTAATACGATAGTTTTTTGACCATATTGCGGCATAGCGCGCAATGGGTAACGATTCTTCTACAGGGAGAGTAATAAACTGGTTTGAACCAAAAGGTGCGGCCATATCGCACGGAATCACTGTCAGAAAATCAGCATTGAGAACAAGATTATAAATGGTCACAACAGAGTCAGTTTTAACGATGTTTTCAATGCTGATGCCATTTCTTTGCAGGGTGGTGAGGAGTTCGCTGTAGTAGCCCATATTCGTTTGTGGCAACACCCACTGTTCGTTCTGCAACGATTCCAGTGTGGTGGTGCCGGTGCATGTTCGGGACTTATTCGCCACCAGCACGAACTCCGACTCAAAGAGCGGCTCGACGTGCAGATCCTGCAATTTCATTTCGTCGCTGAGCGTACCAATCGCGAAGTCCAGTCTCCCGTCGCGGATCGCTGGCAGGAATGAGGAGAGTTGCGCCTCATACATGGAGACCTGCGATTTTGGGTAGACCTCTTTAAACTTCTGGATCATATCGGACATAAAGGTAAAACCAATCAGCGAAGGAAACCCGAATGAGATATCAACCACCGTGTTGTCGGTCATGCTGTTCATCTCATTCACCATGTTTTTCATCTCACGGGTGATGGATTCGGACCAGGAAAGTAAAACCTGCCCGGCATGGGTTAAGGTGACACCGGTATTTTTGCGGACCACCAACTCAACGCCGAAATAAGCTTCAATATCGTTAATGATTTTACTGACAGCCGGCTGAGTTAACCCTAATTCTTTTGCCGCAGAACCGATAGAACCGCTTCTGATTACTTCCTGAAAGACCACCAACTGCTGTGTTTTTGGGAGAGCAAACGTATTCATATCGACCTGCGTTAATAACTTTGTTGACGGCGTGAAGTGTAACAAATTACGTGAAGCAGGATATGTGCGACTACTCACAAATTGCCTTCACCTATATTTAAAGGGGTTATTATAAAATAAATAACTTGTTTAAATTCAATTAATTACATAAATACCATGTCACTTTAGTCTGATTTTTGTCAAAAAAAGAGGGGGGGATAACAATATTTTATGGCGATAACACACGTTATTTTCACCTCAGGTTTAAAAATGAGGAATGACGATATTTCAAGCAATTATCGCGCAGTTAATGGCCAAATTATTCATTAAATTTAATAAGTAATTTATCAAATATAATTATACTCAGGACATAAGTTGAGATAAATAACGTTATACATCACGTTTTTTTGCCTTATTTGTTTATAAAGAAACATTGAATTTATCATTAATTAAATATAAGCATACAAATAGTTATCATTTACAACAATGCATTAACACTGACATTTTTCATTTTTTCAGAGTGTAATTTTATCTAAGAGAACGTTTGCTTTTCATTTCTCCCGACAAACTAACCACTGGCAGCGTTTTGTGTTGCCGCTCACAGAACCAGAAATCTCTTATTTGTGAGCAGCTCAAAACCATGCCGGATGGCGATGCTATCGCATCTTATCCGGCCTACAGGAGCTACAGGAGCGGGGTCGACGTTCGTAGGCCTGATAAGCGAAGCGCCATCAGGCAACAGCGTTGTTGCAGCCTGTAAAAGCAAAAACCCGCCGAAGCGGGTTTATACATTATGAGGTGAAGCTGACCGATAAGGCGCTTTCTTTCGGGTATAGCGTCGTGGACAGTCATTCTGCGAGCAGCTCAAAACCATGCCGGATGGCGATGCTATCGCATCTTATCCGGCCTACAGGAGCTACAGAAGCGGGGTCGACGTTCGCAGGCCTGATAAGCGAAGCGCCATCAGGCAACAGCGTTGTTGCAGCCTGTAAAAGCAAAAACCCGCCGAAGCGGGTTTATACATTATGAGGTGAAGCTGACCGATAAGCCGGGTTCTGTCGTGGACAGTCATTCATCTAGGCCAGCAATCGCTCACTGGCTCAAGCAGCCTACCCGGGTTCAGTACGGGCCGTACCTTATGAACCCCTATTTGGCCTTGCTCCGGGTGGAGTTTACCGTGCCACGGACTGTTACCAGCCGCGCGGTGCGCTCTTACCGCACCCTTTCACCCTTACCTGATCCCACTCGCGTGGGCCATCGGCGGTTTGCTCTCTGTTGCACTGGTCGTGGGTTTCCCCCCCAGGCGTTACCTGGCACCCTGCCCTATGGAGCCCGGACTTTCCTCCCCTCCGCCTGTCTCCCTCGAAAGGGACGACGACGAAGCGGCGACTGTCTGGTCAGCTTCGGCGCGCAGTATAGAGGGTTTGCACGCCCTTGTCACCCCGCACTGCGCATTCCCACCGCCAGCGTCGCCGCAATGTTTCGCGATGCCCGGTAAATGTTGTCAAATGCGCCGCGAAAAGCCTCTTCCAGAGTACTAATACTGGTTAATACGCTGAATACGGCATCGATCCCATATTGATGCACCACGCCGACATCCCGCGTCAGACTGCCCGCAATACCAATCACCGGCTTGTGGTATTTCTTCGCTACGTTCGCCACGCCAACCGGCACTTTGCCGTGAATACTCTGGCTGTCGATGCGCCCTTCACCAGTAACAACCAGCGTACAGTCGTGAATATGTTCTTCCAGATTGAGCGCCTGGGTGACTATCTCAATCCCGCTTTTCAGCTCCGCGCCGAGGAATGCCATCAGCGCCGCCCCCATGCCACCTGCCGCGCCTGCGCCAGGCACGTTTTTCACATCCACACCCAGCGATTTTTTAATGATGTCTGCGTAGTGAGCCAGATTGCGGTCCAGTTCGAGGATCAACGCCTCCGTCGCCCCTTTTTGCGGACCAAAGATCCGCGAGGCACCCAGCTCGCCCACCAGCGGATTAGTCACGTCACAAGCGACGCGGATAGCACAGTTTTTTATACGCGGATCCAGACCAGACACATCAATGGTGTTGAGACTATTCAGGCTGCCGCCGCCGTAGCCCATTTCAGTTCCGTTGGCATCACACAACTTCGCCCCCAGCGCCTGAACCATCCCGGCTCCACCATCATTGGTCGCGCTCCCGCCAATGCCGATAATAATATTGCTCGCCCCACTGTCCAGCGCCTGCAAAATAAGCTCCCCGGTGCCGCGCGAAGTGGTAATCAGTGGGTTACGTTTATCGGGGGGAACCAGCGCCAGTCCGCTGGCTGCCGCCATTTCAATAAATGCGGTCTTTCCATCGCCTGACATGCCCCAGCTGGCATTCACTTTTTCACCCAGCGGTCCGGTCACCAAAGCGGAATGTGCAGAACCGTGCGTGGCGGCAATCATGGCTTCAACCGTCCCCTCACCACCATCGGCGACCGGAACGGAAACATACTGCGCATCGGGGAAAATTTCCCGAAATCCTTTTTCTATCGCCTGCGCTACCTCAGTAGCTGAAAGGCTTTCTTTATAAGAGTCTGGGGCAATTACGATTTTCATGATGATCGCCTGTTACTGCACAACGCCGGATGGCGTTTTACTTATCCGGCCTACAATCCAGGCCCGGATCGCGACGCGCCATCCGGGCACAAGGTCATTAGCGAGTGACTTCCACTTTCGCCAGTTTTTCGTAATAGCACGCCAGCGCACTGTGGTCGGCGGTTCCCAGGCCGTCAGCACGCAGCGCCTGCATCATCTCCATGACTGCCGCAGTCAGCGGAAGCTGAGCACCAACACCGTGAGACGTATCCAGCGCGTTAGCCAGATCTTTAATGTGCAGGTCGATACGGAAACCTGGCTTGAAGTTACGGTCCATCACCATCGGCGCTTTCGCATCCAGTACGGTACTGCCCGCCAGGCCGCCACGGATCGCCTGATAGACCAGATCCGGATTCACACCGGCTTTGGTTGCCAGCGTCAGCGCTTCGGACATCGCCGCAATGTTCAGCGCCACAATCACCTGGTTTGCCAGCTTGGTGACGTTACCCGCACCGATGTCACCGGTATGAACAACGGAACCCGCCATGGCTTTCAGCAGGGGGTAGTACTTATCGAAAATCGCCTTGTCGCCGCCAACCATCACCGACAGCGTGCCGTCGATAGCCTTTGGTTCACCGCCACTCACCGGCGCGTCCAGCATATCGATGCCCTTGGCTTTCAGCGCGTCGCTGATTTCACGGCTCGCCAGCGGCGCGATAGAACTCATATCGATCAGCACTGTGCCCGGTTTTGCCCCTTCGATAATGCCGCCTTCGCCCAGCGCAACCTCTTTCACATGCGGAGAGTTCGGCAGCATGGTGATGATGACATCACACTGCTCAGCAATCGCTTTAGCGTGAGGAGCGGTTTCTGCGCCTGCCGCGATAACGTCAGCGATCGCTTCAGGATTACGGTCAGAAACCACCAGCGAGTAACCTGCTTTCAGGAGGTTTTTACTCATTGGTTTACCCATGATACCCAGGCCAATAAAACCAACTTTCATAGTCATATCAATAATCTCTCTTGTTTCGGTGGTGGTTATTTCTTAAAGGAGTCAGCCAGCTTCTGCGTGGCGGAACGGAACACGCCCAGGTCGCTACCGACGGCAACAAACGTAGCGCCCCATTCCAGATAGCGACGTGCGTCGGCATCGACCGGTGCCAGAATGCCGCTCGGCTTGCCGTGCGCTTTCGCGCGGGCAAAGATGTGCTGAATGGCTTTTTGCACCTCAGGATGAGACGCATTGCCGAGGTGGCCTAACGCCGCAGCCAGATCGCTTGGGCCAACGAAAATGCCGTCGACGCCTTCGGTGGCAGCGATAGCATCGACATTATCCACGCCCTGCTGGCTCTCAATCTGCACAATGATGGTGATGTTCTTGTTGGACTGCGCGAAGTAATCCGGGACGGTGCCAAACATGTTGGCGCGATGCGATACGGACACCCCGCGGATCCCTTCTGGCGGATAGCGCGTTGATGCAACGGCATTCACCGCCTCTTCTTCCGTTTCAACAAACGGGATCAGGAAGTTGTAAAAACCGATATCCAGCAGGCGCTTGATAATGACCGGCTCATTGGTTGGTACACGCACAACCGGCGCGCTGGCACTGCCTTTCAGCGCCATCAACTGCGGAATAAAGGTAGAGACATCGTTTGGCGCATGTTCGCCATCCAGCACCAGCCAGTCGAAGCCCGCCAGTCCTAAAACTTCGGTACTGATTGGGCTTGCCAGCGCTGACCAGCAGCCGATCTGAATCTGATGCGCAGCCAGCGCTGCTTTGAACTTGTTCGGGAAAATGTCGTTATTCATCACTTTTACCTTGTCACTTAACCGTTAATTATTTCTGCAGTTCCATACGTTTAATGTCACCGACAATAAACAGGTAGCACACCATTGCCATTAGCGCGGAACAACCAACGAATACCAGCGCAGCGTTGAAGGAGTGCAGTTCACTTACCAGGTAACCGATAACCAGTGGCGTTACGATGGATGCCACATTGCCAAAGACGTTAAATACTCCGCCGCACAGGCCAACAATCTCTTTCGGCGCGGTATCCGAGATAACCGGCCAGCCCAGAGCGCCAAATCCTTTACCAAAGAAGGCCAGCGCCATCAGCGTCACCACCAGCGCGGTGTTGTCGGTGTAGTTGCACAGAATGATGGTGGAGGCCAGCAGCATTCCCAGCACAATTGGCAGCTTACGTGCAACGGTGATAGAAAAACCGCGCTTAATCAGATAGTCCGAGAACACACCGCCCAGCACGCCGCCGGCGAAACCACACAGTGCCGGAATCGAAGCCACCAGACCCACTTTCAGGATCGACATCCCTTTTTCCTGCACCAGGTAAATCGGGAACCAGGTCAGGAAGAACCAGGTGATGGTGTTGATGAAATACTGTCCGAAGAACACGCCGAGCATCATGCGGTTGGTCAATAACTGCTTGATGTAATGCAGTTTCGGACCACTGGCCACTGCGCTGCCAGGCTTTTTGTGGTCCATATCCACGACCGCACCGTTTTCAGAGATGAACTTCAACTCTTCTGCGGACATCCGCGGGTGGTCAGTGGGGTTATGAATCAGTTTGACCCACAGCGCCGTCAGGACAAACCCGATGACGCCCATCACGGTAAAGACGTGCTCCCAGCCCCAGGCAAAGGTCAACCAGCCCAGCAGCGGCGAGAACAGTGCCAGTGAAAAATACTGAGCAGAGTTAAAGATGGCCGACGCGGTTCCACGTTCTTTGGTCGGGAACCAGGCCGCGACGATACGGGCGTTTGCCGGGAACGAAGGCGCTTCCGAGAAACCCAACATAAAGCGCATAAAGAACATCGAAACTCCCGCCCAGGCCAGCGGGAACATATCCACGAAGCCTTGCAGGAAGGTGAACAACGACCAGAAGAACAGGCTGTAGGTGTAAACTTTTTTCGAGCCAAACTTATCGAGCAGCCAGCCGCCAGGGATTTGCATCAGCAGGTAGGCCCAGCCAAATGCAGAGAAGATGTAACCCATTGACACGGCGCTCAGTTGCAACTCTTTGGCGACTTCGGTTCCGGCAATGGATAGCGTCGCCCGGTCCGCATAGTTAACCGCTGTGACAATAAAAATTATCAGCAGAATTAAATAGCGTGTATGCATACCTTTCTTTTTTTCTTCAACTGTATCCAGGATCATTTTATTTACCTCAGGAACTTAAGCAGACATATTTATTATTATTTATTGATGACAGACGCTATCGCTTATTAATTAATGCAGATACTCATTTCGTGATTCAGTATAATCAGGCGGGAAGCATTAAGCATTGTGCAGATGCTCACTAACAATTCCCATTACAAATAATATCTTGAGCATATGCACATAACGCTGGGCGCTGATGCACATATTTACGCTTTACTACCCCTGATAGCAGGGCTTTCACCATAACGAGTGATCTGGATCACATTCTTAATTTTGAACTCCTGACATCCTTATTTCACGACAGGACATCCTTATTTTAATAATCAGATTCGTAGAACCCTCTATATTAATATCACCCCCGGCTGGAGAATACTGGACAATGGCCAACATCGAAATCAGACAAGAATCGCCGAGCGCATTTTATATAAAGGTCCACGAGACAGATAATGTGGCGATCATTGTTAATGACAATGGTTTGAAAGCCGGGACGCGTTTCCCGGATGGACTGGAGCTTATTGAGCATATTCCACAGGGACATAAAGTCGCGCTGGTGGATATTCCGGTTCATGGCGAAATCGTACGTTATGGTGAAGTGATCGGCTACGCCGTGCGCGACATTCCGCGTGGAAGCTGGATTGATGAATCCATGGTTGAGCTGCCGAAAGCCCCGCCGTTGAATACCCTGCCGCTGGCGACCAAAGTACCGGAACCACTGCCGCCGCTGGAAGGCTATACCTTTGAAGGGTACCGCAACGCCGATGGCAGCGTGGGCACCAAGAATCTGCTCGGCATCACCACCAGCGTGCACTGCGTGGCGGGCGTGGTGGATTACGTCGTCAAAATCATCGAGCGCGATCTGCTGCCTAAATACCCGAACGTCGATGGCGTGGTGGGACTTAACCACCTGTACGGCTGCGGCGTGGCAATTAACGCCCCTGCTGCGGTGGTACCTATCCGTACTATCCATAACATCTCACTGAACCCAAACTTTGGCGGTGAAGTGATGGTCATTGGCCTGGGCTGTGAAAAACTACAGCCGGAACGTTTGCTGGAAGGCACGGACGATGTGCAAAGTATTCCGGTAGATAGCGCCAGCATCGTCAGCCTGCAGGACGAGAAGCACGTGGGCTTTCGCTCCATGGTCGATGATATCCTGCAGGTTGCTGAGCGCCATCTGGCCAAGCTGAACCTGCGCCAGCGCGAAACCTGCCCGGCCTCTGAACTGGTCGTCGGAATGCAGTGCGGCGGCAGCGATGCGTTTTCCGGCGTGACGGCAAACCCGGCGGTGGGCTATGCCTCTGACCTGTTGGTACGCTGCGGGGCCACGGTGATGTTCTCTGAAGTCACCGAAGTCCGTGACGCGATTCATCTGCTGACGCCTCGCACCATCAACGAAGAGGTCGGTAAACGTCTGCTGGAAGAGATGGCCTGGTACGATAACTATCTCGATATGGGGAAAACTGACCGCAGCGCTAACCCCTCTCCGGGTAACAAAAAGGGCGGTCTGGCGAATGTAGTGGAAAAAGCGCTGGGCTCAATTGCGAAATCCGGCAAAAGCGCGATTGTCGAGGTGCTCTCTCCGGGCCAGCGTCCGACCAAACGCGGTCTGATTTATGCTGCGACACCAGCCAGCGATTTTGTCTGCGGCACACAACAGGTGGCTTCCGGGATCACCGTGCAAGTGTTCACCACCGGTCGGGGCACCCCATATGGCCTGATGGCCGTGCCGGTCATTAAGATGGCGACCCGTACTGAACTGGCAAACCGCTGGTACGACTTAATGGATATCAATGCGGGCACCATCGCCACAGGCGAAGAGACCATTGAGGACGTCGGCCAGAAGCTGTTCGAGTTTATTCTTGATGTCGCCAGCGGCCGTAAAAAAACCTTCTCCGACCAATGGGGACTACACAACCAGCTGGCGGTGTTTAACCCGGCACCAGTGACCTGATATTTTCGAAACGAAAGCAACCGGGAAAACGGGGAGTGCTCCCCGTTTTTCTTCCCGTCCCCGAAAGATAAAGTGATAGTGCTCGCAGTTTTGAAGGTTAATTTTTCACCCGACATTTTTCGATTTTCACCGGTAGAAAAATCCTAAGCTGTTGAAAGAAAGCGCAACACCTGAAGTCTCCCTTTCTGCCCTCTTTTCGTTTTGATAAAAGAGAAACCTACCGAAAGCGCCACCGGTTTTAATGCGATAATCCCCTCATTTTTCCCCCTTTGACTTTCCCCTTTGTTAAACAGAATATTCAATGGCTTCTGTAATTTACCTCACCGACATTCTGACCCGAATAAAGAGGGAAGTTATGTATAACTTAAATAAGAATAATGTCACCCTGGCATGCCTTTTTACATGTTTACTGACGGCACCGGCTATCGCCAGTGCTGAAGGTCAGACGACAGATAAACCCGTTAAATTACGCTACACGCTGTGGGATCGAAATCAACTTCCCGGCGAACAGCAACTGGTTAATGAGTTTGAAAAAAATAACCCCGGTGTGAAAGTTGAAATCGAGTTAACGCCTTATGATCAATATTTCATAAAACTCAGTTCAGCGGTCGGGGGAAATGTTGCGCCGGATGTATTCTGGATGAATATGCCGAATTTTCAGCAGTACGTTAAAAACGGTATGCTGGAACCACTGACCCCTTATTTAAAAGATAAATCATCGCCCAACCTTGATGACTTTGTGAAAAGTTCCGTCGATGCTTATCAGTTCCAGTCAAAACAATACGCTATACCTCGTGATATCGACGCCATTGCCGTCTGGTATAACAAAAAAATGTTTGATCAGGCGGGCGTGGCTTATCCCGATAAAAACTGGACGTGGGACGATTTAAAACAGAAATCAGAACAGCTACGTAAAAAACTGGATCAACAATCTTATCCACTGGCAATGGAATTCAGCAGCGGTCAGGACAGCTATTTTAACCTGCTGTTACAGGCCGGCGATAAGATTGTCCTGCCCGAGGGTAAAACGGATGTTGCCAATGACAACGCGATCGCGGTGTATCGCGACGTTCAGGGTATGCTGAAAGCGGGACTGATCCAGCCCCCAGGTGAAATGGAAGCATCCGATGTCTTCCAGTCCAGCAGAGTCGCAATGGTCTACGCGGGCTCATGGTGGGCGCTACCCTTCTCACAAAACGAACTGATCAAAGATCATATTGGCGTAGTCCCGATGCCCAAAATGGCAGAACAGGCTGGCGTCTCGCATAGCCTGGCATTCGCCATGTCGGCCAAAAGCCAACATAAAGAAGCGGCCTGGAAGTTCATTGAATTTATGAGTTCTGAACATGCCCAGCAAACGCTGGCCGCGGGTAAAGTGGTGATTCCGGCCAATCAGAAAGTCGCCAAAGCGTGGGCTGAAGGCTTTAAGGATATCGATGTCTCCGCCTATATCGATTCACTGGCGTTTTCCCATAAATATCCCACTGCTGGTTCCAATACCGCGAAATGGAATAGCATTCTTAACGATGGGCTGAAGAAAGTCTGGATGGGGAATGATCCGCAACAAGTGATGCCCGGTGTTGCAAAACGCGTTGAGCGTGAAATGCAGAAATAATATTGAGGGAGCCCGGCTCCCTCTCACCTCTCCTGCGTAAACCCATTTATTGTTTGTAAAGTGAGCATCCCGGAGTCTGTATGAGCTATTCAGATGAAGCGACATCTCCGCCGTTATCGGCCAGGGAACCCAATAAGAAATCCCTGACCCGACTGGAAAAAGAAGAACGTTTCTGGGGGTGGATAATGATTCTGCCGCTACTGGCGGGATTAGTTATTTTTTACTTTACGCCGTTCTTCCAGAACGTATTTTACAGTTTTACCGATCTGGGCGAATTTCAGATCTGGACGACAATCAGTCTGGATAATTACATTAATTTATTCAGCGATGATGAATTCCGCTCAGCCATATTTAACACGCTGGCCTACGTCTTTATTTGTGTACCGGCGATCACGGTACTGTCTTTACTGCTGGCCATTGGTTTAAACCAGGCGATTCGCGGTCAATGGTTGTTCCGCACGCTGTTATTTCTTCCGGCCGTCACAATGCCAGCCGCCATTGCGATGGTCTGGCAGTGGTTGATGAACCGTAATTTCGGTTTGCTCAATCAGATCCTGGCCTATTTCGATATCCCTGCCATCGGTTGGCTGTCCGATCCGGATATTGTCCGTCTGAGCGCGTCACTGGTCATTATCTGGTCGGCTATCGCCCTGAAGATGATCATTCTGCTCGCCGGACTGCAGGGGATCCCCAGGCAAATCTATGAAGCTATGTCTCTGGATGGCATCAGTAAACTGCGCGGCTTCTGGTCAATTACCCTGCCGTTGATGATCCCGACGCTGTTCTTTGTTCTGGTGATCTCGTTTATCGAAACGCTGCAAATATTCGATGTGGTGTATCTGCTGTTTGGCAGTTCTTCCATGGTGGACGATCAGACCATGACCATCGCTTATCTCTTTTATAAATATGCCTTTATCTACCATGAAAAAGGGTACGCCTCAGCGATTGCCGTGGTGATTTTCGTTATCACGATGGTACTGACCCTGCTGCAAGTATGGATAGGCAAACGGCTTAAGGCACAGTAAGGCAACCACTATGTTCATGACAAAACGTGATAAATGGCTGATTTATGGCCTGATGATCCTGGCAACGCTGGTCACGGTGGTTCCCTTTCTCTGGATGGTCATCACCTCGTTTAAAACCCAGGCGGAAAGTATTGCCTTTCCGCCAATCCTGCTGCCCGCCAATCCGGGGTTTCAGGCGTACGATAAAATCTTGCATGAGATGCCGTTTGGCAGCTTTTATTTTAACTCGATCGTTTCCACGCTGGTCATCGTCATCTTACAGACGCTGATTGCCGCGATGGCGGCGTATGGCTTCTCACGCCTGCGTTTTAAAGGGCGCGATATCCTCTTTATGCTCTGCATTTCGATTCTGATGGTCCCCGGACAGATCTTTTTGATCCCGCAGTTTTTAACGATCGAAAAAATAGGCCTGCTGAACTCGATTCCCGGTCTGGTGCTGCCGGGGTTATTCAGTATTTATAGCGCTTTTTTATTGCGTCAGTTTTTTCTGTCCGTACCGAAAGAACTGGAAGAAGCGGCAATTATGGATGGATATAACCACTTAACGATCTTTTTCAAAATCATGCTGCCGCTGATTAAACCCGGGCTTATCGCCTGCGTCATTATTAACGGGTTGTGGAGCTGGAATAACTTAATGTGGCCGCTCATCGTCAATACGTCGATGGACAAAATGACGCTGCCAGTAGGACTGGCCTCGCTTTCCGGCCGTTCAGGGGTGGAGTACCCCATGCTCATGGCTGGGGCGTTACTCGCGATTATCCCCATGTTGTTACTTTATATTTTCTTCCAGCGCTATTTCATTCGTGGCATCGCCGGTGCCGGAATTAAAGGATAAGGGGCATTGTTATGTCAGGCATTCAATTACAGTCAGTAGGCAAAATCTATCCGAATGGCTTCCAGGCGATTCATGGCGTTGATCTTGAAATTCATGATGGCGAATTTATGGTTTTTGTCGGGCCGTCCGGCTGCGCAAAATCAACGTTGCTGCGCATGATCGCCGGACTGGAAGATATTACTCAGGGTCATATTTCAATTGGCAAACGGTGCGTCAACGATCTGCTGCCAAAAGAGCGCGGCGTGGCGATGGTCTTTCAAAATTACGCCCTCTATCCCCACATGACTATCTACAAAAATATGGCGTTCAGCCTGCAGGGCAAAATGAACAAGCAGGAGATTGATGTTCGCGTACGGGATGCCGCGCGCAAACTGGAAATCGAAACGCTACTCGACAAAAAGCCCGGTCAGCTTTCAGGGGGACAGTGTCAGCGCGTGGCCGTTGGCAGGGCCATTGTTCGTAAGCCTGAAGTGTTTTTGTTTGATGAGCCACTGTCCAATCTCGACGCCAAACTGCGCGTGTCGATGCGCGTGCGCCTGACGGAACTTCATCGCCAGCTGCGTCACGAAGGCGTGAACGCGACGATGGTGTATGTCACCCACGATCAGATTGAAGCAATGACCATGGGAGACCGCATTTGTGTACTCAACGGCGGACGGATTATGCAGGTCGACACCCCGGGCAATATCTACCATCAGCCAAAAAATAAATTCGTAGCGGGTTTCATCGGTAACCCGGCAATGAATATTCATCTCCTGGCACTCGATCCCGATACGCGCGGACTCCGTCTGGATGATGCGCTGATCCTGCCCTTAACCGCACGACTCGCCTCCCAACTGGTGGAGTATCCGCACGACAGCGTCTGGTTTGGCATCCGGCCAGAGGCGATTCAGTTGGCGCAGCACAACGATCCTGCGGCGTTCGACGCCCGGGTAACCAACGTGGAAAGAATGGGCAATGAAGATCTCCTGCATTTCAATATCGGCGCACAGCTAATGATCTTGCGAGTCAATTCGTCACCGGACTGGAACCCTCTCCCCGGCGAATCGATCAAGGTGAAATTCAATCTTGACGCCGCTTTTTTATTCGACAAGCAGGATGAAGAAAATTTAGCCAGGTCCTGATGTCGCGTACGTCATTGGCTGGCGCAAAAAATATCCGTTTGTTTTTTCATGCCCCACGACGCAGAACAACGCGAATTCAGGCGAGGGCAAAATGAGAGGTTTATATGTGTGCAAAGAAAGTGACCGTATTAGTGGTTGGCGCAGGCGCGCGCGGCGAAATATATTCTCGTTACGCGCTTGAACATCCGGACCGTATGCAGGTTGTCGGCGTGGCAGAGCCCAGAGAGGCGTATCGCCAACAATTTGTCGCTCAGCATAATATTGAGCAGGAAAATATCTTTAACGACTGGAAAGCGGCGGCGGCTCGTCCGCGAATGGCAGACGTCGTGCTGATCTGCACTCAGGATACAATGCACAAAGAGCCTGCCATCGCGTTTGCCGACCTCGGCTATCATATTTTGCTGGAAAAGCCTCTCGCCCCCACGCCGGAAGATTGTCGCGCCATCATTGCTGCGGTGAAGCGCAACAACGTTTTATTGGGTGTCGCCCACGTTCTGCGCTACACCCGCTACACGCAGAAACTCAAGTCCCTGCTCGACAGCGGGGTGATTGGCGATATTGTCAGCATGCAGCATCTCGAGCCGGTGGGTTACTGGCACCAGGCGCACTCTTTCGTGCGCGGTAACTGGCGTAATGAAGCGGAATCGTCGTTTATGCTGCTACAAAAATCCTGCCACGATATGGACTGGATCCGCTACATCATGGGCGACCACTGTCAGGATGTGACCTCATTTGGCAACCTGAGCCATTTCGTGAAGGAGAACCAGCCGGAGGGTGCCGCCGATCGCTGCCTGGATTGCCAGGTTGAAGCGACCTGCCCCTGGTCAGCCTGCAAAATTTATCTTGGCGAGGATCACAAATGCACGCCGCATTTCCGTCGCGTGTTGACGGCGGATCCCACAGAGGAAAACGTCCGCCAGGCGCTGCGCGAGGGGCCGTATGGCCGCTGCGTTTATCGCTGTGATAACGACGTGGTGGATCATCAGGTGGTCAACTTGCGCTTCGCCCATCAACAAACCGTCACGTTCACCATGACCGCCTTTACCCGCATGGAAGATCGAAAGACGCGGCTTTTCGGTACGAAAGGTTATCTCGAGGGCAATGGCGAGCAGATCCGGGTGTTTGATTTCCTGACGGACCGCGAGACGGTCTACGCGATCGAAGAGATCGCCGCAGGCACACAAACCCAAATGGGAGGCCACGGCGGCGGTGACTACTATCTGATGGATCGCTTTATTCACGCCGTGATAGCGGGCGATCAAAGTATGATTCTCTCCGGCCCCGATGAAGCACTGGAAAGTCACTTAATGGTCTTTGCCGCAGAGCGCGCTCGCAAGGAAAACTGTCTGGTTACACTGTGAAGTTCGAGGAGATGTGGCATGTTTTACGGTGTTGATATTGGTGGCACAAAAACTGAAATTGTCGCCTTTGATAAGGAAATGCAGGTTTGCTGGCGCAAGCGCGTGGCCACGCCGGTTCAGGATTACGAACTCTTTCTCTCGACTTTTACCTCGCTTATCGATACAGCCGACTGGGCAACGGGGATGCAGGGCAAAATCGGTATTGGCATGCCCGGATTGATGGACAGGCATACCGGAAAGCTGCTGTCGTCGAATGTCCCCTGCCTGACCGGGCGTCAGGTGATGAACGATCTGGCGCATCGACTCAACCGCTCGGTGGCGCTGGATAATGACTGTTGCTGCTTCGCGCTGTCGGAAGCGCATACTCATCAGGCTCGTCAGTTCTCACGAATTTTTGGTGCGATTATCGGCACCGGCATGGGGGGAGGACTGGTGATCGACGGGCAGTTATATCGTGGGCGCAATCGGATGGCCAGCGAGTTTGGCCATCTACCGCTACCCGCCACCTTTATGCGTCGCTATAACCTGCCGGAAATCAAGTGCGGCTGCGGCCTACAGGGCTGTCTGGAGCGCTACCAGTCCGGGCCCGGTTTACTCTGGCTGCATAAGCACTTAAGCGGTGAGCAGCTCAAAATGGAGACGCTGCTGGAAAACTACCGTCATGGCAACGCCAGCGCCGTCGCCACCGTTGAGGCGTGGATTGATATGCTGGGCTGTACGCTGGCGCAACTGCAGCTCATTCTGGACGTCGACGCCTTTGTTCTGGGGGGAGGTGTCTCCAACATTGAGGAAATTTACACCCTACTGCCGGGTGCCATGTCGCGCTACCTCTTCCCCGGACTGGCTCCCGCTAACGTCTTCCCGGCCGTGCATGGCGCGTCCAGCGGCGTACGCGGTGCTGCTCTGTTGCTGGTCGAACAGGATGCGCTGATGCACTAAGACGTCGCCGGCAAAAACGCGTTTTGCCGGCGACGTCCCTTATTCATCCACGATAACGACATCCACCCCCATCTGGCTGAGCGCCTGATGGTAATGCGCCGGGATACCGCTGTCGGTAATCACCCGATCAATACCGTTGATTTCACTGATCATGCAAAAACTCTTGCGGCCGAACTTACTGGAATCCGCCACCACCGTGACCTCCTGCGCCACCTGACACATCACCTGGTTAAGGTGCGCTTCTCCCGGATGCGGCGTGGTGATCCCGGCTTCCAGACAAAATCCATCGACGCCCAAAAAAAGCTTATCAAACCGATACTGTCTGAGCTGATGTTCCGCCGAAGGGCCATACAGCGAGTAAACGCTTTGCCTGACATTTCCCCCCAGGATCATGACATCCACACGTTCAAAATTGGCCAGTTCCCAGGCAATGTTCAGCGCGTTGGTCATCACCACCAGATCGCGGCGACTTTTCAGCAGCGGAGGAATAAGCGTAGTGGTCGAACCGGAATCAAGAATCAACGTGTCACCATCTTTCACAAAGCTGGCCGCCTTTTCCGCAATGCGCGATTTCACATCGCGGTTCAGTCGATCTTTATCCTGCAAGGGACGATCGAGGGCAAAATGTTGATTTAACACGGCTCCGCCATAGGAGCGCATGACGCAGCCTTTCTGCTCGAGATAACGTAAGTCATTGCGGATCGTGACGCTTGAGACGCCGAAATGCACACTGAGGGGTTCGACACGAACGCTGCCTTGATCGCATAACAGGTCAATTATTTGCTCGCGACGTCTTAAGTTATCCAGCATTGCTTTTGCTCCATTGCATGTTGTTATGTTTTAGCGATTTATCGCTTTCGTTTTCTTTTAAATATATTAAATCAGAAGACTTAAGGCGAATTTGTGAACACGTCTACAGCGCGGATTTTGGCAAAAACACCTCGTTTTCTTTCGTTTTATCTAAACCGAAAATGGGAAAGGCGAAAGATCGAAAAGCGTGCAGGACAGGTGAGCGGGAGACTGGGACGAAAAATCAGTGAAAAAACGAAAGCGGGTTCGTAAAAAACCCGCTGACATTTTTCTTTTTGTTTAATTGAAGGACATCACAATTTTGAATTTTAACGACGCCACCTAAACGATAATGACCTCAACGCCGCTGCGATGAAACTCCTTCAGGCTCTCTTCCGGGATGCCTTCATCGACGATGATGGTATGAATACGTTGAGTATCAATAATTTTATGCAGGCTCGAGCGGTTAAATTTGCTGGAATCGGTGACCACGATAATCCGTTCCGCCACTTCACACATCCGGCGATTCAGTCGGGCTTCGTCCTCGTTGTGGGTACTGACGCCCCGCTCTAAATCAATGGCGTCGACGCCCAGAAACAGCATATCGAAGTGATAATTCTGCAACGATTGTTCGGCCTGGTCGCCGTAAAACGACTGCGACTGCCGACGCAGATGACCACCGGTCATCAGCAGCTCCACTCCATCCGCTTCCAGTAAAGCATTAGCGACGTTCATCCCGTTGGTCATCGCTATCACATCGGTATGCTGACGCATCAGGCGCGCAATTTCATACGTCGTCGTGCCGGAGTCCAGGATCACGCGGTGACCCGGTTTGATAAGCCCCACGGCCGCTTTGGCGATACTGCGTTTCACCGCCGTGTTCAATGAACTTTTATCTTCGACGGAAGGCTCCGCGCCCGGCGTATTACTGTCGCAAATCAACGCGCCGCCATAGGCGCGAACGGCGATCCCCTGCTTTTCCAGGAACGCCAGATCGTTGCGGATCGTCACCGTGGAAACGCCGAACAATCCCGAAAGATCGTTCACCTGTACGCTTCCTTGCTGCCGCAACCGCTGGATAATCTGCTCACGTCTTTCGCTGGTGCCTGACACCCGCTTTTCTCCAGAAGCATCGGTATTGCTCATAAGAAATCCTTTGGCTAATTCTTTCGTTTCATTTCGTTTTGCCTATTAACGCCTTTCTTTTATCGGAATGCAAGCCGAAAAAAACCGCCCGGAAGGGTGAAAATGTCGGCTGAATGCTTTCATTATGTTTCTTTTGTGAAACAGATCGGAAAACTATTATCTTTCGTTTTATTTTTATAAGACCATGATGCAGTATCAATTGAAACAAAACGAAAGATTGCAAGTCGCAGTTACCCGATCTGGAGAGGAAAGTGAAACATCTGACTGATATGGTGGAGCAGCATAAACGAGGTAAGGCAATCGGAATTTACGCCGTTTGTTCCGCGCATCCGCTGGTACTGGAATCCGCAATACGTTACGCGCAGGCAAATCACTCGCCGCTGCTGATTGAAGCAACCTCGAATCAGGTTGACCAGTTTGGCGGTTATACAGGCATGACCCCAACCGATTTTCGCCATTTTGTCTGCCAACTGGCTGACTCGCTTGGCTTCCCTCAGGAACAATTGATTCTGGGGGGGGATCACCTCGGTCCCAACCGTTGGCAAAATCTGGCCGCAGAACCGGCAATGGCCCATGCCGATGAACTGATCAGAAGCTATGTCGCCGCTGGATTCAAAAAAATCCACCTCGACTGCAGCATGTCCTGCCAGGGCGATCCCGTACCCTTGACCGATGCCATCGTCGCGGAACGCGCCGCGCGCCTGGCGAAAATAGCCGAAGAGACCTGCATCGCCCACTTTGGTGAGTCGGATCTCGTCTATGTGATTGGCACTGAAGTGCCGGTACCGGGCGGTGCCCATGAGACGTTAACCGAACTGGCAGTGACCACGCCCGAGGCCGCGCGCGCAACGCTGGAAGCCCATCGTCACGCCTTTGAAAAACAGGGACTCGACGATGTCTGGCCGCGCATCATCGCGCTGGTGGTGCAACCCGGCGTTGAGTTCGACCATACCCACATCATTGATTATCAACCGCAGAAAGCCGTCGCGTTAAGCAAGATGGTAGAGGCGTATGACACGCTGGTCTTTGAAGCGCACTCCACAGACTATCAAACGCCGCAGTCACTGCGCCAGTTAGTGAAAGATCACTTTGCCATCCTGAAAGTCGGCCCGGCCCTGACCTTCGCCCTGCGCGAAGCGCTGTTCTCGCTGGCCGCCATTGAAGAAGAGTTGCTCCCGGCAAAAGCCTGTTCCGACCTGCGTCATGTCCTTGAGAGCGTCATGCTCGATCGTCCGGAATACTGGCAGAGTCACTACCACGGCGATGGCAACACCCGTCGTCTGGCGCGCGGCTACAGCTATTCCGATCGTGTTCGTTACTACTGGCCAGACAGCCAGATTGATGACGCATTTGAACGACTGGTGCGCAATCTGGCGGATGAGCCGATTCCACTGCCGCTCATTAGCCAGTATATGCCGTTACAGTACGTAAAAGTGCGCGAGGGAGATCTCAATGCCACACCGCGAGAACTCATCATCAACCACATTCAGGACATACTGCAGCAGTACCATGCCGCCTGCCAGGGCGTAACGTCCCAGAACAAATAACAAAAAGAGGAATACGCTATGCCAAATATTGTACTCAGCCGTATCGACGAAAGGCTCATTCATGGCCAGGTCGGGGTGCAATGGGTCGGATTTGCGGGGGCAAATCTGGTGCTGGTTGCCAACGATGAGGTGGCGGAAGACACCGTGCAGCAAAACCTGATGGAGATGGTGCTGGCGGAAGGGATCGCCGTACGTTTCTGGTCACTGCAAAAAGTGATCGACAACATTCACCGCGCCGCTGACCGACAGAAGATTTTGCTGGTCTGCAAATCACCCACCGACTTCCTCAGGCTGGTCGAAGGTGGGGTTCCTGTTACACGAGTCAACGTAGGAAATATGCACTACGCCAATGGCAAACAGCAGATTGCCAAAACGGTCTCTGTCGACACGACCGATATTACGGCGTTTAACGGCCTGAAAGCCGCCGGGGTGGAATGCTTCGTTCAGGGCGTTCCGACAGAACCCGCGCAGGATCTCTTTAAACTCATCTGAGGCCTTCACCATGGAAATTAGTCTGTTACAGGCTTTTGCATTAGGTATCCTCGCCTTTATTGCGGGCCTGGATATGTTCAACGGATTAACACACATGCACCGCCCGGTGGTGCTTGGGCCGCTGGTCGGCCTGATTCTGGGCGATCTGCATACCGGTATTTTAACCGGCGGTACGCTGGAGCTGGTGTGGATGGGGCTCGCCCCGCTGGCGGGCGCGCAACCGCCAAACGTCATTATCGGCACCATCGTGGGTACGACGTTCGCCATTACGACAGGGGTGAAACCGGATGTCGCCGTGGGCGTTGCCGTGCCGTTTGCTGTGGCAGTACAGATGGGGATTACGTTCCTGTTCTCCGTGATGTCAGGGGTGATGTCCCGCTGCGATCGCATGGCGGCGAATGCCGATACTGCCGGCATTGAACGGGTTAACTATCTGGCGTTACTGGCGTTGGGGATTTTCTATTTTCTCTGCGCGTTCCTGCCGATTTACTTCGGTGCAGAGCACGCGAAAACAGCCATTGATGTCCTTCCGGAACGTCTGATTGACGGCCTCGGCGTCGCGGGCGGCATCATGCCAGCCATCGGCTTTGCCGTGCTGCTGAAAATCATGATGAAAAACGTCTATATCCCTTACTTTATCATCGGTTTCGTGGGGGCCGCCTGGCTCAAGCTGCCGGTACTGGCTATCGCCGCCGCGGCGCTGGCCATGGCGCTGATCGACCTGCTGCGTAAATCACCTGAACCGACCCAACCTGCGGCCCAGAAAGAGGAATTCGAAGATGGCATCTAATCAACAAACTCTTCCGACTGTTTCCGACAGCGAAGAAACGCTGCTTTCCGGCGTAAATGAAAACATCTATGAAGATCAGAGCATTGGCGCAGAGCTGACCAAAAAAGATATCAACCGGGTCGCCTGGCGTTCCATGCTGTTGCAGGCGTCGTTTAACTATGAACGTATGCAGGCTTCCGGTTGGCTATATGGTCTGCTGCCTGCACTGAAAAAGATCCACACCAATAAACGCGACCTGGCGCGCGCCATGAAAGGTCACATGGGTTTCTTCAATACCCATCCCTTCCTGGTGACGTTTGTGATTGGCATCATCCTGGCGATGGAACGCTCAAAGCAGGACGTTAACAGTATTCAGAGCACCAAAATTGCCGTGGGCGCACCGCTCGGCGGGATTGGCGACGCGATGTTCTGGCTAACGCTACTGCCTATTTGCGGCGGCATCGGGGCCAGTCTGGCCTTGCAGGGCTCCATCCTCGGCGCGGTGGTCTTCATTGTGCTGTTTAACGTGGTCCATCTGGCTCTGCGTTTTGGCCTGGCGCACTATGCTTACCGTATGGGGGTCGCCGCCATTCCACTCATCAAGGCCAATACGAAGAAAGTGGGCCACGCGGCGTCTATCGTCGGGATGACGGTGATCGGCGCCCTCGTCGCGACCTATGTGCGCCTGAACACTACGCTCGAAATCAAGGCGGGTGATGCCGTCGTCAAGCTCCAGGCTGACGTTATCGACAAGCTGATGCCCGCCTTTTTACCGCTGGTCTATACCCTGACGATGTTCTGGTTGGTCCGTCGCGGCTGGAGTCCGCTGCGCCTCATCGGTATCACCGTGGTGCTGGGTGTCGTCGGCAAGTTCTGTCACTTCCTGTAAAGCAAAGAGGTCTTCGATGTTAGGTATTATTTTGACGGGGCACGGTGGGTTTGCCAGCGGTATGGAAAAAGCGATGAAACAGATCCTTGGCGAGCAGTCGCAGTTTATCGCCATCGACTTTCCGGAAACCTCCACCACCGCACTGCTCACCTCGCAGCTTGAGCAGGCGATTGAACAACTGGACGGCAAGGAAGATATCGTTTTCCTGACCGACCTGCTCGGCGGCACACCGTTTCGCGTCGCCTCAACGCTTGCGATGCTGAAACCGGGCCGGGAAGTGATCACCGGTACTAACCTGCAACTGCTGCTGGAGATGGTGCTGGATCGCGAAGGGCTCAGCAGCGAAGCATTTCGTGTGCAGGCGCTGGAGTGCGGACATCGCGGCCTGACCAGCCTGGTGGATGAGCTGGGCCGCTGCCGCGAGGAGCACCCCATCGAGGAAGGAATATGACGCAAGTTTTGCGTGCCAGACGCCTGCTCACCGAACAAGGATGGCTGGACGATCACCAGTTGCGCGTTGCAGAAGGCATCATCACGGCCATCGAGCCGATTCCGGCGGGCGTTACCGTGCGCGATGCCGAGCTACTGTGTCCCGCCTATATCGACACCCACGTCCACGGTGGCGCGGGGGTCGATGTGATGGACGATGAACCGGATGCGCTCGACAAGCTGGCGATGTACAAAGCGCGTGAAGGGGTTGCCAGTTGGCTCCCCACCACCGTCACCGCGCCGCTAAAGACGATTCACCGCGCGCTGGAGCGTATTGCTCAGCGCTATCACGGCGGTGGAGCTGGCGCACAGGTGCTGGGAAGTTACCTGGAAGGGCCGTACTTCACACCGCAGAATAAAGGCGCCCATCCCCCGGAACTGTTTCGGGAGCTGGACCTTGCGGAGCTGGATGCGCTGATCGCCATTTCGCAACAGACCCTGCGCGTGGTGGCGCTGGCACCGGAAAAACCGGGGGCGTTGCAGGCGATTCGCCATCTCAGGCAGCAGGGCGTGCGGGTGATGCTGGGGCATAGCGCGGCAAGCTGGGCGCAAACCCGTGCCGCCTTTGACGCGGGCGCGGACGGACTCGTGCACTGCTACAACGGCATGACCGGGCTTCATCACCGGGAGCCCGGGATGGTCGGCGCAGGACTCACCGATCCACGGGCGTGGCTGGAACTTATCGCCGATGGACACCACGTCCATCCGGCGGCCATGAAGCTCTGTTGCTGCTGTGCAAAAGAGAGGCTGGTGCTGATAACCGATGCGATGCAGGCCGCCGGTATGCCCGACGGAAACTACACGCTGTGCGGTGAAAAAGTCGAAATGCACGGAGGTATCGTGCGAACCGCATCCGGTGGCCTGGCGGGCAGTACGTTGTCGGTTGATGCGGCAGTGCGCAATATGGTCGAACTGACAGGTATCGCCCCTGAGGATGCTATCCATATGGCCTCGCTCCATCCAGCGCGTCTGTTGGGGATCGAGAACCACTCAGGATCGTTAGCCCCAGGCAAACGCGCCAGCACGATCGCCCTCGATAGCGGACTGCATTTACAACAGATTTGGATTCAGGGTCAGCTCCTCCCCCTTTGACCCTTTTTTCCTCCCTGGCCTTCGATCATGAATCGTAAGGCCTTTCTTTTCCTTTCGATTAAGAAAACCCCCATTCCTGGATGGTGGCAGAGAATCATTACAGATCAATAAGATAAAAAACCTCTCCGTACAATCGATCACACTTTTCGTTTTATTTCATTTTGCATTATTGAACTTTCGATTTCTTTCCTATAAATTTTAATCAATCGATCATGTGAACAAGTGAAACGAAACGAAAGATAGCGACATTTTGCCAGCGTCTGATGTGGAATTCACAAGACTAAGGACTTACGTTATGCCAGAAACCTATACCCCTGCTGCTGCAACAACCGGAACCTGGACTGAAGAAGAGATCCGCCAGCAGCCTGCCAGTTGGATCCGCTCGCTGACGAACATTGACGCGATTCGTACCGCGATCGACAATTTTCTCGCGCCACTGCTACGTAAAGGCGATCTGCGGATCGTCCTCACCGGGGCTGGCACCTCGGCATTCATTGGCGAGATAATCGCGCCCTGGCTTGCCAGCCACACCGGGCAAAACATCAGCGCAGTACCGACCACCGATCTGGTCACCAATCCGATGGATTATCTGAACCCGGCTCATCCGCTGCTGCTGGTCTCGTTTGCCCGTTCTGGCAACAGCCCGGAAAGCGTTGCGGCAGTGGAACTGGCAAA
Organism: Citrobacter sp. Ct235; assembly: GCF_030332305.1. Classification (NCBI taxonomy): domain Bacteria; kingdom Pseudomonadati; phylum Pseudomonadota; class Gammaproteobacteria; order Enterobacterales; family Enterobacteriaceae; genus Citrobacter; species Citrobacter sp. Ct235. Next base: position 300,089 of record NZ_JAOWIC010000039.1, read on the forward strand.
CCAGTTCGTCCCTGAGTGCTACCACCTTTCGATCACCTGCAATGAAGCAGGCAGCCTGTACCAGAACGCCGTTGCAAGCGATAACGCCTTTGCCCTGCTGATGCCGACAGAAACGCACGATCGCGGGTTTGCGATGACCAGCAGTATTACCACTATGATGGCCAGTTGCCTGGCGGTGTTCGCACCGAAACTCATCAACAGCCGGACCTTCCGCGATGTCGCGGATCGCTGCCAGACTATCCTGTCGTCACTGGGTGATTTCAGCCACGGCGTGTTTGGCAATGGTGCCTGGAAACGGATCGTCTATCTCGGTAGCGGTGGATTACAGGGTGCTGCGCGTGAGTCAGCCCTGAAAGTACTTGAGCTGACCGCCGGTAAGCTGGCCGCGTTTTACGACTCGCCAACCGGCTTCCGTCACGGTCCGAAATCACTGGTGGATAACGAAACGCTGATCGTGGTGTACATCTCCAGCCACCCTTACACACGGCAGTACGATCTCGATCTGCTGGCGGAGCTGCGTCGCGATGGTCAGGCAATGCGCGTTATCGCTATCGCGGCCGAAAGCGATTCCATCATCGAATCTGGCCCGCACATTCTGTTACCCCCCGCGCGTCATTTTATCGATAGCGAGCTGGCTTTCTGCTACCTGATGTATGCCCAGGTCTTTGCGCTCACCCAGTCCATTAATGTCGGTAATACGCCGGATAACCCTTCCCGCAGCGGTACGGTCAACCGCGTCGTGCAGGGCGTCGTTATTCACCCGTGGCAGGCTTAAGAGGATCCGATCATGAGTATCATTTCTACGAAGTATCTCCTGCAGGATGCTCAGGCAAAAGGCTACGCCGTACCGGCCTTCAACATTCATAACGCCGAGACTATCCAGGCGATCCTCGAAGTGTGTAGCGAAATGCAATCACCGGTGATCCTCGCCGGTACGCCAGGCACCTTTAAACATATCGCGCTGGAGGAGCTTTACGCGCTGTGCACCGCCTACTCCACCACCTACGGTATGCCGCTGGCGCTGCATCTCGATCATCATGAATCACTGGACGACATTCGCCATAAGGTGAACGCCGGAGTACGCAGCGCCATGATCGACGGTAGCCATTTCCCGTTTGAGGAAAACGTGAAGCTGGTGAAATCGGTTGTCGATTTCTGCCACGCCCGCGATTGCAGCGTAGAAGCGGAGTTGGGACGACTGGGTGGCGTCGAAGATGACATGAGCGTTGATGCAGAAAGCGCCTTTCTGACCGATCCGCAAGAGGCCAAACGCTTTGTTGAGCTGACCGGCGTCGACAGCCTTGCTGTCGCCATCGGCACCGCACACGGCCTCTACACCAAAAAACCGAAAATCGATTTCCAGCGCCTGGCTGAAATCCGTGAAGTGGTGGATATTCCGCTGGTGCTGCACGGTGCGAGCGATGTGCCTGACGAGTATGTACGCCGCACGATAGAGCTGGGCGTCTGTAAGGTTAACGTCGCTACCGAACTGAAAATTGCCTTCGCCGATGCCGTGAAAGCGTGGTTTGCTGACAACCCACAGGGCAACGATCCGCGCTATTACATGCGTGTCGGTATGGATGCGATGAAAGAGGTCGTGAGAAGTAAAATCACGGTTTGCGGTTCGGCTAACAAATTAGTGGCTGATTCCGATTTAACTTAAAAAAATACTGTTTCAACATCATATACAGAAGCGTTATCTGATTAATATCAGGTAGCGCTTTCTGACCAGATAGCGGGGGAGAATAAAGAGATTACATCACGCTGAACAAATTCATGAATGCGTTAAGGTAACAATAATATATTTCAACAAGTTCTGTCATTCTATTATTTTATGGTGAGGATTTAAGAATGGGTAGTCCAAATATCCTGTTAACGCGTATTGATAACCGACTGGTGCATGGTCAGGTGGGCGTCACCTGGACATCGACAATCGGTGCCAATCTGCTGGTTGTCGTGGATGATGATGTCGCTCAGGATGAGATTCAGCAGAAATTAATGGGCATCACCGCAGAAACCTACGGTTTCGGCATCCGTTTCTTTTCTATAGAAAAAACCATCAATGTCATCGGTAAGGCCGCGCCGCACCAGAAGATATTCCTGATTTGCCGCACCCCGCAAACGGTCAGAAAGCTGCTCGAAGGCGGTATCACGCTCAACGACGTGAACGTCGGCAATATGCACTTCTCGGAAGGTAAAAAGCAGATTAGCAGCAAGGTTTATGTCAATGAGCAGGATCTTCAGGACCTGCAGTTCATTAAGAAACACGGCGTAAACATTTTTATTCAGGATGTCCCTGGCGATCAAAAAGAAGCGATCCCGGAGTAAATAACAAGCCAATGTTTTCATATTAAAGGGACTTATTTACATGAGGTGTCAAAATGCATGAAATAACACTTTTACAAGGGATATCCCTTGCTGCATTAGTCTTCTTTCTGGGAATCGATTTTTGGCTGGAAGCCCTGTTCTTATTCAGACCGATAATTGTCTGTACGCTCACTGGCGCCATCCTTGGCGATATTCATATTGGTTTGATCACCGGCGGTCTGACCGAACTGGCCTTTGCCGGTCTGACGCCCGCCGGCGGCGTACAACCGCCAAACCCCATCATGGCGGGGTTGATGACCACGGTGATCGCCTGGTCTACCGGCGTGGATGCCAAAACCGCCATCGGCCTCGGCTTGCCGTTCAGCCTGCTGATGCAATATGTGATTCTGTTCTTCTATTCCGCCTTCTCCCTGTTCATGTCCAGGGCCGACAACTGCGCGAAAGAAGCCAATACCCGCGCATTTGCACGTCTGAACTGGCTGACAACGCTGATTGTCGCCTGCTCATACGCCATTATCGCGTTTCTGTGTACCTATCTGGCGCAGGGTGCCATGCAGGCGCTGGTGAAAGCCATGCCAGCCTGGCTGACTCATGGTTTCGAAGTCGCGGGGGGGATTCTGCCTGCCGTCGGTTTTGGTCTGCTGCTGCGCGTGATGTTCAAAGCGCAGTACATTCCTTACCTGATCGCCGGCTTCCTCTTTGTGTGCTACATCCAGGTCAACAACCTACTCCCGGTCGCCGTCCTCGGCGCGGGCTTCGCCGTGTACGAATTTTTCAATGCCAAAGCTAAACAGCAGGCGCAACCCCAGCCTGTCGCCCGTAAAAATGATGATGAAGAGGATTACAGCAATGGGATCTGAAATCAGTAAAAAAGACATTACCCGTCTTGGCTTCCGCTCTTCCCTTCTTCAGGCGAGCTTTAACTATGAAAGGATGCAGGCAGGCGGCTTTACCTGGGCGATGCTGCCGATTCTGAAAAAAATCTATAAAGATGATAAGCCGGGTCTGAGTGCGGCCATGAAAGATCATCTGGAATTTATCAATACCCACCCGAACCTCGTCGGATTCCTGATGGGCTTACTGATCTCAATGGAAGAGAAAGGGGAAAACCGCGACACCATTAAAGGTCTGAAAGTGGCGCTGTTTGGCCCTATTGCCGGGATTGGCGATGCCATTTTCTGGTTCACCTTGCTGCCGATTATGGCGGGGATTTGTTCCTCTTTCGCCAGCCAGGGCAACTTACTGGGGCCGATTCTGTTCTTCGCCGTCTATCTGATGATCTTTTTCCTGCGCGTCGGCTGGACTCACGTCGGCTATTCGGTCGGGGTAAAAGCCATTGATAAGGTGAGGGAAAACTCGCAGATGATCGCCCGTTCGGCGACGATCCTCGGGATCACGGTGATTGGCGGTCTGATCGCCTCCTACGTTCATATCGATGTCGTGACCTCTTTTGCCATCGACAGCACGCACAACGTGGCACTGCAAAAGGACTTCTTTGATAAGGTCTTCCCGAACATTTTACCGATGGGCTACACGCTGCTGATGTACTACCTGCTGCGGGTGAAAAAAGCGCATCCGGTATTGTTAATCGGCGTCACCTTTGTGCTTTCTATCGTCTCTTCCGCACTTGGCATTTTGTAAACCGCACGGGCGCGACGGTACGTGCGCCCCTCGTCAAAAGGATGACTGACAGATGCAATACATACAGTACTGCGACCATTATGACGCACTCAGCGATCGCGCCAGCGAACGGTTAATTCAGGTAATACAGAACAAACCTGACGCGACGATCTGCCTGGCGACCGGCGCGACGCCTGAACTGACCTATCGTTTCCTGGTCGAGAAAATACAGCAGCGTCATGTTGATATCCGCAACGTGACCTTCGTGAAGCTTGATGAGTGGGTGGGAATGCCCTTACACACGCCGGGCACCTGTGAATCTTTCCTGCAACAGCACATCGTGCAACCGCTTGGCCTACGCCCGGAACAGCTGATCGGTTTTCAGTCAGAAAATATCGACGAGACGGAGTGCGAGCGCGTGACGGATTTGATTGCCAGCCGGGGCGGTCTCGATTTATGCGTATTGGGCATCGGCAAGAACGGTCATCTGGGGCTGAACGAACCGGGAAGCACGCTGGAACCGTTTTGCCATATCAGCAGGCTTGATGAACAAACGCGTCACCACGACATGCTTAAATCGGCCGGTCGTCCCGTGACGCACGGTATCACTCTGGGCCTGAAGGAGATCCTCAATGCAAAGGAAATATTGCTGCTGATTGCCGGAGAAGGAAAACAGGCCGCTGTTGAAAAATACCTGACCACTGCCGTGACGACTGCAATTCCGGCCTCGTTTTTGTGGCTGCATGACAATACGACATGTTTACTGGATGGCTCGCGTTATTCAGATCGATAACCCTCCCTCTCATTCTGACACGCTGTAGTTTTTCTTTTGCTGCAGCGTGTTTCCCGGATTATCCCTGCTGCTCCAGCGCATATTTGTACAGCGCGTTCTTTTTTACGCCGTGGATTTCTGCCGCCAGCGCTGCGGCTTTCTTCAGCGGCAACTCGGCCTGTAACAACGTGAGGGTGCGCAGGGCATCGGCAGGCAGTTCGTCTTCCTGCGCCTTGTGTCCTTCCACAATCAGCACCATCTCGCCTTTACGCCGGTTCTCGTCCTCTTTAACCCACGCCAGCAGTTCACCCACCGGTGCGCCGTGAATTGTCTCCCAGGTTTTGGTCAGCTCGCGCGCCAGCACCACGTAACGGGATTCGCCCCACACCGCGACCATATCTTCCAGGCTGTCCAGCAGGCGATGCGTGGACTCATAGAAAATCAGCGTGCGCGGTTCGGTTTCGATAGCTTTCAGCGCGTCACGACGTCCTTTTGATTTCGCGGGTAAAAAGCCTTCATAGCAGAAGCGGTCGGACGGCAATCCCGCCGCGCTTAAAGCGGCAATCGCCGCACAAGGCCCTGGCAATGGCACGACACGGATGCCCTGCTCACGACAACTGCGTACCAGGTGGTAACCCGGATCGTTAATCAGCGGCGTCCCGGCATCGGAAACCAGCGCGATGTTCAGCCCTTCTTTCAACTTCGCCACCAGCGTGTCTGCTTTTTGCTGCTCGTTATGATCGTGCAGGGCGAACAGTCGGGCATTAATCGCGAAATGCTGCAATAATAATCCGGTATGGCGAGTATCTTCAGCGGCAATTAAATCAACAGCTTGTAACACTTCGAGCGCACGCTGGGTAATATCAGACAAATTCCCGATAGGAGTAGGTACAATAAAGAGTTGGCCGCGAGAATTATCCGCCGATTCGTGTTGTGTCATTGTGTCGTCCGTATTGCCGATTTAATATTGAGCATTGCGTATAAAAAATATCACTGGATACAGTATGGTACCCTTAACATTCTCTCGTTTAAAAGCCGCGCGCTGTCTGCCCATCGTTCTGGCAGCCCTGATTTTCGCCGGCTGTGGCACCCAGGCGCCCGATCAGAGCACTGCCCATATGCAGGGCACAGCGCAAGCTGATTCCGGCTTTTATCTGCAACAGATGCAGCAAAGCGCAAATGATAGCAAGACCAACTGGCAATTACTCGCCATTCGTGCACTGCTGAAAGAAGGCAAAAGCCAGCAGGCTATCGAACTGTTTAACCAACTGCCGCAGGATCTGAATGATGCCCAGCGCCGGGAACAGTCGCTGTTAGCCGTTGAAATCAAACTGGCGCAGAAAGATTTTGCCGGGGCGCAGGCGCTACTGGAAAAGCTTACCCCGTCTGATTTTGAGCAAAATCAGCAGGCGCGCTACTGGCAGGCGCAGATTGACGCCAGCCAGGGCCGCCCATCACTCTCGCTGCTGCGCGCCCTGATTGCGCAGGAACCCCTGCTTGGCGAGAAGGATAAGCAGAAAAATATGGACGCCACCTGGCAAGCATTGTCTGCAATGACGCAGGAGCAGGCCCAGGCATTGGTTATCAATGCTGATGAAAACGTGTTGCAGGGCTGGCTGGACCTACAACGTGTCTGGTTTGATAACCGCAGCGATCCGGACATGATGAAAGCGGGCATTGCCGACTGGCAAAAACGCTATCCGCAAAATCCGGGAGCAAAACTGCTGCCAACCCAACTGGTCAATGTGCAGAGCTTTAAACCCGCCTCGACCAGTAAAATCGCCCTGCTACTACCGCTGAACGGTCAGGCAGCCGTATTTGGTCGCACCATTCAACAGGGCTTTGAAGCCGCCAAAAATCTTGGTACGCAGCCTGTCGACGCACAGCCCGCCGCGCAACCGGCCCCGGTCGCAGCCCCAACGCCGGCGGACCCGCAGCCGCAGGCGACCGATGGCGTCGCCAGTCCTTCCCAGGCTTCAGTGAGCGATTTGACCCATGACGAGCAGGCCGAACAGCCCGTGCCGGTCAGCGCACCGCAGACAACGCCTGCACAGCCAACCACCGCAAGCGCGGCGGCAAATCCTTCCGCAGAACTGAAAATTTATGACACCAGCGCCCAACCGCTCGATCAGATCCTGACGCAGGTTCAGCAGGACGGCGCGAGTATCGTGGTCGGCCCGCTGCTGAAAAACAACGTCGACGAACTGCTAAAAAGCAACACTCCATTGAACGTGCTGGCACTTAACCAGCCGGAATCGGTGCAGAGCCGCGCAAACATCTGTTACTTCGCCCTCTCACCGGAAGATGAAGCGCGTGATGCGGCGCGCCATATCCGTGAACAGGGCAAACAGTCGCCGCTGCTGCTGCTCCCGCGTAGCGCGCTTGGCGATCGTGTTGCTAACGCCTTTGCCCAGGAGTGGCAAAAACTGGGTGGCGCTACGGTGCTGCAACAGAAATTTGGCTCGACGGCGGAACTGCGTATGGGCGTCAACGGCGGTTCAGGGATAGCGTTAACCGGTAGCCCGGTCGCTGCCAGCGCACCGTCTCAACCTGGCGTCACTATTGGCAATTTAACCATTCCGGCTGCGCCAACGGATGCCCAGATTAGCGGTAACGGTGGTCGCGTGGACGCCGTGTATATTCTGGCAACACCTAATGAGATAGCCTTCATCAAGCCGATGATCGCCATGCGCAACGGTAGCCAGAGTGGTGCAACGCTGTACGCCAGTTCGCGTAGCGCGCAGGGGAATGCCGGTCCTGACTTCCGTCTGGAAATGGATGGCCTGCAGTACAGCGAGATCCCGATGCTGGCGGGCGCGAACCCGTCGCTGATGCAGCAGGCGCTCGGCGCAGTGCATAATGACTACTCGCTGGCGCGCATGTACGCAATGGGCGTGGATGCCTGGTCGCTGGCGAACCATTTCTCCCAGATGCGTCAGGTGCAGGGCTTCGAAATTAATGGGAATACCGGCGCGCTGACCGCCAGTCAGGACTGTGTGATTAACAGGAAGTTATCATGGCTCCAGTACCAACAAGGGCAGATTGTCCCCGCCAGTTAACGAGCAAACAGGCCGGTGACGCGTGGGAAACCACCGCGCGTCGCTGGCTGGAGCGCAAGGGACTGCATTTTATCGCCGCCAACGTGCATGAACGCGGCGGCGAGATCGATCTGATCATGCGTGATGGCAAGACGACCGTCTTTATTGAGGTCCGCTACCGACGCTCTACCACGTTCGGTGGCGCCGCTGCCAGTGTGACGCGCAGCAAGCAACGTAAATTATTACAGGCTGCCCGCTTGTGGCTCGCGCGCCACAATGGGAGTTTTGATACTGTGGATTGCCGGTTCGATGTGTTAGCCTTCACCGGAAATGATGTTGAGTGGTTCAGGAATGCCTTTACTGACTGCTCATAATTGAAGATTCAGAACAGACCCATTGGGCAAATAAAAATAGCCTAATAGGTCAGCTCTTAAGGATTAGCGTGTTAGACAGAATTAAAGTCTGCTTTACCGAAAGCATTCAAACTCAAATTGCAGCGGCAGAAGCCCTCCCGGATGCTATCTCTCGCGCCGCCGTGACGCTGGTTCATTCACTGCTCAATGGCAACAAAATTCTCTGTTGTGGTAATGGGACATCCGCTGCCAACGCACAGCATTTTGCGGCCAGCATGATCAACCGCTTTGAGACAGAACGCCCCAGTTTACCCGCGATTGCACTAAATACGGATAATGTGGTCTTAACAGCGATTGCTAACGACCGTCTGCATGACGAAGTGTATGCAAAACAGGTTCGGGCGTTGGGTCATGCTGGCGACGTCTTACTGGCCATCTCGACGCGCGGCAACAGCCGCGATATCGTTAAGGCTGTGGAAGCTGCCGTCACGCGAGACATGACGATTGTGGCACTGACCGGGTATGACGGGGGTGAACTGGCTGGACTCTTAGGGCCACAGGATGTTGAGATCCGCATCCCTTCGCACCACAGCGCACGCATTCAGGAAATGCATATGCTGACGGTAAACTGCCTGTGCGATCTGATCGATAACACGCTTTTCCCCCACCAGGATGATTAAGGAGTACACATGAAGGCTTTATCGCCAATCGCAGTCCTTATTTCTGCTCTGCTATTGCAAGGTTGTGTAGCCGCCGCAGTGGTCGGTACCGCCGCCGTTGGCACCAAAGCAGCAACAGACCCACGTAGCGTAGGCACTCAGGTGGACGATGGAACCCTGGAAGTGCGCGTTAACAGTGCACTGTCGAAAGATGCACAGATCAAGAAAGAAACGCGCATTAACGTGACGGCTTATCAGGGTAAAGTGTTACTGGTCGGTCAGTCGCCGAATAGTGAGCTCTCCGCACGGGCTAAACAGATTGCGATGGGCGTCGACGGCACCACCGAGGTCTATAACGAGATCCGTCAGGGCCAGCCGATTGGCATGGGCACCGCGTCAAGTGACACCTGGATCACCACCAAAGTGCGCTCTCAGTTGCTGACCAGCGACCAGGTTAAATCATCCAACGTGAAAGTGACGACCGAAAACGGCGAAGTGTTCCTGTTAGGCCTGGTGACCGACCGTGAAGCGAAAGCGGCTGCGGATATCGCCAGCCGGGTTAGCGGCGTGAAGCGCGTGACCACGGCGTTTACCTTCATCAAGTAATCCCCCAGGCCTGATTAGGCGCTTTAGCGTCGACATCAGGCCATATGTACCGGATGGCGGCGTGACCGCCTTATCCGGCCTACAGAGTGTATTATCGTAGGCCGGGCAAGCGAAGCGCCCCCGGCATTCCTGTTTATATCAACGCAATACTTCCCACTATCACGCCAGAGATCACCACCAGCGCCGCCGTTAACCACAGCGCTTTTGCCGGGAATGCTTTACGCAGCATAATCAGCGACGGCAGGCTGACGGCGGGTAATGTCATCAGCAGCGCAAGCGCTGGCGCAGTTCCCATCCCTGCCAGCATCATCGTCTGTACAATCGGGATTTCTGCCGCGGTCGGGATCACAAACAGACAGCCAGCCACCGCCAGCGCAATCACCCACAGCAGGCTGTTATCGATAGCCCCATCCGCATGTGGAAACAGCCAGACGCGCGCAGCACCCAGTACCAGCACCGCCAGGATGTAGACAGGAATAGTGCTCCAGAACAGCGTCCACAGCGCGCGGCCCCAGCGGACAAAGAACCCGTCCTGTGCGTCCGGTTGCGTGATTTCCACCGGCAACTCAGCCTGCGCAGGCTCTTTCACCCATTTCTGCACCAGCGTTGCCACCACCAGCACCATTGCCAGTCCGGCAACCAGGCGGATAGCCGCAAAATGCCAGCCGAGGACGAAGCCCATAAACACCAGCGTCGCCGGGTTTAACAGCGGATTCCCCATCCAGAATGCCAGCGCCCCGCCCATCGAAACCTGCTGGCGACGCATCCCCGCCGCCACCGGTGCGGCACAGCAGGTGCACATCATGCCGGGCAGAGAGAAAAGCGTCCCGAACAGCGTGCCGCGAAAACGCGTTTGCCCGAGCGTACGTAACAGCCAGTCACGCGGGATCAGAACCTGAATCAGCGAACCAAGGATCACCCCCAATACCGCGGCCTTCCAGACCGCAATGAAATAGACCATCGCATAGTCCCAGGCCGCCTGCCACGGGTTCGCATCAGCCTGCGCCAGAATGGATTTACCGATACTGTGAGTTTCTGCGGCTGTGAAGGCTTTCCCGTAATAAGGCTGCCATTTCACATACCAGAGACCGACGATGACGACGAGAAAGAAAAGAGCGGGCTTCCACCATTGAAACGGTGTTGCCGCCTGAGATGAAGACTGACCAGCCATAGCATTCCCCAGGGCGTGTGAGAGTAATTAGCCGGGAATATACGCCTTTGGGAAATGTTTGGAAATGTTAAATTGACCGGGTGAATTGTCCGGCCTGCACCTCACGCGTCAGGCGGCCCTCTCCCGCAACTGGGACGAGGTCAGGATCGTCACCCCTTCGTGTTCAGGCGCCAGCGCGTCTGCCAGCATTGCGCGCGCCACGTCCCGCGCATCAATCGACTTCCAGTTGCCGGGCAGCAGTCGAAATAACGGCGCAAAAAGGGTTTCGCTGAATCGCTGTCTGGTGCGGTCGCCGAGCAGCATCGACGGGCGCGCAATCGTCAGCTTCGGCCACGCCTGCGCAATCAGCGCCTCTTCCATCTCCCCTTTTACGCGGTTGTAGAAAAACGGCGAACGGGCGTTGGCCCCCATCGAACTCACCACCAGCATGTGCTGCGCGCCCAGACGGCGGCCGGTCAAGGCGGTGTCGACCACCAGCGTATAGTCGGCATGAATAAATGCCTCTTTGCTGCCGGCTTCGCGCCGGGTCGTGCCCAGACAGCAAAAAACGATATCGACAGGATCGGAAACCTGCGCCAGCGCATCGCTCAGTTGCGGATCGTGGGGATTATAGACGCCAGGCATGTCCGCCAGCGGGCGCCTCGTCGGTGCGGCTATCGAATGGATCTTCGGTTCATTAAGCAGCATCCGCAGTAAATGCCCGCCAACCAACCCGGTCGCCCCGGTAATCAGTACCTGACTCATCCTCACTCCTTTCCAGAATAGTCCGCCTTGCGCCCTCAGTCTCATCGACCAGGCTTATTAGTTCACAGTGTAATTATCCATCATCATGGAAAAATTGCCTTATCCAATGCCACTATCGCGGAGGACGCATGAGTAAGAAGATTGCCGTTTTGATCACTGATGAGTTTGAGGATTCAGAATTCACCTCACCTGCGGCAGAATTTCGCCAGGCAGGGCATGAGGTCATTACGATTGAAAAACAGGCGGGTAAAACGGTGAAAGGTAAAAAAGGCGAGGCCAGCGTCACCATTGATAAAGCGATTGATGAAGTCCGGCCTGCTGATTTTGATGCTCTGCTGTTACCTGGCGGTCATTCACCGGATTACCTGCGAGGTGACGATCGCTTCGTCACCTTTACGCGCGATTTCGTGAACACCGGTAAACCGGTCTTCGCCATCTGCCACGGGCCACAGTTACTGATCAGCGCCGATGTTATTCGTGGTCGTAAACTCACAGCGGTGAAGCCAATCATTATCGATGTGAAAAATGCGGGGGCGGAATTTTACGATCAGGAAGTGGTGGTGGATAAAGACCAACTGGTCACCAGCCGTACTCCTGACGATCTGCCTGCGTTCAATCGTGAAGCATTACGTATCCTCGGTGCCTGACTGACGTAACCAAATCAACTTTTTGCCAAAGCCCAGGGTGTTGTCGGTGAATTTGAGTTCATCCAGGCGGATTTCCCATACCGGCGCGGACAGCATTCTGGCGACCGGGAAGCGGCGAAGATAGGCCTGTCGTGCCGCGTCGCTTTCTTCTCCTGCCAGTTGACGGATCTCGCCTTTAAACTGTACGCCGCGAATCAAGGCGACCGTTTTCGGTTGACCATTGACGGTCCCGGCAACGGGGGCTCGCGGGCCTGACATCTGCGCATGACGCGTTTTCTCTTCCGTCAGCAGATAAAAAACCACCTTTTTGGCGTCGAAGAGATAAAACGCATTGGCACACCACAGTTCACCTTCGTGATGTACGCACCAGGTCACAACATGTTGTTTTGTCAGCCAACGACCGATCGCAGTGAGTGTTTCCATCTCGGTTCTCTTTTATACTGGATGCCAGAAACGTAACACGCCGAAGGCTATGATGACACCCTGGTATCTTTATCTGATCCGCACCGCCGACAATGCCCTGTATACCGGGATCACGACCGACGTGGCGCGCCGCTACCAGCAACATCAACGTGGCAAAGGCGCGAAGGCGCTACGGGGAAAAGGGGAGTTGACGCTGGCGTTTTCCGCACCGGTTGGCGATCGTTCACTGGCGCTACGCGCAGAATACCGGGTCAAAAAACTCACCAAGCAACAGAAAGAACGGCTTGTCGCAGAAGGCGAAGGGTTTGCAGCGTTACTGAACGACCTGCAAACCCCGACGCTTAAAAACGATTAAAGTGATCGTGATACTCGACCAGTCCCGTGACGCCGCTTAGCGCGTCTTCCGCTAAACGATGTACCTGAAACGCGCTTTCGGTGCCCGGCCAGCGGCAATGCAGATCGTAATGGGCGGCAAGTTCGAAACCAAAGCGGCTATACAGTGCCGGTTCACCCAGGGTGACCACGGCGGCGTAGCCAAATTCGTTGAGTGAATCCAGCCCTTCATAGACCAGTTGGCGCGCCAGCCCCTGCCCACGGTAGTTTTCATCGACTGCCAGCGGTGCCATGCCGACCCACTGCAGATCTTCGCCCTGTACATCGACGGGGCTGAATGCCACGTAACCCACCACCTGGCCTTCATCGTCTGTGGCGACCAGACCGAGCGTCAGAAAACCATCTTCACGCAGGGAGTGTACCAGTTCCGCTTCCGCATCGCTTTCGAATGAACGACGCAGCAGGGCATCAATGCCGGGTGCGTCAATGGGAATTTCTACTCGAATCAGCATGGTTCACCTACCGATGTCTGTTTGGTTTCTGGCGAGTATTTCATGCCCGCCTCAACAAAATCCGCCAGTTGCAGCAGCATAACGCGCAACGCTTTGGGCATCTGCTCCAGCTCAATGGCATCCATCAGGTTCTTAACATACAACCCTAACTCCGTATCCCCTTCAATCACCAGCCGGCGCTGGAAGAAGAGCGTATCCGGATCCTGCTTACGCGCGGCGATCATCAACAGATCGCTGGCATCAGCGCTAAAACTCACGTCGGCTTGCGCATCCTCGCTGACGATCAGTTTGTCATTCTCGACCGAGGTATACCATTTCAGGCCGATATCGCGAACCGTAATGCTTAACCAACGGCCTTCAAGGAACGCCAGCTCCCCGTCAGCCAGGGCCTGGCGAAACTGCCAGCTCAGGACCTGTTCCAGAACCTGGCGCTGCAGTGCAAAGGGCGTCAGTTTAACTGGCACACTCATCAGAGACGGACCGAAATGTACTAAGCGTGAACGCAGCTTATCTAACACGAGCTTTACTCCCTGTTTCAATTATCCTGCTATTCTGCCATATCAGATAAACGACATAGCGGCGTAAATCAACAATTGCGTGCGAAATCCCTAACTCTTTATTGCTGATATCAATACGACTTTAACTGCCTTAAATCAAAAATTGTCGCAGCAAGGTTAACTAAAATCCTTGTTCGTTAACAATTATGCGTCCCAGGCGGCGCAATCTTCAGGATAAATTATGGAGCTGCTCTGCCCTGCCGGAAATCTCCCGGCGCTTAAGGCGGCCATCGAAAACGGCGCGGATGCCGTTTATATCGGGCTTAAAGATGATACCAACGCCCGCCACTTCGCCGGCCTTAACTTTACCGAGAAGAAATTGCAGGAAGCGGTGAGCTTTGTCCATCAACACCGCCGCAAATTACACATCGCCATTAACACGTTTGCGCATCCGGACGGCTATGCCCGCTGGCAGCGTGCGGTGGATATGGCTGCGCAACTGGGGGCGGATGCGCTGATCCTCGCGGATCTCGCTATGCTCGAGTATGCCGCAGTTCGTTACCCGCATATTGAGCGCCATGTCTCTGTTCAGGCCTCGGCTACCAATGAAGAAGCGATCAACTTTTATCACCGCAATTTTGATGTTGATCGCGTCGTCCTGCCGCGCGTGCTCTCTATCCATCAGGTGAAACAGCTTGCCCGCGTGACGCCGGTGCCGCTGGAGGTTTTTGCTTTCGGCAGTCTGTGCATTATGGCCGAAGGCCGCTGTTACCTCTCATCCTATTTGACCGGTGAATCCCCCAATACAGTAGGGGCCTGTTCCCCTGCCCGCTTTGTGCGCTGGCAGCAAACGCCCCAGGGGCTGGAATCACGGCTGAATGAAGTGCTGATCGACCGCTATCAGGACGGGGAGAACGCCGGTTATCCGACGCTGTGTAAAGGTCGCTATCTGGTCGACGGCGAGCGTTATCACGCACTGGAAGAACCGACCAGCCTGAACACGCTGGAGCTACTGCCGGAACTGCTGGCGGCGAATATTGCCTCGGTGAAAATCGAAGGTCGTCAGCGCAGCCCGGCCTATGTCAGCCAGGTTGCGAAAGTGTGGCGTCAGGCGATCGACCGCTGCATAGCCGACCCGCAGAACTATGCGCCGCAGGCAGACTGGATGGAGACGCTCGGCGCGATGTCCGAAGGCACTCAGACGACGCTTGGCGCCTATCACCGTAAATGGCAGTGAGAAAAGCAATGAAATATTCCTTAGGGCCGGTGCTTTACTACTGGCCGAAAGAAACGCTGGAAGACTTTTATCAGCAGGCAGCCACCAGCAGCGCTGATGTTATCTATCTCGGCGAAGCGGTGTGCAGCAAACGCCGCGCCACCAAAGTCGGCGACTGGCTGGATATGGCGAAATCGCTCGCCGGTAGCGGTAAGCAGGTGGTGCTTTCGACGCTGGCGCTGGTGCAAGCCTCTTCTGAGTTGAACGAACTGAAGCGCTATGTCGAAAATGGCGACTTTCTGCTGGAAGCCAGCGATCTTGGCGTGGTGAATATGTGCGCCGACCGCAAGCTACCGTTTGTCGCCGGACACGCGCTGAACTGCTACAACGCCGTCACGCTGCGCCTGCTGCTCAAACAAGGGATGATACGCTGGTGCATGCCGGTGGAGCTTTCCCGCGACTGGCTGATAAACCTGCTCAATCAGTGTGATGAACTGGGGATTCGCCAGCAGTTTGAAGTGGAAGTCCTGAGCTATGGGCATCTGCCGCTGGCTTACTCCGCCCGCTGCTTTACCGCCCGCTCGGAAGATCGTCCGAAAGATGAGTGCGAAACCTGCTGCATCAAGTACCCTAACGGCCGCGACGTACTCTCCCAGGAAAATCAACAGGTGTTCGTCCTCAATGGCATTCAGACCATGAGCGGCTATATCTACAACCTCGGCAACGAACTGACGTCAATGCAGGGGCTGGTGGACATCGTGCGCCTGTCTCCGCTGGGCACGGAGACATTCGCAATGCTCGACGCCTTCCGCGCTAACGAAACGGGGCGCGCTCCACTACCACTCGCTGCACACAGCGACTGCAACGGCTACTGGAAACGTCTGGCCGGTCTGGAATTGCAGGCCTAATGCCTCTCTGCCGGATGGCGGCATAACTGCCTTATCCGGCCTACTCCAGGCCTGATCATCAGGTATTTTCTGTCCGCCACGCGTTTTATAAAGCTCACTTTGTTAACTACGGTTATCATTTTTTAATGCACTATTAAAAAATATGCCGATGACAAAGTGAGCCATTATGACCGACAAAACCATTCCTTTCTCGGTGCTGGATCTGGCACCGATCCCCGACGGATCTTCAGCAAAAGAGGCATTCTCACACTCGCTGGATCTCGCACGCCTCGCAGAAAAAAGAGGCTATCATCGCTACTGGCTGGCGGAACACCACAACATGACCGGTATCGCCAGCGCGGCAACCTCAGTGCTGATTGGCTATCTGGCCGCGAACACTCAGACTTTGCATCTCGGTTCCGGCGGCGTCATGCTCCCCAACCACTCACCGCTGGTGATCGCCGAGCAGTTCGGTACGCTGAACACGCTCTATCCGGGACGCATTGATCTCGGCTTAGGACGCGCGCCGGGTAGCGATCAGCCGACGATGCGGGCGCTGCGCCGTCATATGGGCGGTGATATCGATAACTTCCCTCGCGACGTCGCTGAACTGGTGGACTGGTTTGATGCGCGCGATCCCAATCCGCAGGTACGCCCGGTTCCTGGCTACGGCGAGAAGATCCCGGTCTGGCTGTTAGGCTCCAGCCTCTATAGCGCGCAGTTAGCCGCACAGCTTGGTCTGCCGTTCGCTTTTGCCTCCCACTTCGCGCCGGATATGCTGTTCCAGGCGCTGCATCTGTACCGCACTCAGTTCAAGCCGTCAGCGCGGCTGGAAAAACCGTATGCGATAGTGTGCATCAATATCATTGTCGCCGACAGTAACCGTGATGCGGAGTATTTGTTCACCTCGATGCAGCAAGCCTTCGTGAAGTTGCGGCGTGGCGAAACGGGCCAGCTCCCGGCACCGATTCAAAATATGGATCAGTTCTGGTCGCCATCAGAACAGTACGGTGTGCAGCAGGCGCTGAGTATGTCGCTGGTGGGGGATAAAGCGAAAGTAGGACACGGGCTGGAGTCTATTCTGCGTGAAACCCAGGCGGACGAGATTATGGTTAACGGGCAGATTTTTGACCATCAGGCGCGTCTGCATTCGTTTGAACTGGCGATGGATGTGAAAGAGGAACTGTTGGGGTAGTTTTGTCGTTTGCCGGATGGCGACTGCGTCTTATCCGGCCTACAGGTTCTTGTAGGCCCGGTAAGCGCGCGCCACCGGGCAAAATAATTACTGATAAACCGGCAACAGATTAAAGCTCGACAGGATGTGTACCAGCGCGTTACCCACCCCGAAAACCAGAATCAGGACAATCATCGGCTTACCGCCCCAGACGCGGAATTTCGGGCTACCGAAGCGCTGACGTGATTTACGTGCCAACAATGCCGGCACAATCGCGGCCCAGATGGTCGCAGCCAGTCCTGCATAGCCAATGGCATACAGGAATCCGTTCGGCCACAGCAGTCCCCCGACGATCGGCGGAACAAAGGTGAGCAGCGCCGTTTTGAAGCGTCCTGGCGCCGAATCGTCAAAACCAAACAGATCGGCCAGATAGTCAAACAGTCCCAGCGTGACGCCGAGGAATGAACTCGCCACCGCAAAGTTAGAAAACACCACCAGCAGCAGATCCAGACTACGACTGTTCAGCACGCCGCTCAGCGCCTGCACCAGCACATCAATATTGCCGCCTTTCTGCGCAATGCCGATAAACTCTGGGCGCGGAATGTTCCCCATCGTCCCCAGCAACCAGACGGTGTACAGCATCAGCGCCAGCAGCGTCCCGTAGACCAGGCACTTCACAATGGTGCGAGGGTCTTTACCGTAGTATTTCATCAGGCTCGGGACGTTACCGTGATAGCCAAACGACGCCAGACAGAACGGCAGCGTCATCAACAGATACGGCGTATAAGAGGCGTTACTTTCCGCGACGTTAAACAACGTAGTCGGCGTAACGTGCCCAAGCAGACTGCCGAAAGTCAGGAAGAAAGTAATGACCTTCGCACCCAGCACGATAGCCGTCATGCGACTCACCGCTTTGGTGCTCAGCCACACCACAAACGCCACCAAAAGAGCAAAGCCAAAACCTGCCGCACGGGCGGGCACGTTCAGCGACATCTCGCTGAACGTATGGTGCAGAATCGAACCGCTCGCCGAAATATAGGCGTAGGTCAGGATATAGAGTACGAAGGCAATAGAGATACCGTTGACCACGTTCCAGCCTTTGCCCAGTAAATCTTTGGTGATGGTGTCGAAGCTCGAGCCAATTCGGTAGTTGAGGTTTGCTTCCAGGATCATCAGACCGGAATGCAGCATGCAGAACCAGGTAAAGACCAGCGCCGCCATTGACCAGAAAAACCAGCTACCTGCCATAACCACCGGTAAAGAAAACATCCCTGCGCCGATAATGGTGCCGCCGATAATCACCACGCCGCCAAGCAGCGAAGGTGATGTCTGGGTGGTGGTTAGTGTTGCCATTTAGCGATTTCTCCAGCGAATAATGTTGTGACCGCATTTTAGTGTGTTGCACTGTACCAGTACAATAGTACAAATGAAATAAAAAAAGCCCCGATGATTTTATCGGGGCTGTATCTATTACTTTACGTCAGTAAACGAAAGGTTTACGCGTCACGACGACGGCTGGTACCGTCTTCACGACGTGGCGCACGACTACCTTCACGACGTTCGCCGCTGAAACGACGACCATCACCACGACCGCCTTCACGACGCTCACCGCCGAAACCGCGACCGCCTTCACGACGTTCGCCGCCGAAGCTACGACCACCGCCACGACGTTCAGTGTGCGGCTGGGCATCGCCCACTAACTGCATGTTCATCGGTTTGTTAAGGATGCGGGTACGCGTAAAGTGCTGCAGTACTTCACCCGGCATACCTTTCGGCAGTTCGATGGTGGAGTGCGAAGCGAACAGCTTGATGTTACCAATGTAACGGCTGCTGATGTCGCCTTCGTTGGCGATCGCGCCAACGATATGACGCACTTCTACGCCGTCATCACGACCCACTTCAATGCGGTACAGTTGCATATCACCAACGTCACGACGTTCACGACGCGGACGGTCTTCACCGCTGCGTTCTGGACGGTCGCCGCGCGGGCCACGATCGTTACGGTCACGCGGACCACGATCGTCACGGTCACGGAATTCACGCTTCGGACGCATCGGCGCATCTGGCGGAACGATCAGAGTACGTTCGCCCTGTGCCATTTTCAGCAGAGCGGCAGCCAGCGTTTCGATATCCAGCTCTTCGTCTTCCGCTGTCGGCTGCAGTTTAGCCAGCAGCGCACGGTACTGATCCAGATCGCTACTTTCCAGCTGTTGCTGTACTTTGGCCGCAAATTTTTCCAGACGGCGTTTGCCCAGCAGATCTGCGTTCGGCAGTTCAACTTCCGGAATGGTCAGCTTCATGGTGCGTTCGATGTTACGCAGCAGACGACGCTCGCGGTTCTCAACGAACAGCAGCGCACGGCCTGCACGACCCGCACGACCGGTACGGCCAATACGGTGAACGTAAGACTCGGAATCCATCGGGATATCGTAGTTTACCACCAGGCTGATACGCTCAACGTCCAGGCCACGGGCCGCAACGTCGGTCGCAATCAGGATATCCAGACGACCATCTTTCAGACGTTCCAGCGTCTGCTCACGCAGCGCCTGATTCATGTCGCCGTTCAGCGCGGCGCTGTTATAGCCGCTACGCTCCAGCGCTTCAGCCACTTCCAGCGTCGCGTTTTTGGTACGAACGAAGATAATCGCCGCATCAAAATCTTCCGCTTCCAGGAAACGCACCAGCGCTTCGTTCTTACGCATACCCCAGACAGTCCAGTAGCTCTGGCTGATGTCCGGACGGGTAGTGACGCTGGACTGAATGCGCACTTCCTGCGGCTCTTTCATAAAGCGACGGGTAATGCGACGAATCGCTTCCGGCATGGTGGCAGAGAACAGAGCGGTCTGATGACCTTCCGGGATCTGCGCCATGATGGTTTCAACGTCTTCGATGAAGCCCATGCGCAGCATTTCGTCAGCTTCATCCAGAACCAGACCGCTCAGTTTAGAGAGGTCCAGGGTGCCGCGTTTCAGGTGATCCAGCAGACGACCCGGCGTACCGACGACGATCTGCGGCCCTTGACGCAGGGCGCGTAACTGCACGTCATAACGCTGGCCGCCGTACAGGGCAACCACGTTCACGCCGCGCATGTGTTTAGAGAAATCCGTCATGGCTTCGGCAACCTGAACCGCCAGTTCGCGGGTCGGTGCCAGCACCAGGATTTGAGGTGCTTTCAGCTCAGGATCAAGATTGTTGAGCAGCGGTAAGGAGAACGCTGCAGTTTTACCGCTACCGGTCTGGGCCATGCCCAGTACGTCACGACCGTTCAGCAAGTGTGGAATACACTCAGACTGGATCGGTGATGGTTTTTCGTAACCCAGATCGTTAAGGGCTTCAAGGATAGGAGCCTTCAGGCCCAGATCTGCAAAAGTGGTTTCGAATTCAGCCATGTAGTACGTGTGCCTCAAAATTAATGGCGGCCAGTCTACATAACTCATCATGAAATTGATCTGCAATTTTCATTGAAAAGTGTGAACCGGCTCAAAGTAGGTGTATTAACGAACAACAACGCCCTCACCCGTGAAGGTGATGGCAATCAAAAAAGATTACGGGCTGATGTGTACGTCAGCTATTGCTGGTCCGATTCTGCCAGGTCATCTTGGTCCTGGCCCAGGAGCGATAATTCCAACAATGCATATCGGTGCTCAACAAAGTTATGAACGTTGTTAGCCACCGCCAATTTGAACAATGCCGTAGCGTTGTCCAAATCCCCCAGACTTAGGTAGTACTTACCTAAATAGAAGTTGGTTTCACTGAGATGCTCAGCGAGCGAGGTGTTATCCGTTGCGTCCGCCTTGAGCTTTTCCATCAGCGATGCTTCGCTAAGGTTGCCCAGGTAGAACTCGACAATGTTCCATCCCCATTGTTCTTTATCCGATTTCTCGAAGCGCTGTTTCAGCGCGACTTTTGCCTGCTTCTCATCGAGCTTCTGCTCAGCGAGATAAAGCCACAGGCTGCGGAAAGGATCATTGGGATCGTCTTGATAAAACGCCAGCAGATCATCTTGCGCTAACTTGTCGCGACCGCCGTAATACAATGCGATACCGCGATTTAAGTGCGCGTAGTTGTAAGTTGGATCAAGCTCAAGTACAGAATCAAACGCTTCATAGGCAGCATCAAAATTGCCTGCCTGCGTTAAATAAATGCCTAAGTAATTGAATACTTCAGGCATATCGGGTCGGATTGCCAACGCTTGTGAAAAATCATTTCGCGCTAATGCCCTCAGACCGAGACTATCATACAACACTCCGCGCTCATATAAAAGCTGTGCGCGTTCGTCATCGGTTAAAGCCCGACTGGCAAGAATTTGTTCCATGCGTGCCAGAATCACTTCCTGCTGCAAAGTCGGTTGCAATGGTACTGCGAGGACTTCACTCTTACGCCAGGTGGAATTACTGCATCCAGCCAGCGTGAGTGCTGTTGCCACGAAACACCAGCGCAAAAAAGGCGTCATTTCCCACTCCCGAAGACAACGATTAATTGAACGTCCTGTTCCCCGGTTGCTAACAAGGCGTCCTGCCAGGTTAAAAGCCCTCCGCAACCGCGGAGGGCAAATGGCAACCTTACTCGCCCTGCTGGCTAGCCGGAGCTTCCGGTGCAGCCGCTGGCTGAGATTGTTCAGTTGCTTCTTTAATGCTCAAACGTACACGGCCCTGGCGATCGACTTCCAGAACTTTAACCGGTACTTCCTGGCCCATCTGCAGGTAATCGGTCACTTTCTCTACGCGCTTATCCGCGATCTGAGAGATGTGAACCAGACCTTCTTTACCGCCGCCGATGGCAACAAATGCGCCAAAGTCAACGATACGGGTCACTTTACCATTGTAGATACGACCGACTTCGATTTCTGCCGTGATCTCTTCGATACGACGGATAGCATGTTTCGCTTTCTCACCGTCGGTCGCCGCGATCTTCACAGTACCGTCATCTTCGATTTCGATGGTGGTGCCGGTTTCTTCGGTCAGCGCACGGATCACAGAACCGCCCTTACCGATCACATCTTTGATCTTGTCCGGGTTGATCTTGATGGTGTGGATACGCGGAGCGAACTGAGAGATGTCGCCGCGCGGCGCGTTGATCGCCTGTTCCATCACGCCCAGGATGTGCAGACGCGCACCTTTAGCCTGGTTCAGTGCAACCTGCATGATCTCTTTGGTGATACCTTCAATTTTGATATCCATCTGCAGTGCAGAGATACCGTCGCGGGAACCCGCTACTTTGAAGTCCATATCGCCAAGGTGGTCTTCGTCGCCCAGGATGTCAGACAGTACGACAAAGTTGTCGCCTTCTTTCACCAGACCCATTGCGATACCCGCAACAGCAGCTTTGATTGGCACGCCTGCATCCATCAGGGCCAGGGAAGCGCCGCACACGGAAGCCATGGAAGAAGAACCGTTAGATTCGGTGATTTCAGACACCACGCGAACGGTGTACGGGAATTTGTCAGCTTCCGGCATAACAGCCAGCACGCCGCGCTTCGCCAGACGACCGTGACCAATTTCACGACGCTTTGGAGAACCGACCATGCCGGTTTCACCTACGGAGTACGGAGGGAAGTTGTAGTGGAACAGGAAGTTGTCAGTGCGCTCGCCCATCAGTTCGTCAAGAACCTGCGCATCACGTGCGGTTCCCAGCGTTGCGGTAACCAGCGCCTGCGTTTCACCACGGGTGAACAGTGCAGAACCGTGAGTACGCGGCAGTACGCCAGTGCGCACGTCCAGGCCACGGATCATGTCTTTTTCACGGCCATCGATGCGCGGCTCACCGGCCAGTACACGGCTACGCACGACATTTTTCTCGATCGCGTGCAGGATTTCACCCAGTTCGTTAGCGTCCAGGGTTTCGTCTTCAGCAACCAAAGTCGCGATGGTTTCAGATTTGATCACGTCAACCTGAGCATAACGCTCTTGTTTGTCGGTGATACGGTAAGCATCGCTCAGGCGAGATTCAGCCAGTGCAGCAACGCGCGCGTTCAGCGCTTCGTCTACAACTTCCGGCTGCCAGTCCCAACGCGGTTTACCCGCTTCTTTCACCAGATCGTTGATCGCCTGGATAACCACCTGCTGCTGATCGTGGCCGAACACCACGGCGCCCAGCATTTGATCTTCGCTCAGCAGTTCCGCTTCGGATTCAACCATCAGTACGGCAGCTTCGGTACCGGCAACCACCAGATCCAGCTTGCTCTCTTTCAGCTCGTCCTGAGTCGGGTTCAGTACGTACTGGTCATTGATATAACCCACACGTGCCGCACCGATTGGGCCGTTGAACGGAATACCGGACAGAGACAGTGCAGCAGAGGCACCAATCATCGCCACGATATCCGGGTTAACCTGCGGGTTAACGGAAACGACGGTCGCGATGACCTGAACTTCGTTCACGAAACCTTCCGGGAACAGCGGGCGAACCGGGCGGTCAATCAGACGCGCGATCAGGGTTTCGCCTTCGCTTGGACGACCTTCACGACGGAAGAAGCTACCTGGGATACGACCAGCAGCGTAGGTACGCTCCTGATAGTTAACGGTCAGCGGGAAGAAGTCCTGACCCGGCTTCGCTTTTTTCTGGCCGACAACGGTAACAAATACCGCAGTGTCGTCCATGCTAACCATAACAGCGGCAGTAGCCTGACGGGCCATCATGCCGGTTTCCAGCGTAACGGTATGCTGACCGTACTGGAATTTACGAACGATCGGATTAAGCAAAATAATATCCTTTCAAATTTTAGGCGACACAAACTGAATCGCCGTTAATACCCGATCTTCTGCGCATCCTCGCGACTAATGACAACCCTAACCCATACGATATTGGGTAAAGCCTCTCATTAGCCGCGCGAACCTCTGCAACGGAAGATCATTCATAGCAACAATACAATAGTTTCCAGTGAATTGCTGCCATCTGCTTGAAAAAAGGGGCCATGAAGGCCCCCTTTTACGAAACTCGCAAGAATTAGCGACGCAGACCCAGACGCTCGATCAGCGCGGTGTAGCGTGCAACATCTTTACGTTTCAGGTAGTCGAGCAGTTTACGACGCTGAGAAACCATGCGCAGCAGACCACGACGGCTGTGGTGATCTTTTTTGTGCTCTGCAAAGTGGCCCTGCAGGTGGTTAATCTGTGCAGTCAACAGCGCAACCTGAACATCGGTAGAACCGGTGTCGTTTGCATCACGACCGAACTCAGAAACGATTTTAGCTGTAGCTTCAGTACTTAGAGACATTTTAAAACTCCAAAGTATTAAGTATGAAAGGACGCCGATCTCTAATTCAGCGTTCCCAGTGTACGCCGTGCGAACTGTTAAAAAATTCACGCAACGTTAAGCGGCAGTATTCTACTCGTAGCGCCTTCTTATCGCAAGACGAACCCGTGCTACGCCGGATACTCCACCACTAATCGGCGAGGAGCCACGCGACCTTCGTCGTCGATCTCGCCCATGCCGATAAATTTACCGTCATCACCTTCCGTAACACGAACCAGCCCTTCCAGCGGCGCGCCGTTCGTGCGAACGGGGTTGCCGTTCTTAAAGTAAACTGAAGAGGTTAACGGCAAATTAACAACAGGATAGTCCGAAGCCGGACTGTCCATTGGCATCAGCAGCGGATCAAGCCACTGTGCTGCCGGAATCCCCTGTTGTTCAGCCTGTTCGACCATTTCACGCAGACGCTCCAGCGTGACCATCCGATCCACCGGATATTTGCTGACCGTCAGGCGACGCAGGAAGATCACGTGCGCGCCGCATCCCAGCTTCTCACCCAGATCGTCAATAATGGTGCGAATATAGGTGCCTTTCGAGCAGTGCACTTCCAGCTCCAGTTCATCCCCTTCATGGCGGATAAACAGCAGCTCGTAAACGGTAATCGGTCGGGCTTCGCGCGGCACTTCAATGCCCTGACGCGCGTATTCGTACAGCTTTTTACCCTGATACTTCAGCGCCGAATACATCGACGGCACCTGTTCGATATCGCCGCGGAACGTATCCAGCGCGGCGGCCAGCTGTTCAGGGGTGAAGGTGACCGGACGCTCCTGCACAATTTGCCCATCGGCATCGGAGGTGTCTGTACGCTGCCCCAGACGGGCAATCACCCGATAACGCTTGTCGGAATCCAGCAGATATTGCGAAAACTTGGTCGCTTCCCCGAGGCAAATCGGCAGCATACCGGTCGCTAGCGGATCCAGCGCCCCGGTATGCCCGGCGCGGTTGGCGTTATAGATGCGTTTGACTTTTTGCAGTACGTCATTGCTGGACATGCCCTGCGGCTTATCCAGCAGCAGCACACCATGAATGTCGCGACCACGACGACGAGGACGACTCATTAGTCCTCCTTGCTGTCGTCCGGGTTTACACGACGTTCTTCGTCATGTTTAACCACGTTGGTCACCAGGTTGGACATCCGCATCCCTTCCACCAGCGAGTTATCGTAGAAGAAGGTCAGTTCCGGCACGATACGCAGACGCATCGCTTTACCCAACAGGCTACGGATGAAGCCAGACGCTTCCTGTAACGCTTTGATGCCCGCTTTAATCGCGTTTTCATCTTTGTCATTCAGGAAGGTGACATACACTTTGGCATACGCCAGATCGCGGGACATTTCGACACCCGACACGGTGGTCATCATGCCCAGACGCGGGTCTTTAATTTCACGCTGCAGGATGATTGCGATCTCTTTTTGCATCTCCTGTCCTACGCGCTGCGGGCGACCAAATTCTTTCGCCATAATAAATTCTCCAGACAAAAAAGGGGCCTTGAGCCCCTTTTAAAAATTATTGCCGGGTGGCGCTTTGCTTACCCGGCCTACGCAAAACAATCTTCTAAGTATTTTGGGTTGCAACAAGGCGGCAAGCGCGTGAATCCCCGGAAGCATAGATCACTATGCGACCGGGGTGAACGAGCGCAGCCAACGCAGTGGCGGCCCAAAAGACGACGAAGATTACGCGATGGTACGCTGAATCTCGATGATCTCGAACACTTCGATCATATCGCCAACGCGAACGTCGTTGTAGTTCTTCACGCCGATACCACATTCCATACCGTTACGGACTTCGTTAACGTCATCTTTGAAGCGGCGCAGGGATTCCAGCTCGCCTTCGTAGATAACCACGTTGTCACGCAGTACGCGGATTGGGTTGTGACGCTTAATCGTCCCTTCGGTAACCATACACCCTGCGATGGCACCAAATTTCGGAGATTTAAATACATCACGAACTTCAGCCAGACCGATGATCTGCTGTTTCAGTTCCGGAGACAGCATACCGCTCATCGCCGCTTTCACTTCGTCGATCAGGTTATAGATGACGGAGTAGTAGCGCAGATCCAGGCTTTCAGATTCAATCACTTTACGTGCAGAGGCATCCGCACGAACGTTGAAGCCCACCAGAATCGCGTTGGACGCAGCGGCCAGGGTCGCGTCGGTTTCGGTGATACCACCGACACCAGAACCGATGATCTTCACTTTCACTTCGTCGGTAGACAGTTTCAGTAAGGAGTCGGAGATCGCTTCCACAGAACCCTGAACGTCGGCCTTCAGCACGATGTTCACTTCGTGAACTTCGCCTTCGGTCATGTTGGCGAACATGTTCTCGAGCTTAGATTTCTGCTGACGAGCCAGTTTCACTTCACGGAATTTGCCCTGGCGATACAGCGCAACTTCACGTGCTTTCTTCTCGTCACGTACGACAGTCACTTCGTCACCGGCAGCCGGAACACCGGATAGCCCCAGGATTTCCACCGGAATGGACGGACCCGCTTCCAGCACTTCCTGACCCAGTTCGTTACGCATCGCGCGAACGCGACCGTATTCGAAGCCGCACAGTACGATGTCGCCTTTGTGCAGCGTGCCTTCACGCACCAGTACGGTAGCAACCGGACCACGACCTTTATCCAGGAAGGATTCAATGACCGCACCGCTTGCCATCCCTTTACGTACCGCTTTCAGTTCCAGAACTTCGGCCTGCAGCAGGATTGCATCCAGCAGCTCGTCGATACCGGTACCTGCTTTTGCAGACACGTGCACAAACTGGCTCTCACCGCCCCACTCTTCCGGCAGGATGCCGTACTGGGACAGTTCGTTTTTAACGCGATCCGGATCGGCTTCCGGCTTATCGATTTTGTTCACTGCAACCACAACCGGCACACCCGCCGCTTTCGCGTGCTGGATAGCTTCGATGGTCTGCGGCATCACGCCATCGTCTGCGGCCACAACCAGAACCACGATATCCGTTGCCTGCGCACCACGAGCACGCATGGAGGTAAACGCGGCGTGACCCGGGGTGTCCAGGAAGGTGATCATACCGTTGTCAGTTTCAACGTGGTAAGCACCGATGTGCTGGGTAATGCCGCCCGCTTCGCCAGAGGCCACTTTCGTTGAACGAATGTAGTCCAGCAGAGAGGTTTTACCGTGGTCAACGTGACCCATGATAGTCACAACCGGCGCACGCGGTTCAGCCGCAGCACCTGTGTCACGGTCGCTCATTACCGCTTCTTCCAGCTCGTTCTCACGACGCAGGATGACTTTGTGGCCCATCTCTTCGGCAACCAGCTGTGCGGTTTCCTGGTCGATCACCTGGTTGATGGTCGCCATTGCGCCCAGCTTCATCATCGCTTTGATGACCTGGGAGCCTTTAACCGCCATCTTGTTCGCCAGATCGCCAACGGTGATGGTTTCGCCAATCACAACGTCACGGTTAACCGCCTGCGCTGGCTTCTGGAAGCCCTGCTGCAGTGCGGAACCTTTACGCTGTTTGCCGCCTTTACCACCGCGAACCGCGGCACGCGCTTCTTCACGGTCGGCTTTGGATTCAGCGTGTTTGTTGCCTTTCTTCGCCGGACGCGCCGCTTTCGTGCTGCGACTACGGCCACGACCGCCTTCTACTTCACGATCGTTTTCGTCTTCGGCCTGGCGAGCGTGCTGAGAAGTGGTGACATGATAATCGCTCTTATCTTCTTCCACTTTTTCCTGCTCGGCCCATACGCCCGCGTTCTCTTCCGCCATACGGCGAGCTTCTTCCGCAACGCGGCGCGCTTCTTCTTCAAGCTTGCGACGTGCTTCTTCTTCCGCTTTACGCTTCAGCTCTGCAGCTTCATTCTCACGGCGGGCTTTCTCGGCCTGGGCGGTTTTGGTCATATCGTCAGTCTGTTGATTGCTCACTTTGTCTTTTTCCGCAGCTTCACGTTTCGCTTTATCAGCGGCGTCACGCTTAGCTTGTTCTGCGGCCTCACGGTCAGCTTTTTGTTGCGCCTCGCGTTTGGCCATTTCTTCTGCCTCACGACGGGCTTGCTCTTCCGCTTCACGCTGCGCTTGCTCTTCCGCAGCAAGGCGTTCGGCCTCTTGCGGATCACGTTTCACAAAGGTGCGCTTCTTGCGGACTTCGATTTGTACCGATTTGCTTTTTCCACCGGTACCAGGAATATTCAGGGTGCTACGCGTTTTACGCTGCAGCGTAAGCTTATCCGGGCCAGAACCATTTTCACGGTTCAGGTGCGCCAGTAAAGTCTGTTTTTCTTGTGCGGACACAGAGTCATCAGCAGACTTCGGGATACCGGCATCAGCAAATTGCTGTACCAGGCGATCCACGGAGGTCTGTATCTCTGCGGCCAGCGCTTTTACGGTTACATCTGTCATGCTGTTCCTTCCTGCTACAGTTTATTACGCTTCGTCGCCGAACCAGCAAATATTACGGGCAGCCATAATCAGCTCACCGGCTTTTTCGTCGGTCAACCCTTCGATATCAGCCAGATCATCAATGCCCTGTTCGGCGAGATCTTCCAGCGTACAAACACCACGGGCAGCCAGTTTGAAGGCCATATCGCGATCTAATCCTTCCAGATTCAGCAGATCGTCAGCCGGCTTGTTATCACCGAGGCTTTCTTCCTGGGCCAGTGCCAGAGTGGTCAGTGCGTTTTTAGCACGCTCGCGCAGTGCTTCAACGGTCGGCTCATCAAGGCCGTCAATTTCCAGCAGTTCTTTCATTGGCACGTAGGCCAATTCTTCCAGAGTTGCGAACCCTTCTTCAACCAGAACTGTGGCGAACTCTTCATCAATATCGAGATATTTGGTGAAGGTATCGATCGCGGCATGTGCTTCAGCCTGATGTTTAGCCTGGAGGTCATCAACGGTCATCACGTTGAGTTCCCAGCCGCTTAATTGCGAAGCCAGGCGGACGTTCTGACCATTACGTCCAATTGCTTGCGCCAGGTTACCGGCTTCAACGGCGATATCCATGGTGTGTTTATCTTCATCCACCACGATAGACGCAACGTCAGCAGGCGCCATAGCGTTAATGACGAACTGCGCCGGGTTATCATCCCACAGGACGATATCGATGCGCTCACCGCCCAGTTCGGTCGAGACCGCCTGAACGCGCGCGCCGCGCATACCGACACACGCACCGACCGGGTCGATTCGCTTGTCGTTGGTTTTCACTGCGATTTTCGCGCGAGAACCAGGATCACGGGCAGCGGCTTTAATTTCGATCACTTCTTCGCCAATTTCCGGCACTTCAATGCGGAACAGTTCGATCAGCATTTCCGGCTTGGAGCGGGTGACGAAAAGTTGCGCGCCGCGTGCTTCCGGGCGAACAGAGTAGAGAACGCCACGAATACGGTCGCCTGGGCGGAAGTTTTCACGCGGCAGCATATCTTCACGCAGGATCACGGCTTCAGCATTGCTGCCCAGATCCAAAGAGATGTTGTCGCGGTTCACTTTCTTCACCACGCCGGTGATGATTTCACCTTCGTGTTCACGGAACTGATCGACAACCATCGCGCGTTCAGCTTCACGAACCTTCTGCACGATAACCTGTTTTGCCGTCTGGGTCGTGATACGGTCAAAAGTCACAGATTCAATCTGATCTTCAACGTAATCGCCCAGGTTCAGGCTTTCGTCTTCATAACGCGCGGCTTCCAGCGTGATTTCTTTCGTCGGCTGGGTCACTTCTTCCACGATCACCCAGCGACGGAAAGTGTCAAAATCACCGCTTTTACGATCGATTTCTACGCGAACGTCAATCTCTTGTTCATATTTTTTCTTTGTCGCTGTAGCCAGCGCACTTTCCAACGCTTCAAAAATTTTCTCGCGTGGCAGCGCCTTTTCATTGGATACGGCTTCAACAACAGCCAAAATTTCTTTGTTCATCGCGGGCTTTTCACCTCATCCAGACTGTTAAAAGTGGGGAACCAGGTTCGCCTTCTGGATATTACTCAGCGCGAACACTTCATCTTTTCCTTCGACTGTGACAGTGATCATTTCACCATCTACCGCTTTGATAACGCCCTGCCATTTACGGCGGTTCTGTACCGCCATGCGGAGTACCAGCGAAACTTCTTCACCCAGGAAACGCACATAGTGTTCAGCAGTGAACATTGGGCGGTCGAGACCCGGTGAGGAGACTTCCAGGTTGTAAGCCACAGTAATAGGATCTTCAACGTCCAGTACTGCGCTCACCTGATGGCTCACATCAGCACAATCATCAACATTGATGCCATCTTCACTATCAATATAGATGCGCAGTGTGGATGTGCGACCGCGAATAAATTCGATGCCGACCAGCTCATAACCTAAGGCTTCAACTGGTGCTGTAATCATCTCTGTTAATTTTTGCTCTAATGTGGACAAGCCCACCCCCAAGACATAAAAAAAGGGCCTAAAGCCCAGTTATTCTGTAGTCAGATAACAAAAAACCCCGATAAATCGGGGCTTTAGATAACTGAACCCTATAACCGCAACTGCGGTCTGGAGAACCTTCCGAAAGAATTTTTTTCAAATCCAGCTACGAAGGCCATAGTCTTCACAGTATATTTGAAAAAGAACTCTTAGGGAAAGTGGTTGCGGGGGCCGGATTTGAACCGACGACCTTCGGGTTATGAGCCCGACGAGCTACCAGGCTGCTCCACCCCGCGCCTGAAACGTGGCAAATTTTACTCGTTTTGGGTAAAAGATGCAAATACTGTTGGGATTTGGTACCGAGGACGGGACGTAAAATCTGCGCGTATTATATTGATTAACTCCCCATTGTGTCAACCTTGTTAACGACATAACCTGAGACGTCGTCGTCAGCGTTATTTGTGGAAAAAAGCACGAAACTCTTCCTGTCTCCGTAAAAAGATGATTAAATGAAAACTCATTTATTTTGCATAAACATGCACTGAAAGCAGAAAGCCGATCTCACCATCAGTCTATCAAGCAGGGTTTTATTTTATGACGACGATTCTCAAGCATCTCCCGGTAGGTCAACGTATTGGTATCGCTTTTTCCGGCGGCCTGGACACCAGCGCGGCACTGCTGTGGATGCGACAAAAAGGGGCTGTCCCATATGCATATACTGCGAACCTGGGTCAACCAGACGAGGAGGACTATGATGAGATCCCTCGTCGTGCAATGGAATACGGTGCAGAGAACGCTCGCCTGATCGACTGCCGTAAACAGCTGGTTGCTGAAGGTATCGCCGCGATTCAGTGTGGTGCATTCCATAACACCACCGGCGGGCTCACTTATTTCAATACTACACCGCTGGGCCGTGCAGTCACCGGCACCATGCTGGTTGCAGCGATGAAAGAAGATGGCGTCAATATCTGGGGCGATGGCAGCACCTATAAAGGAAACGACATCGAGCGTTTCTATCGCTATGGCCTGCTGACCAACGCCGAATTGCAGATTTACAAACCATGGCTGGATACCGACTTTATCGATGAGCTGGGCGGCCGTCATGAGATGTCCGAATTTATGATTGCCTGTGGATTCGACTACAAAATGTCCGTCGAAAAAGCCTACTCCACGGACTCCAACATGCTCGGCGCGACGCACGAAGCCAAAGACCTCGAATTCCTGAACTCCAGCGTCAAGATAGTCAACCCGATCATGGGCGTGAAGTTCTGGGATGAGAACGTGAAGATCGCAGCGGAAGAAGTCACCGTGCGTTTCGAACAGGGCCACCCGGTCGCGCTGAACGATAAAACCTTCAGTGATGATGTGGAAATGATGCTGGAAGCGAACCGTATCGGCGGACGTCACGGTCTGGGGATGAGTGACCAGATTGAAAACCGTATAATCGAAGCCAAAAGCCGTGGCATTTACGAAGCCCCGGGGATGGCGCTGCTGCATATCGCCTACGAGCGTCTGCTGACGGGTATTCACAACGAAGATACCATCGAGCAGTATCACGCCCACGGTCGTCAACTGGGTCGCCTGCTGTATCAGGGCCGTTGGTTCGACTCTCAGGCACTGATGCTGCGTGATGGTCTGCAGCGTTGGGTCGCCAGCCAGATTACCGGTGAAGTGACTCTGGAACTGCGTCGCGGCAACGACTACTCGATCCTGAATACCGTGTCCGACAACCTGACCTACAAGCCAGAACGTCTGACCATGGAAAAAGGTGACTCCGTGTTCTCACCAGACGATCGTATTGGGCAACTGACCATGCGTAACCTGGACATCACCGATACCCGCGAGAAGCTGTTTGGCTATGCACAGTCCGGCCTGCTTTCAGCCTCTTCAGCAACAGGTTTGCCTCAGGTCGAAAACCTGGAAAACAAAGCGAAGTAACGGGTTTAAAATCTGAAAAAGGCCGCGAAAGCGGCCTTTTTTTGGGTCGTGTCGCCTACATCAGAATGTATATTGCAACCCTAAGCGATATCGACTTTCGCGATCGTCTCGTATCGGGGATACCGCAACATTTCCCACCTCGACATAGGGCGTCCATTGCGCAGAGGCTTTCCATGCAATTCGGCCATTATATTCATAATCCTCTTTCTTATTATCATACTTGATTGCGTCGCTGTGCTTATAGACGTAATTGGTTTCAAAGGTGAGCGTGTTCCACCGATATCCCAGCCAGATATCGCCTCGGTTAATATGTTCGTCATCTTTGCCCGCGCTGGTATCCCGCGCATACTCATAACGATACCGTGCGGAAAGATAGAACCCCGAATCAAAGTTATACCAACCGCGTAAGTACGGTTTATAGATTGTTTTAGACGACGTGGTTTCGAACTCTACTCCGGGTTGTAAATCGATTACCGGAGTCAGTTTGTACGTGTAATTGAGCGAGTATTCGCTACCGTTGTCGACAATATCTGAAAACGGTTTATCTGTTGAATCTCCACCCGATTTAAATTTCCCTTCAACAAAGAATCCCACACCATTCGCAAACCGATGCGAAACCTGAATCCTGTCACGGTGAACTTTATTATCGTCGAGATACTCATGCCTGAAATCAAGCATGACCGCAGTCGAAGAAAATGCTGTCGTGAATAAAAAGAGGCTTAATACAATATTCCTTTTCATAATATTACCCTGTGATATTTATTTTTTAAAAATACCAATTTCAGAATTGGTTGCAGGGGAAATACGCAGCCGTAATTAAACCGTTGCCAGATAACGTCAATAATTCTATTGACTCACGTTCTTAAACGACCAGACGTATTTATGCTTATCATCACTCAATAAGGAGACGTTTCCTTTACAGCAACAACCGTTAACGCCAGATATCTTCAATAATTTCACATTGCTTACTGGCGAGATCCCTGTCCACCCAACTGCGGTCAGCGTTACCCGCCCGGGTTGCCAGCAATTTTTTACTGTCAAAAAGCTGATATTTTTCAGCTTCTGCCAGAAGTGCTCGCGCATCTTGTCGGGCAATAACAATTACGCCATCACCATCGCCGACAATGATATCCCCCGGCATTACCGACATACCGCCGCAGGATATCGGCACATTAATCTCCCCCGGTCCGTCCTTAAAAGGACCCGCAGGCGTACTTCCCGTCGCGTAAACCGGAAATTCCATCGCCTGAATACTGTATAAATCACGCACAGGACCATCCAGAACGATCCCGCTGGCCTTACGCGTTTGGGCATACGTAATCATGATCTCACCCATCAGCGCCTGGCTATTACCGCCATCATTGGAGACCACCAGCACATCACCCGGTGTCAGGATATTTAATGCCTTATGGACCATTAAGTTATCACCGGCACGGGCTTTCACTGTCAGTGCCACCCCAACCATGTTGTCTTTACATGGCAAAGACAGTCGACGGATAGTGCTGTTCATCGCACTGAGTCTTCCCATGCAGTCGGCAATATTCGCGGCCGGGATAGCTTTAAATGCAGCAATCAGCTCCGGGTCCGGAAGATGACGCTGAGTAAATACTCTGAATCCATTGCTCATACTCTTTCCTCCTTTTATTTGAGGGTCTCAGAGCGATATTCCACCGCTGAGTTTTTTGACTGCGTATTAAGCGTCTGGCGCATTTGTTCTTTATCAAGAACACCGTCCCATGCAGACACCGCAATGGCTGCAATACCGTTACCGATCAGGTTGACAATCGCCAGTCCGGTTCCGACAAAACGGTGGATACCCAGAATAAGAACCATCCCGGCGACAGGCACGACGGGCAGAACAATCAGGGTACTGGTTAACATGACAAATGCCGCACCCGTCACGCCTGCCGCGCCTTTAGAGGTCAACATCGCAACAAGGATCAAGATCATCTGGCTGGAGAAGGAAAGTTCCGTATTCGTCGCCTGGGCGATAAACAGGATGGCCATCGTCATATACAGGTTGGTGCCATTAAGATTGAACGAATACCCTGACGGTATGACAAGCGCCACTACCGGTTTTGGGCACCCCATCCGTTCCACTTTTTCCATCAGGTGAGGTAAGACGACCGATGAAGAACCCGTCCCCAGAATGATCAACAGTTCTTCTTTGATAAACCGGAGATAAGCGAACAGGCTGAAACGGCAGACGCTGGCGACAGCACCATAAACAACGACCACAAAAACAATCAGCAGCAGATAGAATCCGAAGACCATTTTGACCAGCGGGATCAACGACGCAAGCCCATAGGCGCCGATGGTATACGCAATGGCGCCAAATGCCCCAATTGACGACAGTTTGGAGATCAGATGCACATTATGGAAAAAGACGCGGGACGCACTTTCAACAAACTGAAATACCGGACGCCCTTTCTCACCGATGGCTGACAAAGAATAACCAAACAGAATAGACACCATCAGAATGGCCAGCACATTCCCCGAAGAGAAGGCGCTTACAAAGGTTGATGGGATAATCCCCATCACGAAAGTCACCACGTTCACCTCTTTGGCGCTCTCGGTATATTTGCTTATCGCTGAGGTATCCAGAGTGGAAAGCTCAACATTAAATCCGGCGCCAGGCTGGATAACATGGCCGCCAATCAGACCGATAATTAAGGCGACAATCGACATGACCGCAAAATAGATCAATGCCTTGCCGCCCACCCGACCCAGTTCTTTCATATCGCGCATCCCGGCAATGCCGGTGACGACGGTACAAAAAATGATCGGGCCAATGATCATGGCGATCAACTTAATGAAGCCATCGCCTAATGGCTTCATTTTTACTGCCAGATCCGGAAAGAAATAGCCAAGAGAAACACCAATCACAATCCCAACTATTACCTGAAAATAAAGTTCTTTATAAAATGGTTTGCTGGTCATCTTATTCACCTCCACATTTCAATGTGGCTTCAGTAACCTCTGAACACTCAAATCCGTATAAAAAGTCACACGCCTCTGGTCGAGCTTATGCCTCAACAGGCGTAAAACCATAGATACGGACGGGGTTTTCGACGAGCAGTTTGCGGCGCATGTGCTCATCCTCACAGAAATCCAGCATCAGATTGACCAGTTCACCGTCGTTAGGCATGTCGTTACTGATATTGGGATGTGGCCAGTCGGTTCCCCACAACACCCGATCCGGGGCGGTTTCAATCAATGCGCGGGCAAAAGGAATGGCATCATTGAACGGTCGAATGCCAGCAGAAATACGCTCCGAGCCGCTGACTTTAACCCATGCAAACGGATTGTCTCGCATGAGGTGCAGTAACTGCTGGAAGGGTTTTTGCTCAAGACCTGACGCGGTTTTCGCGCGGCCCATGTGATCGATAATGAACGGAATATCAATTTTGCTAATCACGTCGGAATAGGTAACGATATCCTGCGCGTCCAGATGCAGCACGACATGCCAGCCAAGGTCTTTAACACGGTGCAGAACCGAGAAAAAACGAGGGAGATCGGGTGCGCCGCCAAGGTGTTGAACGAAGTTAAAACGAACCCCTCGCACCCCACCAGTATGGAGCCGCTCCAGTTCGGCATCACTTTCATCGCCATTGACCATGGCAACGCCGAGATAACGTCCTTTGCTTCGGGCGATAGCATCCAACATCGCGCGGTTATCAGTACCATGGCAGCTGGCCTGGACAATCACGGCCCGGCTGATACCCAGCCAGTCATGCAGCGCCATCAGCTTTTCAAACGGCGCATCTTCCGGGGTGTATTTCCGGTTTGGCCCGTAGGGGAAGATGCTACCAGGACCAAAAACATGGCAATGCGCGTCACACGCACCGGGCGGTAATATCGCCCTCGGTTTAATCGGGTTGGGATCGGGTGATTTGCAGCTTTTCATGGGGCCTCCTTGGGCATTATTTTTCATCAAGAAAACTGGGCGGTAACCTGCGGGAAAATGCGCTGATAACCTTCGGCGTATTTAATTTTCAAATCTGAATTTCTCGACGCCTGCACGCCGCGCTGCAACGCGACTCGGGTGTAGTACTCCCAGAGATGTTCCTGCGCCGCCATGGACTCCATCGCTTCACGCTTGGTTTGCCAGACGTCGCTGATATCCAACAGCACTTCTGGCTTCCATTCACATTGCTCGGGTTGATGAGGTTCAAACAGAAAGACGGGCGGTGCGCCAATCACGGGCTTTTCAGGATGGTGGCCGTGCGCCTGGGCGACGATACGCGCTTCCTGAGCGATATGCGTCGCCATTGGGTGGTCGAAGTTGTAGGGATCTTTCAACGAATGCGTCAGCACAAACTCAGGTTTGAGTTCACGATACAAATCAGCGAGGGCAAACAGAACGTCATCATTGACTCGCATGGGATAGTCACCGACATCCATAAAATGGATCGTTCTGGCCCCCAGGATCCCAGCAGCCTTCCGCGCTTCCTTCTCCCTTTCCTGTTTTACAGTGGTCATCTCCATGCCTGGCTGACGCCAGAGTTTGGCGGATTCACCACGTTCACCAAACGACAGGCAAACAATATGCATGTCCCAGCCACGAGCGGCATATAGCGCAATGGCACCACCCGCACGCCAGACAAAATCAGCGGAGTGAGCGCTGACGACCAACGCGGTTTTAGGTTGCGTATTCATATTTCTTCCTTCTGTGAGAGCTAACAAATCAAGGAACGAGCACGTCGCCACGCATGATCAACCGTGCCGTTCGCATCAATGCGGCCTGCGCCACAGAGCCATCCTCATTCAGGTGCAGATACACCGTTAATTCGCCGGAAGGATGCTCGATGGACAGGCGTTGTTCAGTGCCACCGGAAAGTTGTGATACGGCGTGAGCGACGGAACCCGGCATAACGGCAGCGGTAGCAACGGTGACGGCACCGAGGACGCCAATGGCGGCATGGCAGGTATGAGGGATGAAGGTTCTGGTGCAGAGCGCGCCGCCAGATTGCGCTCTGGCAACCATGCTGATTTTCGGCACCGACTTATTGGCTAAATCAGTGATACCCATCAGCTTGCCGGCTTTCAAACGCAGGTTTTCAATACGCGCCGCCAGCGCGCTATCCGCATTAAGCCGATCTTTCGTTTCATAACCGGTTATCCCCATATCGCTGGCAGCAACAATAATGACCGGCATGCCGTTATCGATGCAGGTCACCCGGATGCCATCAATGACATCGCACAGTTGACCCGTGGGGAGTAAGGCGCCGCAGACCGAACCTTCCGTATCAAGAAAATTCTGCAACACCGGGGCGGAGGTTCCGGGAACACCGTCAATACTGACGTCCCCTTCATAACAAGGATGTCCACCGGGCGTTTGTAGGGTCACTTCAGCGATCATGTTGGTATTGAGTGTACGGATACGCAGCACCGTTTGATCGCCCTGCGCGGCAATCAGCCCCGCCTCCAGCGCCGCCGGCCCTGCCGCGGCCAACATGTTTCCGCAATTGGGCGTGGTATCCACACGCCGTTCGTTGATGGCGACCTGGGCAAACAAAAAGTTGATATCAGCCTCTGCATCGGGGGCCAGCGAGATAATGCCAACTTTACTCGTCAGCGTCGTGGCACCGCCAAGACCATCAATTTGTCTTTCATCAGGAGAGCCCATCACTGACAGAATTAAACGATCGCGTTCGGCAATCTCCTCCGGCAGATCTTTCGCCAGGAAAAACGGTCCTCTTGATGTGCCACCGCGCATAAACCAGCAGGGTAATGTCTTCATGATCTTCTCGCTTCGTCATAACCATCAGGTCTGTGAGGACTAAGCTAACAACGAAGATGGCTATGAAAAAGATGCAAACGGTTATAGCTGAATTGCATTTTTTGCATAGAAGTCGGGAAGCATGACCTCGTGATGACCACCAATGTCGGCAAGAAAAGATTCAGGATAATCGCTGACTGATAATCCGTTGCTGGAGAAGCAGTTCCATCGTCCGCTGGGCGAGAGAAGAGAAATGATGCTGGTTCGATGTGGCCAGGATGACCCGGTTCAGGATAGGGGGCGTAATGGGAACAGCCGTTAATCCTTCAGGGCGGTAATCAACTTCCAGTGAATTCGCGGGTAATACCGCGTACCCAAATCCTCTGGACACCAGTCCCAGCATTGAGGGAACCGTGTCAATCTCCAGGACGACATTCAGACTGACATCATGACGGGCGCATTCTATTTCGACCAGATTGCGCAGCATTTGCTGTCGGTTAGGGATAATAAGGGGATAGGTGCTGAGTTCACGCAGTGGAATATTCTTGTTGCTGGCAACAGGCGAATGACTCGGCGCAATAAGACATAATTTTTCAGTCCAGAGATGCTGATATTTCAGGCTGCGTTCAGGAGAGGGGTTATAAAGTATTGCAATATCCAGTTCCCCCAAAATTAACCGTTTTTGCAGCCAGTACGTCAGGTTTTCGGTAATCGCCAGGGAACAGTCAGGAAATTCAGCAAGAAAATCGGTGACCAGACCCACGGTTAAGAGTTTCCCCAGTGTAGGAGGCATGCCAACCGTCACTTTGCCCTGGTATATACCATCACCGGTACTCAACGCCTGCTCGGCGATTTCAACCTGCCGCAGAATACCTTTGCCGTGCTCCAACAGTTGCCGGCCTTCGGCGGTCAGCGTCACGCCACGACCGTTACGTTTAAGCAAGGTTTTCCCCAGTTCCAGTTCTAACTGACGTACCTGTCGGCTAACCATCGACTGAGATTGATCCAGTGTCTGGGCCGCTTGGCTGAAACTGCTTTGCTCCGCTACCCGGATAAAACTGCGTAATTTCTTTAAATCCACACATCCCTCCTGCGCCGTGTCATGTCATTCTGAAAAGAAAACAGAGAATTAAAGCGACAAAGGTAATCCAGGCAATCGACTAACATACCTCTGGGCGGAGGTTACGCCGCTAAAAAAATCAGGATTCTCCGACGTACCAGGCCGTCCTCTTGCTCTCTGATGGCACCATGATCCCAAACGTGAAGCCGTCATCATGTGATCTATCACTGATACTGATGATCCTCCTTCTTTTGATAACCATTACACGATCTGCGATCAAAATCACAGACGATCCTTCATCTGCCTGTATATTTAGGTAATCGATTACCTAAAATTAAACACAATGAAAAAGAAACTACTAATTAAAGATGTTGCAAACATGGCGGGTGTATCAACGGCAACAATCTCCCGTTTTCTTAATGGGAAATATCAGTCTATGAGCGAAACCACCCGCCAGAAGATTGCCAGTACGATCGAAAGCATTGGTTACCAACCCAATAACATTGCCAGGTCGTTACGTCGTCAGGAAAGTAAAACTATCGCCGTTATTATGGCAGATATTTTTAACCCGTACTCTATGGATGTATTACGCGGCATTGAGGAATATTGCTCGCAGGAAGGATACAAAATATTTATTTGCGATGCGAAAAACTCAGGAGTCAGAGAACGTAACTACATTGAAGAGATGGTTAACCGGGGAGTGGATGGGTTTATCCTCAACACTACCGGCGAAAACGATCTTTTTATTAAGGGCATTTCTTTAGAACACCCTGTCGTATTAATCGGCAGAAAGATAAAAAACAGCAACATCAGCAGTGTCGCGGCAGATAACGCCCAGGGTGTTAAGCTTGCCCTTGAACATCTGCTGAATACTCATTGCAGTCGTGTCAGTTATTTAACACCAACACCAGGGAATGTCTCACCACGTATTGAAAGAGTTGACACTTTCGAACGTTTTGCCACATTAAGCGCTTATTCGCATATTGCCTTTGAATGCATCCAGTTCGATGTCGTCGATC
This sequence comes from Citrobacter sp. Ct235, assembly GCF_030332305.1. Taxonomy (NCBI): domain Bacteria; kingdom Pseudomonadati; phylum Pseudomonadota; class Gammaproteobacteria; order Enterobacterales; family Enterobacteriaceae; genus Citrobacter; species Citrobacter sp. Ct235. The sequence goes on from NZ_JAOWIC010000039.1 coordinate 340,399, forward strand.
GCGAACACGTGACAAAAGCACTGGAAACGTTGACTCCTCGTTCCTCACCAAACCACACCATCATCACTGGGAACGGGTTGCTGTCATTGTATGTGGTGCAGGCGGCTAAAGCGCTAAGTAAGCGGATCCCGGAGGATTTCTCGCTGATCGGTTTTGACGAGACCGAATGGTCGGAGATCCTCAAAAACCCGCTGACTGTCGTGGCGCAACCAACCTATGACATTGGCTGTAGTGCAGCGAAAAAAATAATCACCACGCTCAGAAAAGAAAATGAAAGCAATGAAGAAAGGATCACTCTCTTGCCATTTTCACTGATTGTCAGAGAAACCGCCTGACGGATGAGAGGATATGATGAAAATTAGATCAATCAATACCCGGGTAATTACTGACGAGTTGCCAGAGAAATTTGGCATGTCGCAATGGTTCTGGAATAAACGAGCAATATGCATCGTTGAAATAGAAACCGATGAAGGTATCACCGGCTGGGGCGAATGCTTTGGCCCGGCACAGGCGAATGCCGCGTTGATTAACGAGCTATTCGCTCCGCTATTAAAAGGCAAAAACCCGCTACAGCGCCGGGTAATATGGGAAGAGATGTACAATCGCACGCGGGAATTTGGCAGAAAAGGCATTGCCATTACCGCATTATCAGGAATTGATATTGCACTGTGGGATATTTTTGGCAAAGCCACCGGTAAACCCATTGCTGAACTGCTGGGTGCCGATCTTGAAACACCCATTACCGCTTACGCTTCCAGCTTTTATTATTCGCCCACGGATGATTTCCGGCAAATTGCAATAGACGCCAGAAGCGGCCTGGATGAAGGCTATCAACATTTTAAAATGAAAGTCGGCGCCCTGACGCTGCCAGAAGATATTAAGCGCGTTGCACGCGTGCGCGAACTCATTGGCCCTGACGTTACGCTCGCCGTGGATGCTAACCGTGCTTATACCACTCATGAAGCGCTGAAATTCGCCCAGGCGATTGAACAATATGACATTAGCTGGTTTGAAGAGCCGATCTTGCCCGACGATACGGCGGCATATCACCAACTTAAACAACAGTTCCCGATAAAACTCGCGGCTGGGGAATCGGAATTCACCCGTTTCGGTTTCCGTCGTTTCCTTGAGGCCGATTGCGTAGATATCGCGCAACCTGACGTCGCCGCCTGCGGCGGTATCAGCGAAATCCTTAATATCGCCGCCCTTTCCACCGCCTATGGTGTTGAGTGCTATCCGCATCAGTGGGGATCAGGCATCTCGCTCGCAGCCACGCTGCACGTGATGGCGGCGCTACCCGCCGCAGTACCACGGATGGCAAAAGAGCCGGCACGGCTGGAGCTCGATCGCGCACCCAATATTTTCCGTGACAAGTTAACCGATCTGGATATTGGTCCAGTCATGACCGTGCCTGATAAACCAGGGCTGGGTATCGAGATCGATCCTGACATGCTTGACCATTACGCGCTGAAATAAAAGGTAGAGAAAATGTTTAAATCAAAATGGTTCAGAATTGGCGTCACGCTGATGGTAGGGCTATTTGTTGCCTACCTTGATCGTTCAAACCTCTCTATCGCACTGCCGGGCATGGAGAAAGAACTCGGCATTGATGGCGCAGCCACAAAGAGTCTCGCATTAACGGGGTTTCTGATTGGCTATGCGCTGGCTAACTTTTTTGGCGGCTTTCTGGCGAACCGTCTGAATCCCAAAATTACCATTGTCACCATGGTGTTCCTGTGGTCGGTAGTTCAGATTATGACCGCCTGGATCAGCTCAGCAGCGCTACTGATTGCATTCCGAATTATTCTGGGTATTGCCGAAGGCATTTACTGGCCACAGCAGTTTCGCTTCGCCAGGGCCTGGTTTAATAAAGATGAAATCACGCGCGGCACAAACCTGATCCAGTTTTACGGTCAATTTCTGGCGCTGAGTCTGGGCTTTATCATTCTGACCCCGATCTTCGATCACCTCGGCTGGAAATGGGTGTTTTACATTACTGGCGGCATGGGTGTCTTTATTGTGGTGCCAATGTTCCTCGCATTCCTGAAAAACAGCCCGGACAAGGCTTCAGCTCCAGACGAACCAGCGGAAGAACCGGAACCCGCTGGGGGTAAAATAAGCTTCAGCGATCTCGGCGGTGCACCGTTCCTGCTGCTGGTGTTCAGCTATTTTGCTAATGGCATGCTGTTCTGGGGGATCACACTGTTTATTCCAATGGCAGTGTTGTCACTGGGTTTCAGCGGATTTTCACAAGGTGTAGCAAGCGCGTTACCTTATTTTCTGGCGATTCTGCTGGCAATCCCGGTGTCGTGGTACAGCGATAAAACGCAAAAACGCGGGCTCATTGCGGCCTGCGGGCTTGGCTCAGCAGGGCTGTTTTTAATCGCGTTGCCATTTATCGACAGTCCGTTCGGCAAACTGGCGCTGATCACCTTAGCCATCGCCTGGTTCACCAGTTGCTACACCACCAATATCTGGTCAATTATCACTTCCAGCGTGAAGAAATCAGCGGTGGGACCAGCGGCAGGGGTCATAAACGGTGTGGGAGCAGGTCTCGGGGGAACGACAGCCGGGTTTGTTGTACAGTATCTGCAATCCTGGAGCGGATCGTATGTGCCAGGGTTCACGGTACTTGGCGTTGTCGCAATCCTGGGCGGGCTCAGCGTTTACACCTACAGCCGGATTATGGCGGCGCGTCCGGTTATCGCATAATGGTAGAAACATAAAGCGGCAGTCGTGACACCACGACTGCCGCTTATTTCTTTTCAGAACGCCCCGGATTCACGACGTTCTCTGCAAAAAACGCGGGATTATTTATCTGCAGCGATGCGGTCGCGGATATTCTGCGCACGTTCCTCTGAAGGTGGATGCGAATCAAACAGTGATGCTTCATGACCTGCAGACAACTTCGCCAGTTTTTCAAAACTGGTGACCAGTCCCACTGGATTGATATTTCGTTTTTTCAACAAATCGTATGCAAAGTTATCAGACTCAGTTTCCTGACTGCGCGAGAAGGCTGAATTAACGATCCCTTCCGTCACATCGCCAAGTTGAGATTTCGATAATGCTGCAGCAGCACCGCCAGAAGCTGAAATGGCATCACGAGCCGCGACGGTAGAATAAGCAGTCTGCATAGCTTTGCGGGAATGTCCGAGAGCCACGTGACCGAGTTCGTGACCCAGCACCGCTTTGATTTCGTCATCAGTCATCATATCCATCAAACCGCTGTACACACGTACACAGCCATTGGCCATCGCCCATGCGTTGACATCTTTGACCATATAAACTTTGTAATTGACTGGCGTGTTATTAATACTGTGTCCCAGCGAGTTGGCTATTTTGACCAGTCGCTTGTTATAAGGGCTAGAAGCGGGAGCAACAGCGTTTTGACTATCCATTTCCTGGCAAGCCGCGTCAGCCAATGCTTTTGCATCTGCATCGCTGAGCGTCGCCGCTTTATATGCAGTCATACCAGCAGAGGTCAACTGGTTGATATCCATATTTTTGCAACCAATAAGCAGAGTCGCTGTCGAGATCGCCAGTGCTAACATGATTTTGTTTTTATTCATATTGTAAAATCTCATCCAATGAAATTGTAATACCTGAAGCCATCCACTCAGGTATAATATTCAGGCTTCAGGAGTGAAGCTGCATAATATTATTAACGCTATTCATCTACGTGACCATAAACCCCTAAGAATTTTCCAAAAATCACGCCAATGAAGAATATCACTCTTGATTTTGAGTTTAAATCTGCCCCGCTTATTTTCAGACTTTTACGCTTAAATCTCTCTCCTGAAAATAGTGTCTGGTTAAACGGCAGCATCCGGTCTTTTCCCCCTTTATCGGGAGGCTATTCGCCATGGAAAAGAACCGTTATACCGAAGAACAGACAGCTTTCGCACTGAAACAGACCGAAACCGACACCCGCGTCGGGAAGTCAGCAGAAAGATGGGGATTTCTGAGGCCACTTTTTATAACCAGGAAAAGAAATTAGCTGGTCTGGGCCTGACGTAACTGCGTCGTCTGCAGCAGATTGAGGATGAAAACCAGTGGTTAAAGAAACTGGTTGCTAATCTGGATTTGGATAAGGAGATGTTGCTGGAGGTATTGAAGCAAAATTCTGAGGCCGGTTCAGAAGCGCCAGGCGGTGCATCACCTGGATCTTTTCGACATCCTGACGGCACATTTCACCTCGCCACGAGTCGGCTAACACGAGGAATAATGCGAAAGGGATTACGTTCTTTCCGGTTTCAATCCCCTGGAAATGTAGTAGTAAACCATAATTGAGACAACCCAAGTCATTACCCTTTCTCTTTTTCTGGCCCGTAATAAATAATGGACGCCTTCATTGTACCTGTTGCTTTTTGGCTATCAGTTGCGCTATCACTTCAATGACTCAGTATTACTGTATTTTTCCGCCCTCTTGCATCAGATCCGAAAAAAGTTAAATTCGGATCTGTGCATATCGACTTAAAAAGTTTTTTGTTTGACGCTCTAACCAGAAATGATTTGAGAACACGCCAGGCTGAATGGAAAGAGAATATATGATTGCTGCCGGTTGCCGGTAACTCGCCATTATTGATCACTTAGCAGAAGATTACAGCACTAACCTGCATACCAGGGTGTCGACGAGGAAGTAAATTAATTAATGCTATCCCAGGCCGGAGCGCATTAGCCAGAAGTGTGAATAACCTGACAAAGGTAAAATGAACGAGGGAGATTATCCTGTAGATGTATATAGCACATATTTAAAGCTCATAATGAATTTCTTCCCTCCCTCGCAACAGGTATATCTAATACTTTTTCGGTAAATGCTTGATTGTCACTAGCACCCCTCGGTTAAGCTCAATGTATCCAGCGTCGCGCAAATCCGCCAGGATCCGCATAATGCCGCTACGTGACAGATACGTCCGGCCTTTTATGTAATTTGCTGCTGTAATGCTGCTGCGGATCTGGTCTGGTTCGGACATTAGCTCCTGCAACTGAAATCGGATAATTTCATAAGAAGACATCTGCGAGATAAGCGTACAGTGTTCATAAACCCTCGAAACGGTGTAAAGTAGAAATTTACACATACTTTCCCAGAGCAGATTTCTTTCTATAAGTAAATTAAACCTTTCCAGTGGAAGTTGGCTTATCAAGGCGTTTTCCGTCACACGCACATATAAATTTTCTGACTGGGAAAAAGGATTGCTGACACCGAGAATAAAGGTCGCGTTTTCGGAGTTAAGAATCATCCCATCACCTCTGCGATTCAGTGTCACGCCCCCCTGATGCAGCAAATAACATGTGCGCTTGTTACCTGTATAAAAACGAAGAATTTCTCCTCTTGCGCACTTGAATGACGTTGCAAATGGCGATATTTGCTCAATGATTTTATCTATCTCAGCTTCCGGTTTTATGGCTTGTGTAGATGGTGCCAGGGGAAGTGTGGCTATAGTGATTTTAGTATTCATTACCTTAACTCCAGACTTACCTTTATCGTCACGCTTCTGCCACAATTATCAATCCGAACATGTACTAAATAAATATTTAATAGGTACAAAAATAGACTGAATAATTAACAAGACCACAACACATCCATTTGTTCAAAGCTTGATGATTTAATGCGTGTTAATTATCTGTTAAGTATGGAGTCTAAAGCTAGAATAAAAACAATTTGAGTTTGAATAAATAGTTTTATAAATTGCACTCAGGCAACCAAGCAAATAAAGCAAAGCAAGCAAGTAAATAGCTTTGTGTTCTGCCTGCTGTAAAATAGAAATGAAATGACTGGCGTAAAATATATGGTTGTAAGGCCATCTGGATGCTGCTGTCTGAATTTCAGAAATTAATAGTGTTACTAAGGATATTTAATTTATGAAAAAAAATATTATCGCGACTGCTGTCGCTGTTACCGCTGTTCTGTCTGTGTCTAACGCATTCGCAATTTCCGGCACCGTGAACTTCAACGGCGAAATTCTGGATGCAGCATGCACCGTTGACGTGGGTTCTCAGAACCAGACCGTTGAGCTGGGCAGATATAACAAGTCTGAATTTACTACTGCTGGCAACAAGACTGCAGCAACGAAATTCGATATCGTTCTCAAAAACTGCCCGACTACAGTGACCTCTGCGTCCGTCCGCTTCGACGGTACCCCTGACGCGATGAATTCCACTCTGCTGGCTGTCGATAGTTCTGTTGCCGGGGCTGCTACGGGGGTTGCTATCCATCTGATGACCGCTGACAAGGCTGACCTGCCGCTGCACGGTTCTAACGGTTACCGCTATACCCTGACCAGCACCGCAGACAACATCCTGGACTTCTACGCGCAGTACCAGTCTACAGTTGCTGCAGTCACTGCCGGTCCGGCAAACTCGGTAGCTAACTTCTCCGTGGTCTACAACTGATTCCCCTGCTGGAAAAGTAACGGGGGCCGGCAGTCCGGCCCCTTTTTTAATCGAGGTATAAAATGCACTTTCTGAGTAAAACTTTAATTGCCTGTGCGATTCTTTCCGCTGGTATTTCAGGGGCCAATGCCGGAGTGGTTATTGGCGGGACTCGCGTAATTTATGACGGCAATAAAAAAGAATCCTCTGTTAGCGTCAATAACCCGGACACAACGCCGTATTTAATTCAGTCGTGGGTGGAAACGCAAAATGGGGGGGCTGAGAAAGCTCCTTTTATTATTACTCCGCCCTTATATCGTCTGGATAAAGATCAGCAGAACGTGGAGCGTATTGTATTAGCCGGTTCAGTTGCACAGGATAAAGAGTCGCTCTACTGGCTGAATATCAAAGCCATTCCGGCAGCTTCGCGCAAAGACAATACCCTGCAAATTGCGGTGAAAACCCGTATCAAACTGATATACCGTCCGGCGGCGCTGAAGGGCGTTATTCCGGAAGAGCTGGCAGATAAATTAACCTGGCAGCGCAGCGGAAATCAGATCCAGGTGACCAACCCCACCAGTGTGGTGATGAACTTCAACGAAATTAACGTCAACGGTAAAAAGCTGGAAAACGTGACCTACGTTTTGCCGGGTTCAACTGCACGCTTTGATTTGCCGAATGGTGTTAACGGCGGGGCGGTGACCTTCAAAATAATTAACGACTACGGCGGCATTGGAAACGTTCATAACGCCACGCTGTAAACCGCCCCGGGGAAAGGACACCTGTTTCGTACCGACGGAGTAACGTTGTGATAAGTGAAAATAAGCAGGCATTTTTATTTAATCCTGCTCGCCTTGCCTTTTTAATCACTTTAGCGCTCGGTGCAGCCTCAGAAGCCGCCCAGGCACGTGATTATTTTAATCCCGAGCTGATTGAGCTGGATTCTCCGGGTATGAAAGGTGCCGATCTATCGGCGTTTGAATCCGGCTCGCAGTTGCCCGGCACCTATCGTGTCGACGTGATCATCAGCGAGCAGATTATCGATACCCGCGAGATCAGCTTCGACGCTGTAAAAGGGGCGGATGGCGAAGAGTCGCTGCAGCCGTGCCTGAGCGTTGCACTGCTGAAAAGCTGGGGCGTGAAGACCGAGCTGTTCCCTGAACTGACTTCTGGTGGCGAATGCGCGAAGCTAAACGCAATTCCGCAGGCCTCAGCCGAATTCCAGTTCAGCACCCAGCGTCTGGTGATCAGTATTCCGCAGGCAGCCCTATCGCCGCAAGCGCGTGGCTACGTGCCGCCAGAGATGTGGGATGAAGGGATCACCGCCGCGATGCTCAACTACAGCCTGAACGGATCGAACAACCGGGCGCGTAACGGTAATGGCAGCGATTCCAATAGCCAGTACGCCAACCTGCGTCCGGGGTTTAACATCGGACCGTGGCGGCTGCGTAACTACACCACCTGGACCCGTGACAGCAGCGGCAGCGACAAATGGGACACGGTCTACACCTACGGTCAGCGGGCGATTATCCCGCTGAAGGCACTGCTCACCACCGGTGACAGTTCCTCGCCAGCGGACGTGTTCGACAGTATTCCGTTCCGCGGGGCGCAACTGGCCTCTGACGACGACATGATGCCGGATTCGCTGAAAGGTTATGCGCCAGTGGTTCGCGGGATTGCGCGGACCAACGCGCAGGTCGTTATTCGCCAGAATGGCTACCAGATTTACCAGAGCTACGTGGCGCCGGGTGCCTTTGAAATCACCGACATGTACCCGACCGGCGGCGCGGGCGACCTCGACGTCACCGTGAAAGAGAGCGACGGCAGCGAGCAGCACTTTACCGTGGCCTTTGCCTCTCTGCCGGTTCTGCAGCGTGAAGGGCGCTTTAAGTATGCGGTGACCGGTGGTCAGTACCGCTCGTATAACAGCGACGTGGACAAAACCCCGTTCAGCCAGCTGACCGGTATTTACGGCCTGCCGTATGGCCTGACCCTGTACGGTGGCTTCCAGGAGTCGAGCAAGTATCAGTCTCTGGCTGCGGGTATTGGTAAAAACATGGGCGATTTCGGTGCGTTCTCCACCGACCTGACCCAGGCGAGGTCAAAACCGCAGGATATTGATAAGAGTAACGGCCAGTCCTGGCGGATCCGCTACAGCAAAAACTTTGTTGAGACGGGTACCAACTTCGCCATTGCCGGTTACCGCTATTCGACCAGCGGCTACTACGGCATGCAGGAGGTGCTGGATTCTTACGGTGACAGCAGCGCGCTACAGGACCGTCGTCGCAACCGCGCCGAGCTGACCATGAGCCAGAATATTGGCCAGAGTCTGGGCTCGCTGATGCTGAGCGCCGTGCGTGAGGATTACTGGAATAGCGGTAAGACCATGGAGTCGTACAGCGCCGGTTATAACAACTCGTGGAACAGCGTGAGCTACGGGATCACCTATACCTACAGTAAAAACGGTAGTACCGACAGTTACGGCCATGCGACCAGCTACGACAAGGATCAGCAGATTGCGCTGAACATCAGCGTGCCGCTGGAGAAATTCCTGCCGCGTACCTGGGCCAACTACAGCATGAATGTCAGCAAGAACAACGGCACCACACACAACGTAGGGCTGAACGGCACGGCGCTGGAAAACAACGCCCTGAGCTGGAACGTGCAGCAGGGTTACGGCACCAATGATGTGGGTTATTCCGGCAACGCTAACGCGGATTACAAGGGTACCTACGGTGAAGTCACTGCAGGTTACGGCTACGACAGGGACAGCGATCGTCTGAACTACGGCCTGCAGGGCGGGATCATTGCCCATGGCGACGGCGTGACCTTCTCGCAGCCGCTGGGTGAAACCAACGTGCTGGTAAAAGCACCTGGCGCGAAGGGGGTGAGCATTCAGAACCAGAGCGGGGCGAAAACTGACTGGCGCGGCTATACCGCCGTCAGCAACCTGACGCCGTACCGTAAGAACGACGTGGCGTTGATGACCGATACGTTGCCGGATGACGTGGAGCTGGAACTGACCAATAAAACCGTTATTCCAACCCGTGGCGCGGTGGTCAGGGCGGATTATGTGGCAAACGTGGGGATGCGGGTGTTAATGACGCTGACGCAGTCTAATGGAATGCCAGTGCCGTTTGGTGCGATTGCGACGATTAACGATCGGAGAAACGACCAGGCATTTATCGTCGGCGGCAATGGACAGGTATATCTGACAGGATTAGAAGAATCCAACGCTTTGAAAGTGAAGTGGGGTGATGGTGCAGAGAATGAATGTCAGGTTACATATCATCCTTCTAAAACCCAATCTGTTAATGGCTTAATCGTTACAGAGTCGCGTTGTGATAAATGAGAGATAAAATGAAAATCGCAAGAATAGTAAATATATTGCTGCTTATCTTATTAATAACTTGTGTAAAAAACACTTTTGCAAGCTGTACAAAAAATGGTTATGTTTCAGGGACGATTTATTTCGGCAATGTGCTGGTTCAACGTGACGCTCCTGTAGGAAGCATTATTGCTACGGCAAGTGTTACAATGCCTACAGGAGTAAATCTTCTGACTTGTTACAGTGGCAATACATATTATTTAATGAATTATAAAGGGGGGCGCGTAGTATATGGTTTTACCAATTACTACGAGACAGGTATAGGTGGCGTGGCAATATCAATAGTAGATAGCGGTGGTGTATATGCTACCAATCCGGCCAGCCCGGTATATCAGGGAACAGCCACGGTTTATTCTGGTCGCACCTACACTGCAACCTTAAAAAAAGTTGGGGATATTTCCTCTGGTACACTTTCGGCAGAGAAAATTCTTTCCGCATATCTTGATTCTAATTCTGCAATCATTTACACCGATATTTATATGGGTGCCGGGAGCGTTACACAAGTCGCTTGTTCGATAACAACGCCAAGCCTAACTTTTCCGATTGGTGATGTATTAGTATCTGGATTCAGTAGTAGCGTAGGAACCGTCCCCGTCGGTGCCCAGAATACGCAAAATCTTGGCCTGAACTGCGATGCCGGAGCCAACATTAACGTTATGCTCCAGGGTACCCAGAACCCGGACGTCAGCACGACCAGCGTATTAGCCTTAACCGGCCAGGGAAATGCCGACGTGGCAAAAGGTGTCGGCGTACAGCTGTTATATAACGGCGCGCCGTTAGTACTCAATAACCGTATTGTGCTGAAACGATCGGCAGGCGGCCAGGAAACCTTCCCGATCACCGCCCGTTATTATCAGACCCGGACCAGTGTTGCCACGGGCAAAGCAAACGCATCCGCGACCCTTGATTTAACGTACCAGTAATAACCGCAGGAATAATTGAAATGGCAAAAATAACCCTTTTCGCCGCGGCTTCGCTCGGCTTAATGATGGCAGGCCACAGCGCATTTGCCGGTGATACCGTGACCATGAATATTACCGGCAACGTAGTGGCTTCTCCGTGCGTGGTGAACGGCGGCACCGGCAACATCGACGTCGATCTCGGTAATATTCAGGCAACCACCCTGGCGGCACCTTCCTCTTCCTCCCCGGAAGTGCCGTTCGATATTAAATTAACCAGTTGCCCGACCGGTACCTCCGGCGTGGTGGCGACCTTCGCCGGTACCAGCGATCCCGTGGCTGGCGCAGGCTATTACACTAACACCGGGACGGCGACGAACGTGGCGGTGGCCTTAATTCAGGCCAGTAGCGGCACCCTGAAGGGGAACGGTTCGACCATCACCCAGAGCGTGCAGGCTGACCGTACCGTGACCATGTCGATGAAGGCGAAGGCTTACTCCAGCGCGGGTGGCGCTACACCGGGCACCATTAAAGCCGTGGTGACGGCAACCTTTACCTATCAGTAACCCGTCAAATGCCCCGGAATGCTGGGGCGAAAAGGTGACAGCTATGTTCAAGCCCGGCCTGAAAACCGCCTTCTGCTTAACGTTATTCTCCACTGCTGTGCAGGCAGATCCCTCAGTATCCGTTTCCGGGAACGTTGTCGCCAGCCCCTGTACGGTGGATACCGGCACGGTCAATAAAACCGTGGAATTAGGCACGCTGCAGCGGCGCGATCTGCAAACAGCAGGCGAAGGCGGGGAGTGGCAGGACTTCGACCTGCTGCTCACCAACTGCCCGGCAGGTACCGCCACCGTTACCGCTCTGCTCAGCGGTACGGTGGATACCCAGGACGCCACGGCCTGGAAAAACAGTGGATCCAGTACCAACATGGCGCTGCGTATCGCCAGCCGTGACCATAACACGACCTGGGCTCCGGGGAGTTCCCTGCGGCAGAGCGTCAGTATCAGTACCCGATCGGCATCCTTCCCGCTGTCGGCCAGGATGTTTACCCCGCAGGGCAGTGCGACAGCGGGTACATTTCAGTCTGTGATGAACGTCGATTTTACCTGGCAGTAGAGCGCTCCCTGGCAGGGATAATTATGTTGAAGGTGCACTATGTATCGCTTACCGTTTGAAAGTGCGGTGCTCGGGATCCGTTTTCAGCCCATTTATTCTGTGGCTGAAAAAATGATTAAGGCGTGGGAGGTATTAAGTTTACTGCAACCCGGAATTAATCATGAGCAGTACTTTGCCTCACAGTCCGATCTTGCCTGTCTGAATCTTTTATGCTGGCAGTTGCAGATCGTTGAAAAAATGAAAAACAGAAAAACGTACTATTTAAACGTTCCCGCTCGGATACTCTGTTCTTCACAAGCTACTGAACAACTCCTCCCGTGGCTGCGGGAGGGGATTGTTCTTGAGGTTCAGGATCCTGAGAATTTTATTTCGTTATCATACTCCGGGCGCCAGGCCTTTTATGCCTGTGCCAGGATGATACAATCCATGGGCGCAGAGCTGTGGCTGGATGATATTTTACCGGAGCAGTATGGTTATCTGGAAGCTGAGCTGGCGCGATTCGACGGGGTGAAAATTGACAAAAGCGTATTACAGGAACCCTCATCCTTAAGCCTGTTTATTATGCTTTGCGCCCGGCACGTTAACTCCGTACTTGTGGAAGGTGTGGAAAACAGTCAGCATTTTAAAATAGCGGAACGAGGCGGTTGCCATTTCCTTCAGGGATTTATGTGGCCTGAAGAGCGGTTTTTCATCAGCTATACACCAGGTTAAAAATGCTTAATATTTTAATAAAAGATCCCGATATGATATTCCGCCGGGGCATGATGTATTTTCTCAAAGAATTCTACCTGATGAGATTCAGGTGTGACGTTGAGTTCATGACTGACTACACGCCTGAGAATATTGCCACCGCTGATGTGATTATTCTCTCCATGTGTAATGGTGAACGTTACACCTGTATACCGGAGCTACGGGACCGCCGCAAGGGTATTATTATTGGACTGGTAGATGAAAATGATAATGGACAAAAATCGCCGTCCTGCTTTGGCGATATTGTGTATATTACACGACGAGAATCTCTTGAGGTTCTTACGCAGAAAATTTATATCGCTTGGTTTAAGTGGGTAATCAGCAACGTATTCCCTCAGCCCCCGTCTTGTCCGGATTGTAATCACCGTACTTTATCTCTTCAGCAACGAGATACGATGGCACTGTTTTACGAAGGACTTTCGATAGCTCAGATCGCAAAAATAAAGAATATGAGCTATAAAACGGTCGCTACCCATAAATACCTTGCCATGCGTAAATTCAATCTGGATCGTGATTACGATTTGTTAAGATTTTTAGACGTTTTTCTCAAAAATGACCTGAAACGGAGAAGCTACCGTAAAAAAGGAATTACAGGAAGGGATGACAGATAATACGCCCACTCCCGTAAAGAAAGAGAGGTCAGAACAGAAGAAATAAAACCGTCCCCACTTAAATCGTATTCATCAGCGTTCCTGGCTTTCACGCGCATGATCTATCTGGTTTCACTTTAGTTTCGCCATTCAGGTACACAGCACTGTGGATTTTAGGGGCATCGGCTAGTCGCACCTTAAATCCACTTCGTCGGCGATCGCCAGAATTCCGCGTCACTGCTTGATGCGCGTCTGCTGGCAGTCAATAGTGTCAGGGCGTTTCATCATCTTCAGCATGTGCGGACTGGCGTACTTCAGCGGGATATCCCGTTACGGCAGGATTTTACCGACCTCCATCAGCAGGAAGGTTTCATAATTTATGAGAGCCCCGTCTGTTGTGACGCTACACTTAGTTTAACGTGGATCATATGACAGGAATTTTATGGCTACCGACGTGCCACCCTCGTTGATTTTACAGCCTTCAGAATTCGTCCCGTTGCTGGCTGAACACCTCATGCGCAATGCTGAAGTAAAGCGTATCCTTCCACGTCGCCGGTTAGGATACCAGGTTGGTGGAGAACGCTTCTGCTATCTGATAATCAGGGGCAACGGCACCCTTCACCGGACCCGCGACGATCGCCTGATGGGCACCGTCACGGCACCAGCACTGCTGGGTCTGGCTAACCTGTACCGGCTGGAGACGGATGCCTATATCAAAACGCAGGTCCCCTGTGATATTGCCATTCTCAGGATGGCAGATGTGCACGCCATCATCTGCGCAAATCACCTCTGGGAGCCTGTCGCGAAGCATATGATGGTTGTGGCCGGTAAATTGTTCAGCTCTCACGAGCAGCTCACTGCCCCGTCCGCCTATCAGATTGTGCGTGCCCAGCTCTACGAGCTGCTTAACGAAAATCCGGGGATCAGAGAGAACATAACGGCAGCGCAGTATATTCGTGACAAATCACATTTATCGCGCAGTGGGATCATGCGCATACTCGCAGCCCTGAAAGAGGGCGGGTTTATTGAACTGGACAGAGGGGTGCTTAAAAATATTATAAAGCTCCCGGAAAAATTTTAATTTATATCTCACGACATCCGGAAATTGTCAGAGACGGATCTTCTGCTCCCGCCCCACCGCCCGTCGGCCCATGTACACAAAATTTAGCCAACCAGCGCATCGATATGGAAAATAAACTCCGCGAGTTGTGTGATTTTCCTGATACCACTGAAGGGGAGTATTCTTTTATATTACCAGTCCTTCCTGAGCGCCCCCGGTTTCCGCCGCGCAGTTGCCGCTATTTATTGGCTATCCGGCAACACTGGTGCTACGCCAGATGGCCCTCGTTCAGGATGAACGACCAAAATATCTGCTGCACCGGAAGTGAGCGCTCTGCTCCTTTATGTGCCTTATCTGCACTTGCAAACGCCAGTATTTCGAGCCGTTGGTGTGAACCAGGAAGTGCATTCCAGTGGCACCAGATGGCTTTACTGGATTATCACCTGTGATTTACCCGTTCTGACCTTAGCATCCGTGATGCGCCTTAGGTTTTCCTCTGTCCACCGGTACAAGGTTTACCTTTGTGAAGGCGGTACCAACATTTAGACCAACAAGGATTGATTGATATCGATTGAATTAAGTTGACGTTGAGAGAGTATAAAACGGGGAGAAAACCAGTCACTACGCGGATTTTAGATACAAAAATGGACGTCCGTTGACGTCCATTTTTTTGAATATTGGTACCGAGGACGGGACTTGAACCCGTAAGCCCTATTGGGCACTACCACCTCAAGGTAGCGTGTCTACCAATTCCACCACCTCGGCACTGAGATCTTACTGCGGGATATCGCTGGTCGGCTTAGCCGGAGCAGCTGGCTGAGGCTGTTCGGTCTTCGCCGGCGCACTCAGATTTTCCCACTCACTTCCTTTATTGGTTTTGTTGCTGTTGATATTGCCCAGCACCAGACTGATGATAAAGAACAACGTCGCCAGCACAGCCGTCATACGGGTCATGAAGTTACCAGAACCACTTGAACCAAACAACGTCCCGGAAGCGCCTGCTCCGAAGGAGGCTCCCATATCAGCGCCTTTACCTTGCTGCAGCATGATCAAGCCCACAAGGCCAATTGCCACAATAAGGAAAACTACCAAAAGAGCTTCGTACATAATCAACCTGTTCCTTGCGGAGTTGCCGCATACCAATGCTTCTAACCAATAAAGCAGGATTTTTACTGTTTCCCACTGAAGCGGGTGTGAATACTAACCAAAGCGAATGACCTTCGCAAGGGCAATTTTAGTGCATTGTATCAACTGCGGAAAAAAACAGCAAAAGCCGAGTTTCTCGTGAGTAAAAAGGCGGCAAATACCGCCTTTTTATGCAGTTAAGTCTCTCTCACACCGCTTTGACCGCATCCGCAATGCGATGGGCAAACTCGGTCACCTGCGCTTCATCTTCACCTTCTACCATGACGCGAATTAACGGCTCGGTACCCGATTTGCGCAGCAGGACGCGCCCACGATTGCCCAGCGCAGACTCCACTTCCGCAGTCACCGCCTTCACCGTGTCATTTTCCAGCGGGTCGCCGCTGCCAGCGGTGTAACGCACGTTCACCAAAATCTGTGGGAACATTGTCATGCCGCTGCACAGATCGTGAAGACTCATGTGATTACGCACCATCGCGGCGACCACCTGCAGACCTGCAACAATGCCGTCACCGGTAGTCGTTTTATCCAGCAGAATGACGTGGCCAGAGTTTTCCGCTCCGATACGCCAGCCTTTTTCCTGCATTTTTTCCAGCACGTAGCGGTCACCTACTTTCGCGCGGGTAAACGGAATACCGAGCTGCTTCAGTGCCAGTTCCAGCCCCATATTGCTCATCAGCGTCCCGACAGCACCACCGCGCAATTGTCCCTGACGCAGCGCTTCACGAGCGATGATGTACATGATCTGATCGCCATCGACTTTATTACCTTCATGGTCAACCATGATCACACGATCACCGTCGCCATCCAGCGCGATCCCCAGGTCGGCTTTTTCCGCGATCACTCGGGCCTGCAAGGCACGTACATCGGTGGCGCCGACTTCTTCGTTAATGTTCACGCCGTTTGGCTCACAGCCAATAGTAATGACCTTCGCACCCAGTTCACGCAGTACGTTCGGCGCAATATGGTAGGTTGCCCCGTTGGCACAATCCACCACGATTTTTAATTCGTTCAGGCTCAACTCGTTCGGGAATGTGCCTTTGCAAAATTCAATGTAGCGACCCGCGGCATCGACAATGCGACTGGCTTTGCCGAGCTCCGCGGAGTCCACACAGGTGATCTCTTTTTCCATCTCGGCTTCGATGGCCTCTTCGACCGCATCGGGCAGTTTGGTCCCGTCGATGGAGAAGAATTTGATACCGTTGTCATAGAACGGGTTATGCGATGCGGAGATCACAATCCCGGCCTCAGCGCGGAAAGTGCGCGTCAGATATGCAACTGCAGGGGTCGGCATCGGGCCCGTAAACGACGCGGACAACCCTGCTGCCGCCAGGCCAGCTTCAAGCGCTGACTCCAGCATGTAACCGGAAATACGGGTGTCTTTGCCGATGATGATTTTACGCGAACCGTGGCGCGCCAGGACCTTACCGGCCGCCCAACCCAGCTTCAGCACAAAATCAGGCGTAATCGGCGCATCGCCCACGCGTCCACGGATCCCATCAGTTCCAAAATATTTACGGTTACTCATAGCGTTTGTTTTCCTTTGCGGACAATGTGGCTTCCACCACACGCATCGCTTCTACGGTTTCTTTGACGTCATGGACACGAATGATCTGCGCCCCCTGCATAGCAGCAATGACCGCACAGGCAAGGCTACCGCTCAGACGCTCTGATGGCCCCACGTTGAGCAGTTGGCCCACCATCGATTTACGTGACATTCCCACCAGCAGCGGCAGGTTAAAATGGTGAAACTCAGCCAGTCGCGCCAGTAATGTATAGTTGTGGGAGAGATTTTTACCGAAACCGAATCCCGGGTCGAGCAACAATTTCTCTTTTGCGATGCCTGCCCTTTCACAACGTGTTATTTGCTCAATAAAGTAGCGATTCACATCCGCAAACACGTCCTCATATTTGGGCGCTTCCTGCATGGTCTTCGGCTGGCCTTGCATATGCATCAGGCAAACCGGTAAACCGGTTTCTGCCGCCGCCTCCAGCGCACCAGGTTCAGAGAGCGAGCGAATGTCGTTAATGATGTGAGCGCCCACTCTTGCCGATTCGCGGATCACCTCAGGTTTTGAGGTATCGACAGAAATCCAGACTTCAAAACGTTGGGCAATCGCCTCAACTACCGGGATAACACGCGCCAGTTCCTCTTCCACACTCACATCCGCCGCACCGGGACGCGTAGACTCACCGCCGACATCAATGATGGTCGCTCCAGCATTAATCATCAGATTGGCATGTTTCACAGCTTCAATCAGCGTGTTATGCGTTCCACCATCTGAGAAGGAGTCCGGCGTGACGTTAAGGATCCCCATCACATGAGGATGGCTGAGATCCAGTGAGGTGCCCTGGGCATAGAGTTTCATGGTGTTATCCCTGGTATGAATTGATAAGAAAAAACCCCGGAGCAAGCCCCAGGGTTTTCAATAAAACGCAGTCATCAACAACGGTAACTTATTTGTCGCCTAACTGTTCTGACATGGTATTACCTGGGTTCGGCGTGCGCGGTTCATCAACCGGACGCGGTGCACGAGGTGTGCCATTATTGTCAGAATTGTTAGAGCCCGGTTCTTCCCAGCCAGCAGGCGGGCGAACATCGCGGCGAGCCATCAGGTCATCAATCTGCGGCGCATCGATGGTCTCATATTTCATGAGCGCATCTTTCATGGCATGCAGGATGTCCATGTTGTCATTCAGGAGCTGACGCGCACGATTGTAGTTACGTTCAATCAGTGCTTTCACTTCCTGGTCGATGATACGCGCGGTTTCATCGGACATATGTTTCGCTTTTGCAACGCTACGACCGAGGAAAACTTCACCCTCTTCTTCCGCGTACAGCAGCGGACCGAGTTTGTCGGAGAAGCCCCACTGAGTCACCATGTTACGCGCCAGGTTGGTTGCAACCTTAATGTCGTTCGACGCACCGGTAGAAACATGTTCAACACCGTAGATGAGCTCTTCTGCCAGACGGCCACCGTACAGCGTGGAGATCTGGCTTTCCAGTTTCTGACGGCTGGCGCTGATCGCGTCGCCTTCAGGCAGGAAGAAGGTCACACCCAGCGCACGTCCGCGCGGGATAATCGTTACTTTATGTACCGGATCGTGTTCCGGTACCAGGCGACCGATAATCGCGTGGCCAGCTTCGTGGTAAGCGGTCGATTCTTTCTGCGCTTCCGTCATCACCATGGAGCGACGTTCCGCACCCATCATGATTTTGTCTTTCGCTTTTTCGAACTCAACCATCGACACGACGCGCTTGTTGCCACGAGCAGCAAACAGCGCCGCTTCGTTCACCAGGTTCGCCAGATCTGCACCCGAGAAGCCCGGCGTACCACGGGCAATGATTGCCGCGTCGATATCCGGCGCCAGCGGTACACGGCGCATATGCACTTTCAGGATCTGTTCACGACCACGTACATCCGGTAAGCCGACCACAACCTGACGGTCGAAACGGCCTGGACGCAACAGCGCAGGGTCAAGAACATCCGGACGGTTAGTTGCCGCGATAACGATAATACCTTCGTTACCTTCAAAACCATCCATCTCAACCAGCATCTGGTTCAGGGTCTGTTCACGTTCATCGTGACCGCCACCCAGACCCGCACCACGCTGGCGACCTACGGCATCGATTTCATCGATGAAGATAATGCACGGTGCCGCTTTCTTGGCCTGTTCGAACATGTCACGCACACGAGATGCACCGACGCCGACGAACATTTCCACGAAATCAGAACCTGAAATCGTAAAGAATGGGACCTTCGCTTCACCTGCAATGGCTTTCGCCAGCAAGGTTTTACCGGTACCCGGAGGACCGACCATCAGGACGCCTTTCGGGATTTTACCGCCCAGTTTCTGGAAGCGGCTCGGCTCGCGCAGGTATTCAACCAGTTCCGCCACTTCTTCTTTCGCTTCGTCACAGCCTGCAACGTCGGCGAAAGTGGTTTTGATCTGATCTTCCGTCAGCATGCGCGCTTTGCTCTTACCGAACGACATGGCACCTTTGCCACCGCCGCCCTGCATCTGACGCATAAAGAAGATCCAGACGCCGATCAACAGCAGCATCGGGAACCAGGAAATGAAGATGGAAGCCAGCAGGCTCGGTTCTTCTGGTGGTTCACCAACAACCTTGACGTTCTTAGTCAGCAGGTTATCAAGCAGCTTCGGATCGTTTACCGGAATGTAAGTCGTGTAACGGTTACTATCTTTCTTGGTAACGTTGATCTCACGTCCGTTGATACGTGCTTCACGAACCTGGTCGTTGTTGACCTCTTGCAGGAAGGTAGAGTAATCCACCTTACGGCCATTAGACTCGCTGGGCCCAAAGCTCTGGAATACTGACATCAGCACAACGGCAATGACCAGCCAGAGTATTAGGTTTTTCGCCATGTCACTCAAGGGATTAACCTCTTATTACAACTGTGTTAAAAACAGCGTCAGGATACTCTATATCCAGCGTCTTTCAAACTTTCGTCTGAAATCGACCAGTTATGGTTTACGCCCGGTCGCTACAATATACACTTCACGCGAACGTGCGCGAGAAGAGTCCGGCTTACGAACTTTCACCTTCGTAAACAGGGAGCGAATTTCCCTTAGATACTCATCGAAACCTTCGCCCTGGAACACCTTCACTACAAAACTGCCACCCGGCGCTAGTACATCACGGCACATTTCTAACGCCAGTTCCACCAGATACATGGCACGGGGGATATCCACCGCCGGTGTTCCGCTCATGTTTGGTGCCATATCGGACATGACAACCTGGACTTTACTGTCACCCACGCGTTCCAGCAGCGCCTTCATGACAAGTTCATCACGAAAGTCGCCCTGAAGAAAGTCCACACCAACGATAGGATCCATAGGTAAAAGATCACAAGCGATGATACGGCCTTTGCCGCCAATCTGCGAGACCACATACTGTGACCAGCCTCCTGGCGCGGCACCGAGATCGACTACCGTCATCCCCGGCTTAAAAAGTTTGTCACTTTGCTGTATTTCATCAAGTTTAAACCAGGCACGGGAACGCAACCCCTTTTTCTGTGCCTCTTGAACATATTTATCGCTAAAGTGTTCCTGAAGCCAGCGACTCGAGCTGGCAGAACGCTTCTTACCTGTCATTTAACTTTCCCATCGGGGCAGAACATCGTTGCCATACGGCGTAAATTTCCACGCACTATTTGGCGATATATGGGAGATGGCGGTAGAATGACCCGTTTTCAATCCCAACGTAAGCAAAAATATACGATGAATCTGAGTACTAAACAAAAACAGCACCTGAAAGGTCTGGCACATCCGCTCAAGCCGGTCGTTATGCTTGGCAATAATGGTTTGACCGAAGGGGTACTGGCCGAGATTGAACAAGCGTTAGAGCACCATGAACTTATCAAGGTGAAAGTCGCGTCTGAAGATCGCGAAACAAAAACCTTGATCGTGGACGCTATCGTGCGCGAAACCGGCGCCTGTAATGTACAGGTCATCGGTAAAATGCTGGTGCTTTATCGCCCGAGTAAAGAACGCAAAATCTCGCTGCCACGCTAAGAATATCCTAAAGTCGAACACAAAACCTGTGTAAAACGAGGGATTTCCCGCAAGCAGGAGAGCAAAATGCCACGCTCTCTTCGTTGATAAAAGGCCGCTATGCGGCCTTTTTCCTTTCTTTACAATACATCAACATCTTGAGCACTTACAGGTATTCTACCTTAGTGACCTCATATTCCACTTCGCCGCCCGGGGTTTTGATCACCACGACGTCATCCTGTTCTTTGCCAATCAGGCCACGCGCAATCGGCGAGTTGACGGAAATCAGGTTCTGTTTGAAGTCCGCTTCATCATCACCCACGATGCGCCAGGTCTGCTCTTCGTCGTTATCGAGATTCAAAACGGTGACTGTGGCACCAAAGACAACGCGACCGTTATTCGGCATTTTAGTGACATCGATGACCTGTGCATTCGACAGCTTCGCTTCGATGTCTTTGATTCGACCTTCGCAGAAACCCTGCTGTTCACGCGCCGCGTGATATTCCGCATTCTCTTTCAGATCGCCGTGCTCGCGCGCTTCGGCAATAGAGGCAATAATTTCAGGACGGCGCACAGATTTCAGAAAATCCAGCTCTTCGCGTAATTTTTCTGCACCACGTAAGGTCATCGGAATCGCTTGCATTTGTTATACCTCTTGAACATTCCTGTAGGGGGCGATCGCTCCGCCCCGGCTGTTAAGCCTGCCCCGGTATGGCGTCATACCCGGGCCAGAAGCAAAAAAATACCGACCCGGAAGCAAGGTCCAGGTCAGCTACAATTCTTAATTTGATGTTCATTTTACCCTGGAGTTCCCTATGGGTCATCGTTTACTTTGCAGGGCATTGCGCCGTAGTATGACGGCTTGTTTCCAGGTTGTTAGCGCGAGATTATGCGATTTCCCAGATTTATCATCGGATTGACTACCAGCGTAGCGTTCAGCGTCCAGGCCGCGAACGTTGACGAGTACATCAACCAGCTCCCTGCCGGAGCCAACCTTGCACTCATGGTCCAGAAGGTCGGCGCCCCGACCCCCGCGATTGATTATCATAGTCAGCAAATGGCGCTTCCTGCCAGTACGCAGAAAGTGATCACCGCGCTGGCGGCCTTAATTCAGCTCGGCCCGGACTTCCGCTTTACCACCACGCTGGAGACCAAAGGTAGCGTCGATGAGGGCGTTCTGAAAGGCGACTTAGTTGCGCGATTTGGTGCCGATCCGACGCTAAAACGCCAGGATATTCGGAATATGGTGGCGAACCTGAAAAAATCAGGCGTCACGAAAATTACCGGAAACGTCCTTATTGATACCTCTGTTTTTGCCAGCCACGATAAAGCGCCAGGGTGGCCCTGGAACGACATGACCCAGTGTTTCAGCGCGCCGCCAGCGGCCGCGATTGTCGACAGGAACTGCTTCTCAATTTCGCTCTACAGCGCGCAAAAAGCGAACGATTTGGCCTATATTCGCGTGGCGTCTTACTACCCTGTCACCATGTTCAGCCAGGTTCGCACCCTCGCGCGCGGCTCGGCAGAGGCGCAATATTGTGAGCTGGACGTGGTTCCGGGCGATTTAAACCGCTTCACGCTGACCGGTTGTCTGCCGCAGCGTGCTGACCCTCTCCCACTGGCATTTGCCATTCAGGACGGTGCAAGTTATGCCGGGGCGATCCTGAAAGATGAGTTAAAACAAGCCGGTATCAGCTATGACGGGACATTATTGCGCCAGACGCAGGTCAACGAACCGGGTACCGTTGTGGCAAGCAAGCAGTCTGCGCCACTGCACGATCTGCTTAAGATTATGCTGAAAAAGTCGGACAACATGATTGCCGATACCGTCTTCAGGATGATTGGCCACGCGCGGTTTAACGTGCCGGGAACGTGGCGTGCAGGCTCCGATGCCGTGCGGCAGATCCTGCGCCAGCAAGCGGGAGTGGATATTGGCAACACAATTATCGCCGACGGCTCCGGTCTGTCGCGCCATAACCTGATTGCCCCTGCCACCATGATGCAGGTGCTGCAATACATCGCACAGCACGATAACGAACTGAACTTCATCTCAATGCTACCGCTGGCGGGCTATGATGGCTCTCTGCAATACCGTGCGGGTCTGCATCAGGCGGGCGTCGACGGTAAGGTCTCGGCGAAGACGGGGTCGTTGCAGGGTGTGTACAACCTGGCGGGCTTTATTACCACCGCAAGCGGGCAGCGGATGGCGTTTGTGCAGTATCTGTCGGGTTATGCAGTAGAACCTGCCGATCAACGTAACCGTCGCATTCCGCTGGTTCGCTTTGAAAGCCGGTTGTACAAAGATATTTATCAGAATAACTAGGTGGGTATTTTGCCGGATGGCGCTAGCGCTTATCCGGCCTACAGATGATGTATGCCCGGTAAGCACTAGCGCCACCGGGCATTGAAACGGGAATTAACGCTTATAGATGAACTCGACGCCTTCTTCGTCGTCTTCGTCCCAGTCGTCATCCCAGTCGTCTTCTGCTTCTTCTTCCACTTCCGCGATTTGCTGGCGATGATAGTCATCCCACATGAACTCGACTTTCTCTGGCTGCTTCGCTTCTTCCGCCTGAGTAATCGGGTTCTCGATGATAAAGGTCATCACATCCCAGCAGAGATCCTTCACGCCCAACTGGCTGGCGGCAGAGATCAGATAATATTTATCTTCCCAGCCCAGCGCCTGCGCGATGGCTTTGGCTTTCTCTTCCGCTTCGGCTTTATCCAGCAAATCGATCTTGTTGAACACTAACCAGCGCGGTTTGGCAGCCAGATCCTGACTGTATTTTTCCAGTTCACCAATGATGATCCGCGCATTCTCAACCGGATCGGAACCGTCGATCGGATCGATATCAATGAGGTGCAGCAGTACGCGGCAACGTTCAAGGTGTTTCAGGAAGCGAATCCCCAGACCGGCACCTTCCGCAGCACCTTCAATCAGCCCCGGGATGTCCGCGACCACGAAGCTCTTTTCGTTATCCATACGGACAACGCCAAGACTTGGCACCAACGTAGTAAACGGATAATCCGCTACTTTAGGTTTCGCCGCAGAGACCGCGCGGATAAAGGTTGATTTACCGGCATTTGGCATCCCCAGCATGCCCACATCCGCCAGCAGCATCAACTCCAGCAACAGGTCACGCTTGTCACCCGGCGTCCCCATCGTTTTCTGACGCGGTGTGCGGTTGACTGAAGATTTAAAACGGGTGTTACCCAGACCGTGCCAGCCGCCTTTTGCGACCATCAGACGCTGACCGTGTTTGGTCATGTCACCCATGGTTTCGCCCGTGCCCTGGTCTATCACACGCGTACCTACCGGTACTTTAATGGTGACATCTTTCCCTCGTTTACCGGTACAGTCACGGCTGGCGCCATTCTGACCACGCTCTGCGCGGAAAGATTTCTCAAAACGGTAGTCGATCAGAGTGTTCAGGTTTTCGTCGGCTTCCATCCAGACGTCACCACCATCACCACCGTCGCCGCCGTCCGGGCCGCCTTTCGGGATATATTTCTCACGGCGGAAGCTAACGCAACCATTACCGCCATCGCCTGCAACGACCAGAATCGTTGCTTCATCAACAAACTTCATTTTACTCTCCGTAAATCATTCGCCTGAGCGGGGCTGCGATACCACCGATTCATGCTTACGTAATCCGCCCCAAATACGATGACCAATGGCGGAGTACATCGCGCCCGCAACCACGACAAACGCACCGAGATAACCTAGAAGGTTTAACATCGGTCTGGCGAAGAAATCGGGCCAGGCCATAGATAAAAGATCTGAAAATAACAGCGTAAACAGCGGGGTGAGCGTGATTAATGCGCTCACCTGAGCTGCCTGCCAACGCGCCATCGCTTCCGCCAGGGCGCCATATCCTACCAGCGTATTCAGCCCACAAAAAATCAAACAGGCAAGCTGCCAGTCACTGAGCTGGGCTATTACGCCGGGCTTTGCCAGCGGCAACAGCGCTATCGTACATAAAGTGTACAGTAAAAACAGGATCTGCGGTGATGCCAGACGCCGCAATAACACCTTTTGCGCGACGCCATAACTGACCCAGACCATGGCCGCACCGACGCCAAAAATAACACCCCAGGTGTAATCGGTCAGTTTGGTAAAAATTTCTATCAGACTGGTGTTGAAGAACATCACCAGCCCGCTTAACAGCATTATCGCGCCAACAATCTGCGTACCGCGCATCTTCTCTTTAAGGATAAATACGCTCGCGACCATCATACCCACTGGCGACAGTTGACCAATCACCTGCGAAGCCGTCGGGCTTAAATACTGCAGGGAAGAGCTGAACAGGATGAAGTTCCCAAAGAGTCCAGCGGTGGCAATCGCCAACAGGATCAGCCAGCGCGACTTGCGAAAAATTCGCAGCGGCGGAAGCCTGCGCTTCGCGGTCAGAATCGCCCCGAGGCCAACGCTCGCGATTAAAAAACGGTAAAACACGATGGTAGAGGGTTCCATCACCTCCAGCACCTGCTTCATAGCAATTGGCAAAGCCCCCCAACACACTGCGGTTGTGAGCGCCAAAAGAATACCAATGCCAGCCTGCTGCTTCATGCCCGTTTTCCCTGCAAGGGCTCGTTATCCGGTACAAAGCGGTTTCACGAGCATATTTACCGGTCGTCGAATGTAAAAAGCCCCGCAACAGGGTGCGGGGCTTTTATCCGTTACCGGACCACGAAAAACTTACTCAGCAACGATGCTGATGTATTTACGGTTGTTCGGGCCTTTAACTTCAAATTTCACTTTACCGTCTGCTTTAGCAAACAGAGTGTGGTCACGACCGCAACCTACGTTGGTGCCAGCGTGGAACTTGGTGCCACGTTGACGAACGATGATGCTACCCGCCAGAACGGATTCGCCACCGAAACGCTTAACGCCCAGGCGTTTAGCTTCTGAATCGCGACCGTTACGAGTTGAGCCGCCAGCCTTTTTATGTGCCATTTAAATCTCTCCTCAGGTCTTAGGCGCTGATGCCAGTAATTTTCACATCAGTGAACCACTGACGATGGCCCTGCTGCTTACGATAGTGTTTACGACGACGAAACTTAACGATTTTAACTTTCTCGCCACGACCGTGAGCAACAACTTCAGCTTTGATTACGCCGCCATCAACGAAAGGAACGCCGATTTTGACTTCTTCACCGTTTGCGATCATCAGAACTTCAGCGAATTCGATAGATTCGCCAGTTGCGATGTCCAGCTTTTCCAGGCGAACGGTCTGACCTTCGCTTACTCGGTGTTGTTTACCACCACTTTGGAAAACCGCGTACATAAAAAACTCCGCTTCCGCGCACACCTTTCAATGATTCAGAGTGCGCTATAAATATTCACAATAGGGCGCGAATATTACGCAAAACGTGAGCCTTTGACAAGTGCTACAGTCAATACATGAAGAAAAAAAACACAACGTGTATGGTAACGTTTATCTGCGGCGTTTTTTCAGTACAATCAGCATATATTTCTAACCCTAAACCCTAAGTTACCTTGCCACATGATGAGGTAAACGGGGCGAAAAGCCCGGCTTTTGCGATGAATTTAGAAAAAATCAATGAGTTAACCGCGCAAGATATGGCGGGTGTCAATGCGACAATCCTTGAACAGCTTAATTCCGACGTCCAACTGATCAATCAGTTAGGCTATTACATTGTGAGCGGTGGCGGTAAACGTATTCGCCCGATGATTGCCGTACTCGCGGCGCGCGCCGTTGGCTATCAGGGACACGCCCATGTCACGATCGCGGCATTGATCGAATTTATCCACACCGCCACCCTGCTTCATGACGATGTGGTGGATGAATCCGATATGCGTCGGGGCAAAGCCACAGCGAACGCTGCATTTGGCAATGCTGCCAGCGTGCTGGTTGGCGATTTTATCTATACCCGAGCTTTCCAGATGATGACCAGCCTCGGCTCACTGAAGGTGCTGGAAGTGATGTCTGAAGCCGTGAACGTCATTGCTGAAGGTGAAGTCCTGCAGTTAATGAACGTTAACGACCCGGACATTACGGAAGAAAGCTATATGCGCGTGATCTACAGTAAGACAGCGCGACTGTTTGAAGCGGCGGCGCAGTGTTCCGGTCTCCTCGCAGGCTGTAGCGAAGCCGAGGAAAAAGGGTTGCAGGACTATGGTCGCTATCTGGGAACGGCTTTCCAGTTGATTGACGATCTGCTGGACTACAACGCCGATGGCGAACAACTCGGTAAAAATGTCGGTGATGACCTGAACGAAGGCAAACCTACGCTACCGCTGCTGCATGCGATGCGTAACGGCACGCCAGAGCAGGCGCAAATGATTCGCCACGCCATTGAACAAGGAAATGGCCGACACCTTCTGGAGCCGGTACTGGACGCGATGAACGCCTGTGGTTCACTGGAATGGACACGCCAGCGCGCAGAAGAAGAGGCTGACAAAGCCATCGCCGCACTGAAGGTACTTCCTGATTCCCAATGGCGCGAGGCGTTGATCGGTCTGGCGCATATTGCCGTACAGCGTGATCGCTAATGACGACGCAATCATCCCGCCACATCGCGCGGGATGATTCACATAAGTTCCAATAAAACCCGCGCAATCTCACTTCTCTATTGCAACTCACGCAATAAATCTTAATAAATTCTGAATATTTAAACTCTTTACATGAACATATTAGAACATCAATTCTCTGAGCGTATAGTGTCTTTTGCAAATTGATTGTGCAAATCAACGATGAATGACCATGAGCGAGGGGATAAATGGAGAGCAAACTCATTGACTGGCATCCGGCAGATATCATTGCTGGATTACGTAAAAAAGGGACCTCAATGGCTGCCGAATCGCGCAGGCATGGATTAAGTTCCTCCACGCTGGCAAACGCCTTAACCCGACCGTGGCCGAAAGGCGAGCTGATCATAGCGAAAGCGCTCGGAACGGAGCCCTGGGTTATCTGGCCGTCACGCTACCATGATGCCAGAACACACGAATTCATCGACAGGACGCGTCTGATGCGGGCGGCGCGCCGGGATAAGTCAGATGTAAAGTAACTCGCTAAACAGTAGCCCCGGCGCAGCGCATCGGGGCTACTCAATGACACACAATTATTCGGCTTTCACGCGCTCGATGTTAGCGCCCAGCGCACGCAGTTTATCTTCGATGCGCTCATAACCGCGATCGATATGATAAATACGATCAACGACCGTCGTCCCTTCCGCAATACATCCCGCCAGCACCAGACTGGCAGAAGCACGCAGATCCGTCGCCATCACCTGCGCGCCGGAGAGCTTATCGACACCGTGACAAATCACAGTATTGCTTTCAATTTCCGCATGGGCACCCATACGGCTCAGCTCAGGCACGTGCATAAAGCGGTTTTCAAACACGGTTTCCGTGATGAAGCCAGTCCCTTCCGCCACCAGATTCAACAGCGTGAACTGGGCCTGCATGTCCGTCGGGAATGCCGGATGTGGAGCGGTGCGCACGTTGACCGCTTTCGGACGTTTGCCGTGCATATCGAGGCTAATCCAGTCTTCACCCACTTCGATATCCGCACCGGCATCGCGCAGTTTCGCCAGTACCGCATCCAGCGTATCCGGCTGCGCGTTACGGCAGATAATTTTGCCACGAGAAATCGCCGCAGCCACCAGGAACGTCCCGGTTTCGATACGGTCTGGCAATACGCGATAAACACCGCCACCCAGGCGTTCTACGCCTTCGATGGTGATACGATCGGTCCCCTGACCGGTAATTTTCGCCCCCAGCGCAATCAGGAAGTTGGCGGTGTCGACAATTTCCGGTTCACGGGCGGCGTTTTCAATGATGGTGGTGCCTTCCGCCAGCGTCGCGGCGCACATGATTGTCACCGTTGCGCCAACGCTGACTTTATCCATGACGATATGCGCGCCCTTCAGACGACCATCAACAGAAGCTTTCACATAGCCTTCTTCCAGCGTGATCGTCGCGCCCAGTTGCTCCAGACCGGTAATATGCAGATCAACCGGACGTGCGCCAATAGTGCAACCGCCAGGCAGTGAAACCTGACCCTGACCAAAACGGGCGACCAACGGCCCCAGCGCCCAAATCGATGCGCGCATGGTTTTCACCAGATCATACGGTGCGCAGAAGACATTAACGTCGCGGGCGTCGATGTGCACGGAGCCATTGCGTTCCACTTTCGCACCGAGCTGGCTCAGCAGCTTCATCGAGGTATCAACGTCCTTCAGTTTCGGGACGTTCTGGATCTCTACCGGCTCTTCCGCCAGCAACGCCGCAAAAAGGATCGGCAGAGCGGCGTTTTTCGCGCCAGAAATTGTGACTTCGCCCTGGAGCCGGGTTGGCCCCTGTACACGAAATTTATCCATGATGTTGTTCTCAGTTAAAATTCATCGTCGTTACCGGTGCTTCACCCGTAACTCAAAAACCGTTTAGTTTACGATCGCGCGCCCACTCTGCTGGGGTATACGCTTTGATCGACAGGGCATGAATGCGGTTGTCCGCAATGTATTCCATCAGCGGCGCATAAACCGACTGCTGTTTCTTCACCCGGCTCATGCCGTCAAACATCTCACCCACGGCAATAACCTGAAAGTGACTGCCATCGCCAGAGACGTGGACTTCCTGGAGGGAGAGTGCGTTCATCAGCACGCTCTGAATTTCATTATTTTCC
The DNA here is from genome assembly GCF_030332305.1 of Citrobacter sp. Ct235. Lineage (NCBI taxonomy): Bacteria > Pseudomonadati > Pseudomonadota > Gammaproteobacteria > Enterobacterales > Enterobacteriaceae > Citrobacter > Citrobacter sp. Ct235. The sequence goes on from NZ_JAOWIC010000039.1 coordinate 369,888, forward strand.
ATGGGCTCTTCATTCGTCAGATTGTGAAAACAGCCCAACATCTTAGAGCAAAGTTGCGCTGTCATAAATAAGCAAAAAGCCTCGCGGGTAAATCCAGCGAGGCTATAGATAATAACGTACTGATATCACTGACGCGGGAGCACGTCAGCAGGTAAGTTATAGAGTTCCGCCAGGGTGAAGACTTTGTCGTTCACCCCCGTCAGAGACACGTTGTTGCCCTGCTTTTTCGCCAGACTGATGAGATGGACCAGCAGCGCCAGTCCCCCCGTATCCACTCGGGAAATCTGGCTGAGATCGATGCAGGTCACGCCGGTCATCGCCTCAACGCGCGCATCCCACAAGGGATTCAGCACGTCCTGGTCCAGCTCTCCCACGAGCGCCAGCCTGTCACCGTCACGCATCCAACTGAGTGACTGAGTCATTTACTTCTTCTCTTCCAGAGTGATTTTTTGCTGCGCAATAGATTTCAACTGCGCCGTCAGTCCATCGATCCCTTTAGTACGCAGCAGATCGCTCCACTCGTTCTGTTTGGTGGTGATCATGCTGACGCCTTCGGCGATCATGTCATAGGCCTGCCAGTGACCCGTCTGGGTATTTTTACGCCACTGGAAGTCCAGACGTACCGGAGGACGACCGTTTGGATCGAGAATCGTCACGCGAATAGGAACGATGGTCGCATCACCCAACGGTTGTTCCGGGGCAATCTGATACGTCTGACCGTGATACATTGCCAGCGCCTGGCCGTAGGCCTGTTTCAGGTATTCGCGAAACGCGGCGAAATAGGCATCACGCTGAGCCGGAGTCGCCTCTTTGTAATAACGACCCAGCACCAGCGCGCCGGCGTATTTCACCTGGACATACGGCAGCAGTTCCTGGTCAACCACATCGCGCAGATAGTCCGGATTCGAACGGATTTTCGGCTGTTCGTTTTTCAGGCGGTCGAAGGTTTTCTGCGCCGCTTCATCCATCAACTTGTAAGGGTTGGTCTGATCGGCTGCAATGGCGGTGCTCAGCGGTGCAATCACCAGTAGAGCCACCATCATTAAACGTTTAATCATAATTCGATTCTCCTGAGATTAATTCGTTGTGCCCGCAGGCCCAGTGGCTTCATTATGACCTTCGGTCGGCGCCGATGCATCGCCAGAATTCTTATTGTCATCGCCTTTACTGTTGCTGTTGTAAAGGAACTGACCAATCATATCTTCCAGCACCATCGCGGATTTAGTGTCCTGGATCGTGCCGCCATCCTTGAGGATAGACGTTCCGAGCTCAGGATCTTCAAAACCAACGTTCAGCGCCAGGTACTGTTCCCCCAGCAGACCGGACGTCCGGATGCTCAGTGAACTGGTATCAGGGATGTTGTTATAGCGCTCTTCGATGTCCAGCGTCACACGGGGTAAATAGGTCTTCGGGTCTAAGGAAATATCCGCCACGCGGCCGACCACCACGCCACCGATGCGCACCGGCGAACGCACTTTCAGACCGCCGATATTATCGAATGTCGCGTAAATCGTGTAGGTCGGTTCTGTGCGCATAGAGGTCACGTTGGCCGCCTTCAGGCAGACAAACAGCGCGGCCAGCAATGCGGCTAACAAAAAGATCCCCACCCAAATTTCATTTTTTTTCGTTTGCATGAACTCAATTCCCAAACATCAATGCGGTCAGTACAAAGTCCAGACCCAGAACGGCCAGCGACGAGTGCACAACGGTGCGTGTGGTTGCCCGGCTAATGCCTGCCGAGGTCGGAATCGCATCATACCCATTGAACAATGCAATCCAGGTTACCGTAATGGCGAACACCACGCTTTTAATCAAACAGTTGACCAGATCCAGACGCCAGTCGACGGCATTCTGCATCGCAGACCAGAAGAAACCGGCGTCAATCCCCTTCCAGCTTACGCCGACCAGAGAACCGCCCCAGATCCCTACGGCCACAAACAAAATCGTCAGCAGCGGCAGCGAAATCACGCCCGCCCAGAAACGCGGGGAGATCACCCGACGCAGTGGGTCGACGGCCATCATTTCCATACTGGAAAGCTGCTCCGTGGCGCGCATCAGGCCAATTTCAGCGGTCAGAGCGGAACCCGCACGACCGGCAAACAGCAGCGCGGCGACGACCGGACCGAGTTCACGTAGCAGCGACAGCGCCACTAACATCCCCAGACTGGTTTCCGCACTATAGGTGGTGAGTACCAGATAGCCCTGCAACCCCAGCACCATGCCGATAAACACGCCAGAAACAATAATGATCAGCATCGACAAGACGCCCACATTATAAAGCTGGCGCACCAGCAGCGGCGCATGTTTACGAAATTCCGGTTTGCCGACCAGCGCATTGAACAACATTAACCCAGCGCGCCCGAACGTTCTGAGGGTTTTAATCCCCTTATGTCCCAGCGTCGCCAGTGCATTTAACAGCATGAGTGGCTTAACTCCCTGTTCCGAGTAAATCAGAGTGATAATCGCCCGCAGGATAGCGAAACGGGACCGGCCCGTCTGCAATGCCATCCAGGAACTGACGTACGCGCGGGTCGTCATTCTCTTGCAGCGCTTGCGCGCTGCCGTGGGCCACAATCTTTTTGTCCGCCATAATATAGGCGTGATCGGCAATGCTCAGAACCTCCGGCACATCGTGAGAGACCACGACGCAGGTCACGCCCAGCGCATTGTTTAATTCTGAAATCAGTTTGACCAGCACGCCCATGGTGATCGGATCCTGACCGACAAACGGTTCATCAAACATGATGAGATCCGGTTCCAGCGCAATGGCGCGCGCTAACGCCGCCCGACGGGCCATCCCTCCGGACAGTTCTGAAGGCATCAGTTTTGCCGCACCGCGCAGACCGACGGCTTCCAGTTTCATCATCACCGTGCTTTTCAATAACGACGGGGGAAGCGTGGTATGTTCGCGTAACGGATATGCCACGTTATCAAACACGTTCATGTCAGTGAACAGCGCCCCTGACTGAAACAGCATACTCATCCGTTTGCGTACCGTGTAGAGGCGCGAGCGAGACATTTCAGGGATGTTCTCACCATCAAACAGGATCTCTCCCTTATCTGGCAGAATTTGTCCGCCGATCAGGCGCAGCAGCGTCGTTTTACCGATCCCCGATGGCCCCATGATCGCGGTGATCTTGCCACGCGGTACGGTCAGAGAGATGTTATCGAAAATGCAGCGATCGCCGCGCGTAAAGCTGACATCGCGCATGTCGACTAAATTCGCCACAGACTGACCCATTGATTCATCCTTCGTGTTGCTTGTTGATCTCAGCATGGCGTGGAATTTAGCCATGAACCCAACATATTTACAGAATATTACCCGCGCTGGTTAGCGAAAGCTGGCATTTGTTTTACTTTTTAGCTGCATAAAGTCAAAATTAAGACTTCGTAACGGTTTCCAGACAATCCCGGTGGACCGGCGAGTATACCTGAAGAAAGGACTTTAGATGCTTTTAGCAACGGCGCTGTTAATTATTGGTTTATTATTGGTCGTCTACGGCGCCGACCGCCTGGTTTTTTCCGCGTCAATCCTATGCCGAACCTTCGGGATCCCGCCGCTGATCATTGGTATGACGGTAGTCAGTATAGGCACATCTCTGCCTGAAATTATTGTTTCTGTCGCCGCCTCCCTGCACGGGCAGGTAGATTTAGCCGTTGGCACCGCGCTCGGATCCAACATAACCAACATTTTGTTGATCCTCGGACTTGCCGCGCTGATCCACCCTTTTACCGTGCATTCCGATATTCTACGTCGCGAATTACCGCTAATGTTACTGGTTAGCGTCGTAGCCGGATCCGTACTGTATGACGGACAACTCAGCCGCACCGATGGTATCTTTCTTTTACTATTAGCCGTGTTATGGCTGTTGTTCATTGTTAAAATCGCCCGTCTCGCTGAGCGTCAGGGCAATGACAGTCTCACGCGGGAGCAGGTTGCTGAATTGCCGCGCGAAGGCGGGCTGCCGGTGGCGTTTTTATGGCTGGGCATTGCGCTGATTATCATGCCAATGGCCACCCGAATGGTGGTGGATAACGCCACCGTGATTGCCAATTACTTCGCGATGAGCGAACTGACGATTGGCCTGACAGTAATCGCGATCGGCACCAGCCTGCCTGAACTGGCAACCGCCATCGCGGGCGTGCGCAAAGGTGAGAACGATATCGCGGTGGGCAATATTATCGGCGCGAACATTTTTAACCTCACCATTGTCCTCGGCCTCCCCGCCCTGATTACGCCGGGTGAGGTGAACCCGTTGGCGTTCAGCCGTGACTACAGCGTGATGCTGCTGGTGAGCATCATCTTTGCATTACTTTGCTGGCGGCGTCCCCGCCAGTCCGGTCGCGGCGCGGGCGTGCTGTTGACCGGCGGTTTTATCGTATGGCTGGCGATGTTGTATTGGCTGTCGCCGCTTCTCGTTGGATAACTGGAAACAGACATATGTCGCACTTAGCGTTACAACCGGGTTTTGACTTTCAGCAAGCCGGCAAAGAGGTTCTGGCGATTGAACGTGAAGGCCTGGCGGAACTCGATCAGTACATCAACCAGGATTTCACTCTCGCCTGTGAAAAAATGTTCAATTGCACCGGCAAAGTGGTGGTGATGGGCATGGGGAAATCGGGGCATATTGGCCGCAAAATGGCCGCGACCTTTGCCAGCACCGGTACCTCTTCATTCTTCGTCCATCCGGGTGAAGCCGCCCACGGCGATCTGGGGATGGTGACCTCGCAGGATGTGGTGATTGCCATCTCCAACTCTGGAGAATCCAGCGAGATCGCGGCCCTGATTCCGGTCCTTAAGCGACTGCAGGTTCAGCTTATCTGCATCACCGGTCGACCAGAAAGCAGCATGGCACGTGCTGCGGATGTCCATCTGTGTGTTAAAGTACCGCAAGAAGCCTGCCCGCTTGGACTGGCACCAACGAGCAGCACCACCGCCACGTTAGTGATGGGCGATGCCCTGGCGGTGGCGTTATTAAAGGCGCGCGGCTTTACCGCAGAGGATTTTGCCTTGTCGCATCCGGGCGGTGCGCTGGGGCGTAAACTGCTGCTGCGCGTTAACGATATTATGCATACGGGCGATGAGATCCCGCATGTCACCAAAGATGCCAGTCTGCGCGACGCGCTGCTGGAAATCACCCGCAAGAACCTCGGGATGACCGTGATTTGCGATGATGCGATGAAGATCGACGGTATCTTCACCGACGGTGATTTACGTCGCGTCTTTGATATGGGTGTTGACGTACGCCAACTCGGTATTGCCGACGTGATGACGCCAGGGGGCATTCGCGTGCGTCCAGGAATTCTGGCGGTCGATGCCCTGAACTTAATGCAGTCCCGCCATATCACCTCCGTGATGGTTGCCGATGGCGACCAGTTACTCGGTGTGTTACATATGCATGATCTCCTGCGTGCAGGCGTTGTGTAGAAATTCAAGGATAAAGAGAAATGAGCAAAGCAGGTGCGTCGCTTGCGACCTGTTATGGACCCGTCAGCGCGGACGTCATCGCCAAAGCAGAGAATATCCGTCTGCTGATTCTTGATGTCGATGGCGTACTGTCGGATGGCCTGATTTATATGGGCAACAACGGTGAAGAACTGAAAGCTTTCAACGTCCGTGACGGTTACGGGATTCGTTGTGCGCTGACGTCTGATATCGACGTCGCCATCATTACCGGACGAAAAGCTAAACTAGTAGAAGATCGGTGTGCCACACTGGGGATCACGCATCTGTATCAGGGGCAGTCGGACAAGCTGGTCGCCTTTCACAGTCTGCTGGCAAAACTGGCGATTGCGCCGGAAAACGTGGCCTACGTCGGGGATGATCTGATCGACTGGCCAGTGATGGAAAAAATTGGCCTGAGCATTGCCGTTGCGGATGCGCATCCGTTACTGCTTCCGCGCGCGGATTACGTCACCAAAATCGCGGGCGGACGCGGCGCGGTACGCGAAGTCTGTGATTTACTATTACTGGCGCAGGGTAAGCTTGATGAGGCCAAAGGGCAATCGATATGAGTAAAGCCAGACGTTGGGTTATCATTCTACTGTCGTTGGCCGTGCTGGTGCTGATTGGTATTAACCTGGCCGATAAAGACGACACGGCTCAGGTGGTGGTGAATACGAGCGATCCGACCTACAAGAGCGAGCACACGGACACCGTTGTCTACAGTCCGGAAGGCGCACTGAGCTATCGTTTGATCGCCCAACATGTTGAATATTATTCCGATCAGGCCGTTTCGTGGTTCACGCAACCCGTGTTAACGACGTTTGATAAGGACAAGATCCCGACGTGGTCAATCAAGGCTGATAAAGCCAGGCTGACCGAGGATCGAATGCTGTATCTTTATGGTCACGTTGAAGTCAACGCGCTGGTGCCTGACGCTCAACTTCGCAGAATTACCACCGATAACGCGCAGATCAATCTGGTGACGCAGGATGTTACCTCTGAAGACCTTGTCACGTTATACGGAACTACATTTAACTCCAGCGGACTGAAAATGCGCGGCAACTTACGCAGCAAGAACGCCGAGCTGATTGAAAAGGTTAGAACCTCCTATGAAATTCAAAACAAACAAACTCAGCCTTAATCTTGTGCTTGCCAGCTCACTTCTGGCCGCCAGTATTCCGGCGTTCGCCGTCACCGGTGATACCGAACAGCCGATCCACATTGAATCGGACCAGCAGTCTCTGGATATGCAGGGCAACGTCGTGACCTTCACCGGCAATGTCATTGTGACCCAGGGCACCATCAAAATTAACGCCGATAAAGTGGTCGTTACCCGTCCTGGCGGTGAAGAGGGCAAAGAGGTCATTGACGGCTTCGGCAACCCGGCCACCTTCTATCAAATGCAGGACAACGGTAAGCCGGTAAAAGGCCATGCGTCGAAAATGCATTATGAGCTGGCGAAAGATTTTGTCGTGCTCACCGGCAATGCGTACCTGGAACAGCTCGACAGCAACATCACCGGGGACAAAATTACTTATCTGGTGAAAGAGCAGAAAATGCAGGCCTTCAGTGAGAAAGGCAAGCGTGTGACCACTGTTCTGGTTCCGTCGCAGTTGCAGGACAAAAACAAAAACCAGGCCCCGGCTCAGAAGAAGAGTAACTAATTCGCTATGGCAACATTAACTGCAAAGAATCTGGCGAAGGCCTATAAAGGCCGCCGCGTCGTGGAAGATGTCAGCCTGACCGTCAACTCGGGCGAGATTGTCGGTCTGCTTGGGCCAAACGGTGCGGGTAAAACCACCACCTTTTACATGGTCGTCGGTATTGTGCCGCGCGATGCCGGTAACATCATCATTGATGATGAAGACATCAGCCTGCTGCCGCTACACGCCCGCGCACGCCGCGGGATTGGCTATCTGCCGCAGGAAGCCTCGATTTTCCGCCGTCTGAGTGTGTTCGACAACCTGATGGCAGTACTGCAAATTCGTGACGATCTCTCTAGCGAACAGCGTGAAGACCGTGCGAACGAGCTGATGGAAGAGTTTCACATTGAGCATCTGCGCGACAACATGGGTCAGTCGCTCTCCGGGGGGGAACGTCGCCGTGTGGAAATCGCCCGCGCGCTGGCCGCCAATCCAAAATTTATCCTGCTGGATGAACCATTTGCCGGCGTTGACCCCATCTCCGTTATCGATATCAAACGCATTATTGAGCATCTGCGTGACAGCGGCCTCGGCGTGTTGATTACCGACCATAACGTCCGCGAAACGCTGGCCGTGTGTGAGCGGGCCTATATCGTGAGCCAGGGACACCTGATTGCGCACGGTACGCCGACAGAAATCCTGCAGGACGAACACGTTAAGCGCGTATACCTTGGGGAAGACTTCAGACTCTGATAGGGTAGAAGTTTGTGACGTCATAGCGGGAGAAGACGACTCTGAACATGAAGCAAGGTTTGCAACTCAGGCTGAGCCAACAACTGGCGATGACGCCGCAACTACAACAGGCGATTCGTCTGTTGCAGTTGTCCACGCTGGAACTGCAGCAGGAACTCCAGCAGGCGCTGGAAAGTAATCCGCTGCTGGAGCAAACCGATCTTCACGACGAAGTTGATACCCGCGAAACTCAGGACAGTGAATCGCTGGATACCGCCGACGCCCTCGAACAAAAAGAGATGCCGGAAGAGTTACCGCTCGACGCCAGCTGGGATGAAATCTATACCGCCGGGACGCCATCGGGCACCAGCGGTGACTACATCGACGATGAACTGCCCGTTTACCAGGGAGAAACCACACAGACCCTGCAGGATTATCTGATGTGGCAGGTAGAACTTACCCCGTTCTCCGATACCGACCGCGCGATCGCCACCTCGATTGTTGATGCCGTTGACGACACTGGCTATCTCACCGTTTCGCTGGACGATATCCTCGAAAGCATGGGCAATGAAGAGGTGGGTCTTGACGAGGTTGAAGCCGTTCTCAAACGTATTCAGCGGTTTGATCCTGTTGGCGTGGCGGCAAAAGATCTGCGCGATTGTCTGCTGATCCAGCTCTCACAGTTCGACAAAGCGACGCCTTTCCTTGAAGAAGCCCGGCAGATCATCAGCGATCATCTCGATCTGCTGGCGAACCACGACTTCCGCACCCTGATGCGCGTCACGCGCCTCAAAGAAGAGGTGCTCAAAGAGGCGGTCAATCTGATTCAGTCGCTCGATCCCCGCCCCGGTCAGTCGATCCAGACCGGTGAGCCAGAATACGTGATCCCGGATGTACTGGTGCGTAAGCATAACGGTCACTGGACGGTCGAGCTCAACGGCGACAGCGTTCCCCGCCTACAGATTAATCAGCACTACGCCGCAATGTGCAGCGGTGGACGCAATGACGCCGACAGCCAGTACATCCGCAGCAATTTGCAGGACGCAAAGTGGTTGATTAAGAGTCTGGAGAGCCGCAACGATACCCTGCTGCGCGTCAGTCGCTGCATCGTTGAACAGCAGCAAGCCTTCTTTGAGCAAGGCGAAGAGTTTATGAAACCGATGGTGCTGGCGGATATCGCCCAGGCCGTTGAGATGCACGAGTCGACCATTTCTCGTGTGACCACGCAGAAGTATCTGCACAGTCCACGCGGCATTTTTGAACTGAAGTATTTTTTCTCCAGCCATGTGAATACCGAGGGGGGTGGCGAAGCTTCCTCCACGGCGATCCGCGCACTGGTGAAGAAGTTGATTGCGGCGGAAAACCCCGCGAAGCCCCTGAGCGACAGCAAGCTAACATCGATATTGTCGGAACAAGGTATCATGGTGGCGCGCCGCACCGTTGCGAAGTACCGAGAGTCTTTATCCATTCCGCCGTCAAACCAGCGCAAACAACTGGTTTGACCCAACCGATAAGGAAGACACTATGCAGCTCAACATCACTGGAAACAACGTCGAGATAACAGAAGCCCTGCGTGACTTTGTGAATACCAAGTTCGCCAAACTCGAACAGTATTTCGACAGGATCAATCAGGTCTATATTGTGTTGAAAGTGGAGAAAGTCACCCACATCTCGGATGCAACACTGCATGTAAACGGTGGCGAAATTCACGCCAGCGCGGAAGGTCAGGATATGTACGCGGCCATTGATGGCCTGATTGATAAGCTGGCAAGACAGCTCACTAAACACAAAGATAAATTGAAACAACACTAATTGTCCGGGCAGTTAGCGGGTGCAGGACGGCCTGTTGTGCAGAACAACAGGCCATTTGTACAGTTAGCGCTCCGAACTTGTCCCGCCGTTGTGGGGCAGGTTCTTAGGTGAAATTATGATAAATAACGATACGTCTCTACAACTGAGCAGTGTACTTAACCAGGAATGTACGCGCAGTGCCGTTCACTGCCAGAGCAAAAAACGCGCGCTGGAAATCATCAGTGAACTGGCGGCAAAACAGCTCAGTTTACCGCCGCAGGTCGTTTTTGAAGCGATCCTGACGCGCGAAAAAATGGGCAGTACCGGCATCGGCAATGGGATCGCCATCCCGCACGGTAAGCTGGAAGAAGATACCCTGCGCGCCGTCGGCGTGTTTGTGCAACTGGAAACGCCAATCGCCTTCGACGCGATTGATAACCAACCCGTTGATCTGCTTTTTGCTCTGCTGGTGCCTGCGGATCAAACCAAAACGCATCTGCATACGTTATCACTGGTGGCTAAGCGCCTGGCGGATAAAACCATCTGCCGTCGGCTGCGCGCCGCACAAAGCGATGAAGAGTTGTATCAAATCATCACTGACACCGAAGGTGGTCAGGATGAAGCGTAACTCCCCTTTTGCCGTGGTGAGGAGAAACAGTACATGGTACTGATGATCGTCAGCGGTCGTTCAGGGTCAGGTAAATCTGTTGCCCTGCGCGCGCTGGAAGATATGGGCTTTTACTGCGTGGATAACCTCCCCGTGGTGCTGTTACCCGATCTGGCTCGTACGCTTGCCGAACGCCAGATTTCGGCAGCGGTCAGCATTGACGTACGCAATATGCCAGAGTCGCCAGAAATTTTTGAGCAGGCAATGAACAACCTGCCCGAGGCGTTCTCGCCGCAGCTGCTGTTTCTTGATGCCGATCGCAACACGTTGATTCGTCGCTATAGCGATACGCGTCGTCTGCACCCCCTCTCCAGCAAAAACCTGTCGCTGGAAAGCGCCATCGATCAGGAAAGCGACCTGCTGGAACCACTGCGTTCTCGCGCCGATCTGATTGTCGACACCTCAGAAATGTCGGTACATGAACTGGCAGAAATGCTGCGAACTCGCCTGTTGGGTAAACGCGAGCGTGAACTGACCATGGTGTTTGAGTCCTTCGGCTTTAAGCATGGGATCCCCATCGATGCCGATTACGTCTTCGACGTACGCTTCCTGCCGAACCCGCACTGGGACCCGAAACTGCGTCCGATGACCGGTCTCGACAAACCCGTTGCCGCCTTCCTCGACAGGCACACAGAAGTACACAATTTTATCTACCAGACTCGCAGCTATCTTGAGCTATGGTTACCCATGCTGGAGACCAACAACCGTAGCTATCTGACCGTTGCTATCGGTTGTACCGGCGGGAAACACCGTTCGGTGTATATTGCAGAACAGCTGGCAGACTACTTCCGCTCACGCGGTAAAAACGTACAGTCACGCCATCGCACGCTGGAAAAACGCAAAACATGACCGTGAAGCAAATTGTTGAAATTACGAATAAGCTGGGCATGCATGCCCGGCCAGCAATGAAGCTCTTTGAATTAATGCAGGGATTTGATGCGGAAGTCCTGCTACGAAATGATGAAGGCACGGAAGCGGAAGCCAACAGCGTCATCGCTTTGCTGATGCTGGACTCCGCCAAAGGCCGACAAATTGAGATCGAAGCCTCGGGTCCGCAAGAGGTCGAAGCGCTGGCCGCCGTCATCGCCCTTTTCAATTCGGGATTCGACGAAGACTAAGCTTTCACGTCCGACGGATAGCTTCACAGAAAACGCCACCCGGCGTTTTTTATTTTTTACCCCCTTAACTGTACAATTCGTGCGCTTTTTCACTTAAGGATTATCTTAAGAAAACCTTAAGACAAGTCGTTTAGGTTTCATTTAACTTGAGTGTTCATACTGGATTATTGTCAGTAAATATTTCCAGGATATCACTCATGATTCGTTTATCAGCAGAGACTCCCCTGGGCACCGGACGACATCGTAAGTGCTATGCGCATCCGGATGATGCTCAGCGTTGTATTAAGATTGTTTACAACAGTGGCCAGGGCGGCGACAAAGAGACACAGCGCGAGCTGAAGTACTACGCGCACCTCTCTCGCTACCTGAAAGACTGGAGCGGTATCCCGCGCTATTACGGCACGGTAGAGACCGACTGCGGAACGGGTTATGTTTACGATGTGATTGCCGATTACGACGGCAAGCCGTCCATCACTCTCACCGAATTTGCCCGCCAATGTCGTTACGAAGACGACTTTGTCGTGCTACGTCAACTGCTGAAGAAGCTAAAACGCTACCTGCGTGACAACCATATCGTTACCATGACGCTGAAACCGCAGAACGTTCTCTGTCACCGTATCAGCGAATCGGAAGTGGTGCCGGTGGTTTGCGATAACATTGGCGAAGGAACGTTGATCCCGCTGGCGACCTGGTCAAAATGGTTCTGCCGTCGTAAGCAGGAAAGATTGTGGCAGCGTTTTATCGCCCAACCGGTCCTGGCCGTCGCGCTGGAAAAAGATGCCCAACCGAAAGAACGCGGCGGATTGTCGCTCTCTTCGCGCGAGGCTTAATGCCGATTTAATGCAGGTGATGACGGGTCATAAATGACTCCCCGCCCAACTGCCGCATTTGACGCAGTATCCACGCCTGACGGCTACGCACATAGCCTGAGGGCGCAGCGGCCTTAAAGCGCAGAGGATTGGGCAACACAGCAGCAAGCAGCGCCGCTTCTGACTGGGTTAATCGGCTGGCCGGTTTGCCAAAATAGCGCTGCGCCGCGGCTTCCACGCCAAATACGCCATCACCAAATTCCGCGATATTCAGGTAAACGGTGAGGATCCGCTTCTTACTCCAGACGGTCTCAACGCCGACCGTAAGCCCGGCCTCAAGTCCTTTGCGTAGCCAACTGCGCCCATCCCAGAGAAAGAGATTCTTAACGGTCTGCTGTGACAACGTCGAGGCACCGCGAATGCGGTTTTCATTACGTTCGTTATGTGACAGCGCCTTCTCGATGGCGGCGACGTCAAAGCCCCAGTGGTCCGGGAAGGTCTGGTCTTCTGCGGCAATCACCGCGAGTCCCATCCACGGTGAGATCTCATCCATGCTCACCCAGTCGGAATGGGCAACATAGCCAAAATCGCCCTGTAGCCAGGCGCCTATCTGCCGCTCGACCATCACCGCCGAAAAGGGAACGGGGACTATGCTGAACAACGCAATGCCACCTCCCCAGAACACAGCAAGGACGATCGCGACACGCCACATCACCCGCCGCAGAAAGGCGAAAACCCCTTTTTTCATTCCGCCAGAACCAGCACGCGTGATACCAGTTTTTCGATACCCATTGCCGCCTGAGCGATATCCTGCGCCAGCATATAGGCAGGCGTAGTGACGATTTTATTGTCTTCATCAACGACGATATCGTCGACCGGGCACGGCACATGCTCCGCCCCCATCTCTTCCAGCACTTCTGCCGTATCAATATCGGTCCCGATAGTCAAACGCAGCGGGAAGTCGAAGATTTTCGGCAGCATTGCCGGGGCGATGCACATAAAACCCAGCGGCTTACCAGACTGGTGCATCGCCAACGCGAGCCCGGCTAAATCCGGATCAACCCGGCATTCGCTGCCCTGACTGGCGAAGTTGCTCAAATTTTTAGCCGCGCCGAAACCACCGGGAACAATCAGCGCATCCAGGTCCGTCGAGACGGCCTGAGAAAGCGGACGAATATTGCCACGCGTAATACGAGCCGCTTCAATCAGCACATTGCGGGTTTCCGCCATCGGTTCGCCCGTCAGATGATTAATGACATCAACCTGCGCTTTGTCGGGCGCGAAGCAGACGGCCTGCGCACCGCTGCGGGCAATAGCCAGCAACGTCAGTACGGCTTCATGAATTTCAGCACCGTCATACACACCGCATCCACTAAGAACTACGCCAATTTTTTTCATTCAAATGTCCTTTTCACCACTTTCTGCAGCACATTAATAATTGTGATTAAAATGCTACGCTTCACACATTTAACTGATTCATGTAACAAAGCATTTAAGATTTGCTATCTTAACTGCGTGCGGCCCGAATTTAAGCGCTGCGCCTTTTAAATCACAATTATAACTTACGGCGCAGCCACGATTTCCCTGGTGTTGGCGCAGTATTCGCGCACCCCGGTCAAGCCGGGGTCATTTTTTTCCAGCGTTTGCCACCCAGGCTTTTAACACCGCAACGTCGTGTTGCCACTCCTGCTTCATCTCTTCAATCCATTCGCCCACGTTATCTTCCCATGCAGGAAGATCGGGTGACTGGATCTGCTGCCCCAGTTGTTGCAGATGACGAAGGCCAACAGAACCAGCAGCCCCTTTAATTTTGTGCCCTTCTTCAACCACACCTTTCTTATCACGCGCGGTCAGATTGGATTCCAGAACGCTTAAATAGCCTGGCATCATCTTCTCGAAGACTGCCAGCCCATCGGTAATCAGTTTCGGCCCCACCAGCTCTATGTACTGTTCCAGCATCGGAATATCTAATAGCGCTTGCGATTTACTGCTCTCTTCAGATTTCACCGTGCACTCCTCTTCGTCTTGGGTATCCCAGTACTTCTTAATCATGGCGGTTAACGCCGGTACCGATAGCGGCTTGCTCAGCACGTCATCCATACCCGCATCCAGATACTCTTTTTTATCTTTCAGGACGTTCGCCGTAAGCGCCACCAGTGGCGGCAGATCTTCACGCGTATAGCGCTGGGTTAGTTCGCGCGAAATATCGAGGCCGGTCATATCCGGCAACTGAATATCCAGCAACACCAGGTCATACTCACCCGGCGTGAACATCTCCAGCGCCGCTTTCCCGGTCATGGCGACATCCACGCTGTTGCCGAGTTTTTCCAGCACCGAGCGTGCCACAATGACGTTCAGTTCGATATCTTCCACCAGCAGGACGTTCAATGCCGGCAGCGGCAAATCATCATCCTCAAATGCATCTTCAACTTCTTCCGCCACCGCAGGCGCATTGACGGTCAAGGTAAAGATCGAGCCTTTGCCTGGCTGACTTACCACGGTGATGTCCCCGCCCATGTTTTTCGCCAGACGTCGCGAGACCGCCAGACCGATGCCCGTACCGGTCGCCGGTTTTCCGCCGTGGCTGTCTTTCACCTGATAATACATGGCGAAGATTTTATCCTGCTCATCCTGCGGAATGCCGATGCCGGAGTCTTCCACTTCAAAGTGCAGAATGCTGCCTGCGTCGTAACGGACGCGCACGGTCACCTGACCCTGCTGGGTAAATTTCACTGCGTTGCTGATAAGGTTCCACAGGATCTGCCGCAGACGCGTTCCGTCGGTCACGACTTTATGCGGCAGCGGCAAGGTCGGGTCGAGCACAAAACGCAATCCTTTCTGCTGCACCTGCAGGCCAGAGAGGTTCTCCAGATCGGCCAGGAAGCTGGTGAAATCCACCGGCTGGTTATCCAGTTGAACTTTGCGCCGCTCCATCTTATCCATATCAATGATATCGTTGAAGATATTCCCCAACGTCACGGCGGAGACATGGATAGTTTTCAGGTATTTTTCCTGCTCGGTCGTCAGTTCAGTATCCAGCAGAATACGGCTCAGGCCGACAATTCCGTTCAGCGGCGTACGCAGTTCGTGACTGATGGTGGAAATAAAGGTCGTTTTATCGCGACTGGCGCGTTCAAGTGCATCCTGATAGCGCTTGCGCTCGGTAATATCACGACCAAATCCCATCAGGCCATGACGTTTACCCACGCGATCATAATAAGGTACTTTGCGGATTTCAAAACAGGCTTTGCGCCCGTCCGGATAATCGAGCCATTGCTCATAGGTCAGCGACACATTATGGCGGAAGACTTTTTCGTCAGTCTCAATGACCTTTTCGGCCGCTTCCGGCGAGTACACATCGGCAGGCTTTAAATGCACCAGTTGCTTTTCGCTTTTGCCGGTAAGCAATTCCATCGCCCGGTTACAGCCGGAAAACTCTTTATCTTCATTGCGATAAAAAACCAGATCTGGCGAGGCATCCAGAAAGGAACGTAAGAAAGAGGATTGCTGTTCAAGCTGAATCTGCGCCTCTTCGCGCTCTTTGATCTCAACTTTGAGCTGTTCAAACGTTGACTGGCGTTCCGCCTCCGCCTTTTCGCGGTCGGCAATCTCCTGATTCAACTGCGAAATATTATCTTTCAGTTGGACGTTAAGCTTGAGGTCGCGTTCGCGCATCTCTTCCAGCTTTTGCACCAGTCGGGATAACCGCTGACGGGACTCCTCCAGTTGCTCCACCACCACTGACAAAAAATAGACCGCCCAGGGGGTGATTAACAAACCAAAGAAAATGGAGCGAATGACATCGATCTGTTCGACCCGACCATGCAGCACCATGGTGACCGCCATCTGCACCACAATTGCCAGCACAACGAGCGCTAACGCCAGCAACAGCGAAAAGCGCACCAGACCCAATTTCATCATCAGGTCCACATAGTACTGCGCCAGCATACGAATTTGCTTCATCAGGGATTTCCTTTACGACAACCTGGCACAATAATACTCAATTCTGCGCAAGACGTTAGAGAATGTGCAAGAAATCCGTAGGCCCGTCATAGTTCAGACGTCAGGCGAAACCCATGGCCGCCCAAGCGCAGAACCCTGTACGCCATGAGTATTCAAATAACGATCCAGTTCGACCATCCCGGTCCAGCGGTTTTCACACCACAGCGGTGCCAGCAGCGTGGGGCGGCGTGCGCTGGCAGAAATACGATGATAAATCACCCCCGGCGGCGTATGGCGGATCATCTCGCCTGCGGTTTGCGTGTAGTCCGCCAGTTCAATCCCGTTCAGACGCCCCGCCTCCCATGCTCTGGCCATAATGCTGCCCTTCACGATGTGCAGCGGGTGCAGTTTGATGCCATCCACTCCCGTCTCCACCACCCGCTCAAGTGTTTGCAGGCATTCCGCCTGCCCTTCTCCCGGCAGGCCGACAATAAGATGCGAACAGACTTTCAGTCCGCGCTCACGCGCAAGGCGGGTCGTGCGCTGATAGCAGGCAAAATCGTGCCCGCGATTGATACGATGCAGGGTTTTGTCATGCGCGGTTTGCAATCCCAGCTCCAGCCACACTTCATAACCCTGATCTTTATATTCGCAGAGCAGATCGAGAACCGCCGCCGGTACGCAGTCGGGACGCGTCCCCACGCACAAGCCAACAATACTGGCCTGGCTAACTGCCTGCTGATACATCGAACGCAACACCTGCACTTCAGCAAAGGTACTGGTGTAGGCCTGGAAGTAGGCCAGATAACGTTTCGCCCGATTAACCCGATGCGCCTGGTGCGCGAGCTGTTCCGCGATCGAATGATGCTGCTGCGCTTCATCCGCAAAAGAAGCAACATTACAGAAGGTGCAGCCGCCGCGTCCGATGGTGCCATCGCGATTTGGGCAGCTAAATCCACCGTGGAGCGTCAGTTTATGAACCTTTTGTCCATAACGACGAGAAAGATCCCCACCAAACATATTGACTAATTTCTGTAACTGCATAATCTGATAGACCGCGCCTTGAAAAGAGGCCAAAGCCTGCCATTTTTAGCCCTTGTCGGCGATGACCTGGATCAATCGCCCCGGCAGGCTTTTATCAATTGCATATCCAGTCAAAATAAACGATATTTCATTCACAACCCAGCCAATTACTTTTCCTTATCTCCGGCCATTTTTTTTATCTTCTGACGTCGATTGCGCAAAAACAGTGACATAAAACGTCCTATCGCAACAAACCAGCATGAAACACTGCATATAACGGTGAATAAAGCGGAGACATGAGCTAACAGGCGGTTATGACAGTGAGACAGATCACACTCCCCGCCTCGTTTCCAGTACGTTAATTCAATGTCAAAATGATATTATTCTTAATACTTTCATCAAGATATATGCTCTATAGCACATTATTAGAGAAATAAGATTGCCATTTGACCTGTGTGTGGATTCCCGATAACGTGGAAATCCGCTGGAAGCTTTCTGGATGAGCGGTGTGCTCATCATATTTATGCAGTAATTGAGATTCCCTCTGACAGCAAGTCCTCAAACTTGTTTGACCTAAGCGAAAAGGATAAAGAGGGCGAATGCGAGGTAAGCGTATGACACGCAAACCCCGTCGCCATGCTCTTGGTGTGCCCGTGCGCAAACGGTATCGGAAGGGGGTCCCGCAGAGCCTGGGGAGGTTCACTGATATGTTGTACGATAAATCCCTTGAGAAGGATAACTGTGGTTTCGGCCTGATCGCCCACATAGAAGGCGAACCTAGCCACAAGGTAGTGCGTACCGCCATACACGCACTGGCCCGAATGCAGCACCGTGGCGCAATCCTCGCCGATGGTAAAACGGGCGATGGTTGTGGTCTGCTGCTGCAAAAACCTGACCGCTTTTTCCGCATCGTTGCCGAAGAGCGCGGCTGGCGTTTAGCCAAAAACTACGCGGTCGGTATGATCTTCCTGAACAAAGATCCTGAACTGGCCGCTGCATCTCGCCGTATTGTCGAAGAAGAGCTTCAGCAGGAAACCCTGTCGATTGTTGGCTGGCGCGATGTGCCGACCAACGAAGGTGTACTGGGTGAAATCGCCCTCTCCTCCCTGCCGCGTATTGAACAAATTTTTGTGAATGCCCCTGCGGGCTGGCGTCCGCGTGATATGGAACGTCGTCTGTTCATCGCCCGTCGCCGTATTGAAAAACGACTGCAGGAAGACAAAGACTTCTACGTCTGTAGCCTGTCAAACCTGGTCAACATCTATAAAGGTCTGTGTATGCCGGCGGATCTGCCGCGCTTCTACCTGGACCTCGCGGACCTGCGTCTGGAATCGGCCATCTGTCTGTTCCACCAGCGCTTTTCCACCAACACCGTGCCGCGCTGGCCGCTGGCGCAGCCGTTCCGCTACCTGGCGCACAACGGTGAGATCAACACCATTACCGGTAACCGCCAGTGGGCCCGCGCCCGTACCTATAAATTCCAGACCCCGCTGATCCCGGATCTGCACGACGCCGCGCCGTTCGTTAACGAAACCGGCTCCGATTCCAGTTCCATGGATAACATGCTGGAACTGTTGCTGGCGGGGGGGATGGATATCATCCGTGCCATGCGCCTGCTGGTGCCGCCGGCCTGGCAAAACAACCCGGATATGGATCCGGATCTGCGCGCCTTCTTTGACTTTAACTCCATGCACATGGAGCCGTGGGACGGTCCGGCGGGTATCGTCATGTCCGACGGGCGTTTCGCCGCCTGCAACCTCGACCGTAACGGTCTGCGTCCGGCGCGTTATGTCATCACCAAAGACAAGCTGATCACCTGCGCGTCTGAAGTCGGGATCTGGGACTACCAGCCTGACGAAGTGGTCGAAAAAGGTCGCGTCGGCCCGGGCGAACTGATGGTTATCGACACCCGTGGCGGCTGCATTCTGCATTCGGCCGAAACTGACGACGACCTGAAAAGCCGCCATCCGTATAAAGAATGGATGGAGAAGAACGTCCGTCGCCTGGTGCCGTTTGAAGATCTGGCTGACGATCGGGTGGGCCAGCGTGAACTGGACGACGACACGCTCGCCAGCTACCAGAAACAGTTTAACTACAGCGCCGAAGAGCTGGATTCCGTACTCCGCGTGCTGGGTGAAAACGGTCAGGAAGCGGTCGGCTCAATGGGTGACGATACCCCGTTTGCCGTACTTTCCAGCCAACCGCGCATTATTTACGACTACTTCCGCCAGCAGTTTGCTCAGGTGACTAACCCACCTATCGATCCGCTGCGTGAAGCACACGTCATGTCGCTGGCGACCAGCATCGGTCGCGAGATGAACGTCTTTTGCGAAGCGGAAGGACAGGCGCACCGTCTGAGCTTTAAGTCGCCGATCCTGCTGTACTCCGATTTCCAACAGCTCACCACGATGAAAGAAGAGCACTATCGCGCTGACCGGCTGGATATCACCTTCGATGTAACGCAAACCACGCTGGAAGAAACGGTCAAAGCGCTGTGCGATACCGCCGAGCAGATGGTTCGCAGCGGCACCGTTCTGCTGGTGCTGACGGATCGTAATATCGGCAAAAATCGTCTGCCGGTACCGGCTCCAATGGCGGTCGGCGCGGTACAGACGCGGCTGGTAGAACAGAGCCTGCGCTGCGATGCCAACATCATCGTCGAAACCGCCAGCGCCCGTGACCCACATCACTTCGCCGTGCTGCTGGGCTTTGGCGCAACGGCCATTTATCCGTACCTCGCGTACGAGACGCTGGGCCGTCTGATAGACACCCAGGCGATCGCCAAAAACTATCGTACCGTGATGCTGAACTACCGTAACGGCATCAATAAAGGGCTGTACAAGATCATGTCCAAAATGGGCATTTCGACCATCGCCTCCTACCGCTGCTCCAAACTGTTTGAAGCGGTGGGTCTGCATGATGATGTCGTTGCGCTGTGCTTCCAGGGCGTGGTCAGCCGTATCGGCGGCGCGGGTTTTGCTGACTTCCAGCAGGATCTGCTGAACCTGTCTAAGCGAGCCTGGCTGGCGCGTAAACCGATTACGCAGGGCGGCCTGCTGAAGTATGTGCACGGCGGCGAATACCACGCCTACAACCCGGATGTCGTACGTACTCTGCAACAGGCAGTTCAGAGCGGTGAATACAGCGACTATCAGGAATACGCAAAACTGGTCAACGAACGTCCCGCGACGACGCTACGCGATCTGCTGGCGATTAAGCCCGGCGACGAGGCGGTCAGCATTGAGGCGGTCGAACCGGCAAGTGACCTGTTCAAACGTTTTGATACTGCGGCAATGTCGATTGGCGCACTGAGCCCGGAAGCACATGAAGCGCTGGCCGAAGCGATGAACAGCATCGGCGGTAATTCTAACTCTGGTGAAGGTGGCGAAGATCCGGCGCGCTACGGCACCAATAAAGTGTCGCGCATCAAACAGGTGGCTTCCGGTCGTTTCGGCGTCACGCCGGCGTACCTGGTTAACGCCGACGTCATTCAAATTAAAGTCGCTCAGGGCGCGAAGCCCGGCGAAGGCGGTCAGTTACCGGGTGACAAAGTGACCCCGTACATCGCTAAACTGCGCTACTCGGTGCCGGGCGTGACGCTGATCTCCCCGCCGCCGCACCACGATATCTACTCTATCGAGGATTTAGCACAGCTGATTTTCGACCTGAAGCAGGTTAACCCGAAAGCGATGATCTCCGTGAAGCTGGTTTCTGAACCGGGTGTCGGCACCATCGCCACCGGCGTAGCGAAAGCCTATGCGGATCTCATCACCATCGCCGGTTATGACGGCGGCACCGGTGCAAGCCCGCTCTCTTCGGTGAAATATGCGGGCTGTCCGTGGGAACTTGGACTGGTGGAAACCCAGCAGGCGCTGGTCGCTAACGGCTTGCGTCACAAGATCCGTTTGCAGGTCGACGGCGGTCTGAAAACCGGCGTGGATATCATTAAAGCGGCGATTCTCGGCGCAGAGAGCTTCGGCTTCGGGACCGGTCCGATGGTGGCGCTGGGCTGTAAATACCTGCGTATTTGCCATCTGAACAACTGTGCAACCGGCGTAGCAACCCAGGACGATAAACTGCGTAAGAACCACTATCACGGTCTGCCATTTAAAGTCACCAACTACTTTGAGTTCATCGCTCGCGAAACTCGCGAACTGATGGCGCAGCTTGGCGTGACGCGTCTGGTGGATCTGATTGGCCGTACCGACCTGCTGAAAGAACTGGACGGGTTTACCGCCAAACAGCAGAAGCTGGCGCTGTCCCGACTGCTGGAAACCGCAGAACCGCATCCCGGCAAAGCGCTGTACTGCACCGAAAACAACCCGCCGTTTGATAATGGCGTGCTGAACGCGCAGTTACTACAACAGGCGAAGCCGTATGTCGACGAACGCCAGAGCAAAACCTTCTGGTTCGATATTCGCAACACCGATCGGTCCGTTGGCGCATCGCTCTCGGGGTATATCGCTCAGACCCACGGCGATCAGGGACTGGCCTCTGACCCGATTAAAGCGTACTTCAGCGGCACGGCAGGCCAGAGCTTCGGCGTCTGGAACGCGGGCGGCGTGGAGCTGTATCTGACCGGCGATGCCAACGATTATGTCGGTAAAGGCATGGCGGGCGGCCTGCTGGCGGTACGTCCTCCGGTTGGTTCCGCTTTCCGCAGCCATGAGGCGAGCATCATCGGTAACACCTGCCTGTATGGTGCGACCGGTGGTCGTTTGTATGCCGCAGGGCGGGCAGGTGAACGTTTCGGGGTACGTAACTCCGGCGCGATCACCGTGGTGGAAGGGATTGGCGACAACGGTTGTGAATACATGACCGGCGGGATCGTCTGTATCCTCGGCAAAACCGGGGTGAACTTCGGCGCAGGCATGACGGGTGGGTTCGCCTACGTGCTGGACGAAGACGGCGAATTCCGTAAACGCGTGAACCCAGAACTGGTCGAAGTACTGGGCGTTGATGAACTGGCTATCCACGAAGAGCATTTGCGTGGCCTGATCACCGAACACGTGCAGCATACCGGTTCGCAGCGCGGAGAAGAGATTCTGGCCAACTGGTCAGCCTTCGCCAACAAATTCGCGCTGGTTAAACCGAAGTCCAGTGATGTGAAAGCACTGTTGGGTCACCGTAGTCGTAGCGCAGCAGAGCTGCGCGTGCAGGCGCAGTAAGGGGTAGCAACAATGAGTCAGAACGTATACCAGTTTATCGACCTGCAGCGTGTTGATCCGCCGAAGAAGCCGCTGAAGATCCGCAAAATCGAGTTTATTGAAATCTACGAACCGTTTTCAGAAGGTCAGGCAAAAGCGCAGGCAGACCGCTGTCTGTCCTGCGGCAACCCGTACTGTGAGTGGAAATGTCCGGTTCATAACTACATTCCAAACTGGCTGAAGCTCGCCAATGAAGGACGAATCTTTGAAGCAGCGGAACTGTCTCACCAGACCAATACGCTGCCCGAAGTGTGCGGACGCGTGTGCCCACAGGACAGACTCTGCGAAGGTTCCTGTACGCTGAACGATGAGTTTGGCGCCGTCACCATCGGCAACATCGAGCGTTATATCAATGATAAAGCGTTTGAAATGGGCTGGCGTCCGGATATGACCGGCGTTCGCCAGACCGACAAACGGGTGGCGATCATCGGCGCCGGCCCGGCTGGACTGGCCTGTGCCGACGTGTTAACCCGCAACGGTGTGAAAGCCGTGGTGTTTGACAGGCATCCGGAGATCGGCGGCCTGCTGACTTTTGGCATTCCGGCCTTCAAACTGGAAAAAGAGGTGATGACCCGCCGCCGTGAAATTTTCACCGGTATGGGGATCGAGTTCAAACTGAACGTGGAAGTGGGTCGTGATGTACAGCTCGACGACCTGCTGAAAGAGTACGATGCGGTATTCCTCGGCGTCGGCACCTATCAGTCCATGCGCGGCGGGCTGGAAAACGAAGATGCCGATGGCGTGTTCGATGCCCTGCCGTTCCTGATCGCCAACACCAAGCAGATCATGGGCTTTGGTGAAACCACCGACGAGCCGTACGTCAATATGGAAGGGAAACGCGTGGTGGTGCTGGGCGGCGGCGATACCGCCATGGACTGCGTGCGGACCTCCGTTCGTCAGGGCGCAACGCACGTCACCTGCGCCTATCGTCGTGATGAAGAGAACATGCCCGGCTCCCGCCGCGAAGTGAAGAACGCGCGCGAGGAAGGCGTTGAGTTCCAGTTCAACGTGCAGCCGCTGGGCGTGGAAGTAAACGCCAATGGTAAGGTCTGCGGCGTGAAAATGGCACATACCGAAATGGGTGCGCCGGATGCGAAAGGCCGCCGCCGTGCGGAGATCGTAGCGGGTTCCGAGCACATCGTGCCGGCAGATGCCGTGGTCATGGCGTTTGGTTTCCGTCCTCACAGCATGGAGTGGCTGGCGAAACACAGCGTCGAACTGGATTCTCAGGGTCGAATCATCGCCCCGGAAGGCAGCGACAACGCCTTCCAGACCAGCAACCCGAAAATCTTCGCCGGTGGTGACATTGTGCGCGGTTCGGATCTGGTGGTTACCGCCATTGCCGAAGGGCGCAAAGCGGCTGACGGGATCATGAACTGGCTGGAAGTGTAGTAAACCTTTCTGACTCCCCTGCCCCGAGAACTCGCTCAGGGATGGGGAGTCACCCTTGTTCTTCACAATATCCCACCTCCATTCTTCGAAAGCGGCTCGCAAATATCGCCGTAATTGGATGTAATGGGCTGAGAATAATTGACCGCATATCCCCTTAAGTATACTGATAGCGATATATTTTCAATTCGTAACTATCATGTCAGGGATAATATGATGGCAACAACATCAGCACAACACGCAGGCGATTATCAGCAAATCCACGACGGCATTATCCATCTGTTGGATACCGCCAGGACAGAGACCGTCCGCAACATCAACGCGATCATGACGGCGACGTACTGGGAAATTGGCAGGCGCATTGTCGAGTTTGAGCAGGGCGGAGAAGCACGGGCAGCTTATGGTACTCAACTGATTGAGCAACTGTCCGTTGATTTAACCCGGCGCTATAAACGAGGTTTCTCAACCGGAAACCTGCGTCAAATTAGAGCTTTTTATCTTTATTTTCAGCACATTGAAATTCACCAGACGGTGTCTGGTGAATCTATAAATCTCATACAACTCGCCAGGATATTCCCGTTGCCCTGGTCAGCCTATGTCCGGCTCCTGTCGGTTAAAAACGCAGATGCCCGCACCTTTTACGAGAAAGAGACATTACGCAACGGTTGGTCGGTACGACAACTCGATCGGCAAATCGCTTCTCAGTTTTATGAACGGACACTGCTGTCTCATGATAAACCCGCATTGCTGCAACAGGCCGCCCCCACCGTGCCCGACGTCTTACCAGAACACGCAATACGCGATCCCTTTATTCTCGAATTCCTCGAACTGAAGGATGTGTATTCGGAATCCGATCTGGAAGAAGCACTGATAAATCATCTGATGGAGTTTATGCTTGAGCTCGGTGACGATTTCGCTTTTGTCAGCCGCCAGCGCCGATTACGCATTGACGATAGCTGGTTTCGCGTCGACCTGCTTTTCTTCCATCGCCGCTTGCGCTGTCTGTTAGTCGTTGACCTGAAAGTGGGAAAATTCAGCTATGCCGACGCAGGACAAATGAACATGTACCTGAACTACGCTAAAGAGCACTGGACAATGCCTGGGGAAAATCCGCCAGTCGGGTTAATCCTGTGTGCGGGAAAAGGGGCTGGAGAAGCACACTACGCGCTGAACGGTTTACCGAATACTGTGATGGCAAGCGAGTATAAAGTGCAACTACCTGACGAAAAATTACTGGCAGATGAACTCATCCGTTCGCAAATAGCACTGACAGCGCAGAAAATTGAATCCTCAGAAACGCCTTTGACGGAATGATGAACGGGCGGAATATAAAAACGTAAGGCCGGATGGTAAAAACCATCCGGCCTTTTCATGCGGCTAACAGGCTGGCGCGCACCTTCACGACGACTTTCTTAATCTCTTTCGGTTCACCAACACAGCATCCTGGCTTGTGTGGTTCTCCTGGCATAAACACCGCGAACATACCCGGCTGTAGGGAAATGGTCTGGCAATCAGCAATCTCACGGCAAAGCTGATAGTCCTCTTCTACATGCACCTCTTCACACAGGCGCGCGGAATCAACCACGCCGAACTGAATACGCTCCTCCCCGGTCAGTAATAGCTGGATATCGATATACTGCTCGTGCCGCTCTGCCTTTTTCTCTGTGGACGATTGCGTGGCAAACTGCATCACATTCATAAAGATATCGTCCCCGCGTAGCTCAACGCGACCAGGGACTTGCTCTTGTGGTCTGGCGGTCAACGCCAGCGTCAGCGCCTCTTCCAGCACGGGATGCAGACCCGCTGCGGACAACGAACAAACTTCACCCAATATCATCCTTTTTCTCCCTGTGCTAACAATGCCGCGCCCAGCAGTCCCGCGTCGTGGCGGTAGTGTGCTGCGCTTAATTCAACGTGATAAACCGGGGGCATCTGTTCGAGACAGGCGCGGACCTGCGCCAGATACCCTTGCGCCAGTCCAACGCTGCCGCCGACAACCACTCGCTGGCAATCGGTGATCGCTTTCGTATCGGCTATCAGCCGCGCCAGCACCTGTGCGGAGTATGCGACCAGACGACTGGCCTGTTCATCACCCTCTGCCGCACGGGAAAAAATGGTTTTCGCATCACATCCGGCGAGCGCCCCTTGTGCCGCTGCGGCAATCCCGCGCCCCGACGCGATCGCCTCGACGCACCCCACCCGCCCGCAGCCGCACA
Organism: Citrobacter sp. Ct235; assembly: GCF_030332305.1. Classification (NCBI taxonomy): domain Bacteria; kingdom Pseudomonadati; phylum Pseudomonadota; class Gammaproteobacteria; order Enterobacterales; family Enterobacteriaceae; genus Citrobacter; species Citrobacter sp. Ct235. The sequence continues at coordinate 395,871 of NZ_JAOWIC010000039.1, forward strand.
TCGGCCCATTAGGATCCGCGAGGGTATGTCCCAGGTGTCCGGCCAGGCCGCCAGTGCCGGTAACTAAACGACCGCCGCTGATCACCCCCCCGCCCACACCGGTTGAAACGGTGATAAACACCATATCGCGCGTATCATCGGCCATGGCGTGATACTCCGCCCATGCGGCGGCCTGTGCATCGTTGACCGCCAGCGTTGGTAAACGGGTGAGGGCTTCTAACGTCTGCACCAGCGGAAAGTGAAGCAATCCGCCCAGGTTCCCCGGGTTAATCGCCAGCAGATTCCCTTCACGAATAATCCCCGTCGAAGCAATTGCCACCCGATGCGCCTGTGCCTGCAACGGTTGCACCAGCGTTTTCAGCGCGTCGCACAGTGCCTGCGACGTTTTACTGGCAGGCGTAGGCAGCTCGCGACGTTCGCGAATCTGCAAATCATCCTCCACCAGCGCGGCGGCAAGTTTAGTGCCGCCAATATCAATTGCCAGTGTCGTCATAGCACCGCCTTTTTCAGCGCCGTGTTATACCACTCGCAGATGTGCTCCAGCCGGGTAATTGCCGATCCGACCGTCACCGCCCAGGCACCGTGTCGCATCGCTTCACCAGCCTGCGCCGGGGTGTTGTAACGGCCTTCGGCAATCACCCGACAACCGGCTTCGCTCAGCGCTTTCACCAGCGCCAGATCCGGCTCTGCAGGCGTTTCTGCCGTGGTGTAACCCGAAAGCGTGGTGCCAATAATTTCTGCACCGAGCGCCTGACAGGCCAGACCGTCCTTCAGCGAGGAGCAATCGGTCATTGCCAGCAACTGGTGATGATGAATACGGGTCAGCAGCGCTGCGACCGGCACCGGACGCACACGGTCAGTCCCGTCAATCGCAATAATGTCCGCACCGGCCTGCGCCAGCGCATCGACATCCTCCAGAAACGCGGTAATGCGCACCGGAGAATCCGCAAGATCGCGCTTGAGAATGCCAATTATCGGTACGGAAACGACGGCACGCGTCGCCTTCAGATTCTCAACACCTTCAATACGCAACGCGACGGCACCCGCCTGCTCTGCCGCCAGCGCCATCGCCGCCACAATCTCAGGTTTATCCAGCGGGCTGCCGGGAACCGGCTGGCAGGAGACAATCAGACCACCCTGCGCGGCAATGTTTTTATCCAGTTGTGCAAGTAACGACATACCTCTTCCCTTACGAATGCTGCCCGGTACAGGACCGGGCAAGTGGGTTAACTTTTGCTTTTGACTAAAGGGCTTTTATCACCGCCGAACGGGATGGCACCGCTAAACGGTTTACCGTCGATAGCGTCATGGGTACGCAGCGCCTCAGGTCGCAGCCAGCGCTGGACGCGGGACGGCATATCCAGACCAATCAGCAGGATCACCACAAAGGTCAGGCTGAAAGAGAGCGAGCCCAATGCGGTCCCCAGATCCAGGCGCTGGGCAATCAGCGCCCCCAGAATCGGTGCCAATGCCCCGCCGAGCGCCCCGACGTTATAGGTGAAGCCCAGACCGGCCGCACGCTGATCGGTATCGAAATAGCCGCCAATCAATTTCGGCAAGATCCCGGAGATCCCTTGCCCCAGCATCTGCTGGAAAAACAGCAGAAAGCCGAGCACCCAGACGTTAGTACCGCCTATCGCAAACACCGGAATGATCAGCACCTGTGAGGCCAGCAAGCTGCACACATAAGCTTTGCGGGTCCCCAGCCAGTCACCGAGGAAGCCACCCACGCAGCAACCGACCGCGGCGCCAAAGCCGCTAAAGAAGAGCACGCGCGCCACGGTGGAAGGATCGTACGCCAGTTCAGTTTTCAGATAGGTAGGCAGCAGCGCCTGAATCGGCCACGAGTAGAGGAAAGCAAACAAGACGACAACCATGAGCGTGACGCCCGTCGGCCAGCGCCTGCCGCTGCTTTGCACCATGAAGCTGATGAAGATCACCGCGCACAGCAAACCCAGTACCGCGACAATCGCCGCATTTTGCAGGTCGCCGGCAAAGCAGAACCACAGTGCCGCCGCCGCTGCTATTGTCATCAGAATGTTGACGACACGATGCTCACCCCGATAGAGAATATCAACCATCGTACGTACCGGCGCTTTACCTGCATGCTTCTCTTTCCAGTCCTCAGCTTCCGGTATGTTTTTCCGCAGCCAGAGGGCAAAAATAATCGGCAGGATGCCAATGAAGAACAGCGCACGCCATCCCCAGACCGGCACGACCAGGCTGTAGACCTGAGCCGCAATCACGGCGCCAACGGAGAAGCCCGAGATCAGAAAACCACTGGCCTTATTACGCAGATGCTTCGGCCAGCTTTCAATAACATAGGTTGCACTGGAGCCGTATTCGCCCGCCATCCCCATGCCAATCACCAGTCGGGCGATAAACATGGTGGTGTAACCCGGCGCAAAACCACAGGCCAGCGTCCCCATTGAAAACAGAATAATACTGGTGACCATTGCCAGACGGCGTCCATAGCGGTCGCCCATTGCGCCCAGCATTAACCCGCCAAACCAGCGGGAAATAAAAGCTGCCGAAATCAGACTCGCCGCCTGAACCGTCGTCAGCCCAAATTCTCCCTGTACTTCCGTCAGCACAAGGGCAATCAACACAAAATCAAAACCATCCAGCAAATATCCCAGCCATGCGGCGGAGAATGCCCGCCATTGTGCCCGGTTGAGATGGCGATACCACGGGATGCTTTGGGTAGAAGTACTCATTTTACTCTCCCGACGATTTTTTTATTGTATTGCCGGATGGCGGCTTCGCCTTATCCGGCCTACGTATCGTGTTGTGTTTTGTAGGCCGGATAAGCATCAGCGCCATCCGGCACCCCATCAGGAACGTTCCGCCATCAATTGTTCCGCCAGTGCTTTCAGTGCAGGCACGTATTTTTCCTCTACAGGGGCAAACGGCTTACGGCACAGTGGTACAGAAACCACGTCCATATAGTGCAGAACCGTTTTCAGCCCACGGAACACGCCGGCCTTAATGAGGAGATCGATAACCTTATTGCACTCTGTTTGCAGCTTTTGCGCCGTCCGGATGTCGCCTTCTTTGAGCGCTTTCACAATTCCCAGATATCGCCAGCCCATGATGTTGTAAGTGCTGCCGATACCACCGTCCGCTCCGGCCAGCAGGCCAGAAGCGAAAATTTCGTCATAACCGTTATAGAGCACCAGATCCGGATGCGCGCGGCGGATCTGTTCCATCTGAAACAGATCGCCCGACGTTTGTTTCAGTGCGCCAACGCCAGGCAATGTCACCAGCGTGTTGATCTGATCCAGCGTTAACTTCACGCCACTCAACGCCGGAATGTTATAGACCACCATCGGCAGGCCATCTGCTGAATCAATAATGGCCCGGTAATGATCGCAGTGTTCTTCAAAGCTGAACGGATAGTAGAACGGCGTTACCGCAGAGACCGCATCAAAGCCGTAACGGTGCGCTGCGCGAGCGAGTTGCTGGCTCTCGTGAGTGCTGACCGTTCCAACATGAGCGATAAGCGTCACCTTGCCCTTCGCCTCTTCCGCGACCACTTCCAGCACCTGCTCCCTTTCCGCACAGCTCTGCACAAAGGCTTCGCCGGTAGAGCCACCGACGTACAGCCCATCAATACCCTGAGCGATGTTAAAACGCACCAGTCGGCGCAGGCTCTCAATATCCAGTTTTTGTTGGTTATCGAAGGGGGTTAACAACGCTGGCATCACGCCTCGTAAATCTTTTGCCATAACGACCTCTGTCATGATTAGTGTTATCTAACTGCATACCTTTATACCTGTTATACCAGATCAAATAAGCAGCAGCACAATACAGAACGCTTATAGTGCGATCTGCTTCACTAAACGATCGTCAGGATCGCGATCACTTACGTGTTTTTGAATTTTTACCGAGCGCGTGCCAGGTGGCGGAAACGCTGTTGAGATGAGATTGCAAGGCGCGGTCGGCTTCATCCGGATCGTGCTGGCGAATGGCCTCTACGATGGCAATATGCTGCTGATAACTCACGTTATTGTGCTCGTAAAGCTCACGATCCGACACGGTCGGGCGAGCGGCGATCAGCCAGTCAAGCAGCGCAACGTGGATCGCCATAAAGATCGGATTGCCGGGGATCTCCGCCAGCACGCGATGAAAATCGACATCTGAACGGATGAACAGCGCGTTATCATCCAGCGACTGACTGTTGATCTCCAGTGCTTTTGTCAGCAGATCGATTTGTTCCTCTGTCGCATTCTCCGCGGCATAACGCACGAGGCTGGACTCAAAGAACAGACGCAATTGCTCAAAGTGGGCAATACCGCCAGGATGTGCGAGGAAATCTTTCGCCATTCCGGACAGTTCACCAATGATGGTGTCCGCCGAAGGACGTGAAACGCGGGCGCGTTCGCCGTTGTTGATTTGCACCAGACCTTTGCGCTTCAGCGCTGCCAACGCCTCACGTACAGAAGGACGACCGACGTTGAAAAAGGCCATCAGTTCCCGCTCGGACGGCAACTGTTCTCCCTCGCCGAATTCACGACGACGGATCATCTGCTCTAACTCTTCCTCGACCATTTCCGACAGCTTTTTACGCGCCAGCGGACGACGACGAAGGTTACGCCCAATGGTAGCGGGAGAATCTTCTGCTTGCGAATCGAATGCGTTCATAAGACCTATTTGCGAGTCACGGTGACAAACAACAGCAGGCTCATCGTAACACAGGATCGGAAGGAGGGCGAAACCGTGGTCGGCGCGATCAAAAACAGGCCTCACTGGGCCTGTTTTCATCTATTTAACAACACGTAATGCCGGTCGACCACCACGCGGGGGTGGCGGATCGTCATCCGGGCTGTTGTCATCATCATGATCCGGCTTATCACCGTCAATGACAGACATAACGGTTTCGCTCTCTGCGCCAGATGCCGCATCATCATCGTTGAGACTGGCAACATCCTCGTCATAGGCCGCTTCCGGTTCAAACATCGTTCCGGCACCGTTTTCACGCGCATAAATAGCCAGCACTGCGGCTAACGGCACAGAAACCTGACGCGGAACACCGCCAAAACGAGCGTTAAAACGCACCTCGTCATTTGCCAGCTCCAGATTCCCCACCGCACGCGGCGCAATGTTCAGGACAATCTGCCCGTCGCGTGCATATTCCATTGGGACATGCACGCCAGGCAACGTCACATCCACCACCAGGTGCGGCGTGAGCTGGTTGTCCAGCAACCACTCATAGAAAGCGCGCAGCAGATACGGGCGACGTGGTGTTAGCTGTGACAAATCCATCAGTATTAACCCCGGCCAAGACGCATTTCGCGTTCAGCTTCGGTTAAGGACGCCAGGAAAGAATCACGCTCGAAGACGCGGGTCATATAACCTTTCAACTCCTTCGCGCCCGCCCCACTGAACTCAATTCCCAACTGCGGCAGACGCCACAGCAGCGGCGCCAGGTAGCAATCCACCAGGCTGAATTCATCGCTCAGGAAATACGGTTTCTGACCGAATACCGGTGCAATCGCCTGCAGCTCTTCACGCAGTTGTTTGCGGGCAACGTCAGCTTCTGAAGCAGACCCGTTAACGATGACGTTCATCAACGTATACCAGTCTTTTTCGATACGGTGCATGTACAGGCGGCTTTCACCACGTGCCACCGGGTAAACCGGCATCAATGGCGGATGAGGGAAACGCTCATCCAGGTATTCCATAATGATGCGAGATTCCCACAGGGTCAGCTCACGATCCACCAGTGTCGGGACGCTCTGATTCGGGTTGAGGTCAATCAGATCCTGCGGGGGATTGTCCTTTTCCACGTGCTCGATCTCGAAACTTACACCTTTCTCCGCCAACACAATGCGGACCTGATGGCTATAGATGTCAGTAGGACCAGAAAACAGCGTCATTACCGAACGTTTGTTGGCAGCGACAGCCATGAAAACCTCCAGGTATATTCAGAATTTTTACTGCTACCGGCCATCGCATGGCCAGTCAGAAGTGATGACACCCACTTCGGAAAAGTCATCATCGTTCAAAAAGCAAACAAAAAATGAGCAATACCCGATATTTGGGCGGAAAATTGGATGATAGTTTACCAGATTTTGTGACCTTTGTGGTGAGTCGATTCTGGAAATGGGGAAAAAGAGGGTTTTGTCAGAGGATTACGCCAGGTTTATTCATAAAAAAACCCGCCGAAGCGGGTTTTTCGCCAACGGTAATCTGCCAAAGGCAGAAAACAATTAACGTTTGGAGAACTGCGGACGACGACGTGCTTTACGCAGGCCGACTTTCTTACGTTCAACCTGACGAGCATCACGAGTAACGAAGCCAGCTTTACGCAGTTCGCCACGCAGGGATTCATCGTACTCCATCAGAGCGCGGGTGATACCGTGACGGATCGCACCAGCCTGACCAGAGATACCACCACCTTTAACAGTGATGTACAGATCCAGTTTCTCAACCATGTCGACCAGTTCCAGCGGCTGACGAACTACCATGCGGGCAGTTTCACGACCGAAGTACTGTTCCAGAGAACGTTGGTTGATAACGATTTTGCCGTTGCCCGGTTTGATGAAAACGCGAGCTGCGGAACTTTTGCGGCGACCAGTGCCGTAGTATTGATTTTCAGCCATTGCCTATAATCCCGATTAGATGTCAAGAACTTGCGGTTGCTGTGCCGCGTGGTTGTGCTCGTTGCCAGCGTAAACTTTCAGTTTACGGAACATAGCACGACCCAGCGGGCCTTTTGGCAGCATGCCTTTAACCGCGATTTCAATCACACGCTCAGGACGGCGGGCAATCATCTCTTCAAAGGTCGCTTGTTTGATACCACCGATGTGGCCGGTGTGGTGATAGTACACTTTGTCAGTACGCTTGTTGCCGGTTACAGCAACTTTGTCAGCGTTCAGAACGATGATGTAATCACCGGTATCTACGTGCGGAGTGTATTCCGCTTTATGCTTACCGCGCAGGCGACGAGCCAGTTCAGTAGCCAGACGGCCCAGAGTTTTACCGGTCGCGTCAACAACGTACCAGTCGCGTTTTACGGTTTCTGGTTTAGCTGTAAAAGTTTTCATTAAAAGCTTACCCAATAAATAAGTTACACGTTGGTGAACACCCAAACGTTATGTCAGTTGAGGTTCACACGACAAAGTCCGGCAAACCTACCCCTTCGAATAGCCAATGCCAGCACACAAAAAGTTTTGGGAAAAAAACTTTCTTGTAACGTGGGGTCGCAAGATTATAGAGAAGTCGGGGTCAAAGATCGACCCCTAAATGTGATTTGCCCAACAGTTTGTTGGTAGGCGTCAGGGCATATGTTCCCGCTTCAGATACTCTTCGCTCTGCATCTCCTGCAAACGCGACAGACAGCGCTGAAATTCGAACTTCAGTCGCTCGCCCTGATACACCTCATAGAGAGGCACGGCGGCGCTCACCACCAGCTTGACGTGGCGCTCATAAAATTCATCCACCAGCGCGATAAAACGGCGCGCTTCGCTTTCCATCAGCGGCGTCATCACCGGTACGTCAAACAGCATGACGGTGTGGAACAACCGGGAAAGCGCAATGTAGTCATGCTGGCTACGGGCATCGACACACAGGGTGTGGAATGACACCGCCAGCGTCTGGTTTTCCATACCCAGCGTCGGCAACGGGCGGTGATTGATCTCCAGAACCGGCCCCTGTTCACGTTTGACACCCGCCAACGCCAACCAGAGGTTGTCCATCTGCTGTTGCGTTTCATTATTCAGCGGAGAGAGCCACAAATGCGCCTGGGTCAACGTCCGCAGACGATAATCCACACCCGCGTCTACGTTCATGATGTCGCAATGTTGCTTAATCGCATCGATCGCGGGAAGAAAACGCGTGCGCTGTAACCCGTTACGGTAGAGCTCATCAGGCGGAATGTTCGATGTCGCCACCAGCGTAATACCGCGCGCAAACAGCGCCTTCATCAGACCGCCGAGCAGCATGGCGTCAGTAATATCAGAAACAAAAAACTCATCAAAGCACAGCACATCCGTCTCGGCCTTAAAGCGGTCGGCCAGGATTTCAAGCGGATCGGTTTGCCCCTGCAGAGCCGTTAACTCCTCATGCACGCGCAGCATGAAGCGATGGAAGTGCAGGCGCTGCTTCCGAACGCCTGGCAGGCTATGGTAGAACAGATCCATCAGCCAGGTTTTCCCTCGCCCTACGCCCCCCCACATATATAAGCCTCGCACCGAAGCGCTATGCGCCACTTCCTTTTTTCCCAACAGCTTACCGACGCGGGCCATAAACCCTTTTGTTTCAGGGACTGAGGTTTTGTTCGAGGTCAACGCCTGATAAATAATCTCCAGACGATTGACCGCCTCTTTTTGCACGTCATCGGGCTGGTGAGTACCCTCGTTAATGGCTTTCAGGTAACGGGATGTGGGGGTAAAGCTTTGCATGATGTTCTTGTTATTCCTTGAAAATCGGTGTGCCGTCGTTCACGGTTGACGAAAAAAAGGCCGTTCTACACTACGCGATATAAAGACGGGATTCCACTTCTGCGGGATTAGCGGTTATAGTGGCAGTATCAGGCGCAGGCATGGAGCCTAAAGCCAACACCCTACGGAAACAAAAGACAACGGGAGATGTTCATGACCTGGGAATATGCGCTAATTGGGTTAGTCGTCGGCATCATCGTCGGTGCTGTAGCCATGCGTTTTGGTAACCGGAAATTACGTCAGCAACAGGCGTTGCAGTACGAACTGGAAAAGAATAAAGCCGAGCTGGAAGAGTATCGCGAAGAGTTGGTCAGCCATTTTGCCCGCAGCGCTGAGTTGCTGGACACCATGGCCCACGATTACCGCCAGCTGTATCAGCACATGGCGAAAAGCTCCAGCAGCCTGCTGCCGGAACTGTCAGCGGAATCTAACCCGTTCCGTAACCGTCTGGCCGAGTCTGAAGCCGGTAACGACCAGGCACCGGTACAAATGCCGCGTGACTATTCCGAAGGCGCATCCGGCCTGCTGCGTAGTGGTGCAAAGCGCGACTAATCGCACATCGTTAATATTTTTCCTGGGCGCAGCGATTGCGCCCACCTCTTATCTCCCGTCCCGACTATCATTTAATCATTATCCGCATTGTTAGCAGATTGAAAATTCAATAACATCAAACTGTTTTGAATCGTCTTTCCCTTTACTCAAGGTACGAGAGCAGGATCAATGAAAATACAAACCCAGCTGTTGAGTGCATTCGCGTTAAGTGTCGGGTTAACTCTCTCGGCGCCATTTCAGGCCATTGCGTCGATTCCAGGCCAGGTTCCCGGCCAGCCCGCGCTTCCCAGTCTCGCCCCGATGCTCGAAAAGGTGCTGCCTGCCGTCGTTAGCGTGAAGGTTGAAGGCACCGCGACCCAAACGCAGAAAGTCCCGGAAGAGTTTAAAAAATTCTTTGGTGATGACCTGCCGGATCAGCAGGCGCAGCCGTTTGAAGGGCTGGGTTCTGGGGTCATTATCGACGCCGCGAAAGGCTATGTTCTGACCAATAACCACGTGATTAATCAGGCGCAGAAGATCAGCGTCCAGTTGAATGATGGACGTGAGTTCGAGGCTAAACTGATTGGCAGCGACGATCAAAGCGACATCGCCCTGCTACAAATTCAAAACGCCAGCAAGCTGACGCAAATCGCCATCGCCGACTCGGATAAACTGCGCGTCGGTGATTTCGCCGTGGCAGTCGGTAACCCGTTTGGTCTGGGGCAAACCGCAACTTCCGGTATCGTCTCGGCGCTGGGGCGCAGCGGGTTGAATCTGGAAGGTCTGGAAAACTTTATTCAAACCGACGCCTCTATTAACCGCGGGAACTCCGGCGGCGCGCTGCTTAACCTGAACGGTGAACTGATCGGTATTAACACCGCCATCCTTGCACCTGGCGGCGGCAGCGTTGGGATCGGTTTTGCCATCCCCAGTAATATGGCCCGCATCCTGGCGCAGCAACTGATTCAGTTTGGTGAAATCAAGCGCGGTCTTCTGGGCATTAAAGGCACCGAAATGACTGCCGACATCGCCAAAGCGTTCAAAATGGACGTACAGCGCGGTGCCTTTGTCAGTGAAGTGCTGCCGAACTCCGGTTCCGCCAAAGCGGGCATTAAGTCCGGCGATGTGATCACCAGCCTCAACGGTAAACCGCTCAACAGTTTTGCCGAACTGCGCTCCCGAATTGCCACCACAGAACCCGGCACCAAAGTGAAGCTGGGCCTGTTGCGTAACGGCAAGCCGCTGGAGGTGGAAGTGACGCTCGATACCAGCACCTCGTCGTCTGCCAGCGCGGAGATGATTGCCCCGGCATTGCAGGGGGCGACGCTGAGCGACGGTCAACTCAAAGACGGCAGTAAAGGCATCAAAATTGACAGCGTTGAAAAGAGCAGCCCCGCCGCACAGGCCGGTCTGCAAAAGGATGATGTGATCATTGGGGTCAACCGTGACCGGGTGAACTCTATCGCCGAGATGCGCAAAGTGCTGGAAGCCAAACCGTCCATTATCGCGCTACAGATAGTCCGCGGTAACGAGAGCATTTATCTGCTCCTGCGCTAAATCCAGGCTGCCGGACATCAGCCTCGCGTGTGATGTCCGGTTAACTCGTGATATGCTGCTGCCGTTCCCTTTATTAATGACGCCTCCATCATGTTAGTGAAGCTCTTACGTTCGGTCGCAATTGGTTTGATTGTTGGCGCCATTCTTCTGGCCGCCATGCCTTCGCTTCGCAAAATCAACACGTTTTCTGCGCCGCAATATGACAGTGCCGACGAGACGCCCGCCAGCTATAACTCTGCGGTACGTCGCGCGGCCCCTGCTGTGGTCAACGTCTATAACCGCAGTATGAACAGCACCGCGCATAATCAACTGGAAATCCGCACTCTGGGTTCCGGTGTGATTATGGATCAGCGCGGCTACATCATTACCAACAAGCATGTGATCAACGATGCCGATCAGATTATCGTCGCTTTACAGGACGGACGAGTGTTTGAGGCGCTGCTTGTCGGCTCCGATACGTTGACCGATCTGGCGGTACTGAAAATCAATGCCACTGGCGGTCTGCCGACGATTCCGATCAATGCCGGACGTTCACCGCATATCGGCGACGTGGTGCTGGCGATCGGTAACCCCTATAACCTCGGACAGACCATCACTCAGGGCATTATCAGCGCTACGGGGCGCATCGGCCTGAACCCAACCGGACGACAGAACTTCCTGCAAACGGATGCTTCTATCAACCACGGTAACTCCGGCGGCGCACTGGTGAACTCGCTGGGCGAACTCATGGGCATCAACACACTGTCATTTGATAAAAGCAATGACGGCGAAACGCCAGAAGGGATCGGCTTTGCCATTCCGTTCCAGTTGGCGACCAAGATTATGGATAAGCTGATCCGCGATGGTCGTGTTATTCGTGGCTACATTGGGATTGGCGGTCGTGAAATCGCCCCACTGCACACCCAGGGCGGTGGCATAGATCAGATTCAGGGGATCGTCGTCAATGAAGTGGCACCTGATGGCCCAGCGGCACAGGCCGGTATTCAGGTTAACGATCTGATTATCTCCGTGAACAGCAGGCCCGCAGTCTCCGCACTGGAAACGATGGACCAGGTGGCAGAGATTCGCCCCGGATCGGTGATTCCGGTGATTGTCATGCGTGATGATAAGCAACTGACGCTGCAGGTCACCATTCAGGAATACCCGGCAACGAATTAACCTTAATTGAGATGTAAAAAAACCGGAGCCAGCTCCGGTTTTTTATGCGTCTCGATGAGTTTGTAGGCCGGATAAAGTGTTTACACCACCATCCGGCAATCGCACTTACTTGTTAACGAACTCTTCGCCCAACTGAATATCTTTCTTCAGGGTATCCAGCATGCCTTCCAGCGCGTTCTGCTCGAATGCGCTCAGTTTGCCGATAGACTGACGCTCTTCCACGCCGTTTTTACCCAGCAGCAGCGGCTGAGAGAAGAAACGTGCGTGCTGGCCATCGCCTTCAACGTAGGCACATTCTACAACGCCTTTTTCGCCCTGCAGTGCGCGAACCAGTGAAAGACCGAAACGCGCGGCCGCCTGGCCCATAGACAGGGTTGCCGATCCGCCACCCGCCTTCGCTTCAACCACTTCAGTACCGGCGTTCTGGATACGTTTGGTCAGGTCAGCCACTTCCTGGTCAGTGAAACTTACGCCCGGGATCTGCGACAGCAGTGGCAGAATGGTCACGCCAGAGTGTCCGCCGATAACCGGAACTTCAACTTCAGTCGGCAGCTTACCTTTCAGTTCCGCTACAAAGGTGTTGGAGCGGATAATGTCCAGCGTGGTCACGCCAAACAGTTTATTTTTGTCGTAAACGCCCGCTTTTTTCAGTACTTCTGCGGCAATAGCGACAGTGGTGTTCACCGGGTTGGTAATGATACCGATGCAGGCTTTCGGACAGGTCGTCGCGATCTGCTGTACCAGGTTCTTCACGATGCCCGCATTGACGTTAAACAGGTCGGAACGGTCCATACCCGGTTTACGCGCCACACCTGCGGAGATCAGCACCACATCAGCACCGTGCAGTGCCGGGGTCGCGTCTTCACCGGAGAAGCCTTTGATTTTCACAGCAGTTGGGATATGGCTCAGATCTACAGCCACACCGGGAGTCACTGGAGCGATGTCGTACAGGGAGAGTTCTGAACCTGAAGGCAGTTGGGTTTTTAACAGTAGTGCAAGCGCCTGGCCGATACCGCCAGCTGCGCCGAGGACTGCGACTTTCATCCTAAACTCCTTATTATATTGATAAACTAAGTGTTTGTTGCTCCGCGGCGGCGACGTTAAACCACAATTTCGATGAACACAATCACCCGTATTCAATTCTGTGTAGTCACGCGAATTTAGCTTTTATGCATTTAATTGACGTAACCCGAAGATGTCTGTGCTGTAGAGCAACTTTCCAACAGGTGGTGACAATATACCCTACTGCCAGCCCAAAACAACATCAATTTGATAACAATTAATTTACTTTTAAGCTTATTTGCGAGGCGTGACATAGGCATGTTTCTTGATAACGAAATTTGATAAAATTCCGCTCTTTCATAACATTATTTCAGCCTTCATTTGGGCAGACCGTTTGCATAAAAATTCATCTGTATGCATAATAATGTTGTTTCCACTCTCATACTACGGGTGACTTATGCGAAGCTCAGCTAAGCAAGAAGAATTAGTTAAAGCGTTCAAAGCGCTACTTAAAGAAGAAAAATTCAGCTCTCAGGGCGAAATTGTCCTCGCATTGCAGGATCAGGGCTTTGATAACATCAACCAGTCCAAAGTTTCACGCATGCTGACAAAGTTTGGGGCTGTTCGTACCCGCAACGCAAAAATGGAGATGGTGTACTGCCTCCCGGCTGAACTGGGCGTACCCACTACCTCCAGCCCGCTGAAAAACCTGGTTCTTGATATCGACTTTAACGATGCGGTGGTGGTGATCCACACAAGCCCAGGTGCGGCGCAATTGATCGCCCGCCTGCTGGACTCCCTGGGCAAAGCAGAAGGTATTCTCGGAACCATCGCCGGGGATGACACCATTTTTACCACTCCGGCCAATGGCTTTACGGTGAAAGATCTCTACGAAGCCATTCTTGAACTGTTCGAACAAGAGCTTTGACCCTTCCCACCCCGCCGCCGACGTGGCGGGGTAAAACCCTGCATTAACGTCCGTTCTCCGTTAATTTAACTGCCTCTTATTTAACAAATAGTGCGTTTATCTGCCCAAAATCATTCACGCAGTGAATATGCAAACTCAAAACCGCACAAATCGCAAAATTTAATATCTATATGATTTCATTAGATATAAATAAAATCCCATGACTTTTTAATTCCAGATAAGCATAAAAAACAAAATTTTCATTACTTACCCATCAGTGAAACAATTAGCGTGGTATTAATTTATCGCGTGATTAGTGTATACTTGATTTTGTGATGAGGGTCACGAAACGAAGACCCCCAATAATAAATTCGACGAGGTACTTATCATGAAAATCAAAACAACTGTTGCTGCGTTAAGCGTTCTCTCTGTTCTTTCTTTCGGCGCATTCGCCGCAGATTCTATTAGCGCAGAACAAGCACAAAATCGCGAAGCGATTGGCTCTGTCTCCGTAAGTGCAATCGGCTCTAGTCCAATGGACATGCATGAAATGCTGAACAAAAAAGCCCAGGAAAAAGGCGCATCAGCGTATCAGATCACCGAAGCGCGTAGCGGTGACACCTGGCATGCCACTGCCGAATTGTACAAATAAACCCTCGTCGTCTAGTCCGACGACCTTGCCCCCGACTGTCGGGGGCTTTTTTTATCGAACATTAAAACGCAGTTGACCTTCCAGCTCTTCTTCCGCTTCATCAAACAACAAAATCAATGCGCCATAACGTCGGCGTGATTTGTCGGGTAGATGCACAAACTCGATCTCCAGCGGTAACGGCAGCGCTTCACTCATGATGATGTCCCACAGAGAGTCGAGGTCACTCACTTTCTCGTTGGCAAGGCCGAACATCCGCGCAAACTCACGGTAGAAGTCGTCCTGATCTTCAATTTCATCAAAATCAAATGTATAGATATTCATCTATTGCCACCTTCCCGACCTCAGTCTGACTACAGGCCGCCAATATGCAGGGTTTTCACTTCCAGAAATTCGTCTAACCCCAGCACCGATCCTTCACGACCCAGCCCGGACTCTTTCACCCCGCCAAACGGTCCCAGTTCGGTGGACACTGCACATTCGTTTATCCCGATCATGCCGCTTTCAATGGCCTGGGAGACACGGAACACCCGTTGCAGGTTTTGCGTATAGAAGTAAGCGGCCAGGCCAAACGGCGTGTTGTTCGCACGCTGAATCACCTCTTCTTCGCTGGTAAAGCGGAAGCAGGCGGCAACAGGACCGAACGTTTCTTCACTCGCCAGCGTCATGCCATCACTGCACTCACCCAACACGGTAGGCTGCCAGAAGTTGCCGCCGAGCGCGTGCGCTTTCCCGCCCGCCAGCACTTTCGCCCCTTTCGCAACGGCATCTTCAACGTGCTCACGCACTTTATCGACCGCTGAAGGTTCGATTAGCGGTCCCACTACCACACCCTCATCCAGACCATTCCCCACCTTCAATGCCTGAACCGCATCGGCCAGTTTTCGGGTGAATTCATCGTAGACGCTCTCCTGGATATAAAAGCGGTTCACGCTGACGCAGACCTGCCCGGCATTACGGAACTTATTGGTGATAGCGCCTTTCACCGCCGCATCGATATCGGCATCGTCAAACACGATGTAGGGGGCATTACCACCCAGCTCCATCGACACTTTCTTCATGGTTTCTGCCGCGTTACGCACCAGCGTTTTACCGACTGCCGTTGAACCGGTGAATGAAATTTTGCGCACCTCATGGCTTGCCATGATGACGTCGCTGATTTCCGGCGTATTGCCCGCTACGGCGTTGAGAACGCCATCGGGCACCCCCGCTTTCTTCGCCAGCGTAAGTAGTGCAAAGGCACTCAGCGGCGTGTTATTGGCCGGTTTTATCACCCCGGTACAGCCCGCCGCCAGCGCCGGGCCAAGCTTACGGGTCAGCATCGCCATCGGGAAATTCCACGGCGTGATTGCCGCCACCACGCCTATCGGTTCGCGGGTCGCCAGAATGCGGGAGCCGGGTTTGATCGGCGGGATGATTTCACCGTTGGCGCGCTTCGCCTGCTCGGCAAACCATTGAATAAAACTGGCCGCGTACTCCACCTCACCCTCGGCTTCTTTCAGCGGTTTACCCTGCTCGATGGTCATCAGCCGTCCCAGCCACGTTTTGTTTTCAATGATCAATTCATACCAGCGGTACAGAATCGCCGAGCGCTCTTTTGCCGTTTTTGCCCGCCAGGCAGGAAATGCCTTACTGGCCGCCGCAATGGCCTCTTCGGTCTGTTGTTTCCCCGCTTTCGCCACCTTCGCGATCGTTTCGCCCGTTGCCGGATTAAGCACATCAAAGGTGGTATCAAGCGTTTTCCACCGCCCATCAACCAGATATCCCGTCTGAAAAAGTTCGTTGTCCTGAAGCGTTTGCATGCTGTTTTCTCCTTCTGATGTCCTGAGTTGCGCACATCGAATAAGTATAGCCATAAAAAAACCGACGCTTTTGGCGTCGGTTTCTGTGGGTTAGCTGTCGGTTAGCGCATGCTGGTACTTGTGCAACATGCCGGTCAACCGTTTCACCGGTTCGGTGACCTGCGGCGGCGCTTCCCAGACCCGCAGTTTTTCCTGATACACGTCCAGTTCGTCTAATAGCTGACCAAAGTAGCGTCGGCGCTTGTCATCATTCACGGCAGAAATGACGTGATCCGCCGTACGACGCAACTGCTGGTGGAAGGCGGAGAGATCGCTATTGACCGGAATCGGCGCATCCCGCAGGCGCTGGTGCGCAATGATCATTGTCAGCGCCAGGCGGAACTTCGGCAAATCACCGGGGAATTTGTTCATCAACAGAAACAGCTGCTGATAGAGCGCGGGAAGATGGTTCTCTTTGCGTCGCACCGCGTTGGTGGTCATCGCCGACACCGCCGCAGAGACGAACTGGTTGAGCAGCACGCGGCCCGTACGATCGCGCGAGTTATCGCGCACAATCACGATGACCAGAAAGGCCAGTACACAACCCACAATCTGCCCTAACGCACTGTCCAGGAACAGGCTGAAGTGGAAGGTCATCGGGTTATCCAGCACGATAATGTTAATGGTACTGGCCAGCGCGCCCATAGAGCCCAGCCGCCGCTTCTGTACTTCGATCCCCAGAAAGAACCCCAGTACCGCGAGACTCAGACAGAGCAGCAGCATGCTTTGCTGGGTATTGGGGAGGATCACCAGAAAATAGAGCGCCCCCAGGGGTAGCGCGGCAAGCGTCCCGTAAATAAAATCAATGGCGACCATGCGCGGATTCGGCAGACGCATCGCCAGCGAAGTGACCACCGCAATCATCACCATGGCGCCGTTACCGGAGGTCCAGCCGGTCCACAGCCAGAACAGCGTCCCCAGCACGCAAGAGATCGTGGTGCGCCAGAAGTTCACCATAGCATGGTGGCGCTCGGCAGATTCGACTTTCACCACAGGTTCATCCTGCAGCACCTCCTCTTCCGTGGCGCTGATTTTGGTATTGCTGATCACGCCACGCTTGAGCAGCAGATAGCGCGTGGCCGCTCCGGCCCAGGTATACAGCGTAACGGGCGTTTCGCGCTCACCGGTCCATGCAATCACC
This sequence comes from Citrobacter sp. Ct235, assembly GCF_030332305.1. NCBI lineage: Bacteria > Pseudomonadati > Pseudomonadota > Gammaproteobacteria > Enterobacterales > Enterobacteriaceae > Citrobacter > Citrobacter sp. Ct235. Next base: position 413,101 of record NZ_JAOWIC010000039.1, read on the forward strand.
CGGCGCAGACGCTTAAGCTGTTTATGCACATCCTGCGCGGTTTCAACCGGCATGGCGAAGAACTCACGAAAGGTATCGGTGATCAGCTCAGGACGCGTGTTCTGGATCAGGTAGGTTTCGCAGGATTGCGTAATCATGGTCAGCGACAGCGTATTAATCGCCTTCAGGCGGCGATTCGCCCGCGCCCAGCGGGAGGATTCCATGTTCAGGTTGCTACGCATTCCTTCCAGCGCGGTTGCCCGACGCACCAGCGAGCCCCAGGCCTTATCCACTTCTTCGCTATCACCATGCTTAATGCACAGCTGCATCAACTGGTACTGCGCCACCAGCAGGCTATCCAGTTCGCGATCCACCTCCTGTTTGATCGATCGCGGAGAAAAAATCAGATCCGCCATAATGGCGCAGACAATACCAATCACAATCTCACTACAGCGCTCTACGGCAAACTGCGGCGTCAGCAGCGGCTCGGTTTGAATGGTAATGACGATAATCAGCGCAGTGTAGCCCGATAACCCCCACGCATAGGAGTTCTCGACGCGGACCAGCGAGGAGATCCAGGTACAAAAACCCGCCCAGATACAGCAGACAAGAATCATCAGCAGCGGTGCGCGGATCATCGCAATGATGATCGTCAGCGCCGCAATCGAACCGATAAACGTCCCGACGATGCGCAACATCCCGCGATAGCGAATCGCGCCGGAGTACGGTTCGCCGCCGGCGGCAAAGGCCGGGCCCGCCGCGACAATCGCTGCCGTCAGTACCGCCCAGCGCGGCGTTTCAAGCTGAAAGTGGAAGCCAACAAACAGCGCGAGAACAATCGCACAGGCCAGTTTGACCGCAAAGCGAATGTGCTGGTTGGCGATGGAAAAAATGCCCATCGCGATTAACCAAATTCGCGCAGACGATGCGCCATTTTGCGGAAGAACGAGTCATTATTTTCATCACGATCCTGCTTGCCGGTGATCACGACAGTCGCGGTGGTACCGGCTGGCCACAGGTTTTCCTGCTGATCGTCAAGCTGGATCCGTACCGGAACGCGCTGCGCGAGGCGTACCCATTCCAGATTCGAATCGATGGTCGCCATGCCTTTATCGTCGCGCGTGCTGCTGGCATTGGTGACCCCTGCCGCGATGCTATCGACTCTCCCTTTTAAAACCTTGTTGCTGCCCAGCGGGGTAATTTCTGCGCGATAGCCAGGGCGGACGCCTTCCAGTTTGGTCTCTTCCATATAGGCCAGTACATAGAAAGAGTTCTGTTTCACCAGCGCCACGGCGGTTGAACCCCGGGTGATAAACTCACCGGTATAGACGTTCAGGTTGGTCACCCAACCATCCGCAGGGGCACGAATGACGGTACGTTCAAGATCTAACTTTGCGAGATCGCGGGTCGCCTGCGCTTTGGCAAGCTGATGTAATACGGTTTGCAGAACGTTGTTAGCCTGATCGATCTCTTCACGAGACATCGCCTGGACGCCAAGACGGTTACGACGTCCGGCTTCCTGGCGTTTCTCTTGCGCCAGCACCTGGTAATAGGCGACATCGGCTTCAGCTTCTTCCAGTGCTTTTTGGTAACGCGGTTGATCGATGGTGAACAGCACCTGATCTTTCTTCACCAGATCGTTATCGTGGACATTAACATGCGTGATAAGTCCGGCAACATCCGGCGCGATGGCAACCACGTCCGCACTGAAGCGGGCGTCACGCGTCCATGGTGATTCAGTGTAATAGACCCAGGTGCGGAAAATAGCGATGAACGCCAGGATGACCAGAACGAGGGTAATGGCCGTACGGGAGATTTTTCTTGTTAGTGTTTTCACTTCAACCTCAAACGAACAGGCGCGATATCAAGTAAAAGAGACAGCAATACAGCGCAGTATTAAACAGCGCCGGATGCCAGACAAAATCATAGATGCCCGTAGGCACCAGCACCCGGCGCACCAGCCAGAAAATCGCCAGTGACAGAAGCAATTCAAAGAATATCGGTGGGAAGGAAAGACCAAACACCACGATAACGGGAAACAGACTCATGTTGACCTTGATATTTTAGAGAGTGCAGGCGATGCAGTTTTCAGCTGATGTCGACGCGGAGAAGGGCAAGGAAAGCCAGGCGAGAGCGACACAGCCTTTATTTGAATAATAATATATTACCGTAACTGTTATGCTGTTATCTATAATATGTGATCTAAATCACTTTTAAGCCAGAGTGAATAATGGAACGATTAAAACGCATGTCGGTGTTCGCGAAAGTGGTGGAATTTGGTTCCTTCACCGCCGCTGCCAGACGGTTACAAATGAGTGTTTCGTCGATCAGCCAGACGGTGGCAAAACTGGAAGATGAGCTGCAGGTTAAGTTGCTGAACCGCAGCACGCGCAGCATTGGGCTTACTGAAGCCGGAAAAATTTATTATCAGGGCTGTCGGCGTATGCTGCATGAAGTGCAGGATGTTCATGAGCAACTTTACGCCTTTAACAACACGCCAATTGGTACGCTGCGCATTGGCTGTTCTTCAACCATGGCACAAAATGTCCTCGCGGGGATCACCGCCAAAATGCTCAAAGAGCATCCAGGCCTGACGGTCAATCTGGTCACCGGCATTCCGGCACCCGATCTGATTGCTGACGGCCTGGATGTCGTCATCCGCGTGGGCGCCCTGCAGGATTCCAGTCTGTTTTCCCGTCGCCTGGGCGCGATGCCGATGGTGCTGTGCGCAGCGAAAAGCTATCTCGCCCAATACGGTATACCGGAAAAACCGGCCGACCTCACCAACCACTCCTGGCTGGAATACAGCGTGCGTCCGGATAATGAATTCGAACTGATCGCCCCGGAAGGGATCTCCACGCGACTGATCCCACAAGGGCGATTCGTCACTAACGATCCGATGACCCTCAACCGCTGGCTGACCGCCGGTGCGGGGGTCGCCTATGTCCCGCTGATGTGGGTGATCAACGAGATCAATCGGGGCGAGCTTGAGACCTTACTGCCGCGCTACCAGTCCGATCCGCGTCCGGTCTATGCGCTGTATACCGAAAAAGACAAACTGCCACTGAAAGTGCAGGTGGTGATTAACTACCTGACCGACTATTTCGTCGACGTGGCAACGATTTTTCAGGGAATGCACGGACGAGGAAAAGAGAAATAGACACCTTATTCAGGCGAGACAATAGCGGATAACGGCCAAAAAATCCCGTTATCCGCCAGAAACATGCCTGCCGTCTGACTACGCCTCATCCACCCAAATCCGCATCTCCCCTTCACCGCGGTTGGCCCAGCTAAACCATGGGATAAACGTCAGCGTGTGATCCTGACGCACACCGGGGGCGGTGTCGTAGTGCCACAGCGGCTGCTCGCCCTGCTGTTTTGGGCTTTGCCGGTATCCCTGCGCCTGAATCAGAACGTTATGCGCGAAAATACCTTTCCCTTCGATGGCGGTAAACGCGCTCTCTTTCGGCAGGCTCAGATTATGCAGTAACGCGCCGTTGTCGGCTTCTTCCAGACAGTACACCAACGGCCCGCGTTGTAGCGCGACTTTACCCGCCACGTGGCGCACCTGCGGATTGCCGTAAACACGGCGTACCGGCATTGGCAGCGTTAACGTGAGGGTATCGCCCGCTCCCCAGTCACGGCGGATATGCAGATAGCCCTTGCGTACCTCACCCTCGGCAGGCGAACCGTTGAGCAACACCAGTGGCTTGTCGCACCAGTCCGGCAGCCGCAGCGCCAGCGTATGCGCCACCGGCTGTGGGGAGTCGATACTTATCTCCACCCGTTCCTGCCAGGGGAAATTACCGCTAATTTTCAGGCCCAGCTCACCGCCATTGACCGGAACCGTTACGCGGTTGCCGATATACAGGTTGATATAGAGCGCTTCCGGGCGCGGCGTATAAATATAGTGACCAATAGAGGTCAGCGTACGCGCGATATTCGGCGGGCAGCAGGCGCAGCCGAACCAGCGCTGACGAACAGGTTTGATGTGATCGTAAATATGGTTGAATTTCAGCACGTTTGGCTGCACTTCCAGCGGATTCACATAGAAGAAATGCTTGCCGTCCAACGCCATGCCGCCCAACACAGTATTGTAGAGCGCGCGCTCCATCACGTCGGCGTACTGGCTGTCGGCTTCCATTTCCAGCATCCGACGCGCAAACATCATCAGGCCGATGGAGGCGCAGCTTTCGGCGTATACCGTATCGTTTGGCAGATCGTAGTCGCAACTGAACGCTTCACCACGTCCCTGCGAACCGATACCGCCGGTGATGTACAGTTGGCGCTGCGCCATGTTTTTCCACAGACGCAGGCAGATCTGGCGTTTTTCTTCGTCCTGACTTAAGCGCGCCAGATGTGCCACGCCGGTCATCAGGTAGACAAAACGCACCGCGTGACCGACGGCCGTCTGTTGCTCCGCTAACGGTAAATGCGCCTGGCTGTAGTCCTTATCGTGCGTCATCCAGCCCGCGCCGTAAATCAGCCAGTGCGAAGTGCCACCGCGTTTTTCAAACTCAATGTCGTAATAGTGCGGCTGCGTACCGCGCGCTTCGACAAAATAGCGCGACAGATTCAGATAGCGCGGCTCCTGTGTCACTTCATACAGCCGCATCAGCGCCAGCTCCACCTCCGGGTGGCCGGGATAACCGTGCAGCTTGTGCTCTTCTTTGCCGAATACGCTGTCGATATAGTCAGCAAAGCGGCACACCACGTTCAGCAGGCTACGCTTGCCGGTGGCCTGAAAGAAGGCGACGCCCGCTTCAATCATATGTCCGGCGCAGTAAAGCTCGTGGCATTCGGCCAGATTGCTCCAGCGCTTATCCGGCGCTTTGGCGGTGAAATACGTATTCAGATAACCGTCTTCACACTGGGCGGCGGCAATCAGCTCGATCACCTCGTCGGCGGTTTTCTCAAGTTCCGCATCTGGCTTCTGGCACAGCGACCACGCCACCGCCTCCAGCCATTTCGCCACATCGCTGTCCTGGAACACCATGCCGTAAAACTCCCCCTGCTGCCGCCCGGCGGCGATACGGAAGTTTTCAATCGCATGGCTGGGTTCCGCTTCCGCAATACGATCGTTAAGCGCATCCCACTGATAAGGGATTACCACATCGCGCACCAGTTGCTGGTACTGGCCGAAAAACGGATCGCTGACCTTAAGCCGGTGGAGATCCACTTCCATGATTTCAGGTTTCATTTTTTTGCTCCTACAGGGCCTGGGCGTGACGCTGGCGTAAATCACCGGAAATACGGGTCATCATCGGGTTATTGAGTTTACAGGCGCGGATAGACAGCGCCAGCAGCAGGTGGAACAGTGCGGGCAGCAGGCTTTCCATTGAGAAAATCCCCTGCAATGACGCGGGCGTCTGGTTTTCCGCCCCTGCCCTGTAAGCAACGGCAATAAACACCAGGCTGATAATCCCGGCGCTGGAGGCCCATGCCAGCTTGATAAAGAACAGGTTGAAGGCAAAGTTCATGCCGGAGGAACGCACGCCGGTTTTCCACTCGCCGTAGTCGTCGGCAAAGGCCATCAGCGAAAAGTGCAGCGGTAGGGTAAAGCCAAGGATAATGCCGTTCCCGAGGATCACGACCAACCATAACGTCTGCCAGTCAGGACTGGCGGGCAGAAACCACATAATGACCGCAAGTAAAGCTAACACCAGGTTGGTGTGATAGTAGAGTTTGACCGTATCAATGCGGCGCGACAGCAGGTTAACCATCACCGAACCGATAATGGAAGCGAACGTCACCATGGTAAAAAACAGCGAGGTGTAGGCGGTGCTGCCCTGCAACACGTAGGTGATGAAGTACATGTAGCCACCACCGCGAATATTAAACACGTTAATCAGCAGGAATGACATCAACAGCATCAGCAGTAACTGGTCGTTTTTGCGCAGGCCCGCCAGATGTTCGCGCAGGGAAAAGTGGCCCATCATGTTGAGCGACACCCGCTCACGTACCCAGAAGAAGCAGCACAGGAACATTACCACCGCGACGGCGCACAGTACGCCGACGCCAAGCTGGTAACCCTGCGCGGTGTTGCCATGGCCGAGCGTCTCCACCAGCCACGGCAACCCGACGGAGACCAAAAAGCCCGCCACACCGCACAGCACAAAGCGCCAGGACTGGCAGGCAATGACTTCAGTGTGGCGCGTGGTCATGGTATTGATTAGCGCACAATAAGGAACGTTAATCGCGGTATAGCTCACCGAAAGCAACAAATACGTACCAAAGGCCCAGGCGATTTTGACCCCCATTGATGCGTCCGGAACGGTAAAGGTCAGTACGCCGATAACGCCGATGGGCACGGCGATCCACAGTTGCCACGGGCGAAAACGCCCCCAGCGGCTGCGGGTACGGTCAGCAACCGCGCCCATAATCGGATCGGAAATAGCGTCGAAAACGCGCAGCACCAAAAACAAGGTGCCAACCAGTGCGGGCGTCAGCCCGAAGACATCGGTGTAGAAAAAGGTCAAAAAGTTCATGATCAGGCAGGTGATCACCGTGCCACCCGCGTCGCCCAGCCCGTAGCCAATCTTTTCGCGGATCGACAATTTTTCGTCGGGATGACTTCCGGCAATATCCGTTTCCGTCAGTGATGTAGAGGTCATAAAAAGGTTCCTCGTCTGAAGCAGATTTATCCCGATAAATTCGCAGGATTCCGGTTTTAATAAGAAAATTCAGATGTCATTTTGCCCGGAATTACCGTGCCAACAAGGCGATAAACAGGTATAAAAAGATGACGATTCCGACCTGCCGGCAAAACTGTGATGCCGATCGGCAAATATCAAATAACTTTTTATTAATCATATAGAAAGGTTATTTTCGCCTAAAAAAACGCGAGAAATTACATATCCATGCTTGATTTATCCATAGCGCTTCCGATTAGGGTACAAAACGGCGGTTTGTTCATCTCGCGCGGCGTAGGCAGCCATCCGGCACGCAGGCTGGAATCCTGGGAGTTGATTTTTGTACAACAGGGGACGCTGACCATTAGAGAGAACGACGTCCAGTTTGAGGTTAAGGCCGGAGAAAGCTTGTTGCTGTGGCCTCAGCGCCGCCACGTCGGGATTGGGGATTTCCCGCCGGATCTCACATTTTACTGGGTGCATTTTGACGTGCTGCCCGCGACAACAAATCCGACGCAGTTACTCTCGTTACCACAGCATATCAGCGTCAGCAGCCCACAGTACGTCATGTCGCTGTTTCGTCAGTTTTTAAGCGAACAGGAAAACAGGCGTCACGGCCCGGCACTGGAATTTATTTTGCTGTTGATTTTGCAGCAAATCGCCTCAGCGGCGGGGAGCGAAACCCACGGTGATAGCGCTGGCGTGGCGTTGGCCTATAAGGCGCGCAAGCAAATTCGCACCCAGTATCACCTGCCACTCTCCACATCGCAGCTTGCCCGGGAGTTGCATTGTAACGCCGATTACCTGGGACGGGTTTACCGACGGATATTTCATATGACGATGACCGAAGCCATTCATCGACAGCGCGTCAGTGCCGCAGAAAAACTGTTAATTAGCGATTCGCTGGCACTCAGCGAAGTGTCGGAAAAGTGTGGATTTAATGACGTTGGATATTTTCGGCAGATTTTTCGCAAGCATACTGGCCTGACGCCAGCCGCATGGAAACGGCGATATTGTAAGGAACATATCAATTCAGACTGAAACAAGCGCTGGCCGGATGGGGCGTTTTGCCGCCATCCGGAAAATAGGGCTACGCAGTACCGCCGACGGTCAGGTTATCCACCTTCAGCGTCGGTTGACCCACACCAACCGGCAGGCTCTGGCCTTCTTTGCCACAGACGCCGACGCCGTTATCCAGCTTCAGGTCGTTTCCGACCATCGAAATCTGCTGCATCGCTTCGATACCCGAACCAATCAGCGTGGCTCCTTTCACCGGCTTCGTTACTTTGCCATTCTCAATCAGATAAGCCTCTGAGGTAGAGAAGACAAACTTACCGGAGGTGATATCCACCTGACCGCCGCCAAAGTTTGGCGCATAGATCCCGTACTCTACGGACTCAATGATCTCCTGCGGCGTGGATTTGCCCGGCAGCATATAGGTGTTGGTCATGCGCGGCATCGGCAAATGCGCGTAAGACTCGCGGCGACCGTTCCCGGTCGGCGCCACGCCCATCAGTCGCGCATTCAGTTTGTCCTGCATGTAACCTTTCAGAATGCCGTTTTCGATCAATACGTTGTACTGACCCGGCGTCCCTTCGTCGTCAATAGCCACGGACCCCCGGCGATCCGCCATCGTGCCATCGTCCACCACGGTACACAGCTCAGAAGCCACCAGTTCACCCATATGACCGCTGAATACCGATGTGCCGCGACGGTTAAAGTCTCCTTCCAGACCATGCCCCACTGCTTCATGCAGCAGCACGCCCGGCCAGCCGGCACCCAATACGACAGGCAGTGTCCCGGCGGGCGCCGCGACCGCAGACAGGTTCACCAGCGCCATACGCACGGCCTCTTTCGCCCATACGTCGGCGCGGACGTCGCCGTCCAGATCCGCGAGGAAATAATCATAACCAAAGCGCCCGCCGCCACCGCTGGCACCGCGCTCACGTTTACCGTCTTCTTCCACCTGCACGCTGACCGACAGACGCACCAGCGGACGCACATCGGCTGCCAGCGTCCCGTCGGTGGCAGCAACCAGGATCAATTCATACACACCGGTCAGGCTCGCCGACACTTCCTGCACGCGTTTATCCGCTTCGCGGGCGACTTTATCGACGCGGCGCAGGATATCGAGTTTCTCTTCACGGCTCATGCTTTGCAGCGGATCGACAGAGGTGTACAGCGCCGGATACTCCACGGCACCGAGGGTCTTCACTTTCCCGTCGCCATTGTCTCGCACGATGGTACGCGCGGCGCGCGCGCTCTGTTCCAGCGCCTGCAGGCTAATCTGGTCAGCATAGGCAAATCCGGTTTTTTCACCGCTCACTGCGCGAACGCCAACGCCCTGATCGATATTGTAAGAACCATCTTTAATGATGCGGTCTTCTAAAACCCAGGATTCGTGATAGCTCGACTGAAAATAGAGATCGCCGTAATCGAGACGACGTTCGGCCAGTTGGCCCAGAATGGCAAACAAATCCTGATGTTTCAGGCCGTTCGCCGCTAGCAATTGTTCACTTACCAGGTTCAGACTCATCGTTATTGCTACTCGTTAGTGACTGCGATAGAGGATCTATGTACTGAGAGTGGGGCAATTCCTTGCCCTCGTCAAATCATTGCGAATTTTCTTTCCGCGGCTGGCGCAGGACTTCGTTGATCTGCGGTTTGTCGAGCGGACCGGTGATCCGATAGCGCAGAATCGAGACTTTACTCCACAGCGGTCCAAGCACTTTACTGGCGGCAAAGACCGCCGCGCCAACGATCGGGTTCACCGCAAACGCGGCTGCCACCCCCACCGTGGCGGAGATTTCCGGAGCCACCACCGCTTCAACATCCAGTTCGCGGCGCACCAGGTTGACCGATCCTTTCATGGCGATATCCGCTTCCAGTCCGTCCACCAGCGTGTCGTCCGTATGCAATATGCCGTCTTTGATCCAGGCGGTACTGCGAATGGAGTCGAAGTAAAATCCTTCGTTGAAGGTATCGCTAAAATCAAAGCGTAGTTTGCGCAGCAGTGCGTCAAAGCTCAGCAGGCGCAGCAACTGCCCCGCGTGCCCGGTGCTTAATTCGGTGATATCCCCTTTGCCCAAGCGGGTGCGGATAATGCCGTTCAGCGAGGCTTCTTCCGGCTTCCACGGCGGGTTGCGCCAGTGCAGATCGTAATCAACGTTAAACGACGCGTTGCGAATGGGGGTGGAGACGCCAAAGAATCCTGCCGCCGCATCAATCTTATTACCCCGCAGCTTCCCTTTTAAAGAGGTGCGTTCACTGCCGGGGGTGTTTACCCACTGTCCATCCGCCGTCAGTCGGGTGAAGCCGGTATCCAGCAGGCCGTTACTCAGGTTCAGGGTGTCGCCCTGAATGGCTACATCCGCATCGATACGTCCGTACTTCTGTCCCCACATCCAGCACTCTTCACAGCGCAACTGCACGTCAGGCCAGCCGCGGAAACTAAAGCGTTCTACGGATGCAAATGGCGAAGCTGGCGCGTCGCTTTTATCCGTTGTGGCTACGGTGGGGTTGTAATAAAGGTATTTGATAAAAGCCTGCCACGGCGCGTTATTGCGCATTGCCAGCGTGGCATTGATCTCACGCCCCTGTGCCTCGACTTTAGTGCCATTCGGCGCCGGTTCAGAAACGATACTCAGGTTGTTCCACTGCTGTCCTCCCAGCGTTAACGCAGGCGTACGCAACGTGACATGTTGTGGGAAATTCGCGTTGGCCCCAACGTTATCGACCGCGCCTTTCTGGAACAGGGCCAGCCATTGCGCACCATCCATCGATGGCAGATTCAGCTCAATACCTTCCCGTTCAGGCAAAGGCGGTGCCGTCTGGCTTTCTGCCGTCCAGATTGCACGATCCAACGTCAGTTTCTGATTCAGCAACCAGCGGCTGTTAAAATGATTTTCCTGCCCGGCGCTACCGGTCAGCGTAAAGCTGCGCAGATCGCCGGTTGCTTTGATTTTAACGGGTAACGCCGCGCCAGCCTCTTTATCCAGCGGAGAAGGTAAGTGACTACTTACATTCCTGAGATCGCCGTTCAGTTCAATGTTATACGTCGTGCCGGAATGATACGGCAGGTCAATCCCCACCTTACCGTTCCACGCCATGCTGCCGCCGAGCGCCTCATTAACCTGCGAAGGCAACACACCGGTGCGAGCGGGCTGCCAGTTGCCGTTGAGATTCACCGCGACCTGATAGGCTTTCGCGCCCTCTGTGGTTGTAAAATCAACGTTCAGCGGCTGATTGAACCAATTCGCCGTCATCGGCTCGCTTTTCAGGTTGCCATTGATAAAACTGAATTTGCCGCTGAGGTTTTTCAGGGTGCTGTCGAGCGGTTTGATGAACAGGCTGTTATCGCGCAGCGACACATCGCCCTTTGCGGTAACCATTTCGCCGTCCAGCGGGATATCCAGATGTAAGCGAGCATTCACATCGCCATCGATCTGCAACTGCTCAAGCGTGGCACCCAGCGACGTCTTCAACGGCGTGTCGTCAAAATACGGTCCTACCGCTTTGCCTGGCCCCTGAATATCGGCGTCAATCAGCAACTTTTCTTTGGCGTAGTCCGGGATAATAGCCGTCAGGTTCGTGGCCTTCACGCCGCCTAAATTGACGCCATCGGTTTTCATCCACAGGCCGTCGTTGAGAAAATCCAGTTCGATATTCAGATCGGTCAGTGCAGGCCAGTCCGGCTGGAAGGCAAATTTCGCATTGCGCAGCGGGACCAGCACTTCAAACTGGCCTTCATTGTGCTTGTACGGGAACAAATGCGGATTCCCGCCGTACACCAGCGTCGCATTATCCGCTTCTCCGCCCTGAATCGCGCCGCTGAGATAGTCCACCAGCGCCTTGCCCATCAGATTCTCCGGGAAGTAACGCCAGGCCTGAGAGCCGTCGTCAGTGCTGATGCCCGCCAGAATCCCCAGCCAGGGGTCATCGCCTGCCGGTTGCAGATAACGGAAACCGCCGCGCGCATGAACCGCTTTCGCCTTCACGTCGATGTTGCGCCCGTCCAGTTGAAAGCCTTTGTCATTCTTCAGCCAGTTCAGCGTGGCAACACCGTCTTCAATTTCTAATGGCGCGCGAAAGACCGTTTCGTAGGGCATTTTTGCCTGTTTCATCGACGCGGTCAGCACGCCGTTTTCCACGCTCCCGGAGAGCGTTCCGGAGAAATGCTCCCCCCCAGGCAACAGCTTCCACTGCTTCCATGCCAGATCGCGCCATGACGCCTGAAAACGGGTCTTTTCCGTGGCCTGGAGTGGGATATCCAGCGCCAGGGTATCGATATTTCCACTCGGTTGAGTGGCAAGCCAGATATCACCCAGCGCGGGCGAAAGCTTCGACACCATCGGGCGCAGCCCCTCAAGCCCGGTCAACTCCAGATGGCTGGCGCGAATGCGCAGTTCGTCACTGCGTTTGCTGTCCACGCCGCCGACTTCCTGTTCAGGGATCCAGGCAATCTGTAGCGCACCGCGCGGCCAGGCCTTGCCGTCCATCGTGATGCGGGTATCAGGAATAGAAAACTGCCAGCCGGGCTGTTCACGGCTGATATGTGCCGTCAGGTTGTCCACAGAGAGCGTATGGGAGTGATTGTCGCCTTTCCAGCTCGCTCCGCCTTGTTTCAGCCAGACATCACCACCGGCGATTTCACCTTTGCTGATGGTCATCCAGCCTTCAAGACTGAAGCGCGCGGTCTCCAGCGCCACGTTATCCTGCATCCACTTGCCCAGCCACGGCTTCACGTCGATGTCGTCAGCCTGCAGCCAGACCCGACCATTATTCAGCAGACCGTCGTCATCACGCAGATCCATGCGCACCTGCATGACGCCGTGCTGGCCGGTCAGACTGGAGAGGCTCACCTGTCCTTCCGCGCGGTGGCGGTTTTTGCCGTTAACCCAGGTGAGTTGCGGAATCGCCAGTTCGGCGCGCTGGCCGGAGAGCGTCAGAAAGCTGATTTGGCTGTCGCGGAGATCGAAGTGATCGAACTGGCGCAGGAAAAGATCGTTGATTCGGCTGGCTTCCAGCCCGTCACCGCTTTCGCTGCGCTCAATCGGCGTGTTGGTACGGAAGTTCAGTTGCCAGAAGGTGAGATCGCGAAACTGCCAGCGCATGTGCAGCAAACTCTGCCAGACATCCAGCGCCAGGGTAACGCGTTTAACCGAGAATTCACCGCCGTCTTTCAGCTCCGCGTGGATATCACGCGCTTCGAGGGTGGGACCGAAATTTTGCCAGTTGGCAGAGATCTGGCTGGCTTTGACCGGCAGTCCCGTTGCTGACTCAATTTTGCTGAGGATCGTCGGACGCCAACTGTCGAGATGCGGTAATGCCAGGCGCAAACCACTGACCAGCAGCGCTACGACAACAACGAGCGCGGCTCCAGTGAGCAATAATATCCCCGGCAATCGCCTCACGCGTCTCTCCTTGTCTGCCTAAAAATATGACTCACAAACCCACTTCTCCGGATGGCGGCGTGAACGCCTTATCCAGCCTACGTCTGGTTTGTAGGCCCGATAAGCGCAGCGCCATCGGGCACAGTCGTTTTACATCATGACGACGTCAAACTGCTCCTGGTTATAGAGCGGTTCAATTTGCACTTTGACCTGTTTGCCGACAAAAATCTCCACTTCCGCCAGCGCGTGCGACTCTTCCCCTTTCAGCGTTTCCGCAACGGAAGGAGAAGCATAGACCAGGAAGCGGTCAGAGTCGTAAGCATGGTGCACGCGAACGATTTCACGCATGATCTCATAGCAGACGGTTTCCACTGTTTTCACCGTGCCGCGTCCATGACAGGTCGGACACTCGTTGCACAGCACATGCTCCACGCTCTCACGCGTGCGCTTGCGCGTCATTTCTACCAGACCCAACTGGGAAAAACCGTTAATACTGGTTTTCACCCGATCTTTACTCAGCGCCTGCTCAAGCGAATGCAGCACCCGTCGACGGTGATCCTCATTATTCATGTCGATAAAATCGATAATAATGATGCCGCCGAGATTACGCAGTCGCAGTTGGCGGGCAATCGCCTGGGTCGCTTCAATATTGGTGTTGAAGATGGTGTCATCGAGATTACGATGGCCGACAAACGCGCCAGTGTTGATATCGACGGTGGTCATCGCTTCAGTCTGATCGATAATCAGGTAGCCGCCGGATTTCAGTTCAACTTTGCGCTCCAGCGCACGTTGGATCTCATTTTCAACGTCGAAGAGATCGAAAATCGGCTGACGTCCGCTGTAATGCTCCAGCTTGCTGGTCATTTCCGGGATGTACTCCGCCGTAAATTCCAGCAAGGCTTCATAGGTCAGACGGGAATCCACGCGAATTCGGTCTAACTGCGCATCGGCAAAATCACGCAGCACACGCTGTGCCAGCGCCAGTTCGCCATACATCTGGTAACGCGTCTGCGGGCGCTTTTTGCGTTCCATCACTTTGGTCCAGACGCGCTTAAGGTACGCAGCATCTGACGCCAGATCCTCTTCACAGACCCCTTCCGCCGCAGTGCGGATGATAAATCCGCCCTGCTCGTCGCAGTACTCGGCGACCACTTTTTTCAGTCGCTCACGCTCGGCTTCGCTTTCGATACGCTGAGAAACGCCAACGTGCGAGGCGCCAGGCATAAAGACCAGATAGCGAGACGGTAAGGTGATGTCGGTTGTCAGGCGCGCGCCTTTGGTGCCCAGCGGATCTTTTACCACCTGCACCATCAGGTCTTGCCCCTGACGCACCAGCTCTGAAATATCGCGAACGGTGAACTGCTTCTGCTCTTCCCCCGCCACGCATTCAGTGTGCGGCATAATGTCAGAAGCGTGAAGAAACGCGGCTTTATCCAGCCCAATATCTACAAAAGCCGCCTGCATACCCGGAAGTACGCGACTGACCCGACCTTTGTAGATATTGCCTACGATCCCGCGTCGCGCTTCGCGCTCAATATGAATTTCCTGCAGAATACCGCCATCAATGTACGCCACGCGTGTTTCCGATGGCGTTACGTTTACCAACAATTCAGCCGTCATGTTTATCCCTTTTCTCACGCAGTGAGTTAAAATTGCTCAGCAACTCATACGTTTCAACCAGCGGTAAGCCGACCACGGCGTGATAGCTGCCATTTATCTTCCTGACAAAACAGCCACCCTGCCCCTGAATACCGTATGCACCTGCTTTATCCATCGGTTCACCGCTGGCGATATAGTCAGCGATATCCGCATCCGTCAGCGCTCTGAACGTCACCTCGGTCATCACCAGGCAGTCGAGCACATACTGGCTATCCGCCAACGCAACGGCCGTCATCACCTGATGCGTTTGCCCGGATAATTTACGCAACATCAGCGCCGCATGGTGTGCGTCACGCGGCTTCTCTAATACTTCACCGTTGAGGATAACGATGGTATCCGCTCCCAGCACGGGAAGATCGCGCGGCGTCAGCGCCACACCTGCCAGGGCTTTTTCCCGTGCCAGACGTGAAACATATTGCTGTGCGCTTTCTCCCTCGCCACGCGTTTCTTCTATTCCCGTGACAATACGTTCAAAAGAAACGCCTAACTGCGTAAGCAGTTCCTGGCGGCGCGGCGAACCGGAAGCTAAGTATAGAGACGTCATAGAAACCTTTATTGCACTGCAAATTGCTGGCGGACTTTACGCATCAGCAAGAAAAGCCACGGCCAAAGCACACCATTAACTACACTACTCCAGAATACTTCAGGCCTGAAAGAAACGTTGATCACTAAAAACTCTGACCAGAAAACAATAATATCCACCACCAGCGAAAGCAACATCACCACCAGCGCCTGCTGCCAGAGCGCCAGGTTGCGAAAGAGCTGGAATTTCAGCGCCACCAGATAGGCGATGATACTCATCGACAACGCCCTCACGCCAAGTGTGGAACCGCTAATGAGATCCAGTATGGCACCCATCACGAAACCTGTGCCCACATTGACACGGTGCGGCAGAGCGAGGATCCAGTAGAGTAAAATGAGCAGCACCCAGTTTGGCCGAAAGACAATGATCTCTTCCGGCCAGGGCATCACTTGCAGTAACAGTGCGATAAAGAACGAGAGCCAGATAACCCAGCGTCCCTGGCTACGATAGCTTGCCACTACTGGCCTCCCGGCGCGCGCGGTGCAGGCGGCGTCGTACCAGCTGGCGGAGCGGCAGGAGACGAAGTGATACCGGTCGCCGGTGCAGGCACGGGCGGCGGCGGCCCCATCATATCCGGAGACGGCAGCACTTGCGGCATCATCTGCATCAGACGTTCATTCGCGACACGATGCACTTCTTCCGGCGTCATCGGGTTGGCACCGTTACGGTCGGCCCCCCACAGCAGCAGCAGATAGCGCAGACGTTGCAAGCCCGCGGTAGGGCGCGCCTGAATCACAGTGTAAGCACGTTGGGTATCCAACTTAACGGAAGAGACAACCGCCACCGGATAGCCTTCCGGGAAACGGCCGCCCAGCCCCGACGTGACCAGCACGTCGCCAACGCGAATATCGGTATTGGCCGGCAGGTGTTCGAGTTGCAAATCGTCAGTGCAGCCGTTGCCAGCCGCGATCACCCGGATGTCGTTGCGCAACACCTGAATAGGCAAGGCATGAGTGGCATCGCAAATCAGCAGAACGCGGCTGGTCAGTTTCGCCACTGCGACGACCTGGCCGACAACGCCTTTATCGCTGATCACTGGCTGGCCTTCGTAAACGCCGTTCACGCTGCCTTTGTCGATAACCACCTGGTCGCTGTAAGGATCGTTAACCGTGGAGATGACCTGCGTCACCATCTTTTGTTCATCCTGACGCAGCGGCGAACCCAGCAGCTCGCGCAGACGCGCGTTCTCCTGTTTGTACTGCCCCAGCATCAACAGCTCGCTGTTTTTCAGCAGCAGTTCCTGACGCAGCGCCCGGTTTTCAAGCTCAAGCTGGTCGCGCGACGCGAGCGTTTGCGAGACGCCATCAAGCAGTTCACGGGGACCATTGGAAATAAAGTAGAAAGGACTGACGGCGGTATCCATGTACGTACGGATCTGACTGAACGTACCCAGGCGGCTGTCGGCAATAATAACGCCGAGCGCCACCAACACCGCCAGAATAAGGCGAATCTGTAGCGACGGGCCACGGCTAAAAATTGGCTTCATAAGTTTGCGTATTCTCGTATCAGAGTCGGCAGGACAGCGTGACGCTCTCCTGCCGGCATCCGATTACTCTTCGCTGAACAGGTCGCCGCCGTGCATATCGATCATTTCCAGCGCTTTGCCGCCGCCACGCGCCACACAGGTCAGCGGGTCTTCAGCAACAACAACTGGAATACCGGTTTCTTCCATTAACAGACGATCAAGGTTACGCAACAGCGCGCCACCGCCAGTGAGCACCATACCGCGCTCGGAGATATCAGACGCCAGTTCCGGCGGGCACTGTTCCAGTGCAACCATCACCGCGCTAACGATACCGGTCAGCGGCTCCTGCAAGGCTTCCAGAATCTCGTTAGAGTTCAGGGTAAAGCCGCGAGGAACCCCTTCTGCCAGGTTACGACCGCGCACTTCAATTTCACGCACTTCGTCGCCCGGATAGGCGGAACCGATTTCATGCTTGATACGTTCTGCGGTGGCTTCACCGATAAGCGATCCGTAGTTACGGCGCACATAATTAATGATTGCTTCGTCGAAGCGATCGCCGCCGATACGTACAGAAGAGGAATAGACCACGCCGTTCAGGGAGATAACGGCGACTTCCGTCGTACCGCCACCGATGTCCACAACCATTGAACCGGTCGCCTCAGAAACCGGCAGGCCAGCACCAATTGCCGCAGCCATCGGCTCTTCGATCAGGAAGACTTCGCGGGCGCCAGCGCCCTGTGCGGATTCACGAATAGCACGACGCTCAACCTGAGTGGCACCAACCGGCACACACACCAGCACACGCGGGCTTGGACGCATAAAGCTGTTGCTGTGCACTTGCTTGATGAAGTGCTGGAGCATTTTTTCAGTCACGAAGAAGTCAGCAATAACGCCGTCTTTCATTGGGCGAATAGCAGCAATATTGCCCGGTGTACGACCCAGCATCTGCTTCGCATCATGACCTACTGCAGCCACGCTTTTCGGTGAACCGGCACGATCCTGACGAATGGCCACAACGGAAGGCTCATTCAATACGATGCCTTGTCCTTTTACATAAATGAGGGTATTCGCGGTACCCAGGTCAATGGACAAGTCATTGGAAAACATGCCACGAAATTTTTTCAACATACTAAGGGATAATCCTGAAAGCTGGGGCGGAAAACAAAATCCGCTTACTTTACCAACCACACGCAGCAGCGACAAGGCGCAAAAATCATCTGCTACGGTGAAAATTAGTGCAGTTCGTTTCCTTTGTTACAAATCTCTACCTGAGTCCCTCAGGGCTGAGCACTTTAGCAGCAATCCTCGCCCTCATTTGCAACCGGTTTAAGGTCATTCACCTGCATATGTGCTGTTACAAAATGGCGAGCAGACAAGCACACCCCCATGAAGGCACAGCGCGCGTTATTCTACGTGAAAACTGAACAAACGGCAGGTTAAACCGAGTATCTTTGAGAATATTTTTTCACATTGGTATCCAGCGGCTGGGAGGCAGCAAAAAAATCCCCCTGTCCACCGGAAACACCACGCGCTGTCAGCGTCTGCCACTCACCGCGCGAACGTACGCCCGTTGCGTAAACCTGGGTGTTGGTGCCCGAGCAGGCTTCCACCAGACTTTGAACCAGCAACTGGTTTTCCGTTCGCTTCTCAATATTCCTGACCAGACTCGGATGGAGCTTGATCAATTCCACATTGAGTTCTTTAATCCAGCTGGTACTCACCAGCGTTAAACCCGCCTGCGTGACGGCAACCCGAACCCCCAATGCATTCACTAAACGGATGACAGGCTGCAATCGGCTGATGTGTTGACCTACATCCGCCTCTGCAAGTTCAATAATTATGCGTTTTCGTTGCGATTTTTCACACTGCATCAAGGTATCGCGTAACCAACGCTGAAAACGCGGACGAATCAGTGACTCAACCGTCACCTGTATCGCCAGATTCTCTTCTGGCCAGTAGTTCAACAGCGGGATGACACGACTTATTTGTAAGCGGTCATACTCTTCTGATAAACCAAACTGTAAAACCATCGGCATGTATTCCGCCGAACTGACCTCTTCATTACCATCAAAGATACGGCACATCAGTTCCCGATGATGAACGTGCCCGTCCCGGGTGACGGCCGGTTTCTGATAGATTCGCGGGCCGCCGCGGCTGAGCATCTGTTCAATCAGCGTCCGCCAGCGCACATTGCCGCGTCCTTTTTCCGGCAACGAATCGTCATACACCGTCCAGCTATTCCCACCCTGCAACACGGCGTTGCGGGTCGCCGCTTCCGCATGTTCCATCACCTGTTCGGTCGACTGTCCGCTGCGCCAGGCGCAAATGCCGATATGTACCATATCGTCACGATCGAGCATTTTATTAGTCGGAAGTGCATCAACCGCTTTTAATAATTGTCCAGCCACGCTTTCCGCCTCTTTCAGAGTTCGGTGTGGCAGAAGAACGGCAAAGTCGCTGCGGTGGTAGCGCGCCAGCAGTGAACCCGGATAACGCATCATAAAAGTGGACAATAAATTGATCAGGCTGAACAGCTCTTCTTCAGCCAGGTTACGCCCCCAACTGTCGCGCAGCAGGTTAAAGTCCGGCAGACGAATCATCATCACCACGCCATGCGCGCCGACTTTTTCCTGATCGTCCAGCAGCGTCGCCAGTTGGTTGTCAAAAAAGAGTCGATTGCTGAGGCCTGTTTTGGTGTCCTGCGCGGCGTAAGAGCGAATCAGCGTATCGAGTCGGCTCCGCTGCTCCTGGGCACTCTGTATTTCGGCCAACAACATATCCAGCGCGCTGCTGGTGCGCGCTGGCCATTCATAGACCGTACCGCGCACGCTGGCACCGCGTTCTCCGTTCAAAATTCGCGTCGAACGTATCTCCAGCAGTTCCTGGCCGGAAAGTTGCCGCTGAAGCCAACGTACCGACAGAAACAGCATCAGCACAATAAAGCCAATGGCCAGCGTGAGCGGCGCAGTGGTCATCAGTGAATGAAAATAGTTGCCCATCGGATCCTGATAGACCAGATCCATCGTCATTCCCGGGTGCTTCATCAGCGGAACCGAGAGCTCGCGAAAGAGATTACTGGTGCCAACCGGGCGATAGCTGCTGTTGCGTGTTTGGCTATAAATGACCTTATCGCCCTGCCGAAGATCCACGCGCACGACGTCCGCTGACACCATCAGTTCATCGATCTGCGACGTTAACTGTTTGAAATCGCGAGAAACAAGATGCGTATCAATCGCTGTCGCCACCGCCTGGACACGATGGTTCATCTTGTACTGGATAGCATTATAAAAGCTCAGCGAGCAGCCGATCAGGGTGACAAAGATCGTTAACCCGGTGAGCAGCGTGACAAAAGCTGAGAATTTCGTCGTTAATCGCATCCTTGAGTTAACTCCGACGGTTGAATTGCGACACGGAACAGCTTAACCAAACGCAAAATTCGTCCGGTTGCGCAAAGAGTGAGTGCATACTACCAAATCAGGTGTATCTGGCAATTTATTGCGTTGCATCGGCTTCACGTTTCAATTAGCGAGTATAGTCTTCAGACGTCATTTTCCAATCCACCATGCAGAATTGAGGACAGGTTATGCAGGCTTTGATCTTAGAACAGCAGGACGGTAAAACCCTTGCATCCGTGCAGACTCTCGAAGAAAGTCGGCTGCCAGAAGGCGATGTCACAGTGGATGTCCACTGGTCCAGTCTGAACTATAAAGATGCGCTCGCCATCACCGGAAAAGGAAAAATCATCCGCAACTTTCCGATGATTCCTGGTATTGATTTCGCCGGCACCGTTCGGGCCAGCGAAGATCCTCGTTTTCATGCGGGCCAGGAAGTGTTGCTGACCGGTTGGGGCGTGGGCGAAAACCATTGGGGCGGTCTGGCAGAACAGGCACGCGTGAAAGCGGACTGGCTGGTAGCGCTGCCAAAAGGGCTGGACAGCCGTAAAGCGATGGTGATCGGTACCGCCGGATTTACCGCCATGCTGTGCGTGATGGCTCTTGAAGAGGCAGGCATTCGCCCGCAAGACGGTGAAATCGTGGTCACCGGTGCCAGTGGCGGCGTCGGCAGTACCGCCGTCGCACTGTTGCATAAGCTGGGTTATCAGGTTGTTGCGGTGTCCGGACGCGAAAGCACCCATGATTATCTCCGCCAGTTAGGCGCAAGCCGTATTCTGGGCCGTGATGAGTTCGCCGAATCTCGTCCGCTGGAAAAACAACTGTGGGCCGGAGCGATTGATACCGTGGGCGATAAAGTGCTGGCGAAAGTGCTGGCGCAGATGAACTACGGCGGCTGTGTTGCGGCCTGTGGCCTGGCGGGTGGTTTTGCCCTGCCGACGACGGTGATGCCATTTATTTTGCGCAACGTCCGCCTGCAAGGGGTCGATTCCGTAATGACACCGCCGGCGCGCCGCGCAGAGGCCTGGCAGCGTCTGGTGAAGGATTTACCAGAATCGTTCTACGCACAGGCAGCGACGGAAATTTCGCTGGCCGATGCGCCGAAGTTCGCTGAAGCTATCATTAATAACCAGGCGCAAGGCCGTACGCTGGTTAAAGTGAAGTAAACTCAAACGCCGCAGAAATTTACACTTAATTAACTAAATTTCGCTGCGCATTGACAGACTCCCTGCCATAGTAACTACGCGTTATGCGTACGCCGGGAGCCTGTTATGAAAAAATCACGTCCACTTACTGAAGCCGATGTCACTGCAGAATCGGCTTTCTTTATGCATCGCCGCCAGGTGCTGAAAGCGCTGGGGATCGGGGCTGCCACGCTGTCGCTACCGATAGCGGCGCAGGCGGATCTACTGAGCTGGTTCAAAGGCAACGATCGCCCACCCGCGCCCTCCGGCAAACCGCTGGATTTCAGCAAACCTGCGGCATGGCAAAACGCACTGCCTTTAACGCCAGAAGAGAAAGTCACTGGCTACAACAATTTCTACGAGTTTGGTCTGGATAAGGCCGATCCTGCCGCCAATGCCGGCAGCATGAAAACCGATCCCTGGACGCTGAAAATCAGCGGCGAAGTAGCCAAACCGTTAACCCTGGATCACGATGCGCTGACAACGCGCTTTCCCTTAGAAGAACGAATTTACCGGATGCGCTGCGTTGAAGCCTGGTCGATGGTGGTGCCGTGGATTGGCTTTCCTTTACATAAACTGCTGGCACTCGTCGAACCCACCAGTAATGCTAAATATGTCGCATTCGAGACACTTTACGCGCCGGACGATATGCCAGGACAAAAAGATCGCTTCATTGGCGGTGGATTGAAATACCCCTATGTCGAAGGTCTGCGGCTGGACGAAGCGATGCATCCGCTGACGTTGCTGACCGTTGGCGTTTACGGTAAAGCGCTGCCGCCGCAAAACGGTGCCCCCATTCGCCTGACGGTGCCGTGGAAATATGGCTTTAAAGGCATTAAATCGATCGTCAGCATTAAACTGACTCGCGAACGGCCGCCAACCACCTGGAATCTTGCCGCTGCCGATGAATACGGTTTTTACGCCAATGTGAATCCGCATGTCGATCATCCACGCTGGTCGCAGGCAACAGAACGGTTTATTGGCGCGGGCGGGATTCTGGATGTCCAACGGCAACCCACTTTACTGTTTAATGGCTATTCCGATGAAGTGGCTACGCTGTATCGCGGCCTGGATTTGCGGGAGAATTTCTAAGTGCGGCTAAGTGCAAAACAGATAACCTGGTTGAAAGTTGCCCTTCATCTGGTGGGACTGCTGCCGTTTCTCTGGCTGTTCTGGGCGATTAATAACGGCGGGCTCAGCGCCGATCCCGTGAAGGATATCCAGCATTTTACCGGTAGGATGGCTCTGAAATTTCTGCTCGCCGCCTTGCTGGTCACGCCGCTCGCGCGCTACGCTAAACAGCCATTATTGATACGCACCCGTCGTCTGCTGGGGTTATGGTGTTTCGCCTGGGCCACGCTGCATCTGACCAGTTACGCGCTGCTGGAGTTGGGTATCCATAATCTCGGATTGTTGGGACGAGAACTGATTACGCGCCCGTATTTGACGCTTGGGATCACCAGTTGGCTCATCCTGTTCGCGCTGACGCTAACGTCAACACAGGCGGCACAACGAAAACTGGGCAAACGCTGGCAACTTTTACACAATTTCGTCTATCTTGTGGCGATCCTCGCCCCGATACATTACCTGTGGTCGGTGAAGATCTTGTCGCCTCAACCCATCATTTATGCCCTGCTGGCACTACTGCTTTTGGCCTGCCGTTACAAGAAGTTCCGCCAGTGGTGGCGCTAGTTCGGCGAACTGTGCAGTCGGTTACAAAATGCAGAGACTCGGATGTTATTTGTGTGTTAGCGGTTGATTATCTTCCCTGATAAGACCAGTATTTAGCTGCCAATTGCTACGAAATCATTATAATGTGCGACCTTGGCTCCCTGGACGGCGTTTTTAGACCGCTGAAAAGGTGACAATCGAGCATTGAAGGTATATTTTGTTTTTTGCCGGAGGATTGCAGCAAATCGCAGCATGTTAACCGACAAGTCTCACATAAATCGTTGAGGCGGAATATACCGGCGTCCAGGCAGGCAGAAGCCGTTTTGCCGTCGGGACTCACGCTTTACAGACAGCGCTTAACGCCTGTCACAATCACACTAAACAAAGAGTACGGAACCCACTCATGGATATTCGTAAGATTAAAAAACTGATCGAGCTGGTTGAAGAATCAGGCATCTCCGAACTGGAAATCTCTGAAGGCGAAGAGTCTGTACGCATCAGTCGCGCAGCGCCAGCAGGTAGCTTCCCGATGATGCAACAAGCCTACGCTGCACCAATGATGCAGCAGCAACCTGCTCTGTCTAACGCAGTTGCTCCGGCAGCAGAAGCGCCGGCTGCGGCAGCCGCAGAAATCAGTGGTCACATCGTACGTTCCCCAATGGTTGGTACTTTCTACCGCACCCCGAGCCCGGACGCAAAAGCGTTCATCGAAGTGGGTCAGAAAGTTAACGCAGGCGATACCCTGTGCATCGTTGAAGCCATGAAAATGATGAACCAGATCGAAGCGGACAAATCAGGTGTCGTGAAAGCCATCCTGGTCGAAAGTGGTCAACCGGTAGAATTTGACGAGCCGCTGGTCGTCATCGAGTAACGAGGCGAACATGCTGGATAAAATTGTTATCGCCAACCGCGGCGAGATTGCATTGCGAATTCTTCGTGCCTGTAAAGAACTGGGTATCAAGACTGTCGCTGTGCACTCCAGCGCGGATCGCGATTTAAAACACGTATTACTGGCGGATGAGACGGTTTGTATTGGCCCGGCTCCGTCCGTAAAAAGTTATCTGAACATCCCGGCTATCATCAGCGCCGCTGAAATCACCGGCGCGGTGGCAATTCACCCGGGTTATGGCTTCCTCTCTGAGAACGCCAATTTTGCTGAACAGGTTGAACGTTCTGGCTTTATCTTCATCGGCCCGAAAGCGGACACCATCCGTCTGATGGGTGACAAAGTGTCGGCGATCACCGCGATGAAGAAAGCTGGCGTCCCAACCGTACCGGGTTCTGACGGCCCTCTGACCGACGATATGGATGCTAACCGCGCCCATGCAAAACGCATCGGCTACCCGGTTATCATCAAGGCGTCCGGCGGCGGCGGCGGTCGCGGTATGCGTGTAGTACGCGGCGATGCCGAACTGGCGCAATCCATCTCCATGACCAAGGCGGAAGCAAAAGCAGCTTTCAGCAACGACATGGTTTACATGGAGAAATACCTCGAGAACCCACGCCACATCGAAATTCAGGTGCTGGCTGACGGTCAGGGTAACGCTATCTATCTGGCTGAACGTGACTGCTCTATGCAGCGTCGTCACCAGAAAGTCGTCGAAGAGGCACCGGCACCGGGCATTACTCCGGAACTGCGTCGCTACATCGGTGAGCGTTGCGCGAAAGCGTGTGTGGATATCGGCTATCGTGGCGCAGGCACCTTTGAGTTCCTGTTCGAAAACGGCGAGTTCTATTTCATTGAAATGAACACCCGTATTCAGGTTGAACATCCGGTGACCGAAATGATCACCGGCGTTGACCTGATCAAAGAACAACTGCGCATCGCGGCGGGTCAACCGCTGTCGATCAAGCAAGAAGAAGTGGTGGTCAAAGGCCATGCGGTGGAATGCCGTATCAACGCCGAAGATCCGAACACCTTCCTGCCGAGCCCGGGTAAAATCACCCGTTTTCACGCGCCGGGTGGCTTTGGCGTACGCTGGGAATCGCATATCTATGCCGGTTACACCGTACCGCCATACTATGACTCAATGATCGGCAAGCTGATCTGCTACGGTGAAACCCGTGACGTGGCAATTGCCCGCATGAAGAACGCCCTGCAGGAACTGATCATCGACGGCATCAAAACCAACATTGATTTGCAGACCCGTATCATGAACGACGAGCACTTCCAGCATGGTGGAACCAACATCCACTATCTGGAGAAAAAACTCGGTCTTCAGGAAAAATAAGACTGCATCAGCGTCAAAAGGCCGGATTTTCCGGCCTTTTTTATTTCTGGGGGTCGTCAATTCCATAAGGTACAATCCCCGCTTTCTTTTTCCACAAGGGACAAAAAATGGACAACCGTTTTGTTCAGGCCCACAAAGAGGCGCGCTGGGCGCTGTGGCTGACCCTTCTCTATCTGGCTGCGTGGTTAGTGGCTGCTTACTTACCTGATTCGGCGATCGGCTTTACCGGTCTGCCACACTGGTTTGAACTGGCCTGTCTGCTGACGCCGCTGATCTTCATTTTACTGTGCTGGGCCATGGTGAAATTTATCTACCGTGACATTCCCCTGGAGGATGACGATGCAGCTTGAAGTCATTCTGCCGCTGATTGCCTATCTGGTCGTGGTGTTTGGCCTTTCTGTCTACGCCATGCGTAAACGGCAAACCGGCACCTTTCTGAATGAATATTTCCTCGGCAGTCGCTCAATGGGCGGGATCGTGCTGGCGATGACGCTGACCGCGACCTACATCAGCGCTAGCTCGTTTATTGGTGGGCCTGGTGCTGCCTATAAATATGGGTTGGGCTGGGTACTGCTGGCCATGATTCAGCTCCCCGCCGTCTGGCTATCGCTGGGGATCCTTGGCAAGAAATTCGCTATCCTTGCCCGTCGCTATAATGCCGTCACCCTCAACGATATGCTGTTTGCCCGCTACCAGAGTCGCCTTCTGGTGTGGCTGGCGAGCCTCAGTCTGTTAGTGGCGTTTGTCGGCGCCATGACCGTACAATTCATCGGCGGCGCGCGCCTGCTGGAAACCGCCGCAGGTATTCCCTATGAAACAGGCCTGCTGATTTTCGGTATCAGCATTGCGCTGTATACCGCGTTCGGCGGCTTTCGTGCCAGCGTGCTTAACGACACGATGCAGGGACTGGTGATGCTGATTGGCACCATCGTGCTGCTGGTGGGTATCGTGCACGCCGCTGGCGGCCTGAGCCATGCCGTAGAGACCTTAAACGCCATTGACCCGAAACTGGTTTCGCCACAGGGTGCCGATGACATTCTGTCTCCGGCCTTTATGACCTCATTCTGGGTGTTGGTGTGCTTTGGCGTGGTTGGCCTGCCGCATACGGCTGTGCGCAGCATCTCCTACAAAGACAGCAAAGCCGTACACCGGGGGATTATCATCGGCACTATTGTGGTGGCAATCCTGATGTTCGGTATGCACCTTGCCGGCGCACTAGGGCGAGCGGTGATCCCCGACCTGACGGTGCCGGATCTGGTTATCCCAACGCTGATGGTGAAAGTGCTGCCGCCTTTTGCCGCCGGGATCTTCCTTGCCGCGCCGATGGCGGCCATTATGTCGACGATCAACGCCCAATTGCTGCAAAGTTCCGCTACGATCATTAAAGATCTCTATCTCAACATCCGCCCGGAGCAGTTACAGAATGAGACGCGACTGAAGCGAATGTCGGCAATGATCACCCTGATCTTAGGCGCGCTATTACTGCTTGCCGCCTGGAAACCGCCAGAGATGATTATCTGGCTGAACCTGCTGGCGTTTGGCGGGCTGGAAGCCGTGTTCTTATGGCCGCTGGTGCTCGGCCTTTACTGGGAGCGCGCGAACGCGAGCGGTGCACTGAGTGCGATGATTGTCGGCGGCGTTCTGTACGCGATTCTCGCCACCTTTAACGTTCAGTACCTGGGCTTCCACCCGATTGTGCCCTCGCTACTGTTAAGTTTGTTGGCTTTCCTGGTTGGAAACCGTTTCGGTTCTCCTGCCCCGCAAGCCGCTGTATTGTCTACTGATAAATAAAGAGTTTTGCCATGCCATGGATCCAATTAAAACTGAATACGACGGGCGCTAACGCGGAAGAGTTGAGCGATGCCCTGATGGAAGCGGGTTCCGTTTCCATCACCTTCCAGGACACGCACGACACGCCGGTTTTTGAGCCATTGCCGGGCGAAACCCGCCTGTGGGGCGACACTGACGTCATTGGTCTGTTTGATGCAGAAACCGACATGAAAGAGGTCGTCGCCATCCTGGAACAACATCCGCTGTTGGGTAACGGTTTCGCACATAAAATCGAACAGCTGGAAGACAAGGACTGGGAACGCGAGTGGATGGATAACTTCCACCCGATGCGTTTTGGTGAACGCCTGTGGATCTGCCCAAGCTGGCGCGATGTGCCGGATGAGAACGCCGTCAACGTCATGCTCGACCCCGGCCTGGCATTTGGTACCGGTACCCATCCCACCACCTCACTGTGCCTGCAGTGGCTCGACAGCCTCGATTTAACCGGCAAGACCGTCATCGACTTTGGCTGCGGTTCTGGCATCCTGGCGATTGCCGCGCTGAAACTGGGCGCAGCGAAAGCGATCGGTATCGATATCGACCCGCAGGCGATTCAGGCCAGTCGTGATAACGCCCAGCGTAACGGCGTGTCAGAACGTCTGGAACTCTACCTGCCGCAGGATCAGCCAGACGCGATGAAAGCCGACGTAGTGGTCGCCAACATCCTGGCAGGCCCCTTACGCGAACTGGCACCGTTAATCAGCGTGCTGCCCGTTACAGGCGGTCTGCTGGGTCTTTCCGGTATCCTTGCCAGTCAGGCCGACAGCGTGTGCGAAGCCTATGCCGATCTCTTCACCCTCGATCCGGTCGTTGAGAAAGAAGAATGGTGCCGCATTACCGGTCGTAAGCAGTAATCTTCCCAGAAACGTGGTCTCATCGCAGGCCACGTTTTTCCGCATTTTCAATACACACGCCTGTATCTTCCCGCGCTAAAATAGTCGCGTAACTCATTGAAGTTACGAATATAAAAATCTATTTTATTTAATGGAAGAATATTATGAAGCCATTTTTGAGCAAGGCAGCACTCCTGGCGTTAAGCATTATGCCGTTTACCGCGATGGCGTCGCACTGGAGCTATGAAGGTGAAGGCTCTCCGGAACACTGGAGCGCCCTCAATGAAGAATATAAAACCTGCCAGGCAGGCATGAATCAATCCCCGATTAACATTGAGACCACGCTTAAAGCACATCTATCTCCACTCAGTATTCACTACTCCGATGGCCCAATAACGCTTCTCAATAATGGGCATACGATTCAGGCCGGACTGAAAAACACCACTGCGGATACTGTATCGATAGATGGTGTCCCCTTCACGTTGCAACAGTTCCACTTTCACACCCCGAGCGAAAACACCCTACACGGAAAACATTACGCGATGGAGATGCATCTTGTGCACAAAGATGCAAAAGGGGCGGTGGCGGTCGTCGCAGTCATGTTCGATAAAGGGGCGGCCAACGCAGAGCTGGAAAAGCTTTGGGCAACAATGCCTGAGAAAGCGGAGCAAGACGTGAAAATCACCGCGCAGATGGACCTCAACGCCTTGCTGCCTAAGGATAAAACCTACTGGCGTTTCAGTGGTTCGCTCACAACCCCTCCCTGTTCTGAGGGCGTGACCTGGCTTGTCCTTAAACATCCTCTGACGCTCTCCACTGCACAACTGGAGAAATTTACTCACACCATGCATCACGATAACAGTCGCCCAACACAACCGCTCAACGGTCGGGTAGTGGTTGAATAATCCCTTCACTGCACAATCATCTGCTGAAATGAGAGCATAGTCACATTAAGTCACGATAATCTGCTGATTAATTCAGCAGATTATCTTGTCAGCCCCCGTCGTTGCGAAGAAAAAATGAGAAGTTACGCAAAATTATACGCGTACAGATTTTCGTCACATTTTTATAACGCAATGATTTGTATGGCTAATTATTTAATGGCGTTTACTTTAACGGCGATTCTTTGATCCACCTCAGAGGATTGGTTAAAGTTTGGCCTTTCATCTCGTGCAAAAAATGCGTAATATACGCCGCCTTGCAGTCACAGTATGGTCATTTCTTAACTCATGCGCATCGGACAATACCAGCTTAGAAATCGCCTGATTGCAGCGCCCATGGCTGGCATCACTGACAGACCTTTTCGGACGCTGTGTTATGAGATGGGAGCCGGATTGACCGTATCCGAGATGATGTCGTCTAACCCGCAGGTTTGGGAAAGCGATAAGTCCCGTTTACGGATGGTGCACGTTGATGAGCCAGGAATTCGCACGGTGCAAATTGCCGGTAGCGATCCTGTTGAGATGGCCGATGCCGCACGGATTAACGTGGAAAGCGGTGCCCAGATTATTGATATCAATATGGGGTGCCCGGCTAAAAAAGTGAATCGCAAGCTCGCAGGTTCAGCCCTCTTGCAGTACCCGGATTTAGTGAAGTCGATACTAACCGGGGTGGTTAATGCAGTGGACGTTCCTGTGACCCTGAAGATTCGCACCGGCTGGGCTCCGGAACACCGTAACTGCGTAGAGATTGCCCAACTGGCTGAAGACTGTGGCATTCAGGCTCTGACCATTCATGGACGCACCCGCGCCTGTTTGTTCAATGGAGACGCTGAGTACGACAGTATTCGGGCAGTTAAGCAGAAAGTTTCCATTCCGGTTATCGCGAATGGTGACATTACTGACCCGCTTAAAGCCAGAGCTGTGCTTGACTATACGGGGGCTGATGCCCTGATGATAGGCCGCGCAGCTCAGGGAAGACCCTGGATCTTTCGGGAAATCCAGCATTATCTGGACACTGGGGAGTTGCTATCCCCCCTGCCTCTGGCAGAGGTTAAGCGCTTGCTTTGTGCGCATGTTCGGGAACTGCATGACTTTTATGGCCAGGCAAAAGGGTACCGAATCGCGCGTAAACACGTCTCCTGGTATCTCCAGGAGCACGCTCCAAATGACCAGTTTCGGCGCACATTCAACGCCATTGAGGATGCCAGCGAACAGCTGGAGGCGTTGGAGGCATACTTCGAAAATTTTGCGTAAACAGAAATAAAGAGCTGACAGAACTATGTTCGAACAACGCGTAAATTCTGACGTACTGACCGTTTCTACCGTTAACTCTCAGGATCAGGTAACCCAAAAACCCCTGCGTGACTCGGTTAAACAGGCACTGAAGAACTATTTTGCTCAACTGAACGGTCAGGATGTTAATGACCTCTATGAGCTGGTACTGGCTGAAGTAGAACAGCCCCTGTTGGACATGGTGATGCAATACACCCGTGGTAACCAGACCCGTGCTGCTCTGATGATGGGCATCAACCGTGGTACGCTGCGTAAAAAATTGAAAAAATACGGCATGAACTAATCTCGATTAGCTAATTGCTTGTTTAAAAAGGCGCTACTCGGCATGGGGAAGCGCCTTTTTTATACGCATCTTTTGTGGAGCAGGTATGAACTCACGATTTGAACCACAGTACTTTGGTGATGAATCCGCGTCGATCGTCCACGGAGATGCGCTGACAGAACTCAAAAAACTCCCCGCTGAAAGCGTCGATTTAATCTTTGCCGACCCGCCTTACAATATCGGAAAGGATTTTGACGGCATGGTGGAGTCCTGGGACGAAGGCGTCTTCCTGGGCTGGCTGTTTACGTGCATAGAAGAGTGCCATCGGGTACTGAAAAAACAGGGCACGATGTACATCATGAACAGTACCGAGAACATGCCGCATATCGATCTCAAATGCAGAACGCTGTTTACCATCAAAAGCCGGATCGTCTGGTCTTATGACAGTTCAGGCGTACAGGCGAAGAAATTCTTTGGCTCAATGTATGAACCCATCCTGATGATGGTCAAAGATGCCAGACAGTACACATTCAACAGTGACGCCATTCTGGTCGAGACCAAAACCGGCGCGAAAAGAGCGCTAATCGACTACCGTAAAAACCCGCCACAGCCATACAACACACAAAAAGTTCCGGGCAACGTGTGGGAATTCCCCCGCGTACGATATTTGATGGATGAATATGAAAACCATCCGACGCAAAAACCTATCGCCCTGTTAAAGCGGATCATTCTGGCCTCCTCAAATCCTGGCGATACGGTGCTGGATCCCTTCGCTGGCAGCTTTACGACAGGTGCCGTGGCCGTGGAATTGGGGCGTAAATTCATCGGCATTGACGTCAATAACGAGTATGTGAAGATGGGGCTCAGGCGGCTGAACATCAGCTCACACTACTCCCCGGAAGAGCTGACGAAAGTCAAAAAGAGAAAGACTAAAAACCTGTCGAAAAAGAGCCGAACGGCATCGGATGTGGTGAAGATCACAGCAAAGTAAAAGCATTGTAATCCTGCTTTTCTGAACGCGTTTTTCGTGTATATTTCCTGCACGCTTGGGCATGAATACACAGGATTTAGCAATGATTCGTAAGTATTGGTGGCTGGTTGTGTTTGCCGTCTCCGTTTTCCTTTTTGATGCCTTACTGATTCAGTGGATTGAGCTGATCACCACGGAAGTCGATAAATGCCGCAATATGGATTCTGTTAATCCGCTCAAACTGGTCAACTGCACCGATCTGCAATAGCGTTTGATTGATAAGCAGGAGAAATGATTAAATTTATTTTGTCACGTTTTTTCCGGCATTAATTGCATGACATTTTCGTCAGTAATTAACATCCTTAATACATTATCCACCAGCAACGGGGCCTGCTGATAAAGATCGTAGCGGGCGGGATTCATCAACCAGTTTTTCACAATACCGCTAAAACTACCGTGGATAATAATTAAGACGACGTCTAAATCCAGCGTTCTGGAAATCAATCCTTTCGCCATACTCGCCTGCAATGCGTCGCGTAGTCCCTTCTGGCTAAATCCAATTTTCTCTCGTATTTCTTGCTCTGATATCATGCCCTCATGAAATTCGCATTTATGATATAAAATTTGCAACAACGCCTGCTGCCGGGGAATCTCTGCGATATATTGCAATCCTGCGATTAGCTTCTCACGCAACTGCTGTAGCGGATTATCGCAAACATACAACGTTAACCGTTCCTGAATAAGATCGCGTAATGGCGGTTGCTGCTGCCAGAGTTCATTAAAAAGCTGCGTTTTATTGTCAAAATGCCAGTAGATAGCGCCCCGGGTGACCTGAGCCGCGTCCGCAATGTCGTTGAGCGTCGTGTTGCCAACGCCTCGCGTGGCAAACTGGATGATTGCAGTTTCAATCAAATGTTGCCGCGTTTTCAACGCTTCGGCTTTTGTTCTCTTAGCCATAGGTTATCGTATCAGAGGAAGAATAAAAAAAATGAATACGACGATTCAAAATCGTCGATAAAAATAACTGTATCATTTCATCCATTCAGAGATGGCATAAAAGCGAACCACTTCAGCACAAAACATTAAAATAAACACCACAAATGAAATCAATACAAATATTCACACCACGAATATATATTTCAAAACATATTAATATCCTAAAAAACATAACAAAACAAAACAAAACAGAATGAAAAGGTAAGCACCTCTCCTTTTTGCTTTTACGTGCCGTAACCCAGAGCATAAAATAAGTATTACTTACATCGCACGATAATAATTTGTAGGATAGCCAACTGTTATTTCTTCGTGCACGTTATCGCCTTACCGTTATCCGGTAAATAACGAGCTATTGGTTTTTAAGGAACAGTAATGACGAAACATGCCAGGTTTTCACTCCTGCCCTCATTTATCCTCATCTCTGCTGCGTTGCTTGCCGGTTGTGACGATCAGGGAGATAAGCAAGCTCAGGCAACTGAACCGCAGGTGACCGTTCATGTGGTCACCACCGCGCCATTAGCGGTAACGACCGAACTGCCCGGACGCACCTCTGCATTCCGCGTTGCAGAGGTGCGTCCACAGGTCAGTGGTATTGTCCTCAAAAGGAATTTCACCGAGGGCAGCGATGTTGAGGCCGGACAGTCGCTGTATCAAATTGATCCTGCCACCTTGCAGGCGAATTACGACAGCGCGAAAGGGGATCTGGCGAAAAGTGAAGCCGCTGCTGCTATCGCCCGTTTGACGGTAAAGCGCTATGCCCCGCTGGTTGGGACAAAATATATCAGTCAACAGGAATACGACCAGGCGATTGCGAATGCGCGTCAGGCCAATGCGGTAGTTATCGCCGCGCAAGCCGCCGTTGAAAGCGCACGCATTAATCTGGCTTACACCAAGGTCACCTCGCCGATCGGCGGCCGGATTGGCAAATCCAGCGTCACTGAAGGCGCACTGGTGACCGACGGTCAGGCAACGGCACTGGCTACCGTACAGCAACTCGATCCTATCTATGTCGATGTCACACAGTCCAGCAGCGACTTTATGCGCCTTAAGCAGTCCGTTGAACAGGGCAGCCTGCATAAGGACAGTGCCAGCAGCAGCGTCCAGTTGCTGATGGAAAATGGTAGTGCGTATCCCCTGAAAGGGACACTGCAGTTCTCTGATGTCACGGTGGATGAAAGCACGGGCTCCATCACCCTCCGCGCCGTATTCCCTAACCCGCAGCATACTCTGCTGCCGGGGATGTTTGTTCGCGCGCGAATCGACGAAGGCGTTCAACCAAACGCCATTCTGATCCCCCA
This sequence comes from Citrobacter sp. Ct235, assembly GCF_030332305.1. NCBI lineage: Bacteria > Pseudomonadati > Pseudomonadota > Gammaproteobacteria > Enterobacterales > Enterobacteriaceae > Citrobacter > Citrobacter sp. Ct235. The sequence goes on from NZ_JAOWIC010000039.1 coordinate 446,712, forward strand.
GCAGGGCGTAACGCGAACACCTCGCGGTGATGCGACAGTGCTGGTCGTCAATAACCAAAGCCAGGTTGAACCACGCACCGTCATCGCTTCACAGGCCATCGGTGACAAATGGCTGATTAGCGAAGGCTTACAGCCCGGCGACCAGGTGATCGTCAGCGGAATACAAAAAGCCCATCCCGGCGTGAAAGTGAAAGCCACCACGGATGCCAATACCCCTGCGGCGAAAGCGGCGCAATAAGGTCACCGGATATGGCAAACTTTTTCATTAGACGTCCGATCTTTGCCTGGGTACTCGCCATCATTCTGATGCTGGCGGGAGCCCTGGCGATTATGCAACTGCCTGTTGCGCAATACCCGACTATCGCACCACCTGCGGTTGCGATTTCCGCAACCTATCCAGGGGCAGATGCGCAAACGGTGCAAGATACCGTGACGCAGGTTATCGAACAGAATATGAACGGTATCGATAACCTGATGTATATGTCGTCCACCAGCGACTCTGCAGGTAGCGTGACCATCACGTTAACCTTTCAGTCTGGTACCGACCCGGATATCGCTCAGGTTCAGGTGCAGAACAAACTGCAGTTGGCGACGCCGTTACTGCCTCAGGAAGTACAACAACAAGGGATTAGCGTAGAAAAATCGAGCAGCAGCTTCTTGTTAGTCGCAGGGTTCGTCTCTGACAATCCGCAAACGACTCAGGACGATATTTCCGACTACGTCGCCTCAAACGTGAAAGATACGATCAGCCGCCTGAGCGGTGTGGGTGATGTACAACTGTTTGGCGCACAGTACGCGATGCGTATCTGGCTTGATGCCAATCTGCTGAACAAATACCAGCTCACGCCGGTTGATGTCATCAATCAGTTGAAAGTGCAGAACGACCAGATCGCAGCCGGTCAGTTGGGCGGAACGCCAGCATTGCCGGGTCAACAGTTGAACGCCTCCATCATCGCGCAGACGCGTCTGAAAGATCCTGAGGAATTCGGCAAAGTCACATTACGGGTAAACAGTGACGGTTCCGCCGTGCGCCTTAACGATGTTGCGCGTATCGAACTTGGGGGAGAAAACTATAACGTTGTCGCCCGAATTAACGGTAAGCCAGCCGCTGGCCTGGGGGTCAAACTGGCGACCGGCGCCAACGCCCTGGATACCGCCAGCGCGATCAAAGCCAAACTCGTTGATCTGCAACCTTTCTTTCCACAAGGGATGAAAGTGGTCTATCCGTACGACACAACGCCATTTGTGAAGATCTCCATTCACGAAGTCGTGAAAACGCTATTCGAAGCGATCGTACTGGTTTTCCTTGTGATGTATCTGTTTTTGCAGAACATCCGTGCAACGCTCATTCCGACAATTGCGGTTCCCGTCGTGCTGCTGGGTACGTTTGCGGTCCTCTCGGCGTTTGGCTACTCGATCAACACCTTGACGATGTTCGGGATGGTACTGGCGATAGGCCTTCTGGTCGATGACGCCATTGTGGTGGTGGAAAACGTTGAACGCGTGATGATGGAGGACAAGTTGCCGCCCAAAGAGGCAACGGAGAAATCCATGTCCCAAATCCAGGGGGCGCTGGTTGGGATCGCGATGGTGCTGTCTGCCGTCTTCATCCCGATGGCCTTTTTTGGCGGCTCCACCGGGGCGATTTACCGCCAGTTTTCTATCACTATCGTATCCGCAATGGCGCTCTCCGTTCTGGTGGCATTGATCCTGACTCCGGCACTTTGCGCAACGCTGCTTAAGCCAGTGTCCGCCGAACACCACGAGCAGAAAGGGAAATTCTTCAGTTGGTTTAATGCCAAATTTGACCTCAGCGTTAACCACTACACCCACAGCGTCAGCGGTATTGTACGCAACACCGGGCGCTACCTGATTATCTACATCCTGATTGTCGTCGGGATGGCGATACTGTTTCTACGTCTCCCTACCTCCTTCCTGCCTGAAGAAGATCAGGGTGTGTTCATGACCATGATTCAGTTACCTGCCGGGGCAACCCAGGAACGAACCCAAAAAGTGTTAGATCAGGTTACGCATTACTACCTGAATAACGAAAAAGCGAACATTGAGAGCGTGTTTACGGTCAATGGTTTCAGCTTTAGCGGCCAGGCGCAGAACGCGGGTCTGGCTTTCATTAGCCTAAAACCCTGGGATGAACGTAGCGGCAAAGAAAACAGCGTCGAAGCGGTGATTGCGCGCGCGACCCACGCGTTCAGTCAGATAACGGATGGAATGGTCTTTCCCTTCAACATGCCGGCAATTATTGAACTGGGCACCGCGACCGGTTTCGACTTTGAGCTCATTGACCAGGGCGGGCTGGGTCACGCCGGGCTAACATCAGCACGTAATCAGCTATTGGGCATGGTGGCTAAGCACGCCGATCTGCTGGTCCGTGTTCGTCCTAACGGTCTGGAGGATACCCCGCAGTTCAAGCTGGATGTTGACCAGGAAAAAGCGCAGGCGCTTGGCGTTGCACTGTCAGACATTAACCAAACGATCTCAGCATCACTCGGTGGTTCCTACGTTAACGACTTTATTGACCGCGGACGCGTGAAGAAAGTCTATGTTCAGGCGGATGCGAAATTCCGTATGCTGCCAGAGGACATCAACAATCTGTACGTTCGCAGCGCCAACGGCGAGATGGTGCCCTTCTCAGCCTTTAGTACCGCCCGCTGGGTGTATGGTTCTCCGCGCCTGGAACGCTACAACGGCATGCCATCAATGGAACTGTTGGGTGAGGCTACACCAGGCCGAAGCACCGGTGAGGCGATGGCGTTGATGGAAAATCTCGCGTCAAAATTGCCAAATGGCATCGGCCATGACTGGACGGGAATGTCATATCAGGAACGTCTGTCTGGTAATCAGGCACCGGCACTGTATGCCATCTCGCTGATCGTCGTGTTCCTCTGCCTTGCCGCACTGTATGAAAGCTGGTCCATTCCGTTCTCGGTGATGCTGGTTGTCCCGCTCGGTGTAGTTGGCGCGCTTCTGGCCGCCTCCCTGCGAGGGCTGAATAACGACGTCTATTTCCAGGTCGGACTGTTAACCACGATTGGCCTTTCCGCGAAAAACGCCATTCTAATCGTGGAATTTGCCAAGGATCTGATGGAGAAAGAAGGTCGTGGCCTGATAGAGGCAACGCTTGAGGCGGCACGCATGCGCCTACGCCCTATTCTGATGACCTCACTCGCATTCATCCTCGGCGTAATGCCGCTGGTCATTAGTCGGGGAGCGGGGAGCGGTGCCCAGAATGCGGTCGGAACCGGTGTGATGGGAGGAATGCTGACAGCAACGCTGCTGGCCATCTTCTTTGTCCCGGCATTCTTTGTCGTAGTAAGAGGCCGTTTTAACAAATCCCAGAGCTAATGTGTAAATAAAGGCGTCGACGGACGCCTTTATCCTTTCAATATCTTTCTTTATTTATTAAACAGATAGTCATTTACTCTGCGTAATACGAAACTTGCGCCTCCATTATTTTTACAATCCACATGAATTGAGATTATTCCATATGCCAATCTTTTTTTAAGCGGTGGTAAAATTCGGTTCGTATTCGCAAAGCAGCATTCACTATTACTGCATTTAGCGGAACGCTTATTTTTGAGGTAACACCATGAAAAGATTAATTCCAGTGGCATTGCTCACGGCATTGCTGGCGGGCTGTGCACACGATTCCCCCTGCGTTCCGGTTTATGACGATCAGGGACGCCTCGTTCATACCAATACCTGTATGAAAGGGACGACTCAGGATAACTGGGAAACCGCTGGCGCGATTGCTGGCGGGGCCGCCGCTGTTGCGGGCCTGACGATGGGGATCATCGCGCTGTCAAAATAACATTCTCAGAGCGCGGAACATGCCGCGCTCTTAGTCTAAGATCACCTTTTTTCATACCATACAATGTGTTGAAAAATAGATATCCCATTACATTTTAATTATCAATAACGTCCCGACCTCTTCTTTTCTTCATTTATCTTTCAATACTCACCCTCTCGATATTCACGCCCGAAACTGTTATTTCACTTCGCGAGCATTGTTTTAAATATTTTGCTCCAAAATGTGGCTTACGTTTCAATTTCGCACCATTTCAGGGCGCTGAGTTTATTTTTTCCTGTCTACACTCTGCTTATTGCGTCGGATATTCGTGCGCAAAACCTGGCACTACCTTTGCTTAAAAGAGTATGGCCAATGCCACAGACAGGTTAAAGACGTTGCAGAACGTCTCTCTATAACAATAATTTCTTTGCCACACAGGATGCATTATGAAAAAGATGATGATTGCCACACTGGCTGCGGCCGGCGTGCTGCTTGCGATTGCCAATCAGGCACATGCGGGTACAACGCTGGATGCTGTAAAAAAGAAAGGGTTCGTGCAATGTGGTATCAGTGACGGTCTTCCCGGTTTTTCTTACGCTGATGCGAACGGGAAATTCTCCGGGATAGATGTGGATGTTTGCCGTGGCGTTGCTGCCGCCGTCCTGGGAGATGATACAAAAGTAAAATATACCCCACTCACCGCAAAAGAACGCTTCACCGCATTACAGTCTGGCGAAGTCGATCTTCTCTCCCGTAATACCACCTGGACCTCTTCGCGTGATTCCGGAATGGGCATGTCCTTTACTGGCGTCACCTATTACGATGGCATCGGCTTCCTGACCCACAACAAAGCGGGCCTGAAAAGCGCGAAAGAGTTAGATGGTGCCACCGTCTGTATTCAGGCGGGAACGGATACGGAACTGAACGTGGCGGATTATTTCAAAGCCAACAACATGAAATACACCCCGGTCACCTTTGACCGCTCAGATGAGTCGGCAAAAGCGCTGGAATCAGGACGTTGCGATACCCTCGCCTCTGACCAGTCCCAACTCTATGCCCTGCGCATCAAACTCAGCAATCCGGCAGAGTGGCTTGTGCTACCAGAAGTGATCTCGAAAGAGCCGCTGGGCCCGGTTGTTCGTCGTGGCGATGACGAGTGGTTCTCTATTGTGCGCTGGACGCTGTTTGCCATGCTGAATGCCGAAGAGATGGGCGTGACGTCGAAGAATGTCGATGAGAAAGCGGCGAACCCTGCGACACCAGACATGGCGCATCTGCTGGGCAAAGAAGGTGACTACGGCAAAGATCTGAAGCTCGACAATAAATGGGCTTACAACATCATCAAGCAGGTGGGTAACTATGCGGAGATCTTTGAGCGCAACGTCGGATCGGAAAGCCCACTGAAGATCAAACGTGGACAGAACAATCTCTGGAATAACGGCGGCATTCAATACGCACCGCCAGTGCGTTAATTCGTTGTGATGTAACGGGCGCCGCACAGGCGGCGCTCAGTTCAGAGTCATGGTTACCGAGGCTTTCTTATGTTCCATCGCCGCTCAAGTGTAAAAGGGTCACTCTCCTTTTCAAACCCTGCGGTCCGCGCCTGGCTGTTCCAGATCCTCGCCATTCTTGCGGTCGTTGCAGTTGCAATCTATCTCATTCATAACACGATAAATAATCTAAGCAGTCGCGGCATTACCTCGGGCTTTGCCTTTCTCGACCGTAGCGCTGGATTTGGCATTGTCCAGCACCTGATCGACTATCAACAGGGTGACACCTACGGACGCGTTTTTCTGGTGGGTTTGCTTAATACGCTACTGGTTTCCGCGCTGTGTATTGTCTTTGCGTCATTTATCGGCTTCTTTCTCGGGCTGGCGCGCCTGTCGGATAACTGGTTACTGCGTAAACTCTCAACGGTTTATATCGAGACCTTCCGTAACATCCCGCCGCTCCTGCAAATCTTTTTCTGGTACTTCGCGGTTCTGCGCAATTTACCCGGCCCCCGCCAGGCCGCCAGCGCGCTGGAGATGGTCTTTTTAAGCAATCGCGGACTCTATATCCCGTCGCCACAGTTAGGAGAAGGCGTGCTCGCTTTCGTGCTCTCGGCAGCAATTGCTATTGCGCTGTCCGTGGGTCTGTTCCGTTTCAATAAAATGCATCAGATGAAAACGGGACAGTTACGCAGAACCTGGCCCACGGCATTAAGCCTGATTGTGCTGCTGCCGCTCATCGCGCACTGGCTTTTTGGTGCGGCGCTGCACTGGGATATCCCACAACTGCGCGGCTTTAACTTCCGTGGCGGAATGGTGCTCATTCCTGAACTGGCGGCCCTGACGCTGGCGTTGTCGGTATACACCTCAGCATTTATTGCCGAAATCATTCGTGCCGGTATTCAGGCCGTTCCCTACGGTCAGCATGAAGCCGCCCGTTCTCTCGGGTTACCCAATACCGTGACACTTCGCCAGGTCATCATTCCTCAGGCGTTACGCGTCATTATTCCGCCACTGACCAGTCAGTACCTGAATATCGTGAAAAACTCATCGCTGGCTGCCGCCATTGGCTATCCCGATATGGTATCGCTGTTCGCCGGCACGGTGCTTAACCAGACGGGGCAGGCCATTGAAACGATCGCCATTACAATGTCGGTGTACCTGATAATTAGCCTGACCATCTCGCTGCTGATGAACATCTATAACCGGCGAATCGCCCTCATTGAGCGCTAAGGAACCATGATGACAAAAGCATTGCTGTCTCATCCCATGCGCCCGGCCAGTAACGGTCCTGGTCGCTCGATCTTATGGGTACGTAAAAATCTCTTTTCCAGTTGGTCAAACAGCCTGTTGACGCTGTTCTGTCTGTGGCTGATGTGGGAGTTAATTCCTCCCTTGCTGAACTGGGCGTTCCTGCAGGCCAACTGGGTGGGTTCCACTCGTGCAGACTGTACCAAAGCGGGTGCCTGCTGGGTGTTTATTCATGAACGTTTTGGACAGTTCATGTATGGGCTGTACCCACACGACCAGCGCTGGCGTATCAACCTGGCGTTGATCATCGGGTTGGGCTCCATTGTTCCGATGTTCTGGAAAGCGTTGCCGCGTCGCGGACGCTATATCGCCGGCTGGGCCGTCATCTACCCGATCGTTGTCTGGTTCTTGCTGTATGGAGGTTTCCTTGGGCTGGATCGTGTTGAAACGCGCCAATGGGGTGGGCTGACGCTGACCTTAATCATCGCATCAGTCGGGATCGCGGGGGCATTGCCCTTAGGGATTTTGCTGGCACTGGGACGTCGATCCCACATGCCCGTCGTGCGGATCTTATCCGTCATTTTTATCGAGTTCTGGCGTGGCGTACCGTTGATCACCGTACTGTTTATGTCTTCGGTAATGCTGCCGCTGTTTATGTCAGAAGGAACCAGCATTGATAAACTTATTCGGGCGCTGGTTGGCGTAATCCTCTTTCAGTCAGCCTACGTCGCAGAAGTGGTTCGTGGGGGACTGCAGGCATTACCAAAAGGGCAATACGAAGCAGCAGAGTCGCTGGCGTTAGGGTACTGGAAAACCCAGGGACTGGTCATTCTTCCCCAGGCCCTGAAGCTGGTCATCCCTGGGCTGGTCAACACGATTATTGCCCTGTTTAAGGATACCAGCCTGGTCATCATCATCGGCTTGTTCGATCTGTTCAGCAGCGTGCAGCAAGCGACGGTTGACCCGGCCTGGCTGGGTATGTCGACGGAAGGGTATGTCTTCGCTGCTCTGATCTACTGGATTTTTTGTTTCAGCATGTCGCGCTACAGCCAGCATCTGGAAAAGCGCTTTAACACCGGGCGTACACCGCACTGAGGATTCTATGAGCCAACTATTAATACAACCTGCCGACGCGATGATTACGCTGGAAAACGTCAACAAGTGGTACGGACAGTTTCACGTACTGAAGGATATCAACCTGCGCGTAAAACAAGGGGAACGCATTGTATTATGTGGCCCCTCGGGCTCGGGGAAATCAACCACCATCCGCTGTATTAACCATCTGGAAGAACATCAGCAGGGACGAATCATTGTCGATGGGATTGAACTGAATGAGGACATCCGCAATATTGAGCGCGTCCGACAGGAAGTCGGTATGGTATTTCAACACTTCAATCTCTTCCCCCATCTTACCGTTCTACAAAACTGTACGTTGGCGCCCATTTGGGTGCGTAAGATGCCGATAAAAGAAGCTGAAGCGCTGGGAATGCACTACCTGGAACGTGTGCGTATTGCAGAGCACGCGCATAAATTTCCAGGACAGATCTCCGGCGGACAGCAACAGCGCGTAGCCATTGCCCGCTCGCTATGTATGAAACCCAAAATTATGCTGTTTGATGAGCCCACATCAGCGCTGGATCCCGAGATGGTGAAAGAGGTGCTGGATACGATGATTGGCCTGGCGCAGTCAGGGATGACAATGCTTTGCGTAACACATGAGATGGGATTTGCCAGAACGGTGGCAGACAGGGTGATCTTTATGGATCGCGGGGAAATTGTTGAACAGGCACCGCCGGATGAGTTTTTTGCTCATCCTAAATCAGAACGTACTCGTGCATTTTTATCGCAGGTAATACATTAATCAGAATGCAAAAAGGCCACCCTGATGGGTGGCCTTCTGCTTTTCTGTACCCAATTCCGCCTGATGGCACTGCGTCTATCAGAACTACAACACAGGAAGAACAAAAGGCCCTGTCTTTCGACAGGGCCTTTTGTTTTATTTGATGTCTGGCAGTTCCCTACTCTCACATGGGGAGACCCCACACTACCATCGGCGCTACGGCGTTTCACTTCTGAGTTCGGCATGG
>NZ_JAOWIC010000040.1:0-27313 GCF_030332305.1 Citrobacter sp. Ct235
ATTAAGAATCCATGTCACTTTGAGTGCCCACACAGATTGTCTGATAAATTGTTAAAGAGCAGTTGCGACGCGCTTTAGCGTTCTGTCGCGAGGTGGCGTATGTTACGCTTTCCTCTTTCAGAGTCAACCCTGATTTTCAGGATTTTTCTCTTCGTTGTGACGACCATCTTGTGAAGTGTTTCACTTTGTCGTCTCAACGGAGGCGCATTATAGGGATCCCATTTTTTTGCACAAGCCTTTTTTCGATCTTTTTTTTCGTTTGCTGCTTTTTCATCCCTTTCGCTCCATTCATGCGCAATGTGGCGGATTTTTGATAGCTAAAGCACTTGCGCAAGGCCGGAAATGCAACCAAAGTCATCATTACTGTTCTCTTTCCTTGAGGTAAACATGTCTGACGTATTACGTCCTTATAAGGATCTTTTTCCACAGACAGGCCAACGTGTGATGCTCGACAGCAGCAGCGTGATCATTGGCGACGTTCGCCTGGCGGACGATGTAGGGATCTGGCCGCTTGTCGCGATCCGTGGCGATGTAAATTACGTTGCGATCGGTGCGCGTACGAATATTCAGGATGGTAGCGTACTGCACGTCACGCACAAATCCGCCTCTAACCCTGAGGGCAATCCGCTCATTGTGGGGGAAGATGTGACGGTCGGGCATAAAGTGATGCTGCATGGCTGCATCATCGGCAACCGAGTCCTGGTCGGTATGGGATCAATTCTGCTGGATGGTGCGGTGATAGAAGATGACGTCATGATCGGGGCGGGAAGCCTGGTGCCACAAAACAAGCGTCTGGAGAGCGGCTATCTCTATTTGGGGAGTCCGGTCAAACAGATCCGGCCGCTAACCGAGGAGGAAAAAGTGGGGCTGCAATACTCCGCCAAAAACTATGTGAAATGGAAAGACGAATATCTCGCTCAGGATAACCAGACCCAACCGTGATCGTCTTCTTGCTGGGACTGGATCAGCGCTTCTGCTTCTTCTTCCAGATCCCAGCGATGTTCGCAAAAGCGGATCAGCCATTGTTCCGCCGTCTCACCACCAAAGCGATTCGCCAGCGTTTCTCCCTTAATTGCGCACATTAACTGCATACCATTAACCAGCACGGGAAAGCAGACCGCTTCTTTCTGCATGTTCCACTCTTCCCGGTCAGGGAACTGGATAGCCTGGTTCATGCGGACAACGCCTGTTTGAGCCGTGCAATCACCGGTTCAATTTCCGGCAACACGCCGTGCCAGAGCAGAACTGCATGGGCCGCTTGCCCCACCAACATCCCCAGACCATCGGCATAACGTTTCGCCCCCTGGCGTTCACACCAGGAGAGAAACGGCGTATTGCCCTTTTGATAGAACATGTCGTAACAACATACAGACGGACGAATAAGCGATGCCGGGATCGCCGGGATCTCACCGCTGATACCGCTGGAGGTGGCATTGATGATCAGATCAAATTCATGCCCTTCCAGCTCATTAAGATCCAACGCCTGCACGCTGCCCGTATGCGCAAAAACTTGCGCCAGTTCTTCCGCTCGGGATGCAGTCCGGTTGACGATAGTCACCCCGCAATCCATAGAAAGCAGCGGTAACAGTACGCCACGCGAAGCCCCACCCGCACCAATCAGCAGGATACGCTGCCCCGGCTGGATAAATGACAGGCGTTCGAGATCGCTTAACAGACCGATGCCGTCCGTATTATCGCCAAGCAAACGACCATCTTCGAGCCGCTTGATAGTATTCACCGCACCAGCCAGCGCAGCACGCTCCGTGAGTTCATCGGCGCGGGCAAACGCCTCTTCTTTAAACGGCACCGTTACGTTCACCCCTTTACCGCCATCGGCAAAGAACGCGTTTAGGGTATTAATAAAATCATTTACAGGCGCCAGCACACGGCCATACGGATGCGCAATATGCAGCTGCTGCGCAAATTGCTGATGAATAAACGGCGATTTGCTGTGCGCGATTGGATTACCAAAAACAGCATAGGTTTCCATCATCTTACCCCTGTCGAAACAGCTCGCCCGTCAGGGCATCACGAATTTCCGAAGGATTCAAGCGGCCGCCGGTTTCTCCTGGCACCACCGGGAAGTCGGTACCAAACTGAGCGTGGACCTCCTCTACCGTACGACAAGGGGGTAATCCACTCAGGTTGGCGCTGGTTGAAACCAACGGTTTGCCATAAGCCTGGCACAAGGCGACCACCAGCGGATGATTCGTCACGCGCACGGCCAGTGAATCAAAGCGTCCCGTTAACCAGCGAGGCGTTGTCGGCAGCGCGGGGAAAACAAAAGTCACCGGACCTGGCCAACGCGCAAACACGGCATCACGCTGGGCATTGGTCAGCATACTGTCATCAACATACGGTTTGAGCTGCTCAAAACTGGCGGCGATCAAAATTAACCCTTTATCGACCGGACGCTGTTTTAAGGCCAACAGGCGATTAACGGCCACTTCGCTATCGGGATCGCACCCGATGCCAAAGACGGCTTCTGTTGGATAGGCGATGACATTTTCTTTATTCAGTACCTCTATCGCGTCTGCGACAGGGTCTGTTAGCAGGTTATTCTTCACTTGTTTGTTCCGCCGAAACCGGCTTTCCACATTGTTTACTGGCGCAAAAGTGCTTCACACCCTGCGCGGTTTTCTTTTCGATGAGTAGCGGATAATGGCACTCTGGGCACTCTCCGGCTAGCGGCTTGAAGTTAATGACAAACTGGCACTCCGGATAGCGATCGCAGGAGTGGAAGGTCTTGCCATAACGGGAACGCCGCTGGACCAGATGGCCCGTCTGGCATTGTGGGCAGGTAATTGCGGTTTCATCGGGCTTATCAATGAGCTCGGTATGCTCACATTCAGGATAGTTGCTGCAGCCGATAAACATGCCAAAACGCCCCTGGCGCAACACCAGTTCACCACCGCAGACAGGACAATGCTTTCCCTCCAGAACTTTGACGATATGTCCGTCCGCTGAGGATTTCAACGGACGGATGTAGTCACATTCCGGATAGTGCGAGCAGCCAAGAAACGGACCATGTTTCCCGGAGCGAATCACCAGTTCAGCCCCGCACTGTGGGCAGGGCTCATTCTTACGCACCGAAAACAGTGCTGATTTAGCCATAACAACTCATGCTGAATTAAGGTTGATTAATGCAGCATACCTTCATTCACTTCAAAGAGTAATTCTTCCATTTGCTGATATGCATTTTCACAACCCGGAATGTTGAACAAAACCATCAGGATGACCCACTTCAGGTCTTCCAGGTCGAATTCTGCAGTATCCAGCGCGAGCACACGTTCAATCACCATTTCTCGCGTTTCGAGGTTTAGCACCTGGATCTGTTCAAGGAATAACAGGAATCCCCGGCAACTGGCATCCAGTCGGTCACACTCTTCTGGGGTATAAATACGCACAGAGAGAGGATCGGAGGCAAGCTGCATCGGTTCGGCAAGTCCTTCCTGATAATCAGCAAGCTTTTCCAGCCACAGGAGCGCATTGTAGATGTCTTCACGATCAAAACCAGCGTCGGTAAGATCCCGTTCAAGTTTGTCCTGATCCACACGTAATTCAGCTTCATTGTGGATATATGTCTCAAACAAATACATTAGTACGTCGAACATGGCATGCCCTCCTCAATCGGACATAGCCGCCGGGTACAGCTGCGATCCATCCTGCTAACTCCAGTTCGAGTAGCTGAGCCACTACTTCTGGCACAGGTTGGCCGGCACGTTCAGCGACGACGTCAACAGGTGTTACCTCATCTCCTACGTTAGCCAGGAGCTCGGGAAATGGCAATGCTGCGTCTTCCTGATCTGATGAATAAAGTGATTTTTCAGGCTCATCTGGCAGCCAATGCAAGCCATACTGCAAATTTTCCATGATTTCCTCTGGAGCCGTCACAAGTGTGGCTCCCTGCTGTACCAGCCAGTGCGGCCCTTCACTTCCGGGACTGCCGAGAGGCCCGGGTACGGCGAACACCTCTCTCCCTTGTTCCAGCGCACAGCGTGCAGTAACCAACGAGCCGCTGCGTAAGGCCGCTTCAACCACCAGAACGCCTTTACTCAGACCGCTGATAATACGGTTTCGGCGGGGAAAATTACGCGGTAAAGGAGGCATCAGTAGCGGAAATTCGGACACCAGCGCACCTCCCGTTTCCAGTAAAGCCTCTGCCATCCCGGCATGCCGGCGGGGATAGATGGACTGCAGACCATTTCCTAATACGGCAATGCTTTTCCCCTTCGACTGGATCGCTGCCCGATGGGCGATGCCATCAATACCACGTGCCAAACCGCTGGTAATGGTGATTTCCCAGCCCGCAAGCTTCTCACAGAACAACCGTCCCCACCGTTCGCCATACCAGGACGGGGTTCGGCTTCCCACCACGGCGAGTTGAAAATCATGGAGGCATTGCGAGGAGCCGGAGACCAAAAGCGCGCCGGGGTAATCTTCAATGGCACGAAGCTGAGCGGGATAATCTTCACTGTCTGCCAGTAATAAGTGGTGATGCGGTGGCTCAAGCCAGCGAAAGGTCTTTTCCAGTTCGTTTTGCGAAAAGGTAATAAAGCGAGTGGCCTGGGAGGGAGAAAAGCCCATACGCCGCAGGACAGCGGTATCAATATGCGGTTGTGCTATCAGCCCGTGAGCGACGCGCACCATCTCATCGCCGAACAACTCGTTCACGCCCATTAAACGTAGCCAAATTTCGGTACGGGTCATCCTTATCCCCCTGCCACAAGCAGTCTTAGCAATCTTTGCGATTGGTCACTGATGCTGTCAATCAGAGGGGGATTTGTCTAGAATAGAGGTAATAATCTTTCCAACTCCTGAACACAACTCTGGATAACTATGTCAGTTTTGCAAGTGTTACATATTCCGGACGAGCGTCTTCGCAAAGTCGCAAAACCGGTAGAAGAAGTGAATGCAGAAATTCAGCGTATCGTCGATGATATGTTCGAGACGATGTACGCAGAAGAAGGTATTGGCCTCGCGGCAACGCAGGTTGATATTCATCAGCGAATTATCGTCATTGACGTGTCAGAAAACCGCGACGAACGCCTGGTGCTAATTAACCCGGAACTGCTGGAAAAAGAAGGCGAAACCGGTATTGAAGAAGGTTGCCTGTCTATTCCGGAACAACGTGCTTTAGTGCCACGTGCCGAGAAAGTGAAAGTTCGCGCACTCGATCGCGAGGGTAAACCGTTTGAGCTGGAAGCCGACGGCCTGCTGGCTATCTGTATTCAGCACGAAATGGATCACCTGGTCGGTAAACTGTTTATCGATTATTTGTCGCCGCTGAAACAGCAACGTATTCGTCAGAAAGTTGAGAAACTCGACCGCCTGAACGCACGAGCTTAAGGACAAGAATCAACGTGTCAGACTCACTACGTATTATTTTCGCGGGTACACCTGACTTTGCAGCGCGTCATCTTGACGCGCTGTTGTCTTCTGGACATCACGTCGTCGGCGTGTTTACCCAACCGGACCGTCCGGCGGGGCGGGGTAAAAAACTGATGCCGAGCCCGGTGAAAGTCCTGGCGGAAGAAAAAGGCATTCCGGTTTTCCAACCTGTCTCCTTGCGCCCACAGGAAAACCAGCATCTGGTTTCTGACCTGAACGCAGACGTGATGGTCGTCGTAGCGTATGGCCTGATTCTACCGAAAGCCGTGCTGGAGATGCCGCGACTCGGCTGCATTAACGTGCATGGTTCCCTGCTGCCGCGCTGGCGTGGCGCGGCCCCCATTCAACGTTCGCTCTGGGCGGGCGATGCTGAAACGGGGGTTACCATTATGCAGATGGACGTCGGTCTGGATACAGGCGATATGCTCTACAAACTCGCCTGCCCCATCACCGCGCAGGACACCAGCGGCACGCTGTACGACAAGCTGGCGGATCTGGGCCCACAGGGTCTGATTGAAACGCTGAAGCAGCTAGCGGAAGGTCGTGCAAATCCGGAAGTACAGGACGAAGCGCAGGTTACCCATGCTGAGAAGCTCAGTAAAGAAGAAGCGCGCATCGACTGGTCACTTTCTGCGGCACAACTGGAACGCTGCATCCGCGCATTCAATCCCTGGCCAATGAGCTGGCTGGAAATTGATGGCCAGCCGGTAAAAGTCTGGCAGGCATCCGTGATAGACTCGCCGACGAAGGCAGAGCCCGGTACCATCCTTGAAGCCACAAAACAAGGCATTCAGGTCGCGACTGGCAACGGGATCCTGAACTTGCTCTCATTACAACCCGCCGGGAAAAAAGCGATGAGCGCCCAGGATCTGCTAAATTCACGTCGGGAATGGTTCATTCCTGGCAACCGTCTGGCCTGACGGTCACTTCTGATTACGCCCGGTGTTGCCGGGCCTTTTTATTTTTGCGGTTATGAATAAGAAACTTAACTTACGCAGTATGGCGGCGCAGGCCGTTGAACAGGTCGTCGAGCAAGGGCATTCACTGAGCAATGTCCTGCCGCCGCTACAACAAAAAGTCTCCAATAAAGACAAAGCACTATTACAAGAACTCTGTTTTGGGGTTCTGCGTACGTTGTCGCAACTCGACTGGTTGATCAACAAACTGATGTCCCGTCCGATGACGGGAAAACAGCGTACCGTGCACTACCTGATTATGGTGGGATTCTATCAATTACTGCATACCCGTATTCCTCCCCATGCTGCGCTGGCGGAGACGGTCGAAGGTGCAGTTGCGATAAAGCGCCCGCAGCTTAAAGGGCTGATAAACGGTGTCCTGCGCCAGTTTCAGCGTCAACAAGAAGAACTGCTGGCAGAATTCGCCAACAGCGAGGCGCGTTTTCAGCATCCTTCCTGGATGCTGAAACGCCTGCAAAAAGCGTATCCCACTCAATGGGAAGCCATTGTCGATGCCAATAATCAACGGCCGCCGATGTGGTTACGCGTGAATCGCATACACCATTCGCGCGACAGCTGGCTGGCACTGCTCGAAGACGCCGGGATGAAAGGTTTCCCCCATCCTGACTATCCCGATGCCGTACGCCTGGAAACGCCGGCACCGGTTCATGCGCTACCGGGATTCGATGAAGGATGGGTCACCGTTCAGGATGCCTCCGCTCAGGGGTGCGTCGCCTTCCTTGCGCCGCAAAACGGCGAGCACATTTTAGATCTGTGTGCAGCGCCAGGCGGTAAAACTACCCATATCCTCGAAGCCGCCCCCGAAGCAGACGTGCTGGCAGTCGATGTGGATGAACAACGACTCTCCCGCGTTTATGACAACCTGAAACGTCTCGGGATGAAAGCAACGGTCAAACAGGGTGATGGGCGTTATCCTGCTCAGTGGTGTGGTGAACAGCAGTTTGATCGCATACTGTTAGATGCACCCTGTTCCGCAACCGGGGTTATCCGTCGCCATCCAGATATCAAATGGCTACGCCGCGATCGCGATATTGCAGAACTGGCAAAGCTACAGGCTGAAATTCTCGATGCCGTCTGGCCGCATTTGAAATCTGGCGGCACGTTGGTGTATGCCACTTGTTCAGTGTTGCCGGAAGAGAACAGCCAGCAGGTTCGCGCCTTCTTACAGCGTACGACGGACGCCACGCTTAGCGAGACAGGAACGCCTGAAGCGCCGGGTCTACAAAATCTGCCGGGTGCAGAAGACGGTGACGGCTTCTTTTACGCTAAGCTAATCAAAAAGTGATGGGATAACGGGTCGCGACTGATGAAAATAATCATTCTGGGCGCAGGACAAGTGGGGGGAACGCTGGCAGAGAACCTGGTCGGCGAGAACAACGACATCACTGTGGTCGATACCAACGGTGAACGTCTGCGCAGCCTGCAGGACAAGTTCGATCTGCGTGTCGTTCAGGGGCATGGTTCACACCCACGCGTGTTGCGCGAAGCCGGTGCGGATGATGCGGATATGCTGGTTGCCGTGACCAGCTCCGATGAAACGAATATGGTTGCCTGCCAGGTGGCCTATTCGCTGTTCAACACGCCAAACCGAATCGCCCGTATCCGCTCCCCTGATTATGTTCGTGATGCGGACAAACTGTTCCACTCAGAAGCCGTACCTATCGATCATCTGATCGCGCCCGAGCAGCTCGTCATCGACAGTATTTATCGACTGATCGAGTATCCAGGCGCGTTACAGGTCGTCAACTTTGCGGAAGGTAAAGTGAGCCTGGCAGTGGTAAAAGCCTATTATGGTGGCCCACTGATCGGCAACGCACTCTCAACGATGCGGGAACATATGCCGCATATCGATACCCGCGTTGCGGCGATTTTCCGTCATGACAGACCGATTCGCCCGCAGGGCTCCACCATTGTGGAAGCGGGTGACGAAGTCTTCTTTATTGCCGCCTCCCAACACATTCGTGCGGTGATGAGCGAGTTGCAACGTCTCGAAAAACCTTACAAGCGCATCATGCTGGTTGGCGGCGGTAACATAGGGGCCGGTCTGGCGCGTCGTCTTGAGAAAGATTACAGCGTGAAATTGATCGAACGCGATCAACAGCGCGCTGCCGAACTGGCTGAAAAACTGCAGAATACGATCGTCTTCTTTGGCGACGCCTCGGATCAGGAGTTGCTGGCTGAAGAACATATCGATCAGGTCGATCTGTTCATTGCCGTCACCAACGACGATGAAGCTAACATTATGTCAGCAATGTTGGCCAAGCGAATGGGGGCGAAGAAGGTAATGGTCCTGATTCAACGTCGCGCGTATGTCGACCTCGTCCAGGGTAGCGTCATTGATATTGCGATCTCTCCTCAGCAGGCGACAATCTCCGCTCTCCTCAGCCATGTGCGAAAAGCAGATATCGTTGGTGTCTCTTCATTGCGTCGTGGCGTCGCGGAAGCTATTGAAGCCGTCGCTCACGGCGATGAAAGTACTTCGCGCGTTGTGGGTCGGGTTATAGACGAGATCAAGCTGCCGCCGGGTACGATTATTGGTGCCGTAGTGCGTGGTAACGATGTGATGATTGCCAATGATAACTTACGCATCGAACAAGGCGATCACGTCATTATGTTCCTGACGGATAAAAAGTTTATTACCGACGTCGAACGCTTATTCCAGCCAAGTCCTTTCTTCCTTTAACTTTGAAGGGTGCATTATTCGCACCCTTTTAAATCCCCTGAGTTATCAAGGCTTAATTAGCACTATTAA
The DNA here is from genome assembly GCF_030332305.1 of Citrobacter sp. Ct235. NCBI lineage: Bacteria > Pseudomonadati > Pseudomonadota > Gammaproteobacteria > Enterobacterales > Enterobacteriaceae > Citrobacter > Citrobacter sp. Ct235. Next base: position 9,121 of record NZ_JAOWIC010000040.1, read on the forward strand.
TCTGAATACTTAAATGGAAAATGCCTTAACATTTGTTAAACTTATTAACGTCAGCTGCATAGGGAGAATATAATGAGCATTATTAAAGAGTTTCGCGAATTTGCGATGCGCGGGAATGTTGTCGATTTGGCGGTGGGTGTCATTATCGGTGCGGCATTCGGTAAAATTGTATCGTCACTGGTTGCCGATATCATTATGCCGCCGCTGGGTTTGCTAATTGGCGGGATTGACTTTAAACAGTTTGCCGTGACGCTGCGCGATGCGCAGGGAGATATCCCTGCCGTTGTGATGCATTATGGTGTGTTTATTCAGAACATTTTCGACTTTGTGATTGTGGCATTTGCTATTTTCATGGCAATTAAGCTCATTAACAAACTCAATCGTAAGAAAGAAGAACCGGCTGCTGCACCTGCGCCAACGAAAGAGGAAGTCTTGCTCACTGAGATCCGTGACCTGCTCAAAGAACAGAATAGTCGTTCTTAACAGACCACAGAAAGCAGAAGGCCAGTGGTAAAAAAGTGATTCACTTTCTTGCCACTGGCCTCCCAGTTACCCCGATTACCGTGTTTCCCTTTGCGTAAATAACTCCCTTTGCCTTTCCTGTTCTTTTCAACACGCTGTCTGAATAGCGGGTCATGTAATAATGCCTCGATGGCATTGTCTTTTATCTGCCCTTTCGTATGCTGATAACGACTCATAATAGCTCCAGTTTGTGGTTTAACGGCGGGAGTGTAGTCCCACCAGTCTGATAAATCAACAGCCCGACTTCACTCCACTGGCACCCTGCTCCAGGGCTTCAAGGATTGAGCAGTACACGCTGCTGTGCGCAGTACCGCAGCAGGCATCGTTCAGACGCTGTAATGAACGCTGCATACTTTGCAGTTCGGCAATACGCGCTTCGACTTCTTTCAGTCTGTCCTGCACGATCCCTTTTGACTCCTGACAGGTATGATGTTCGGGATCAATGCGGATCGACAATAACTCACGGATCGACTCAAGGGTAAATCCGAGCTGCCGGGCATAGCGGATGAACTTAAGCCGCTGAAGATCCTTTTCCGTATATAACCGGAATCCCCCTTCCGTGCGCACCTCATGTTCCATCATCTGCTGCTTTTCATAATAGCGGATCGTATCAGGGGTTACTTCCGCCAGCTTTGCTAACTCACCAATGCGATACATGCCCACGTCCTTAATTATCGTTAATCTTATGCAGCAATTTATCTGCGTACTCACCGCGTAAAAATTCAGTGCTTAGGCCAGCCTGCCGCAGCTTCAGTTCCAGAAGTGACAAACGCCGGCTCACTTCCTGATACTGAGGATCATCCTGCCTAAGGCCTTTCAGCAGATCCAGTAACTGGATGGCTTCTTTTCGCTGCTCCAGCTCGGGCGGCAGACAGCCGGCATTTTTCAGTAAGCGATAACCTGCCCGCAGCTCAACAGGCACATGTGAATCATCATCCAGAACCAGCCGCTCGCCAGTACCATGAAGATTCTCGAATTCACCTTTTCTCTGTGCATCAGTGATATGGCGCTCTGCCCACTGGTCCAGTAACCACATAGAAGACTCCAGGGGATGAACAAAAAGAGTACAGATATTGTAGATAAGTGGGGGTACTGCGGATATAAAAAAACCCGCCGGAGCGGGTTTCTTTACGTTACTACAGATTACTCTGCAGCAGCTTCTGCTTTCGACTCAGAGCGATCAACCAGCTCGATGTAAGCCATCGGCGCGTTGTCGCCTGCACGGAAGCCACACTTCAGAATGCGAGTGTAACCACCGGCGCGGCTCGCAAAACGCGGGCCCAGCTCGTTAAACAGTTTTGCCACGATCTCGTTATCACGAGTGCGGGCGAATGCCAGACGACGATTAGCTACGCTATCAGTCTTGGCAAGAGTAATCAGCGGCTCAACTACGCGACGCAGCTCTTTCGCTTTAGGCAGGGTCGTCTTGATGATTTCATGACGAACCAGTGAACCTGCCATGTTGCGGAACATAGCCTGGCGATGGCTGCTGTTGCGGTTCAGTTGACGACCACTCTTACGATGGCGCATGACCTTATCCTTCTCAGTAAAACCTTAACCTGTGATCCGGTTACTCGTCAGCGATGCTTGCCGGTGGCCAGTTTTCCAGGCGCATGCCCAGAGACAGTCCACGGGAAGCCAGCACGTCTTTAATCTCAGTAAGAGATTTTTTACCAAGGTTAGGCGTCTTAAGAAGCTCAACCTCAGTACGCTGTACCAGATCACCGATATAGTGGATAGCTTCTGCTTTAAGGCAGTTAGCAGAGCGGACAGTCAATTCCAGATCGTCAACAGGGCGCAGCAGGATCGGATCGAATTCTGGTTTCTCTTCTTTCACTTCCGGCTGACGTACATCACGTAAGTCAACGAAAGCTTCCAGTTGTTCAGCCAGAATGGTCGCCGCACGACGAATCGCCTCTTCAGGATCGATTGTGCCGTTGGTTTCCATTTCGATGACCAGCTTGTCCAGGTCGGTACGCTGTTCTACACGCGCTGCTTCAACATTGTAGGCAATACGCTCTACAGGGCTGTAGCATGCGTCGACCAGCAGACGGCCGATTGGGCGCTCATCTTCTTCCGAATGAATTCGGGTAGAAGCCGGCACATAACCACGACCGCGCTGAACTTTGATACGCATGCTAATAGACGCGTTCTCATCGGTCAGGTGGCAGATCACGTGCTGCGGCTTGACGATTTCGACATCCCCATCATGGGTAATGTCGGCTGCAGTCACAGGGCCAATGCCAGATTTATTCAAGGTAAGAATAACTTCATCTTTACCCTGAACTCTCACCGCCAGCCCTTTCAGGTTGAGCAGGATTTCCAGGATATCTTCCTGAACGCCTTCTTTGGTGCTGTACTCATGTAGTACACCATCAATCTCAACCTCGGTCACCGCGCAACCCGGCATCGATGAGAGCAGAATACGGCGCAGTGCGTTACCCAGAGTATGGCCGAAGCCACGCTCTAAAGGCTCAAGGGTCACCTTGGCGTGCGTCGAACTCACTTGCTCGATATCTACCAGGCGCGGTTTTAGAAACTCTGTCACAGAACCCTGCATTGTGTCCTCTCTTTGGTACTAAGCTTTACTTGGAGTAAAGCTCGACGATCAGGTGTTCGTTAATGTCCGCAGACAGATCAGAACGCTCAGGCTTACGCTTGTACGTACCTTCCATCTTGCCAGCATCAACTTCCAGCCAGGTTGGCTTTTCACGCTGCTCAGCCAGCTCCAGAGCGGCTTTCACGCGAGACTGCTTCTTCGCTTTCTCACGAATGCTAACAACGTCATTCGGACTAACCTGATAAGAAGCGATGTTAACAACACGACCGTTTACCATAATCGCTTTATGACTAACCAGCTGACGTGCTTCTGCACGAGTGGCGCCGAAGCCCATACGGTATACAACGTTGTCCAGACGACCTTCCAGCAGAGCCAACAGGTTTTCACCGGTGTTGCCTTTCAGACGTGCTGCTTCTTTGTAGTAGTTACGGAACTGACGCTCCAGCACACCGTAGATACGGCGAACTTTTTGCTTTTCACGCAACTGCACACCATAGTCAGACAGACGCGGTTTACGCGCACCGTGCTGGCCAGGAGCTTGTTCAATTTTACACTTGGTATCGATCGCGCGAACGCCAGACTTAAGGAATAAGTCGGTGCCCTCACGACGGCTCAGCTTGAGCTTAGGACCCAAATATCTTGCCATTTTCTTTCTCCAACAAACCTGGAAAACGAAGCGTTATACGCGGCGTTTTTTCGGCGGACGACAACCGTTATGAGGGATCGGAGTCACATCAGTAATATTAGTGATGCGGAAACCAGCGGCGTTCAGAGCACGAATAGTAGATTCGCGGCCTGGACCCGGACCTTTAACCATAACTTCCAGATTCTTGATACCGTATTCTTTTACGGCGTCAGCGCAACGCTCTGCTGCAACCTGAGCTGCGAACGGAGTAGATTTGCGAGAACCACGGAAACCGGAACCACCGGCTGTTGCCCAACCCAGCGCGTTACCCTGACGATCAGTGATAGTCACGATGGTGTTGTTGAAAGAAGCATGGATATGAGCCACGCCGTCAGAGACTTGTTTTCTTACACGTTTACGTGCACGAATTGGTGCCTTTGCCATTATTCAATCACCCCGATTATTTCTTGATCGGTTTGCGCGGACCCTTACGGGTACGTGCGTTGGTCTTAGTACGCTGACCGCGCACTGGCAGACCACGACGATGACGCAAACCGCGATAGCAACCAAGATCCATCAGGCGCTTGATGCTCATGCTGATTTCACGGCGCAGATCACCTTCAACGACAAATTTGGCAACTTCGTCACGCAGCGTGTCGATTTGTCCTTCAGACAGCTCACTGATCTTAACATTTTCAGCGATACCCGCTGAAGCCAGAATGGCTTTAGAACGGGTCTTACCGATGCCGTAGATCGACGTTAACGCGATCACAGCATGTTTTTGATCAGGAATGTTAATGCCTGCTATACGGGCCACTATGCACTCCTACTATTTAATATGTACGCACCATGCTGAAAAGCCCGTTTTCAGGATACTCAAATGGAAACGTACAGACATACAAAAGATTGGCTGGCTAATCTAGCCAGCTCAACCCAACTTTGCAAGAAAAATATGCGAATAAATCAGCCTTGGCGCTGTTTATGCTTCGGCTCGGCACTGCAAATCACACGGATGACACCATCACGCTTAACGATTTTGCAGTTACGGCATAATTTCTTGACGGAAGCACGAACTTTCATTTTTACTCTCCGTAACTTCTCGGGCGACCAATTATCGGCCGTAGCCTTTCAGGTTCGCCTTCTTCAATGCAGACTCGTACTGACTAGACATCATCAGAGTTTGCACTTGAGCCATAAAGTCCATAATCACGACAACAACGATAAGCAGTGAGGTCCCACCGAAGTAGAACGGTACTTTCATTGCATCACGCATGAACTCCGGGATCAGGCAGATAAAGGTAATGTAGAGCGCACCAACCAAAGTCAGGCGGGTCATTACTTTATCGATATACTTCGCCGTTTGCTCTCCCGGACGAATCCCTGGTACAAATGCACCGGACTTCTTCAGGTTATCTGCTGTTTCACGCGGGTTGAAGACCAACGCCGTGTAGAAGAAACAGAAGAAGATGATTGCAGACGCATAGAGTAACACATAAAGCGGTTGCCCAGGCTGCAAATACAGCGAAATTGTTGTCAGCCAGTTCCAACCAGTACCGCCCCCGAACCATGACGCGATGGTTGCCGGGAACAGAATAATACTGGAAGCGAAGATTGCCGGGATTACCCCCGCCATATTCACTTTCAGCGGTAAATGTGTGCTCTGTGCAGCATAGACACGACGACCCTGCTGACGTTTCGCGTAGTTTACCACAATGCGGCGTTGACCACGCTCAACAAATACAACAAAGAACGTCACTGCAAATACTAATACTGCAACCAACAGCAACACGAGGAAGTGCAGGTCGCCTTGACGCGCTTGCTCGATAGTATGGGCAATGGCTGGCGGGAGTCCCGCGACAATACCGGCGAAGATAATGATCGAGATACCGTTACCGATACCACGTTCAGTAATCTGTTCGCCCAACCACATCAGGAACATCGTCCCTGTGACCAGACTAACAACAGCGGTGAAGTAGAATGCAAAGCCTGGGTTCATAACCAGACCTTGCATACCAGGCATATTCGGCAGACCGGTAGCAATACCGATCGACTGGAATATTGCCAGCACCAGAGTACCGTAGCGGGTGTACTGGCTGATCTTACGACGACCAGACTCCCCTTCTTTCTTGATTTCCGCTAACGTTGGGTGAACCACCGTCAGCAGCTGGATAATAATTGATGCCGAAATGTACGGCATAATACCCAGGGCAAAGATAGAAGCACGGCTGAGAGCACCACCAGAGAACATGTTAAACATTTCAATGATGGTGCCTCGCTGTTGCTCAAGCAGTTTGGCAAGGACAGCGGCATCAATACCAGGGATCGGAATGAAAGAGCCAATACGGAACACAATAAGCGCACCGATAACAAACAGCAGTCTGCGTTTCAGCTCGCCTAAGCCACCTTTGGCACTTTGAAAATCTAATCCCGGTTGTTTAGCCATCTGCTACTTATTCCTCGATTTTACCGCCAGCAGCTTCGATAGCAGCACGAGCGCCTTTAGTAACACGCAGACCACGAACAGTTACCGGAGTAGTGACTTCACCAGCCAGGATCACTTTCGCGAACTCGATCTGGATACCGATAATGTTAGCCGCTTTCAGCGTGTTCAGGTCTACAACACCGCCTTCTACTTTAGCCAGGTCAGACAGACGAACTTCGGCTGTAATCGCTGCTTTACGAGAAGTGAAGCCGAATTTCGGCAGACGACGATACAGAGGCATCTGGCCGCCCTCGAAACCGCGACGTACGCCACCGCCAGAACGAGACTTCTGACCTTTGTGACCACGACCACCGGTTTTACCGAGGCCAGAACCGATACCACGACCCAGGCGTTTACCCGCCTTTTTGGAGCCTTCGGCCGGAGACAGAGTATTTAAACGCATCTCTTACTCCTCAACTTTAACCATGAAGGAAACCGCGTTGACCATACCACGAACAGCAGGAGTATCCTCGCGCTCTACGGTGTGACCAATACGACGCAGACCCAGGCCAAGCAGCGTTGCCTTATGTTTCGGCAGACGACCGATTGCACTGCGGGTTTGAGTAATTTTAATAGTCTTTGCCATGGTTTATTTCCCCAGAATTTCTTCAACGGATTTACCACGCTTGGCAGCGACCATTTCTGGAGAATTCATATTTTCCAGGCCATCAATAGTTGCACGAACCACGTTGATCGGGTTGGTGGAACCATATGCTTTAGCCAGAACGTTATGAACCCCAGCAACTTCCAGAACGGCGCGCATTGCACCACCGGCGATGATACCGGTACCTTCGGAAGCTGGCTGCATGAATACACGAGACCCCGTGTGAACACCTTTAACCGGGTGTTGCAGGGTGCCGTTGTTCAGCGCGACGTTAATCATATTGCGACGGGCTTTTTCCATCGCTTTCTGGATCGCTGCTGGAACTTCACGCGCTTTACCGTAACCAAAACCAACGCGACCGTTACCATCGCCTACTACAGTCAGAGCTGTGAAGGAGAAAATACGACCACCTTTTACGGTTTTAGATACGCGGTTTACCGCGATCAGCTTTTCCTGCAGTTCGCCAGCTTGTTTTTCGATGTGAGCCATCTTACACCTCTACCTTAGAACTGAAGGCCAGCTTCACGGGCAGCATCTGCCAGTGCCTGGACACGACCATGATATTGGAACCCGGAACGGTCAAAGGACACATCTTTGATGCCTTTTTCCAGAGCGCGTTCAGCGACAGCTTTACCCACAGCTGCAGCCGCGTCTTTGTTACCGGTGTACTTCAGTTGTTCAGCGATAGCTTTTTCTACAGTAGAAGCAGCTACCAGAACTTCAGAACCGTTCGGTGCAATTACCTGTGCGTAAATATGACGCGGGGTACGATGTACCACCAGGCGAGTTGCGCCCAGCTCTTTGAGCTTGCGGCGTGCGCGGGTCGCACGACGGATACGAGCAGATTTCTTATCCATAGTGTTACCTTACTTCTTCTTAGCCTCTTTGGTACGCACGACTTCGTCGGCGTAACGAACACCCTTGCCTTTGTAAGGCTCAGGACGACGGTAGGCACGCAGATCTGCTGCAACCTGGCCGATTACCTGCTTATCAGCGCCTTTCAGCACGATTTCAGTTTGAGTCGGACATTCTGCAGTAATCCCTGCCGGCAGTTGATGGTCAACTGGATGCGAGAAACCTAAAGACAGGTTTACTACGTTCCCTTTAACCGCTGCACGATAACCTACACCAACCAGCTGCAGCTTCTTAGTGAAGCCTTCGGTAACACCGATAACCATTGAGTTCAGCAGGGCACGCGCGGTACCAGCCTGAGCCCAACCGTCTACGTAACCATCACGCGGACCGAAGGTCAGTGCATTATCTGCATGTTTAACTTCAACAGCATCGTTGAGAGTACGAGTCAGCTCGCCGTTTTTACCTTTGATCGTAATAACCTGACCGTTGATTTTTACATCAACGCCGGCAGGAACAACGACCGGTGCTTTAGCAACACGAGACATTTTTTCCTCCGATTAGGCTACGTAGCAGATAATTTCGCCACCAAGACCAGCCTGGCGCGCTGCACGATCAGTCATAACACCTTTAGAGGTAGAAACAACCGCGATACCCAGACCCGCCATAACTTTCGGCAGCTCATCTTTACGTTTGTAGATGCGCAGACCTGGGCGACTGACACGCTGAATGCTTTCTACAACAGCTTTACCCTGGAAATACTTAAGAGTCAGTTCCAGTTCCGGCTTGGTGTCGCCTTCAACTTTAAAATCTTCAATAAAACCTTCTTCCTTCAGCACGTTGGCAATTGCCACTTTCAGCTTGGAGGAAGGCATGGTGACCGCAGCTTTGTTCGCGGCCTGACCGTTACGGATACGGGTCAGCATATCCGCGATCGGATCTTGCATGCTCATCTGTCTTTACTCCCGTGATTCAATTGGTGACAATTACCAGCTAGCCTTTTTCAAGCCTGGTACTTCACCGCGCATTGCGGCTTCACGTAACTTGATACGGCTCAACCCGAACTTGCCCACATAACCATGTGGACGACCTGTTTGACGGCAGCGGTTACGCTGACGAGACGGGCTGGAATCACGCGGCAGAGACTGCAGCTTAAGAACAGCGTTCCAACGATCTTCGTCGGAAGCGTTCACATCAGAGATGATCGCTTTCAGTTCAGCGCGTTTCGCGAAGTATTTATCAGCTAAAGCTACGCGTTTTACTTCGCGTGCTTTCATTGATTGCTTAGCCATTCAGTAACCCTACCTTACTTGCGGAACGGGAAGTCAAAGGCAGCCAGCAGAGCACGGCCTTCTTCGTCAGATTTCGCAGTAGTGGTAATGGTAATATCCAAACCACGAACGCGGTCGACTTTATCGTAGTCGATTTCTGGGAAGATGATCTGCTCACGGACACCCATGCTGTAGTTACCACGACCATCGAATGACTTAGCGGACAAGCCACGGAAGTCACGGATACGCGGTACAGCAATAGTGATCAGGCGCTCAAAGAACTCCCACATGCGTTCGCCACGCAGAGTTACTTTACAGCCGATCGGATAGCCCTGACGGATTTTGAAGCCTGCAACAGATTTGCGTGCTTTGGTGATCAACGGTTTTTGACCGGAGATTGCTGTCAGGTCAGCTGCTGCGTTATCCAGCAGTTTCTTGTCAGCGATCGCTTCACCAACACCCATGTTCAGGGTGATCTTCTCGACCCGAGGGACTTGCATGACAGAATTGTAGTTAAACTCAGTCATGAGTTTATTAACTACTTCGTCTTTGTAGTAATCATGCAGTTTCGCCATCGTACTACTCCAAATTACTTGATAGTTTCGCTGTTAGACTTGAAGAAACGGACTTTTTTGCCGTCTTCGAATCTAAAGCCTACACGGTCAGCCTTGCCGGTTGCCGCATTGAAGAGTGCAATGTTAGAGATCTGAATAGCTGCTTCTTTCTCTACAATGCCGCCTGGTTGGTTCAGAGCCGGAACCGGCTTCTGGTGTTTCTTAACCAGGTTGATACCTTCAACGATGACCTTGCCGGAAGACAAGACATTCTTAACTTTACCGCGTTTACCTTTATCTTTACCGGTTAACACGATAACTTCGTCATCACGACGGATTTTCGCTGCCATGATTCGCTCCTTAGAGTACTTCTGGTGCCAGAGAGATAATTTTCATGAACTTCTCATTACGAAGTTCACGAGTTACCGGCCCAAAAATACGCGTACCGATAGGTTGCTCGCTGTTATTGTTTAAAATAACGCATGCATTACCATCGAAGCGAATGACAGAACCGTCCGGGCGACGAACACCCTTCTTGGTGCGCACCACTACCGCCTTCAGCACATCACCTTTTTTGACCTTACCACGCGGAATTGCTTCTTTGATGGTGATCTTGATGATGTCGCCTACGCCTGCGTAGCGACGGTGCGAGCCACCCAGAACCTTGATACACATTACGCGACGTGCACCGGAGTTGTCGGCGACGTTCAGCATAGTCTGTTCTTGGATCATTTTAGTGCTCCGCTAATGTCAACTACTACTGAGACCCGAAATCAGGTCGTTAAAAAAGCCCCATATCTAGGGCGCGGCATTATAACACCGCTCTCAGGATATGGGTAGAAAAAATAAACGGCCCATCGCTGAGCCGTTTATTCGTTGAGAACGCGTACTGTATTACAGAACCGCTTTCTCTACAACGCGAACCAGCGTCCAGGACTTAGTCTTGGACAGCGGACGGCATTCACGGATTTCAACCTTGTCGCCGATACCGCATTCGTTGTTCTCGTCATGTACGTGCAGTTTGGTCGTACGCTTAATGAATTTACCGTAGATCGGGTGTTTCACAAAACGTTCGATAGCAACAACAATGGATTTCTCCATTTTGTCGCTAACAACGCGACCTTGCAGAGTACGGATTTTATCGGTCATTACGCACCCGCCTTCTCAGTCAGTAAAGTCTTAACGCGTGCGACATCACGACGCACTTGCTTCAACAGGTGAGACTGTTGCAGCTGGCCACTTGCAGCCTGCATACGCAGGTTGAACTGCTCACGCAGCAGGTTCAGCAGCTCGGTGTTCAGCTCTTCAACACTCTTCTCACGCAGCTCTTTTGCTTTCATTACATCACCGTCTTAGTTACAAAGGTGGTTTTAATCGGCAGTTTCGCTGCTGCCAGCTTGAATGCTTCACGGGCCAGCTCTTCCGGTACGCCGTCCATTTCATACAGGACTTTACCCGGCTGAATCAAGGCAACCCAATACTCCACGTTACCTTTACCTTTACCCATACGCACTGCCAGCGGCTTTTCAGTGATCGGTTTGTCCGGGAATACGCGGATCCAGATCTTACCTTGACGCTTAACTGCACGGGTCATAGCACGACGTGCTGCTTCGATCTGACGGGCAGTCAGACGACCACGGCCAACAGCTTTCAGACCGAAGCTGCCGAAGCTAACATCCGCGCCAGCAGCCAGACCGCGGTTACGGCCTTTGTGCATTTTACGGAATTTTGTACGCTTTGGTTGTAACATCAGCGACGCTCCTTATTTACGGCCTTTACGCTGCTGCTTTTTAGGTTGAGCAGCCGGTTTTTCCGGTTGTTCAACAGCAGCCATACCACCCAGGATCTCGCCTTTGAAGATCCATACCTTAACGCCGATTACACCGTAAGTGGTGTGCGCTTCAGAGGTGTTGTAGTCGATGTCAGCACGCAGAGTGTGCAGCGGTACGCGACCTTCGCGGTACCATTCGGTACGTGCGATTTCCGCGCCGCCCAGACGGCCGCTAACTTCAACTTTAATCCCTTTAGCGCCCAGACGCATTGCGTTCTGTACAGCACGCTTCATCGCACGACGGAACATAACGCGACGTTCCAGCTGTGAAGTGATGCTGTCAGCAACCAGTTTTGCGTCCAGTTCAGGCTTACGAACTTCGGCGATATTGATCTGTGCAGGAACGCCAGCGATATCCGCTACGACCTTACGCAGTTTTTCTACGTCTTCGCCTTTCTTACCGATAACGATGCCCGGACGAGCAGTGTGAATAGTCACACGGATGCTCTTAGCCGGACGCTCGATAACGATACGAGATACAGACGCTTTAGCCAGTTCCTTAGTCAGGTACTGACGTACTTTAAAATCGCTGTCCAGGTTGTCAGCGAATTCTTTGGTGTTCGCAAACCAGGTAGAGTTCCATGGTTTTACAATACCCAGGCGAATACCATTAGGATGTACTTTCTGACCCATTGCTAGTCTCCAGAGTCTCAGCGATCGGACACAACCACAGTAATGTGGCTGGTGCGCTTCAGGATGCGATCTGCACGACCTTTTGCACGCGGCATAATGCGCTTCATGCTCGGGCCTTCGTCTACGAAAATTTTCGTAACTTTCAGATCGTCAATGTCAGCGCCATCGTTGTGTTCAGCGTTAGCAATGGCAGATTCCAGTACCTTCTTGACCAGTACAGCCGCTTTCTTATTGGTGTAGGTCAGAATATCCAGAGCCTGCGACACTTTCTTACCGCGAATCAGGTCAGCAACAAGGCGAACCTTCTGAGCAGAAGAACGAGCATGGCGATGTTTAGCGATAGTTTCCATCTCTTCCTCCTACCTTATTTCTTCTTCGCTTTTTTATCAGCAGCGTGGCCGCGATAAGTACGAGTCGGTGCGAATTCACCCAGTTTGTGACCGACCATTTCATCGGTTACGAATACTGGAACGTGCTGACGACCATTATGGACAGCGATGGTCAAACCGATCATGTTAGGAAAGATCGTTGAACGACGGGACCAAGTGCGCAGGGGCTTCTTGTCTCCGCTTTCCACCGCTTTCTCTACCTTCTTCAGCAAGTGCAGGTCAATAAAAGGACCTTTCTTGAGAGAACGTGGCATGGCTTATCCTCTAAAATTATTTGCTACGGCGACGTACGATGAATTTATCAGTACGCTTGTTGCTGCGGGTCTTCTTACCTTTGGTCTGAACGCCCCACGGAGTTACCGGGTGCTTACCAAAGTTACGACCTTCACCACCACCATGTGGGTGGTCGACTGGGTTCATCGCGGTACCGCGAACGGTCGGACGAACACCACGCCAGCGTGCAGCACCTGCTTTACCCAGAACGCGCAGCATATGCTCAGCATTGCCAACTTCGCCCAGAGTTGCACGGCAGTCTGCTTCGACTTTACGCATTTCACCAGAACGCAGACGCAGGGTGACATAAGCACCATCACGAGCAACGATCTGAACGTAAGTACCAGCGGAACGTGCCAGCTGACCGCCTTTTCCTGGTTTCATTTCTACGTTATGAACGGTAGAACCAACCGGGATATTGCGCATCGGCAGGGTGTTGCCTGGTTTGATTGCAGCATCAACGCCAGATTGGATCTGGTCGCCAGCTTTCAGGCCTTTAGGGGCCAGGATGTAACGGCGCTCACCGTCTTTGTACAGAACCAGCGCGATGTTCGCGGAACGGTTCGGATCGTACTCAAGACGTTCAACAACTGCCGGGATACCATCTTTGTTGCGTTTGAAGTCAACAATACGGTACGCCTGCTTGTGGCCACCACCGATATGACGAGTGGTGATACGGCCATTGTTGTTACGACCACCGGATTTGCTGTTTTTTTCCAGCAACGGAGCAAAAGGTTTGCCCTTGTGCAGCTCAGGGTTAACCACTTTAACGACGTGGCGACGACCCGGAGATGTCGGTTTACATTTAACAACTGCCATTGTATTACTCCTCCGACTTACTCAGCGCCGCCAACGAAGTCCAGATTCTGGCCTTCTTTCAGGGTGACGTAAGCTTTTTTCCAGTCGCTACGACGACCGATACGCTGTCCGTGACGTTTAACTTTCCCTTTAACTACCAGGGTGTTAACGACTTCGACTTCGACTTCAAACAGTTTCTGCACAGCAGCTTTGATCTCTGCTTTGGTCGCGTCTTTAGCAACTTTGAGAACGATGGTGTTAGTTTTTTCCATCGCAGTAGACGCTTTTTCAGAAACGTGCGGTGCACGCAGCACCTTCAGCAGACGTTCTTCACGAATCATGCCAGCATCTCCTCAACTTGCTTAACAGCATCAGCAGTCATTACGACTTTGTCGAAGGCGATCAGGCTAACCGGGTCGATACCCGTTGCATCGCGAACGTCAACCTTGTGCAGGTTACGTGCTGCGAGGAACAGATTTTCGTCCAGCTCACCGGTGATGATCAACACATCTTCCAGAGCCATGTCTTTCAGTTTCTGTGCCAGCAGCTTAGTTTTAGGCGCTTCAACAGAGAACTTCTCGACAACGATCAGACGATCCTGACGTACCAGTTCGGACAGAATGCTTTTCAGCGCGCCGCGGTACATCTTCTTGTTAACTTTTTGACTGTGGTCCTGCGGGCGAGCAGCGAAGGTCACGCCACCGGAACGCCAGATCGGGCTCTTGATAGAACCTGAACGCGCACGGCCGGTACCTTTCTGGCGCCACGGCTTTTTGCCGGAACCAGTTACTTCAGCACGAGTCTTCTGAGCACGAGTACCCTGACGAGCACCAGCTGCATAAGCAACAACAACCTGGTGAACCAGCGCTTCGTTGAAATCACGACCGAAGGTAGTTTCGGAAACAGTCAGCGCGCTCTGCGCGTCTTTCAATACTAATTCCATTGCTATCCCCTTACGCCTTCACAGCTGGTTTAACGATCAGGTCGCTACCGGTTGCACCCGGGACAGCACCTTTAACCAGCAGCAGGTTGCGCTCAGCGTCAACACGTACTACGTCCAGGCTCTGAACGGTTACACGTTCGTTACCCAGCTGACCTGCCATCTTCTTGCCTTTGAACACTTTGCCCGGAGTCTGGTTCTGACCGATAGAACCCGGAACGCGGTGAGACAAGGAGTTACCGTGAGTCGCGTCCTGGGTACGGAAGTTCCAGCGCTTAACGGTACCAGCGAAACCTTTACCTTTAGAGGTGCCAGTTACGTCAACTTTTTTAACTTCAGCAAACAGTTCTACGCTGATGCTCTGACCAACGGTGAATTCTTCACCTTCAGCCAGACGGAACTCCCACAGGCCGCGGCCAGCTTCAACGCCAGCTTTAGCGAAATGGCCAGCTTCCGGCTTGGTTACACGGTTAGCTTTTTTAGCACCGGTGGTAACCTGAACAGCACGATAGCCATCGTTAGCCAGGTCTTTAACCTGAGTAACACGGTTTGCTTCAACTTCGATTACGGTTACTGGGATAGAGACGCCATCTTCAGTGAAGATGCGGGTCATACCCACTTTTTTACCGACTAAACCAATCATTGTATCAACCTCTCAATCGCTCGATGACCTGATTAACCCAGGCTGATCTGCACGTCTACACCGGCAGCCAGGTCCAGACGCATCAGAGCATCAACGGTTTTCTCGGTTGGCTCAACGATGTCAACCAGACGCTTGTGAGTGCGGATTTCGTACTGATCGCGCGCGTCTTTGTTAACGTGCGGAGAGATCAGAACGGTGAAGCGCTCTTTGCGGGTCGGCAGCGGGATCGGACCACGGACTTGCGCACCAGTGCGCTTAGCAGTCTCGACGATTTCCGCGGTTGATTGATCGATCAGACGATGATCAAACGCTTTAAGGCGGATACGGATTCTTTGGTTCTGCATGAGACCAGAGCTCCAATTATTTTATAAACGAAAATGATTACTCCTCAGACCCATTACGATTGATGGGAGAGTGTAACCGTTCTTACGTAGCCCCCCGATTGGGAGCATTGTTAGATAGCCAAATCGGCTATCTGAGGTTCAAATCGAACCTGCCGTCGATTAAGACAAGCCCGCGCATTATACGTAAATATCAGACTGAAGCAAGTGTCGCGTAGATATTAATCACTTCGTCCGTAATGCGAGTAGGGTTCCAGGCTTTTATGTAGTGAATGAAACGCGGCAATTGAGCAGGAAAGTCGCTCGCAATACTCATAATAGTACCTTGCTCCCTCATTAGCCTTCTTTAAAGTAGCGACAGGATTGATGGAGGATACCTGATGGTCGCTGCCCTGCCCTTTCTGCTGCTATATACCGCATTGTCTTTGTCTCTTAGTTTCTGCGATGTGCGCAGCGGACAACTGCCGGACCGGTTTACCTGCCCATTGCTATGGGGCGGACTCCTCTTTCACCTGTGCATCATCCCGGCACAACTTGCAGATGCCGTATGGGGTGCCATTGCAGGCTACGCCAGTTTTGCCTTTATCTACTGGAGCTATCGGTTGGTTCGTAAGAGAGAAGGACTCGGCTATGGTGATGTGAAACTCCTTGCCGCGCTGGGTGCCTGGCATGGGTGGATGTCATTACCATTTTTGGTCTTTTGGGCGGCGCTGTTGGCGTGTTCTGGTATCGCAGCATTGGGGATAATTCATGGAAAGTCGGTATTAAAAAACCCGCTGCCTTTTGGGCCATTTCTGGCGGCTGCGGGTTTCATCACCGGATGTTACCGTTTCACTTCTGAAGCGATTAACTGGTCACTTTAATTTGCGACTGCAGATAATTTTGCAGGCCAATTTTCGAGATGAGATCCAGTTCAGTCTCCAGCCAGTCGATATGCCCTTCTTCATCCGCGAGGATTTCGATCATCATATCCCGGCTGACATAATCATGAACGGTATCAGCATAGGCGATCGCTTCACGTAAGTTTTTCGCCCCTTCGAGCTCTAATCTGAGATCGGACTGCAGCATCTCTTCAACATCTTCGCCAATCCCCAACTTACCGAGATCCTGCAGGTTCGGGATCCCTTCCAGGAACAAAATACGCTCAATATATTTATCCGCGTGTTTCATCTCATCGATGGATTCATGGTACTCGACGTCATTGAGGCGGGTAAGTCCCCAATTTTTGAACATACGTGCATGGAGAAAATACTGGTTGATCGCGACAAGCTCATTTCCCAATAGTTTATTGAGATAATTTATGATTTTAACATCACCTTTCATTTTATAGTCCCTCCGCTTCCACTCTCCAGAGCATAGATGGGGCTACAGGGATGTCAAAAAAAAGAGTGTGACTCAGGCGATCTCTTTAAATTCTGGCATTTGCATTAACTCATCCTGCATCACTTCGCGTGCTGCCCGAACGCATTTACCACATTGATTTCCCACAGGTATAAACTTGCGTAACTGTTGGAAGGATTGAGGATGAAACTGACGTACCGCCTGGCGAATTTTTTTATCACTTACACCATTACACAAACAAACGTACATGATCGCTCCCGTTCAATTTCTGCGCAGAGTGTAAATGAGAATAGTTATGATTACAATAGCACAATTCTCTCTACGCAACGGGAGCGAAGTAAAAATTGCGAGTAAATGTGACAACCAAATCACAGGCAGCAAAAAGGGCGCCGAAGCGCCCTTTTTAAGTGCAGAACTAATGAGTAAATAATTAGCTCATTACTTTAGCAACAACGCCCGCACCAACGGTACGGCCGCCTTCACGGATTGCGAAACGCAGACCGTCGTCCATCGCGATCGGGTGGATCAGGGTAACAACCATTTTGATGTTGTCGCCCGGCATTACCATCTCTACGCCTTCCGGCAGTTCGATGGTGCCAGTCACGTCAGTTGTACGGAAGTAGAACTGCGGACGGTAGCCTTTGAAGAACGGAGTATGACGGCCGCCTTCGTCTTTGGACAGAATGTACACTTCGGATTCGAACATTGTGTGCGGCTTGATGGTACCCGGCTTAGCCAGTACCTGACCACGTTCGATTTCTTCACGTTTGATACCACGCAGCAGAACACCTACGTTCTCACCCGCACGGCCTTCGTCCAGCAGTTTGCGGAACATTTCAACGCCAGTACAGGTAGACTTGGCAGTCTCTTTGATACCAACGATTTCAACTTCTTCGCCAACTTTGATGATACCGCGCTCTACACGACCGGTAACAACGGTACCACGACCGGAGATGGAGAATACGTCTTCGATCGGCAGCAGGAACGGCTTGTCAATCGCACGCTCTGGTTCCGGGATGTAAGAATCCAGGAAGCCAGCCAGTTCGATGATTTTCGCTTCCCACTCTGCTTCGCCTTCCAGCGCTTTCAGAGCAGAACCACGAACGATCGGCGTGTCGTCGCCCGGGAAATCGTACTGAGACAGCAGTTCACGAACTTCCATCTCTACCAGTTCCAGCAGTTCTTCGTCATCAACCATGTCGCATTTGTTCAGGAACACGATGATGTACGGAACGCCTACCTGACGACCCAGCAGGATGTGCTCACGAGTCTGCGGCATCGGGCCGTCAGTCGCAGCAACAACCAGGATCGCGCCGTCCATCTGCGCAGCACCGGTGATCATGTTTTTAACATAGTCGGCGTGGCCCGGGCAGTCTACGTGCGCGTAGTGGCGAGTCGGGGTGTCATATTCAACGTGAGAGGTGTTGATGGTGATACCACGAGCTTTTTCTTCCGGCGCGTTATCGATCTGATCGAATGCGCGAGCAGCACCGCCGTAGGTTTTAGCCAGTACGGTAGTGATGGCAGCGGTCAG